>NZ_VAHM01000004.1 GCF_005796185.1 Pseudarthrobacter sp. NamB4
ATAAGCCGCACCCCCAGTCCCTGAATTCGGCGGGGATCTAAAGACCTGGACGAAGGGCTTCGTCAATTAGGTGGAACGGTATGGTTTCGGGGTCCGCTGCGGAAGGTAGCGGACCGCGAGTCTGTTAGCCGCTAGAGTGGCCAGAAGGGCGCCGACAACCGCCCCTGACAGGTTTGTCACAACATCCAAAATGCTTGCAAAGCGATTATGAAGGAACGTTAGCTGACCCAGTTCTATGCAAGCCGAAATAAGAAGCCCAAACAAGGCGACTTGCCACCACCGATTTTGAGGAAAAGCGAGGGCGCCAGCGAAACCCAGGGGGACAAATAGCGCTACATTGGCAGATGCTTCAACAAATTTGTAGTTGAACCACTGGGGAACTCCGAGCCAGTGGAGGAATTCGAGAACATCAGCCAGCATCCCCTGGACGGGTTGATCGATTGGGAGGGGCCAGAAGGCGACGAAAAGTAACGGGACCATCATTGCTACGAGAATGAGCTGCCAGAGCCGGCGGTCCCGAAGGCTCCTCAAACGTCCCTCACGAGATCCATGGAAGGGCCAAAGCTGGGCCGCCTAGGGCATACACAGCAGCGGTGAAAAGTCCCATCAGGTTGCAGTGAAACACTTCGTGGGTATAAGAGCGGCGCGGGGAGCGCTGACTGCCGTGCTGTTTTTCGCCAGTATGTCTCCATACCACTGTTAGATACCACATACCGTCCCCCGGTGCTTGAGCCTTCCGTACCGTCTACAGTGCGCCTATTCAAATATAGAGATCTGCCAGCGTTGGTCCTGTCATGAACACGCAGGGATCTCCTTGCATGGAAGCCTGCGTGCAAACGTACGACGAAACCTTTCCACAGGAGCGGGCCCGTGAAGGAAGACGAGTAGGCAAAACGTGTCCAAGTAGTCGCCTTATTGGAATGTGAGTACTCGCCACTCTTACCGTTGAGCCTGCGCGGACGGAGCATGGCTGTATGACGATTTACACAGTTGAGCTGCAGGCGCGCGAACACCGTTGTCAGTGCTGCGGTGAATTGGCAACCACCCTCTTTTGCACTGACTGCATGCAACACACTGGAGTCTTTGAGCAGAGCACGCGGAGGAACTAGGCCGGGACTCTGGCGCGGCGCCGGGCTACAACCACGGTGCCGGCTCCGACAACGAGAGCTCCGATCCCGGCGGCTCCCCAGACAAGCATGCCGACGCTGAGGCCAGTAGTGGGAAGGAAGCCATCAGCCCTTCCACGTGCGGAGGGGCCCTCCGCCTCGATGACACCAACGGCTGCGGACTGAACCACAACCTGGGCCGTGACTACATGGCCGGACTGTAGTCCGGTGGCCTCCAGCGTGTAAAGGCCATCCTGATCAAAGCTGAAAGGATAAGAGAAGTTACCGGCAGCGTCCGCTGTGGTGGTCGCGCTGGCGACCAGTCGCATCGGAACGATCAGGCCTACAGGAGAAGCAGCGGAAGGGCCTGCAGCGGTTCCGGCGGCCGCAGGCTCGGCGCCGTCCAGGGAAACTTCCATCTCGATGGGTTCGCCTGCCAGGAAGCCGTTTCCGCTGAAGATGAAGGCTTCATCTGCACCCACGGTACCGTCGCTTACCGTTCCGGTGACCGGTTCCGATGGGTAGTCCGTATCGTGGTTGGCCTGTGCCCCTGCCGCGCCGAGGAATGCGAGTGAGCCAGCAAGGGCAAGGGCGGAAACGGTCTTCTTCATGTCTGATTCCCCAAAATCATCTGTGTATTGAATTCTGAATGTGGCTTCCGGAGCGGCAGGTGGACTTCCTGAGCCTGACCCACAAAAAGCCTTCGCACGCAGATAACGGGCGAAGGCTTCATTGGAACTAGTAACAACTCTAACAGGGCCAACCCCTGCGAACCTCAAGAACAGCGCAGAATTCCGTCAGGCTAACCACAATATTCAGCCGGGGAAACAGGCGGCCTAGTGAGCCCGGCATGTGTTCGCCCTCACCGGCGACTGGACCACATCCTCAGTGGACTGCAGTGTCGGGGTGACATCAAGTTTGAGGTCGGCCTCCTGAGCTATCTGTGAGAAATCAATCTCTACGGCTGCGGACTCGCCCGGCCCGATTTCCGTAGTCAGAACGGCAACAGGCCTCTGGTCCTGCTGGAACGAGGAAAGTTGGGCAGGGTCGCCGGCAACTCTGGCTTTTTCCAGAAGGGACCTGCCCGGACCGTAGGCAATGACGTTGGTCCGCACCCATCCAGGTTTCACCCCGAATATGCCCTGGCCGGTGACGTACTTTGGCAGCGAGGCAGCGGCGTCGACGGGTGCGGTGTTAGACATGGTGACGCGGAGCGTGACGGCCGAACCGCCGTCGGGTGTGCACGTCTGAACCAGCTGAGCGGTCAGCCGCACGTAATAGTCCATTTTCGCGCCGGTGCCGTCGTTGAAATACAGGCCAAACGAGGTGCGCGCCTTTTCCGATCCGGCCACCGTTCCGGCCACGGCCGTTGGGCTGACCACCCGTTGTTCCTCAGGTTTGGCAGACCAGACATAAAGACGTCCCTGCTCCGAACTCCGGATCAGTTCTTCAATCAGCTTTTTGGCATCACCCTGCCCAGCGGCCAGCGCCGTGAACACCTCACTGGCGACGCCGGCGAAGTAATCGTCCTGCAGGCCCGGGTCCGGCAACGCTGCATAGGAATCGGACAGCAGAGTTTTGACCACGTTATCTGCCGACAGCACGGTTGGAAGGCCCGTGGGCTGCATCAGGGCCACCAGCGCAGGATCTTTCAGCGCAACCGGGCCGGTAGCACGGAGCAGATTTGCCAGCACCACCGGGTCCAGAGCGATGACGCCATCAATCTTGGTGCCCGGGTGGCTTTTCTCCCACATGCTGCCGGCGGTCATTGCGGCGGTCGGAAAATCCGGGGTGAGATTGACGTTTTGCAACTGGGTCCCCAGCCGCTTGGTGAAAATCCGTTCCTGGTCCTCAGGCACCTCCAAGGGCGGGTCAAAAGTCCCGACATCGCCGGCGCTGGCTTGGTCGGTCAACTTTATGGCTCCGTTGTCCGTGTTGATGATGGCCACCGCTCCGGGAATGCCCCCGGTAGCCCGCAGCTCGGCGCTGTTTTGCACGAGGACCAGATAATTCCGTGGCCCATCCATTCCCAGCATCGGCGGCAGCACTTTCCCCGTCGCAGCTGCGGCATTGAGTGTGCCGCGAGCTTCGTCAAGCGTCGCCGATGCTTCGGCAAGGGGACCCGCGATTTGGGGCAGGAGAGAGGATTTATCGATGGCCGCCAGCCGGTCATACGAGAGCTGGACCGTCCTGGCGGCCGTCCCCAGAGCGGGGGACGCTGCACGCAGGGCTGCGGCGTCGATTTTGCCTGCCTCCGGTGCCAGATCCTCCCATGAGGCCGAATCGAATGTGCTGACGAGCGGGGTTACCGCTCCCTGGACGACGTCGTCCGCTGACAGGGACACAGCAGTGACCGCCGAGAAATTTGCGCCGAGCCACGGGATTCCGGACGCAGCCCTCCACAGTGGATCGGTCCCGGCCTCCCGTGCTGCCGTTGCATGGTCCTGCAACTCCCCAAGGACGGCCTGTCCGCCTTGCACGTCGCCGTCCAACAGTTTCTGCTGGACGGCGGGGAGCAGGACCGTGGTTGCTTCGAGATGGGTTTTGATCTGGTCCGCGCGGTGGGCGAGCCAGGCCGCGCAGGCCCCAGCTGCCAGTATGAAGATGCCGGTGCCGAGTGCCAGCCGGAGCAGCCGGCTGCGCAACCTCCGCCGTGCCTTGCTCCGGCTCTTGCGGCGGACCTTTACCAGTGGGGCCGGGGAGCGCACTGCCCCGTCGGTTTCGTTTTCTGTCACGTAACAGGCCTCTCGGGGTTTTGCGTGGCGTCGTGTCTAGAACGCTCCATGGCGGCTCACGACGGCGCGGAAGGTCCGCAGGAGGATGGAGATATCACCCGAAACTGACCAGTTTTCTACGTAGTACAAGTCCAGCCTTACAGTGTCCTCCCATGACAGCAGGGACCGCCCACTCACCTGCCACAGTCCCGTGAGTCCGGGACGCACCAGCAGGCGCCGGTGCACATGGTTCTCGTACTGTTCCACCTCGGCCGGCAGTGGCGGGCGTGGCCCAACCAAGCTCATGGACCCGAACAGGACGTTGAAGAGCTGGGGGAGTTCGTCCAGGCTGTAGCGGCGGATGAACCGGCCCACCCTGGTAATCCGGGGATCATCCTTGATCTTGAAAAGAACACCACTGCCTTCGTTCATGAGTTGGAGCTCCCGCAGTTTCTTCTCCGCGTCCACCACCATGGAACGGAACTTGAGCATTTGGAATCTCGAACCTTGGGTTCCCACCCGTTCCTGCCGGAAGAAAATGGGTCCGGGACTGTCAAGGCGGACTATGAGGGCAAGTACCAGGAGCAAAGGCGATAAGACCAGGATCAACACTCCCGCACCCGCAACATCGAAAGCGCGTTTCACGAACCTCTGCGCGGGGGCCAGGTTGGGGGTGGAAACATGGATAAGGGGCAGCCCTGCGACAGGCTGCGTATGGATCCGTGGACCGGCAACGTCCGTCAGGGCGGGGGCCATGATCATCCGGACGTCCATGTCCGCCAGTGCCCAGCCCAGGGCACGGATAGCCCTGGGCTGCAGGTTCACGCCGCTGGAGAGGGCCACGGCGTCGGGCTTGAAATTCTTGATGGTGCTGGCGATGCGTTCAGGGTCCGTCTCATGGCCTAGTGTGGGAAGGTTCAGATCCTCGGCGACAGTTGTTCCGGCAGGACTACCTGGCAGGTAAGTGGCGGCAGGGACGTACCCCGCCATCGGCTGCAGGGCCAGGGAACGGGCAAGATGTTCGGCGCTGCTTGGCCCGCCGATGATGAGTACCTTGGACATGCTCTTTCCGGCGTGGCGTTCCAGCTGCAGCAGTTGACGGATCAGGTACCGGGAGAGCAACAGGGTGGCAAGGCCCGCGGGCAAGGCAATTCCCACGTAGCCCCTTGCAGTGTTGAATTGGAAGGTGTAGGAGACAATTGCGATGATGCCAAAGAGCCACAGCGAGGAACTGACAACCCTTTTATATTCTTCGGTTCCATGTCCCAGAATGCGTGAATCCCTGGTGCCCCATGCCGAAAGCATCAGCCACCAGCTGCAGGCCAGCACCAGGGAGATCGAAATATAGGGCATTCCCTCTTTGCTGATAATGCTGCCGCTGTCAGGGCTGCCGAATCGAAAGACGAGCGCGCCCAGAGTGGCCCATAACACCGCACCGGCATCCGTAACGGCCAGCCGCCGGGCATAACGCGAACGCCAGCTGGGGTCTTCACGCATGGCCGTGAGTACCTTTCGGTAGGAAATGGTGAGCCGGTTCTTAGCCGTTACTTGGCCGCATGATGGTGGGCCGGTTGAACAGGATCAGGGACAGGCGCCTGCTGTTTTTTCCCGGCACTGGCATTCTTATTTCCTCTTTTGGACCTAGGCGGCGGAGTCGCTTCATAACTGTAGTAGCTGTAGGCATATGCGTCGGGGCCTTTAACCGGCAGGAAATTCAGTACGACGCCCAGCACGTCTGCGTTGACCATGTCCAAGGAATTCAGTGACTTCTCGACATCCGGGAGCTTCACACGTGATGACCCGACCATCAGCACAACACCGCCCACATGCTGCGCCAGCACTGCTGCGTCGGTGACTGGCAGCAGCGGAGGCGCGTTAATGATTACCGCATCGAAATCCTGCTCAAGCCGCAGGATCAGCTGTTTCATGGCTTCCGTCCCCAACAGTTCGCTGGGATTGTGGGGCGTTGGTCCAGCCGTCAGCACATACAGTTCGTCCTGGCCCCAGTGCTGCAGCAGGTCATTCAGGTCGGCCTCTCCAAGGAGTGCCGTCGTCAGGCCGGCGTTTTTTTCGAGCCCCAGGTAGTCGCCGACCCTGGACCGTCTCAAGTCCGCGTCCACCAGCACCACGGATTGTCCGGCCTGGGCCAAGGCGATAGCCAAGTTAGTAGCCGTAGTACTTTTCCCTTCACCGGGAAGCGACGACGTCACCAGGACAGCCTTGGAACCGTGGCTGACGTGGGCGAACTGCAGATTGGTCCTTAGCTGGCGGAATGATTCCGCCCGGGTTCCCTGGGGTGGCGCTTGGGTGAGGAGGGGCTTCTTGGCGGCGTCTCCGTCGAACGCTATCCCTCCCAGTATGGGAGCATCGGTTATTCGTTGTAGGTCGCCCTCGCCGCGCACTTTTGTATCCAGGCGGTGCCGCAGAAGTGCCAGGCCCACGCCAAGGACCAGTCCGATGGCGCCGCCGAGGGCAATGTTGAGACGGTTGTTGGGGGCGGACGGTGCGTCGGGCGGCGACGCCGGGGTGACGACCGAGAGCCGCACGGGGGAAGAGCCCGTGCCGTTGGTGGGTTTTTCGAGTTCATCGATGACTTCGATGAGGCTTTCACCTACCGCTTGCGCGATCGCCGCAGCCTGTACGGCAGAGCTGTCAGTGGCCACTATCGAAATGATCACTGTGTTCGGCCCCGCGCTGGCGGTAACCTTGCCTACCAGTTCACCCACTGGCTGTCCAAGGCTTTCAGCCGCCGGTTCCAGGACAGCCGGGGTCATGGCTGCCTCCACGTAGGACTGGACTCGTGCCTGGATAAAAGCGTTTCCCTGCTGCAGGTCACCCACTGTTCCGGAGCTTTGTGTGGCCAAAAAAAGTTTGGTCTGTGCCGTATAGGTGGGTTTGATGCTGAGCGTAAAAACCGTTGCGCCGATCAGGCCGAGAACCGTGAAGGCCACCACCATAATCCAATTCCGGCGCAGGATTCGCAGATAGGTGCTGAGCTCCACAGGTGAAACCTTTCTGACCTTGAAAGAGACCTCCCGTTGGCGGGCAAGTTCTTTGATTCTATACATGGTCCGCTTCACGTCGAACGTTTATTGTCAGCGTCGACGTGGCATATTTCACTACGACCAACAATATCAAGTGACCTAGTCATGAAAATTTTCTTCGTAGTATGTTGGAGAGTGCATGGTGTTGTTTGAGCCATATCAAAGTGCCCGCCGGACCGTCTCACCGGCATGGTGGCGCAGGCAACACTTGGCAAACAACAGGGGGAGATAAGTGATCACTTCTTTACGGGCTGCGGGCGGGGGCGCGGGTAATGCGTGAAGAGCCGCTGTCGCCTGTCACCGTCATTGTTCCCCACTACGGAGACCCGGGTCCCGCCGTCGCGCTTGTTGAGTCCCTGAAGGGCCAGAAGGACCCAGGCATTATGCAACTGGTTGTCGTCGACGATTGCTCGCCGGCGCCGTTTCCAGATACTGACGGCGTGACTGTCGTCCGCCGGACAGTGAACGGGGGATTCGGTTCGGCCGTTAACTCCGGCGCCGCCGCAGCTGAGCATCCGCTGCTGCTGATCCTCAACAGTGACCTCGAGATCGGCCCCACCTTTATCTCGGATCTTCTGAGCGCGGCTGCTCCCTGGCAGCCCGCCGTAGCAAGTCCCCAAGTGCTTGGCCACAACGGTGCCCCTCAATGGGTAGGGAGGCACTTCCCGACGGTGCGCCATCAGGTGACTGAGTGGCTGACGCCGCTGGCACGCTGGCGCCATTTGCGGCTGCTCCACGACATGGTGGGGCACGATACCCGCTGCAGGGATGGCGCCGTGGTTCCTGTCAACTGGGTCATGGGCGCGGCCATGCTGGTGCCCACCAGCGAGTTCCGAGCCGTAGGCGGCTTTGACGAGGGTTTCTTCATGAACTCTGAGGAAGTGGACCTGCAGCGCCGCCTGCGCGAGCGCGGTGTGCCGTCCGTCTTCCTGGGCACGGTCAGCGTGACGCATGAAGGCGGCGGTTCTTCAGATTCGACCCGGCGCCGGCAGTGGCTGGTAGACTCGCGCAAGCTCTACGCGGAAAAGTGGGGCAGCCCCCGCACGCTGCAGGCATCGCTGGCTGCAGCCACGATGGTGAACCTTGCCGTCAACATGATGCGGCGCCTCGCCGGTACCCCCGTAAAACCCTTGGAAGTTGCCCGGACCGAGCTTGAGCTTCTCCGCGGCCGCCAGCCGAAACGGCCGAACGTGGACGAGGCCCTGCTATGAGCCGGAATCCGAAACTCCTGCTGGTCAGCCCTTCTTTTCACGGCTACCACGAGTCCATCGGACGGGCCTTCAGCGATGCCGGCTACAACGTGGTCATCCACCGCTATGACGCTTTTGACGGCGTGCGGGCGAAGCTCGGCAACAAGCTGGTGCACGAACTCCCGGGCAAGATCGGCATGGACGGCAGCGTGTCAGCCGAGCGCTGGCTTACAACCCGGGCGCTGCGGGTCCTCCGCGAAGTCCGTCCGGACCGTTTGGTGGTTATCAAAGGTGACATCCTTGGCCCATCGTTTTGGTCCGAGGTCGACTCTCTTGCAGTGCCCCGGATTCTGTGGCTCTACGATGACCTGTCCCGCCACCGCTTCAGCATGGACTTCCTGCGCCGGATGGGGTCCGTTGTCAGTTACAGCCGTGAGGAGGCGGCGCTGCTGCATTCCCAGGGCGTTAACGCTGCGTTCCTGCCCAATGCCTTCGATCCCCACCTGGCGCAGCCTGCGGCCAAGCGCCGGGACGAGGTGGTTTTCGTGGGTTCAAAGTACCCAAACCGTGTCGCTCTGCTTTCCGGTTTGGTCAAGGCCGGCATTCCGGTGCGGGCGTACGGCCGCCAATGGTCGCATCATCCCTTTGACCGACTCCGCACCTGGGAGCTGGCACGCCCGGACATTCCGGCCGAACGCGACGTACCCCTATCCGAGGCCTACCAGATCCAGGCCATGGCAGCGGCAGCGATCAACATCCATGGGCTGCAGTCCGGCCTGGCGATGCGGACGTTTGAGGTTCCGGGCATGGCAGGTCTTCAGCTTGTTGACCGTCCCGATGTTGCCGAGTTCTATGACGTCGGGACTGAGACCCTCGTTTTCTCGTCGTTGGAGGAACTGCAGGAGCACTCCCAGAAGGCCCTGACTGACAGGGGCTGGGCCGAGCGCATCCGGACGGCGGGCCGGCGGCGGTCCTTGGCGGAGCACACCTTCGCCCACCGCATTGCAGTGCTGGAGGAACGATGGGCCTGAACATTCCCCAGGACCTCGATCAATGGCGGAACTGGCAGCGTAACCGGCATCCACTGCGGAAGCTCAGGGCAATGATGCGCCCGTCGCCGGACCCCACCTTTGTGGTGGCGGTCCGGGGAGACGCGCCCGCTGTTTTGGTAGCGCTCGACGCCGACACTCCCACCCAGCGCATGTCACTTTTGGAGCCGCTTAAGGCCCTGAGAGAAAAGCCTGCGGCCGTGCTTGCCCCGGCCGGCCTTTCCGGACTCGGGCAGATACTGCCGGGTGGTCCCTGGGCGCAGGTCTCCGTGCAAGGAGCAGAACTTCCTGAGCAGCTGCGGCAGCTTTCTGTGGTCCTGGCGGTTGGGCACTACCTTCCCGCCGGTGCGCTGGCCCATGCCTGGTCGAGGCAGCTGGACGTACCGTTCGATGTCGTCCAGCATGGGCTGCTGACTCCGCACGCCCCGCCGCTGGCCGGCCATGCGCATCTGCTTGCCTTTTCCGGGGCGGACGCGGATTTCTGGCGTTCGGGTCGGAACGATGTCACCGCTGCGGTGGTGGGGTCGCAACTGCTGTGGCACGGGCAACAACAGCCGGCCGGGGACGTCGCCCGGGAGGAGCGTCCGCTGTTCCTGGGGCAATTGCATGGTGCCGAACTGCCCCGGACCGCCCTGGCCCGGGCGGCAGGGGAATTTTGTGCCGCCACCGGAGCTGTCTACCGGCCACACCCCTCTGAAACTGACCAGTTGTCCCGCCTGCAGCACGGGCTCTGGCAACGGAGGGGCATCAAAGTGGACCGCTCAAGGGACGCGCTTGCCACCCGCAGTTCACCCGTGGTGTCCGTGTTTTCCACGGGTGTGCTGGAAGCGGCAGCCCGGGGAGTGCCGGCCTGGGTCACCTATCCGTCACCTCCGGCATGGCTGGAGGAATTCTGGGAACGCTACGGCATGTCTCCGTGGGGGACTGAGCCGACGCCGGGGCCTGCCGGCACGGGGCTGGAGCCGGCCAAGGCAATCGCCCGAGTTATCGAACACCAGCTTGGAGGCCAAGCATGACAATCCTGTGCGTGATTCCGGTCCGCGGCGGGTCCAAGGGGATACCCCGCAAAAACATCCGCCAGTTGGCCGGCAAGCCGCTGGTGACCTGGACGATCGAACAGGCTCTGGCAGCCGACTGTGGCCTGGATGTCCTGGTATCCACCGATGACCAGGAGATCGCAGAAGTAGCGTTGCAGGCCGGAGCTGATGTCCCGTTCCTGCGGCCAGAGGAGCTGGCCCGGGATGAGACGGCAACGGAACCGGTGGTCCAGCATGCCATCGACTACCGCACCGCGCAGGGCCGGGAACCGGACGCCGTCATGCTGCTGCAGGCAACATCGCCCATCCGCTATCCCGGCACCCTTGACCGCGCCGTCGCGGAATTCCGTGCGTCCGGCGTGGACTCGCTCGTCGGCGTCGTACCTCAAACACCGTTCCTCTGGACGGTGGGCAATCCGCCCCAGGCCCAGTACGCCGTCGACCGCCGGCCCCGCCGCCAGGACCTTGCCGAGGGTGATTACCGCTACCGGGAAACGGGTTCCTTGTACCTGACCCGCACCGAGATCTACCGCCAGTTCTCCAACCGCCTCGGCGGACGCATCGGCCTCTTCGTCATGGATGACGGTGAAGGCGTGGACATCGACACCGAGCTGGATTTCACCACCGTGGAGCAGCAGATGCTGCTGTCCGGGCAGATGCAGGGAACAGAAAAGGAAGCCCGCAGATGATTATTGAACGCAATACCCTGCCGTACGTGGTCTTCTCCGAAGACCCGGTACTTACCGGGCTCCAGAAAATCACCGCAAACCAGGAACGCATCGTTTTTTGTGTGGACGAGCACGGCGTCCTTCAGGGTTCATTGTCCGACGGCGATTTCCGCCGCTGGATTGTCGAAAATCCTAGCGCAGGCCTGGAGGTCGACTGCATCGCTGTCGCGAACCGCGCCGTCCGCACCGCTAGCCACACCGCCACTCCCGCCGACCTGGCCGTGCTGATGCCCCACAACGTCAGCCATCTTCCGCTGGTGGATGCGCGAGGACACCTGCGTGCCATCGCCGTTGACCGCAGCGATGAGATGCGCATCGGGCGGCACCACATTGGGCCCGCCCATCCGGCCTTTCTCATCGCCGAAATAGGCAACAACCACAATGGTTCAGTGGATCTGGCCAAGCGGCTGGTGGACCTGGCGCAGGAGGCCGGAGCCGACGCCGTGAAGTTCCAGCTGCGGGACATGAAGTCGCTGTACCGCCAGTCCAGCGGCAGTTCGGCGGGGGAGGATCTGGGAACGCAATACACGCTGGATCTTTTGTCCCGTTTCTCTCTGGACGCGGATGACCTGTTCACGGTCTTTGACCACTGCCACCATCAAGGCATTGACGTGCTCTGTACGCCATGGGACATAGCGAGTGCGCAGTCCCTTGTGGATTACGGGCTGCCGGCGCTCAAGATCGCCTCCGCGGACCTCACGAACCACGAGCTCCTGCGGGACGTGGCCAGCCGCGGTGTCCCGCTGATCGCCAGCACGGGAATGTCCCGGGAAGACGAGATCCGGGAGAGTGCGGCGCTGCTGCGGGCCGAAGGCGCCGCGTTTGCTCTGCTGCACACGCAGTCCACTTATCCCGCGCCCTTCAAGGACGTGAACCTGGCCTACCTGGACCGCCTGGCCGAGATCGGCCAGTGCATCGTTGGTTACTCGGGCCATGAGCGCGGCTACCACGTGCCTATTGCCGCCGTCGCCCGGGGCGCACGGATCATCGAGAAGCACTTCACGGTGGACACCACCATGGAAGGCAATGACCACACTGTCTCCCTGCTCCCGGATGAGTTCGCCAAGATGGTCACCCGGATCCGGGAAGTAGAGGAGTCCATTGGCGGGAAGTCGCCGCGGACAGTCTCCCCGGGCGAGATGATGAACCGCATCAACCTGGCCAAATCCCTTGTGGCGGCCCGTCCCATCGCCAAGGGGCAGGTAATCGGCAGTGACGATGTGGACGTCAAGAGCCCCGGCCGTGGCCTCCAGCCCAACGCCCTGCCGCTGCTGCTGGGCAGGACCGCGCCCAGGGACGTGGCTGAGGGAGACTTTTTCTATGAGGGCGACCTGCGGGACCACGCGCCCAGGGGCAGGGACTTCGACTTCCGCCGGCCGTGGGGGCTGCCGGTCAGATACCACGACCACGAGGCCCTGATCAAGGACTGCACGCCGGACTTCCTGGAGTTCCATTTTTCCTACAAGGACCTGGAAATCGACCCCGACTCCGTGTTCTCAACACCGCTGGACATGGGCTTCACCACCCACCTCCCGGATCTCTTCGCCGGCGACTTCCTGGTGGATCTGGCCTCCGAGGATGGCGCCCACTGGGAACGTTCCATCGCCGAGGTTCAGCGGACCATTGACATCACCCGCTCCCTGACCCGCTGGTTCAAGCAGGAGGACGAGCCCATCATGGTGGTCACCATGGGCGGGTTCACCAAGGACCGGCACATTCCCGCCCCGCAGCGGGCGCGGAAGTACGGCCGTATTGCGGAGGCGCTGCAGCGGCTGGACACGGACGGCGTCCGGATTGCGGCGCAGACACTTCCGCCCTACCCGTGGCTTATGGGCGGCCAGCAGTTCCACAACCTTTTCCTTGACCCGCATGACACCGCCGACTTCGCGGCGCAGACCGGCACCAAACTGTGCCTTGACGTCTCGCACACCAAACTGGCGGCGAACTTCCTGGGCATTCCCTTCTCCGAAGCAGTGGAAGCACTGGCCCCGCACACCATCCACCTCCACATGGTTGATGCCACGGGCGTGGACGGGGAGGGCGTGCAGGTAGGGGAAGGCGAAGTGGACTTCGCCGCGCTGGCCGAGCAGCTGGACAGGCTAAGCCCCGAAGCGGGTTTCATACCCGAGATCTGGCAGGGACACGTCAATGACGGTGCCGCCTTCTGGACCGCTCTGGAACGGCTCGAGGCATGGTACTGAGCGGGAGGGAAACGACGACGGCGCCGCCCACCACGCTGTGGGTGGTGCCGGTAGCGGACCTCGGCGGCGTTGCCCGCCATGTCCTCGACGCCGCCGGGGCCGGGCTGCCGGGCTGGCGGTTGGTGGTCCTCTGTCCGGAAGGTCCGCTGGCCGGCCTGTTAAGGGAAGGCGGCACCGCCGTCGTCACCGGGCCCTTTGGGCCGGTAGCCGGGTTCCGGGCATCGCTGCAGACCCTTCGGCGTACCGTCCGCACCCTGCGCCCGGCCGTCGTGCACAGCCACCTCTCCTACGCCGACGTGATCAGCGCGTGTGCCCTGGCGGGGGACAGGCGCACGCGGCTGGTCACCACCGAGCATGGAATCGCCGCCGACGACCTTGTCTACCACGGGTCGGTTGCCAAGTCCCGCGTCAAGGCGGCAATGCACGCCCTGCGCCTGCGCCGCGCCGACGGCATTATTGCCGTCTCCGAGGCAACCCGCCGGGCGATGGAGGGGAAGTGGAACCCGGCCAGGCCCATTACCGTCATCCCCAACGGGGTGGACCGGTCAGCCGGAAAAGGACCTGCTGCTCCTTTGAACGTGCCGGCACCACAGGCCCCGCGTATCTTGTCCCTCTCGCGCCTCTCCCCGGAAAAGCGGCTGCCGGACCTCCTGAACGCCTTCGCCAAACTGCATGCGGACCTCCCCGGAGCCACCCTGACCGTGGCAGGCAATGGGCCTCTGCTTGGCGAACTCCAGGAACTCGCCAGGCAGCTGGGCATCGAGCAGGCCGTCTCTTTCCCGGGATTCCTCGATGCCACTAAAGCCATGGCCGCGGCCGACGTCCTGGTGCAGCTTTCGGTCTGGGAAAACTGCTCCTACACGCTGCTGGACGCCGTCACTGCCGGCCTCGGTGTGGTGGCGACCCCGGTGGGCGGCAACACGGAAATACTGCCGCGGGAGTGCCTGGTGGAGGCCGGGGACGTGGATGGCATTGTCGAAGCTATCAAGCGGCAAGTGTCAGACGTGGAACAACGTCCGCGGCTGGACCCGCGATGGCCGGATACCGCAGAGATGACCACCGCCATCGTGCAGAAGTATGGCTTGATAGGGCGGAAATGAAGCAGGCGTCCGTATTCGCTAAGCAGGCATCGGCGCTCGCTGAATCCCAAACAGCCGAGGGGGCCCCGGTTGCACCGTTCGTGGTGCTGATGTTTTCGGCGATGTTCCTGGACGCCGTGAGCTTTCCCGGACTTACCGTGCCCGCCAACTCGATTGCCATGGGACTTGCGGTGCTGTACGCGCTCTTTGCACCCCATCAAGGCTCGAAACTGCCGATTGTCCTAGCCCCGCTGGTTGTGGCCGTTCCGGTGTGGCTTGCCACAACGTCGCTGCTGAACGGTGACTTTGATACCCGTAGGATCCTGAACATCTCCCTGTTCGCAGCCGTGATTCTGACTGTCGCCTCAGGCCGGTTGAACCGGGTGGCGATTGGACGAGGGCTGGCGATAGGCCTGGCAGTCGGCATTGTCTGGGGTGCCATAACACTGCCGCGCAGCTCCTATATCGGACGCCTGACGGGGCCTTTTGGCGATCCAAACGCCGGAGGGTTCCTGATTGCCGTCTGCGCGGCCTTGGCAATCCCGGCACTCACCAAGAGATGGCAGCGGATGGGACTCATCGCTGTTTCGCTTGCCGGGATATATCTGACCGAATCCCGGACCACCATGCTTGCGGCCGCGATCATGGCAGTCTGGATCCTCATTGGCCGATACGGATCGGCTTGGCTGGGGCTGTTCTCCGTGGGTCTGCTGATGTGGTGGGTGAGCACCATCCCGCAGGACGCGTTCGCTACCGGTGCCTTCGCGGACAGGGCAGGCAGCGACGCCCTGAGGGCACGCATTTTCGCGCTGGAAGTCGTGGATGTAGACCGGAACCCGTTGATCGGCAACGGCGCGGGCACTGCCCGGATCAACGTGGATGGGCTGATATTTTTCTACCACAGCTCATACTTGGCCATCCGGGCGGAGGCGGGATGGGTTGGCTTCGTGATTATCACGGCGCTGCTGGCGCTCGTTTTCCTCGCCCTGATCCGCCTGCCGCGCGCGAAGCGTAATGCCTGGTATGAAGCAGCCGTTCTAGGGGTGGCCGTCTGTGCGTTGAACCTAGGCGAAGTGCTGCTGACGCTGCCCACGGCTGTGGCCATAGGGCTGGCAATGCATCATGTTGCTGCTCAAAAGCTCGCCAAACCACCATCTCGCCAAAGTTTCAGGACCCGAACAGCGCCGATGCCACCGTCCCGTCGAAAGTGGAGGTTCTCCCAATGAAGGCGCCAAGGTTGGTGATCGCTACCAACAACGGGGACATCGGTGGCGGGGAAATGATGCTTCTGGCCCTTGCCAGTCAGGCCCGGGAGCTCGGTGTCCCTGTCCTGGTGGTGGGACCCGCAGCCCCGTCCACGCTCGTGGATGCGGCCCGCACTGCCGGGCATCCTACCGTGGCGCTTCCTGTCTCACGCCGGGCCGCGTATATGGTTGCACTGCGGCGCTGGCGGTTGCAAAACCCTGATGGGCTGCTGTGGTGCAACGGGCTGGTACCCTCCGTTGCCACGTCGCTTATGGGTCACCGGGTAGTCCATCTTCACCAGCTGCCGCGGGGTCCACAGTCCGTCCTCGCGGGCCTTGCCAAAAGACGTGCACTGGCTACCCTCGTGCCCTCCCGGTCTATGGCGGCATCCCTTCCGGGATCCCAGGTGCTGGAGAACTGGGTGGATGGGATCCGCCCGTTCCCTGGTCACCGTCACGACGACGCTGTGCGCTTGGGCTTTCTTGGCCGGCCGTCGCTTGACAAGGGCGTAGGTGTGCTCGCGGCCGCCCTGCAGCAGCTGGACGGGCAGACCCCTGGACGATACCGGCTTGTGCTCGCGGGAGAGCCGCGCTTTACCTCGGAGACAGAACAGCGAAAGTTGGAACAGGCCTTGATACCCGTAAAGCACCTCATAGAGCGTCCAGGCTGGATGACGCCGGCCGAATTCTTTAGCTCGGTGGATGTCATGGTGTGCCCGTCGCTGGTGCCGGAAAGCTTTGGTCTCGTTGTGGCCGAGGCGATGTCCGCCCGCGTCCCGTTTGTCATCAGTGACGCAGGAGCCCTGCCTGAAGTAGCAGGGCCGGAACACCCTTGGGTGGCTCCGGCAGGGGACCCAGGCAAACTGGCCGATGCCATCACGCGAGCGGCGGACCATGGCGGATGCACCTTCGCGGAAAAAGCCTATGAACGCTGGCTATCCCGTTATTCGCCCGCTGCCGGAGGGGCACGTCTTGAAGCACTACTAAAACAATGGGGCGTTACTCCAAGCCCCTCCTTTTCAGGAGGAACACCATGAACCCGGGCGTGGGCGCTTCCATCGTAGTGCCGTCCCGCGGCGGTGCACGCCGCCTGCCGGTCCTGCTCTCGGCACTGTCGCGCCAGGACTGCGATGACTTCGAGGTGATTGTTGTGGTCGATGGGGACATCGATAACAGCGCCGGCGTCCTCGAACGGCTTGCAGCAGAGCACCCTGGCATGGCCTTGCGGACAATGGTCTTTCCCGAAAATCGGGGGAGGGCAGCTGCATTGAATGCCGGGGCCGACGCGGCCCAAGGGCGGGTATTGATCCGGTGCGACGACGACCTTGAGCCCGCTTCGGACTACGTCCGGAACCACGTTGTCGAACACCAAGGGAAGTCCGTTGGCATCATCGGGCTGTATCGCAACGTTTTTCCCGAAACTGCGTATGCCCGTGTCTACGGCCGGGCCGCTGATGAAAAGTTCCGGTCCGATGCCTTGGCAGCGGACCGCGACGACCAATGGCGCTATTGGGCAGGCAACGTTTCAGTCTTGCGGGAAGTGCATCAGCGGCTGGGCGGGTATGACGAACGGTACCGTGCTTATGGCTGGGAGGATGTGGACTACGGCTACCGCCTCCGAAAGATGGGTATTCCCATTAGCATCCAGCCGTTACTGACCACAGCGCATCACGTGGCAGCAACGACGACAGGTATTCGGGCCGTCCGGGCCCTACACTCCGGAGCCGCTAGGGAGATATTTGTAGCCAAACACGGACGTGAAGCGCTGGAGCCCATCCCCCCTGACAGGAGCCTCTGGTCAGCTTTAGTGGCCGTGAGTAGTTCAATGGCAACCGAAGGAACCATAAGGGCGGGTGGGCTGGCTATTGACAAGGCCGCCCTGGTTCTACCGCGATGGCTCTCGGAAAAGCTGGTGGCGCTAACGGTGGAATCAGCGGGGCGGGCGGGAATAGTCCATTCTCATCGGGCTCGAACACATTTCTGACTCATGACTAACGGCGGAACTTGCATTTGGAGGGGTGACGAGTGAAGACCGAGATTGACCGGCGACTAACACGGGTGAAGTGGCCGACCCCGAAGCGCAGTAGACCGGAAATCGCGATAGCGCACGATTACCTTACCCAGCGCGGCGGGGCCGAAAGAGTGGTGCTGGCCATGCTGCGCGCCTTTCCGGAGGCGACGATCTATACAACGCTTTATCACCCGGACGACACTTACGAGGAGTTCCGGTCCGCCAAAATCGTGACTTCTCCACTCAACCGGGTCCCCCTTTTTCGGCGCGACCACAGGCTCGCCCTGGCCCTGCTTCCCCACGCTTCATCGATGCTCAAGATCCCTGCCGATATCGTCATCGTATCCAGCACCGGATGGGCCCACGGCTTCCACATGCCCGGGCGGGTCTTCGTTTACTGCCACTCGCCTGCCCGATGGCTGTATCTCACAGAGCAGTACCTGGGCCGGCCGGCCTTGCATTCGCCCGTCGGGTGGGGGCTCACAGCCCTGAAGCCATTCCTGCGCTGGTGGGACGGCCGCGCCGCCAGGCGCGCGGACAGATATGTGGCAAACTCTACTGTGGTCCGGCATCGACTCAAAGATGTGTATGGAATTGAGGCTGAGGTCTTCCACCCTCCGCACAGTGTGGACACCAGCGGAGAACGTGCGCCGGTTCCCGGAGTTGAGAGTTTCGTCGGCCGCGGCGGCCACTTCCTCACCGTTTCCCGCCTGCTGCCGTACAAGAACGTGGGCGAGGCGATCGAGGCGTTCCGTGGCCTGGATGAGCGTCTCCTGATTATAGGCGCGGGCCCCTTGGCTGAAGACCTGAGGGAGTCCTGCCCCGCAAACGTAAGAATCGCCGAACGTCTGACCGACGCGCAAATGCGGTGGGCCTATTCGCTCTGCCGAGCCGTCATTGCACCGTCCTATGAGGATTTTGGAATCACTCCGCTGGAGGCGGGAGCTTGGGGTAAACCCACGATCGCTTTACGGGGCGGAGGCTATCTGGACACCATTGTCGAAGGGGTAACGGGGCACTTCATCGAAAGCCCCAGCGCGGAACTCATCCGTAACGCGGTGAAGTCCTTCGACCCGTCCGAATGGGATGCAAAGGCCATCCGGGATCATGCTGAAACTTTTTCAGAAGAGCGGTTCAGGGAGCGTCTCCGGCGCGAGATTCTTGAATTTGACGAAGACGTATTTGACCCTTACCAAGACGGGCAGGGTGGCAAGATATGAAACACCGCACCAGTTCAATCCCCGAAGATTTCACACACGCTGCCACCTCGGGAGAAGTCGAGCAGCCAGCAGTCCTGGGATTCCTTGGTCACGACAGTATTGAACGTAGTTACCCGGGAACGAAGGGGCCAAGCGAGGTCTGGCAAACCTCGAGAACAATCCGGTGCTTCCCTCAACAGGTTAGGTTCAGGGAGCGGGGGCTGCGAGCATGAGGGGGTATATCGAGGAAGACCGAATTGCCTTGGTGCTTCCCTTAAATGATCCTGCCGGGATGGCTGCTGTCATCCAGAGAGCGTTTGGGAACCCCCGCTTACCGAAGGAGCTTGGAAGGAACGCACGGCAGGCAGCTATAAACCGTTTCTCCTGCCACGGCATATGGGACGTAATCGTGGCCGAGGTGCTGGCTTGAGGGAGGAGGAAGTGGGCGTCAATTGCGGCGAGAGGGTGATCAGTGTATCCGAGGCCCCACTACGACTCGCCTTCCTGACTCCGTGGAGGGTAGATGACCCGGCGGCCTGGTCTGGTGTTGTCATGCACATGCACGCGGCACTGTCCGAAAGGGCATGCACACAGGTAATTGAAACCGGTCATCTAAAGGCATCGATTTTTGACCGGGGCGCTGCCAAGATCTTGGGCCAATTCTCGTCGAAGCAGTACCTCACGGGGCACGCATTGGCGACAAGCCTCAAGGTGGGCAAGTACGTAACGGAGACGGTGAGGGGGTCAGGAGCGGACGTTGTCTTGGCGGTGGCAGCCTCGCAGGAAATTGCCTTCGCAAAGATTCAGCAGCCAGTGGTCCACGTCACGGACGCAACCTTCGCTGCAATGCTGGATTACTATCCGTTGTTCACCCGGCTGCACCCGATGTCCATCTGGCAGGGGAAGCGGATGTCAAGACGCGCCCAGACGAAGTCAACGGCGTTCTCCGTCGCGACGCACTGGGCGAAGAACTCCCTGGTTTCTGACTACGGTCTGCCAGCAGCAGACTGCGAGGTTGTCCCCTTCGGCCCCAGGGTGGAACCCGTTCCGGGCCCACGCAGTCGGGCCGGAGTGGGATTGCGTGTACTGGTCGTTGCCAGCGATTGGCGGCGCAAGGGGGGCGATAAGGCCCTCAAAGCAGTGGGGGCAGTGCGGCTAAAATTTCCGCAGACTACGCTCACGGTGGTTGGGAACGCGCCTCTCTTGCCGGATTGGGTAAAAAGCCTCGGACGAGTGCCAGCCGACCAAATGGCCGGACTGTATGCCGAGCACGACGTTCTTTTAGAACTTGCGGACGCCAACGCCGGCGGCGTCACGTTGACAGACGCACACGCGTTTGGCTTGCCGGTTATAGCGACAGATACAGGCGGCGTCTGCTCCATAGTCGCTCATGGCGAGAGCGGAATCCTTATCAGCCCCGGGGAAAACGCGCTCGGTGAGGCTATTGCTGCCCTTATCTCTGTTCAAAACCCTCGTCTCCGCTTGTCACTAGCGGCCGGCGCCCGCAAGAGGCACAACGATTTGCTCAACTGGAACCACTGGGCGGATGCGACTCTGCGGATTTGTGAAAATCTGAGGTACCGAGCAGCTACCCGAATTTCGTCTGAAATTGATAGAAAACCATGAATAAACCAATTGCAGGGGACCCTTTGATCGCTGACCTGAAAATTGTGCGCCGACTAATTCGCCGGCCGATGCGGGGCTGGACCGTGTGGGCAGTTTTGGGCTCCTGCTTTATCGCCGGACTTGACATGCTGGGTGTAGCGGCGACGCTCCCGCTGATGCAGCTTGTTACCGGCGCCGACCCGTCTCAAGGAGTACTAGGCTATGTTGCGGACCTGCTGGGAACCAAGGACGAGCAGGCCCTGATTCTGGCAGTTGCAGTCGCCGTCGGTCTTGCCTTTGCGCTCAAAAGCCTGGCCACCGTCGCATTCCGTTGGTGGCTGTTGGGCCACACCACCAAGCTTGAAGCGGAAGCGGCAACTGAGCTCCTGCGCCGGTACTTGTTGGCCCCGTATTGGGCCCACCGTGAGCGGGAAGTTTCGGTCATTCACCGAAACCTCGCTTCCGCCGTAGGACAGACTTTCGGCCAAGTGTTCCTCGGCCTGATGAGCCTCCTCTCCGACGCCCTCACGCTGGCCGCAATCCTAGTTGTCCTCCTGATCGTGTCCCCGCTGGTGACGCTCTTCGCCATTGTCGTGTTCGGACTGCTCGGTTGGGCTATCCAGAAGAATTTGAAGAAGCGCCACTTGAAGATCGGGCGTGCCATCGCAAAGTCGGACCTCGATGCCTGGACCGCCTTGATGCCTGGCCTCAACGGCTTTCGTGAAGCACGTCTGTCATCCACTGCTGAGGTGTTCGTCGACCGTTTCGGGCGGGCAAAGGCCGATCGGGCACACACCAACAGGCTGGCCTCGCTTATGGCTGAGATTCCGAAATACATCCTTGAGATGGGTTTCGTCCTCGGCATCGCCAGCATCGCCCTCATTCTTTTCACCACCGGCACCAAGGAATTCGCCCTGGCCGTCCTTGGTGTTTTTGCCGCTGCTGCAGTCCGCCTGCTGCCGACCATGAACAGGGTTGTTTCAACCATCGGCGGTATACGTGCAGGGCGAGTGGGCATGCGGATCCTTGCTGAGGAAGTCGAACGCCTGGATAAAGACGGATACCACATCGAGTCAAGGCCATCGTCAAAATGCTTCTCCGGCGACATTGAACTGGACCAGGTCACGTACCGGTTCCGGGACTCGGGCACTGACGTGCTGCGGGGCGTGAGCACTACGATAGTCCGCGGGCAAACGACCGCATTCGTAGGGTCCAGCGGAGCCGGGAAGAGCACATTGCTGGACATCATTTTGGGGCTGCTGGAGCCGACCTCGGGCACCGTCAGATCAGGGGGTGAGAACATCTTCGACGACCTGCCCAGCTGGTATTCAGGACTCGGAGTGGTGCCACAGGATGTCTTTCTCCTTGATGACAGCCTTAAAGGCAATATTGCCTTTGGCGAGGACCCTCGGGACATTGACCCAGCCCGGCTCCTGAACGCAATCGAACTTGCACAGCTGGCGCCCCTTGTTCAAGACATGCCTGAGGGCCTGTCCACAAGGCTGGGCGAGCGGGGAGTGAGGCTGTCCGGGGGGCAACGCCAGCGCGTCGGGATCGCCCGTGCCCTGTACCGGCAGCCATCAATACTGGTGCTGGACGAGGCCACAGCTGCGCTGGACAACGTCACTGAACGAAAGATCTCAAACACCATAGAGTCCCTTAGCGGTACGATGACGATCATTCTGGTGGCGCACAGACTCTCAACGGTGAAGAACGCCGACAAAGTCGTGTTCATGTCCAACGGCCGAATTGAGGCGGAAGGAAGCTTCACTGAAGTCCAGGGCCGGAGTGCGGAGTTCGCTCACCTCGTGGCACTCGGAAAGCTCGGATGAGCGTGGGGGCCGTGAATAAGTCGACTGGCCGTTCTAAGGCGATGGTCATGATTACCGCAGTGTTGCCATGCGCAAAGCCGGATAACGCCGGTGGCCGGTATGTGCAGTGGGTTGTACAAGCGGCAGCGAAATATTATGAAGTCTTCGCTATAGCCCCGGATGGCCCTGTCTCCCATCGTGCAATGGAAGCCGGAGGCGTGCCACGGCATAAACTATTCGGAGGATCTCCGCCGGCATCTGCCGCTGCCTGGGACCAGGCCGTTGTGCGCATGCTCGGTATCGCAGCGCCGGTGCTCCCGCCTTGGCGCTTCCTGGCGGGACTCCTTCGTGATCAGGGGACACTGGATGCAATCCGCCGCGCCGACGTCATCGACCTCCAGTGGGAGGAATACGGTGTCCTCATCCCGTTCCTACGGCGGTTAAACCCCGGAGCGCAGATTGTGTGCACCTTCCATGACGTGCTGTCCCAGCGCTATCGTCGGGCTTCCGAGGCGGCCACCTCCTTCGCTCCCCGCGTGAGGTGGGCGTGGGCGGCGGCGCTCGCCCGGAGGTCGGAACGCAAGATGCTCCGTCAGGCGGACAAGATCGTTGTGCTGAGCCAAAAGGATGCGGGCCTGCTTCCTCCAGGCACGGCCGAGGTGCACGTGATCACACCACCCCTGGCGGTGGGCATGGGGGAAATTGACCGTTCGGCCCCGGTCGCCGGTGAGGTGCTTTTCGTAGGCTTTCTTGCCAGATGGGAAAACGAGGAGGGCCTTCTGTGGTTTCTTTCGGCCGTCTGGCCGCGCATCAAGACGGCGGTGCCTGCCGCCCGTCTCCAGGTGGCAGGCCTGGGCATCCGTTCCACAGTTTCCGAGGCAGCACGGGAAGCGGGCGTCGAGCTTCTAGGTTTTGTGCCTGACCTTGAGCCGCTCTATGAGCGGGCATCCGTCGTGGTGGTTCCCGTTCGACTTGGCGCAGGCGTCAAATTCAAAGTCGTAGACGCCCTGGTGGCTGGAGTTCCGGTGGTGACGACCACGGTGGGGGCGGAAGGCATCGGGGATCGCTCCTGGTTCGCGGGAATGCACGACGACGCAGAGGAGTTCGCGAACGCTGTTCTTCGCGTACTCCGAGAACCGGCCGGGGCCGGTTGTCATAGCGCGGAAGTCCGAGAAGAGGCTCTCCGGGTCTACGGGTGGGAACAATTCGACGATGCTATGTTCCACGTTTACGGCTCCTTGCTCCTTGAAAGTACAAAGAAGCCGGAGAAAGGTGCTCTGTGATGCCTGACAGCCCGAAGGTCGTTTTTAGCCGAAGCCGCGTCCTTGGCGAACCGATTGATGTGAGCGTCGTCATACCGGTCTACAACGGAGCCTCCACCTTGGCTGAAGAATTAGTTGCCCTGGCACAGCAGAAAACGCGCCAGCCTTTTGAAGTAGTCATTTCCGATAACGGCTCTACAGACAACAGCGTTGAGGTGGCGATTCGGGCAGCACATCAATTTGCCGCCTTCACCGTTGTCGATTCGGGGCAGGTCCAAGGGGTTTCACATGCACGGAATGAGGGTGCCCGGGCTTCCCGGGGCAGCAAGGTACTTATATGCGACGCGGACGACGTCGTGTCCCCGAGCTGGGTCGAGTCATTTGCCAACGGGTTGGACCGCTACGACGCGGTGGGCGGGGCAGTTCGCCTAGATAGGCTGAACCCGACTGAAATCGTGGCAAACCAGCTCTCGATAACGTCTGGACTAGGCAACATCTTCGGATTTTTGCCCTATGCCATCGGTAGTTGCATGGGGGTTAGGCGGCAGGTCCTTCTGGCTTTGGGGGGCTTTGATTCTTCATATAAAAGAGGTCATGAGGAAGCTGATTTCGCTTGGCGGCTCCAGCTCGCGGGCTACTCCTTGGGCTGGTGCCCCGACGCCATTGTGGATTATCGTCAGCGACCAGACAGCTATGGCGCTGCCCGCCAAAACTTCTATTACGCGAAATCTTCCATGCTCTTATGGTGCAGATACTCCTCCAACCATCCACTCGGCCCAATTTCTTTTCGTGGAAGTCTCAGGAGCCTCCTTCGCCACATGCTGAAGTCCTACAAATTGATCCTTGCAAGCACCCGGCGTGATCACGCACGGGCTCTTGGCTGGGCAATGGGGGTCGTCGCAGGTCATGTGGATTACAGGCTTCTACGACGCGCGCCTCAGGCATGCCTCATGGACCCCGAAGCGCAACAGAACTAAGTGTTTGAAGGAAGTACTAGTGGCGTATAAGGATCTCTTAGAATCGGACTATGCGAGGCACCTTCCCCCCTTTGCAGATGATCCAAGGCGGTAATTTTTTCATTGGAATAGTTCCCCCCCTATGTATATGACCCTGCGAATACTCCGATGGCAGGTGAATCAAGATTTGCCAGCGGCAAGCCTTGCCGTCTCGAGTCCGCCCCACCTTCTCCGACCACGCGTAACTTGAGTATCGTTTGATTTTATGAATCGACCCAAGTCTTTATCGCGTTATGAAAAACGAACCGGTCGAACTTTCCCGTTTGCTGACGGCAATCTTCTGCCGTTATTGACGCCAATGCGTCTCCAGCCGATCTCATCTCCGACCGTGAAAAACGCTCCAGGAGAAGACCGGAAACACCGTCGCTGACCGACTCGGCGGCGCCTCCAACGGCGTTTGCTATGACGGGTGTTCCGGTTGCGTTCGCCTCTACTGGCATAATCCCGAAGTCCTCAACGGGAGGAAAGACGAAGGCCCAAGCTTTCGCATACAACTCACGGAGCAGCGGCTGCGACGGCCGGACCACGAACTGGACCGGAACGCCTGTCGATTCTGACAACTCGCGCAGCGCGGACTCCTGAGGTCCGGAACCGGCCAGTACGACAGGAACCTGATTCGCCTCTCCGAAGGCAAGGACCAGATCGAGCCTCTTGTAGGGGACGAAGCGGGAAGCCCCAAGGACAAATGTGTCCGGCAGCGAGTCCAGCAGGTCACGTTCAGCTGCTGTAAGGAACTCGGCTTTGCTCGTCCTGTAGTAATCAACGTCAACTGGCGGGTGGATGACCTCGCAGTCCCGCAGCCAGGCGCTTTGAATCCTCTCGCGCACGTAATTGCTCACGGCGGCGATGGATGTAGCTTCTTTCGCCCGCGCGCGGTCGATGGCTTGCAGGGGCTTGGAAACCGCCCGTGCTGCCGCTGAATTGCCCCGGTCGTCCAGTTCGGGGTTCCACACATACCGCGCCGGGGTATAGGCATAAACGTATTTTGGTATTGCAGGGCCGGGACCAGCGAGTTTCGCGTGATGCGAAAACAGATGCGAACTGCAGATCATCCAATCAGGACGTTCCGGAACATTGAGGGACCGCCAGGTTGGCAGGGTGAAGGGAAGGGCTAGGCTCTTACGCCGACGAAGGGGCGTTTTGGATAGCCACGATTCGGTGACGTTCCGTCCCGCAAACCGTTCCGGGTAGTCGTCCCACAGGCATGCAATGGCCGCGTCCGGGAAGATCGCGGCTAACTCTTCGGCGACCTTCTCGGCACCGCCGTATTGCTCGATCCATTCATGAACAATCAATCCGGGCAAGCGGATATCCTCTCCGTAGTCCGGCTCAGGCTAGATGTTTCTGGTTGGCCAGGTCGTGTTCCACCATCATCGAGATAAGGCTTCTAAAGTCCACTTGCGGTTTCCAGCCCAAGACTGCCTGGGCTTTACTGGCGTCGCCGATGAGCGATTCCACTTCGGCCGGGCGAATCAACGCTGAATCCTGAGTTACATAACCGGACCAGTCGGAGATACCGACGGCGGCAAAGGCTACGTCCAGCAGGTCACGGATGGAGCGTGATTCGCCGGTGGCGATGACGTAATCGTCAGGTTCAGGCTGTTGGAGCATCCGCCACATGGCATCCACGTAATCACCCGCAAACCCCCAGTCCCTCCGGGCATCGAGGTTTCCCAACGCCACGGTTTCCTGCAGTCCGAGTTTTATCCGCGCAACCGCCAAGGTGATTTTGCGGGTAACGAACTCCGGTCCGCGCCGGGGGGATTCATGATTGAACAAAATGCCGCTGGACGCATGCATTCCGTATGACTCCCGATAATTGATGGTCATATGGTGGCCGTAAGCCTTCGCCACGCCGTAGGGGGAGCGGGGCCAGAGCAAGGTCCGCTCTGTCTGCGGCACTTCCTGGGCCTTGCCGTACATTTCGGACGAGGACGCTTGATAAAAGCGCACCTTCCTGACATCGCTTCCTGCATAAAGCCTCGTGGCCTCGAGCATGTTTAAGACACCTATAGCGGTCACATCACTGGTCAGGGCGGCGTTCTCCCAGGAGTAGCCAACGAATGAAATGGCACCCAGGTTATACACCTCGTCCGGTTGAGCAATGCTGAGGACACGGATGAGGCTGGAGACGTCGGTCAGGTCGCCGGTCAACACCCGAACCTGGGGGATGACACGGTGAAGGAGCTCCCGCTTTGGGTTGCTCTGGCCCCTTACCAGCCCAAAGACGATGTAACCTTTGCGGAGCAGGAGTTCGGCGAGATAGAGCCCGTCCTGGCCGGTGATCCCAGTGATGAGCGCCCGCTTAGGGGTATCCATACGGTGCATATCCATCGATTTCGCTCCCCAGCCAAATTCGGAATTGATGGGTTTCTGTTTCCCAGTTTCACTCTACTCGCTGACGTTGGATAACAGCCAAAAGTGTCTCGGGCTCGGCCAATTTCGAGGATAGAGTGGAACGCATGAAGGTACTGGTCACTGGGGGTGCCGGTTACATCGGCTCACATACCTCGCTTTGTTTGCTTGAAGCGGGACATGAAGTGGTTGTCATCGACAGCCTCGTAAATTCGCAGTTGGAGTCACTTCACCGCGTACAACAGCTTTCTGGCAGGAATATTGACTTCCACAGGGTGGATTTGCTCGATGCACCGGCTGTGGAAGCGGTTGTTGCGGGAGCCGGACTCGACGCCGTCATACATTTTGCCGGTCTTAAAGCCGTTGGCGAATCGGTGGAAAAACCGCTCATGTATTACCAAAACAACATTGTGGGAACCCTCAACCTGTTGCATGCGATGGACAGGGAAGGCGTGCGCACACTCGTCTTCAGCTCCTCCGCCACGGTGTATGGAGCGTCAGAGGAAGTACCGCTGACGGAAAAAGCGCCATTGGACGCCACTAATCCATACGGCAGGACCAAGGAGCAGATCGAGGACATACTGTCCGACCTCAGCTCCGCGGATTCCCGCTGGAGCATCGCCCTCCTGCGCTACTTCAACCCGGTGGGAGCCCACGAATCCGGCCTGATCGGGGAAGACCCCCGTGGTGTTCCCAATAATTTGCTGCCTTTTGTCGCGCAGGTAGCGGTAGGCCGGCGCGAGAAGGTGCTCGTCTACGGCAATGACTATCCGACGCCGGACGGTACCGGAGTGCGAGATTACATTCACGTCATGGATCTGGCAGCCGGCCACCTGGCCGCCTTGGATTTCCTGAAGTCTACGGCAGGCACCTTCCGATGGAATCTGGGAACGGGGCGCGGCTCTTCCGTGCTGGAAGTCATTCAGGCTTTTTCTCAAGCCGCCGGATGCGCCATACCTTTCGATTTCGCTGCCCGGCGCCCTGGGGATGCAGCTCTGAGCTATGCCGACCCCTCGTCCGCACTCGCAGACCTGGGTTGGTCTGCCCTGCGGGACCTCGCCCGGATGTGCCAGGACCACTGGCGATGGCAGAGGGATAACCCCTTTGGCTACGGTGAGCCGAACTGACCGATCCGCCCAATCTCCCGCCTACCATGCTTTCAAGTCCTCCAACCAGGAAAACCTGCCTGTCCAGGCGACCGCTATGGACTGCAGCTGATCGAATATACATACAGTCTCGCAGGTGAAAGGAGCCACATCTTGCTCCAGAAGGTTGCATTGAAGCTGCGAACATAAGCACAATGTGACGGACTTCGGGATAGCATGCACTAAGAGTTCTGGCTCGCCTTGAGGGTGGCGTAAACCACTGGCTTGAGGCTAGGCCTTGGTACTCACTAAATCTGGGCGTTTTTACCGACTGCCAAACCAATCCAGCCGTTTCGAGTCAGTTCCAAAATGATGTTTCTGTCGCGGTCTCTAAACCACGGTGCGGCCTCCGATTCGCTTTCGAGCAGGACTTCAGCCGATGCCACGAGAGTGGTGGCAGCGCCAGCATGGCCGCCCTTTCCGCAGTTGGCAGGTGGGCAGCTTACACAACGTGTTGCTGACCAGCGCTGGAGTCTGCGCGTGCCGTAGCCTGGTTTCAGGTTTCCATGCCGAGCTCGCCGCCCTGGCCGCAGCGTTGCTTTAGTTGGCCGGGGGCGGTAGCATCGCCGATTTTTGCAGTTCTCGTGGATCCACGAACAGGAGAGTGTTGCCGTCCACTTCATAGGAACTCCTTGCGGCGTGACTGGAACGGTTACAGAGTTACTTCCATTGGGCGTGCAGCCCTGCTCTGCCTGCTGAACTGTCTCCTTCCACCGCGGGCCATGCGCGTTCCATTCGTCCCCTGGGGCATCCGCGGCCACTGCAGCAATCATCAGTGCCACCGCCCTATCCCTGCCGTTCGCTTGGCCGTGCCGGCAATAATCGCCGATGGAGTCAGCAACAGGAGTGCTTGGCCGATCAGTGTGGCTGGTAGCAGCGCGTACCGCGAGGCCAGCCCCAGACTTCCCTCCGCTGAGAGCGCGATGACTTCGAGTGGTGCGAATAGGAGCGCTGCACACAGGATTCCCATGGCCACAACAATCATCATCACGACAAGAGCCTTGGTCGACAACGGCGCTTTTCTCCATGAGGCAACGACGACAGCCAGGGGCAGCAAGAGGCCGAGTAACACGAGGTATGGCCCAACCAAATTGACTGCAACCTGTGCGCCGTTTTGCCCGACGACCGCCTCAACCGGCCCCCGCACTAGCCCTTGGGCGAAGAATTCCGTTGGCTTGTTAGCAAGAAATGCTCAATCCGCTGCTCGGGCTTGGGAGTTCATCAGTAAGAAGTGAAGAGCGCCGGCAGCAATATAAACCCCGGGCACGAGACGCCCCCAGCCAGGCAGAACACAGAACCTCCACGCGGCAAGCGGCAATAGCAGCAAAGCTAGAGGATCGGACAGTGCGGCCACAGCGGCCAGTAGAGCGACTGCGGACGCGGACCATGGCTTCCTGAAATTTCCAAGCAGCAGAAGTAGCGCTGCGAGGTCAGCAAACCATCGCATGTTTGTAACATTTCCGAGCACCTCATGCTGGCCTACGCCATGGAAAAAACGACGACGGCGGCCGCAAGCGCCCACTTCCAGGACCTCGCATAGGGCAGGAAGACTGTAAGGGCCAGAATGGCGACGATGCCCCGGAACGCGGCAGCAGAAATCCCGATGCAGCCAGCGAACATGTTGGCTGGCAGCGAACCGGCGCAAACTCCCGTAATGAGGCGTGGACCCACATGGAGGTAACCCGTGTGTGTCTTTAGTAGGCCACCCCATCCGTCGTTGAGGAAATCAGTAAGGAAAATAAGCCCGTCTTCCTTATAGACATGCTCAAGCGTCCAACCCGTTATTCGGGGTAAACACAAGAAAATTGTGCCCGCTAAGATGACGCCAAAGGCTGCTATTTTTGCCGACTTGTCACGAGGCAAACGGCTCGCAAGAGGTAATACTGTCATAGGTTTCCCCACCAATCGCCCCTATTTACATTGCTCACGTTACTAGCTGGTTAGGGAAGATCTCCAAAGTGAGAAAGACTGTTGCGAGGTTGGCTGGCTGCTCAAGCGAGTGGCTAGGAATACTCCCTGTCTGTGCCATTTCCAGTGCCGTCGCTCGCGCCCGCGCCTTCGCCCACGGCCCTCCCGAAATTAACGCTGGAGCCTGTCCGGAACCCTGCGCCGGAACCAACAGCCGTGCCGTCTGCGACTCGGACCGGTCTGCCGAGGATGTGCTGCTCAAACCGAACACGCTCACCCAAAACAGCGGGCATGACATGAGCACCGTCAACAGGTAGCCCACCCAAGCAAAAGCAGGTAGACAGCACTCTGTTCTGGGCCTTCGGTGTCTGATTAAGGTCACGACATGGCGAGTGTGCATTTGCCTCCGGTGGCTGCCCTGAGACGTCTCTTGTCCGCCCGCGGAGGTGCAGGGCGAACATGGCCGAACGGTGCGGACCGGCGCGTTTGTACAACCTGTCAGTCGCCTCTTGCTGGCGATGGCATCTCCAGACGAGGACTCTGCGGAGACTGTTCGCGGGACAAGGACCTGGAAAAATTCGGTCCCAGACTCGGCTCGTATCCGTGCTGACAAAACGGCCCGCAACTTCTCCCATGATTTCTCCCACGGCGATTTCCGAACTCCTGGCAACATGGCAACACTTATGGACACGAGCGGGTGATGGCTCTGGAGCTGAGCGGCAAGCCATGCCATACATTGATATCAATCCCCACAAAGGCCGGCCCAAGTGGCAGGGCTACGCCTTCCTTGCCCTCCTACTGATCCTCACGGCAGCCGTGGTGAGCGCTGCCCTCACCTACGTCTGACCGGTCCCGGTGCCCGACCCCCTAGACTTACTGTTTGAACCAGTGCCGCAGAACATTCTGCCGAAACGTCCTGGGGGGACAGACATGCCCGATCCGGCGGATCAGAACGCAAGCGCCCATGCAGAGGATGCAGGGCAGCCGCAGCGGCGCCGACGCCGCGACCTTCGTCGCGACGACGGCGAGTTGACGGATGCCCGGACAGGAACCATGCCAGCCGTAACACCAAGCCCTTCCAGCCAGTCCGACGCCGGAAAGCCGGTAACGCGCCGGACCTCGTGGGCGGAGGCGGCCGCCGCAGCCGATGCGACAAAGCCTGCCGAGCGCGTTCCGGCGCCCACCCGGGCGCCCGCCTCTGCCCCGGTCCCGCAGCAGGCTGCTCGAGACACCATTACCTCCACGCCCGGTACGCCTGATGCGGACTTGCCGCCAGCGCCGTCGCTCGAGCCTGCTGAAACTCCCGCCTCCCGCCGGACCAGGCCCACCACAGCAGATGTTATCGCCGACACCCCCATGCCGGACTTCATCAGTTCGCCCGGGCTGTTTGTGAAGGAGCAGAAACCGCGGCCCGTGGGCGGCGTCCGTGGCGTCATCTACAGCATGACGCGCGGGGCCTGGAACCTGGGCCCGGGCCCGAAGCAGCGCCAGGAAGAAGAACTGGCGCGTCGCATCTCCCGCCAGCTGCAGGGCAGTTACAACACCGCCGTGCTGAGCCTCAAGGGCGGCATCGGCAAGACCTCCACCACCGTGGGCGTTGGCCTGACCCTGGCGGAGTACCGCGGCGACGCGCCCTGCGCCATTGACGCGAACCCGGACTCGGGGGACCTTGTGGAGCGCGCCCTGGGGGAGGGCATTTACCAGCAGTCCAGCCCGCGCACCATCACGGACCTGCTGCGGAACATCGACTCCATCAATTCCCTCACCGGCCTGGCCCGCTACATGCACCACGCGGGCCGTCTGCACCTCATTGCAGGGGAGCAGGACCCGGAGGTCTCGGATTCCCTAACGGCAGAGGAATACCTCCGGATCCGCAAGCTCATCTCCGCGTATTACTCTGTGGCCCTCACCGACTGCGGCACCGGGGTTACCCACAACGCGATGAGCGGGATCCTTCAATCCGCGGACAACCTGGTGATCGCGGCCGGCTATGCGGTGAGCGGCGCCAAGCGTGCCCGCAGCACCCTGCACTGGTTGGCCAGCCACGGTTACGAGGACCTGGCCCGTAACGCCGTCGTGGTGATCACGGACAAGGACGAAGTGTCTTCCCGCGTGGACAAGGATGCCATCGAGGAACACCTGGCCGGCATTTGCCGTGAGCTCATCTCTGTTCCGCATGACCGCGGCGTGGCCGACGGCGACCTGGTGACCTTGGACGTACTCAAGCCGGAAACCCGACGGGCATACAAGGAAATTGCTGCCGCGATCGTGGACGGGTATCGGTAGAGCCCTTTGCGTTGCCTCGCCCGAGGCATGTGTTTGTAAGACCAACCCCTGAGCGTGCGAAGACGTGTGAATTACTGCGCCATTCTTGAGCCGATATGGGGCTGCTTTTTGAGGAAAGGCCGGAATAGTCATTGCGTGAGGCCAACGGGCCTGTACCAGGAATTTCGGCCGGCCCACTGGGGGTAGGCCCTTCGAAAGGAACGTCAAATGGGCATCAGCATGAAAACCACATCGGGCAAAGTCCTGGCCTCCGTCGCACTGTTGGGCGCCGCCGCCGCCGTCGCCGGGCTTGGAACCTATGGTGCCTTCACCTCCACAACGGAGGCGGACCAGAAGGTAACCGCTGGCAGCGTGAAGATCGACCTCGGTACAGGGGCTTCCAACACGTTGACCACGGCAGTCACTGACATGCTGCCCGGTGACAGCGTGGCAAAGTTCGTGACGCTGACCAACTCCGGGAGCTCAGCCTTGAACAACGTCACCTTGACTACCACAGCCACTGAGCCTTCAGCCCTCACCACTAACACCACGACCGGACTGAAGCTGAAGATTGATCGCTGCCCCGAAGCATGGGTCGCTGGCGCTACTGCCGGGACTTTTATCTGCAACAGCCTGGCCAACACTGAAATTCTCACCGCGAAACCAATCATCACGACGACTAATGGCGGCGACGTTCTCAACGGCCTGTCTTCTCTCGCGGCCGGCAAAACGGACTACCTCAAGATCACCACCAGCTTCCCGGCGGCGGCTGTTCAGACCGATTTCGCCGGCAGCCCGACGAGCACCATAAAGTTCAGCTTCACCGCTACCCAGCGCAGCGAAGTCACGCAGTAGCCAAGCCGGGCTTCGACCATTGGCAATGGAGAACAGTCCGTGACCGACGCAGAGGAACCGACCCGGGCTGCGGCCCGGGCGGTCCCACAACCCGCCGTTCCCATCCGTCGACTTGCAAAGGGCATCGCCACGGCGTTTTTCGTCCTCGCCGTGGCCGTTTTCCTGCTGCTGGCCATCGGGCCCCGGCTGATGGGTTATCAGACGTCAACCATGCTTACCGGGTCTATGTCTCCGCTGATCAACCCGGGTGATGTTGTGGTTACTGTCCCGGTTCCCGTGGGGGAGGTGAAGGTTGGCGACATCATCACCTACCACATCCCGGTGGAGGACCACCGGGTGGAAACCCATCGCGTTATCGACGTCGGGACTACTTCCGACGGAAGCATCACTGTCCAAACCAAGGGTGACGCCAATAATGGCAAGGACCCGTGGATCGCAACGCTCCGCGGCGAGACAGTGGACCGGCACGTTGCCACTATTTCCTACCTCGGAACCGTCATCCGGACCCTGCGCCAGCCCCTGCTCATGAACACCCTGATGTATGGCGCCCCCGCCGTCCTGGTCGTTGGTACGCTGTTCTCCATTTGGCGAAGAGACCCGGAGGCTGCGGTGGAAGCTGCGACGGAAGAGCGGGCACCCGCCCATATTTGAACCGGCAGGTCCGGGCCGCCGCCTGGAGCGAAAGTTCGAAGTACACCTGGGAGGAAAAGACACCGTGTTTCACGTCCGCACCCTGCGTGTCCTGGCTACCTGCGTCGCCGCTACTCTGGCTATGAGCGCTGCCCCGTCAACCGCCTTGGCCCAATTCACTGACACTAAAGCATCTTCCACCCTGTACACGACGGGCCCGGGCACTCCGGCCGCAGCTGACGTCACCATGGTTTGCACCAACACGCTGTTGGGAATCCTGGGGTGGAGCAACGTGGTCACTGTCAACGAGTTCAGCCCAGTAGCGCGGGCCACGTCGTACGAAATCCGCATATTCGACGCTGCAAACCAACTGCGGGCCCAGGCTGACTCGCTCGAGCAGCTGTCCATACATTCAGCGGCCAAGCCGGACACCTGGCGCTACGAACTGCGCGCCAAGTACGCCGTTCCCGCGAACCCCTCCAACGTATGGTCCGGGAAGCCACTTCTCGGGCCGTTGACGTGCGCAGGCGGGTAACGGCCGAAAAATCCTTCTTGCCACGCACTCCTGGAATTTACAGCTGTGCAGTTTTCAGCGGATGCAAAAGACCCGCCGACAGCTTCGTTGATGTCGGCGGATATTGGTGTGCCGGCGACGGCTGGGGGCCAGGCTTTTGGTCTCATGAAAAGCCTTACGTCGCCGCCACAGTATGTGGGCCCGACCATCATGGCCAGGTATGAGCGCTCGTAGCCTGTTGTACCGGATTGACCGCCGCGAGCGCTGCTGCTTCAGCTTATTTCGACACGTCGATTAGGGAACGAGTAGCCGGTACCTGTTTCTGTTGCCGGTGGAGCGCTGCAGTACTTGGAAAGCGCCCGCTAGTACTCGACTGCATTCGTGCTGCTGGGAACCGCCACTTTCACGTGTCAAGAATTACTCAAGAGTTTCCACGGCCCCATTTTGGCCTGAGGTAGCGGTGTTAGCCTGCTCCAAGGCCCGAATATGGCACGGAGAGGGGGCTCTTGGTGGAAGCACGCGCAGTTGTCATTATTGAAGATGATGTGGATATCCGGGAGGTCCTGGCAACGGTATTCGGTCAAGGAGGATTTCGGGTTCATACTTTCGCCTCCGGGGCCGAAGGAGTAAAAGGTGTTAGGGAATACTGCCCGCTGGTGGTAATTCTCGATGTGGGTCTGCCCGACATCGACGGATATGAGGTTGCACGCCAGCTGCGTTTGTTCAGTAACACCTACGTTCTGATGTTGACTGCCCGCAGCCAGGAAACGGACGTCCTGTTGGGCTTGGAGGCAGGTGCTGATGATTACGTCAGCAAGCCGTTCCGGCCCAGGGAGGTGAGGTACAGGGTGGAGGCGTTGCTGCGCAGGCCGCGGATACGCAGCGACACCGTGAGCCTGACGGATTCGCCCCTGGAACCGGAAACTGTGGCTACCCGCGGGACGGCGGAAGCAGCCGGGCCGGCCACGGTAACGGCGCATCGTAGTATGCAGCTCTATCAACATAACGGGCTCCGTTTGAACTTGAGGACCAGGACTGCGGAAGTGGACGGCGCGGAGGTGCGGCTCACCGGTTCTGAATTTGAGTTGCTGCACACCCTGCTGCGGACCGGCCGCACGGTCCATGCAAAGGAGGACCTGGCCTTGGTCCTTGGCCGTGGGAACGTTGGTCAAAATGGGTTTGGACGGGAATCCGATGAGCAGGTAGTACAAGTCCATATCGCTAACCTCCGTAAAAAACTTGGGGATTCCCCCGCAGACCCACGGTGGGTGGAGACTGTTCACGGGTTCGGCTACCGGCTCGCGGCGAGCCGGGACTCCCCGGTGGCCGCTGAGGCCTAATCTGGCGGCGTCACTGGCCTGCGCAGCAACGCTTCGGCATGGGCTTGCAGAATCCTGGGCCGGAACGGCTTGACCAGGAAATCATCGGCACCGGCGGAAAGGCTCATCTCAATAGCGCGGATGTTGTCATTGGCGCTGATGACTATGATCGGGGCGTCACTGAAGGTTCGGACCTTGCGGATAAGTTCCAGGCTGTCAAAGCCCGGAAGGTCCATATCGGTGGTGATGAGCGACGGTTTAGTGGTGAGTGCCGCCTGCACACCCGCGGGTCCGGTGGCCGCCGCGTGGACCATGAAGCCGCTTTTCCGGAGGATGGTGCTGATCAGAAGGTTGATGTCCGGGTCGTCCTCGATGACCACCGCGGCGGGGGTTTTCATGAGCGCGCTTACTGCGGGGCGGAGGTGGGGGACGGGACCGGGGTAGCCGGTGCGGAGTAGCCGATGGTGAGGGAATCCATCACGGTCTGGCGGGTGAAGACGCCGGTGAAGGGGCCCGTTTCGGTGAGCAAATCGAAGGTGAAGACAATCCTGGTGCTGTCCGCACCCGGGTGGCCGGGCACGACGACGGCAGAGGAGTACGAGTTCGGGTCGCCGATCGCGAAGTCACCGGTGTCATTGGCCAGGACAGCGTTCAGGGCATCAACCCGGGCGTTGAACCTGGTGATTTTGATAATCCTGTCATCGGCGGAACCCACCACTTTGGCGCTGAGCTGGATGATGGGGGAACTTTCGGCGGACCATGTGGCGGTGTTCTCGGTGGTCCAGTAGTCAACGATGAGGTGGTTTCCGGCAGCCCCAAGGCTGTGGGAGGTGGAACCGTCGGCCAGGTCGTTGGGAATTACCTTCACCGGGACAGGTTCTGGAACCGGCGCCGGTGCCGGAGCTGGAGCCGGCGGCGGAGTGGGTTCCGCTTCCGGCGCAGGAGTGACAGCCGCCGCCTGTTCTACGGCCGGGGCGGGCGCACCGGTAGGGCCGGGCAGCCCGGGGACGGAGCATCCGGAGACAGCCAGCACGGTGGCCAGGGAGAGGGCAGGAAGTGCGTGGGTGATCCAGACTCGATGGGCGGTCGGGGCGGCGTGGCGGGGGTTGGTCATGGTCTTTGTTCCTTTTATCAGTCAAGGGGTTGGGGGCAGGGCGTTCCAGGGCGACGCCGTTGTCGCGGCCGGAACAGGACGGGCAGGGTGTCAGACGTGGAAGCCGCGGTGGCCGCGCAAGGCCTTGCGGAGCATAAAGACCGTCTGAACCATGGTGGTGATGTACAGGATGGGCCAACCGATGGAAAGGATTGCCGAGCGCAGGTCCACGGACATCTGCAACCAGGCGAAAACAACGCCACCGGAAATAACGGCCAGGACGATGGCCGGCATCAGGTATGCGGATCCGGCACCCCGTTCCGCCCGGGCCTGTGCGGCCCAGTTGTCGGTTTGGGCGCTCGTGAAGAATTTGGTCCAGGCCCTGACAAAGTGACCCATCCGCAGCCACAGGTAGAGCTCGGCAGGCAGGGCCAGCAGTGCAAAAGCGATGTCGCGGCCGGTCTTGCCTTTGATGGACATCGCTATCCGGAGGTTCAGGATCACCGCCACGAACGGGGGGATCAGCCAGACGGGGTAGAACACGTAGGCGTTGATGCTGAGTGAGGCGGCCAGGAGCATCAGGAAGGAGATACGGGTAAGGATGTTGAAGACCATGGATACGTTCTCGCTCCACCGCAGCCTGAGGTTCGGGTGCAGGGGCTGGCCGGGAGTGTTGCTGCGTTGGCCCGGCCACATCAGGTCGATGGCCCCGTAGTTCCACTTAACCTGCTGTCCGTCCAGGGACCGCAGCGTGGTCATCCCGCCTACTGATGCGCGTGCGTGGGCGGAAATTTTGGTGGCGTAGCCGAGGTTCTTAATCTGCAGGGACAGCAGGGAATCTTCAACCTCGGAGTCCTTGACCCAGGGGGTGGACTGGCGGTTGTCCACCATGACGTTCTTCAGCGCATCCATGGACAGGAGCGAGCACTGCCCGCCCAGGACGGCCATGTTCCGGCCACGCAGCAGGTTGTCCATGTTGAACGCTGCAAATTGGGCCCGCTGGCCGGCAGTGAGAAACTTGGCGGTCCAACCCTTTTTCTCCAGCTCGGCGACAGTGTAGATTGCGGAGATTCCGCCGATGCGTGGATCACTGATAATTTCTTTTTCCAGATGTTCCACCGCGTACTGGTCCACCACCGTGTCCCCGTCCACGCCAAGGAAGTAGTCAAAGTCATCGCAAACCTGGGCAAACCCGTAGTTCAGTGCACCGACCTTCTTGTCCTTGTTCGTGCCGATGTCATGGACGAACACTTCAGTGCGCTGGGTGGTGTCACGGTAGGTGCGTTCGTGGGGGCCGGCGAATTCACGGGCCACAAAAAACGTCTCATCGTCCGAGTTGTTGATCACGACGTGGATAACATCCGGCAGCCGGGTCTGGTCCAACAGCGAGGTCAAGACCTCCGCGATCGTCTCTTCCTCGTTGTAAGCGGGGATGACGCACGCGATGCCTGCCCGTGCTGTGGGCTGTTCCTGGTCAGGGGTGCGGACGACGGAAAGGTAGGTAGGTTCTGTTGCTTTTTCGGATGTGATGGTCACAGGTTGCCTCCAGCAGCTCTCGTCTGAACGGATGCCACACAGTCTGGAAAACCGCGCTCAAGGACCAGTACCAAAACCTATGAACGGAACCAAAGACTTCGCTGAAGATGTTCCTTACCGGCCATTAAGAAAGCCTTTAGAGCACGGGCCGGCGTCGAATTTCTGGACTCGATGGCAAAGTCGCGTGAAGACTTTCGACGATGAGCAGGTCAAGGGTCCGTTCCGACGGTTCCGGCACATCCATGAGTTCAATCAGGATTCCGGCGGCACCACCATGGTTGATCGCATCGAGTTCGCAGCACCGTTCGGCCTCATCGGACGCCTGGTCGAGAAACTGGTGCTGGCCGGCTACCTCCGGAGGCTCATTGAAGCGCGTAACCGATACCTTGCCGGGGATCTCAGTTGAACAATCAGCGCGTGTCCAGGTCCTCGAACACCAGGAACGTCTGCGTGTCCAGTACTCCGGGCATGGTCTGGAGCTGGTCGAAGATGACCCGGCGCAGGTCGATGTTGTCCACGGCGCGCACCAGCAGGATCACGTCGAAGTCGCCGCCCACCAGGGCCACGTGGTGCACTTCCGGTATGGCTGCCAATAAATCGCGCAGCTCCCGCCAGGAATCCTGCTTCAGCTTCAAGGTCACGTAGGCCGAGGAGCGGAGCCCGGCCTTGATCGGGTCAACCAGCGCAGTGAACCGGGTCAAAATCCCTTCAGAGGTAAGCCGGCCGATCCGGGTGTACGCGTGCGCCCGGGAGATATGGACGTTTTCTGCCACCTGCGTCACGGACATCCGGCCGTCCCGGGTCAGCTCCGAAATAATCCTCCGGTCGATCTCATCCAGCAGAACAGGTTCCGTGGCCGCATCCCTCGTTGCCAATTTGTCTACGCACCTTGTCAGTAAGCTGGCTCACATTTGCAATTCGTCTTCCAGTCTAGGCACAACCGGACAGCTTCTCCACGATTCCTCAAGATGCTGGATACGAAACCTGCTGCGGGCAGATACTGGGAAGGAATAGTGGCAACAGAAGGACGGAACAATGACGATCTCCGCGAACCACGCCGCACCGCACCAGGCCGGCACCGCCCCGCATGAGGACGCGCTCACCGAAGCGGTCAAGAAGTTCGGCATTACCGCCGAGGACTACATGCTCCCGGCCCGGCACCAGATCCAGATGGTGGCCCCGGACGGCCGGCTCATCCCGGAAGGTGAGCAGGGCACCGAACCCGGCCACGAATACCCCCTGCCAGGCGATGAGGAACTGCTGGCAGCGTACGAACAGCTCGTCGTCGGCCGCCGCGTCAACGATCAGAACTCCGCACTCGTCCGGCAGGGCCGCATGGCCGTGTACCCGTCCAGCCACGGCCAGGAGGCCTGCCAGGTGGCGGCCGCCCTGTGCCTCGCGGACGGCGACTGGATGTTCCCCACCTACCGCGACGCCGTGGCCGTGATGACCCGCGGCGTTGACCCCGTCCAGGTGATGACCATCTTCCGCGGCGACTGGCACGGCGGATTCGATCCCCTCAAACACAAGGTGGGCATCCAGTGCACCCCGCTGACCACCCAGCTCCTCCACGCCGTGGGCGTGGCCCACGCCGCCAAGCTCCGCGGCGAGGACACCGTGGTGCTGGCCATGTGCGGCGACGGCGCCACCAGCGAAGGCGACTTCCACGAGGCCCTGAACTTCGCCGCCGTCTTCCACCTGCCCGTCATCTTCTTCGTCCAGAACAACAAGTACGCCATCTCGGTGCCGCTGGCACACCAGTCCGTGGCGCCGTCGCTCGCGCACAAGGCCGTGGGCTACGGCATGGCCGGCGAACGCGTGGACGGCAACGACGTCGTCGCGCTCCTCGCAGTCCTGGACCGCGGCGTGAAACTGGCCCGGGAAGGCTCCGGCCCCCTGCTGGTGGAGGCCAACACCTACCGCATGCAGGCCCACACCAATGCCGACGACGACACGCGCTACCGCGAGAGCGCGGAAGTTGCCGAGTGGCGGGCCAAGGACCCGGTGAACCGGATGCGCACCTACCTGAGCGACCGCGGCCTGCTCGACGACGCCGCCGAGGCCCGGATCCTTGCGAAGGCCGAGGACGTTGCCGCCCAGCTGCGCGAAGGACTCAGCGAGGACGTGCCCGTGGACCCGCAGGAACTCTTCCGCCACGTCTTCGCCCGGACCACGCCGCAGCTCAAGGAACAGTCCGCCATGCTCGCCGACGAACTCGCCCGCGACGCAGCAGCATCATCACAGGAGGCCGGCAAGTGAGCCCCACCATCACCACCTCATCCGAGGCCAACGGCAACGTTTCTGCTGCCACCGCCCGGGCCGCCGCGTCTGCCGCAGCATCGGCCGAAGCTGTCGGCCCGCAGCCGGTCACCATGGCCAAGGCCCTCAACACAGCCCTGGCCGACGCCATGCACGCCGACTCCTCCGTCCTGGTGTTCGGCGAGGACGTAGGCACGCTGGGCGGCGTCTTCCGCATCACCGACGGGCTCACCAAGACCTTCGGCGAGCAGCGCTGCTTCGACACCCCGCTGGCCGAGTCCGGCATCGTGGGCATGGCAGTGGGCATGGCCATCAACGGCATGCGCCCGGTGATCGAGATGCAGTTCGACGCGTTCGCCTACCCGGCGTTCGAGCAGATTGTCAGCCACGTGGCCAAGATGCACAACCGCACCAAGGGCGCCGTGAAGTTGCCCATGGTGATCCGGATCCCCTACGGCGGCGGCATCGGGGGAGTGGAGCACCACTGCGACTCCTCCGAGTCCTACTACGCCCACACCGCCGGCCTGAAGGTCTACACCCCCGCCGCCGTGGCCGACGGCTACCGGATGCTCCGCGAGGCCATCGACTCGGACGATCCCGTCGTCTTCATGGAGCCCAAGAAGCTGTACTGGTCCAAGGACCCGGTGGACCTGGGTGAGCTGCGGCGCGTTCATGAGGAAGGGCTTGGGGCGGAAGGCACGACGGCGGGACTTGGCTCTGAGGGGCGCGCCGCCGTCGCGCGTCCCGGCACCGACGCCACACTGATTGCCTACGGCCCCTCGGTCCCCACCGCGCTCGCCGCTGCCGAAGCGGCTGCTGCGGAAGGACGGTCTTTGGAGGTCATCGACGTGCGCACCATTGTCCCGTTCGACGACGCCACTGTTTGTGAGTCCGTGCGGAAGACCGGCCGGGCCGTGGTGATCGCCGAGGCCCACGGGTTCGCATCCGTCTCCTCCGAGATCGTGGCCCGGGTGCAGGAGCGCTGCTTCCACTACCTGGCCGCCCCCATTCGCCGCGTCACCGGATTCGACATCCCGTACCCGGCACCCAAGCTTGAGAAGTACTACCTGCCCGGCGTGGACCGCATCCTCGACGCCGTCGACGACCTTCAGTGGGAGAACTGACCATGAGTGAAACGCGTGTGTTTTTGTTGCCGGACCTGGGCGAGGGGCTCACCGAAGCCGAACTCGTGTCCTGGCACGTTGCCGTTGGTGACGAGATCACCGTTGACCAGCCGATCGCCGAGGTGGAGACCGCCAAGTCCGCGGTGGAGGTGCCGTCCCCTTACGCCGGGATCGTTGAGGAACTGCACGGGCAGCCGGGGGAGACCCTGGACGTGGGGAAGCCGCTGATCTCGGTGCGGCCGATCTGGGCTGGGCCTGCTTCTGTGGCTGCCGAAACTTCGGACGTTCCCGGGCCTGCCGAACCTGAAACCACCCCTGCCGAGAACGAACTGGGCGAACCGGCCGAACCTGAGGCGGAGCCCGTTGGTGCTCCTGCCGCCGCCCAGAGTTACCGCGAGGAAGAAAAAGCCGGCTCGGGCAACGTGCTGATTGGTTACGGCACTCCGGGCGGCCATGGCGTTGCCCGCCGTACCCGGGCGCGGAAAGTGCCGGCGGCAGGGTCTGTGGACACCCTTCCCTTGGAGGACGGGGCGGCCGACGGCGGCCCTGTACCGGATGCCGACGTGGACCTCTCGCTCCTCCGCACGCGCGTCCCCGGCAAGCTCGGTGCAGTGATCTCACCCCTGGTGCGGCGGATGGCCCGCGAGCATGGCGTGGACCTCGGCGAGCTGCACGGTTCCGGCGAGAGCGGACTGATCATGCGCCGGGACGTTGAAGCGGCCCTGCGGACAACTGCTCCGTCAGCACCATCAGTGCCGGAGACCGCAGAAGCACCGGAACCCGCGGCACCCCGGGAACAGCCAGCGGCGGACGTTGATGCCCGCACCGGCCTGGGCATCGCGGCCCGGACACCGGTCAGGGGAGTGCGCAAGGCGGTTGCGGTCAACATGTCCCGCAGCCGGTCGGAAATTCCCGAGGCGACGGTATGGGTGGACGTGGACGCCACCGCGCTGCTCGAGCTCCGCGAGGGGCTCAAGGGCGGTGACGCCCAGGCACCCGGCCTGCTCGCGTTCATCGCGCGCTTTGTCACGGCGGGCCTGAAGAAGTACCCGGAGCTGAACACACGGATCGAAACCGCGGACGACGGGTCGCAGGAGATCGTCTCGTTCGACGGGATCAACCTCGGGATTGCCGCCCAGACGGACAGAGGACTAGTGGTGCCCTCGGTCCGGTCGGCTGAAAAGCTGAGCGCCCGCGAACTGGACGCGGAGATCCGCCGGCTTGCCGACGTCGCACGCCAAGGCAAGGCAACCCCCACGGAACTCGGCAGCGGCACCTTCACCCTCAACAACTACGGGGTGTTCGGCGTGGACGGGTCGGCGGCGATCATCAACCACCCGGAGGTGGCCATCCTGGGCGTGGGCCGGATTATCGACAAGCCGTGGGTGGTGAACGGCGAGCTGGCAGTCCGAAGGGTCACTGAGCTGACGCTCACCTTCGACCATCGGGTCTGTGACGGCGGTACAGCAGCCGGTTTCCTCCGCTTTGTGGCCGACGCCATCGAAAACCCAACCACTCTCCTCGCAGACCTCTAACCCCCACCCCGCGCACCCCGCCGACGCTCTCTCACTTAACGTCGGCTCAATTCAAACCCTCTCTCAGTTGATGTGGGTTTTACTCAAACCCTCTCTCACTCGATGTCGGGACCGAACCCCTCGGGACGGTGAGGTGTACGACGGCGGCCCTGCGCCGCCGTCGTACGCGCCGGGGACCTGCCTAAGCCCGTACCGCGGCCGCCGCTGTTCCCAATGGGATGACATGCGGGCGGCCCTCCGTTGGTTCGGACACCACGTGCGCGTCCAGGCCAAACACCTCCAGCAGGCGCGCGGGCGTAATGACTTCCGCGGGGGTGCCCTCTGCCACGATGGCACCGTTCTTCATGGCGACGATGTGGTCCGAATACCGGGCCGCGAGGGAGATGTCGTGCAGGACCATCACCACGGTGCGCTGGTGTTCACGGTTCAGCCTGCGGACAAGTTCCAGCACGTCCACCTGGTGCGCCAAATCCAGGTAGGTGGTGGGCTCGTCCAGGAGCAGGATCCCTGTTTCCTGCGCCAGCGTCATCGAGATCCAGGCGCGCTGCCGCTGGCCGCCGGAGAGGTCATCCAAAGGCGTGTCGGCCAGCCCCAGGATGTCCGTGGCAGCCAGGGCCCCGTCCACCACGGACTCATCGGAAGCGGAGAACTGCTGGTACCACTTCTGCCGGGGATGCCTGCCCCGGGAGACGAGGTCCGCCACCGAGAGCCCCGACGGCGCCGTTGGTGTCTGCGGCAGCACGCTGATCCGGGTGGCGATATGGCGGGTGGAATGCTGCCGCAGCGGGACGCCGTCAAGGAACACCTCGCCGGCCCGCGGCGCCAGGAGCCTGCCCAGGCCCCTCAGCAGCGTGGACTTGCCGCAGCCGTTGGGGCCGATGATCGAGGTGACCCGGGCGTTGGGAACCTCGAGGGAAAGGTTGCTGATGATGTCGGCACCGTCATAGCCAAGGCTGAGGTCCTGTGCGCGCAGGCCCTCCAACTGCTCCGTGGACAATTTCAACTCAGCCTCCGCTGGTACTTGAGGATCAGGTGGATCAGGAAAGGCGCGCCCACAACGGCGGTGGCAACTCCGACGGGCAGGGGAGCGGCCAGGACGTTCGCGGACAACGTGTCGGCCACGAGCACGAAGATGGCGCCCACCAAGGCGGATACGCCTACGGAGGGAACCACCGTGGAGGCCAGGGCCCGGGCAATCCGGGGGCTGGCCAGGGCAACGAACGCCACCGGACCGGCCGTCACCGTGGCCACGGAGGCGAGCAGGACGGCGAGGGTGAGGACAACCAGCCGCACCGTGCCGATCCGCGCCCCGAGCCCGACGGCGGTGTCCTCGCCCAGGCTGGTCAGCAGCAGCCACCTGCCGCTGGCCATGGCCGCGGCGAGCAGCACCGCCGCGCTGAGCGCCATGGGCTGCACGGTCTCCCACTCTTTCCCGTTCAGGGAACCCATCATCCAGGTCAGGGCCTGGGCGGCGCTGGTTACGTCGCCCAGCGTGAGGATCCAGGTGGTGAGGCTTGCTGCCAGGCCGGAGATTCCCAGGCCGGCGAGCACCAGGCGGTAGCTGTCCGCGCCCCGCCGGTAGGAGAGCAGGTACACCGCGATGCCGCTGAGGATGCCTGCGGTAAAGGCCGCAGCCGGCATCCCTACAGTGGCCGCGATACCGCTGAGGCCGGCGTGCCCGCCGCCCGCCACCACCAGCACGGTGACGGCGCCCAGGGATGCTCCCGCCGTCACGCCCAGCAGGTCCGGGCTGGCCAGCGGGTTGCGTGCCACGGTCTGGGTGATGGCGCCGGACGCCGCCAGGCAGGCACCGACGACGACGGCGGCCACCATGCGGGGTGCGCGGAACTCCGTCACGGCGAGGTGGATCCGGGGGTTGGTTTCATCGCCGAGCAGCGCCCGGAGGACATCGGGGTAGGCCAGGGGGGTCCCGCCGAAGGCGACGTGCAGCGCCATGGCCGCCACCGTCCCGAGGATGAGCAGGCCGGCAACCGCCAGGGCACGGACGTTGAATCGGATGGAGACCGGGCCGGCGCGCAGCGCCCTGATCTTTGTTTCGCCCGCGCTTCCTTGCGTGGGCCGCCGTTTCTGCAGGACGGTCATAGGGTTGCCAGCCTCCGGCGCCTGGCCAGGTAGACGAAGAAGGGTGCGCCCACCACGGCCAGGACCACGGCAACGGACAGTTCCCCGGGGCGGGCGATGAGGCGGCCGGCGGTGTCCGCGAGCAGGACGAGTGTTGCCCCGGTGAAGAGGGACAGGGGAACAAGGCACCGGTAGTCGGGCCCGGTGACGGCCCGGGTGAGATGGGGGACCAGCAGTCCGGCGAAGGCAATGGGCCCGGCAAGCGTCACTGCTGTTCCGGCCAGCAGGGTGACAGCTCCGATGCCCATGGCGCGGGCGCGCAGCACCGGGATGCCCAGGGAAACCGCGGTGTCCGAGCCCAGGGCGAGGGCGTTCAGTGCGCGGATGTTCACCACGGCCATGACCACGCCGGCGGCGATGAAAGGCCACACCAGTTCAAGCACTCCCGAGCGTCCCGCCAGGGAGCCCACCTGCCAGAAGCGCAGGGTGTCCAGTGCCTGGTCGTTGAGCAGCACGATTCCTGCCACCAGCCCGGAACACAGCGCGGTGACGGCGGCACCGGCAAGGACCAGGGTGACCGGGGTGGCGCCGTACCGGGCCGCCGAACCGATCATGAACACCAGGACACTCGCTGCCAGCGCCCCGGCGAAGGCCAGTAGCGCCTGGGTAAGGGCGGGAAGGTCGCCGGCAACCGCCGTCGCGGCAACAATGGCCAGCGCTGCGCCCTGGTTGATGCCGAGCAGCCCGGGGTCGGCCACGGGATTCCGGGTGTGCCCCTGCACCAGGGTTCCGGCCAGGCCCAGGCAGATTCCGGCGCAGATGCCCAACACTGTCCGGGGCCAGCGCAGCTCACGGATGGTCACGTCCATCGCGTTCCCGGCGGGGGTGAAGACGGCGTGCCACACCTCCTGCAGGGACGAGGGCTGGCCGCCGATGCACATGCTGAGGACGCAGGCCGCGAACAATGCGAGTGCGGAAGTGAAGAGCCATGCCTTGCGGTTTCGGGGCGCCTTCCGGCCCGGATTGCCCGGTTGGGTGGCGGAGGGAGGCTCCTTCCGGGCGGCGTGCGGCCCCGGTCCTGGTCCGGCGATCAGCGTCTTCACATGCGGCTTTCTATTACGTCACGGGTTTGTGAGCTATTCCCCCAAGTGCTGCTACAGTCTACGGCAGGCGCAGGTAAGCCTTGCCTAATGCGTCGCATCCCCACAATCTTCCGAAGGCATCCCCGTGAAAATTCGCATCATCCGGCAGCTCACCGCTGCCGCCGCCGGCCTGGTGCTCCTGGCCACCGCCGCCTGCGGCTCCCCGGCCGCAAGCACCAGCAGCACCAGCTCCACCGCCGCCGCTGAGACGGTGGGCTTCCCGCTCACCATGGATCACACCATGGGTTCCACCACCATCGGATCCGCCCCCAAGCGGGTGGTTGCCCTGGATCCGAGCTACATCGACGCAGCCCTCCTGCTCGAGGCCGACCTGGTGGGCTACGTGCAGTACCGGCAGGACCCGAACGCCCCCTTCGCCCCCTACCTCGGCGACGTTGCCGAGGCCACCAAGGACTCCGTGAACGTGGGGACCCTGGCCGAGCCAAACCTGGAAAAGATCCTCGAACTGCAGCCGGACCTGATCGTTTCGGCAAAGGTCCGCCATGAAGCCCTGTACTCACAGCTGTCCAAGATCGCGCCCACCATCTTCTCCGTAAGCACCGGCCCCACCTGGAAGGAAAACGTCGTCTTCCTTGGCGAGGCCCTGGGCAAGAAGGAAAAAGCCGAAGAACTGGTCAAGGTCTACGAGGACCGCGCCGCGAAGGTCGGCGCCGAGATCCTGGCCAAGAAGCCGGACGCCACCTACTCCCTAATCCGGTTCACCGGTGGCGACACCGCCCGCCTGTACTCCTCAAACTCCTTCATCGGCGAGATTATGGCTGACATGAACATCCCGCGGCCCAAGGACCAGCCGGACAGTGACAAGGAAATCTTCGTGCCGCTGTCCGCCGAGCAGATCCTGCAGGGCGACGCAGGCCTGGTGATGGTCAGCGCCTTCACGCCCGCCGGGGCCGAAGGAGACAAGGCCCGCGCGCAGCAGGAGGCCTTCACGTCCAACCCGCTGTGGCAGCGGCTCCAGGGCGAGGTCATCGACGTGGACGACGCAACCTTCCTGGCCTCGGTCAGCATCCAGGGCGCCCACGCAGTGATCACGGACCTGGCCAAACACTACGGCGTGGATCCGCAGCTGCCGTAATGCTGCAGATGGCTGCTTCAGTACCGGTTACCCGGCACCCGGTCCGGGTGTTCGAGGCAGTGGTGGCGGAAGTGCGGGACCTGGGCCCGCACTTCCGCCGCATCACCTTTGCAGGTCCTTCGCTCCAGAACTTCGGAGTGCCGGGCCCCACCCTGGACCTCCGCATCAAGATGCTGCTGCCCGTGCCGGGGCACGCCCTGCAACTGCCCTGCGCCGTTGACGGCACCCTCGAGCAGGGCTGGTACCAGGCCTGGCTCCGGCAGGAACAGCCGGGCCGGGGTTTCGTCCGCAGCTACACGGTCCGCACCCTGCGGCGAAGCCCCGCCGGAGCCGAGCTCGACGTGGACTTCGTCCTCCATGCCGCCCCCGGTGGCCACGCCGGCCCCGGCACGGCCTGGGCACAGAATGCCGTGCCAGGGCAGCGGGCATGGTTCGTTGGACCCGACGTCACGGCGGTCACCACGGCCACTCCCCTCCCAGAGGCGGGCATCAACTGGAAGCCGGGCGCCGCACGGCACGTGTTGCTCGCCGGGGACGAAACAGCAGTCCCGGCCATCAGCTCAATCCTCGGGGCCCTCCCCGAACACCTCAGCGGGGAAGCCTTCCTGGAAGTCCCGGCTGCCGGCGACATCCTTCCGCTGGCCTCGGACAGCCGGGTCAGGGTCACCTGGCTGAACCGCGACGGCGGTGTCCCCCGCGGCCAGCGTCTGGAACGGGCGGTTGCCGATGCTGTGAGCAACGGCGACGCCGGATCCGGCACCTACGCCTGGGTGGGAGCCGAGGCGGAAACGGTCAGAGATCTTCGCCGCTGCCTGGTTGGCGCCGGGGTCGATGCAAGAATGTCCGAATTCCGCGGCTACTGGAGCCTCGGCAAGGCCGGTTCCGGGGCCAACGGTGTACCCCTGACTGACCCCTAACCTGCCTCTTCCACCGCTCCCGCGAGGTCAGGAACGGAAAGATGAGTACCCGGTACTCACGATCGGCTGCGGCGATGTCCATGGGGGAAGTGAACGGAACGAGGACCCTGGGCAAACCCTTGTGGGAGGAGTGGGACCCCAAAGTTTAAGGGAGTTACGGAACGGCCCTACAACAGCCAGTTGTACGGTCGCTACTCCGTGCGGTTTCCCGAAGGGGACCGTGCACGGGTCATCTGTGCCACCCTGCACGGCGTTGGACCGGAGGGGCATACCACCCCAGGTCTTCCGGCCCAACGTTCCGTTCACGTCCTCTACGTCGACTGGGTAGCGATTTGGGCCAAGAGCTAAGTGCCGGCACGGTTCCCGCGGGCATGACCGTCAAAGGGCCGCTTCGACCGCCCCCAGCGCCTCCAGGACCGGGCGCAGTGCTGTCACCGAATCGGCGGGCAGCTGGATCTGGGTCCGGAGCGGGATGTCCGCAGGCTCGCCGGGAAGGCTGGCCGGGGCGTTGGCGGGTTCGTCCGCGGGGACAGCGATGCGGCGCAGGGCATCACCGTCCCGGACGGTGATGACGGCAACCATGGTGTCAGGCAGCACCTCGCCCTCCAGCTGCTGCTCCGGCACCGACGGGGCGCTGTCATCGAGCAGGCCCGCATCAGCCGCGGCCTGGAACACCCGGCCGGCGAGCTGCCGGTCCACCGCCTGGCTGGTCTCGTCATTACCGCCCTGCAGCAGCTCATCCAGCACGCTGCGCTGCGCGGAGCCGTCCCCGTGCACGCCCAACCGGTAGGCGTAGCGCTCGCCGGGCGCGCCGCCGCTGACTTCAAACGACACCTCTGTCTCTTCAGCGCGTTCAGGGGCTGCACCGCTTCCGGCCATGCCGCGCAGCCGCTGCAGTACAGCGGCGCGGGGTTCCGGCCTCAGGGCATCAATGTTCTTCAGCGTCATGGCGGCCTCTTCAAATACCTCGGGCGGCTCGGATGCTCCGGCGGTGGGGGTGTGGCCGGAACCGTGGAAACCGGTGATGCGATTGTAGTGGCGGGCCACGGTCTCGGTGTTGTCCGCCATCACCGTGCCGGTGTTCACCGGGCTCCTGGCCGGGCACGCCGCATCCGCATACTCGTCGGGATGCCCCAGCATGTGTCCGAACTCGTGGGCGGCAACATCCCCGGTGTCGCTGGTGTCCCACAGGCGCATGTTCGAGCGCGCCGGCCCCGGCTGCACGCGCACCGCGTGGTGGGCTCCGGAGCCCACCCACTGCACGTCGAAGGTGACGGACTGGCGGCCGCCGTTGGGGGCCAGGCAGCTGAACCGGTCGGACCAGGTATTGATGATGCCGTTGCGCCACGTGGTCCGGAGGCTGTCCATGGTGGCGGTGCTGATGCCGGCATCCGGGTTCAGCTGGATCCGCACGGTGACCCTGGTCCCTGACTGGTGGTAGGCCGCCGTCCAGTTATAGACGCATTCGCTCACCCCGAATGAAACCTCGCCCGTCGGCTCCGCCTCGTGCACCCAGTACTTCTGCCAGACGTTGCCGTCGGTACCGCGCACAAAGACGTGCTCATGGTTCGGGCCCATGGAGCCGAGCGCAGGCTCGGAGGCCAGGACACCGCCGTCGTTGTGCCGGCCCCAGGGGTGCCAGCTGTTGGCGAAGTAGGCACGCTGCCACAGGGCGCCATCATTCCCGCGGGCGTAGACGTTGCACACGTCCCTGTTCCGCGAGATGGTGGCGGGCCCGCCGCTGAAGCCGCCGGCAGGGGCGCCGATGTTGAACCAGCCTTTCCAGCCGCCGGTCTGCGTCCAATATTTCTGCCACACGTTGCTGTCCGTGCCGCGGACGAAAATGTGCTCGTGGTCCGGGCCCATGGAACCAAGCGCAGGGTCGGAGGCGAGGGCGCCGCCATCATTGTGCCGTGCCCAGGGGTGCCAGCTGTTGGCGAACCAGGCACGCTGCCACAGGGCGCCGTCGTTGCCGCGGACGTAGACGTTGCAGACGTCCTTGTTCCTGGAGATGGTGGCGGGCCCGCCGCTGAAGCCGCCGGCCGGGGCGCCGATGTTGAACCAGCCGCTCCAGCCGCCGGTGCGCGTCCAGTACTTTTGCCACACGTTCCCGTCGGTACCGCGCACGAAGACGTGTTCATGGTCCGGGCCCATGGAGCCGAGCGCCGGCTCTGAGGCCAGGACGCCGCCGTCGTTGTGCCGGCCCCAGGGGTGCCAGCTGTTGGCGAACCAGGCACGCTGCCACAGGGCGTTGTCGTTGCCGCGGACGTAGACGTTGCAGACATCCTTGTTCCTGGAGATGGTGGCCGGACCACCGTTGAACCCGCCCGCAGGGGCACCGATGTTGAACCAGCCGCTCCAACCCATGTCCGCGCTCCGCTCCCTCGAAAGCTCTACTGGAACTGCTCCAGCAGGCCCAGTGGACCCGCCCGGGCGTTACTGCGGCGTTACCGTGCGGGTGCGACCCGGATCCGGCGCAGGCAGTAACGCCACCGTAACGGCACCCGTGGTCCACTCGCTCCATGGGAACAACCCCTTCTGACGGTCGGCTTCCTATCATCTACGTCCGCGGCTTCGCGGGCACCGGCTCCGCTATCAACAGTGCCGTGGACGACCCCTTCTACGGATTCAGCCAGGGTTCTGTCCATGTCCGCGCCGACGGCAGCGGGCGGGCAAAGTTCCACCAGTTCGAGTCCCCGATGCTGCGCCTGGTGGCAGACCACAAGTATGAGGTGCCGGTCCACGGCGACCAGTGGGCGTTCCTCAACAGCGCCGACGCCGGCTCCGTGAATTCGGCATCGATCTGGATCCACCGCTTCTACGACGATTCGGCCAACACCTTCGACCAGAACCCTGAGGACTTCTCCTTCGAAGAAGCGGCTCGCGACCTGTTCGGGCTGATCAAACTCGTGCTGGAAAAGACCGGCGCGCCGAAAGTCTTCCTGGTAGCCCACTCGATGGGCGGGCTGATCTGCCGTTCACTCCTGCAGCGCGTCATCCCCGAAAGCCTCGCCGGTGATGATGGAGCGGTGGACCCTGCCGCGGGTGCCAAGTACGTTGCCCGGGTGTTCACCTACGCGACGCCGCACGGCGGGATCCGCTTCGCCGTGGGGTTCGGCCTGTTCGAGAAAATCCGCGACGCCACCCGTTTCCAGGGGGCGGACATTTTCGGGCCCGACCGCATGTACGAATACCTCACCCCGCCCGCCCTCAGGAGGACCCGGACCCGCGATGCCTTCCGGGCTACGGAAATGCCCGACGACGGGTTCCCCGTCCAAGAGCTTTTTTGTCTGGTGGGCTCCAACCCGGAGGACTACGACGTCGCCATGGGCTTGTCCTCCAAAGCGGTGGGCACCCGCAGCGACGGACTGGTCCAGATCGACAATGCCGCGGTCAAGGGCGCGGTGTTGGCGGTGGTGCACCGCAGCCACAGCGGGCGCTACGGCATCGTCAATTCCGAAGAGGGCTACCAGAACCTCCAGCGTTTCCTGTTCGGCGACCTCAAGATTGAGGTGGAACTGGTGGGGTTCACCGTTGGCAAGGCCGACCCGCCCGAGGTGGAGTACCAGCTCGACGTCGGCCTGGCCATCCGCGGCCTCCCGGTCCTGGTCCACGAACAGAGCGCTGCCCACTTCTGCCCGGTGCAGGTCGAGCACTGGAAGGAAGGGGACCCGATCGACTCGCCGGTCCCGCTCCTGACCACGTTCCTTTCGTCCAAAGCCCCGCGGCCGCGTGTTGCCGGACGTGAAGTGCCCCGGTTGCGCCATGCCCTGAAATTGAAGCTGATGTCCATCATCGAAAAGGACGGGCACTTCTTCTTCGCCGACCACCTGGAACAGACCGAGGACTGGCAGGACACGCTGCTGGTGGACATCGAGCCGCCCTCAGCGGACCGGCCGCTGCCCAAGGCCTGGGCGGCGTGGAACAGCACAGTGCCCACCGCCCTCCGCGACTGGAACCCGACGGAGGAAGACCTGCTCAGGGACACCGACCCCACCCAGTACCGCTGGCAGGGATTCATTCCCGTGCCAAAGTTCTCGAGGGACCTCCTGGGACACCAGGCAGGCCTGCGCCTTACCGTCACCCCCAGGACCCTCACCCCCTAGAACCCCCACCCGACACCTGTAAAAGGAGAACAGCAATGATTGACCCCAATTCCTCCCCGGAATCCAACGCCGCCTCCGGTGCCGTCCCCGAAGCGGATTACTCCGGCGCGGAGACCACCGGCCGGTTCATCGTGGTCTTCGCCCAGCAGGAGACCAGCCCATCCTCGGTCTTGGAATCGGCGGGGCTGTCCAATGTGGCCGACTCCCGCGACTTCCAGGACCGTGAGGTGGACGCCTCGGAGACCAGCGGCGCGGACGCAACGTTCTTCAGTTCGCTGGGCATCGCGGTGGTCTCGGCGGAACCGGAGCAGATCGGCGTGCTGGAGACTTCAGAGGCCATGCCCGGCGCGGTGCTGTCCGTGTCCCCGGAACTGATCCACCACGTCCTGGCCGCCGGTCCCACAGAGTACGTCCGGGGTTACCGTGACGCCGTGCTGGACCTGGACAACCGCCTCAACGGAGGCAATGGGCAGGGGGCCGCGGTAGCAGCTCCGCCTACGGTGCCCATCTTCCAGGACACCGCCCAGTTCACGTGGGGGCTGCAGGCAGTGCAGGCCACGTCATCCCAGTACTCCGGACGCGGCATCAAAGTCGCGGTGCTGGACACGGGGTTCGACGCAAACCACCCGGACTTCACCGGACGCAACGTCACCAGCCGGTCCTTCATCCCGGGCGAATCCGCCCAGGACGGGCACGGGCACGGCACCCACTGCATCGGGACCGCCTGCGGCTCCAAGTCCCCGTCCACAGGGCCCCGCTACGGCGTGGCCTACGAGGCGGACATCTTCGCAGGCAAGGTGCTCAGCAACGGCGGTTCAGGCAGCGACGCCGGCATCCTGGCCGGCATTGACTGGGCCCTGACCAGCGGCTGCGCCATCATCTCCATGTCGCTCGGTGCCGACGTGCCCAAGATCCATCCGCCCTATGTGGCAGCAGGCAAGCGGGCATTGGACGCCGGCACGCTGATCATTGCGGCCGCGGGAAACAACGCCCGCCGGCTCCAGGGCAACAACGGCTTCGTTGGCACTCCGGCCAACAGTCCGTTCGTCATGGCCGTCGGCGCCCTGGACCACCAGCTGGACGTGACGTTCTTCTCCGCCCGCAGCCTGCCGATCCGGGGCGGACATGTGGACGTTGCCGGACCCGGCTGGCAGGTCTATTCGTCCTGGCCGATGCCCGCCCGGTACAAGAGCATCAGCGGCACCAGCATGGCCACCCCGCACGCTGCCGGCGTAGCCGCCCTCTGGGCACAGGCCACCGGCTTCCGCGGACGGGAACTCTGGTCCGCGCTGGTACAGGAGAGCGACCGGCTGATCGCGCCGTCCGTGGACGTGGGCTCCGGCCTGGTCATCGCCCCGCTCTGAGCACTTCTCTGACTGCCGCCTCTGAACACCACCTCCGAACACCGCCGTAAGGAAAGCCGTGAGGATAACCTGAGGGATGGTCAACATCAACGTCACGGTGGACCCGGAGCACCTGCCCGCCCTCGCAGATGTCGCGGACGCTCTGCGCGCCCGCGGCATGCAGGTGGAGCAGGTGCTGTCCATGGGCTTCATCACCGGATCCGCCGCCGAGGACAGCCTGCCGGCCCTGAAATCCGTGGCCGGGGTGCAGTCCGTGGACGAGGAACTGGGGTACCGGCTCCCGCCCCCGGAGGAGGACATCCAGTAGGTGCCCTCCCGGGGGCGGTGCCTACGCGGTCAAGCGCCTACCACTGGATGTCCGACGGCTCTTCCAGCGGGTGCCTGTCCCCGAGGGCTTCGGGGACAGCGAAGGTGTCCGCCTGCCGCAGTAGGTCCGCGAACTGCACTCCGGTGCGATCCTCCACTTCGGCAAGGGCAACCTGGAAGACGCGGAATTCGTCCAGTTCCAGCGCTTCGACCTGGTTCAGGTGCTGGGTCAGCAGGAAGGCACGGCTCTTGAGCTGCCCGTGCTCCATGAAGGCTATGACCTTCCAGTACTCGCGGGGCAGGGGAACTCCCCGGTAGGCGCTGTCATCGTCCTGCAGGACCGGGCCGCCGAACGCGCTGACCCTGAGGTCGTCGACGTCGGCGTCCGCAAACACCGCGTCCTCGATCTGCCCCCAGATCCCGTTCTTGCTGCTTTGGTTGAAGTCGTCCATCTGCGGCGTAATGTTCGTGAAGTAGAACGAATCCCTGTTGGCGCGCTCAGCCTCGTCCAGCGGGCCCCACAGCAGGTCGGCCCTGCGCGCCAGGTGGCCGCGGTCCAGGCGGTTGCCCCGGTAGAGCTCGTCCCCGATTTGGAAGTTGGCGGGGATCCGCGGGTCCTTGATGAAGTCGATGCCGCTCCGGGTCAGCTTTTTCAGGCTGCCGCCGTCGATGTTCCACGCCACCCAGCGGGCAAAGCGGCGGGACTTGCTGAGGGCCAGTGAAAAGTGGGTGTACGGGATGATCTCCGAGCCGCTGAGCCGGACAGCATCGCTGCCCAGCCCGGCAGAGAGGACAGGCAGGTCGATCCGGGGGCCGAGGAAATCGCCGGCGAACCCATGTGGAACGCTTTCACCGGCCTCAGCAGCTGCTGGCGGGCGGAGAGTGATTTCCAGCTTTTCGAACACGGACTGGGGCAGGCACGCCAGGGCGTGCTCGTCCGGGCTGTCGCCTGCTTCCCCGCCGAAGTGGAGGCCGGCCAGGACAGTGGTGAGTTCGCCGGACGGGGTCTTGAAAATCCAGGCGGCGCCCGAGTCCCCGCCGCGGCTGATTTCCCCGTCCACCGGGGGGTTGTCAGGGTCCGGGCCGATTTCGAAGCCGCCGATTGAGTGCGTTCCCGCAGACCCGTAGCGAAGCTTGGCGATGACGTCCACGCGGCGCACCACCCCATGGGTCACCCCCGTGGTGCGGCCGCTCTTGATCACCTTGTCACCGAGTTCAGGTTCGCCGAGCTGGTCCGGGGTCACGTCCAGGGACTGGATCGCGGTGGCGAATCCCCGCTCCTCGATGGTTGCCACGGCGCAGTCGCCCGCAACGCCGAGGTGGGAGCGCACCAGCCGGCCGAGCCCGTTGGCGGAAACCCGGTTGTCGTCGTGCGGGCCGGGCTGGACAACGGTATCCCCCAGAGCGCCGGCGGCACCGTGCAGCACGTGCCAGTTGCTGAGAATCAGGGGCGTCCCGTCATGCCTGTCATAGACAATGCAGCCGATGGTGCCGGCGCTGGACCGGATGTGGCCTACACTCACCCCCGGTTTGATCGGGTCGAGCCGGACCTTCGTCACCGGCGGCTCCGGCTCGGCCACCGCGCGGAAGGAGGGGCGGTAGTCCCGCTCGATGACATCAGTGGGCACCGGAACCCCGTCCACCATAATTAATTCCGGTACCGGTGTGGTGTCGAGGGATTCCAAGGCCTCCGGGGCCACCTTCTCACCGACAGTGAACTGGATGGAGACCTCGCCTGTTGGCTTCCCGTCGACAACTTTCTGGCCCACGCCGATTGAGGTGATGTTCGGGTCATCCAGGTAGGCGGCGCCTTTGGTCCTGATGAACTGCCGCAGCGAGGCCAACAGCTGTTCGTCGCCAGCGGGTGCCTGCCCGGCGGGACGTTCCGTGGTGTTCATGCCATGTCCATTTCCTGCGTTGTCTGCGTTACTGCCTGGCCGCGCGGGCGGCCTTGGAATCCGTCAGGGGTGACGTACGACGGCGGATGTGTGCCGCCGTCGTACACCTCCCCAAGTGCAGGCTCCGTTGGTCAGACGGTGGCGTGCGTGCCGTTAGCCGGCATCAGCCCGGCAACCTGCTCCTTGGGCGAGTCCTCCATTGCTGCCCCGGACATTCCCTGCGCGGCAGGCTGCGGCTGCCCGCCTGCTGCAGCGGCGTCATCCATTGCACCGGACGGCATCTCCGCCGTCTGCGGGACGGCGCCGTCCGCGGACATCTCCCCGCCGGCGTCCCCGCCCATGACTGCAGCGCCGGCCATGCCGGTGGACTCTTCCGTGAGGAAGGGCCTGTTTTGCCATCTGTGCCACATGGCGTTGTCCGTACCGCGGACGAAGGCCTCCAGGCGGCCGTCGGCGTTGGTGCCGACGGTGATGTTGGAGGTGAGGATGCCGCCCAGGGAGTGCCAGCCGGACCATCCGCTGTTCGGTGCCGTCTGCCACATGTGCCAGAGGGCGTTGTCGGTGCCCCGGACGAAGGCCTCCAAGCGCCCGCTCGCGTTCCTGCCCGCCGCGATGTCGGAGGTGAGGATGCCGCCTAGGGAGTGCCAGCCGGACCAACCGCTGTTCGGTGCCGTCTGCCACTTGTGCCAGAGGGCGTTGTCGGTGCCCCGGACGAAGGCCTCCAGGCGGCCGTCGGCGTTGGTACCGATGGTGGTGTTGGAGGTGAGGATGCCGCCCAGGGACTCCCAGCCGGACCAGTTGCCGTTCGGCGCCGTTTGCCACTTGTGCCACAGCGCGTTGTCCGTTCCCCTGGCGAAAACCTCCAGCCGCCCGTCCTTGTTCTTCCCTGTCGCGATCTCGGAGGTGATCACCCCGCCCAGCGAATGCCACCCTGCCCAGTTGCCGCTCGGTGAGGTCTGCCATCGGTGCCACACCGCCCCGTCCGTGCCCCGGGCGAACACCTCAAGGCGGCCGTCGGCGTTGCGCCCGGTGGCCGGGGGACCGGTGATCACGCCGCCCAGGGAGTTCCAGCCGGACCAGTTGCCGTTGGGTGCTGTTTGCCACTTGTGCCAGAGGGCGTTGTCCGTACCGCGGACGAAGATCTCCAGCCGGCCGTCCAGGTTGCTGGCCACGCCGATTTCGGAGGTGATCACCCCGCCCAGGGAGTTCCAGCCGGACCAGTCACCGCTGGGTGTGGTCTGCCACCGGCGCCACACCGCACCATCGGTGCCGCGGGCAAAGGCCTCCATCCGGCCGTCCTTGTTGTTGCCGACGCAAATGTCCGATGTGATGACGCCGCCCAGGGAGTTCCAGCCGGACCAGGCGTCCGGGGCGGCGGGATAGAGGGCCCGGAAACCGTCGATGTCGTCCTGGGTGAGGGCGCGTTTGGTGAAGTTGGACGACACCGTGGGTGCCATCACGGCATTCGCCACGCTGGAGTGGGCAAGGCCCACGATGTGGCCGAACTCGTGCAGGGCCACGGTCTCGATGTCGAAGGCGCTCGGCGCGGCGCCTACGCTCCACACGTGTTCGCTGTCATCGAAGTGCACCGGCTTGGGCAGTGTGTTAGTGACCACGCTGCAGCCGGGAGGGAAATCCGCGTGGGCCAGCACCCCGCCCACCATGGAGTGGTCGGGGTCCGCTGCCGGCCGCCAGCCGATGCGGATGTCCGGGCTGGAGCCGACCGCAACCTCCGTGAAGGTCAGTCCGCCCAGGTTCTGCCACGTCTTGATGGCACGCCTGATGGCATCCAGTTCGGCGGTGCCGGCCACGTCGTCGGTCCCGGCGTCGAAGGCGTAGGTCAGGGTCCGGTCAGCCCAGGCGCACGCAGTGGAGAACGCGATGTCCCCGCGCATGTCCGGCAGCCCGCAGCGCGGCCGCATCATCGCTTCCCGGGTGGCGTCGTCAAAGACACCGGTAACCGGCAGGTGGAAGAACTCCTGGAAGTTCCGCAGGGCTCCCTCCGTGGGATTATCCAGGACACCTGCTTCCCTTGGGGTGGACGGCCCCAGATAGCCGAACCGCTCCAGATAACTTTGCACCTTGCTGAAGCCCGGGCTGCTTTCGCCCGGGGCGGTGTTGTGGACCGCGGCGAGATACGGTGCCGCACTGTACTGCTCTTCAGTCATTGCTGTGTCCTTGATCTGTTCGGATGCTTCGCAGGATCTGCAGGGAGACGTCGCGGTCCTCATCTGCGGACCCATGGACGACGGCGGTGGCGCGGCCCGGGATGGTGACGGCAACAGTGCGGAGGCCCTTCTCCTCGAACAGGATGAAGTTCGCGGTATCGCCGCCGCCCAGGGCCTCGCGCCACTGCTCAAAGCCGGGCTTGTTCTGGTAGCGGGTGAGAGGGTCGGCGAAGGGGCTGGCCTCGACGGTCACGCGCATGCCGGCACCCTCGAGGACGGCGGCGCTGCCCTCAATGCCGTGCTCGCCTGAGGGTGCAAGCTGTTCCGGGACATCCAACTCCAGGCCCCCAACCCGGAACGGATTCCACCGATGCCCCATGACACCCTCCTTATCTATGGGGGAGTACAGGAAAGAGTTGATCAGACAGGCGTTACTGCGCCGTTACTGCCCGGCCGCTCCCCGACCCTGCATGCCGGCCAGAGAGCCCTCCTGGGGGCGTGGCCGCAGGCCCTACCCACGCGCCGCTGGGTAGAATCGAAGCCTGGACGAACGAACACTGCTTTACGGCGAAGGTGCGGAGAAACAATGTCGGAATGGCTCGAAGTCGGCGCGGACAATTATCTGCTGGTCACCGAAGGGTCGCTGCTGAACACCGGACTGATCGTGGGATCTGAGCGGGCCATGGTGATCGATACCGGCTGCGGGCCGCGGCAGGGCAGGGAGATCCTGGACGCGGTGCGCGAAAAGACGCAACTGCCGCTCGTCGTCGTCAACACCCACGCCCACTACGACCACTTCTTCGGCAACGCTCTGTTCGCGGACGCCGGCGTCACCGAGTTCTGGGCGCACCAGAACTGCGCCGCCGAAATCAGTGAACGCGGTGACCTCCAGCGCCGCTTCGTAGGGACGCTGGAACCGGAGATGTCCGCCGGCGAAGGCGAGAACGTGGAGCTCGTGGTGCCCAACGCGATCGTGAAGGACCAGCCGGTGCTGGTGGACCTGGGCGGGCTGACCGCCACCCTGTTCTACCTGGGCCGCGGCCACACGGACGGCGACCTGCTGGTGGGCACGTCCACCACCCTCTATGTGGGTGACCTCCTGGAGCAGGGCGCCCACCCGTCCTTCGAGGACTCGTTCCCGGAGGAGTGGGCGGACGCGCTCCGGCACATCTCGGCGCTGCGGCACCGCTACGAGTTCCTGATTCCAGGGCACGGGAAGCCATGCAGCGACCAGTTCGTCAAGACCATGGCTCACACCATGACCACCGCGGTCCGCCAAGCCCGCCAGTCCATCCGGGACACCCCGAACGACGCCACCAAGGCCATCCCCGTCCTGCCCTACGGGCCGGAACAGTCGCGGTGGTTTATCAAGCGGCTGCAGGAGACGCGGCGGGAGCACTAAGCGTACGTACTGAAGCGTACGACGGCGGTCGCGTGCCGGCGTCGTACGCCTTGTCTTTCCCAGGGCGGGCCTTCCGCCTGGTGACTCAGGGATTTCCCAGCCCGCCCAGCCTAGGATGTTCCCCATGAAGTCTGCCCGAGAGGCAAAGTCCGCCGCCGTGGTGATCAATGCCGGGGCACGCCGGGGAGCGGCGGCGCCGGCTGTGGACACGCTGCAAAGGGCCGGCCTGTCCGTATCTTCCGTGCACCAGGTGCTGTCCGGCACGGAGCTGGCCGGCACCCTGGACCGGGTGATAGCCGACGGACACGACCTGGTGGTTGTGGGCGGCGGTGACGGAACGGTGTCCTTCGCCGCCGGCCGGCTGGCCGGGACCGGGACCGTGCTGGGCGTCCTTCCACTGGGAACGGCCAACGATCTTGCCCGCACGCTGGAGATACCAAGCGATCTTTCCGGCGCCTGCGCTACCCTCGCGGACGGCAAGGTGGTGGACATCGACCTTGGGCGGGCGAACGGCCAGCCGTTCCTCAACGTCGCGTCCGTTGGCCTGTCGGTCGGGGTGACCGAGACCCTCAGCCCCCGCCTGAAGCGGTACCTCGGGCCGCTGGCCTACGGAGTCGCCGCCGTGCGCGCCTATGCCCGGCACAAGCCGTTCAAGGCACGCCTCGAGTTCCCCGACGGGGACCACGAAACACTGGAGCTCGAGGACATGCTGCAGGTGGCCGTGGGCAACGGCCGGCATTACGGCGGCGGCAACGCGGTCTCGCCGACTGCCGGGATCGACGACCACACCCTGGACATTTACGCCATCCCCGGTGCGCCGCTGCGGGAGCACGTGAGGATCGCACGGATGCTCAGGGACGGGAGCTTTGTGGAGCGCCGCGGGGTGTACCACCTGACCTGCCAGCGTGTCCGGCTGGTCACCGAGCCGCCCATGCCGGTGAACCTCGACGGCGAGATCGCCACCGCCACGCCCGCCGATTTCACCATCGACCGGAACGCCGTGCACGTTGTGGTGCCGCACAGCAGCAACAGTGCGTCATTTGACGGATAGTGCGGTTGCAGCCCTGCGACGCCTTTCGCCAAAAGTCAACGGGGGATGCGGCGTCCCCTGAACCGGGTCAGGAGCAGCAGCAGCAGGGCCACAATCAACAGCACCGGGGCCACGCCCAGAAGGAACCCCAGCGTTTCGACGGCCAGACCCAGGATAAAGAGGACGACGGCGACAACGGCAATCGCGATTATCAACGCTCTCATCAGCTTCCGCCTCACGCTCGCAGTAATGTGCCCAAGCGTACGCCTGCTTACCGTGCCGCACCCAGTACTTTCCCTGCGGAAGGCAGCACTTACGACGGCGGCCGCATACCGCCGTCGTACTAACCCTCCCATGCCATGTGCTGGCTACCTCCGGGCAGCCAGTGCCTGCCTGAAGGCATCCGCTGAAGCTGCACTGCTTGCTGTTGATCCGCCAGCTTTCCCGGGGCGAGGGCGCTGAGCTGGACGCCGAATTGCCCCAGTTGTAGCCGTCGAGGGCCACGGCGTCCACGTAGGCGGCGCCCGGATACAGGCCGGTGAGCGGGACGCTTCCCCAGTAGGGGAGGTTCGGGTTCCACATCCAGGTCACGTTCGTGGCACCCGCCGCAGTGACGACGCTGTGCACATGACGCCAGGCCGCCACGTAGTCGCCGGCGCTGTTGCCGTTGACCTGCTCCGACCACGGGTACCAGTTCCCGTTCGCAGGCGGCGCCGTTGGGGTGGGTTCAGTGGTGGGTGCGGGCGAGGGTGCCGGCGCGGGTGCGGATTCCTCCTCTGTGGTGGAGGGGGAGCTGTAGGTAGCGGTGAAAGGTGCTGACGCGCTCGCGGTTGCTGCCGTAACGGTGCCGGAGGTCTTCTTCGGGAAGCCCGTTTCGGTGATCTTCACTGATGTTCCTGCCGGATCGCTGTCCGGACTGAGCGTGATGACGGGGGCAGCCGCCTGGGCCGTCACCGCGGTGAGGGGCAGCGCCCACGCCAGCAGCAGGACCGAACACAGCAGATATCGGAGCAGTCTCACAGGACCTCCGTTTGTGTGCCGCGTCCTGGGGACAGGCGACGGCAGCCGAGCGCAGCAAAGGAGGAGACCGGCTGATAACCCCCACGTGTTGAGTGTGGAGGGTGGGGAATGCAGGGTCCGCTTGCCGGTGCCGGCTACTTGACACCGCCAAGCGCTGAGACCCTCGGTTTCCCGGGTCAAGGCTTGGTACTGCTGGCCCAGTTCCAGCCGCCCCCATGCGACAGGCCTTTCAACTACTGTGGACTGCCAACCTCAAGAGCCCCGGCCCTTGGCGCAGGAAAACCTCAAGACTTGCTCAAGAGCTCGTCCAGGGGTTCATCCGGTTCCAGTGCCCGCAGCAGCGGTGGGACCGAGGCGGAGGTGTGACTGCGCAGCATCACTGTAGGGCTGGCGTAGCGGGAGTACCTTTGGTCCCGCGTGACGTCCGATTTGTTGAAGCCCAGGCGGTCATAGTTGTCCTCGACCGCCACGAGGGCATTGTGGCGGACGACCCGTGACGGCAGACTCCATCGGCGGGAGAGGCGGTCCATGATGCCGTAAAGCAGTGTGTGCATGGCATGCGGGCCCCAGATCCGGATCAGAAAGGTCCCGGGTGGTCAGGGCAGCATGAAGCTCATCGGGATGAAGATAGGCGGGCATTGTTGGTCCTTGTGTTCGCTTTGAGCGGTGAGTTCCTCCCCCGAAGGTGGAGTGTACGACGGCGGCCGTGCGCCGCCGTCGTACGCTCACGTCCGCTGCCTGCGCGCCCCGGGAGCCAGTAGTGGCGCCTTGAAGGACAAGTAGGCACTACGCGGGCGCCGGCACGCAAGGCTGCGTAGAGTCGGCGCATGGCAAATGTAATTGAGCGGAAGCACGGGCGAAGAAGAGGGCCAGGGCCGGCCAAAGGAGGCAGCCGGCAACTCGCCGTCCTCGGTGTGGTCCTGGTGGTTGTTCTGGCGGTCGCTGCGTTTGCGCTGACACGCTAAGCTGGCCCCTGCCCGCCGTCGCTGGGTGCTGCCCAGGCGTTATCGAGATCGGCCGGCGGCAGCGGACGCGCGATGAGGTAGCCCTGGGCAGTGTCACATCCCAGGTCCTTTAGGACTGCCAGCTGGCTTTCCCGTTCCACCCCTTCGGCCGTGGTCTTGAGGCCCAGGGCCTTGGCAGAGGCCATGGCGGCTGCAAGCAGAACTGCCGAGGTGGGGTCAGTGTCAATGGTGTCGACCAATGACTTGTCCAGCTTCAGCCCGGTGAGGGGAAGCTCCCGCAGCAGTGACAGGGACGAGTAGGCCGTGCCGTAATCGTCCAGGTCCACCCCAATGCCGGCATCCATGAGCGCGCGCAGCTGCGCCGCGGCGGACGCGAGATCGCTGATGGCGGCGCTTTCGGTGATCTCGATACTCAGCAAGGATGGCGGCAGGCTGTGCCGTTGCAGGCACGCATGGATATCCCTGACCAGGCTCCCGGCTGCCAGCTGCAGGGGCGAAATATTGACGGAAACTGCGCGGGCCGTGCCCACGTCCGCCCAGCGTCGTGCCTGCGCGCAGGCCTCGTCGATGACCCACAGGCCAAGCGCATGAATCATGCCGGTGTGTTCGGCAACGTGGATGAACTCGTCCGGGGAAACGCGGCCCGCTTCCGGGTCTTCCCAGCGGAGCAGCGCCTCGACGGCGGGGCACCATCCGGTGCGGATGTCCATCAGCGGCTGGTAGTGGAGGCTGAAGCCTGCACTCTCGAGGGCCTGCGGCAGGCGACGCCGGATGAGGGCCTGCCGGGCGAAACGGCTGGCAGGCAGGGACGGATCGATCCGCCCCAGCCTCCTCTTGCCTTCGTGTTTGGCCTGCAGCATCGCCGCGTCGGCCTGGCGGGAGCAGGTCTTCAAGGTGTGTCCCCGGGTCCTGCCCGTCCACGCCGATGTCGCTGGCCAAGGCCAGGCCCAGGGTTGCGGTCACGCGGAGAGCGTGCCCGTCATGCGTGAAGGGCTCGGCCAGGGCATCGAGGATCCGGTCCGCTAAGGTGATGGCCCCGGCTTCGTCGACGTCGGCAAGCAGCACTGCGAATTCGTCGCCGCCGAGGCGGGCCACCCTGTCCGCCGGTCTGGTACATTGCTGCAGCCTGCCAGCGAACGCGGTGAGCACGCTGTCTCCGGCCCTATGCCCGAAGGTGCCCTCGAAAATCTGTGATACCGGAACGACCCTGGGGGCTGCTGATACCGGGACCACGAGCACATCCTGGTACCTGGTCTCCTCAGGCCGCTCCAGCAGCGCGGAGGCGGCTGCCCGGAGATCCAGCGACGGCGGCAACATGAAGGTGGTGGCCGGCACCAGCGCCTCCGCCGTCAGGCGGGCGGACAGCGCCCGCCCGTAGCCCAGCCGCCCCGTCATCCGGTGGTCGAGCTGGTCCCTGGTCAACAGCGAGAGAGTTCCCCTGACCTCGACCACGACGGCCCGGAGACCGGGGTCATTCCTGAACAGCGCTTCAATATCCGCTGTGGACGTGCTGCCGGGCAGGACCATCGCCTCAACGCCGAGATCACCCAGTGCAGGTGTGGACGGCTTCACAGCGCGGGCGGGGCGTAGGTGGTGGGGGCACACGTTCTGCGTATCAGGCAAAAGCGAACGGAACCTGAACAGCATGCCAAAACATCTTTACTGGCCCGGGCAAGGGTATTAAAGTGTGGTCTTGTCATAGTCCGGATGGGCGCCGGGGGGCGTCCGGAAAGGGGGAGCGCATCACCAGTGACCGTTACCGCATGACAATTGACCATTACGTTGAAAGCCCCTCCTAGGAGGGGCTTTCCCTTTGCCTCTTCCGCCCTCTACTTAAGCGTCAGGCCGCTTCAGTGGGCCGGAAGGTCATCCCGCCGTCCGTTGAGACCACCACACCGTCCGCGGTGGCGGCCCATACCCACGGGCGGCCGTCTTCGCCCTTGATGGAGGCGATGGCCATGACCTCTGCGTCGATGCGCCCTTTCGGCGTCCACGTTTCCCCAGCATCTGCGGAGTAGTGGACAGTGCCGTCCGGTTCGACGCCCACAGCCTCTGCAGGGTGGGCAAAGGCAGCGAATTGAATCACTGGGCCGTTGCTCAGCGGCTTCCACGTGGCGCCGGCGTCCGTGGAGCGGTGGATCCCGTCCGGGGTGGTCGCAAGGACGGTGTCGCTGTCCGGGTGCCCGGCGAGGACTGCCGGGGCAAAGCCTGCCGTGGCGGTTTCCCACGTCATGCCGTCAGTGCTGGTCCTCAGTGTTCCGTCGAATCCCACGATTCCGGACCTGGTAGTGGCCAGTGCGTGAAAGTCCGATTCGCCCTGCCTCGAGAGCTGTTCCCAGGTTTTGCCGCCGTCCGAGGATTTGAGCAGGCCCAGGGGGTTGGGCAGGTCCGAGCCGGGACCAGGGTGGCCGGAGGCGTAGAAGACACCGTCGGACGGGCCAGGGGTGAATCCCATCAGGTCCAGGGTTTCACCGATTTTTGTGGCTGGCGCGGTGGTCACGTCGAACAGGCCCTCGTGGGTGGCCAGGAGTACCTGGCTGGTTTCGCCGCTGACGGTGATTCCGTGGACGTGGGAGCTGGGCATCATGCTTTCAGCGGTGGTTTCCGGGGCTGGGCCCGCCGGGGCAGTGCAGCCTGCAAGAGCGAAAAGGGCGGCCGCCGCAGCGGACAGCACTACGGAATTCTTGGTTCTGCCGGCGCGTGCGAGAGGCATCTGTAACTCCAGGTAGGGGGCTACGAGGCATCCCCGTCTGTACCCTTGCGGGTACCTTGCCCGATTAGGCCACTACTGGATCAGGTAGTGGCGTTCCTCAGCCTTTGACGCCTTGGCAGGCTTCGGGAAAATAGACTGGCCCAGTGCCTTCAGGCCAATCGCGGGCAGCAGGGCAAGGGCCACTGTGACGGAGAGCGTAGTCCAGCCCAGGTTCTCGAGCGGGCCAAGGGTGCTCCCCTGGGGAGAAGTAGTTTTCAAGACGAACCTTATGTGAGACCGATGGGAGAAGGATGCCGCCGGTGTGCCGGACAGAACCCTCCCAGGTGTCGGTCCGTCGGCAGATACCCGTCCTAGGTTACGTCACCCGCGCATAGCCTGGGAAACGGTTAAGGCGCCGGTCTTTGGCTTGGCGTTTTTGTTGCTGGCCCCATAGTTGCCGCAGCTTTCTCCAAGTTTTGGGCAAATTTGGCGCTGTGCCGCTCGTCCGCTTCCTGCTTGTGGCTAGAATCGGTGCGGGGGTCAGTTCGGTGATTCCCGGCTGCCCGCGCCAGCCCTGATTGCCTGGCGCCTGTCCCTGAGGATGCCCGCCAATGACCCACCGCTTCCGTCCCTTCGCTGCCGTCGCCGTTGCATTTGCTGCTGTTCTGGCAACCTCAGGCATGGCGGCACTGCCCGCGCAAGCCGAGGACGACCTCCAAAACCTTCGAACAAGCCCGCCCCGGGCACCTCTTGCCGCTGCGTCCGCCGCTACGGACCAATTCATCGTGCGCGCCAAGGGGAGTCCGGGCATCGCGTCTGAGGCTGCGGCAACTTCAGAGGCTGCCCGGGAGGCAGCGGGCAAGCTGGGCGTCTCTGCCCGGAACATTAAAGTCACCGCCGGTGGGGCGCAGGTAGTGAAAACCAGCCGTGTCCTTCCGGCCGCCGAAGCCGACGCCTTTGTCGCCGCTCTGCGTTCTGCCCCGAACGTGGCCTATGCCGAGCCGGACATCATCATGCGCCCGGCCGCGGTTGCTCCCAACGATCCCGGATATCCCTCCCAGTGGAACCTCTGGGAGGAAGCCGCAGGTATACGCGCCCCCGGCGCCTGGGATCTCAACCGCGGTACAGGGGCAGTGGTGGCGGTGGTTGACACCGGAATAACCGCCCACTCTGACCTGAACCCGCGGATCCTGCCCGGTTACGACATGATCTCCGACGCCGACACAGCCAGAGACGGCAACGGACGCGACGCAAATCCGCAGGATGAAGGGGACTGGGTCACCACCGACCTGTGCGGGATCGGCGGCGAGGACGCCATTTCCTCCTGGCACGGAACACACGTGGCAGGGACGATTGCCGCCGTCGGCAATAACGCTGACGGCATCACGGGAGTGGCCCCCGAAGCCAAAATACTTCCTGTACGGGCCATCGGTGCATGCGGCGGATACGCATCAGACGTGGCTGATTCCATCATCTGGGCTGCCGGCGGACAGGTAGCAGGCCTCCCGGTGAACCCCAATCGTGCCGGTGTCATCAACCTCAGCGTCGGCGGTGACGGTCCCTGCTCCGTAACCGAACAGAACGCCATCAATTTCGCCCACAATGCCGGCGCGACCCTGGTGGCCGCCGCCGGGAACTCCGGCCTTGACGCTGCCGACACCAGCCCCGCCAACTGCCAGAACGTCATTACGGTGGCCGCTGCCGGACGTGACGGCGCCCGCGCACCTTACTCAAACCATGGTGCGGTCGTGGACATAACGGCACCCGGCGGAAATATGGACAACACGGCCGAAGGGCACGCAAGGGGCATCGTCTCCACCTCCAACTGGGGTAACACAGTCCCGGAGGGCGAGGCATACGAATTCCTGCACGGGACTTCCATGGCGGCGCCTCACGTGGCAGGCGTTGCAGCATTGCTGATATCAGAGGTCGGCAGCACCTACACGCCGGACATGGTGGAGAAGCGGCTCAAGGCCACTGCCAGACCGCTGCCCATCGCATGTCCTGAGGGCTGCGGGGCAGGACTGGTTGATGCGGCCAAAGCACTTGCCCTGTCCGGCTCCGACCTGCCTGCCAACACCGTGATACCGGCCGCGGTGACGTTTTCGGACAAGGATGGCGCCGCCCAGGACACTTTCACCGTCCCCTCCTCCCGTGGAGTGGAGTACCTCGTGGGAGGAACTGTGGTCCAGGCCGGAGTGCACCCGGGCTCCGGTGGTGTGACAGTTTCTGCCCGTGCCCTTCCGGGTTATGTACTGATGGCAGGGACGACGTCCCAGTGGTCACACACCTTCGCCACCACGTCCCCGCCTGTTGCGGGTTCATTCATTCCGGTGACGCCCTTCCGCGCCATGGACACGCGCAGCGGTTCTAAGGTGGCGCCGGACTCCAACGTCTCCTTCCAAGTGGCCGGACGCGGCGGGATCCCGGCGAAGGTCTCCGCCGTGGTGTTCAACCTCACCGCGGTAGAGGCCCAATCCTATGGCTTTGTTACCGCCTATGCTTCAGGTTCAGAGCGTCCCGGTGCGTCCAACTTGAATTACGGCGGGGGCCAGACGGTTGCCAACTCAGTCACGGTGCCGGTGGGGCCAGATGGGAAGGTGACGCTGTATAACAGGTCATCCGGAACCACTCACCTTATTGCCGACGTCTCCGGGTACTACCTTGCGGGAACTCCGACGGCGGCCGGCGCCTTCCAGCCCATCGCCCCTACGCGTTTCCTGGACACCAGAAGCAGTTCCGCCGTCGGACGTGACGGGACCATGGCGCTTCAGGTCGCCGGCGCGCACGGTGTCCCGGCGACCGTTTCGGCCGTTGTGCTGAACCTGACGGTGGCGGAGGCGCAGTCCTACGGCTTCATCACCGCATATCCGTCGGGAGCCAGCCGGCCGAACGCCTCCAACATCAACTTCGGAAAGGGGCAGGTCATCCCCAACTCGGTGACAGTCCCCGTGGGAGCTGACGGCAAGGTCATGCTCTACAACCGATCCGACGGCGCAACGCATCTGGTAGCGGATGTATTCGGCTACTACCTGCCCGGCACGCCCACCGCAGGGGGAACCTTCCAGTCCATGGTGCCAACCCGCTTTGTGGACACACGGCATGGCTACCCGGCCGAACCAGACAATGTTGTCGCCTTCCAAGCGATCGGGGAGCACGGGATTCCCGCTGGCGCAACAGCTGCCGTTTTCAATTTGACCGTGGCCGAAGCCAAATCCTACGGCTTCATCACGGCCTACCCCACAGGGGCAACCCGTCCCAACGTATCCAGCCTCAACTTCACCGCCGGGCAGGTCATACCTAACTCCGTGACGGTGCCTATCGGCGCTTGGGGCAAAGTCAGCCTCTTCAACCGGTCATCGTCGCCAACGCACCTGGTGGTCGATGTAGCCGGATACTTCCTTCCGGGATAGCCGGCTACGAGTAATAGCCGGCAGCGAGGGCCGAGCTTAAGAGTGGCCGGAAGTGAAAGGCCTCCGCCGGGCGGGACATGGAGTCCCGCCCGGCGGAGGCCTTATCTAGTTATTTGTCCCTTCAGCGTGCCTCGCCTCCCTAGCCTCCGATGAAGTAACCGTGAATGTCGCTGATCAGCTGCGCAGTCCCTGTGGAGGTGTTCAACAAGGTGACTTTGCCCTCGCCTCCAATAGGGACCGTGACCGAGTTCGCCACGTTTTGCCCCGCAAGGTAATTGACGCTGGACGTGTCCGGGGGTGTGGCTCCTGCGGGGTAGGCCCGGACGTGTCCGAAGCTCTTGGCCTCGGTAACCGTGAGGTTGAAGACAACAGCCGAGGCGTTAGCCGGAATCCCCCCCACACCTGCCGTCTGGAAGGAGACCGTGCCGCCGTTGGCTCCCACCGGAGTGCTTTCGCGGGTGTCCAGGTACCGGGACGGAACCTTTGCCACGAAGGCGCCCTTCGCCGTCGGCGTCCCCCCGATGTAGTAGCCGCTGACATCGCTGATCAGCTCAGCGGTTCCCGAGGAAGTGTTCAACAGGGTCACCTTGCCTTCGGCTCCAATAGGGACCGTGACTGAGTTCGCCAGGTTGCGCCCTGCCAGGTAGTTGATGTTGGACGTGTTCGGGGGGGTGGCTCCTGCAGGGTAGGCCCGGACGTGTCCGAAACTCTTTGGATCCGCCACTGTCAGATTGAAGACAACAGCCGAGGCGTTAGCCGGAATCCCCCCCACACCTGCCGCCTGGAAGGAAACAGTGCCGCCGTTGGCTCCTACCGGGGTGGTTTGTCGGGTGTCCAGCAGCCGGGACGGAACCATGGGAACAAAGGCGCCGGCCACAGTTGGGGGACCGCCTACGTAGTAGCCGCTCACGTCCGCGACCAGGTGCGCGCCGTCGCTGGAAGTGTTGAGAAGCGTTACCTTGCCCTCTTTTCCAATCGGAACCGTGACCGAGTTAGCCACGTTTTGGCCTCCGATGTAGTTGACGCTGGACGTATCAGGCGGAGTGGCTCCCGCAGGGTATGCCCGGACGTGTCCGAAGCTCTTGGCCTCGGTAACCGTGAGGTTGAAGACAACAGCCGAGGCGTTAGCAGGAATCCCGTCGCTGCCTGCAACCTGGAAGGAGACGCTGCCGTTGGGACCCACCGGTCCAGACGACTGGCGCGTGTCGAGGAAACGCTTGGGGTTCACCGGCACGAAGGTGCCTGGCTGGGATGCCTGGTTATCCCCTTCGATCCCCAAGTCGGCGAACCAGTAGCGCTTGTCCGTGTCGTCGCTGGCCAGGACCACCACGCCGCTTTCACTGGTGACAGGCTGCTTGGTGGTGGTGGCGTTGTTGATGCTGGGCGTGGCGTCCTGAATGACCGGGGTGCCCCGGCCGGCCGCGAAAACAGGATTGTCCATAGACGCCGTCTTGTGATAAATCGCGCCTGATACTCCGCTGTAGGGGCAGCCCGTCACGGTTGTTGCAGGACCCGTCTGGAAGGCGTGGATCTTGTTGTTCTCCGGATCCAGCACAATCTGCGGACGGGTGTGGCAGTCTCCGATAGTGGAGATGGTGAACTTGTCGAACGCTCCCGTCCCCGGCTTGAACACCAGCAGCTGAAGCTGCGGATCGGACTTTCTTGCGGTGGAGTTCATGTCGAAGCTCGTTTTGACCGCTGCGAATACCCGGCCGCTGCTGTCAGCCTGCAGTGACTTGATGTTCAAGTGGTCATCAGCCTGGTTCGGTCCGCGCACAGCTGACTGGACTTTCCACGAGCCGGTGGATTCGCCGTCATTGCGGGTGGCCCACCAGACAGAACCCGTCGTATGGTCAGACCACATGACGCCGATTTTGTTTTTGCCAAAGGCCACAATGGACGAGATGTCATCCGGAGCGGCAGCGGCGCTTTCTCCGGAAAGACTTGCAGGGGTGCCCCAAGAGGTTCCGCCGGGGGCGGAGCTGTTCACCATCACGGCGTTGGTGTAACCCCCGGTGGCAAGACCCGACACCTGGGTCCAGGTGGCCCAGATGGCCCCGGTGCTGTCCTTATCGATGGTCATCGACTCGCTGCTGTTGCGGGTAATCTCCGTCGGGAAGCCGCTAACGGGGGTGTACTTTCCGTTCGAATAGCTGTACTTGTACAGCCTGGCCGGGGAGTCGGGGCGGGAAGCTTTAGGCCCGTCTTCGGTGGAAACGGTAACCACGTGGGAGGCGATGTAGAGGTGGGTACCGTCCCAGAGGGTATCCGCCAGTGTGTTGGCGCGGCTGTCGATCTGAACTCCTGTGTCCACCCACTGCTTGCTGGAACGGTCCAGCTTGTGGATACGCCAGCCGCTTGCAGTCCACATGTCAGCCCACCAGGAGCCGTCGTTCCACCACAGCTTGCTTTGCGGCTTGTCCTCAGTGGGGGGATTTCCCACACCGGTGTAACTGATACTGGAGGTGCCGTACGTGGGTGCCGGTGGTGGTGGCGGTGGTGGCGGAACCGTTGCGCTGGCAGGGCCCCCCATTGCTGTTCCGAGCCCGGCGAGGACAAGGACTGTTGCCAGTCCTCGACTCAGGGCTCTTTGTATCGATTGCTTCACGATTCTCCTTAAACGGTCCGCCCCAGCGCTGTCGCGTCCAGGTCCCTGAGGAAGCTGGTGCCCCCGCAGATCATTAACCTCTTGGGCAACAAAAGCCGCACCAGTACCCATTACTCACATTTGCGAGGTAGAGCACTGATCCGGTTGCTTCCGGTACTCATGCGCGGACGTGCAGGGCCGTTTGCAGCGCTCCTGCGCAGCAGAAGCTCCAGCCCCGGTTTGTCCACATGCTTGAAGAATAGGGAGTAAGTTCCCGAAAGTAAGACAAAATTGTCGAAGTCTGTGGAAGCCCGCAGACATCCACCAAGTCCCCCTATGGCAGCCCGTCAGTCCAGCCTTTTCCTTCCCGCGACCGCAATAATGGCCATATCATGTGCTTTCAGCTGCTGTGGTGGGAGTGGCGGAGCCCGAAGCGCCCCAGTCCCACCGAAATGGGGGTTCCATACCGATGTCGAGAAAAGTGTTTGCTGCTGTCCTCGCGGCCGCGGTTTCTTTCGGGCTGGCCGGCTGTGACTCCAGCCCTCCGCCCGAAAGATCTGTGAGTTTCACGGCTGCCGGTGATACCAGCCTGGGTGAAGGCGCGGAAGCAGTACTGGACAAGGTGAAGGAACTGGATCCGGATTTCAACGTCCACGTAGGGGATATGACGTACGAGAAGGGCGCGGAAAAGGCCTTCTGCGACATGGTTACCGGAAAGCTTGGGGCGGACTTTCCGTATCAGCTGGTGGCCGGAAACCACGAGAGCAACGGCCTCGACGGTGATATCGATAAATTCGTCGAGTGCCTGCCGAACAAGATGCCGGGACTCCAGGGGGAGTATGGCAGGCAGTGGTATGTGGACGTCCCGCAGGACCAGCCCCTGATGCGGCTGATCATGGTGTCACCGGGCTTGGAGTTTGAGGACGGCGAGCTTGATTACTCCAGGGGCAGCAAGCGGTGGCAGTGGACTGAGTCTGCCATCGATGATGCGCGGGAGGCCAACATTCCCTGGACGGTGGTGGGCATGCACACGCCGTGCTTCAGCCTGGGACGGTACGACTGTGAGGCGGGGCAGGCCTTCACGAACCTCATGATCGACAAGAATGTTGATCTTGTGGTGCACGGCCATGAGCATATCTACCAGCGGACACATCAGCTTGGCCATGGCCAGGAGTGTCCGTCCATGTCCGTGGACACCGTCACGCCGGAGTGCGTGGTAGACAGTGATACTTCCCTGGAAAGCGGCAAGGGAACGGTCTTCGTCACGGTCGGGCTGGGCGGCAGGGATATCCGGGATGTCAACAGCAGGGACCCCGAAAGGCCCTATTTCGCCGCCTGGTCCGGGGCCAACAAAAGTCCTTCCCTGGGAACCTTGGCGGTCAAGGTGACGAGTAACCGGATGGAGGTGAAGTTTGAGCCCGCAGAGGGACACAGCTTCACTGACTCTTTCAGCATCAGCAAATAGCCGGCTTGTTGCGGCGCGCAGGATCAGGTGCGGGCGTCGATGTTGTTCTGGACGATTGTAGCCAGTGTGCGGAGTACCTGCTGATCCGAGGGGCTGAACTGGCGCGGTTGTTGGTCAATGACGCACAGTGTCCCGATATTCCAGCCGCGCGGTCCATGGAGGGGATAGCCGGCGTAGAAGCGGATAAAGGGCTCACCGACGACGAGCGGATTTGTGGCGAACCGGTCATCGGTGAGGGTGTCGTTGATGACCAGCATCGAGTCCTGCCGCACTGTATGGGTGCAGAGTGCCATCTCCCGAGGCGTCTCCACACGCAGGGGGCCGATCGCTGATTTGAGGAACTGGGCATTCGCCGCGATCAGTGACAGTGAGGCTGCACCAACCCCAAAGTACTCCTTTGCCATGGACACCACCCGGTCGAAGATCTCCTCGTGCCCGGTATGGAGAAGATTGGTTTCAGTAAGAGACCGCAATCGCTCCTCCTCAGCCCTTTCAGGGGAAAGCAGAAACCTGCCTGCGGCCCCCAGACCTGCGAGCGCGTCTTCCCTGGCGCTCCGGGAACCATGCGGGCGTGCTTGGCTGCGCGGCACGGCGGATCGTCGGCCGTTGCCGCCACCATAACCCCGTTCAAATTCGGGCAATGCCAGGGCGCCATGAAGGTAGGCATGGAGCTCGAACTCGGTAAACTGCGTCTGGCCAAAGTAGGCCGGCCAGACCTCAGTGGGATCCATCCCCGCGACCACCAGCGCCGCAAGTTCAAGGCGCCGCTCTGCCTCGTTACTCATGCTTTCCACCCGGCCCAAGGAAAAGCCCCCTAAGGGCAACAGCATTGCGGAAGTTCAAAGCCATTTGATCAGTTTACTTACTATTGGCGCCGTGGGTAATGGCTGAAGTATGTGCTGCTGAACCCTGGATCTTCAGCCCCCGCCCAGCCTTCCTTCAGCTCGGTTACCGGAGATTTTTTCTTCCACGCGGCAACCGGCCTGGTCCCCGGCGGCTTCATCGGGGGTGCATGCATTCTTCACCCTCAGCGGGTTTGTGATCACGCTCCCGATCATGAAGCAACACCTTCAGCCACTCCATCACAGACGAAACGTTGGGGCCACTCGGGGTGCCGCTGGGGCGGCTCTATAACGGACCCCACACCCGCGCCAACGAACTGCTGATCGGCTGCGCACTGGCCCTGCTGTTCACCTGCATCCGCCAGGGCTCGGTGCTTCACGGGCTCCTGCAGGCAGCCGCGCGCTGGGGCGCTCCGCTGGCGGCGCTCGCCCTGGCGGCTGCAGTGTTCCTGGTAAGGGAACCGGAGACGCCCGGGCCCACTGCCCTTTCGCTGGTGGCGGCGGTGCTGATCGGATCGCTGGTCCTGCAGCCCGCCGGCTACATGGCAAGGGTCCTCAGCCACCCCTGGCTTGCCGGCCCGGGGCGCGACCTCCCCTACGGCATGTACCTCTGGCATATTCCCGTGTACCTGCTGCTGATGCCCCTGATCCCGGAGCTCCCCGTCCGAATCGCGCTGACCGCGGCGCTGACCGTGCTGCTGGCCGCCGCGTCGTTCCACTTGGTGGAGCGTCCGCTCCTGCGCTGGGCCACCGAAGGGCTGGAGCCGGCGTCGTCTGCGGCGAAGGCTACGCGCGCTTGAGGCGGAGCTTTGCTGCCCGCTCCACCAGGATCGGTATGTAGTCCCGGACGCGGCCCCCGTCCAGGAGGCTGTGTTCCTCGGCAACCACGTCTTCAATGATGGAGCGTTCATGGTTGGGGAAGCGCTGGGCAAGCCGCTCCACTACGCCCAAAAGGGCCTGGACTTCCGTTTCTTTGATCATTACCGCACCTGTTCAGGGGAGCGTGAACAACTACTTGTAGGCGCTGCTGGCAGGAATCCTGCGAGCCGGTAGCTGACCACTTAGGCCGCGATGTCGGGAGACTTGGGACACTCAACGCATTGGACGATGGCTACCAAAGAACCGGCGTCGTCCTTCTTGTAGCGCGTGACGTGGTTGGTGGCCCTGCCGCAGGCCGGGCAAAAGGTCTGGTGCTGCTTAGTCCACATGCATGAATACTACGGAGGCGGCATATGAACGTCAGGAGAAGACTGGAAGTCTGCGGTTTTCCGCAGTACGACGGCGGCTCCCCGCCGCCGTCGTACTGCCTGCCTTAGGCGTGGGCCGGGGCCCGGACTGACGTGCGTTCCACGGCAGGGCAGTGCATTTTCGCAACTGCTTCTGCCGGGCTGTCGAGGCCAAGCAGCATCCTGACCCCCGCCACGCCCAGCTCGTAATGCGGGAGGGCGACCGTGGACAGTGGGGGCCGCAGGTGTGCGGCGATGACTTCCTGGTTGTCGAACCCCACCACGGCGATGTCGTCCGGGATGGACAGGCCGTGCTCGCGCAGGCCGTCATAAAGGCCCATGGCCATCCGGTCGTTGTAGCAGTACACCGCGGTGGCCCCGTGCTTAAGTAGTTCCCCTGTGGCCCGGTACCCGCCTTCCTGGTCGGGATAGGCCTCCATGACCAGTTCGGGGTCGAACGGGATGCCCGCTTCCTCAAGTGCTTCCCTGTATCCCAGGAGCCGCCCGTCCTTGGCCGGGGCCGGGATGGTGGCATTAATGAATGCAATGCGGTGATGCCCGTGTCGAAGCAGGATCTCGGTGGCGGAGCGGCCGCCCTGAATTTCGTCCGGAACCACGGCCCGGGCACCGGGCTCAGCCGAGAAGCAGTTGACCAGGACGAAGTCCGCTTCCCGGAGCGGTGCCGGGATGTCTGTCTGGCGATGGAACCACGTGGAGTAGAGAATGCCGCGCACCTTGTACTCCAACATCATTTGGATGGCGTCCTGCTCCAGCTCACCGTTGCCCTCGGTGTTGGCGATGAGGAGGGCGTAGCCGTGCTTCCAGGCCTCGTCCTGGGCGCCGTGGATGATCTGGCCGGCAAAGGGCGTGGTGGCAACACCATCGGCCACCAACCCTATGAAGCGGGAAGTTCCGCTCACCAGGGTCTTGGCCATCGCGTTGGGGCGGTAACCGAGGGTCCGGATGGCGTCCTCGACGCGCTGGCGGGTTTCTTCTGCGATCCGGGCGTCTTTTTTCTTGTTGACCACCAGCGAGACGGTGGCGGTGGAAACGCCGGCGGCTTCTGCGACTTCCCGGAGGGTGACGGGGTGGGCACGCCCGGGAGTCCGTGGGGAGCCGGCCGCAGGGGCCCGCTTCCCCGAACCATTCTCCTTTGAACTCATCTGCCCTCCTCGAGGAGTATATCGGCCTGCTGGCGGCGTCATCCTTTCGTCGCTCCGCTCTCGAGTCCCTGGATCATCGCCTTGTTGAGCACCAGGAACACCAGCAGCAGCGGGGTGATGGTCACGCATACGGCGGCGAAGGTAGCGGTCCAGTCCACCTTGCCCATGGCGCCGATGTAGTTCTGCAGCCCCAGGGGAATGGTTTTCAGTTCTTCTGACAGGACGAAGGTGTTGGCGAAGATGAAGTCGTTCCAGATGAAGATGCTGTTGACGAGAACCACGGTGACCACGGTGTTGAGGGACAGCGGCAGGGTGATCAGCCCGAAGATCCGGTACGGCCCGGCGCCGTCAAGGGAAGCGGCCTCGTACGTTTCCTTCGGGATGTATTCGTAGAACGAGCAAAACAGGTAGACGGACATCGGCAGGGAGAAGCCGGCCAGGGGGATGATCATCGACTGGTAGGTGTCCAGCAGGTTGACCGCCGAATAGTCGATGAACAGGGGGACCAGGGCGATCTGGACCGGGACGATGATGCCGATCAGGAAAAGACCGCGCACCAGCCTGCTGAGCCGGAATCCGAGCACCTGGATGGCGTAGGCGGCCATCATGCCCAGCAGGACAATGAGGATGTTGGCGCCCATGGTCACAACGAAGCTGTTCAGGATGTTCCTGCCCAGGTCACCGGTTTCGAAAGCCTTGGCATAGTTCTCCCAGGTCAGGGAACTGGGCAAGGCGAACGGATCCCCTGTTGCGAAGTCCTGTTCGGTGCGCAGGCTGGTGAGGAACAGCCAGGCGAGCGGGTACACCTGCACGATCACAATGAGCATGATCAGAACACGCGAGAGGGTGCGGAACAGGTCCGGCCGGCGCCGGCGGCGCGTTGCGGCAGGTGTGGGAGGAACGAGGGCGGATGGCGCCGGGGCTGTCTGGGTGATCATGCGTCTGCCTTCCGCTTGAGCAGGAACAGGATGAGGCCGACGGCCGCCAGGCACTCGATCACGATGAAGACTGAGATGGTGCTGGCGTAGCCAAAGTCCGTGCTGGTGAACGCTGTCTTGTACATGTAGGTGGTGAGCAGCTCGGAGGACTGTCCCGGACCGCCGTTGGTCATGAGGTAGGGGATGTCGAAGCCGCGCAGGCCGTAGGTGGTGGCCATGATGGTGGTGGTGATCCACACTGGCCGGATGTACGGGAACCGGATCTTGGCAAACAGCGTCCACCTGCCCGCCCCATCCAGCACGGCCGCTTCCTCAAGATCCTTGGGTACGGCGATCAGCGCCGCGTAGATGATGAGCATGTAAAGCCCAGTGAAGCGCCATCCTTCAGGTGCGGAGACCGCCGCCAGCACGGTGTTGACGTCCGAGAGCCAAGGCCGTTCCAGGCTGCCGAGGCCAATCCAGTGGAGCAGCTGGTTGAGCAGCCCCACGGGTTCGATGGAGTAGATCCGGACGAAAAGGAAGGCGATGGCCACGGTGGAGATGACTGCCGGCAGCAGGTACAGGGTCTTGATGAGCTCCCGGCCCCGGGTCAGCGACGTGAGGAGGCTGGCCACCACCAGTGCGCCGCCCAGCTGAAGGACCAGGCAGATGGCCAGGTAGGCCAGCGCGTTCAGGAAGGCGCGCCAGAAGATGTCGTCGGCAATAAACATCCGGACGTAGTTATCCAGCCCCACGAATTCCATCTCGCTGATGCCGTTCCAGGAGAAGAAGCTGAGGAACAGTGATTGCAGGATGGGGAAGAGGACTGCTGCCCCGTAGAGCAGCAGGGGCGGGAGGAGGAAGACCAGGACTGAGGTCCTGGACCTGTTGGGAAGCATCCTGGCGGGGAGCGTCCGGTTGGTTTGCATGGCGGGCCTTTCGGGCGGGGGATGGGCAGTCCCCCGCCCCAGTAGTTGCTGGAAGAGCAGTGGTTACTTGAAGAACTTCGGCGCATTCTGCGCGATGGTGTTGTCCATGGTGGCCGTGAACTGCTCAGGCGTGATGTTCCCCTGGACCAGCAGGACGAGCTCCTGCTGCAGCCGGCCGTTGGTGGTGGGGTCAAGCTGCGTGTCCCACGGCATTGCCTGCTTTTCGCCTAGGTCCTTGGCCTGGTCCAGTGCCTTCTGGTAGAGCGGGGTCGCGTTGGCGGGTACAGCGGTTTCGACGTCGGTAGTGGGGGACAGTGCGCCGGTGGCGGCATATTCAGCGGGGTACTTATCCAGCGCGAACTTCAGGAAGTCGCTCACCAGGGGATCGTAGGTTTTGGCGTTCACCGCCATGCCGATGCCCGACGGGGAGACGAACTCGTTGGCCGCGGTCACAGATCCTGCCGTGGTGGGAAGGGTGAAGAAGTCGATCTGGTCGCGCACCGCCGGATTCAGCTTCTCCGTCGCCAGGCTGGGCAGCTCCCAGGTTCCGATGTTGTACATCGCGGCCTGGCCGGAGGTGAACTGGTTTTGCGCATCCGAGTACCCCTGGGCAGAGAAACCGTCCTGAAAGCACTTTGACTTGCCCAGTTCCGCCATCCAGTTGACGGTCTTTTGCCCTGCAGGATCGGCAAACTTTGCCTCGCCCTTTTTCAGTTTCTGAACAAACTCCGGCCCGGCTTCCCGGAACGGCTGGTAGGCGATGTAGCGTTCCAGCGGCCACTGATCCTGGCCGTCGATGGCGATGGGGGTGATCCCGGCCTGGCGAAGGGCTGTACACATGGCAGGGATGTCGTCGAGCGAGGCCGGTACTGCCACGCCGGCCTTTTCCAGCAGGGCCTTGTTGTACCAGATGAATTCCAGCTCGAACTGGAACGGGATCATATAGAGGGACCCGTCGTCGAAGCGCTGGTAGTCCAGGGCGCCGGGGCGGTAGTCCTCATAGACATCGAGTGACTTCAGCAGCTTTTCGGCGTCCATCATCTTGCCCTGCTTGGCCAGCTGCTGGGCAAAAGGCGTGGCGTCGGTGTCGAACAGTTCGGGCAGTTTGTTTGCCGCCGCCAGGGTTTCGAGCTTCTGAATGTAGGACGGCCGGTCCGGGGTGGTGATCAGGTTCAGCTCAAACCCGGGGTGCTCCCTGGCGTAGTCCTCAGCGAGCTTTTTCATGATGTTGATGACGGCGCCATCGGCCGGGCGGGAGAGCAGCCACGAGATTTTTCGTGGCTTGATTTCGCCGGCGGGGCTGACATTGGAGGGGTCGGTGGAGCTTCCGCCGCCGCAGGCCGTGAGGGCCAGGGCGGCGACAGCTGCTGCGGCAGCGCGGAGCAGGTTCTTCATGGTCAATCTCCTTTGATTGGCGAAACGGGTCCTGGTGGAACGGAAGGGACAGCGGTATTCAGTTGTCGGTGCGCTTACGTACTTCAAGGTGTGTGACCGTGACCGATCCTTCACCAGCGAACACTCCGAGTCCGCCCGTGGGACGGTCGTAGATCCTGGTGCTGAGTGCCACCTGCCGGTCCACGACGGCGACACACAGGTCCCCGTCGACGACGACTTCCAAAGTGTGCTGGCCGGGCGTGAGGTCGCAGGGGCGTTCGAGTTCGATGGCAAAGGGGACATCTCCTGAGACGCGCCACTGGGCATCCCCGGTGATGGCCCGCGGCCAGCGGTCGAACAGCAGGCGTCCGCGCTTTGGTTCGAGGCGGAGGACGTAGGCGTGGTCGCCGTCGGGGCCGGAGCGCAACAGCATGCCGCATTCGGTGGTGCCGGCCTGGATATCCAACACTGCCTTCGCATAGAACTGGGTGGGCAGGTTGTTGGTTGAGACCGCGGCGAGGTAGCCGTCCGGGACCTCCAGCCGGGCAGGCAGTCCGCCGTCGAACTCGAGCGGCACCTCATCCCAGAAGCTGTCGACGAGCTCGTCGGCGAAACCGAAGGCCAACGTCCCGTCAGCGTTCTGCCGCGCCTCCAAAGATGACATGGTGCCCGCCCACTGCCAGGCGCCGTCGTCGTTGCTTCCTTCCTTGCTGGCAATCCAGCCGAAGAAGAACCGCCGGCCATCCCGTTCCGCCGTCTTGGAGGCATAGAAGGCGCGCCCGTCGATGCTGTCCCGGACAGGGACGGTCCAGGGTCCGCTGGGGCTCGCGGCCATCCGGTAGCGGGTGGTGAATGATTCGGAGAACTCCGAATAGACCATGTACCACCAGTTACCCCACTGGAACACGTCCGGGCATTCATGGGTGACGTACCGGCGGGGATCCCAGAAAGGCTCTGTGGGCTCCCAGACCATCAGGTCCTTGGACACACATTGGGCGATGACACCCCGGCGGCGTTCAGGGCCATCGATGTGCCGGGCCGCCAGCAGCATGCGCCACAGCCCTGCTTCGTCATCCCGGAAAACGAAGGGGTCCCGCCAGTCCGCCGACTCGTAACCGTCAGACGCCCCAAAGGTGAGCCCGGGGTGCTTGGTCCAGGAGCCCATTCCGTCCGTGCTGGTGGCGTGCATGACCAGCTGCAGCGGGAGGCCGTCCCGCCCACGGGTGTTCGGGTTCTGCCCGGTGTAGAACAAATGGTGGACGCCGGACCCGTCGGCAATGATGCTGCCGGTGTAGCAGTTGAAGTCCGGATCGTCGGTGGTGCCGTGGGGGAGGGCCACGCCATGGTCCTGGAACTGCGTGAGGTCCTTGGTGGTGACCAGGTTCCATGCTGTTCCCGGTTTGGGCTCGGCGCGTACCTCGTGAAGGTAGAAGAGCCAGAACTCACCGTCTTGCTGAAAGGGGATAAGGTCTCCAACCCATCCATCGGAGGGCTGAAAGAAGACTGGATAACTCATCGGCACTGATGTCCATTCTGCTAAAGCGTTTGATCACCACGAAGCTAGCGCGAAATGGAGCGGCGATCAAGCGTTTTAGCAAAGGTTTTGGAACCCTTGACTCAAGTTCCGTTGATGGGTCAGTATCTTCTGCTAAAGCGTTTAAGCGCCATAACGATGACCCCGTCGCGCTGCTTTTACCAATGAGAGGAAGTCAACGATGACCCCTGAACTTTCGCGCCGCCACATCCTGCAGGGAACGGGAGCCGGTGCCCTCGCCCTGTTCCTGGACAGCCCCCTGAGCTCTGCACCGGCCCATGCCAACACCTCCCTCCGGGCCGTCTTCCACATGACACCGCCATCCGGCTGGCTCTGTGATCCGCAACGGCCCATTCACGTCAACGGTGCTTACCACCTGTACTACCTGCACTCCGCCCAGAACAACGGCCCGGGCGGATGGGACCATGCCACCACCACTGACGCGGTGGCATTCACTCATCACGGAGCTGCGGTGCCGCTGCAGCAGGGCTTCCCCGTGTGGTCAGGTTCCGCTGTGGTGGACACTGCCAATACAGCCGGCTTCGGCGCCGGGACCATCGTAGTGCTAGCCACGCAGCCTACGGGCGGTATCCGCAAGTACCAGGAGCAGTATTTGTATTGGTCCACTGACGGCGGGTACACCTTCACTGCCCTTCGCAATCCCGTTATTGCCAACACCGACGGCCGGACCGCCACCACCCAGGCAGAGATTGACAACGCGGAATGGTTCCGGGACCCCAAGGTCCACTGGGACGCGGCCCGTAACGAGTGGGTGTGCGTTATTGGCCGCGCCCGGTACGCAGCCTTCTATACGTCGCCCAACCTTCGGGACTGGCAGCTGAAACGCAACTTCGATTACCCTAACCACTCGTTGGGCGGCATCGAGTGCCCGGACCTGTTCGAAATGACCGCCAGCGACGGCACCCGGCATTGGGTACTGGGCGCCAGCATGGACGCCTACAGCCTCGGGCTGCCCATGACCTACGCCTACTGGACAGGTGCCTGGGATGGTGACCAGTTCGTTGCGGACAACGTGAGCAGCCCGCAGTGGCTCGACTGGGGGTGGGACTGGTACGGCGCCGTGACCTGGCCGGCAGCGGAAGCGCCGGAGGAGCGGCGCTATGCGATCGGATGGATGAACAACTGGAAATACGCCGCCCGTGATGTGCCCACGGATGCTTCTGACGGGTACAACGGCCAGAACTCGATCGTGCGGGAGTTGCGCATGGAGCGCCAGCCGGGAGGCTGGTACAGCCTGCTCAGCAGTCCAGTCCCGGCGCTCTCGGATCATCTGGGGTCAACGACAGTGTTCCGTGACCGCACCGTCGACGGCAGCACCGTCCTGCCGTGGCGCGGGCGGGCGTACGAGCTTGAACTCGACATTGCATGGGAGGCTGCCGCGAACGTGGGGGTTTCGGTGGGCCGTTCCCCGGACGGCGCCCGCCACACTAATATCGGCAAGTATGGCGGGGAGCTGTACGTGGACCGTGCACCTTCCGACCAGTCAGGCTTCTCCTTGGTGCCTTTCACACGTGCTGCCGCGCCAATAGCCCCCGGGGCCCGCTCAGTGCATCTGCGGATCTTTGTGGACACGCAAAGCGTGGAGGTGTTCGTGAATGCCGGGCACACAGTGCTTTCGCAGCAAGTCCACTTTGACTACGGTGACACCGGCATCTCCTTCTATGCCGACGGCGGCCCGGCCACATTTTCCGGCATCACCCTCCGTGAATTCCTGGCATAAGCTCCGGGCCAGCCCCTTGGCCGGCGCTATGCCAGCGCCGACGGCTCGAACCGGGATGCGGGCGATCCGCTGGGCAGTGCTTTGAGGATGTTTTCCGCCACGCTGCGGACCTTCAGGTTCCGCTGGCGGGACATCCCCGCGAGCCTGCCAAACGCGTCTGGGTAGGAGCAGCGGTTCTGCGCCATGATCACCCCGCACGCCACGTCTATGGAGGTCCGGCTTTCCAGCACTGCCTTCAGGTTGTCCCCCGCCGAGCGGACGCTGTGTACCTCAAGCGCCAGTTTCAGGCTGTGCGACGCCACTCCGGCGAACCAGTTTGCCTCGGACACTACCTCATGCCCCAGATCCGTGCGGGTCCGGGCCAGGAACAGCAGGGCCCCTGACACCGGGCCGTCCAGGCGCAAGGGAACAGCCAAAGCACGCTCGTACCCCGCTGCCGCCAGCCGCTGCAGGTAAGCCTGCCACTGAAACGAAGCGCCGCCGTCGACCGTTATTGCCGCCGCCCCCCGCACCGCGTGGGTGATGGGACCGTCGCCGTCCCGGCCCTCAAGATTCGCCAGCCTTACCGCATTCTCATCGGTGCCGGCACTCACCGGCGCCGATTCCCCGAGCTGGAGCAGGACGGCGCACTCCACCCTGGTCCCTGCCAGCCCGCTCATCGCCTCCGCGGCGGCTTCGCTCAGCTTCTGCACCGAGTCCAAGTCCGTCTCAGTGCCCGTGATGAGGTCCAGCAGGAGTCCCTGCCGGTCCAGCCGCCTGCCGCCAACCGCCGGATGTTGTGTCACGCTTCCCCCTGTCAACCTCGAGCCGGCGAACCACCGCTGCGCAGGCTTTCCTCGAATTTAGGAGCGCCCGCCGGAAAGGGCACGAGTAGTGGGTACTCTACTTTTCCTGGCTGTCGCGGCCACTACTTGCTTCCAGCCATTCGGCGAACGTCTGCCGTCCGACGGCGGCTCCGGGCGCCGGGATCAGCGCACCGCTGCGCATGGCTTTCCCCATGGAACCCGGCAGGACTGCCTCAAGTACCTTTTTGCGCTGGCCGGTTTTGTGGAGATACGCGCGGACGAGGTCTGCAAGGTTCTCCGTGCGCGGTCCGCCCATGTCGGTCATCCTTCGCGCGGGTCCTGTCTCCGTAGCCTTCACCAGCGCCTCGGCCACCTCCCAGGCAGCCACAGGCTGGGTGAACATTTTGGGAACCGCGACCAGCGGGCCAACGGTTCCAAGCCTCACCGTCAGAGGCACGAACTCGTGGAACTGCGTCGAGCGCAGCAGGGTCCAGGGAATGCCGCCGTGGCGCACTTCGTCTTCCTGCACCAGCTTTCCCGCATAGAGGCCCGACGTGGCGCCGTCGATGCCCACGATGGAAAGCGCCACGTGGTGCTGCACGCCGGCGTCCGCTTCCGCTGCCAGCAGGTTCTGCGTGGCGTTCGTGAAAAAGTCCACGGCTTTCTTGGTGGAGTTGGTCTGGATGCCGGAGACGTCTATGACCGCTTCGACCTGGTTCAAGGCCTGGGCCAGGCCACTGCCGTTCACCAGGTCCGCGCCCTCGGCGCGGCTCAGGCTCACCACCTCATGGCCGCGCTCCCTGGCGAGCTCCACCACGTGGCGCCCGACGGTACCGGTTCCCCCTGCTACGGCAATCCTCATGGAAAAAATCTTATGCCCGGGGGCAGTCAATGGCCTCGATGCCTGCCGTTTCAGTTCTTCCAGGCGGTCCCGCATGTGCTGCAGTACCCCGGCGGAGTGGGGCTGCCAGTCCTGCCCCTCATCGAGGACACGCAGAAAGGCAGGCACCGGGAGGAGTGTGCCTCCGCTATCGGGCTGCCCGTTTGGCGGCGGCGGCCGCCTGCGCGGATCCCCGTACGGTAGCAAGTAGGGGAGGCCAAACCCTTGACCCCGGACGCATCGGGCTACCTATCCTGAGGTTAGTCAGGCAGTTTGGCTATCTCGAACCACGCATCGGGAGGTGGCCGTGGCTTCCGTTTCCCTTAATCCATCCGCTTCCGCTTCCCGGAGCATCAAGGTGCCTGTCGGCACCGCTGCCAAGGCGGCGCGCGCCCAGGCTTCCCCTGGCGAGACGGGGCCCCAGAAGGGGCCACTCAAGCCCAGGGCCATTCAGGAACTGTTCCGTCGATGGCCGCATGTGCCGTCGCGTGAACTGGAACGCATCCGGAACGCACTTCTCCAGTGCCTGCAAAAAGGGCATCACGGCAGGGAGCACCACCTCTCTGAACCGGCCCGTTCTCTCTTGGAGCTTTTGACGGCGGAACTTGCGCGCACGCGTGGAGGTGCCCGCTGATGACCGGCCGGCGCGGCACGCTGGCAACCACGGCACCCGCAGGGGAGTGACATGACAAAGGATAAGGCCGACCACGGTGGCAACGCCGAGGCTGAGGTAGAGGACGAAGCCGGGCAGGTGCAAAGGGACCCGTCTGAGCCAGGGCAGGACGAAGAGCCGGAAGTATCACAGGACCGGTGGGAGGATCCTCCCACCTATCCCCACGCCCCGGGCTTCAATCCGGACTACTGGCCCAAATTCTGACTACATCCACGAAGATGTTTGTGGGCGTAACCGGCCTCCCGCTAGCTGACCAGCATCAATGCTGGTTAGCGGTCAGCATGCTTATTATCCTGTTGTGAACGGTGCACTTTACGCTGCTGCCGCGACGATGGGGCTGATCTTCATCCTGTCCTGACTTGGCACCGGCGCAACCATAGCCACCATGTGCAGGAGGTGGGAGTAAAGAACTTCCACCCGGCCGGGAGGGCAGCTACCCGTCTCTTCGGATACAGCTGCACTCCCAGCCAGTGGAAAATCAGGAAAGATAAATTGCGGCTGACACTCTGGCCCGACTGTTGGGCGCTTCGCGTGCCTTTGCCTGGGTGGCCTATGCGGCGATCAGCGCCGGCGGCTGGGCCCGGAGCTCAGAGGTGACCCGGCGCGGTGCCAGGACGGTGATGGTGCACGGTGCCTGCTGCGGATCGATTTTCTGCGGCAGGTGATTGGATTCCGAGGCAGTATGGAGCATCTCCAGGGCTTCCCGGTCAACGTGGGCGTGGGAGACGTCCAGCTGCACGTCGAGCCCTTCCTTCAAGGAATTGGCACGCTTAACCACTACATAAAGAGCATTGACGCTGTGGACGGTGATATGCCCCTTTGCAATCACCTGTGCACGAGCGTGGTCGAGATCTACACGGACAACAACATTCAGTTTGGAATTCAAAAGTAAAGCCTTCCCCGGCATTGGCTGCGACGCTGCAGCTTCTTGCATATGGCCGTTTGCATCAGCCTCATCCAGAGTAGGGGCCGGATGTGATGCACGCAACAGTTACGTACTTATTACATCGATTAGGATGCTGTTCACGTAACAGGCTGGGGCAGGGCGGTGCCCCACCTGGCACTTTCACTCCTGCCCGCCGGGGTCCATCATGTAGCCATGGGCAACGCGGACGCAGGGGCGGGTCCCGGCGGCGGCACCGCGGTCTCGCCGGACCACGTGGTGGTGTTCGTCCACGGCATGGGCCGTGCGCTGAAGGGCGGCACTCTGCAGGAGTGGGCGCAGCCGCTCATGCTGAGCCTTCACGACCTTTCCCTTGACCTGGCCCCGGACACCCCGCATCCGCACCTCGTCATTACCAAAGCGAACGCCGTGGGTGACGCGCCCGAAGTGCTGGTCAAGGTTCTTCGCGGCGTCAGGGAACAACAGCCGGACTACCTCACCGTGCTCATGACGGAGGCGTCCTGGGGGAGGGACTTCGAGCCGGCGTCGGCCGCGTCCACCTACTCCTGGGCCCTGCGCACCGCCCTGCGCGTATACATGCGGTCAGTGCAGCTGATCAAGTGGAACCTCTACCCGGGCCGGCGCCGGGCCACCCCCGCATGGTTCGCCGCGTGGCTGAGGCAGATGCTCCTCACCACCCTTGCGGCGTTCGCCGGGTTGTTCATCCTGATGGCGGTGCTGGTGGTGCTCCTGCTGATCATCATCCTAGCCTGGATACCCGGCCCGGGCCGGTGGATCGGAAAGCTGGTTTCCCTGTTCGCGGACTTCCTGGGCGATCCGCAGGTGTGGAAGCGGCGGCCCCTGCAGGCGGCGGCCATGCGGCAGCGGGTGGTGGACACGCTGCAGCGCTGGGACCACGGCTCGGGGACGCAGGTGACCGTGGTGGCGCACAGCCAGGGCGCGGCGATCACCGGGCAGGTCCTGTTCCAGAACCAGGCGCAGGCCACCAACTTTGTCAGCGTGGGCAGCGGGCTGGACCTGCTGGGCTACGCGCAGTGGGGCGGCGGAACGGGGGAGGACCCGGTGACCGACTGGCTGGCGAACCCCGGCCGGCCACGGTGGATTAACGTCTGGGGGAAGTTCGACTTTGTGCCCGCCGGTCCCATCTCCACCCATCACAACGGTCCGCTGCCCGTCTTTGGCAAGATCTATGAACGGGACACGGCGGGCGACGGCGGCCCGGGCCCTGAAGAACATCCCGTGTACAACAGGTCCGCCCTGATCCACGACCACATCACCTACTCGGGCAACCGCGTGGAGGTCCTGGATCCCCTGGCGCGGCTCATCCTGGACCCCCCGCCGTCGGATAGTTCCGGTTTGGCCTTTAGGGCGCTCGACGGCGACCGGCGGCTCCGCCCTCACCGCGTCATGGTGAAGAGCCTGGGAGTGACGCGGCTTCTCGCCGTCCTCACCTCGGCGCTGAGCGCCCCGGCGTCGCTTGCCTGGCTGGGTTCACAGCGCTGGGCGCGGGACCTGGTGCAGTGCGGCCCGGCCGGCGCCGGCCGGGATCCTTGGTGGTCGTCCTGGCTGTGCTCCGGGCCCAGCTACCACTGGCGGCATGCGGAGGACTGGGGTGTGCTGGCATTGACTACCGCGGTGTTCGCGGGCGTCCTGGTGGCACTGCTGAACGGGCCGGTATGGGGCGTGCTGCACAACCGGCTGCAGCGCCTGCGCAAACCGTCCTTCCGGCAGTCCAGCGATCCCACCCGCAATCCTCCGGCCAGCCCATGGTGGTCCGTGGCGTGGTACCTGCTCATCGTGACGACGGTGGCTGTGGCGGTGCCGTTCCTGTTGGTATGGCCGGAGCTTCCCTGGGTGGTGGTGGTTGCGCTGGTGCTTGCGCTGTGGGCGCTGTGTTTCACGAGCACGAGCATTACCGGGCTGCCGGCGCGGACAGGTCCACGTGTGCAGGAAAGCCCGCCCCGGCCGGCGGCACCCGGGCCGCAGCCCGCCGTCGGTCCCCGGCTCAGCAGCCGGGATCAGCCCACCGCTTCAGGCAATCTTCCTGTTAATACCGTGACCGGCGCAGCGGACCACCGCTCGCGCTCCGGCTCGTAGGAGATCACCACGGCAACTCCGCTTTGCCGTGCCTCGTCCATCGCGAGCAGGAGGGCGTCCTCCACATGCCGTGCGTACTCCAGCCGCTCGGCCAGCGTGCCCTGCAGGCCGGCGTCGTCAATCAGCACGTGGCTCTTGCCGCCCACGATGACCTTCACGGAGTACCCCTGATCCTCATGGAGCGATCCGCGGGTGGATGAAATTTCGGTGACTCTGTCTGCCCGGACCAGCCCGTTGCCGAGCGTGCGGATCCACACTTCACCCATCGAATGACCTCCCCTTTGGCAGAGGGCGCGCGAACAGCACCCCATAAAGCGAACGCTACTCCTGTCCGGGGCTTTTGTGACCCCCGAATTTCCGTGTTGCGGCATCAGGGAACGGACCTGGCAAAGGCTGCCGCCACCAGTCAGCTAGAGTGGGGCCGTTGTTGGTCAACAGGGGGTTTGCCTGGCCGAGGAGGATGCGGTGACGTGGTCAAAGCTGGATACTTATCTATTTCCGCTGGCGCTTTCCACTGAATCTCCAGCAGGGACATTTGAGATGGACGTCGCCTCAGGGCAGATGCAGTGGTCCCGGGGCCTGTTCAGCATTCACGGGTTGGGCAAGGGCGAGGTGGTTCCCACCTTCGAACTGCTGATGGCGCACAAGCATCCACAGGATCGCGGGCCGGTGCGCGCCGTGTGGCTGGACCTGATGGAAGCCGGAGGCCATGGTGCCTTGCTGCACCGCGTTATTGACACCCGCGGCAAGGAACGCCGCGTCTTTTCGGCGATTCACGCCTTGGCCGACCCATCAGGACACGTGAACTGTATCCGCGGGTTCATGGTGGACGTCACACAGAGCCTCCGTATCGAGTCCCAAGCCGCCGCTTCGGAAGCCATAGAGGGCGCCTACGCCCACAAAGCCGTCATCGAACAGGCCAAGGGCATCGTGATGACCCTGCACGGCGTCGAGGCAGAGTCCGCGTTCAAGATTCTGGCCGACCAGAGCCAGCACACCAACACCAAACTCCACGTTGTGGCAGAAGAACTTGCCAAAGCGGCAGCGGCAGGGAAAGCCAGGGAGGCCCTGGAAAGCTTCCGATAAGGGGACAGGGGGTATCAGGGGCGGCCAATAGGATAAACCTGATGTCTTCCCCCGGTGACCCCCAGTCCTTCACCCTGCGCGGCATCGCCGTCGCCGCTTTCGGACCTACGCTGCTGTACGGGATCGGCACCGGCGCCATCCTCCCGGTGGTGGCACTGACCGCCCGCGGCCTGGGCGCCTCGGTGGCCATTGCGGCACTGATCGTCACGCTGATCGGCCTGGGCTCCTGGTTCTTCAACCTGCCGGCCTCCCTGGTCACCCTGAAGTTCGGTGAGCGCTGGTCCATCGTGGGCGCCGCCGTTGCCGCCGGCCTTGCGCTCGCGGCAGCCAGCCTTACCTCCATGGTCCCCAACGGACTGTGGTTGCTCGCCGCGGCGATGGCCGTCGTCGGAATGTCCGGGGCGGTCTTTGGCCTGGCCCGGCAGAAGTATCTCACCGAAGCTGTGCCGGTGCAGTTCCGGGCGAGGGCGCTGTCCACGCTGGGTGGGGTGAACCGGATCGGCGTGTTCATCGGCCCGTTCCTGGGCGCGGCCGTGATGCAGTTCTTTGGCATAGGCGGAGCGTACTGGGTGGGCGTGGTGGCCATGGCAGCCGCGGCGCTGCTCTCCCTCACCATCCCGGACCTGGCAGATGGGCAGGAGCCCGACGCCGGACACAAGGGCCCCGAGCCCACGCTCCGGAGCGTCGCGGTGTCCCATGCAGCTGTGTTCCTTTCCCTGGGTGTCGGCATTTTGCTGCTCAGCGCCCTGCGGTCCTCCCGGCAAGTGGTGATCCCGCTGTGGGCGGACCACCTGGGCATGGATGCCACGTCCGCTTCCCTGATCTACGGGCTGTCCGGGGCGATCGACATGCTGGTGTTCTATCCCGCCGGGAAGCTCATGGACCGAAAGGGACGGCAGTTCGTGGCGGTTCCTTCCACCCTGCTCATGGGTACGGCCCTGCTGCTGATTCCGCTGGCCGGGTCCTTTGTTGGGCTGCTGCTGGCAGCGCTGCTGATCGGGTTCGGCAACGGGATCAGCTCAGGGCTCGTGATGACCCTGGGCGCCGACTTCTCGCCGGACCGCGGCCGCGGCCAGTTCCTGGGGCTGTGGCGATTCATGGCCGATGCCGGATCCACCGGCGGGCCGGTTTTGTTGTCAGGGGTGACGGCGCTTGCCACCCTGGGCGCGGGGATCTCAGCCACGGGATTACTGGGGTTCGCGGCGGCAGCAGTGTTCGCCGTCGTGATTCCGCGGCTGAAGCACCGCCGGAACTACTGAGGCGGGGTAGGGGTATCCTCGACAGATGAGCGAAACGGGCATGACCACCCGGATAAGTCCGCTGCAGAAGGTTCTGTGGTGGGCTCAGGACTACGTGTACGCTGCGGTGTGCCAGGTGGAGGGCATGCTGTCCCGGGTGCAGCCAGGGTCCTTCCACCAGGGCCACCGCGACCCCGTGGTGATCATCCCGGGTGTCTATGAGAACTGGCAGTTCATGCTGCCGCTCATCCAGGCGGTCAACGATGCCGGCCATCCGGTCCACGTGGTCACGGTGCTCCAGCGGAACAAGCTGGACGTACCCGTGGCCGCCCGGCTGGTGGCGCAGCACCTGGAGGAGGCAGGGTTGCGTGACGCCTCCATCGTGGCACACAGCAAGGGCGGGTTAATCGGCAAGTACACCATGCTGAACCTGGACCCGGAGCAGCGGATCAACCGGATGATCACGGTGTGCACCCCCTTCTCCGGCTCACGCTACGCAAAGTACATGCTGCTGCCGAGCCTGCGGATCTTCTCCCCGAGCAACGCACTGACCCTCCAGCTGGCCCGCGAGGAGACCATCAACAGCAGGATCACCTCCATCTACGGCCCCTTCGACCCGCACATCCCCGAGGGCAGTGTCCTTCCGGGGGCCACGAACATTGAGCTGCGCGTGGCCGGGCACTTCCGGATCCTGGGGGACCCGGAAACGGCGCGGATCATTGTGGAGCAGCTGACCCCTGGTACGCCGTGAGCGCTGCGTCCGATCCCGGAGCAAGGTACGACGGCGGGGTTTCGGTTCCGAAGGAGCCTGACCATTCGCGTGCCGCGGACCCGGTGGAGCGGCGCCAGAGCCGCTGGGCCACGGTGCTCGCGGTGCTGCAGCGGCTGCTTTACATGCTGGTGACCGTCGCTGTGGGGTGGGCGGTGTGGTTCTTCCTGCTGTCCCGGCTGTCCCGCGGCCCGGACCAGGCATGGGTGTTCCTGCCCGTGTGGCTTATCCTGGCGTACGCCCTTCTGCCGCGCATCCACAAGATCCTCAGCAGCCTCTATATCCCGGACTACTTCATCGGCAGGGCCCGGACCGGGGACGGGGTGCTCGGTGATCCAGTGAACCTGGCCGTGGTGGGAACGCAGGAGGAGCTGCGGCGGGCGATGCTGTCCGCCGGCTGGGTGGAAGCCGATCCCATCACCCCGGCAACGGCCTGGCGGACCCTCACCTCTACAGTGCTGGGCAGGAGCTACCCGCAGGCTCCGGTCAGTTCGCTCTACGTTTTTGGGAAAAAGCAGGACCTGGCGTTCCAGCGCGAGATCGACGGGAACCCGCGCAAAAGGCATCACGTCCGGTTCTGGAAATGCCCGGACGGGTGGATGCTGCCGGGCGGGCTCTCGGTGGACTGGGTGGGCGCGGGAACCTACGACAGGAGCGTGGGACTGTCCCTGTTCACGTTCCAGATCACCCACAAGATCGCCGACCGCACGGATGAGGAACGGGACTTCATCATCCAGACCCTGCGGGCAGCGGACGCTGTGGGCCCTGAATCGGTCCACATCATCCTGAACTACTCCAGCGGCTACCACCACCGGAACGGCGGCGGAGATGCCATCCGCACCGACGGGCACCTGCCGATCATTGATTTGTTTGGGCCGGGGAGGCCCGGGGTCCGCTAGTACGCGGTGAAGAAGCTGCTGGTAGCTGCGGCGACGGTCCCTGCGGCGGTCACGCCCGGGCGCAGGACCGTCTGGAAGCCACCAGCTCCCCCCGAAGCGCGGGACGTGCTTCGGGGGAGGCATTGATGGGCTTGATGCCTTCCCGTATGTCTGCTCGCCTGTAAGGGACTGGGCAAAGCGGGCTGCTCGTCAACCGACTTCCATCGTCCCGATTTCGAGGCTGTGGACATTGCTCCTGGATGTAACGTCACGGGCTCCGTGCAGCTGCAAATGATCAATTACAGCACCAAGAACCTGGACGGCTGAAGGGCGCGACGGTCCGCCTGCACTGTGGGGCCAGCTGAAGAGCTGGGGTATCACCTTCCTGACTCAAAGCGTCAGCTTCGTCGTCCACTGGCTTACAGCCTTGTGGACCTGTCCAGAATTGCTCGCCGGTGATTCATCATGGGGTTTGTCAAGGGTCTTTAGTATGTTTGCGCAGGTCAGGCCACAGTGGCGAACCCGCAGGATCCACATTAAAGCCGCATCACGGCCTAAATGCCCTTAAAGCACCCCAACCGCCTCACCTAGGTTGTCCGTACCTAGAAAGACCCGGCAGCTATTGATGTCCCCCATGCATAAGTAGGTACTTGGTGAAGAGGTTCACAGCCGCAAGGCACAGAAGCGCCCCACGTCATGTTCGGTCCCGCAGCGGCACAGCCCACGTCAAGCCCCGTCACCGTTGGTCCCTCCGGAAGGCAGCAGCACACCTGATGCCCGCATTGTTGGTCCTCGCGCCACTAGCCGCGTCGGGACCTTCCTTCGGAGCGGACAGCACCGGCCCCAACCTGGTCAAAAATTCGTCCCTTGAATCCGGCCACCACTTCCCGGACTGTTTCCAAGCTTCCGGTTGGGGAACGCGGGGCACCTGGGCGTTCTCGTCAGGACGGGAGGGAGGACGCTCGCTCACAGTCACAGTGGAGGGGTATGCCTCGGGCGACCGGAAAGCCATGCAGACGGAAAATGCGGGATGCGCGCCTTCCGTAACTCCCGGCCAGGTGTACAACCTCGGCGTCTGGTACCAGTCCACGGTTCCGGTATCCATCACGACGTTCCGGCATACTTCCGCCGGTTGGTCCTACTGGGGAGATCTGGGCACAGTTTCACCCACCACGGAATGGCAGGAGGCGAAGGCCACTACCCCAGCCGTGCCAGAAGGTACGGATCAAATCGCTTTCGGGCTTTCCATTGCGGCCACGGGCCAATTGACCACTGACGACTATTCGCTCTACGCCACCAGCACCGGCACGCCACCACCGGCCGCGGGCGAATTGGTGGTAAACGGAAACCTCTCAACGGGAACCCCCCTTCCGGACTGCTTTATCACCGGAGGGTGGGGAACGCGCACAGTCACACAAGGGCTGACTCCTGACGTGCCGGCCACGGCCTCACCAGGGTCGCGCTCCTACGGCATCACTGTGAGTGACTATGCCAGCGGAGACACCAAGCTCCTTCAGGCCGAGACCGCCGGCTGCGCGCCGTCGGTAATGCCGGGTGCCAAATACAACCTGTCCATCGACTACAAATCCACTGCCGCCAAAAACTCAATCACCATTTTCACGCACACTGCCGCAGGCTGGGGTTATTGGACGGACCTCAGCCAAGTGGCCCCAACACACACCTGGGCAGTTGCTGCGGGAACGACCCCTCCGATTCCGGAAGGTGTTGACGCAATTTCCTTCGGGGTGTCCATCGGTGCCGACGGAACTCTGCTGACAACCAACTATTCCCTCAAAGAAAGCACTGTGCCACCGCCTCCGGCAGGCACCCCAGCCGAGATCGGTTCATGGGAGGTTTTTAATGCGCCTGTGCCCCTCCGCGCCATCCACTCCACGCTGCTCAGCGACGGCAGGCTACTGCTCATCGCGGGCTCCGGGAACGAGGGATCCGCATTCACCGCCGGCACCTTCAAGGCGTCGATTTGGGACCCTGACACAGGAACGTTCGATCCGGTGCCTGTTCCCTACGACATGTTCTGCGCCGGGCATGTCACCCTTTCCGACGGCAAAGTCCTGATCGGCGGCGGCACGGAGTCCTACCCCACCACAGATGAAGGGCCAACCACCTTTAAGGGGTCCAAGGCCAGTTACTACTTCGATCCTGAGGACAGCAGCTTCCACAAAATCAGCGACATGGCGGGGGCGCACTGGTACCCAACCATGACCAAACTCGGCAACGGGGATGTCTGGTCTGCTGGCGGACTGGACGAAAAGGCCGAGGGCACCGTCCTTACGGAGATGTTCCAATCCTCCACCATGACGTGGCTTCCGTCCGGCAGCGTGCCGCAGACCTGGAGCTTCTGGGGGACTTACCCCCATATGTACCTGCTTGAGGATGGCCGGATGTTTTACGCCGGCGCCCACACCTTCGGGAACGGCCTGCCAGGCACTGGAGCGTCGCTTTACGATTGGAAGTCCGCCCAGATATGGGATGTCCCCGGGTTGCGGCAGAAGGACCTCAGAGACCAGGCCGGATCGGTGCTGCTTGGTCCCGCCCAGGACCAGAAGGTCATGATCGTCGGGGGCGGAAACACTGAAACCAACATCCCCGCCATCAACCTTGTAGACATCATCGACCTCAAGCAGGAAAACCCTGCCTATGTGCCCGCCCCAGACCTTCCCGGCCCCGGCAAGCTGTACGTGAACGTACTAAACCTTCCGGACAGGACCGTCCTGGCGGCAGACGGTGCCCAGCACAACCGCTCCGGCAACGTACAGACCGCGGCCATTTACCAGCCAACAAGCAACAGTTGGCTCAGTATTGGGGCTGATCCGGTGGGACGGAACTACCATTCCTCCGCGATCCTCCTGCCCGACGGCCGCGTAGCCATTTTCGGTTCGAACCCGCTCGACAACTCTTTTGACCTACGCATCTCGGTCTACTCGCCCCCGTACATGTTCAACGGGACCCGGCCCAGCATCGCCAGCGCCCCCGCGACGGCGACCTATGGCCAGCAGATCACCCTTGATACGACAGGCACGATCAAGGCAGCACAGTTGATGTCACCAATGTCGGCAACGCACCAGACCGATACCAACGCGCGTCTGGTGGACCTGCCGATGACCACCAGCGGGGGCACTATAAACGCCTCCATCCCAAGCAACCCAAATCTGCTTCCGCCTGGTCCCTACATGCTCACTGTCCTGGACTCGAACAATCTTCCAAGCATCGCGAAATGGGTGTGGATATCATGACTCCTCAACGGCAGCGGCGCCTTGGCCGAATCGTTCGGACCGCCATCATCTCACTTGGCCTGACGGCCCTGACTGCGCTCTCGTACCATTCAGCCACAGCACCCTCCCACGGTTCATTCAGTGAAGACAGCCTTCATCACGCGGCAGTGCTGACTGGGGTTCCACAAAAGGCACCGGCTCCTACAGCACGACCAACCTCGCCCACGCCACTTGCTCCGTCGCCATCGCTTCCTGCCCCGGCATCCTCAGCAATCGCCAGGCCCGGACCGGAGGATCCGGAGGACCCGGCTAACCGCGAACAAACGTCCCTACAGGATGCGGCAAACAGGGATCACACAACAGTGCGGCCGGGGCAGCCGGAGCCACCCAAAACCCCGGGGCCCGCACCCCGCGGGCCCGTTCTTCCTTCCGACGTTTTCAAGCGCGGTGCGGCAAACCTGGGCGGCTGCCTTGAGGCGTACGGCGAAAACGGACAGTGCGTCCCTGTGGTCCCGCCAAGCCTTGCCCAGCACCTGCAGGAGATGAAAAAGGCCGGCCATGATGCGGCCAGCATGAAGCATCGGTGGTCCTGCAGGGAGCTCCGTGAGTACTTCCAGGACGGCGTTGAAGTGCGCCGAGTGGGGATCGATCCCCAGAACCTGGATTCGAACGGCGACGGAAGGGCCTGCGGGGCCGGCGACTCAGCCCCCCGGTAACCCCTTTCCTGAACCTTATCCCGCCGCAGTTGCTGCCCGCGGCTACTGCAGCATGCCCTCTGCGCTGCCCTTTTTTGGCAATCGCCTCACCGCTGACCGAACGGGCCCAATATGTTCCTAACCCTCATTGCTGTCACTATCGGACTTCTCATCATCGGGATCTCCTTCGTCCTATTCGTCATAGCACTGTCCACCCTTTATGTGACCACGCACGCCTGGTGGGATCCACTGACACAGGCGCAAACCGCATACACAGCGCTTCTTCCCGAACCAGCACTCTCCTTTTCGCTGATCATGCCGTGCCGGCATGAAAGCGAACGGGTGATGGCCACCACCCTCAAGCACCTTTGCGAGCAGGACCACCCGAACATGGAGGTCATTATCTCGGTTGGCCATGACGATCCGGAGACGGTCGCCATCGCACGGAAACTTGCGGCTGAACGCCCGCACCTGGTGCGGGTGAGCGTGGACGAGGGGCCGGTGAAGAACAAGCCGCAGCAGCTCAACACTGCACTGGCCATGTGCAGCAAGGACATCGTCGGCATTTTTGATGCCGAATCCATTGCGGCCCCGGACCTGCTGGTGCATGTGGATAGTTGCTTCCAGATCAAGAACGCGGACGTCGTCCAAGGCGCGGTTCAGTTGGTGAATTACCGGGACAGCTGGTATTCCCTCCGGAATTGCCTCGAGTACTTCATGTGGTTCCGGTCCCGGTTGCACGCCTACGCAAAGCAGGGCTTTATCCCTTTGGGCGGCAACACCGTCTTCATTCGGCGGGACGTGCTGTCCACAATCAACGGCTGGGATTCCCGGTGCCTGGCCGAGGACTGCGACTTGGGCGTTCGGCTGTCGGTCCTCCATCGAAAAATCGTCATCGCCTATTCACCCCACCTCGTAACGAGAGAGGAAACTCCAGATTCCATCCGATCCCTGGTTAAGCAGCGAACCCGGTGGTCCCTGGGCTTCATGCAGGTATACGCGAAAGGCGACTGGAAGACCCTCCCTACTATCAGGCAAAGATGGATGGCCTGGTGGACCCTGATGCAGCAGCACTTCATGGCATTCGCCGGACTCTGTCTTCCCTTTTCCATCATCACTGCCCTGGTAGGCAAATTCCCTATCCCTATCACCTTGCTCGCCTTCGCCCCACTGGTGCCGGCCGTCGCGGCACTCGCCTTCGATATCTGCATGCTCCAGGAGTTTGGCCGGGATCACGGCTACAAGATCCGGCTTTATGACTACTTCCGGTTGATAGCCGGAACGCCGTTCTACCAGGTACTGCTCGCGTTCGCCGCCCTCCGTGCGCTCATGAAGTTCCGGCGCAACGACTTTAGATGGGAAAAAACCAGGCACTCCGGCTCACATCTTGACTATCTAGCGGCGGCCCGGCCATGAACTCCCTGATCGCGCCCAATGTTGGCACTCCCCTTACCCGATTCCTGTTCACCGCAGGCCGCAGCACACAGGCCTTGCGACACGTTGTCGGCAAGCTAAGCCCGGACCAGCGAACATCACTCCTGATCGCCACCGCTGCCGCAGTGCTCTCCGGTTGGAACCTGCTGAACGCTCCCGAGTACCAGGACGACGAAGGTACTTACACAGCACAGGCACTTGCCGTCCTCGAGGGCAAAATGGCCCCTTACACCTACTGGTACGACCATCCGCCCGTGGCGTGGGTGCAGTTGGCTGCACTGTCCTGGATACCCTTGCTCCTCGGCCAGGGAGACCAGACCTATGTGGGCCAGATGCGGTATGTGGTGGCGGTATTCTTTGTTGCCAGCACAGTGCTGGTTTACCTGCTAGCTCGCAGGCTGGAACTGCAGCGGGTATTCGCTGTCCTTGCCGCAGGTCTCTTTTGCCTTTCCCCGCTCTCGCTGGTCCTGGGACGCCAGGTCTTCATTGACAACGTGGGGTTGCCTTGGTTGCTCCTGGCGTTCTATCTCATGCTCTCGCCCCGGCTCAAGCTTTGGCATCACATTGGGGCAGGTGCATGCTTTGCCCTGGCCGTACTGTCAAAGGAAACTTTGGCGATATTCGGCCCGGCGCTGCTGGTGGCGCTGCTGCACAGGCCCTACTGGAAGACTAGGTTCTTCTCCTTGGTGGGATTCCTCTCGGTGGGAGGCCTGATTCTCGCGTTCTTCCCGTTGCTCGCAGTACTTCGGAACGAACTCTTCGCCGGCCCCGGGCATGTCTCCCTGCAGGACGCCCTGACGTACCAGTTCGTTTCCCGCCCAGGTTCCGGAAGTCTCTTTGATCCGGACTCAAGCCGGCAGGAGCTGGTAATGGGGTGGATGTACTACGACAAGTACGTTGTGATTGCCGGCATGGTGGCCGCACTTGTCTGTCTCCTGCGACGTGAAGCGCGTTGGATAACCTCTGCACTTTGCCTTTTCTCCGCGCCGGTAGTCATCGGACAGGGTTACATGCCCGCCATGTATGTCATTGCCGCAATCCCATTTTTGGTCCTTGCCATGGCCGTCGCCGCAGATCTTACCTGGCGCTGCGTCGCATTGCTTTTCCCGGCCGTCCCTTACCCCGGCAGGCACTCCGGCGGCGTCCGTCTGGTGGGACTGGGAACGAGGATGGCAGCCCTGGGCCTGACTTGCGGCGCTATGCTCGCCGTCATCACGGTCCTCCTCCTGCCGCAGTGGATCGCCATGAACAGGACCCTACTTCAAACAAACAGTAATCGTGACTGGCAGCACGCCTTGGAGTGGTCCAAGAAGAACCTGCCGCGTGATGACACAGCCCTGGTGCCGTACTCGATGTGGCAGGACCTGAACGCGGACGGGAGACATGATCCCTGGAAGGTAATCGCGCTGGAAAAGATGGACCTTGACTCAGAGTTCGAAACTCACCACCCTGACGGATGGCGGGCAATCGACTGGATCATAGAAGGGCCCCCCACGGCAAGGAACATCGAGAATTTGCAGCTCCATAGCGCCGGCCAGGCCTTAAGAAATTCTCGCATCGTCGTTTCGTTTGGGCAGTGGCACGTCAGGGAGGTCATCGAGGAGCCGCCCGCCGTCTGGCCCCAAGCTGAGTCGGCTAGTTCAGGCGCAGCACGGTAATGGCACTGGGACGGAACCTGCTCTCCGCACCCATTTCACGGTTTGCCCTGATCGGAGCCTTCGGAGCAGTAATGAACGTGCTCATCATGGCGGCACTTATCTGGCTCGGCGCAGATTATGTGACGGCCGGAATTATTGGGAATGAAACCACCATAATTTCGAACTTCATAATGCAGGAGAAACTTGTCTTCGCACAGACAATCAAGCGCCGCCGGACGTTGGCACGGCGGTTCATTCACTCATTCTCGTTCAACACCCTGGAGGGCATGTCCCGGGTGCCAGTGCTGTGGTGTCTGGTTGAACTGGCACATGTGCCTGGCCCGGTTGCCCAGGCCGTTACCTTGGTGGGTGCATTTTTCCTACGGTATACGTACCACCTGAAACTGATTTACGCCCCGGCAGTTCCTGTGAAATCACAGCCTTCACCGGAGGACGGTCCTGGTGTCCCCGTGCAGTCAGAACCTGTGCCATGAGGGCATGTTGCAGAGGGACGGCTTCGGTCGTGATGGCCTTAACCCCACGCCGGGGGTACCCCAGGGCGAACGTAACCACCAACAGGAAGATGAGCCTCCAATCCGGCCATCAAGGACGTGGCGGGTGACGCCGACACCCGGCTTCAGGCGGTGCTTGCCAGCCTTGCCGCGTCAGTCCGGCGGACTAGGCGGCAGGCATGGGGCAGGGCGGGGACTCCGCCGATGGGCAGGGCCCGCCGAACAGCAGCATCCCCGCTTCGCCCGCGCCTGCGCGAAAGCGGTTGAAGGCATTGACCGCGCGCGGCGCAGCGGAGCAACCGGCATAAGCTGCTCGCCGGCCTCCACGGGGTCGTCATCGAATTGGGGGCAGGCGAGGGCTCGAACCTTGCCTTGTACCCGCCGGCCGTGACACAGGTGCTGGCCATCAAAGCCGGATGACTATCTCAGACATATCGCCACCGCCAAGGCCGCCGCGGCGCCGGTGCCAGTAACCGTCCCCAGGGCGGCCGCTGAACATCTTCACGCTGAGGAGGCCAGCGCCGACGCCGTCGTGGCAAGCCTTGTCCTGTGCAGCGTCAGCGCGCAGGCGCCCGTGCTGGCCGAGATCAGGCGCGTCCTGCGTCCGGGCGGAACCTTTGCCTTTTATGAACGCGTCCGCTCGGACAGACGCTTTTCGCCGCCGTCGAGGACATGCTGGCTCCGGCTGGCAGTGGTTTGCCGGGGCTGCCACCCCAACCGGGACACCGTCGCTGCCATCGAAGCAGCGGGCTTTGCCCCCGTGACTACCAGGCGCCTTAACTTTGCCGTCCATCCGCTGTCCCCGCCGGTGGCGCACGTCCTGGGGGCGGCTGTCAGCCCCGGCCCTCCGGCGTCGAGCTAGCAGTCCGCGGCTTCAGCGGGCGTGAAAGTCCCGGCGCCGCCTTTGGGGGATAAGCGGCGCCGGGACGCTGTGAGGGCACGTCATCCTGCTGCAGGGGGGACAACGTGCCCGCCGTCGTCGCGGCTGCCAGGAAGACGGCTGGGTGCAGGCTGTACCTGGCGGAGCCCACTTCAAGACTCCGCCAGGAGAATGACGGGCCGCCGGAATGGTAGCTATGCCCACCGTTCCGCTGGCCTTGTGCCCCCCAAACAGGCGGGTCTCCTGCTACCCGCAACTATGCCCTGCCCGCATCAAGTTACCAGCCGGTAATCGCTCAAAGTTCCCTCAAGGTCTGGGCAGGAGTGACGAACAAGATACGTGATTTTGATCTGCGCGAAACATTCCACTCCTACCTGTCTCATATCCTTAAATGCAGAGAAATCAGCTGGAGGAACCCCTTGGAAACAACCGACGCCGCCGTGAAGCCCATCATCGGACTCGCCACGTATCTGGAGCATGCCGGAACCGACGGATGCGGCACGGTCAGCGCGGCGTTCCTGCCTGAGACGTACCTTGACCCCATCATCGCGGCAGGCGGCGTACCCACCCTTCTTCCACCCCAGCCTGTTGTCCCTGGAGTCATCGAACACCTCGTGAGCCGGTTGGACGGGCTGGTCATTCCCGGCGGCTGGGACGTCAACCCGGCGCTCTACGGGCAGGAAGCCCACGCCGAGACGGACAAGCCGCGGCCCGAACGCGACGCCTGGGAGCAGGCCCTCATCCGCGAGGCCCTGCGGCAGGACATCCCGCTCCTGTGCATCTGCCGGGGCGAGCAGCTCCTGAACGTCACCCTTGGCGGCACCCTGCACCAGCACCTGCCGGACGTCATCGGCAACGGCCAGTACCAGCTCGGCGGCTACGAATTCAACAAAATCCAGGTGGAGATCCGGCAGGGTTCCCGCCTGGAGCAGCTGATCGGCGCCAACCCGGGGCCCGTTCCCGTCTCCCATCACCAGGCCGTGGACAAGCTGGGGGAGGGCCTGATCGCAGCTGCCTGGAGCGAGGACCAGGTAGTGGAGGCCATCGAGCACCCCGCCAGCACCTTCGCCATGGGTATCCAGTGGCACCCCGAGGAGCTCCCGGAGGACTTCGGGCTTTTCCGCGGGTTCATTGAAGCAGCCCGTGCGAAGCTCCTGTCCCGCCTGTGGCAGGCAACGCCGTCGTCGGCCCTCGCCTCCCACCTGGCAGGCGCGGGGACCGCTGATGGTCAGGTGGCCGCCAGAATTCCAACCCCGGACCTGGCTGGACCGGGAGTCCAGGCGGCCGGTATATCTGTGGAGCCCAGCGCCTTTTAACGCCTCCGGTCTGCCGCCTGGAACGCCTCTCCTGAGTGCCGGTTGCAGCATCTTCGCTTGCCATCCGGAAGTAAGCATGCTTACTATGTTCTGACCAAAGGAGGTTAAGCCGTGGCCCCTAGGGTTTACCGAGGAGCGACATGGCTTACCCATACAGCGGCAGTTTCCCGCATGCGTCAGGCTGGGTCCGAGGCGGGAAGCCGCCGGGACTTGCAGGTCGTCAATGATGCGCCGGGTAGGAGTCGAAGAAGAGTTCCTGATTGTCGATTACGTTGATGGGCACGCGGTTGCACTGGGCGAGGTTTTGGACCACCTGAGTGACGATGACGGCCTCAGCAGCGAGATGAAGCAGGAGCAGATTGAGGCCTGCACCCTTCCTCGGATCAGCTTGGAGGAACTGGCGCAGGATATTACCGCGCACCGCCTGAGCGCAGATTCCACCGCGCGTTCCGTTGGTGCCCGCGCCGTCGCCCTGGCAACTTCCCCTTTCCCCGTCACGTCCACGGCCACTCCCGGTTTGCGCTATGAGCGCATGATCGAGAGGTTCGGCCTTACTGCCGTGGAGCAGCTGACCTGTGGCTGCCACGTGCATGTGGAGGTGGAATCGGACGGAGAAGGGGTAGCCGTCCTGGACCGGATCCGCATCTGGCTTCCGGTCCTCGTAGCCATCAGCGCCAATTCGCCGTTCTGGAACGGCGCGGACTCCGGCTACGCGAGCTACCGCTCCCAGGCGTGGAACAGGTGGCCCACGGCCGGGCCGTGCGATATTTTCGGATCCGCCCAGGCCTACCACGCCCACGTGGATGACATCCTGAGCGCCGGGGTGCTGCTGGACAAGGGGCAAATCTATTTTGACGCGCGCCTCAGCCACCGGCATCCCACCGTCGAGGTCCGGGTGGGGGACGTGTGCCTCCACGCGGACGACGCGATCCTGCTGGCCGCCTTGGTTCGCGGACTTGCGGAGACCGCTGCCAGGGAGTGGCGCCGCGGCGTTGAGCCTGTGCGCGTACCGGCCGCCCAGCTGAGGCTCGCGGCATGGCAGGCCGGCCGGTTCGGGCTGGGCGGTGAGCTGCTGGACCCGCAGACCAGCCGGCCCCGCCCGGCGTTCGACGTGGTGATGTCCTTGCTCAACCACATCCAGCCGGTACTCAAGGAACAGGGTGAGCTCAGTATTGTTGAATTCCTGCTGTTCCAACTGCTGGCCCGCGGCACGGGTGCTGATCGGCAGCGAGCAGCCTTTGCCAGTGCGGGCGCCCTCTGCTCCCTTGTCGCCGACGCCGTGCAGGCCAGCAGTGTCCCTGCCACCCTCTTGCGGGGCCCTGCTGAACCGTCGCTGCTTACCAGCAAAAAGAAATTCTGAACATCGGAAACAGGAGGCCGCATGGACCAGAATGAAATGCCGGTGCTCCATGCACTGACTGAACACGATCCCGCTCCCGGGCGGGCGGTTCAACAAGGTGGCGGTGGACTACCTCGCAAGTGCGGGTGGAGGCGGGCACGGCCCTGTCCGACCCTGCCGATCCAACGCCCAAGACCATCAGGGCGGTTCGTGAAGGACCGAACCCTAGGCAGTACAGCGCGGTAATCGCTAGGAACGAGGAAAAGCACCATGTGCGGAATAGCTGGCGAAATCGCCTTCAACGGGAGAACGGCCTCCCAGGAGGCGGTTCTGGACATGATGGGGGCAATGACATCGAGGGGACCTGACGGAAGGGGGACCTGGCACGCAGGCTGGGTGGCGCTTGGCCACCAGCGGTTGAGCATTATCGATCTCTCATCCGCCGGAGCCCAGCCCATGGTTGACGAAGGCGGCGTGGCCGTCTCCTTCAACGGGTGCATCTACAACTACAAGGAACTGCGGCGGGAGCTTGAGCCGGAGTTCACCTTCCACTCCACCAGCGACACCGAGGTGATCCTCAAGGCCTACCGCAAGTGGGGGGACGACTTTGTCCACCATCTGGTGGGGATGTTCGCCATCGCGTTATTCGATCCACGGCGGAGCGAGGTCCTCTTGGTCCGTGACCGGTTGGGCATTAAGCCGCTCTACGTTGCGGAGCTCCAGGGAAAGCTGCGGTTCGCTTCATCCCTGCCGGCGCTGGTGGCGTCAGGCGGCATCGACACCAGCATCGACGAAACCGCCCTGCACCATTACCTGAGCTGGCACTCGATCGTTCCGGCACCGCGGACCATCCTTCGCGGCATCCGCAAACTGCCGGCCGCCACTATCCGCACAGTCCGCAGCGACGGGACCTGCCATGACCGCGAATACTGGAAGCCCTCCTACACCCGCCGCTCCGCGCAAATTGGCTGGTCCGCCCTGGACTGGCAGGACGCGGTGCGGGATGCGCTGCGGACGGCAGTACGACGGCGGATGGTTGCGGACGTGCCGGTAGGTGTCCTTCTGTCCGGGGGACTGGATTCAAGCCTGCTGGTTGCCCTGCTCGCCGAGGAGGGCCAGCATGGGCTGTCCACCTTCAGCATCGGCTTCGACGGCGCCGGCGGGGATTCCGGGAATGAGTTCGAATACTCGGACCTGGTGGCGCGGGAATTCGGCACCAAGCACGAGCGGCTGCACGTCAGCACATCCGAGTTCGCGCCCTCGATCGGCCACGCCGTGGGAGCCATGTCGGAACCTATGGCCAGCCACGATGTCACGGCGTTCCACCTGCTTTCCAGGACTGTCACCCAGCACGTGAAGGTGGTGCAATGCGGCCAGGGAGCCGACGAAGTCTTCGGCGGCTACGGGTACCACCAGCCGCTGGCATCCGTGGGGCGGCAGGAGGCGCTGGCTGCCTTCTCCGCATCCTTTGTCGACCACAGGCATGAGGACCTGGTCCGCATCCTCGAGCCCGAATGGTCTGCCGGCACGGACGTCAGCAGCCAGGTCCTGGCCTCGCATCTGGATGCGCCAGGCGCCGATACGGCCCTGGACGCCGTGCTTCGGCTGGACACCCACCTGCTCATGGTGGACGATCCCGTCAAGCGGCTGGACAACATGTCCATGGCTTGGGGCATCGAAGCGCGTGTTCCGTTCCTTGACCACGAGCTGGTGGAGCTCGCTGCAGCCTGTCCGCCCGAACTGAAAGCCTCGCAGGGCGGCAAGGGCATTCTGAAGGACCTGGGCAGGCAAATGCTGCCGGCCGCCGTCGTGGACCGGCCCAAGGGTTACTTCCCGGTCCCGGCCCTGCGGCACCTTGAAGAACCGTTCATCTCGGTCGTCCGGGATGCCCTGCACGCACCGGAAGCCAAGCAGCGCGGGCTGTTCCGGCCGGAGTACATCGATTCGCTGCTTGCCGACCCCAACGCCCAGCGCACCGCAGTGAACAGCAACGTCCTGTGGCAGTTCGCCCTGCTCGAGATGTGGCTCCAGCGCCACGGTGTGGGGTAGCGAATGGCTTTGTCGCCTGTAACTCTGGACTGACTCCACCACCCCGGCTTGCAACGGGAAGTAAGCATGCTTACTGTATGTGGAATGACGCGCAGGGTAGGTGTTGAGGAAGAGTTCCTGATAGTGGACATCGCGAACGGCCGTGCCGTCCCGCTCGGCCAGGTGCTCGACCAGCTAAGCGATTACCCGCGGCTTACCAGCGAAATGAAGCAGGAGCAGCTCGAAACGTGCACCCTCCCGTTGGTCAGCCTTCACGACCTTGCTGAGGACATCACAGCACGGCGGAAGGATGCTGACGCCGCGGCACGGCGCGTGGGAGCACGGGCAGCGGCCTTGGCTACCTCCCCGCTGCCCGTGCAGTCCACCATCGCCCCAGGCGAGCGCTGCGCGCAGCTGATGGAGAGGTTCGGGCTCACCGCCGTGGAGCAGCTGACAGGCGGTTGCCATGTGCACGTGGAGATCGAGTCGGAGGAGGAAGGCATTGCGATCCTTGACCGGCTCCGGGTGTGGCTTCCTTTCCTGCTGGCACTCAGTTCCAATTCGCCCTACTGGAACGGCGTGGATTCCAGCTTTGCCAGCTACCGCTCCCAGGCCTGGAGCAGGTGGCCCACCACCGGCCCGGCGGAGATCTATGGCTCGGCAGATGATTACCACCGCGAGGTCGGGCAAATCCTCAGTTCCGGGGTTCCTCTGGACAAGGCAAACCTGTACTTCGACGCGCGGCTCAGCCACAAGCACCCCACAGTGGAGGTTCGGGTGCCGGACGTGTGCCTGTTCGCTGACGACGCCGTTCTCATGGCGGCGCTTGTCCGCGGGCTTGCCGAGACTGCGGCACGGCAGTGGCGCGACGGCGTCAGCCCGGTTCCGGCGTCGGCCACCCAACTGCGTCTCGTCACCTGGCAGGCAAGCCGTTACGGGCTGGAGGGCCAGTTGGCCGATCCTTTCACCGGTGTGCAGCGGGGGGCTTTCGACGTGGCGATGGCACTGCTGAACCACCTCAGGCCCGTGCTGGAGGAGCAGGGCGAGTTCAGCACCGTGGAGTTCCTGCTGTTCCAGGTCTTGAATCGGGGCACCGGAGCCGCCGTCCAGCGCAACTCCTGCGCCAAGGGCGGAGGCCTCCAGGCTGTGGTGGCGGACGCCGTGCACATCACGGCGCGGCCGAGCACATTGCCGCACCCCCAACGAGCCGCACTGACCGCCGTCTCCCCGTAAAACCCCTTAGCCCGCCGAGGGTAAAACTGCCCGGCCTGCCGCAACGCTAAGAGGCGGACGCCGGCACCCTGGCTAGTGCCGCCGTCGTGCAGCAAAGGCGAACAGTGCCGTGGTGGCAACCGTGGCCAGGTACCCGGCGATGACTATCAGCGAGATCCCGGCCCAAAAATAGTGGGTGGTGCTCGTCTCCTGCCAGGGGCTCGGCGCAATCCGGAGCAGCGAATACGCCGCCACGGCCGCCGACGCCAGGCCGATGGCCACCGGCAGCGTCAGCCAGATCCGGGCCGAGCCGATGTGTCCGCCGAACCCGTCCCAGGCATTCCAAGATCCGCGCTTCATGATGAGCCAGCCCGCGGGAACCATGAAGGCGCCCACCAGCAGGAACGCCGCCACAACGTCGGCCGGCCGGTGCCACTGGTTGATCAGGGTGGACACTCCGGAGGCAATGGCGAACGTGCCGCCGACGAAGCCGGCCATGGGGCGCCAGCGTGGCGACGCCATCAGGAACACGGCGGCCGCCGCCGATGCCGCCAGCGTCGTGTGCCCGGATGGCAGTGAATTCATTTCCAGGGTGATCACGCCCTTGTCCGGGCGGGCGGGCAGCAGATCCTTGAGGACCTGGGTGGCAATATTCGCGCCGATGCAGGCGGCCACTGCTATCCCGGCCTCCGCCCAGTGTTTCCGGATCGCCGTGACAAAAAGCACCACGACGGCGGCCATCACCAGCGAGATGGTGGGCAGCAGGTCCAGGAACCTGGTACTTGCCTTGCCTGCAGGACCATGCAGTTCCACGGCTTCCACCAGCGCCGACTCGTCGATGAACTGGCCCGTGGTGGTCTGCACGAAGTAGTAATAGGTGGCAATCAACCCTGCTACGCAGGCCAGGGTGGCAAGCACGAACAGGAAGCCGGAGCCCGGTGCGGTTCGGGCTGCCGTCCTGCCTGGTGCCTGCCGTTGGTAAGTCATCGGTTAAAGGGTGGCACAGAAAGCTGGAAGGCTGCTTCAAGCCGGGCCGCGGCGTTGGGGCGCCCGGGCCGCCGGTACAGTGAACGCATGCCCCCGGAAACCACGCCGCCGCTGCTGCCTCCTCTGGACGAGCTCCTGGCGCAGGCGTACGTGGTCAGCCTGCCCATGCGCGTGAGGTTCCGGGGCATCATGGAGCGTGAATCGCTGCTGCTGCGCGGCCCTGCCGGCTGGGGCGAGTTCTGTCCGTTTCCGGAGTACGGGGATGAGGAGGCCTCCCGCTGGCTCGCCTCGGCCGTCGAGGCCGCCTGGGCTGGTTTTCCTGCGCCGCTTCGGTCAGTAATTCCTGTCAATGCCACCGTCCCGGCCGTTCCCGCTGGCCACGTGCCGGAAATCCTGGCCCGCTTCGGTCGGGTGGACGCTGTTAAGGTCAAGGTGGCAGAGCCGGGCCAGACGCTCGACGACGACGTCGACCGCCTCGCCGCCGTCCGCTCCGCCCTCCCCGACGCTGCCCTCCGCGTTGACGCCAACGGAGGCTGGGACGTCCCCGCCGCAGTGGAGGCACTCCACCGGCTTTCCGCCGTCGGCCTTGAATACGCGGAGCAGCCTGTGCCCACCATTGATGGGCTTGTCGAAGTGCGCTCGCAGCTTCGCGCCGCCGGCATCCCTTTGCTGATCGCGGCGGACGAGAGCGTGCGCAAGGAAACTGATCCCCTCCGGGTTGCCCGGGCCGGCGCTGCCGACCTGATCGTCGTCAAGGTGGCGCCGCTCGGGGGAGTGCGGCGCGCCCTGGACATCGTGGCCCAAGCCGGGCTGCCAGCCGTCGTCAGCTCCGCCCTGGACACCTCCGTCGGCATCCGCGCCGGGCTCGCGCTGGCAGCGTCCCTGCCGGAGCTTCCGTACGCGTGCGGGCTGGGAACGGTGTCCCTGTTCGAGCAGGACGTCACCTTGGATGCCCTGGTGGCCGACGACGGCGCCATCAGCCTGCGTGACGTGGCCGCCGATGCAGGGTTGCTGGAGCAGTATGCGGCTTCCCCCGAACGGCGCGAGTGGTGGCTGGCCCGGCTGCGCCGCGTCCACGCGCTGCTGCCCCGCTGACACCCTCCCTCACTTGATGCGGGATTTTCCGGCACCCTCTCTCATATCACTGCGCGTCACAAGCGGTTAACCCGAACTTCACTTTCCAGATGACTCCGCGTAGAAAGCGCTTGACAAGGTGTGTGAACCGCATCGATTTTCCCTGGAAGGCCCCCATGTCTGAAACGACTGCCCGCAAGTTCACTCTTTTGCCGATGCTCGGCCATACCAAGGGCAAGCGCAGTGCCGTCACCTGCGCCCTTAAGTGCGATAACGCCTGCGCCGGCAACGTCTGCAACACCAGCTCCAACAGCTACTTCCGCGACATCGCCTCCGCCACCATGTCCCGCCGCGCCGCCCTGGGCTTCGGCGCCGCCGGTGCCCTCGCCGTCGTCCTCGGTTCAGCGGGGACCTCCGCTGAACCCGCCTCCGCTGCCGGCCTTTCCAAGGCTGCCAAGGAGGGCTTCGGCAAGTCCAAGCTGCAGTTCACTGCCATCCCTTCCATTGACGCCATGGTTGACGCCGTCACCGTGCCCGAAGGCTTCACCTGGCAGCCGGTAATCCGGTGGGGCGATCCCATCTTCAACGACGCCCCGGCATTCGACTTGAACAACCAGACGGCGGCCGCCCAGGAGAGGCAGTTCGGCTACAACAACGACTACACCGACATCCTGGAAATCCCGGGCAGTAAGGGCCGTCGCGCGGTGCTGTTCTCCAACCACGAGTACACCAACGACGCCATCATGTTCCCGCCCACCATGCCCGCCGACCAGATGCGCACCGTGGCAGCCGCTGCGCACGGCCTGTCCGTAGTGGAGCTGGAGCGCAAGAACAAGAACAAGCCGTGGACCTACGTCAAGGGTGCAGAGCTGAACCGGCGATTCCTGAACTCGACCGTCTACGAGCTGACCGGTCCGGCCGCCGGCTCCGCCCTGGTCAAGACGGTGGAAGACCCTGCGGGCCGCTTCATCAAGGGCACCCTGGGCAACTGTGCCGGCGGCACCACCCCGTGGGGCACCATTCTCTCCGGGGAGGAGAATTTCCAGGGCTACTTCGTCGGCAACGGCACCTCGGCCGGTGACAAGCGGTACGGCATCACCTCCAAGCCCACCGCCCGCCAGTGGGAATTGGACGAGCCCCGCTGGGATACCCGCAACGCCGGCTACGAGAACGAAGCCAACCGCTTCGGCTGGATTGTTGAAGTTGACCCCTTCGACCCCACGTCCACTCCGAAGAAGCACTCCATGCTGGGCCGCTTCAAGCACGAAGGCGCCAACGTGATCATCGCCGAGTCCGGTCATGTAGTGGCCTACTCGGGCGACGACGAGCGCTTCGACTACCTGTACAAGTTTGTTTCGAAGGACAAGTACCGCGAAGGGGACCGCAAGCACAACATGACGCTGCTGTCCGCCGGCAGCCTCTACGTGGCCCGGTTCACCGGTAACTCTCCGGCTGCTGAAATCAACGGCACCGGCGCCGTTCCCTCGGACGGCGCCTTCGACGGCGTAGGCGAGTGGCTGCCGCTGGTGCTGGACGGCAAGTCCGCAGTTCCCGGCATGTCCGTGGATGAGGTCCTCGTGTACACCCGACTGGCCGCGGACAAGGTTGGCCCCACCAAGATGGACCGCGCCGAGGACGTGGAGCCGAGCCTGCACACGGGCAAGGTCTACGTGGCCTGCACCAACAACTCCAACCGTGGCGTAGGGTCAAACGAGGGGGCCACTGAGGTCAACCCGCGCACCCAGAACCGGGACGGGCACATTGTGGAAATCACCGAAACCGGCGGCCAGACCTCCACCTCCTTCACCTGGAACCTGCTGATGGTCTGCGGCGATCCGGCCCAAGGCGATGTGACCTACTTCTCCGGCTTCCCGGCGGACAAGGTCTCGCCCATCTCCTGCCCGGACAACCTGGCTTTCGACTCCGTGGGCAACCTCTGGATCTCCACGGACGGCGCCCCTTCCGGCATCGACCGCGCCGACGGCCTGTTCAAGGTCACCCTGGAAGGCGCAGAGCGCGGCAAGGTTGAGCAGTTCCTCGCCGTTCCGCGGGACGCCGAAACGTGCGGTCCGATTATCCACGACGAAGAGCGCACAGTGTTCGTCGCCGTGCAGCACCCGGGCGAGGACGGCACGTTCGAGAGCCAGGTCTCGTTCTTCCCGGACTACGTTGCGGCAGGCGCCACGCCGGCGGCGGGCCAGGCGCGCGCACCCCGACCATCAGTGATCCAGGTGTTCCGCACCGACGCCTAGGTCCTCCCCGACGCCCCATCACCTCTCGCAGGTTTTCCAGCGCGCCCCATCACCTCGCGGTCCTCGCGGCAAGGAGGTGATGGGGCGTCTGCTGTTTTCATGCAGAAGGTGATGGGGCGCCGTGGATGGCAGACTGGATTGGTGACCTCGTTGAACGAACCTGACGCCTCCCAAACCTCCCGAGCAGATTCTTCCGGGAAAGACGCTCCGGAGGCGGCACCTGAGCTGACTGCCCTGGCAGCCGCGCGGATCGCCGTCGGAGTCCTGCTCGACGGCGGCGTGCAGCACGTGGTGGTGTCGCCGGGTTCCCGCTCCGCTCCGATGGCGTACGCCCTGGCCGAGGCGTCCGCGGAAGGCAAAGTGGAGCTGCTGGTGCGGATTGACGAGCGTTCCGCCGGATTCACCGCACTCGGCCTCGCGCTGTCCACCGGTTCCCCGGCAGCCGTGCTCACGACGTCCGGGACTGCCGTCGGGAACCTGATGCCGGCCGTGATGGAGGCCAACCACGCCGCCGTCCCGCTGATCGTCCTGTCCGCAGACCGGCCCGACGAGCTCCGAGGAACCGGCGCCAATCAGACCACTATCCAGCCTGACCTCTTCGGTGAACAGGTACGCTTCGCCGTCGACATTCCTGCCGGCAGCAACCCTGAACGTGCAGTGCAGACAGGGCTGTCCGCCGCGACCGGGGCATTTAGCGAGATTCCGCCGGGCCCCGTCCAGCTCAACCTCGCCTTCAGGGATCCGCTGGTGCCATCACCTCGTGAGAAGCTTCCGGCGGCGGCCGAGCGTCAGCGCTACCGGATCGGCACCGAGCCACTCATCATGAACCTGCCGCCGGCACCGGCTGAGCTGCCGGAGCGGCGCACCGTAGTACTCGCCGGGCACGACGCCGGCCCTGTCGCCGAGGCCTTCGCCCGCGCCCATAACCTCCCGCTGCTCGCCGAACCGTCCTCCAATGCGCGCTTCGGGCCGAACGCGGTGGGCCCGTACCGCCTGTTGCTGGAGCACTTTGGCGCTGAGTCCGAACAGCCCACTGAACGCGTGGTGCTGTTCGGCAGGCCCACACTGTCCCGGCCGGTGGCAGCCCTGCTGGCGCGCGCGGAAGTCCCCTCCGCCCTGTACCACCCTGTTCCGGTGGCCTGGTACGAGCCGGGCCGGCGCACCGAACTGCCGCTGGAAAACCTCGCGGAACTCGCAGACTTCGCCGGCCGGGGGACACCCGAGTGGCTGGATACGTGGCTGCTCGCAAGCAGTGCTGCACAGCATGCCCTGGACGGAATACTTCTGGCCGATGCTGCTGCAAGCGGCCCATCTGTGGCATCGCTGGTCTGGAAGCACGCCCGCGGCCAGCTGCTGCTGGGTTCCTCCAATGTCATCCGTGACGTTGACCTGGCCGGCCTTCCTGCACCCGATCCTGCCGCTACTGTCTACGCAAACCGCGGCCTGGCAGGGATTGACGGCACCATTTCCACTGCCACTGGCATCGCACTCGGCGGACGGCAGGAAACCACCGTCCTCTTGGGCGACGTCACCTTCCTGCATGACGCCGGGGGACTTCTCCTGGGCGCCGGGGAGGACCAGCCGCAGCTGCGGATCGTGGTCCTCAACGATTCCGGCGGCGCCATCTTCGACCTGCTCGAGCACGGAGGGGTGCGCGAGGCCGGAACATACGGGGACGCCGTCGAGCGCCTTTTCGGCACCCCGCACACTGTGGACATCGCGGCTCTCGCCGCAGCATACGGCGTCCGGCATTCTTTGGTGAATACGACGGCGGGACTCGCCGAGGCGCTCGCCCAGCCGATCGAGGGTCGCAGCATCGTGGAGGTCCGTACGGACCGCCATTCGCTGCGGCAGCTTCACGCCCGGATCAAGGAAGCGGTTGCTGCCGCTGTCGCGGGAGTGCTGGCCAGGTAATCTGTGCAGGCAGGCCTGCGGGTGCATCACTATGGGCGGGATTCCTTCAGCGCTGCCTCGAACGAAGGCAGGCTGCGTTCGATCATGTCCTCATTGGCCGTCAGGGAGATCCGGAAGAAGCCCGGGGTCTCGAACAGCACGCCGGGAAATACGAAGACATCCCGGCGGGCGAGCGACTCGGTGAACGCCTCATCGTCCGGGACAGGGGACGTGACGTAGATGTAGAAGGAGCCTTCCGGAGGCTGCATTCGGTAGCCCATGGAGCCAAGGGTATCGACGAAGCGGTCCCGCCGCCGCTGCAACTGACCGACGTCAATGGAGAACTTCTCCAGTTCGGGCAGTGCATGCTGCAGCAGGGCATTCGGATAGATCCAGCCCATGGCCACCTGCAGCCCTGAAAGGGCCGGACGCATCTCGTCACGGTCCGGCATACTGGGCGGCAGTGCCAGGTAGCCCACCCGTTGGCCGGGGGATAGGTGGGTCTTGCCGTAGGAGTAGGCGAGCAGCGTGTGCGGATAGAACTCTGCCGGACTGTGGAAGCGCAGGCCATCGAAGACAATGCGGTTGTACGCCTCGTCCGAAACGATGTAGATGCGCCGGCCCAGCCTGACCGAGGCTGCTTCCAGCAGTTCCGCCAGCCGGAGCAGCAGTTCAGGCGGATAGACCCGTCCCGTGGGGTTGTTGGGAGAATTCACGATCACCACTTTGGTGCGCTCAGTGATGGCAGCTTCAATGGCTTCGAGGTCCAGGTCGAAGGTGGCGGTGTTGATCCTGATCTTCACTGGTGTGAGCCCGGCCTCCAGGATCAGCGGCTCGTACAGGAACCACGGCGGGAGGCTGTAAATGACCTCATCGCCAGGGTCGGCCACCGTTTTCAATGCCAGGGCGATCGCGGCGAAGCCGCCGGTGGTGAGGTACAGGTCCTCGGGGCGGAACACCACCTCCAGGAGCCTGCTCAGGGAGTCCGCGGCGGCTTCCCGGGCGGCCTCGCCGTTGGTCTGGTACGCAAACCACTGGTCGTTCTGTGGGGTCAGGGCATCCCTGAGGGTGTTGACGTAGCGGTCGGCCGGCATTTGGTGCGGGTTGCCGAAAGTGAAGTCGCAAACGCCCGTCTGTCCCTGCCCGCGGGACGCCGCGGCCCGGAGGTAGGCGTCAACCCGCTGGAAAGACGGGATCGATGCCAGCTGTGCCGCGCGCGCGGAGACCGCCGGGACGGCACGGGATGTTGGGGATTGTGTCATGGCAGCGCTCCTCGCTAGGGCGGCCGGCTGGGGATGGCCGCCGGATGGGCAGCGCGCTGCTGAGCCAGTGGAGGCTGCAGTGGGACCTATTCTCGGCCCACCCGTTGCCGGAGTAAAGGCTCCCACGGACGCCGATGCCGCGGGCCGCCGTCGTGCGTGTTCTGGAGTGCTGGACGCGCAAAAATTCCCTCGACGCGCAAAGGCCCTGGTGCTACCGGTATACCGGCAGCGCCAGGGCCTATGCGTGTCGCTGACGCATGTGCGCCTCGAAAACGGAGCAGAAGCGCCTACTCCTCGATCTCGATGTGGTTCGGATCCAGGACGCGGCGCAGGAACTCCTTGGTGCGCGGCTGCGAAGGTGAGCCGATGACCTCTTCGGCAGGGCCTTCCTCCACCACCACGCCGCCGTCCATGAACACCACACGGTCCGCCACTTCACGGGCGAAGCCCATCTCGTGGGTAACCACCAGCATGGTCATGCCCTCCTGGGCGAGGTGGCGCATGACGGAAAGGACATCGCCCACGGTTTCCGGATCCAGGGCAGAGGTGGGCTCGTCGAAGAGCATCAGTTCCGGGTCCATGCTGAGTGCACGGGCGATGGCCACGCGCTGCTGCTGGCCGCCCGAAAGCTGGTCCGGGAAACGGTCCGCGAGGTGTCCCAGCCCCACACGCTCCAGGTTGTGCATGGACACCTTGTCCGCCTCGGCCTGGGACCGCTTCAGCACCTTGACCTGTGCGATGCTGCAGTTGCGCTTGGCATCGAGGTGGGGGAAGAGGTTGAACTGCTGGAACACCATGCCCACCTTGCGGCGCATCTTATCGATGTCCACATCGGGATCGGTGGCCTCGAAACCGCCAACGTGAATGCTGCCCTGGTTGGGCTGCTCCAGCAGGTTGACGCAGCGCAGGAGGGTGGACTTGCCGGAACCGGAGGGACCGATCAGGCACACCACTTCACCAGGCGCCACGTCCAGGCTGATACCCTTCAGGACTTCATTGGAGCCATAGGATTTGCGCAGGTCCTTGATGGCCACGCCCGCGGCGTGGATGGTGCTGGTGCTGCCGGAGGAATTTACGACGTCGTTCATGGTCTTCCCTGCCTATCGCTTGGACCGCGCGGTGCGGCTTTCGAACTTCCTGGCCAGGAGGCTCAGCGGGATGGTGATCACCAGGTAGAAGGCGCCGGCCACCAGCAGCGGGGTCAGGCCCGCGCCCAGGCTGGAGATGCCGTCGCGGCCGAACTTGGTGAGCTCGTACTGGGAAGCGGTGAGGCCCAGGACATAGATCAGCGAGGAGTCCTTGGTGAGCAGGATGACCTCGTTGGTCAGCGGCGGCAGGACAATCTTGAAAGCCTGCGGGATCACGATGGTGACCATGGCCCGCCACTGCGGCATGCCCAGGGAGCGGGCGGCTTCCAGCTGGCCCTTGGGTACTGCCTGCAGGCCCGCGCGGAGGGTTTCGGCGATGTAGGCCGAGGCCACGATGCCGAGCGAAACCATCACGATCACGGTGATGTTCCACGAGACACCGAAGGCCAGGGGCACGCCGTAGCCGAAGGCGATGAAGACCAGCAGTGCCGGAATGCCGCGGAAAAACTCGATGTAGCCGGTGGCGATCCAGCGGTACAGCGGGAAGCTGGAGAGCTTCATCAGGGCCAGCAACAGGCCGCCGGAAAGGCCGACGATGAAGCCGAGGAAGGTGTAGATCAGGGTGTTCACGAGGCCGGTGGCAAAAATGCCGGGGAACATGGGGCCGATCTTGGCGAAGTTGAAGACGCTGTTGCCGATAGCCTGCCAGTCGGTGGCCAGGATCAGCGCGGCGACGGCCACCACAAAGATTCCGGCCTGGACATAGAGGCTTACTCTGGCGCGTTGACGTGCGGTCATTGCCATGGGGTGCTCACATTCGTTATGCGTGGCAGAGGCCCCGAACGGACTGCAATACAGCTCGTCCGGGGCCCCGGCTGCGTAGTTCTCAGGGCTGGGAGGGAACCAGGCGGGGGAGCCTCAGGCCTTCCCGGCAACTACTGGACGGTCTTGGCTACTTGGCGGTTTCGCCGAACCAGGTGGTCTTGAACTTCTCGAGGGAGCCGTCTTCCTGCAGCCGCTCGAGCGTGCCGTTGACCTTCTCCAGCATCGCCGTATTGCCCTTCTTCACGGAAATGCCCAGCTGCTCGCCGGTAGCAAATTCCTCAACGCTCTTGAACTTGGGATTGTCCTTGATGGCGTAGCCCAGGACCGACTGGTTGCCCAGGGCAGCATCGATGGTGCCGGCCTGGAGTGCCTGGACAAGGAGGCCGGTGTCCTCGAACTGCTGTGCGTCAAGGCCCTGCTCCTCCGCGTAGTCGGCGCCGGTGGTGGCCTGCTGGACGCCCACCTTCTTGCCCTTCGCGTCTTCGAGGCTGCTGATGCCGGAGTCCTCGCTGGCCACCAGGGCCAGGTCATCGTCCAGGTACGGGTTGGAGAAGTCCATGACGGATTTGCGGGTGTCCGTGATGGAGATGGATGAGATGCCCAAGTCGCACTGGGTGAGGGCGGTGCCGGTTTCGATGGCTTCAAAGGAGCTGTCCACGATGCTCAGTTCGGCGCCGAAGTCCTTGGCGAGCTCCTTGGCGATGTCCACGTCGAAGCCGACCGTCTGGCCGTCCTTCTCGAATTCGAACGGCTCGTAGGGGATATCGGAGCACACCGTGAGCTTGCCGGAGTTGATGAGCTGGATGCCGCCTTCAGAAGCGGCCGGGGTGGAGCCCCCGCCGCCGCAGGCCGTGAGGGTGAGGGCGCCGACGGCGAAGAGTGCTGCTGCCTTGGCGGTCATTTTGGCCGTGGCCAGGGACTTGAGCTGCATTTTTCTTACCTTTTGTTGCAGGAGTATGCGGTACTTAATCGGTTCATAGTGTAGCCCCGATTATGAGATGTGCATCACAGGAAACTTAGTTTCACTATTGGATAACTAAACCACAGAAGAAATCAAGCGGGTCGGGGAAGCCGCTGTCTTTAATTCCGGACTCAGCTCCTGATGCCCAGCGATTCCAGCATGGGGCGGAACTTTGCCCAGGTCTCCGCCAGCTCGGCTTCGGGCTGCGAGCCGTCCACTATTCCGCAGCCGGCATAAAGCCGAACCGTGTCCCGCGCTTCAATCACTGCACCCCGCAGCGCAATGCCCCATTCGCCGTTGCCGGCGGCGTCCAGCCACCCGACTGGCCCGGCGTACGGTCCGCGGTCCAGGTTCTCCAGCTTGCGGATCAGCGCGCCGGCCACTTGGGTGGGCGTTCCACAGACAGCCGCAGTGGGGTGGAGTGCATTAATGAGGGCCAGGCAGGTGGGGACATGTCCTTCCACCTCCGTGAGCTCCGCCTTAACGTCGGACGCCAGGTGCCACACATTCGGCAACTCAAGGATGAATGGCTCGTCGTGGGCATTCATCGCCTCGGAGAACGGCGCCAGCTGGCTGGTCAGCGACTGGATGGCGATCTCGTGTTCGTGCCGCTGCTTCTCGGAGCCCGCGAGCGCCCGCGTGGCGTAGTCAATGGGCAGTCCGTCCTCGCCGTGCGCATCGAGTCGGTCCAGCGTCCCGGCGAGGACGCGCGCCTGGGCGGTGCGGCCCTCCACCTGGATCAGCATCTCCGGCGTTGCCCCCACCAGGCCGTCCACCCCGTACGTCCAGCACTCGCGGTACCGGGCCGCAAGCTCGCGCAGCACGGTGGCCGCATGCACGCCCATGGGAAGGGTTGCCACCACGTCCCGTGCGAGCACCAGTTTCTCGAGCGCTCCGGTGCGGATTTCCGCCACCCCCGCTGCCACGGCATCCATCCACGCTTCCTCGCTCAGCGAACCGGTGTGCAAGGTGGCTCCGGCGGCAAGGGTAAGGGGCCGTACGACGGCGCCGCCTCCCTTGGCGGAACCCCCACCGGAGGTGCCGTTCCCGGCGGGGCCCGTTGCCGCCGTCGTGCTTTCACGTCTGGCGGAGGTGCCCAGCCACCGGTCCAGGGCGGCGAGGGCGGTGCCCTCGGTGAGGTCGCCGTCGTCGAGCGCCAGCTGGGTGAGCCAAACCTGGTTGTCACGTACTCCCACCACGATCTCCGGTACGATCAGCCGGGACTCATGGGCGGACGTTTTGGAAAAAGCGAAGGAGCCAAAAGCTACAGGGCCTGTCCCGGGAAGCTCCACGGAGTCTGCGATCTCGGCTTCGAGGACCAGGTGCCGCCACCAGACATCAGCCTCGAGGAACCGCTCCGGGCCGGTGGCGGTAAAGCGGATGATTTCCCCGAAGCCAGCAAGCCCGGCCTCACGGCGGGTCCAGCACAGGACATCGTCCCGGACCAAAAACGACGGCAGCCCCCCGGCAAATTTTTGGCCATCGAGGGGGACTGTCAAGGTGCGGAGCGTGCTCGTCATGATGAGACAACACTAGTACTGAAAGGTACTTACTACGCGGACTACCTGGTTGCGCATGCTGCGCAACCCTATTCGTCGTGGTCCGGGCGCTCCTGAACATTTGAGACAATGTCATGGTGAACCGAGCATCCTTGGATAAGCGTCCGGACGAAGTAGCCACGATGTTTGACGACGTCGCACCAAAGTACGACGTCGTCAACGATGTCCTCTCGATGGGGCAGACCCGCCGGTGGCGCAAGGTCGTGGTGGAAGCCATGGAGGTCTCCAAGGGGCAGCGCGTCCTGGATCTGGCTGCGGGCACCGGCACGTCCAGCGAGCCATATGCTGATGCGGGCATAGACGTGGTGGCCTGCGACTTCTCTTTGGGCATGCTTAAGGTAGGCAAGCGCCGCCGCCCGGACATCGACTTCATTGCCGGTGATGCCACCAACCTGCCGTTCGCGGACAACACCTTTGACGCGACCACCATCTCCTTCGGCCTGCGCAACGTAAATGAGCCGAAAAAGGCGCTGGCCGAGATGCTCCGCGTCACCAAGCCCGGCGGCCGCCTGGTCATCGCCGAGTTCTCCCAGCCTGTGGTTCCGCTCTGGCGCACCATGTACACCGAGTACCTGATGCGCGCGCTTCCGGCCATGGCTACCAAGGTCGCCTCCAACCCGGACGCCTACGTCTACCTCGCCGAATCCATCCGCGCCTGGCCGGACCAGGACCACCTCGCCGCGTGGCTGCAGGAAACCGGCTGGGAAACCGTGACCTACCGCAACCTCACCGGCGGCATCGTAGCCGTGCACCGGGCGTTCAAACCGGCCGGCACAACGCCCGACGGCGCTGCTGCCGCCATTGCCGCCCACAAGGGCCCGGTGGTCAAACTGCGCCGCAACATCGTCCGCTGACCCGCGTGAAGGTACTGATTGTTGGGGCGGGCCCTGCCGGGTCCACGGCCGCCTATTACCTCGCCAAGGCCGGCATCGAAGTCACCGTCCTGGAAAAGACCAGCTTCCCGCGGGAGAAGGTGTGCGGCGACGGGTTGACCCCCCGCGCGGTCCGCGAGATCCAGAAGCTCGGTCTGCCGCATCCCGAAAACGACGGATGGCGCCGCAACAAGGGCCTGCGCCTGATTGCGGGCGGCCGGACCATTGAAGTGCCCTGGCCTGCAGTTTCGGACTTTCCGCAGTACGGCCTGATCCGCACGCGCCTGGGCTTCGATGAGGAGCTGGCCCGGCACGCGCAGTCTGCCGGTGCCACCATCCTGGAGCGGCACAGCGTCACCGACGCCCTGCGCAACGACGACGGCCGCGTTACGGGAGTCCGGGCAGCGCTCCTTGACGGGTCCGGCCGCAGGACGGGCGAGACGCGCGAGTTCAGCGCCGACGTCGTCCTCGCCGCGGACGGAAACTCCACGCGCACGGCCGTGTCCCTTGGCATCCAGAAGCGCGACGACCGCCCGCTGGGCGTGGCCGTCCGCACCTACTTCACATCGCCACGTACGGACGACGACTGGATGGAGGGCTGGCTGGAGCTTCCCGGCCGGGACGGCAAGCTGCTGCCCGGCTACGGCTGGGTCTTCGGCGTGGGCGACGGCACCTCCAACGTGGGCCTGGGCATCCTCAACTCGTCCAAGGAATTCGGCAAGCTGGACTACAAGCAGGTCCTGCGCGAGTGGACCTCCGGCATGCCGATGGAGTGGGGCTTCAGCCCGGAAAACCAGGTGGGCGAGATCCGCGGCGCCGCGCTGCCCATGGGCTTCAACCGCACCCCGCACTACTCGCCCGGGCTGCTCCTGCTCGGTGATGCCGGCGGTATGGTTTCCCCGTTCAACGGCGAGGGCATTTCCTATGCCATGGAATCGGCTCGGTTTGCGGCCGGGTTTATTATCGACGCCCCGTCGCGCTCGGCTTCTTCGGGTGGAACGTACGACGCCGATGCGCACCTTGGCCGGTACGCGGAGTACGTGCGCGAACAGTGGGGATCGCATTTCACCCTGGGCCGCGCGTTTGCCGCGCTGATCGGGAAGCCGGCGGTCATGAGGCTCGCGCTCCGGACCGGCATGCCCGTTCCGGTGCTGATGCGGTTCGTGGTCCGGCTGCTGGCCAACCTCACCGACCCCTCGGCGAAGGGTTTCGAGGACAGGGTGATCCGGGTCCTGGAGGCGCTGGTCCCGGCTACATCCAATACCCTCTCGGCTTCGAATCAGCGGTATCCGCAACAAAAAGTTAGGGTTAACCAGTGAACTACCCCGCAGACCACAGCTGGACGCATGCCGGGCACGGCCTGCCGGAGTCCGAACCCAGCCTCAATACCACCGCCATCGCCACCGGACTGCAGCTGCCCGCTGGCTTCGCGGCCATCGCCGGGGATGCAGAGCTGGGGCCTGCCATCACCAATAACCTGGCCAAGGTGGAGAAGAAACTCCGCGAAGCCATCGCCAACTCGGACCCGCTGGCTGATGCAACGTCGCGTCACCTGGTTGAGGCCGGGGGGAAGCGCATCCGCCCGCTGCTGACCCTGCTGTGTGCACACCTCGGCAACGCCTCCCTGCCCGCCGTGGTGCAGGCCGCCGTCGTGGTGGAACTGACGCACCTGGCAACCCTGTACCACGACGACGTGATGGACTCCGCCCCTTTCCGCCGGGGCGCCCCCACTGCGCATGAGGTGTGGGGCAACTCGGTGGCGGTCCTCACGGGCGACCTGATCTTTGCCCGCGCTTCGATCCTGGTGTCCGAACTCGGCTCGCGTGCGCTGGGTATCCAGGCCCGCACCTTCGAGCGGCTGTGCCTGGGCCAGCTGCACGAAACCGTGGGTCCGCGGCCGGATGAGGACCCGGTGGAGCACTACCTGTCCGTTATTGCTGACAAGACAGGTTCCCTGGTGGCGGCTTCCGGCCAGCTTGGCGCCATCTTCGCCGAAGCCGATCCCGCATACGAATCGGTCCTCGTGAAGTACGGCGAGAAAGTTGGGGTTGCCTTCCAGCTGGCCGACGACGTCATCGACGTCACCGGCATCAAGGTCAAGTCCGGCAAGTCCCCGGGCACGGACCTGCGCGAAGGGGTCCCCACCCTGCCTGTCCTGCTCCTGCGCCGCGCTGCCTCGGGAGGTGACCAGTCCGCCGTCGACCTTCTTAAGCTCATTGACGGCGACCTGACCTCCGACGAGGCATTGGCTGAGGCGGTTGCGGGTCTGCGGGAGCACCCGGTCACGGCCGAGTCGTGGGTTGTGGCGCGCGAGTGGGCCAACGAAGCCATCGCCGCCCTTGCCCCGCTGCCGGAAGGCGTGGTCAAGGACTCGCTGTCCAATTTCGCGCTGGCCGTGGTGGACCGCGCCAGCTGACTGCTGCTTGCCTGAAGCCCGGTGCCTCTTGAAGGTGCCGGGCTTCTTCTTTTTGTGGTGCTGCAGTTTGGGGGACTGCCGTGCGGGCCGGTTAAACGGGACAACCCCGGTTCTCGGCAACGATACGAGTCATACGCTGCTTCGAACCGGGGTTGTCTCTCCGTTCGCATCAGACCCGCCGGAGGCGTTTAGCGGATCCTAAAACAGTTTATGACAGCATTGTCACAATGTGCAAGTTGGAATTACCAGCATTGTCATAGAGTTTCGCTGCCCTTCTTGGGGCACTTCCGCCCGCCTGTCTGGGCTTGATCCGTTAAAGCGCCGGCATGTCCGTGCCAAGGTGCCCCACGAAGGCGGGCTTGTCCACATACCCAAGGCCCAACCTGCCCCTGGCCGCGCCAGCCACGACACATTGGATGCATGGATATTGAAGCTTTTCTTCGCCGGCGCGCCGGTGTTGCCCGTAACTCCGAGCTCCGCCAGGCCGGCTTCTCCCCCGCAGCGCATTAACAAGGCCTTGGCCTCAGGCCGGATAGAGCGCCTTCGGAGGGGGGTCTACAGCCTGCCCCAGGAAGCGGGTGTCCTCGGCGAGGCGCTCAAGCACAACGTCTTGCTGACATGTTTGTCCGCTGCGCCTCTTTACGGACTGTGGACGCTGCATCCCGCCGGTGCCCCGCACGTGAGTCCCGGGCACAGGAAGGCCCCGCCCGGTGCACTCGCCCACGGACGTTGGGTCCATCCCCGGCACCGCTGGCTGCCGGTCGCCGGGTTGGCCGATGTCCTGATCCATGCCTTGCGGTGCCTGCCGGAGATCGAGGCGCTGGTCCTGGTCCAGTGCGCTGCACAGCACGGGGATATCACTATTGAGTTCCTGCGGCGCAAGCTTCCCGGGAACCGCAATGCGAGAGCAAGGGCAGTGCTCGATTACGTGATTCCGAGGGCGGATTCCCCGCTGGAGGTCCTGGCGAACTACTACTTCCGGAGAGCCGGGCTGCAGATCCGCCGTCATGTCGAGGTGCGCGGCGTGGGGGAGGTTGATTTCCTGGTGGAGGACTGCCTGGTGGCGGAGACCGACGGCGCCACCCACCTGGAGCCCCGCCAGGTCAAGAAGGACCGCAAGCGCAACAACGCCACATTGCCGGCGGGTACCTTGTCCTGAGGTTCGGCTATGACGACGTCGTCCATCACCCCGGGCGGATGATGGAAGAGGTGTTGGAGGTGCTTGAGTTGAGCAGGCGGGGAGCCTTCAACGGAAGGTGAGGGCCGCCGTCGTGGGGCACTTAGGGCCGTGGGAGCCCTGGGACGGGCGCGATGTCCGGCGAGTCCGCGCCAAAGTGCCCCGTTTTCGCACAAGGTGGAAGCGAAGCGGGAAAGCCCTAGTCTTCGTCTTCCTCGAACGCCCATTCGAACATGTCGAACACGAACTCGGAGAACGTGCCCTCTTCGGATTTCCACTGGCCACGGGTGTTGTTGCGGCGGTAGACGATGGGGTCCGGAATGCTGAGGTCGCCCACCCGGAAGCCCCAGGTGTATTCCTCTTCCTCATCCTCCAGGAACATCAGGAAGCCTTCGTCATCGACTTCGAGCTCATCCGGATCCCAGAAGTAGTGGTACGCCTCCATCAGGTCCTCGCAGCCGCCAACGGCCAGGTAGAACTCGCGGAGGACCATGGGAATCTGGAACTGGTGGTCGGCCAGGGCCTTGTCCAGCTCCTCGGGGGACAGCCCGTCCTCTTCCTGCCATTCATCCTCGAGATACTTCGGAACAAGCGCGCGGAACTTCTCGAGGAACATGTCAGTCATGCTCATATCCTAGCTAATTGCGGGGCCCGGAAAATGCCACCGAACACCCGCGGGGGACCACTTCACAGCCCGGGTTCGTCACCCCGTCGGTGCCACCCGTGAACGGCCAGGGGCGCCTGCCACGAGCGGCGCCACGCCAGGACCCGGAAGGCGAAAACCACAGCCGCGATGGCGGCCGCGGTCAGCACGTTGAACATCCCGAGCACCCACAGCACGGCAGTCATGGCAGCCCCTACGAATGCGGGCAGCGCGTAGATGTCCTTCGGGTTGAAGAGTTCGGGAACCTCGTTGGCGGTAACGTCGCGCAGCAGGCCCCCGCCCACGGCAGTGGTCACGCCCAGCAGCACCGCAGCCACCGGATTGACCCCGAACGACAGCGCTTTCAGAGTGCCCGTCATGCAGAACAGGGCCAGCCCGCCGGCGTCGAACAGGGTCAGCAGCGACGTGAAGCGCTGGACACTGGAGAACAGGAAGTACACCAGGGCCGTGGCCAGTACAGGCGGGACCAGGTAGGCGGGGTTGGTGAAAGCGGCGGGCACGACTGCGAGGATGATGTCGCGGATCACCCCTCCGCCAAGGCCCACCAGTGAGGCCAGAAGCAGGGAGCCCACGATGTCGATCTGCTTCCTCGCCGCCAGCAGGGAACCCGAAACGGCAAAGAAGAACACGCCCAGCAGATCCAGCCATACCGGCGCATTGTCAAAGGCGAATGTCATGGGGCGTCCCGGCGATTACAAAGAGGGCGGACAGGGCGGCTCCAACGTTACGCTAGCCCCTATGAACAGCCCCATCATGATCGCCTGCGCACATGGGACGTCCAGCACACAGGGAGCCGCGGAGGTCAATGCCCTGCGTGAGCACATCGCGGCCCTCCGCCCCGGCCTCGATGTCCGTGAAGCCTACGTTGATGTCCAGCAGCCGGACCTGGTGGACGTCATGGCAGGGCTGCCGGAGGGGGAGTCCGCCGTCGTGGTTCCGCTGCTGCTGAGCGTCGGCTACCACGTGAAGGTGGATATTGCCCGCGCCGTGAAGAGCAGGCCGGGCAGCGCTGCCGCCGCGCCATTGGGCCCGGATCCGCGCCTGGCTGCGCTTCTTGATCAGCGGCTGCGCGAAGCCGGCGTGACGGACAACGACGTCATTGTGCTCGCCGCCGCAGGATCCTCGAACCCCAACGCCGCCGTCAGCGTGGAGGAGCTGCTGGGCCAGCTGGGGGAGCTGCGGTCCAACCGGATGGTGGCCGCCTATGGTGCCTCGGCCAAGCCGTCCGTGCCCGACGCCGTCGCGATGCTTCGGGAGGAACTTGCCGGAGGTGCCGGGGCGGGGGAGTCCGCGGGAGCTGTCGACGTCGGCGGGCGGGTTGTCATCGCCTCCTACCTGTTGGCGCCGGGCTACTTCCACGACCAGCTGGCCAAGGCGGGTGCCGATCTCGTCACCGAGCCGCTGCTGCCGTCTCCGGTGCTCGCCGAAATCGCGCTCGACCGGTATGACGGCGCCGTCGAAAAGGCGCGGGAATCCGCGGCCCGCGCATCAGCCGGGGAACCGGCGAAGGCGCCGGCTGAAGCGGAGCCCCGGACGCCGTCGGAGGCTTCCCCGGAAGCCCCCGCAGAACCACCGGCAAATGCACAGCAGGGTGGCCCGATCAAGGCCGTCCGGCGTTTCGTGACGAAATATTTCCCTAGGTGACTTAGCGTTTCCGGGCCTTTGTGACGCAATTCGGGCGGGACCTACAGTCGTTTCATGACTGATACAGCTCTAGCCGGAGCGTCCGCGGACTCCGCTGCCCCCAAGCGCCCGGCCCGCCCGTCCCGTCCCGCCGCAAAGCCGCACGGGCAGTGGAAAGTGGACGGCAAGACGCCCCTGAACGCCAACGAAACCTGGAAACAGGAAGACGACGGCCTCAACGTGCGCGAGCGTATCGAAACCATCTACGCCAAAGAGGGCTTCGACGCCATCCCCGGCCAGGACCTGCACGGGCGCTTCCGCTGGTGGGGCCTGTACACCCAGCGCAAGCCCGGGATTGACGGCGGCAAAACCGCAACCCTTGAGCCGCACGAGCTCGAGGACAAGTACTTCATGCTGCGCGTGCGCATCGACGGCGGCGCCCTCAGCACGGAGCAGCTGCGCGTCATCGGCCAGATCTCGGTGGACTTCGCGCGGGACTCGGCCGACCTCACGGATCGCCAGAACATCCAGCTGCACTGGATCCGGGTGGAGGACATCCCGGAGATCTGGAACCGCCTGGAAGGTGTGGGCCTGTCCACCACCGAAGCCTGCGGTGACGTTCCCCGCGTGATCCTTGGCTCGCCCGTGGCCGGCATCGCCAAGGACGAGATTATCGACCCCACCCCGCTGATCGAGGAGCTGGGGGAGCGGTTCATCGGCAATCCGCTGCTCTCCAACCTGCCCCGCAAGTACAAGACGGCGATTACCGGGCATCCCAGCCAGGATGTGGTGCACGAAATCAACGACTTCGCCCTGGTGGGCGTCCGCCACCCCGAACTCGGGATTGGCTATGACCTCTGGGCCGGCGGCGCGCTGTCCACCAACCCGATGCTGGGCAAGCGCCTGGGCGCGTTCGTGAAGCCCGAGCAGGCAGCGGACGTGTGGCTCGGCGTCACCAGCATTTTCCGCGACTACGGCTACCGGCGCATGCGCACCAAAGCCCGCCTGAAGTTCCTCATGGCCGACTGGGGCCCGGAGAAGTTCCGCCAGATCCTCGAGGACGAATACCTCGGCTACAAGCTCGCCGACGGCCCCGCCGCGCCCAAGCCCACCACCCCCGGCGACCATGTGGGCGTGCACGAGCAGAAGGACGGCAAGTTCTTCATCGGTGCCACCCCGGTGGCCGGCCGCCTCTCCGGCGCCGCGCTGGTGAAGCTCGCGGACACCCTTGAGGCCCGCGGCTCGTACCGCCTGCGCACTACCCCGCACCAGAAGCTTGTTGTCCTGGATGTCGAGAAGGACCAGGTGGAGCCTCTGGTGGCCGAGCTGGACGCCCTGGGCCTGTCCGCCCGCCCGTCCGTGTTCCGCCGCGGCACCATCGCCTGCACCGGCATCGAGTACTGCAAGCTCGCCATCGTGGAGACCAAGCACACGGCCGCCACTGCCGTCGCCGAGCTGGAGCGCCGTTTGGCCGACCTCGCCGAAACCGGTCAACTGCCGCAGGCACTGTCGCTGCACATCAACGGTTGCCCCAACTCCTGCGCCCGTATCCAGACGGCGGACATCGGCCTCAAGGGCATGATGCTTCCCACGCCCGAGGGCGACCCCTCCCCGGGTTTCCAGGTCCACCTGGGGGGCGGGCTGGCGTCCAGGGACCGTGAGGAAGCAGGGCTGGGCCGCACCGTCCGCGGACTCAGGGTCTACGTCGACGACCTGCCCGACTACGTGGAGCGCGTGGTCCGCCGGTTTGTCTCCGACCGTGCCGAGGGGCAGACCTTCGCCGAATGGGCCCACGCAGCAGACGAGGAGGCACTCCAGTGAGCAAGCACGCCCTTGGTGTTGACCCGGTGGTTGCCCCTGCCGCGGCTTCCGCGCAGGTGGAGGCCACGGTGGCAACCGCGGTGGCTGAACCTGCCGACCCCAAGCTCCGCAGCAAGGAAGAGCTGAAGGCCGTGGCCGAGGCCGGCGCCGCCGAGCTCGGCTGGGACGCCCCGGCCCGCGACGTGATCGCCTGGGTGGAGCGGAACTTTGACCTGCCCGCCGTCGCCGTCGCCTGCTCCATGGCCGACGCCGTCCTGCCCGCCCTGGTGGCGGACCAGATGCCCGGCGTCGACGTCCTGTTCCTGGAGACCGGCTACCACTTCCCGGAAACCTACGCCACGCGCGACGAGGTTGCTGCCAACCTCCGCGTCAACGTGGTGGACGTGCTCCCGGAGAACACCGTGGAGCAGCAGGACCGGCTCCTGGGCAAAAACCTCTTTGCCCGCGATGCCGCCCAGTGCTGCGCCCTCCGCAAGGTGGCCCCGCTCCAGCGCACCCTGGCCAAATACGAACTGTGGTTCACTGGCGTGCGCCGCGACGAGGCCCCCACCCGCACCAACACCCCGCTGGTGACCTGGGATGAAAAGAACGGGCTGGTCAAGGTCAACCCGATGGCCGCGTGGACGTTCGACCAGGTGGTCCAGTACTCCGACGACAACCTCCTGCCCGTCAACCCGCTCCTGTCCCAGGGCTACCCGTCCATCGGTTGCCAGCCCTGCACCCGCAAAGTGGCACCCGGCGAGGACCCCCGCGCCGGCCGCTGGGCAGGAACCAACAAGACAGAATGCGGACTACACGTATGAGCACTTCATTAAGCGAGGAGACCCAGGTGACTGAGTCCGCCGTCTCAACCAGACTGAGCAGCCTGGACACCCTCGAGTCCGAGGCCATCCACATCATCCGTGAGGTGGTTGCCGAGTTCGAGAAGCCCGCGCTGCTGTTCTCCGGCGGCAAGGACTCCGTGGTGATGCTGCACCTGGCCACGAAGGCCTTCTGGCCCGGCAAGGTGCCGTTTCCCGTGCTGCACGTGGACACCGGCCACAACTTCCCCGAGGTCATCGACTTCCGCGACCGCACGGTTGAGCGTCTGGGCCTGAAGCTCGTGGTGGGTTCCGTGCAGGAGTTCATCGATCGCGGGGAGCTCGCCGAGCGCGCGGACGGCACCCGCAACCCGCTGCAGACCGTGCCGCTGCTGGATGCCATCCAGCAGAACAAGTTCGACGCCGTGTTCGGCGGCGGCCGCCGCGACGAGGACAAGGCCCGCGCCAAGGAGCGCATTCTGAGCCTGCGGGATGAGTTCGGCCAGTGGGACCCGCGCAACCAGCGTCCCGAACTGTGGAACCTCTACAACGGCCGCCACACCGTGGGCCAGCACGTCCGCGCATTCCCCATCAGCAACTGGACCGAGCTGGACATCTGGCGGTACATCGAGCGCGAGAACATCGAGCTGCCCGGGCTGTACTACGCCCACGAGCGCGAGGTCTTCGCCCGAGACGGGATGTGGCGCGCGGTCGGTGAGGTGTCCCAGCCGCTGCCGCACGAGGAAGTCATCACCAAGACTGTCCGCTACCGCACCGTGGGGGACATGTCCTGCACCGGCGCCGTGGAGTCGGACGCCTACACGGTGTCTGACGTGGTGATTGAGGTTGCCGCCTCCACCCTGACCGAGCGTGGCGCCACCCGTGCGGACGACCGCATCTCCGAGGCCGCCATGGAAGACCGCAAGAAGGACGGGTATTTCTAATGACCACCGAAGCAGTTCTCCCGGCGGACCTGGGAACAGCCCTGCCCACCACTCTCTTCCGGTTTGCCACCGCAGGATCGGTCGACGATGGCAAGTCCACTTTGGTGGGCCGCCTCCTTCACGATTCCAAGGCGATCCTGGCTGACCAGCTCGACGCCGTTGCCAGGACCTCCGCGGACCGCGGTTTCGGCGGCGACAAGGGCGGCATCGACCTCGCACTGCTGACCGACGGCCTGCGTGCCGAGCGCGAGCAGGGCATCACCATCGACGTGGCCTACCGCTACTTCGCCACCGACCGCCGCAGCTTCATCCTGGCCGACTGCCCCGGGCACGTCCAGTACACCAAGAACACGGTGACGGGGGCGTCCACTGCAGATGCCGTCGTCGTACTCATCGACGCTCGGAAAGGCGTGCTGGAGCAGACCCGCCGGCACCTGTCCGTGCTGCAGCTGCTGCGCGTGGCGCACGTGATAGTGGCCGTAAACAAGATTGACCTGGTGGACTTCAGCGAGTCCGTGTTCCGCGAGATCGAAGCCGATGTGCAGCAGGTGGGCCGCGAGCTGGGCCTGGGCTCGGACGGCATCAGCGACCTGCTGGTCATCCCGGTATCCGCGCTCGACGGCGACAACGTGGTGGAGCGCTCCGAGCGGACCCCGTGGTACTCCGGCCCGGCGTTGCTGGAGGTCCTCGAGACCCTCCCGGCAGCCGACGAACTCGAGAGCCACCTGGAGAGCTTCCGCTTTCCGGTGCAGCTGGTCATCCGGCCGCAGGGCGCCCTGGCCCCCGACGCGGTCGCCGCCGGCCTGGACGTAGAGGCCTACCGCGATTACCGTGCATACGCCGGCCAGATCACCGAAGGCTCGGTGAAGGTGGGGGACCAGGTGTCCGTGCTGACGCCGGGCCAGGATCCGCGCACCACCACGGTGGTGGGCATTGACTTCGCCGGAGCTTCCCTCGAGGAAGCCGCCGCGCCGCAGTCCGTTGCCATCCGCCTGGCTGAGGAGTTCGACGTCGCCCGCGGTGACACCATCGCAGCCGCCGGCACCGTCCGGGAAGCCTCGGCCGACCTGTACGCCTCGCTCTGCTGGCTGTCCCCGAAGCCGCTCCGCGAAGGTGCCAAGGTCCTGGTCAAGCACGGCACCCGCACCGTCCAGGCCCTGGTCCGCAACGTCAACGGCAAACTGGACCTGTCCACCTTCAAGCTGGAGCAGGCCTCCGCCCTGGAGCTGAACGACATCGGCCACGCACAGCTCCGGCTCGCCGCGCCGCTGCCGCTGGAGAACTACCTGCACCACCGCCGCACCGGTGCCTTCCTGCTGATCGACCCTTTGGACGGCAACACGCTGGCCGCGGGCTTGGTCAAGGACCACCCGGGCGACCACGAGGATGAGCGCTACAGCATCTAGCCTTCCTGAAACCGCGGCTTATTCCCAGATCCGGGCCCTGAGGGTTCTGATCCTCGAACAGGCCGCGGTTTTGTCGTTTGGACTGGTGAGCCGCCGCTCCAAGTACAGGTTCCGGCCCCCAGTGTCGTCCTGCTGAAATCCAAGTACTCGCTACTCGTGCGGGCTGCTGCGGCACAAGGAGTTAATGGTCAGCGGGGGCACGAGCTTCCTCAGGGACCTGGACGCGACGGCGTTGGGGCGGACCGGTAAGGAGTACCGTGGAGAGATCGACAGGACATCGGTGGTACAGCCGCGCGGCTGAACTCTTCAGACGGGATTCCGAGGACTGGAGGATCCCGCCGCGGCAGGCACTGCTGCTCGCGCTGCTCCCTCTTGTCCTCGCCGTCGTCGTAGCGGCCACTGTTCCCTTCAAGGAGTTCTACCTCTGGCTCGTTGACGAGGACTCCCTCATCGAGTGGCTCCAGTTCCTCTGCCTGCTGGGCGCCTGCATCCTCCTGCCCATCATCACCTTCCGCCTCTTCCGGTCGGGACTGGCGCGCATTGCAGTCCTCTATGGGCTCGTCACACTCGGTGTATGGTTCCTCACCGGCGAGGAGATCTCGTGGGGCCAGCGCATCTTTGGCTGGGACACCCCCGAAGACCTGGAAGAGGTCAACCGCCAGGGGGAAACTACCGTCCACAACATCCGTGGAGTGCAGGAACTGGTCCCTGTCGCCATGCTTCTGGCCAGCCTGTACGGTGCCTGTGTCCCGCTGGTGTCAGCGGCGCTGGGTGACAGGTGGAGGGGGCTTGCGGCCAGGAAGCTGCTCGTTCCGCCGCTCTGCCTAGTACCGGCGTTCCTGCTGGCCGCGGCCTACCGCCTGTTCCGCCTGCTGATCTGGCCGGAACCCACATTCGTGATTTCGGAATACGGCGAAGTGATGGAACTATGCCTGTATCTGGGGCTGGCGCTGTTCTGCTGGTTCAACCTGCGCCTCCTGCGGCGGCCGCAGCTGGAGGCTGAGACCGGGGATGCGCCCCGCCGCCTGCACCGGAGGGCTATGTAGCTACCCGCCGGCGGCGCCCACTTCATGTTTCCAGGACCGCTTTGGGTTTCTGCAGGTCCTTGGCGGTCTGCCGGTTAGCCTGGGAACCACGTTAGTTCCCGGCCCCGTGGGAGAGGCACCTGCATGGAAACGATCAGCCCGAAGCTGTTGAACTGGGCGTCCATCCTTGACAGTCAGACCCGCGAGCAGGCTGTCAAGACGGCAAGCCTGCCCTTCATCTACCCGCACCTGGCCCTGATGCCGGATGCGCACCTGGGCAAGGGCGCCACCGTGGGTTCCGTCATCCCTACGCTGCGGGCGATCATCCCGGCGGCCGTGGGCGTGGACATCGGTTGCGGCATGATCGCGGTCCGCACCCAGTACTCCGTCAAGGACCTTCCGAAGGACCGGAAACGGATCCGGGAGGACATCGAGCGTGTCATTCCTCTCTCGGCGGGGCGCAACAACAAAAGGATCCTGCCCACCGCCGAGCCACGCATCGCGGAGCTGAAGCAAATGGCTGCGAAGTCCGGGTTCAACCCGGCGCAGTACCTGCGCCAGTGGGAGCTGCAGCTGGGTTCGTTGGGCTCAGGCAACCATTTCATCGAAATCTGCGCGGACGAGGCGGACGGCGTATGGCTCTTCCTGCACTCCGGCTCGCGGGGCATCGGCAACAAGATTGCCCAACACCACATCGGCGTTGCCCAGCATGTCACCCGTAAGAACCAGGTCTACCTCCCCGACCCGGACCTCGCTTACCTCGACGAGGGCACGCCTCAATTCGACCGCTACATCGCCGAGCTGCGCTGGGCACAGCACTTCGCCCTGCTCAACCGCGAAGAAATGATGGACCGGGTGAGAGCCCAATTCGCCCACTGGGTCGGCGGGCCCGTGCAGGAGCTGGAACGGATCAACTGCCACCACAACTTCACCCAGCAGGAGACGCACTACGGCAAATCCGTGTGGGTGTCCCGGAAGGGGGCCATCAAAGCCGAGCCCGGCGATCCGGGACTTATCCCCGGATCCATGGGGACGGCGTCGTACGTGGTGGAAGGCCGTGGCAACGCGGCGTCCCTGCACTCATCGCCCCACGGTGCGGGCCGGGAGTACTCGCGCAACGCGGCCCGGAAGGCGTTCACGCTGGAGGAGCTGAAGCGGGCGATGCGGGGGATCGAATTCCGTGCTTCGGAGGCTTTTATCGACGAAATCCCCGCCGCCTACAAGCCGATCGACCAGGTGATGCAGGATGCCGCGGACCTGGTGAGCGTGAGGCACAAGCTGCGGCAGCTGGTCAATGTGAAGGGCAACTGAACCGCCATACCGAGGCAGTCCTGCGTCCAAATGTGACGCTAGATGAACCAGCGTGACCCCCCGTTTCCGCTTCATTGAACGGGTTTGGGCCACTCCCTATGGTGAAACAATGACTAGTTCCAAGCCCGGGATGACCCGCATCGTGGCAGGCGAAAGCGCGGTCCCCAAGCGCAAGCGTGCCATCGAGGCTGCCCTGGCTATCGGGCTGGTCCTGCTGATTGCCGTGGGCGCCGTGGTGGCATCCACCGTTTCGCGTAAAACCGAGGCTCAGGCGGCTGAACCCGCCCCCGCTGCCGAGCTCAAGCTGGGCTATTTCGGCAACGTCACGCACGCACCCGCCCTGGTGGGCATCAAAGAAGGCTTCCTTGCCGAAGCGTTGGGCAACACCGCCCTGAGCACAGAGACATTCAACGCCGGACCCGCGGCCATCGAGGCGCTGAACGCAGGCGCCATCGACGCCGCCTACATCGGCCCCAACCCGGCCATCAACTCTTTCGTGAAAAGCCAGGGCGAATCCGTCAGGATCATTGCCGGTGCCGCAGCCGGCGGAGCCCAGCTGGTGGTGAAGCCGGAGATCAATTCCGCCGCCAACCTCAAGGGAAAAACCCTTGCCTCGCCGCAGTTGGGCGGCACCCAGGACGTAGCCTTGCGGGCGTGGCTCGCGGACCAGGGATACAAGACCAACGTGGACGGCAGCGGCGATGTCGCCATCAATCCCACCGAGAACGCCCAGTCGCTGAAGCTGTTCCAGGACGGAAAGCTCGACGGCGCGTGGTTGCCTGAGCCGTGGGCCTCCCGCCTGGTGCTCCAGGCCGGAGCGAAGGTGCTGGTGGACGAAAAGGACCTGTGGGATGGGGCCGTAACCGGCAAACCCGGCGAGTTCCCCACCACCGTCCTGATCGTGAACCAGAAGTTCGCTGCGGACCACCCGGAAACCGTCAAGGCACTGCTGGCCGGCCACGCCAAGTCGGTGGCCTGGCTGAACCAGGCGCCGGCCGGAGAGAAGGCCGCCGTCATCAACGCCGCCCTGCAGGAGTCCGCCGGTGCGGCCCTGGCTGATGACGTCCTGGCCCGCTCGCTGGCCAATATCACCTTCACCCTTGACCCGCTGGCCGGAGGCTACCCGCGGCTGCTGCAGGACGGCGTCGAAGCCGGCACCACCAGGCAGGCCGATCTTAACGGGCTCTTTGACCTCCGCTCGCTGAATGAGGTCACCGCGGGCGCCGGCAGCACCGACAGGATTTCCGCGGCCGGCCTCGGCCAGGACTGACCAACCACTACCTAAGGACGGCACCATGCCAGTCGTACTGGAACACCTGGGCAAGCGCTTCGGCGACGGCGCCCCGGTACTGGACGACGTCAACGCCAACATCGCGAAGGGCGAGTTCGTTGCCCTCCTCGGTGCATCCGGCTGCGGCAAGTCCACGCTGCTGAACATCATTGCGGGACTGGAAGCGCCGACGTCGGGCGCCCTGGAAGTTCCCAGCGATGGTGCAGCCTTTATGTTCCAGGACGCCGCCCTGTTTCCCTGGCTCACTGCCCGGGAGAACATCGAACTGGCCCTGAAGTTCCGCGGCGTTGGTAAGTCCGAGCGCCGGACCAAGGCACAGGAGCTGCTGGAACTGGTGCACCTGGGAAACGCGGGGGACAAGCGCCCGCACGAGCTGTCCGGCGGCATGCGCCAGCGCGTTTCGCTCGCCCGGTCGTTGGCCCAGGACCGGCAGCTGCTGCTCATGGATGAGCCGTTCGCGGCTCTGGACGCAATCACCCGCGACCTGCTGCATGACGAGCTGGAGCGGATCTGGAAGGAAACCGGACGCACCATCGTCTTCGTCACCCACAACGTCCGCGAAGCCGTCCGGCTGGGCCAGCGCGTGCTGCTGCTGTCCTCCCGTCCCGGCCGCGTGGTCCAGGAATGGGCCGTCACCGAGGAACACCGAACCGACGCCGGGCTCGCCGGCCAGCTGACCGGGGTCATCACCGCCCGGCTGCGGGAGGAGATTCGCCGCCATGCCAAGTAATCCCACGCCCCTTGCAGAAGCGCCGTCCGAGCCTGCCGAAAGCCAGCACATCCATGCCGCTTTGACGAGGACTTCAACCGGCAGGGAGGACCTCCGGGAACTTGAGTCCGGGCTGGACTCGCTCCAGTCGGATGCCGAGCGCAAGCACCGGATCGAGTGGAGCCGGATCCTCCTGCCGGTTGCCGCGCTGGTGGTCCTGGTGCTCGTCTGGCAGTTCTATGTCTCGCTCGGGGTGAAGCGCCGGGACCTGGTGCCCGGGCCGCTCGACGTGGTCACCCAGATGGGCGTCCTGTGGAATGAGGGCAAACTCCAGGAAGCCGTGTGGACGTCCCTGCAGCGCGGGCTGGCGGGGTTCCTGATTTCGGTGGCAATCGCTACGCCGGTTGGCCTGCTGCTGGCCCAGGTTGCCCCGCTGCGCCGCGCCTTCGGCCCTTTGATTTCCGGCCTGCAGGTGCTGCCTTCCGTCGCCTGGGTGCCCGCGGCCATTATCTGGTTCGGCCTCACCGACGCCACCGTGTACTTCGTGGTCTTCATGGGCGCCATCCCCTCCATCATCAACGGGCTTATCTCGGGGGTGGACCAGATTCCGCCGCAGTACCGCCGGGTGGGGACCGTCCTGGGCGCCTCGCGGCTGCAAATGGCGCTGCAGGTCATCCTCCCGGCCGCGCTGCCTGGCTACCTGGGCGGGCTGAAGCAGGGCTGGGCATTCTCATGGCGTTCGCTCATGGCCGCGGAGATTATCGCGGTGGGCGGCACCATCGGCTTCGGCCTGGGCTCGCTGCTGGACCAGGGCCGCATCCTGTCCGACATGACCGTGGTGATGTCGGCAATCCTGCTGATCCTCGCCGTCGGCATTTTGATCGAACTGCTGGTGTTCGGGCCTATCGAGAAGCGCCTCCTGCGCCGCCGTGGCCTGTTGGCGGGCAGCACCCGGTAGCGCCTTCATCGTGACGGCCAAAGCCCGACGGCGACCTCCCGCCGTCGGGCTTCGTTGTGCTTGATGACCACATGCGTAACTTATGGCCGCCCCGCGCTGCCTCCGCCCTGTAGTTGCAGGGGCCGGCCCCCGCGGCTGTCCCAAGAGTTACGCAATCCGGTCGCATCCCCGACTCGAGCGCCACTGGTGCCCCGATCCAGCAGGGGTATACCGTAAGTTTCATCCGGCAACTCTCCTGAGACCGGGCGGACGGTAAGTTCGAGGCGGGAACATGGAACGTGCGGCGGAGGCAAGCGAGGGCGTCCTGGCGGGGATTGGTTCCACACCACTGGTCGAGCTGCGGAAAGTGGTGCCGCAGGGGTCAGCGCGGGTGCTGGCGAAGCTGGAATTCGCCAACCCTACCGGAAGCATGAAGGACAGGATGGCCGTGGCTGCGGTCAAAGCCGCAGAAGCACGCGGTGATATCAGCCCGGGCGACACCGTGGTCGAGTACACCGCCGGAACAACAGGCATCTCGCTCGCGTTGGCCTGCGCGGCCAAGGGCTACCGGCTGCATGTCGTTTTCTCGGACGCTTTCAGCGACGAAAAGCGCCGCACCATGGAGGCCCTGGGGGCAACGGTCGAGGACGTGCCCAGTGACCGTGGGCGCATCACTGAAACCTTGATCAAGGCGATGATCGCCCGCGCCGGTGAGTTAAGCGCCCAGCCGGGCCACTGGGCCTGCGACCAGCTCAACAACCGTGACGCCATCACCGGCTACCTGGCCCTGGGTGAGGAAATCTGGCAGCAGTCGAATGGCCGGATGGACGCCTTCGTCCAGTCTGTCGGAACTGCCCACTCCATCCACGGTGCGGCCCGCGCCCTGCGCCGGCACCTGCCTGCGCTGAGGGTCGTCGCCGTCGAGCCGGCTGAGTCGTCCGTACTCTCCGGCGGCCCTACTGGCTCCCACCGAATAGAAGGAATCGGGATCGGCTTCACGCCGCCGCTATGGGAACCGGAGGAGGTGGATGCCATAGAACTGGTCTCTTCCGAGGATGCAATGGCGATGGGCCGCCGCCTCGCCCGGGAGGAAGGAATTTTCGCCGGTACCTCCTCAGGAGGAAATGTTGTTGCCGCGTTGCGCGTAGCCGAACAGCTGGGTCCGGACGCAACTGTCGTCACCATCATGGTTGACTCCGGCTTCCGCTATCTCAGCACTGGGCTGTACGGGTAGAGGTGCCTGCCCGCCCTGAAACCATCTGAAAGACTGGCGCCATGACCGTGAGCTTCGTGTGCCGCACCGAATCCGACCTTCCGCCGGAGCAGCTCTTCGACTTGGCCCGCAGCGTTGACGTGCACGTGGATTCCCAGAAGGGAACGGGGGAGCGGGCAGTGGCCGGTGTGACGTCAGGGTTGATCGGGCACGGCCAGGAGGTCACGTGGCGGGCCCGGCACTTCGGGCTCCCGCTCACCATGACCAGCCGCATCACCCACTTTGACTACCCCAGGAGCTTTTTGGACGAGCAAGTCCGGGGCCCGTTCAAGTCCTTCCGTCACATCCACGGGTTCGAAGCCACGGCCGGCGGCAGCATCATGACCGACCAGGTTGAATTCACGGCGCCGTTCGGGCTCCTGGGACGGGTCCTGGAGCAGGTGGTCCTGCGCCGGTACCTGCAGCGGCTGATCCGGGAGCGCGGCCGGTACCTTGCCGGTGCGGGCAGCCGAACCGGGGGACTTTGACACGGACGCGCCGGGTGCCACGCCAACCCCGCCGCATTCCCCGCCAAAGTGCCCCGGATGGAGCACGACGGCGGGCGGTTGGCTATGTGACGCAGCGTTACCTCGCGTGAACTGGTGTTGCTCGGCCTTTGTGGGCGATTGTGACGCGGCCTACCGTTGATTCATGGCGATTCAGGATATCTACCCCACAGCGCTGCGGCTGCTCGGCCGTCCCGTGCTGGTGGTGGGCGGCGGCCCCGTGGCTGCCCGCCGCGCCAAGGGACTGCTCGACGCCGGTGCAGTGGTCACCGTCGTGGCTCCGGTTGCCTCGCCCGGGCTGAAGGACATGTCCGACGCCGGCCTCCTCACCTGGCAGCAGCGCCCGTACCTTTCACAGGACGTCGAGGGCGTCTGGTTCGTCCAGACCGCCACCGGTGATCCTGCAGTGGATGCCCAGGTTTCCACCGACGCCGAGGCGCAGCGCGTCTGGTGCGTCAACGCCTCCGACCATGAAGCCTCCGCTGCCTGGACCCCGGCTGTTGCGGAAGTGGATGACGTCAAGATCGCAGTGAACGCCGGGGGAGACCCGAGCCGCGCCATGGCAGTGCGCGACGCCGTTGCTACCGCCCTGGAAACGGGCGACCTTCCGTTGCGCCGCCGACGCGCCGCCCGGACCGGCTCCGTTGCCCTGGTGGGCGGCGGACCCGGCGACACCGGGCTCATTACCGTCCGCGGCCGCCGGCTCCTGGGCCAGGCCGACGTCGTAGTTGCCGACCGTCTCGGCCCGCGCGAACTCCTGAACGAACTGGCGCCGGACGTCCGCGTCATCGAGGTCGGCAAGACGCCCGGCCACCATCCTGTGCCGCAGGCAGAGATCAATCGGATCCTGGTCGAGGAAGCCCTGCACGGCCACCGCGTGGTCAGGCTAAAAGGGGGCGACCCCTACGTCCTGGGCCGCGGCGGCGAGGAAGCGGAATACTGCCGCCAGCACGGCGTCGAGGTTGAGGTGGTCTCCGGTGTCACGTCCGCGATTTCCGTCCCCGCCGCCGCCGGCATACCCGTCACCCACCGGGGCCTGGCCAAGGGCTTCAGCGTGGTCACCGGCCACGAAGAACTGTCCGAAGTTCCGGCCCGCGCGGACCACACCATCGTCCTGCTGATGGGCGTCGGCCAGCTTCGTGAGTCCGCGTCCGCGCTGGGCGAAGCCGGGCTGCCCGGTGACACCCCGGTTGGTATCGTAGAGAACGGCTATTTGCCGGACCAGCGCGTGACGATTGGCACGCTTGGTTCCATTGCCGACCAGGCGGAAGCCGCCGGCGTCGCAAATCCCGCAGTGATTGTCATCGGTGACGTGGTGCGCGTGAGCCCCTTCGCGCCGTTGCACTTCAAAACCGCTGACTACAGCACCACCACACCGAACAAGCCCCGCACCACCAAGCCCCGAGTCCTCACCACCTAGCCACTGGACCGAAGAAAAAGGAACACAGCCGTGTCATCAAGCACTCCCGTAGGTTCTGCCGAACGTCCGCTGCGCGTTGCCGTTGTGGGCTCCGGCCCGGCCGGCGTCTACGCCGCCGACATCCTCACCAAGAGCGAAGCCGTCAAGAGCGGCGAGCTGACCGTGAGCATCGACCTGTTCGACCGCTACCCGGCACCCTACGGCCTGATCCGCTACGGCGTGGCCCCGGACCACCCCCGCATCAAGGGCATCGTCAACGCCCTGCACAAGGTCCTGGACCGCGGCGACATCCGCTTCTTCGGCAACGTGGACTACGGCACGGACCTCACCATCGAGGACCTGCGCACGCACTACGACGCCGTCATCTTCGCCACCGGCGCCATCAAGGACGCAGACCTGAACATCCCCGGCATCGAGCTTGAGGGTTCCTTCGGCGGCGCAGACTTCGTCTCCTGGTACGACGGCCACCCGGACGTCCCCCGCGAATGGCCGCTGGACGCCAAGGAAATCGCCGTGATCGGCAATGGCAACGTGGCCCTGGACGTGGCCCGCGTCCTGTCCAAGCACGCGGACGACCTGGTCACCACCGAAATCCCGGACAACGTCTACGCCGGACTGAAGGCCTCGCCCGTCACTGACGTGCACGTCTTCGGCCGCCGCGGCCCCGCCCAGGTCAAGTTCACCCCGCTGGAGCTGCGCGAACTGTCCCACTCCAAGGACGTAGACATCATCCTGTACCCGGAGGACTTCGAGTTCGACGAGGAATCGGACCGCCAGATCCAGACCAACAACCAGACCAAGACCATGGTGGGCACCCTCACCAACTGGATCGCCGAGCAGCCCGAGGATCTTTCCGAGCTGAAGGCTTCCCGCCGCCTGCACCTGCACTTCCTGCACAGCCCGGTGGCGATCTATGACGACGCCGAGACGCCGGGCAAGGTGGCCGGCATCAAGTTCGAGCGCACCGAGCTGGACGGCACGGGTAATGCCCGGGGCACCGGCGAGTATGTGGATTACCCGGTCCAGGCCGTGTACCGCGCCATCGGCTACTTTGGTTCGGCCCTGCCGGAGATCGAGTTCGACCACAAGAAGGGTGTCATCCCGAACGATGGCGGCCGCGTCCTGGACGCCTCCGGCACCCATGTGCCGGGCATCTACGCCACGGGCTGGATCAAGCGTGGTCCGGTCGGCCTGATCGGCCACACCAAGGGTGACGCCCTCGAAACCGTCACTTATCTGCTGGAAGACCGGGAGAACCTGCCGGTGGCCAGCGTCCCCGGGGAGGACGCCGTCGTCGAACTGCTGGACTCCCGCGGCGTGAAGTTCACCAGCTGGGAAGGCTGGCTGGCCCTGGACGCCCACGAACTGGCCCTCGGCGCCGCGGCCACCGAGGCCGGCGGTTCGCACGGCGTTGAGGTCAAGCGTGAGCGCATCAAGGTGGTGCCGCGCGAGGACATGGTCAACATCTCGCGTGATGGTGTTGCCGCGCAGGTCTAGAAAACAGCTTCAAAAAGAAGGCCGGCAGGGCGGGAGGGAAGTTCCCGGGCTGCCGGCCTTCTTCGTCAACCGGGGCTATTTACCGGCACCGCCTGCGGCCATGAGTTCCAGCCGCTTGAGCGTCTCACGGTTCCGCACGGTGATCATGGGGTCCCGCAGGAACTTGGGCATCAGTTTCCCGGGCCCTCGGATGGCGTCCTCGGCCATGGTGACCTTGCAGGTATCGCCCTGGTCCTCCAGCGTGATGGCCACTCTTGCTTCCCCCAGCGGCCAGCCTCTCGCCACAATCTCAAGCGAGCGTTCGGGCTCCACCGATGTCACGCTGGTGCTGTCATTGATCAGGAAGGGCCAAGCGCCCACGGAATGGTGCAGCCGTGAACCGGCGTGCGGCCAGAGGTCGTCCACTGCCCGGATCCGGGAGGCACCCACCACCCAGCCGGAGTAGAGCCAGCCGTCGGCAATCACCCGCCAGACGTCTGCGGCGGGGCAGTTGAACACCTGGGACACAGTTGCCATGGTCTTCCTTTCTGTTGCCGCTGTGCCGGCAAGGCCGGCCGCGGAGTGGTCCGCTGGGGTGGAGGGTACGACGGCGGCTGGGGCCTTGCGCTGCGCCGCCAGGTAGGAGCGCTCCCGCAGGCGCCGGCTCCACCCGTAGGCCTGCAGCCCCGGGGGCTGGTTCGCGAGCGGGTCGAAGCGGAGGGACGTGTCGCCCGGGCGGGGGCTGGCATGGAGGCGGAGCTCGCCGCACTGGCGCCACGCCCGGCAGGCCTGGCCCAGTACAGTCCGAGCACCCACTCGCCGGTTGCCAATGACCCTTCGCGCAACTCCATGGTCCGCACCCCCAGAAGGACCGGGCCTTTCGGCCCCCGGTACGGCATGAGGGTTGTCAGGGTGGCGCTGGCGACGTCAAGTTTCGGCTGGAGCAGGAACCGGCCGGGAACCCGCCAGCCCGTGGAGGAGAACAGGATGTCGGCAGGGCTGCCGGTGGCTGCATGGCCGCTGGACGAAGAACCGGGATTCGGGGTGAGGCGCAGTGCCAGGCCCAGGACGTCCGGCAAGGACTGCGGCAGCCCGGCCGACCTGGAGAACCTCGCCTGGACGGTGTCCAGCCCCGGGGCGTCCAGCCAATCCACTCCGCTTGGCTCGTGCCCGCTGCCGGTCCTAACCAGCTCCCCGGAGAGTCCCAGGCCGTCCGGATGGATGGGCCGGTCGGGCCGTGCCAGCTTCACGAGCCGGAAAAGTCCCGCGAAGGCGCGGCCGGCGGCCTCCGTGACGGCGGGAGCCGGATCCCCGCGCATGCCCAAGGCAGAACCCGGGGCCAGGCCGGCGCCGTCGTCCGTTGTCTGTTCACTCAGCACGTGCTGCGTCATGCTTAACCCCTACCCACAAAAAGCGGAACTACATGCGTCCGAACCGCGACCGGATCAGGGCGAAGATGCCGTAGGCGATGAACCCGGCCCCGATGGCGACCAACAGGTACGGCCCCCAGGGATGGTCACGGAGGGCTTTGAGGCTACCGTCGAGGCCGGTGGATTCATCCGGGTTGTGCTTGGCGGCGGCTATGACGAACAGGAGTCCGGTGAGGACCAGGGCCACGCCCTTGGAGATGTGGCCGGTTATGCCCAGGCCGTCAATGATCCTGCCCCGCCGTCTGCCGTCGAAATAGAAAAGTTCCTCCTTGAAGCCCCGCCGGACGCCCTTCCACACGAAGTAGATGCCGATGCCCACGGTGGTCAGTCCCAGCGCCACAAGGGTCCACAGCCCCCAGGGCGTGGCCATCAGTGAGGCACTGAAGTCCCGGGTGCTTTCGCTGGAATCGCCCCGCAGCCCTACCGCAAAGCCGGCGAAGCTCACCCCAACGCTGCTGTAGGCGATGGCCAGGAAGCCCGAGGAAATCAGCTTGGCCACCCGTTCCTTGCGGGGGGCGCGGCGCATTCGCAGGGTGGCCTCGCTTGCCTGCCAGAGACCTAGGCCGAAACATGCAAGGACGCAGGCCCACATCACCAGCGGGCCCCACGCATTGGCCGCCAGCTGTTCAATCGCCCCGGTGGGTTCCGCTTCCCCGGGCTGGCCGAAAGCAACGGCGATGGCGATGGCACCGATGATCACGTGGAGCAGTGCCATGACGGCGAATCCCGCGCGCGCCAGGACGTCGAGGACCTTGTGGTTGGATGCCTCCTCGACCGCGTCGGCGGCCTGGCTGAGGGTGGATTCCCCGTCGGACATCGGTCAGCCGTTCATCGGCCCTTCGGCGCGCAGCTTCTCGGCGCCGGGTCCTTCGACGTGCACGGTGCAGCGGACCACGAGCTTCCCGGGGGCATTGTCGAGTTCCACGAGCGAATCGTCTGCGCTGAGTACGGTAAACACCTGGGAGTCAGCCACCACGGACACCCCCTTGGCCTTCGCGGTTTCCCGCGCATTGGCCAGCGCCTCGGCCTGGAGGTTTTTGACGTACGCACTTTCGTGTTCCCGTGCCGGGTCCCCGAAGGCCCAGCCGAACAGAGTCCCTGCATTTCCCATGGCGACGATATTACGCGGTCCACTCCTGAAAAGACGGGCTTTCGTAACATTAGTAAGTGTGCTTACCATAGGCGGACCATGACCTTGATGGGACACGGCAAGCGAAGTCCGCAGAAGCGGCATCTCGGAACCAGTTCAACGTTAGGAATGCACATCATGGCAGGAAATCTCTTTGCCCGGTCAGTTCACGATCTGACGGCAGCAGCGTGGTTCGGCGGATCCCTCATGGGTGCCATCGGCCTGAACGGAGCCGCGGCAGCGGCCAAGGACCCTTCCGAGCGGACCCGGCTGTCAAGTGCCGGCTGGATGAAATGGGCGCCGTTCCAGACGGCAGCGTTCGCCTCACACCTGGTGGCGGACCTTGCCATCGCTTTGGAGAACAAGGAACGCATCGCCAAGCAGGAGGGCGTTGCCCGGGACACGGTGATCAAGACTGCTGTCACCGTGGCCGGCGCAGCGGTGACCCTTTACTCAGGCATCCTGGGCAAAAAGGTCGAAAAGCTGGCGGCCGAGGGTGCCGAAGGTGCCACCGAGCCGCAGCCGGGCGCCTCGGAGGAGTTGAAGGCGGCACAGCAGCAGCTGAAGGCGCTGCAGTGGGTCATCCCCGCGTTCGCCGGACTGGTGATTGTCCTCGGTGCCAAGCACGGCGAGATGCAGCGGCCCAAGAATGTGTTTGCCGGACTTCGCTCCTAGGCACGCGTACCGCCCCTCGCGGCGGTAGGGGCAGAACACACGACGACGGTCCGGCACCCAGGTGCCGGACCGTCGCCGTACGTCCCCTCCCGGTAAGGTTTTTGTCCTCTTATGCAGAACTCCAAGTCCCGGAAGTCTGCATAGCTGGACAAAAACTCCGTGTGGCTAGATTGGGTTGGTTCCCGGCGGGGGCAGGTCAGGGTTCATGTCTTCCAGGTTCGGGTCCTCCGCGGTCCACACCTGGATGATGGCCCAGGCGACGGCGGCCAGCGGCACGGACAGCACAGCGCCTATGATGCCGGCCAGGATGGTGCCGGCAGTCAGTGCCATCAGGATCACCAGGGCGTGCAGCTGCAGCGACTTGCCCATCACGATCGGCTGCAGGAGGTCGCCTTCGAGCTGGTTGACCGCAATGACCACCGCCACCACGATCAGGGCAACAACCGGCCCGTTGGCCACCAGCGCCACGAGGGCCGCCAGGATCCCCGCAACGGTTGCGCCGACCAGCGGGATGAAGGCTCCGATGAATACGATGATGGCCAGCGGGATGGCCAGGGGCACTTGCAGGATCAGCAGCGCGGTGCCGATGGCCACGGTGTCCACCAGGGCCACGATGGCGGTGCCGCGGACGTAGCCGCCGAGGACCTCCAGGGTGCGGCTTCCCACCCGGCGCAGCTTGGCTTCACGCGGGCCGCTGAAGGGGCGGAGGAAGAATTTCCAGATCTTTGCGCCATCCTTCAGGAAGAAGAACAGGATGACGATCATAAGGCTGGCCCCGGCAATGAACTCGGTGACCACTGAAAGTCCGGTGATGGCGCCGGAGCGGACCTGGCTGCTGGTGGCAAATTCGGCGATTCCCTGCCTCGCCTGGTTTAGCTGCTCCTGGTCGATGGGGATGGGCCCGGTCAGCAGGAACCGCTGCAGCTCGTCCAGGCCGGAAGAAGCCTGGGCTGCCAGCTCGCCCCACTGGTTGCGGACGGAGAAGTAGATGACGGTGGATACCCCGCCCAGCACCAGCAGGAGGCCTATGAAGGCTATGCCGGTAGCAAGTCCTCCGCGGAGCCCCCGGCGCCGGAGCATGTTGACGAACGGACCGATGGCCGCGGCCAGGATCAGCGCTATCAGGATCGGGATGACCAGGAGCTTGATCTGCATGAGCGCGTGAACCGCAACCACGGCCACGGCGAGGATCAGCAGTATCTGGGCGGAGCGGATGCCAACCCTGCCCAGGCCGTCACCCCAAAGCTCGCCGGGGGACTTGGGTTCCCGGGGCCTCCGGGCCGGACCGGAACCCCGCGCCTGTCCCTGCCCATGGCGTTCCGCCTGTCCGGCGGCTACGGCGGCAGCCGGTGATTCCGCCGCTCCTGGCGGCGGCTGTTCTTGGCTTACATCGTGCTCGGTCACGCGTGATGATCGCGCCACGGGAACTCCTCATCGTCGGCGTGCCTGCCGCGTCGGGTGGAGGGCAGGCATGACTACCTCAGGTAGTAAGCCTACTGACCGATTAGGCCGCGAGCCACTCCGCGCAGGAATTCAGGTTCCGGTTGACCGTAGCAACTGCAGCCTCCGCGTCCCGGCGTTCAATGGCGTCCACCAGGAGGTCGTGTCCCTCGTGCGGGCGTCCATCGAAACCCGGCCGGCGCTGCTGCCTGAGGAGGTCCTGGTGGAACGCAGCCCCAAAACTGGCATAGAGCTCATGCAGCAGGGGATTGCCGGATGCCTGGGCCACCCGTTCGTGGAATTCCCAGTCGGCGCGCGCCCACGCCCCGTAGTCTTCGCCGCTCCAGGCCTGGTCCCGGGAGGCGAGCAGCCCACGCAGGGCTGTGACGTCGTCGGCCGTTGCATTGCGCGCTGCCAGCCGCGCCGCCTGCGTGTCCAGGGCCAGCCGGACTTCCAAGATGTGCTCCTCAGTGTGGTCCTGGTACATTCGTCGGGCCGCCCCGGAAATTTCGCTTGTGGCGCGGACGTAGGTGCCGTCGCCGCGGCGGACTTCCAGGATGCCGCTGTGGGCAAGGGCCTTAGTGGCCTCGCGGAGGGTGCCGCGCGAAACACCCAGGCCTGCCATCAGTTCGGTTTCGGAAGGAATGCGCTGGTTCAGGGACCACTCGCCGGACTGGACCATGGCCCGCAGCTTTGCGGTGACCTCGTCGGCCAGCGGCGGGCGGGAGGCAGGACTCAGGGCCATGGGCATCACTTCCTTCCTGCCGTGCCGGCCATGGCCCTGCCCGTGATCAGGTGCGCAACCACCGTCTGGACCACCGCCAGGGCGAGGAGCAGCAGCAGGGGCAGGGTCCACCCGCCGGACGCGTCATGGATCAGTCCCATCCCGAACGGCCCGGCGGTTGCGAGCAGGTATCCGGTGGACTGGGCCAGCGTGGACAGCGCCGTCGTCTCGGCCGTGCTTGCCCCGCTCCGGCTGATCATCACCATTACCAGCGGGAAGATGCCCAGGCCGAACCCCAGCAGGGCGGCAGGAATGGCGGCCAGCGCCACCGGCAGGACCAGCAGCAGTACCAGCCCAACCACCATGGTGAGGCTGACCAGGTAAAAGGCCGGCCGCAGCATTCGTGCCCGGGAACCGATGGCGATCAGCATCATGCCGGCCGGAACGGACACGAGCTGCATCAGCCCGAACATCAATCCGCTTTCGGAGGCGCTGAGCCCCATGGTGGTCAGCATGTAGGGGAACCAGCTCAGCAGCGCATAGGCAAGCAGGGCCTGGAGCGTGAAGATCGCGGTGAGGAGCATCCCCTTGCGGGTGCGCAGCAGCGGCCAGGGCGAAACGTGACCGGCGGTCGAGCGGGGGCGGTTGCGGTGGGCGTGCAGTGCCACGGGGAGGAATCCCACAAGCGCGGCGACGGCGGTAATGCCGATGGCCCCGACGGCGGCGGACGGTGAACCGAGTGCCTGGGCCAGCGGCACCACGGCGACGGCCGTGACTGTAGCCCCCGTGGTCATGGTCACCGTGTACACGGCAGTCATCAGCGAGGTTCGGTGCGCGAAGTGTTCCCGGATGAAGGACGGCATGGCCACGTTGCAGACCGCCAGGCCGGACATGCCCACAATGCTGCCCGCCACCAGCATGCCCGTGGCGGGGATGCCGCGCAGGAGGAGCCCGCCGGCGAGCAGCACGAGGGCCACCAGGATCGCCTTCTCGACGCCCAGCCGCCCCGTCAGCCAGGAGGTGGCCGCCCCTGCCAACGCAAAACACAGGGTGGGGATGGACGGGATGACCGCGGCCACCAGCGTCCCATAGCCGAGGACCGCCTGCAGGTCGTGCAGCAGTGCCGAGGTGCCGGTGATACCTGCCCGCAGGTTCAGTCCGATCAGCACCAGGGCTATGACAGCGAAGACGACGGCGGAGCGGGGCCGGGCCGGTGTCCCCACGCGGGCAGCGGCCGGGGAAGCGGCAGGCGGCGCAGCGGGGCTGGAGGCGGCGGGGGCGCGGACGGTAGAAGGAGAGGAGGCGGGCATCCCTCCAGCGTAAAGGTTAGACGTTTGATGTCTTGGGTTTTGTGGTGAAACTCTCCCGGCTTTCCGGCAGCGGGGAATAGACTGCCAGCGAATGCCCGGACGCCGGCGGCGCGTCCGGAGCCGGCATGCTCAGACGCGGAAGGACGGCTGTGAAGGCTTCGCAGGGACTTGAGATCGAGAAGAAGTACGACGTCGATGACGACGCCGTGGTGCCTCCGCTGGCAGGACTCCCCGGCGTGGCCCGGATGGGTGCAGCCCATACTGCAACCCTCGAAGCCGTCTACTTCGACACGGACACCCACGCCCTCGCGTCCCGGCGGATCACCCTTCGCCGGCGCACGGGTGGAACCGACGCCGGCTGGCACCTGAAGCTGCCGCCCCTGGAAACTGCCTCCGGGCCCGAACCCCAGCAGCGGCAGGAGTTGCACGCGCCGCTTGGCCAGCCCGACGTCGTGCCGGACAGCCTGCTGGCCCACGTCCAGGTGTACCTGCGTGGAACGGCAGTGGCGCCGGTAGTACGGCTGCAGACCAAGCGCACCACCCACTCCCTCTACGGGGAGGACGGCGTGCACCTGGCGGACCTGGCCGATGACCGGGTCACCGCTGAGCGTCTTCAGGCTGGAAGCGGAGGCAAGGGCGGGGCAAAGCAGCAGTGGCGGGAATGGGAGCTGGAACTCGTCCAAGGCGAACCTGCCCTCTTCGCCCCGGCGGAGGAGTTGCTCATCCAGGCCGGCGCCCGTCCTGCCGGACACGCCTCCAAGCTGGCACGGGCCCTGGGGGATGCAGCCGGCAGCGCGACTCCGTACTCCGGCACAGCCCAGGGCGAAAGCACCCCGGACCTCCTGGCAGGCAAGAAAGCCCCGGCCGCCGCCGTCGTCACTGCCTACCTGGGCGCCCAGGTGGGGGAGATGATGGCCCAGGACCCGGGGGTCCGGCTGGAGGAACCCGAGGCCGTGCACAATATGCGTTCGGCGGCCAGGCGCATCCGTTCTGTCCTTGCTGGCTACCGGAAGCTCTATGCCGCCGGGCCGGTCAGGAGGCTGCGGGATGAACTGAAATGGCTGGGCCAGATGCTCGGCGGCCCCCGGGACGCCGAGGTCCTGTTGGACCGCCTCCGCGGTCACCTTGACGAGCTCCCGCCGGGAGAAGGCACCGAGGCCGCCAGGGTGCGGGTCGAGGGCAAAGCCGGCGCCGCGTTCGACGGCGGCTCGCGGCTTCTCCAGGAGGCGCTGCGCTCTGACCGCTACTTCCGGCTGCTGGACGGCCTGGAGGACTTCCGGGACAACCCGCCAGTCCGGCCCGAAGCGGCGGCGTCGGGCCGGAGGGTTGCTGCGCAGGCCGTGGACAAGGCGGCCAGGCGGCTGCGGCGCTCGCAGAAGACAGCGGCGCACGCGCGGGACGGAACAGACCACGAGAACGCCCTCCACCAGGTTCGGAAGGATGCCAAGCGGCTCCGGCATGTGGCCGAAGCCGCCGCCCTGGTGCACGGCAAACGTGCAGGGAAGGTGGCCAGGGCGGCGCACCGGCAACAGAAAATCCTGGGTGACTTCCATGACGCCGTTATAGCCCGGGACCTGCTGACCGGTGTGCGTTCGGGCCAGGACGAGCCAGCCGCGGCGGAGGCGTACGCTGCGCTGGGCAGACGGCAGGACGAGCTGATCAAGGGCGCTGAGACGAAGTACCGGAAAGCCAGGAAGAAATTCCGCGACCTGCTGCGCCGCGGGGTCATCTAGTCTCTGCCCGGCCTGGCGGCCGAAGGCGGCTGCTTGCCCTGGCGCGACGACAACCTGGCCACGGCCAGTGCAAGCCAGAGCTGCACGCGGTCGGCGGTGACCGCAGGGTCGTACCCGGTCAGCTCGGTAATCTGCGCCAGCCGGTACCGGACAGTGTTCCGGTGCAGCGTAAGTTCTTCCGCCACAGCGGCCACGGAGCCGTTGTTGTTCAGGTAGCTCTCCAGTGTGGCCATCAGCTCCGAGCCGTGCGCCGCGTCGAAAGTACGCAGCGGGTTCAACGACTCGTTGGCCATGTCTGCCAGCGGCACGTCCTCGCTGGCCAGCAGCAGGGACGTCAGGCTCAGGCGTTCGGGCTCATTGACAGGCAGCCCATGGCTTGCGGCGTCCCGGGCCTCAAAGTAGCTCCACCGCAGCCCGTTCGGCTTGGTGTACGCCCCGCCGATACCGATCGTGGCGTGGATGCCGGCCTCTGCCAGGTGGTCGCTCAGTTTCCGGGCCAGCGCGGGCGAGCGGCCGCCGTCGTCATTGATGACCAGCACCAGATCCTTGCCACCCACAACGGCGGCCACAGCGTTTTCGAGCTCGCGCGGCACGGACGTGCTGCCCAGTGCCTTGTTATGCGCGGCGGAGACCGCCAGCAAAACCACGTTCTTCCGGGTGCTGTTCACCCCCACCCCCGCCAGGCGCCGCTGGGCCTCACTGGTTTCCAGGGCGCCATGGATGACGTCCTCGAGAACCTGTCCGCACAATGCACGCTGGGCCTGGCGCTGTTTGACCATGTTGTTCAGCTCCACGCTGATCAGGTTCTGGGCGTAGCCGATAATGCCGGAGTCCTCGAAGGGCTGCCGGACCCACAGCGTACAGGCGTCGCGGCGGCCGGTGGGGACAGGGTAGGAGGACCACGTGTCCGCGGACGGCGCATCGCTGCTGCTGTTGTAGAGCTGGGCAGTGAACTGGCTGAGGGCAACATCGGTGCGCAGCATGCCGCCCAGGTGCTTGAGCAGCTCGGCCAGCCCGCCGCCGGTGAGCAGTGCGCGTGCCAGCACCTGGTGCCCGGCGATCAGCCTTTCGAGTTTGGCGTAGTGGTCCGCGGACTGGGCATCAGCCACCAGTTTGCCGATTGCAATGAATGGCGTCTCGTAGGGAACCTCCACCACGGGAAGGCCCCACCGGTTCGCCTCAGCGAGCAGGGCCGGCGGAACGGTGTCATGGGAAAGCCCCACGCCGAACCCGATGCCGACCGCGCCGGCCCGCTGCACCTGCCGGACGAAGCGCCGTTGCTCAGGTGCTGACCGCAGCCGCAGTCCGGTGGTCAGGACCAGTTCGCCGCCGTTGATGAACCGGTGCGGATCTTCCAGCTCCGTGACTGCCACCCAGTTGATGTCCTGGTGCCAGGTGGTTTCGGCAACCCCCGCTTTGGACAGCTTCAGGGAGTTCACACCCGTCAGGGCGGCGAGGGAGATGGCCATGGATTAAGGATAAACGGGAGCTGGACAAGCGCACTAAATAGTTACAGGAACGGTGTGCAGGTGGCTATTCACCTCGCACGGGTGCTGGCATAGGCTCAAGGCAGTTCCATCCATCCGCCCTGAATTCCGCCCGGGCGCGGGTGGCCCCTACGAAAGAGGTTGCACACCGTGGTCCAAACCTTGCAGAACTTCATCAACGGCCAGTTCGTCACTCCCGCCGGCACCACCCTGCTGGACATCGTGAATCCCACCAACGGGGAAGTGGTGGCGCAGTCTCCCGTCTCCGTGCAGGCTGACGTTGACGCCGCCATGACGGCTGCCAAGGACGCGTTCAAGACCTGGAAGCACGTTACCCCGGGCCAGCGCCAGCTGATGTTGCTGAAGCTGGCGGACGCCATCGAGGCCAACAGCGACGAACTCGTGGAAGCCCAGCACCGCAACACCGGCCAGGTACGCTCCCTGATCGCCTCCGAGGAAATTGCCGCCGGCGCGGACCAGCTCCGCTTCTTTGCCGGCGCCGCCCGCATCCTTGAGGGCAAATCCGCCGGGGAGTACTTCGAGGGCCACACCTCCTACGTCCGCCGGGAGCCCATCGGCGTCGTAGCCCAGGTGGCGCCGTGGAACTACCCGTTCCTGATGGCCATCTGGAAGATCGGCCCGGCGCTCGCAGCCGGCAACACCGTGGTGCTCAAGCCTTCGGACACCACCCCCGAATCGACCCTCGTCCTGGCCCGCCTCGCCGGCGACATCCTGCCGGCCGGCGTCCTGAACGTGGTGCTCGGCACCGGCGAGACCGGAGCCATGATGGTGGAGCACAAGGTCCCCGGTTTGGTGTCCATCACCGGTTCCGTCCGCGCCGGCATCGCCGTCGCCTCCGGTGCCGCCAAGGGCCTGAAACGCGCCCACCTGGAGCTGGGCGGCAAGGCACCGGCCATCGTTTTCAAGGACGCGGACATCAAGAAGAGCGCGGCAGCCATCGCCGAGTTCGCCTTCTTCAACGCCGGCCAGGACTGCACCGCCATCACCCGCGTGCTGGTGGAGGAATCAGTGCACGATGACGTGGTGGCAGCCATGGTGGAACACACCAGGACGCTGCGCACGGGTTCGCAGAATGACGAGGACAACTACTTCGGCCCGCTTAACAACATCAACCACTACAACGCCGTAAGCGCGGCAGTGGAAAACCTGCCTGCCAACTGCCGGATCGAAACCGGCGGCCACCGGGCAGGGGAGAAGGGCTACTTCTTCGAACCCACCATCATCACCGGCGCCAACCAGAGCGATGACATCGTGCAGAAGGAGACCTTCGGGCCTGTCATCACCGTGCAGAAGTTCACCACCGAGGAAGAAGCGGTTGAACTGGCCAATGACGTCGAGTACGCCCTCGCCTCCAGCGTCTGGACCTCCAACCACGGCACGGCCATGCGCCTGAGCCGCGATCTGGACTTCGGGGCCGTCTGGATCAACACCCACATCCTCCTCACCGCCGAAATGCCGCACGGCGGCTTCAAGCAGTCCGGCTACGGCAAGGACCTCTCCATGTACGGGGTGGAGGACTACACGCGCATCAAGCACGTGATGTCCGCCCTCGACGCCTGACACTTCCCGTTGGTTGAGCTCGTCGAAACCCGGAATCGTAGAAAGAAATAACATGACCACCACCGCATCAGACATCACCTTCCGCCTGGAGCAGAAGCGCCGCGTCCAGGCCGGTTTCCCGGGCCCCAAGTCCCTGGCCCTGGCCGAGCGCCGCAAGTCAGTAGTTGCTGCGGGCGTCGCCTCCGGCGTGCCCGTATACGTCGCAGACGCCGACGGTGGCATCATCCACGACGTCGACGGCAACTCCTTCATCGACCTCGGCTCCGGCATCGCCGTGACGAGCGTGGGCGCGTCCGACCCCGCCGTCGTCGGTGCCGTAAAGGAAGCCGTGGAGCACTTCACGCACACTTGCTTCATGGTCACCCCCTATGAGGGCTACGTGGCCGTGGCCGAGCAGCTGAACCGCCTCACCCCCGGTGACCACGAGAAGCGCACCGTGCTCTTCAACTCCGGCGCCGAGGCAGTGGAGAACGCCGTCAAGGTGGCCCGCCTGGCTACCGGACGCGACGCGGTCGTGGCTTTCGACCACGCCTACCACGGGCGCACCAACCTCACCATGGCGCTCACTGCGAAGGCCATGCCTTACAAGACCAACTTCGGCCCGTTTGCGCCCGAGGTCTACCGCATGCCCATGAGCTACCCGTACCGCGAGGAAAACCCGGAGATCACCGGTGCCGAGGCCGCCAAGCGCGCCATCACCATGATCGAAAAGCAGATCGGCGGGGACCAGGTTGCCGCGATCATCATCGAACCCATCCAGGGTGAAGGCGGCTTCATCGTTCCCGCCGAGGGCTTCCTCCCCGCACTGGCTGCCTGGGCCAAGGAAAAGGGCATCGTCTTCATCGCCGACGAAGTCCAGTCCGGCTTTTGCCGCACCGGCGAATGGTTCGCCGTCAACCACGAAGGTGTCATCCCGGACATCATGACCCTGGCCAAGGGCATCGCCGGCGGCATGCCGCTATCCGCCATCACCGGCCGCGCCGACCTGCTCGACGCCGTCCACCCGGGCGGCCTGGGCGGCACCTACGGCGGCAATCCGGTAGCGTGTGCCGCTGCGCTGGCGTCCATCGGCACCATGGAGGAGTACGACCTCGCCGGCAGTGCCCGCCGCATCGAGTCCATTGCCACCACCCGCCTCCGGGAACTGCAGTCTGAACTGGCCGGCACCGGTACCGGCGTGATCGGCGATGTCCGTGGCCGCGGTGCCATGCTGGCCATCGAACTGGTCCAGGCCGGGTCCAAGGAACCCAACCCGGAACTGACCAAGGCCGTTGCCGCCGCCTGCCTGAAGGAAGGCGTCATCATCCTTACCTGCGGCACGTACGGCAACGTCATCCGCCTGCTGCCGCCGCTGGTCATCACCGACGACCTGCTGAACGACGGCCTGGACGTCCTGGCCGCCGCTATCAAGGCCAACACGTAACCCGGCCACCTAGAGTTAGCGTCACCTCGCAACGGCGCGAACAAACACGAGGCCCCGGAACTGCCGTTCCGGGGCCTCGGGTTTTTCCCGTTACTTCAAGACCGAGTCAAGCGGAATGAACTTCAGGTTGGACGTACGGCCGCCATCGTTCTCTTCATCGTGGACTACCAGGAGGCCCTTTTCGAACGGCGGCCCGGCATTGCTGGTGGTGACATCCAAACCGTCGGTCCCTGTCACCGCGTCAATATCGCCGTTCCCGCCCACCTTCACCTTCTTGATGAACGGGTTGTCGCCGGACCGGGAGTAGATGGCGATCGTGGAGTCGCCCTGGCTGGAGACGAAGAGGTATCCGGCACCATCGCCACCGTAACTGATGCCGAGCCCCTCGACGTCTGCCACCAGGCGCCCGGCCCCTGCTTTGTCCACGGACACGCGATCCTCACCGGCGCCAGGTTCGGCATTGTACTTCCACACCCCGACGTCCTCCTGGGCGACGTAAAGGTGCCCCAGTTCGTCGTCCGCCACGCAGCTTTCCGTGATGCTGCTGATCGGAAGCGTTCGGACCAGCATGCCGTCGACACGTCCGGCTCCGGCGTCCACCAGTTCGAATTGCTGGATGGGGCCTTCCTCGTTGGGCGTTACGAATGCGTAGAACTTGCCGCTGGCGCTGCTGCGATACATGCAGAAGCCGTAGTTAGGTGCAAATGTGGGAATGCTGCGCGCGGACACGGGCGTGAGGGTCCTGGTGTTGGGATCCAAAGTCCAGAGGGCAAGGGTGTTATCGTCCCGGTTGTTCCCGCCCACAAGCACGGTAGATGCGCCGGAAAGCCGGAGGCCTTCCCGCAGATCCACATTGCCGATCTTGCCGTCAGGGCGGAACTGGATCAGCCTGCCGTCCATGTCGAAGACCCCCACGCCACCATCCTCTGAGGCTTTGTTGTCCGCGATCACCACGCTGTTGCCGGGGTTGGCCGTGTCCACCCAGATCGCAGCGTCATCCGCCACGTCGCCTGAGCTTGCGAAGCTCGAGGTCTCCACCTTGGGTACTTCCGTCGTGATCTCCGGCGCCGCGCTGCCGGTCGGGGATGCGCTGCCGGTAGGGCTGCCTGTTGCGACTGCGCTGTCGGTAGCGCTGCCGGTAGGGCTTGGCGCGGGAACGCTTGATCGCGGTGCAGGGGGCCTGGTGAGGAAATACGCGAGCAACGCCAGTGCCCCCAGCACGGCAACTGCGAGAAGCGCTGCACGGATGGTGCGGGTATTGCTAGGCATGGTCACTCCCAACGGAACGCATTTCAGCTTGCCTTGGCTTGCCGTTTGGCCACCCTGTACTTGCCCGCAGTGCGAAGCATGTCCACCGTCAGGACCAGCAGCGCCACCCACACCACGCCGAACCCGATCCAGCGGTCCAGTGTCATCGCTTCACGGAACACCACCAGTGCCAGGATGAATTGCAGCAGTGGTGCAAAGTACTGCAACAGGCCGATGGTTGTCATGGGAAGCCGGCGCGCGGACGCCCCAAAAAACAGTAGCGGAACCGCTGTGATCACGCCGGAGGCCAAGAGGAGCCAGAAATGGCCGGGGCCCTGGCTGGTCAGGGTGGCGGTTCCGGCCATGGCCAGGTACACCATGACAGCAGCCGCAAACGGGGCCAGCACCATAGTTTCGACGCTGAGGCTGGTGACGGCATCCACACGGGGACCAACCCGCTTCTTCACGAAACCGTAGAGGCCGAAGCTAAAGGCCAGGGTCAGGGCGATCCACGGCAGTTTTCCGTAGGAGTAGGTGAGCACGCCTACCGCCACGAACCCGATGCCGACGGCGGCCCACTGGAGGGGCCGCAGCTTCTCCTTGAGGACGAAGACGCCCAGCAGGACGGAGACCAGCGGATTTATGAAGTAGCCCAAGGAGGCTTCGACGGCCTGGCCGGTGGTCACACCGTAGGTGTAGGTGAGCCAGTTGACGGCGATCAGGAACGCGGCGAGCGTCAGGCTGCCAAACACTGCACGGCTGCGCACTGCCTGCATCAAAGCGGACCAGGAGCGCGTCACTGTAATGAGGAGCGCGCAGAAGACCAGCGACCACACCACCCGGTTGGCAACGATTTCTACGGCGCCCGCGGGCATGAGCGCGAAGAAGTACAGCGGAAGCAGCCCCCACAGCCCGTACGCCCCGATGCCAAAGAGGACGCCCGCCGTCGTCTCCTTGTCCACGGCCTTCGGCCCGGCGGCCTTGGCATTCCCTGCGGTAGGCCCCGCGGCGCTTGCCTTTGCGGACGCTGCCCCGGGAGCCGGGGCGCTGGCGGGGAAGGATCCTTCGGGAGTGGGCATGAAACCCATAACACCACCTCTTCAGCGGGTATTCCAGCGGGCAGGGCACCCATTCAGCCAAATAGTCAGTAGGCTTGCTTTTATGACATTGGGCAACAGGCCAGGCGCTGCCCCGTGAGGCTCCGGCGCAGCAACGCCTCCGGACGCGGCTACCGCCGCGTCCCCGCCGGCAAGGGGTTCAGCTACCGGGACCTCGATGGCTCCACCCTGCCGCCGGGTCCGGTCCGGGAACGGTTGGAGGGCATCGGCATCCCGCCGGCATGGACCGACGTCTGGATCGCCCCGTTCGACAACGGGCACATCCAGGCCACTGGGGTGGACGCCGTGGGCAGGCGGCAGTACATCTACCACCCGGAATGGCGGGAACGGAAGGACCGGGTGAAGTTCAACCGTGCCCTCCAGTTGGCGGAGTCGCTGCCAGTCGCCCGGCGCAGGGTCACCATGGACCTGCGCAGTGAGGGCTTTTCCCGGGAGCGCGTCCTGGCCGGAGCATTCAGGATGCTGGACAGCGGCTCGCTGCGGGTGGGGTCGGAACGGTACACCAACGAGAACGGCAGCCACGGGCTTGCCACACTGCTGTGCGCCCACGTGCAGATCCGCAAGGACCGCATTCTCCTGAGGTTCCCGGCCAAGAGCGGCAAGGACTGGGAGTCGGAGTTCCGCGACCCCGACCTTGCGGTCCTGCTCCGCCTGCTTAAACGGCGGGGCCCCAATGCCCGCCTCCTCGCATACAAGGAAGGCCGGCAGTGGCGGCCGGTCACCAGCGCGGACATCAATGCCTACGTCAAGGAACGCACGGGCTCTGACTTTACTGCCAAGGATTTCCGCACGCTGCGCGGCACGGTGGCCGCTGCCTCGAGCCTGGCCCGCACCGGCGTCCAGAGAACAGCCGCCAAGCGCAAGAGGGCCATCAGCCGGGCCATGATCGAAGCGTCGGAGGTGCTTGGCAATACCCCGTCCATTGCCCGCAAGAGCTATGTGGATCCCCGCGTGCTGGACCACTACCACGAGGGCGAAACCATCGACCCCAAGCGTCCGGACTCAGCCGAGGCCGAGCTAAGGGCGCTGCTGTACCGCGAAGGCGCCGTGGTTCCGCTGGCCAAAAGCGGGTGAGGCCTAGAATAGGAGATTGTGCGCTGGGTGTTGCGGCGCATCCTCGTGAATCATGGAAATGATCAGTCCAGAAGGGCTTCCGGTGACCAACCACAGCGAAACCGCCTCCACCCGTCCCCTCCGTGTGGCCATAGTCGGCGCGGGTCCGGCGGGTGTCTACGCTGCGGACATCCTCACCAAGTCCAGCGGGGTCAAGGATGGCGACTTCGAGGTCAGCATCGACCTTTTCGAGGCGTACCCGGCACCGTACGGCCTGATCCGCTACGGGGTCGCACCGGACCACCCCCGGATCAAAGGCATCGTCAACGCCCTTCACAAGGTCCTTGACCGCGGCGACATCAGGTTCCTGGGCAACGTCACCTACGGTCGGGACCTCACACTGCACGATTTCCGCTCCTTGTACGACGCCGTGATCTTCTCCACGGGTGCTGTCAAGGACGCGGACCTGGACATTCCCGGCATCGGCCTTCACGGCTCCTTCGGGGCAGCCGACTTCGTGTCCTGGTACGACGGCCACCCCGACGTTCCCCGCGAATGGCCGCTTGAGGCCAAGGAAATCGCGGTGATCGGCAACGGCAACGTGGCACTCGATGTGGCCCGCATGCTGGTCAAGCACCCGGAGGAGCTGCTGAGCACCGAGATCCCGGACAACGTCTACCAGGGCCTGAAGGCCTCACCGGTGACGGACGTGCATGTCTTTGGCCGGCGCGGTCCGGCCCAGGTCAAGTTCACGCCCCTGGAGCTGCGGGAACTGAGCCACATGGATGATGTGGACATTGTGCTCTACCCCGAGGACTTCGAGTTTGATGAAGCCTCGGACGAGGCCATCCGCAGCAACAACCAGATCAAGACCATGGTCAACACGCTCACCAACTGGCTGGTGGAGGAGCATGCCGAGTCCGAAAATCCTTCCTCGCGCCGGCTGCACCTGCACTTCCTGCACAGCCCCGTTGAAGTGCTCGACGACGGCACGGGCAAGGTGGGCGGGATCAAGTTTGAGCGCATGCAGCTTGACGGCACCGGAAATGCCAAGGGCACAGGGGAGTACATCGAGTACCCGGTCCAGGCTGTGTACCGGGCCATCGGCTACCACGGCTCCGCCCTGGACGAACTGGAGTACGACGCCAAGCGCGGCGTCATTCCCAACGAAGGCGGCCGCGTCCTGGACGCGGAAGGCAACCCGGTCCCGGGGATCTATGCCACTGGCTGGATCAAGCGCGGACCGGTGGGCCTGATCGGCCATACCAAGGGCGACGCCCTGGAAACCATCGGATTCCTGCTGGAGGACCGGCTCACCCTGCCACCGGCGAAGAACCCGGACCCCCAGGCCATCATTGACCTGCTGGAACAACGCGGCATCGAGTACACCACGTGGGAAGGCTGGAACAAGCTTGATGAGCACGAGACCGGCCTGGGCGCCGCCTGGACCGGCCCCGAAGGCTTGGACCATGTGGTCCGCGAAAGGATCAAGGTGGTTCCGCGCGAGGAAATGATCCGCATCTCCCGCGGCTGACTCCACTGCAGGGATGGTGCTCGGGCTGGAATGGCGACCATCCCTTGGCCGGCATGGTGGTGCCGCGTTCACAGGCAGCACAGGAGCTCAATGAGGAACCTGATCCAGGCCGGACCGGTGCAGCGCAGCGCCCTGGCCGCCCATGAACAGCTCGACGGCGGTGCCCGCCCTGATGCCCCAACAGGCCTGATCCGCGAGTCCTGGCAGCGGTCTGCCAGCTTTAAGGCGGACCGCGCCGCTGGCTTTCGATTGGGACGAGCTGGAGGACTACCGCACGCAGCACCCCCTGGCCGCGATTATGCCGGTCATCAACAAGCTCCTGGTCCAGCCCAGCCACGAAAGCGGGCTCTTGGTGGCAGTCGGGGACTGGGAGCGGGGGGCTGGTCCCGCAACGGCAACGTTGCCTACCGGGCAGGCCGCGACATCCAGGCAGGCCGCGTCTGGGTGAACAACTACCACGCCTACCCGGCGGGAGCGGCGTTCGGCGGGTACAAGTCCTCCGGCACCTGACAGTGGATGTGGTGCAGGGCAGGGGAAGCGGCTTTTCAGTGGAAGCGCCGGAGGGCAAGCGGTTCCTGATCCGGTCCATTCTCACGGAATGGCCCGGGGTAGCAGTTCGACCGTAAAGCGCTTGAGGCCTTCTTTATGGAGGGCCTCAAGCTCTTTTAACAGAACAACGTTCGGAGAAGGGCCTGTCTCACCATTCGGGACAATTGGGCCCGTCCAGTGGATGGACACTACCGTTAATAGGTCTGTTTCCTTCACAAACCAGGATTGTGATCCCCTATGAACCTTCTCCGGACCAAATCCATCGAGCAGTCGATCGCCGACGCCGATGAGCCCGGACGCAAGCTCAAGCGCTCCCTCAGCACCTGGGACCTGATGATCATGGGCGTCGCCGTGGCCGTCGGTGCCGGCATCTTCTCCGTGGGCGCCAAGGCAGCTGCCAACTTTTCCGGCCCGGCAGTGACCCTGTCCTTCGCCATCGCCGCCATCACCTGCGCGCTGGCCATTATGTGCTACGCCGAGTTTGCCACCGCCATCCCCGTGGCAGGCTCCGCGTACGTTTTCACCTACGCCACCATGGGCGAATTCCTCGCCTGGATCATCGGCTGGAACCTGATCCTGGAGCTCTTCACCGCCGCCGCCGTCATCGCAAAGTACTGGGGCATCTACCTCAGCAAGGTCTTTGCCCTCATGGGGGCGGACATCCCGCCGGCGATCTCCCTGAGCGGGGTTGACCTCTACTGGGGCGCGTTCCTGATCGTGGCAGTGTTTACCGTGCTGCTGGTGCTGGGCACCAAGCTGTCCGCCCGCGTCGGCAACATCTTCACCCTGATCAAGATCGGCGTCGTCCTCTTCGTGATCGTGGTGGGCTTCACCTACGTCAAGTTCGAAAACTACGCCCCCTTCATTCCGGCCGCAGAGCCCACGGGTGGCACCGGCACCGCAGACGTCCTGAAGCAGTCCTTCTTCGGATTCCTGACCGGGGCCGCACCGGCACAATACGGCACCCTGGGCATCTTCGCCGGCGCCGCGCTGGTGTTCTTCGCCTTCATCGGTTTCGACGTGGTGGCCACCTCCGCTGAGGAAGTGAAGAACCCGCAGAAGACGCTGCCCCGCGGCATCTTCGGGGGCCTCGCACTGGTGACCCTGCTCTACATCCTGGTGTCGCTGGCGCTCACCGGCATGGTGTCCTACACCCAACTGGCGGAGGCGGAGAACCCCACGCTCACCACGGCCTTTGAAGCAGTGGGCGATACCTCCGCCGCCAAGATCATTGCCTTCGGTTCCCTGGTGGGCCTGACCACCGTGATCATGGTGCTCCTCATGGGCCTGTCCCGCGTGGTCCTGGCCATGAGCCGCGACGGACTCCTGCCCCGAGCGCTGTCCAAGACCAGTGAAAAGCGTTCGACGCCGGTGCGCCTCCAGGTCATCTGCGGTGCCGCAGTGGCCCTGGTGGCAGGCCTGACCAACGTGGACCTGCTTGAGGAAATGATCAACATCGGAACGCTCTCCGCGTTTGTGGTGGTGAGCCTCGGCATCCTGGTGCTCCGGAAGAAACGCCCGGACCTGAAGCCCGCTTTCCGCGTGCCGTTTGGCAAAGTCCTGCCGATCGTCTCGGCGCTGCTGTGCCTCTACCTGATGACCAACCTGGCAGTGGAGACCTGGATCTTCTTCGCCATCTGGCTGGTTATCGGCATGGCGATCTACTTCGCCTACGGCCAGCGCCACTCGCGCCTCAATGAACGCTTCAGTGCGGCGACAACGGCCGTGAACGGCACTCCTGCTGCCGGCACAGCCCGCAACGCCGAGGACGAGTTCACAAGGGCCTGACCCGCCGGATAACTCTTGCTGATGCCCGCCCGGGCTTTTCCCGGGCGGGCATCAGCATGCCCGGGCCCGGCCGGCCGCGCTGAAGCAGCCTCGTAGGATTGGACCATGGCCCGCCCCACACGACCCGAACGCAAGGCAGAACTCCTGGCCGCGATCCTTGATTACCTCATGGACAAAACGCTGGCCGAACTGACCTTCCGGAGCCTCGCTGAGGGACTGGGAATGAGCGCCTATGTGCTGGTGTACCACTTCGGAAGCCGTGACCAGCTGATCAACGACATCGTTGTGTCGATCGAGTCCCGCCTTGACCGGATGCGCAACACCGATGTGCGGGATATTGACCGGGCAGCCTGGCGCGAGTTCCTGCTGGACTCCTGGCAGTGGACCATGGCCCAGCGGAACCGGCACCTCACCCGACTCGAATTTGAAGCGACGGCGCAGGACATTGTGGCCGCCGAGCCGCGGGGGACATCGCAGGAGCACTTCCGCATGCTCCACCACAAAACCCGGGACTGGCTGATGGTGCAGGGGATTCCGAAGGAGTACGCCGATACCGACGCCCGCCTCTTCACGTCCACCTTCTACGGCCTGCAGTTCGACTTTGTGGTCATGAATGAACCGGAAGCCGCCACCAAGGCCTTCGAGCTGATGCTGACGGTGTTCTTCAACAACCTTGAGACCCGCCTGGCCGGAGCCGGCCAGGGGGCCTGACGGCTCCCGCCCACACGGCAGGACCGCTGTCATGGTGCGGCATGCCGGCTGACCCAGTCCACGAGCGGACGCAGGTCCTCCCACAGGTCCGCCAGGTGCTGGACGGCGGCAGGAGTGCCCAGCCAGTCCGGCCGTCCAAGGTTGACGCCGGCGGAGAGCGATTTGTGCTTCAGGAGTTCTGCGCGCGGATGGTCGCGGGCATAGCCCCGCGGAACAGTCTTGAGCTTCTCACCCTCGACGGCGAAACCGGCAGCAGTTACAGCTTCCAGGATGTGGCGAAGGGATTCACCGGTGCCCGACGCGTCAACGGAGTTGCGGTACCGTGCCAGCTGGGCAGGAGTGCGCGAGTGGTAGCCCCCGCCGACCAGCAGGCCGTCAGCAGAGATCTGCAGGTAATAGCCCACGCCCTCCTGTGCCGAAGCAACACCACCCTGGGCCGTCTTGTAGGGCGATTTGTCCTCTGAGAACCGGATGTCCCTGTTGGCACGGAAGAGCTTTGGGGGTCCGAACTGGGGTTCCAGCTCAGCGAGGAGTAACGCGAGTGGTTCCCTGACCAGGGACTGGTAGCTGTTCTTGTGCTCCTGCCACCACTCCCGGTTGTTGTTGTCCTGGAGCTCCTCGTAAAACTCAAAGGCACCGGGCGTGAGGCCCTGGAAAGTTGTCATGAAGCGATCCTAGGAACGGATAGGGTGCAGGGCCACAGGCAGAGCCTTCTATGTGGACAAGACAAAACCACCCCGCCACGGAAAACCGCGACGGGGTGGTTTCAGCAATTGACAAAAACTGGATCAGCCGATCTTGTTGGCAGCCTCTGCGTTGGAGGAAGGCGCCGAAGGCGCCGCCGGGGCGCCGAGGTTGGCGCGCAGCTTGGCACCGAGTTCGGCGTCGACGTTGGTCCAGTACTGGATGGCGCGTTCCTTGATGTCGGAGCGCTTTACGCCGCCCACGGCACCGGTGATGGTCTCCAGGAAGCGGGCCTTGGCCGCTTCGTCATAGACCTCGCGGTACAGGGTGCCGGCCTGGACGAAGTCGCCGTCCTCGGCGTGCAGGGAGTGCGCGGCGAGGGTCAGCTCGCCGTCGTTCTCCCAGCCCCCGGCCGGGTTCTGTGGCTCAAGCGCAGCCGGGCCGCCGAAGGTGTTCGGGGCGTAGACGGGCACGGAAGGGGCGTTGAAGAGGTAACGTCCGGCGCCGTCCTGGCTGTAGTTGTTGACCTGGTTCTTGGGCTGGTTTACCGGGATCTGGGCGTGGTTGGTGCCTACGCGGTAGCGGTGTGCGTCCGCGTAGGAGAAGATGCGTGCCTGCAGCATCTTGTCCGGGGACGCGGCGATGCCCGGCACGAAATTCGACGGCGCGAAGGTGGCCTGTTCGATCTGCGCGAAGTAGTTCTCCGGGTTCCGGTTCAGTTCCATGGTGCCCACCTTGATCAGCGGGTAGTCGCCGTGCGGCCACACCTTGGTCAGGTCGAACGGGTTGAAGCGGTAGGTCTTGGCGTCCTCGTAAGGCATGACCTGGACGTGCAGGTCCCAGGACGGGAAGTTGCCGGCCTCGATGTTCTCGGAGAGGTCACGGATGTAGAAGTCCGCATCGGAGCCGGCCAGGGCTTCTGCCTGCTCGCTGCTCATGGAGTTTACGCCCTGGTTGGACTTGAAGTGGTACTTGACCCAAAAACGCTCACCGGCTTCATTGATCCACTGGTAGGTGTGCGAGCCGTAGCCCTGCATTTCCCGCCAGGAGGCGGGCAGGCCGCGGTCGCCCATCAGCCAGGTCACCTGGTGTGCGGACTCGGGGGACAGGGTCCAGAAGTCCCACTGCATGTCGGCGTCGCGCAGGTGGGTGCCGGGCAGGCGCTTCTGGGAGTGGATGAAGTCCGGGAACTTGATGCCGTCGCGGATGAAGAATACCGGGGTGTTGTTGCCCACGAGGTCGTAGTTGCCCTCGCTGGTGTAGAACTTCACGGCGAAACCGCGGGGATCGCGCCAGGTGTCCGGGGAACCGTTCTCGCCTGCGACGGACGAGAAGCGGATCAGCATCTCGGTTTCGACGCCCGGCTGCAGGAACGCTGCCTTCGTGTACCTGGACATGTCCTCGGTGGTTTTGAACGTACCGAATGCACCGCCGCCCTTGGCGTGCACTACGCGCTCCGGAACCCGCTCACGGTTGAACTGGGCGAGCTTCTCCACCAGGTAGTGGTCAGTCAGGATGATGGCACCGTCGGCACCAACTGACTTAGAGTGCGCGTCGGATGTAACCGGTGCACCAGACTGGGTTGTCGAAACGACAGTCATTGTTCTCCTATTTCTCTGTTTCTTGTACGGGATGAATGGAAGGAAGTTGTTGGGACTGCTGGCAGTCCTGGCAGATGCCCTGGTACATCACATCGGCGATCTGGATGGTCATCGGTTTGGCGTTCTCGTCCCAATGCGGCGTCAGGCAGGGCGCATGGCCCACTGCGCAGTCCACGTCCTCCACACGGCCACAGCTGATGCAGATGGCGTGGTGGTGGTTGTCTCCGACCCGGGTTTCGTAGAGGGCCGGGGAATGCGGCGGCTCAAACCGGCGCAGCATGTGCAGATCCGTCAGGTCCCCCAGGACCACATATACGGACTGGGCGGTCAACTCGGGTAGCTCAGCGCGGGCCGCGGTGAGGATGCTTTCCGCGGGGGAGTGGGGATGGCGTTCGACGGCGGCGAGGACCGCCAGGCGCTGTTTGGTCACCCTGCGGCCATGGGCGCGAAGGGCCGCTGCCCATGCCTCGTGGCCGTCAAAATGCTCCGTCATGGCTCCATTGAAGCACTTATTGTGAGCTTCTCACAATAAGGCTTGGCTAACCTCTGCGGAACCCCAGGTCACACTGGAAACATTAAGGTTGCAGGGTGGGGAAACTGCTCGCTGACATCACGCCGCTCAAGGAGAGCGCAGCCTTCCGCCGGCTTTGGCTCGGTTCGGCGGTATCCGCGGTCGGAAGCCAACTGACCCTGGTGGCAGTAAGCCTGGAGGTTTACCGCCTGACGCAGGACAGTTTCTACGTGGGCCTGCTGGCGGTGTTTGCACTGGTGCCGCTGGTGATCGGTGGACTGCTGGGCGGATCCATCGCAGACTCCCACGATCGGCGCCGGGTTGCCCTGCTGGCCACGACGGTGCTGTGGCTGACCACCGGGCTTATAGCCCTGCAGTCCTGGCTGCAGGTGGGGAACGTCTGGGTCCTGTACCTGCTGGTGGCTGCGCAGAGCGGAGCGCAGGCCATCAACCAGCCGGCGCGCAGTGCCATCCTTCCCATGCTGGTCCGGAAAGAACTCCTGCCCGCCGCCAATGCCCTCAGCATGATGTCCTTCGGCCTGGCCATGACGGCCGGTCCGCTGCTGGCCGGCGTGCTGGTGGCCTGGGTGGGGTTTGGCTGGACCTATACCCTTGATTTCCTCACCTTCGCCTTCGTGCTGTGGGCGGTGTACCGGCTGCCGCCCCTGCCGCCGTCGGGAACTCCTGGAAAGCCTGGCATCCGCTCCGTCGTTGAAGGATTCCGCTTCCTTGGCACCCGGCCCAACCTCCGGATGACTTTCGTCATCGACCTGATCGCCATGATCCTGGCCCAGCCGCGGGCCCTGATGCCGGCCATTGGCGCCGTTATGATCGGCGGTGGCGAGGCCACCGTGGGCGTGCTGCTGGCCTCCACCGCCGTCGGTGCCTTCCTGGCCGGCCTGTTTTCCGGGCCGCTTGGCAGCGTCCGCCGGCAGGGGAGTGCCGTGGTCTTCTCGGTGATGGGCTGGGGTGCGTCCATAGCGGCGTTCGGTTTTGTGGTGCTGCTGGCCGGACCTGCCCCGGGCGGAGCGGTGACGCTCTGGCTGCTCCCGGCAGCTGTGTGTTGCGCGCTGGCCGGAATCGCCGATTCGATCAGCAGCGTCTTCCGGAACACTATCCTCCAGGCGGCAACCCCGGACCATCTCCGTGGCCGGTTGCAAGGGGTGTTCATTGTGGTGGTGGCCGGCGGTCCGAGGATCGGCGACCTGCTGGCGGGGGCCGCGACCAGGATCGTGGCCGAGGGCTGGGTCCTGCTGCTTGGCGGGATGCTGTGCACTGCAGCCGCGTGGGCGGCGGCCATGCTGCAGCCGGGATTCCGCAGGTATGACGCACGGAACCCCGCTCCCTAGACAGCCGTTCCCTTAGTGAGTAAGGAGGAGACGTGCACAAACACTACAACGGCCTCAAGACAGCGGCGCTGTTCGGCGTGCTGTGGGCAATGCTCCTGGGGCTGGGGGCGGTGATCGGCACCAGCACCCGCAGTTCTGCCCCGATCTGGATCATGGCCCTGGTGGGCATTGCCACCACCGCGTACGGCTACTGGAACAGCGACAAGATCGCCATCCGGGCCATGGCGGCCTATCCGGTAAGCGAAGCGCAGGCGCCGCAGCTGTACCAGATCGTTCGTGAGCTCTCCGTGCGGGCCAACCAGCCCATGCCCCGCATTTACCTCTCGCCCACCATGAACCCGAACGCCTTCGCCACCGGACGGAATCCCCGGAACGCGGCGGTCTGCTGCACCGAGGGGATCCTGCGGCTCCTGGACCCGCGCGAGCTCCGCGGCGTCCTGGGGCACGAACTCATGCACGTCTACAACCGTGACATCCTCACATCTTCTGTGGCAACCGCCGTTGCAGGCGTGATTACCTCGGTGGGCCAGATGATGCTGTTCTTTGGCGGCGGTGACCGGCGGAATTCGAACCCGCTGGCAATGATTGCCATGGCCCTGCTGGCCCCCTTCGCGGCGTCCCTGATCCAGCTGGCCATTTCGCGGACGCGGGAGTACGACGCCGACGAGGACGGTTCGGCGCTGACCGGCGATCCGTTGGCGCTTGCCTCAGCCCTGGCCAAGATCGAGCGCGGCGTGAGCATTGCCCCGCTGCCCCAGGACCAGCGGCTGGTCAACGCGTCGCACCTGATGATCGCCAACCCGTTCCGCGGCGGGGCCATGAACAAGCTGTTTGCGACGCATCCCCCCATGCGGGACCGGATTGCCCGGCTGGAGCGAATGGCGGGGCGGCCGCTGGCCTGACGCCTGCAGGGCAGCAGGAGGGATCGGGCGACGCGCACGCTGCCCTTCGACGCGCAAGTTCCCCGGTGACATGCAAAGAGGCTGGCGCCACCCATATGTTGGGTGCGCCAGCCTCTTTCCGTGGCGGCAGAACTTGTGCGCGTCGAAAACGACGGCGGGGGCGAGACTAGCTGCGGAAGTTTACGAACTGCAGGTCGGCTTCGTCGAAGTCCTTCAGCAGGGCCATGGTGGCCTGCAGGTCATCGCGTGACTTGGAGGAGACGCGGAGCTCGTCGCCCTGGATCTGCGACTTGACCGACTTGGGCCCTTCGTCGCGGATGAGTTTGTTGATTTTCTTGGCCAGGTCCTGGGCGATGCCCTCCTTGATGGAGGCTTCCAGGCGGTACTCCTTGCCGGAGGCGTAAGGCTCGCCGCTGTCCAGGGACTTGAGGGAGATGCCACGCTTGATCAGCTTGGACTGGAAGACATCCAGGACAGCCTTGACGCGCTCTTCCGAGTTGGCTTTCATAAGGATGTTCTCACCGCTGAAGTCAATCTCGGCGCCAACCCCCTTGAAGTCATAGCGCTGGGCAATTTCCTTCTGGGACTGATTGAGCGCGTTGGCTACTTCCTGCTTGTCCACTTTGCTTACGACGTCGAACGTTGACTCGCCTGCCATGACTCTCCTTTGCTGGTGGGAGCCCTGCACGCAGACAGGGCATGATCACTGCATTCCAGCCTAATACGGATGCCGGCCCCGATGCGGCTGCCCGGTTCACAGTTCCCTCCCAGCTGACGCTCCGCAGGAACGAAGGAGGGCCGGGAAGAGTTAGACCTGTTGGAAGCAGTCCGAAGGGAAACAACATGCACAGCAAGGCCGCCACCTACGTCATCCTCAGGTCGTCATCAGCAGGGGCGGTGGCGGCAGCGACGTCGTCCGTGGCAGCGGCAGCGGTGGCGGCGTCCATCATCTTCTCCCCGGTGGGCGATGAGTCATCCCGGATGGAGGGTGTCCGCGAGGACCTGCAGCGGGCAGTCCAACTGAACCAGATCACTGAGGAACAGGCCGTGAAGTTCGAGGCCAGGCTCGCCGGCCGGCTCCTCGGCGAGGGCTGACGCCGCCGGTTTTCCGCGTATTTCCGGGACGTTTGCCGCCCGGCAGGGGCCGATTCGATTCTTCAGCGGAAGTTCTGTAAAGTTGTCTTGCCCGCGGTTACTGGAAGCGGAACGGCCCGGAAACGGACGTTCTTTATGACTGCAGCCGGGGGTGATCTTCTTTTTGAAGTTCGGCAGATTACCCGAGCGGCCAAAGGGGGCTGACTGTAAATCAGCTGGCAACGCCTACGGGGGTTCGAATCCCTCATCTGCCACCCGAGGAGAAACCTCCGGAACCACCAGGTTCCGGAGGTTTTTTCGTGCCTGGGGCCTGCTCCTGCACTTCCGTCATGGGCTTGTTCACAGATCCTGCCCTTGAAGGGTTCTGAAGCGCGAAAGGCCAGGAATCCATGAAGCGGCCGGCACTCTGGGCGGAAAATCTCCTTCGAAAACCGTGCAAAACCGCCGTCGACACTGCCGGAGGGGCGGCGTAGGCTGGCAGCATCGGCGCATGTGCCCCGATGCCCTGCGTCGATACATCCATCGATGAAGGAGGATCCAATGAGTGCTGTACGTGAATTCATGACCACGGACGCACGGTGTATTAGTGAAAACCAGTCCCTGGTGGACGCGGCCCGGATGATGATGGATCTTGACTGCGGATCACTGCCGATTTGTGGTGATGACGGCAAGTTGAAGGGCATGATCACCGACCGCGACATTGTCCTCAAATGCGTTGCCGCCGGCCGCAACCCGGCCGACGTTATGGCCCGGGACCTCGCCGCCGGCAAGCCATACTGGATTGACGCCGACGCCAACGTTGACGCTGCCATCGAGATGATGGAAACGCACCAGGTCCGCCGGCTTCCCGTGATCGCCGACCACAAACTGGTGGGCATCATCAGCCAGGGTGACATTGCCCGGAATTACTCCGAGCAGCGTGTGGGCGAACTGGTGGAGCACATTTCGGAACGCAAGCGGATGAACGCTTAGCCGGAGCTGCTGCGCCAGGAATTCCACGCAACCTGCGCCACGGAGCCCGTCTCCGTGGCGTTTCTTGTGCGCGGTCTTGCCTGTCCGCGGCTCCACACCCTTCGCTGCCAAGAGCCGCGGACAAGCTTATGCAAACCGTTTGCCGAAGTCAGTTGAGCGCAACCAGGAGCATCTGGCTGGTGCCGGGGATGCAAGTCTGCAGTACCGCGCGGGGGAAGCCGCCGAAAACCGCAATGACGTCGTTGGTGGTCCCGGGGTTTGGTACCTGGCCCCGGGCTGTGACCGTATAGGTCCCGTAGCCCGGGATGCTCACTGTCTCACCGACTCCAATGCCGGAGAAGCGGGCCCAGCCGCCACAGAAGTCGTGCTCGGTGATGAAGAGCGAGTAGCCGTCGTTGGGCGTGTAGTGAATCGGCCCGATGCAGGCATCAACCATGGCCTGGCCGCCGGCACCTGCAACGTAGATGGTGCGGACTGCGGGAGCTGCCTGGACGGGGGCTGGAGCAGGTATCGGGGCTGGAGCAGGTACCGGGGCGGCAGCCGGAGCCGAGGCAGGAGCCGGGGCAGGGGAGGCAGCCGCCGGTGCCGCAACTGGCGGGCCCGTCATCAGCAGCGTCTGGCCGGGAACGATAATGCTGTAGTGGCCAAGCCCGTTGGCGGCCAGCATGGCGTTCATGTCCACCCCGTGCCGGGCAGCAATCGCACCGACGGTGTCTCCCGGAACTACCGTGTACAGGTTCGGGTCGAATGCAGGTGCATTTACGGGTTCCGCGACAACCTCAGGTGCCGGGGGTGTGGGTGCCGGTGCAGCGGGTGCTTCGGGTGCGGGGACCGCAGCGTCGGGAACGGCCGCGGCAGGAGCGGCGGCACCAGGCGCTTCAGCTCCGGGCACGGCCGGGGGCGGCGGCGCTGGCTCGCCTTCCGGAGCGGAGGCAGCGCCCGGTTCTGCAGGAGCGGCGGTGCCGGCAACCTGGCCGGCCGCCGTCGTGCCGTAAGTCACGGAGGCGGGGGGAGCGGCCAAGGCTCCAACACCCACTGCTGCCACCACGGCGGCGGTGGCCATGCCGGCCCATAGCCTGTTGCTGATGACCGGTTTTCCGGCTGCGAGATCGCGCCGTGGTTCATCGGTGGCGAAGCTCCTGCTGGAGGCTTCGGGCGAGTCGAGGTGTGGCTGGTTCATGGGTAGCCCGTCCAGGTTCGGCCCCGGCAGGCCGGCGCAGCTGGCGCCGGCAGGCAGGACGGATCGAGGGGAAAACGCCCGCTGCCCCCGTCCAATGCGGGGCCCGCAACAAGGGGCGCCTGATGGAGGCCTCCGCATACCCGGAACATACGGAAGCTCCGCGAGGAGGCGGTGACCCGGGAAGCCGCTCCGGGAGGCCGCCAACGTCTGTTCGGTCCTAGGAGTTCCGAGTCTAGGAGGGCATCAGGGCGGACAGCACCAGTAGGGATTACCCGAATGTTTCAGTGGGGTACTCGGCCCGGCAGAACCGGCTACGCAAGAATGCGGAGCCCGATACCTGCCCGGAGGGCAAGGAGCTAGATCGTTCGCCGTTCCTGGAGTTCGGCGACCTCCCGGCGTAGCGCGGCGATCTCAGCCACGAGTTCCGCCACCTCAGCCCTGACGGGTTCTTCGGCGTCGGCCACTGCTTCGGCGGTGTCCTCAACCCGCTGGACCAGCCAGGACGCGATGGATGCGGTAACCACGCCCAGGACCGCGATGCCGCTCATCATCAGTGCCGCTGCCACCATGCGGCCTGTCGCAGTCACCGGATACATGTCGCCGTAGCCAACGGTGGTGATGGTGGTCATGGCCCACCAGAGTGCATCACCAAAGGTGACGATCTTGGCGTCCGGGGCGGACTGCTCCACGTCCAGGACGGCCAGGGCGCCAACAAACACCAGCATGGCGGCGGAGCCGACAACGTAGGTGACCACGCGTCCCCTGAGTGTGTCCCCAAGCGTCCTGTGCAGGACGGCCAGCAGTGTGACCAGGCGCAGGAGGCGCAGCGGCCGGAACAGCGGCACGGCCACGATGACCAGCTCGTGCAGGTTGCGGATGAACCAGTTGCCCCGGGCCGGGGCAAGCCACAGGTTGGCCAGGTAATCCAGGGCAAAGATGCCCCAGGTGGCCCACATAATGGCTTCGATCCAGACGGCGGCGCCAGCTTCCAGCCTACCGATTACCTGCCACGCGTACGCACCCAGGAACACGAGTGCCGTCACCGTCAATGGCCAGTCCGCCAGGTCCCGGTAGCGTTGTTGGGTCATGCGGGAAATCCTACTGGGCGGGGGCGTATGCCTCGCCGGACAGCAATGTTACTGCCCGGTAGCATAGGGGGATGCACCTGCTCCTGAGAACCCTCCTGATGCTGTTCCGCTCGTCCCGCCGGCCGCCTCTCACCGTTTGGGAGAGTTCCTCTCTTCCGCTGAGGGTGCTGCCCACGGACATCGACATTGCGCTGCACGTCAACAACGGCATGTACCTGTCCCTGATGGACCTGGGCCGGTTCGACCTGATGGTGCGCAGCGGTGTGTGGAAGCGGATGCGGCGGCGAGGATGGGGGCCGGTGGTGGCAGCAGAGACCATCTCCTTCCGTAAGTCCCTCCAGCTGTGGCAGCACTACACCATCGAAACCCGGATCATCGGTTTGGACACCAAGGCCATCTTTTTCGAGCAGCACATGGTGGCCGACGGCGAGATCTACGCCCGTGCCTACATCGCCACCAGGCTGGTCAGTAAAGGGCGGCCGGTCAGCCAGGAGAAGATCCTGCGGGAGTTCGGCGGGCCGCCGGCGGACCTGGTGCTTCCGGAGTGGATCCACGAGTGGCGGGCGGCGAGTTCCCTGCCCGGCAGCCGGACGCCGGCCCCGCATACTTGGGAAGCCAGCGCCCGAGGTGCTTGTCCTGCACGGCCGGAAGGGCCGGTTATTCCCGATGACGCGCGGAGCGAACAAAGGCCGCTGCGGGGCGACATGCCGGGGCATGTCGCGTAGCGTGGATGCATGGCTACCCTTGACATCACAGGTGAACAGTTCGCATCCACGATCGAAGGCAACGACATTGTCCTGGTGGATTTCTGGGCAGAGTGGTGCGGCCCCTGCAAGCAATTCGGCCCCACGTACTCTGCTGTTTCCGAGAAGCACCCGGATGTCCTTTTCACCAAGGTGGACACCGAGGCCGAGCAGCAGCTCGCCGCGGAGGCAGGCATCACGTCCATCCCCACCCTGATGGCTTTCCGCGAAAAGGTGTTGGTATTCTCGCAGCCCGGCGCACTGAACGCCCAGCAGCTTGAACAGATGGTGGACGCCGTAAAGGCCCTGGACATGGAGGAGGTCCACGCACATGTGGCACGCCAGCGGGAAGAAGCTGCAGCCGCTGCGGGCAAGCAGGCCGGCCCGCAGGACGGGACGCAGATCCCCGATCTCTGATCTTCCCTAACTAAAAATGCGGGACCTCCCATTGGGAGGTCCCGCATTTTGGCTTAAGCCTTTAGATCCGTTCCACCTTGACAGGCTCGGCCAGCAGGGCGCTCAGGGACTCGTTCAGGTCCTGGACGGCGATGCCCTTGGAGTGCTTGTCGAGGTCTTCCTCAGATGCCCACTGCTCGGTGAGGACCAGCTTCTCCTCCGTGGCCTCCGTCAGTTCGTAGCGGATGCAGCCCGGTTCGTTCATCACCTCGTCAATGGCGATTTCCAGGGCCAGCTTCACGCGGAAGAACTCGCCGTCGTTGGGGATGAACGTTGCCTGCAGGTCAATCGGTGCACTCATGGGTCTCAGAATACCGGCCCCTGGCGCGGGTCCTTGACGGAGGCTTCAGTGCCGGCGGTGGTCCTGGATTGTTATCCGCGGCCCGAAAGTCGGCTTGCGGAAGCCGGTGGCCTGGATCATCCGGACCACTCGTTGCCGGTGTCCCTTCCACGGTTCCAGCAGCCGCAGCATGCCGGCGTCGTCCGTGCGCCGGCCCGTCAGCGCCGCCCCCACGTAGGCCGCGAGATGGTAGTCGCCCACGGAAATCGAGTCCGGGCAGCCGTGGGTCCGCTGCACCACTTCCGCTGCCGTCCAGATTCCAACGCCGGGGATCGCCTGCATTTTCGCGGCCGCTTCAGCCGCCGGCAGGGCTGCCAGCCGTTCAAGCGCGACGGCGGAGCGCAGCGCCCGCATGACGGTCGCCGAACGCTGCGGGCCCACTCCTGCCTTATGCCATTCCCAGCTGGGGACCTGCAACCACCGCCCGGCCGTCGGTGGCAGTACAAGGCCCGCCGGCGCCAGCGACCCCGCCTGCGGCGCGGGGGTTCCGTAGCGGTGCAGGAGATAGCGGTATGCGCGCCGCGCCTCGATCACCGTTACCTTCTGTTCCAGGATGATCGGGACGAGCTGGTCCACCACGCGTCCGCTGGCAGGAAGCCGCACTGCCAGGCTGCGCCGCCGTGCTTCCCGGACCATGCGCGGAAGGGTGGCGTGGAATGCAGGTTCGTCGAATTCCCGCCAGTCGTCACCCGACCCCAATAACCGCGGTACCGCCCGGACCGCGGCTGCGGTGCCCGGGCCCCACGCCTGGACGTCCACCCGGTGCTCCGCCTCGGGACCCCCCGCGAAGCTGAGCCGCAGGGTCACCGGCCCGTCCGTCGTCGTAAAAGCGTTCCAAATGACGCCGCCCTGGACGCAGAAGGACGGATCGCTGTTGCCCCGCAGGAGCGGGCCCAGCGTCCTGCCAAGATCGTAGGGGCCGCCCGGATACCAGCGCAGGGCGGCGTCGGCGGCGGCTGCCAGCCGGGAAGGTGCCGCTGCGATCGTCATGTCCTCATCGTCCCACGGAAGGCCGACAATACATCCGCAAGCCTGGCCGGGGCCTTAAACCCGGCGGCCCGGCGGACTACAATCCCAGGTGTGGCGCGGGGCGTCCGCGCCTTCCCTCGAAAATCCAGGAGAGCGCAATGGGCGGAGTAGTGCATTTCGAAATTCCGGCGGACGATCAGGAACGGGCCAGGAAGTTTTACCAGGAGGCCCTCGGCTGGCGGGTGGAACCTGTCCCGGGAATGGACTACAACATGGTGATCACCACCCCCATGGACGAGGCGACCGGCCAGCCGACAGCAGCGGGCGCCATCAACGGGGGCATGATGGCCCGGGACGGGGAAATCACCAACCCTGTCATCACGGTGGACGTTCCGGACATCGACGCCACCTTGAAAACCGTGGAACAGCTTGGCGGCTCAGTGGTAATGCCCAAGAACGAAATCCCGGGCATGGGGTATTTCGCCTACTTTAAGGATCCGGAAAACAACATTATGGGCCTCTGGGAGAACCTTCCCGCGGAGCAGACGGGGCAGGCCCACGAGTAGCTTCCGGCATTGAAGCGGTAGCTTTGTATCTATGAAGTACGCCCAGTCCATCCTGGACCTCATCGGCAACACCCCGCTCATCAAACTCAACCATGTGACCGGGGGCATCAAGGCCACCGTCCTGGTGAAACTGGAGTATCTGAACCCGGGCGGATCCATTAAGGACCGCATCGCTGCACAGATGATCGAGGACGCTGAGCGTGAAGGGAAACTGCAGCCGGGCGGCACCATCGTCGAGCCCACCTCAGGCAACACCGGCGTCGGCCTGGCCCTGGTGGCGCAGCAAAAGGGCTACAAGTGTGTGTTCGTGGTCCCGGACAAGGTGGGCGAGGACAAGCGCGCCGTGCTGCAGGCATACGGCGCCGAGGTTGTGGTCACGCCCACCTCCGTCCCGCCGGACAGTCCACAAAGCTACTACGGCGTTTCGGACCGGATTACCCGGGATACCCCCGGTGCATTCAAACCGGACCAGTTCTCCAACCCGGCGGCACCCGGCAGCCACTACAAGACCACCGGCCCGGAGATCTGGCGGGACACCGACGGAAGGGTCACCCACTGTGTCATCGGCGCCGGCACCGGCGGCACCATCACCGGTACGGGGCGCTACCTGAAGGAGGTTTCGGCTGGGAGGCCGGAGTCCGACGGCGGCGTGGTCCGGATCATCGGCGCCGACCCCGAGGGTTCGGTCTACTCCGGCGGCACGGGACGCCCGTACTTCGTGGAGGGCGTGGGGGAGGACATGTGGCCGGCGAACTACGACAAGTCGGTTCCGGACCAGGTCATCGCCGTCAGCGACGCTGAGTCCTTCGCCATGACCCGCCGCCTCGCCCGCGAAGAGGGCCTCCTGGTGGGCGGCTCGTCCGGCATGGCTGTGGTGGCCGCGCTGCAGGCGGCGCGGGACCTCCCGGAAAGTGCCGTCGTCGTCGTCATCCTGCCCGACTCGGGGCGCGGCTACCTGGCAAAAATCTTCAACGACCAGTGGATGCGCTCCTACGGTTTCCTCTCCGGAGGGGAGGAAACGTCCGTGGGCGAGGTCATCAAGTCCAAGACCGGCGAACTGCCGGACCTGGTCCACATCCACCCGAACGAGTCCGTCCGGGACGTCATCAACATCATGAACGAGTTCGGTGTCAGCCACATTCCGGTCCTGTCCCAGGAGCCGCCGGTGGTCATGGGGGAGGTCCTCGGCGCGGTGGACGAGCGCACGCTGACCGCCAAGCTGTTCCGGGGCGAAGCCAGGCTCACGGACAAGATCTCCGAGCACATGGGCCCCAAACTGCCCGTGATCGGATCGCTGGAAACCATCTCGGCTGCCAGGGAACTGCTCTCGGACGTGGACACCGTCATGGTCACGTTCGTTGGGGCGCCCATCGGCATCCTCACCCGGCACGACCTGCTCGCCTACCTCAGCAACTAAAGGAGCATCATGTCCTTCTCCGGAAACCAGGGCTTCAACACCCGCGCCGTCCACGCCGGGCAGGATTTCGAGCCGCGCACCGGTGCCGTGGTCCCGCCCGTGCACTTCGCCACCACCTACGCGCAGGACGGCATTGGCGGCCTCCGCGAAGGGTATGAATACAGCCGTGGCGGCAACCCCACCCGGGACGCGCTGCAGGAACAGCTGGCCGCGCTGGAGCTGGGTACGCATGCCTTCAGCTTCGGCTCGGGCCTCGCGGCGGAGGACTCTCTGATCCGTGCCCTGGCCGGCCCCGGGGACCACATCGTGCTTGGCAACGATGCTTACGGCGGGACCTACCGGCTGATCAGCCGCGTGCTCGGCCCGTGGGGAATCGGCAACACCCCGGTGGACATGGCCGACCTGGACACCGTCCGGCAGGCCGTAGCCGCCAACAGGGCCCGTTTGCTCTGGGTGGAGACGCCGTCCAACCCGCTGATGAAGATCACCGACATCGCGGCGCTCGCGGAAATCGCACACGACGCCGGGGCCCTCCTGGTCGTCGACAACACCTTCGCGTCCCCCTACCTGCAGACCCCGCTCGCCCTGGGCGCCGACGTCGTGGTCCACTCCACCACCAAGTACATCGGCGGGCATTCGGACGTGGTGGGCGGCGCCGTTGTCGTCAAGGACGCCGAGCTGGCGGAGAAGATCGGTTTCCTCCAGTTCGCTGTGGGCGCCGTCTCCGGCCCCATGGATGCCTTCCTCACCACCCGCGGCCTCAAGACCCTGGGCGTGCGGATGGACCGGCACAGCCTCAACGGCCAGGCCGTGGCCGAGTGGCTGCTTGAACGCCCCGAGGTTGAAAGCGTCCTCTACCCGGGCCTGCCATCACACCCGGGGCACGAGCTGGCGAAGAAGCAGATGCGGAATTTCGGCGGCATGGTGTCCGTGCAGTTCAAGGGCGGCGAAGCTGCTGCACGGAAGGTGGCGGAGTCCACGAAGGTCTTCATGCTGGCGGAGTCCCTCGGCGGCATCGAGTCACTGATGAACTACCCGTCGGAGATGACGCACGCGTCCGTCAAGGGCACAGAGCTCGCCGTTCCGGTGAACCTGCTTCGCCTGTCCTGCGGCATCGAGGACGTAGAGGACCTGGTCGCAGACCTGGAGCAGGCCTTCACCTCCATCCCGTAGTTGTCCCGCGAGATGGCACGTCACTGCAATGATCGCTGGCAGGACTGCCGTCAAGTGCCGAGTCGCGGTTTGTGCGGCCGCTAGGCTGGTCGGATGGACTCCCTCACACCAAACCCTGCCCGCCCCGTTGCCCTGATCACCGGCGCCGGCAGGCTGGCGGGCATCGGTGCCGGGATTGCCCGCCGGCTTGCAGCGGACGGCTGGGACCTGGTCCTGTCCTACTGGCAGGACTATGACGAGCGGATGCCGTGGGGGAGCGAGCCCGAAGACCTCGTCCGGCTGACTGCGGAGCTCGAGGCCATCGGCGCGCGCGTCCATGTCCTGTCCGCCGACCTGCAGGACCCGGGCGTGCCGGACAGGCTGGTAGGAGAGGGCGTCTCACTCGCCGGCCGGCTCCAGGGCCTGGTCCTCAGCCATGCCGAGTCCGTGGATTCGGGCGTGCTGGACACCAGCCTGGAGTCCTTTGAGCGGCACTTCGCAGTAAACACCCGCGCCAGCTGGCAGCTGATTGCCGCTTTCACGCGGCAGGCAACGGACGACGGCGGCGCGATCGTTGCGCTGACCAGTGACCACACAGCATTCAACCTTCCCTACGGTGCCTCCAAGGGTGCGCTGGACAGGATCGTCATCGCCGCCGCCCGCGAACTGGGGCCGCGGAACATTTCCGCGAACGTCCTGAACCCCGGGCCCATCGATACCGGGTGGATGAGCGACGAGGTCCGGGAGGCTTTGACGGCACAGCAGCCTGGCGGGCGGCTGGGAACCCCGGCCGACGTCGCGGGGACGGTGGCGTTCCTGCTCTCACCCGCAGGACGCTGGGTCTCCGGCCAGCTGATCAGGTCCGACGGCGGCTTCTCGGCCTGAGTGTCCGGCCCGCCTTTTCTGCTCTTCCGGTCCCAACTGGGTAGCGCGAACTGCCGTTCTGAGGCTCCAAAACTGCAGTGTTGGCGCTACTTATTTGGGGGAGGGTTAGTTGGGGGAGGGGGCTCGGGAGTGAGCCGCCCTGGCCTGGCCCGTGAAGTAACCGCGGGTCGAGGGTGCGAACCGGCAGAGGACAGCGAGCACTACGCCCACCGCCAGCAGCAGCACTCCGCTGACGAAGGCCCCGCCGACACCGAAGATCTCTGTGTCGCCGTATGCCGGGTCCCACATCTGCACGGCTGAGATGAAGAAAGCAGCAGTGAGCAGCAGCGCGCCCGTCAAGGGCAGGATGCCCCGGAACCACAGGTTGCGCGCCGAGTCGCGCAGGGTGCCCCGGAAGAACCAGTAGCAGGCGAAGCCGGTGAGCGCGTAGTAAAAGGCGATGAACAGGCTGATGGCGCTGATTGAGTCCGAGAGAAGGTTTTCGCTCAGGAAGCTCATGGCCACGTAGTAGGCGATGGCCGCCGCGCCCATCACCTGCGTCGAGAAACCGGGGGTCTTGTTCTTCGGGTGCACCTCGCCGAACTTGGCAGGCAGGGCACCGTGGACACCCATGGAGAGGGTCCCGCGCGCGGTGGGCAGGATGGTGGTCTGCGTCGAGGACAGCACCGAGGCAAGAACCGCGACGACGATCAGCCAGCCCCACGGGCCCAGCACCACATCCTTCATGGCCACGAACACGTCGTCCTGGTTCGCTTCGTTGCCAAGGCCGATGCCCTCGCTGCCCACAGTGGCGTACATCATCACCAGCAGGGCCACGGACACATAGATCGCCACCAGGACGAAGGCGGAGATGACAGCACCGCGGCCCGGCGTGGTGCTCGGGTTTTCGGTCTCCTCATTGACGGCCAGGCAGGTATCCCAGCCCCAGTAGATAAACAGGGCCAACAGTGCGCCATGCACGACGGCACCGGGATCGGCAAAGGCACCTACCGGGTTGAACCACTCAAAGTCGAAGGCCTGGCCCTCCGGCGCCCCGCCCACGATGCGGATGATGATGGCCAGCGCAAAGATACCCAGCGAGACGTACTGGATGTAGGTCAGTACCCGCTGGACATGCTCACCCAGCCGGATCCCACGGTAATTAACCAGCGTCATCACGGCAATGAACAGCACTCCGGTGAGCGTGACCAGCACCTTGTTTTCTGCAAGCGACCCATCACCGATCAGCAACCACAGGTACTGTCCGGCCACCTGGGCCAGGTTGGCCAGGACCACGATGCCCGCGAGCGCCACGCCCCAGCCGCCCAACCAGCCCGCCCAAGGGCCGAAGGCCCGCCGGGACCAGGTGAACGTGGTGCCGCAGTCCGGGATGGCGCTGTTCAGCTCACGGAAGGCGTAGGCGATGAACAGGACAGGGATAAACCCGATGAGCAGGATCAACGGAGTGTAGTTCCCGTTCACCGCCACGATGAGGCCCAGTGTGGCTGCCAGTGAGTACACCGGCGCGGTGGACGCCAGTCCGAGCATCACGGAATCACCAAGGTCCAGGATTCCGGCGCGGAGTCCCTTGGCCGGGATCGTACTGCCGGGCGGGCCGCCCGGGCCGCCCGCCGTCGTCATTTCTGTGCTCATGTTGCCACCGGATTCATAGTGCAATACCTGCTTTGCTGGAGGAGGGTACGGCCGAAAGCGGCGCCGGCGCGTCAATGGTGTTGGGCACGAAGCGGCAGAAGTAGTCCGTCACGGGGCCGTCCGACTCGCGGATCCCGCAGCCCACGGACTCGCCGTCCACCACCCACAGGCCCAGGACGGGGTGGTTGCCGTCGAAGTCGGGCAGTTGCTGGTACTGCTGGTAGCACCAGCCCTCGCGGCCGTACCCGCCGGGCTGTTCAAGGTTGATGCCATCGGCGTGGATGCGAATGTTGTCGCCTTCGCGGCCGTGCAGGGGTTTGGCCACCCACTCCTTCAGCGGCCCCGGTTCGTTGAGGAAGGCCGGCAGCAGGTTGGGGTGCTTCGGGTACAGGTGCCAGAGCGCGGCGAGGAGTGCTTTGTTGGAAAGCAGCATCTTCCAGGCAGGCTCCACCCAGCGCGGATTATGGGCCCGTTCAAGCAGCCGGTGGCCGAACGGCTCCTTCATCATCAGCTCCCATGGATAGAGCTTGAAGATGGTGCTGATCATGAAGTTGTCCAGGTCCACGAAACGGTTCAGGTTCGGGTCCCAGCCGATATCGGACATGTTGATGCCGATGGTGGTCCACCCGGCCTGGCTCGCCACGTCCCGCATGTAGGCGGCCGTCATCCAGTCCTCGCCGGACTCCTCGACTTCTGAATGGGCCACATGCAGGGTGCTCATGCCGGTGCGGTACTGGAACTTCTTCCACTGTCTGATCAGCGCCTCGTGGATTCCGTTCCACTGGTCCTTTTCCGGAAAAACATCCTGCAGCCAGAACCATTGGGCCACTGCTGCCTCAATCAGGCCGGTGGGAGTGTCCGCGTTGTACTCGAGCATCTTGGCCGGGCCGCCCTGCCCGTCATAGATGAAGTCGAACCGGCCGTAGACGTCCAGGTCCCCTGCCTGGAGCGATTCGGCAGCCAGCTCCAGCGCCTGCGGGCCGATCCCGAGCTGACCCATGGCGCCGGTGGCGAGGAAGCGTGCGGCCTCCAGGCACATCTTGTGCATGTCCTCCGCGGCCACCTCAAGGGTTTCCACCTCGCCCATGGTGAATTCGTAGTACGCGGACTCGTTCCAGTACTCGATCCTGCGTCCGTCGTCCATCGTGGTGGTGGAGAACACCAGGCCTTGTTCCTCGATTTTCTGCTTCCAGCCGGGCCTGGGTTCAGACAGCAAACGCTTCACGCTCAGCCCCCCGAGACTTTGCTGCCGCCGCCGCTGGTGCCGCTCTTGGCGCTGGTGCCGAAGCCGCCGCGGCTGACAGTGCCGCCTTTGGTGCTGTAGCCGGTGGCCACCTTGGCGCCGCTGGGCACCGTTTTGCTGTAGTTGGGGGCTGTAGAGCGGTTCTGGCCGATCGGCGGAACGTAGGCGCCGCGGGAGAAAAAGTACCAGGCGTAGATGCCGCCGGAGCGCCCGGCTGAGCTGTCGCAGCTGGTGTCCTCCACGCGCTCACCGGTTTCGTCGTTGAAGCACACCTGCGCGTACTCGGGATCGTCCTGGTTGCTTGCCACGACGGCGGTGATGGTGCCGGCGAGCAGGGCGGTAACGCCGAGGCCTACGACGACGGTGCGGCGCTGGGAGCGCTTCTTCCGTGCCGCTGCCTCATCCAGCTGCCTTTCCCGGTCCCGCGCAAACGGGTCCACCGGCGCTAGGGGTTCATTGAGCAGCTCGGGGCGGAGTTCGGGCTTGGGCACCTGCCAGGGAGGCGGCTTCGCGGCGCCTCCGGTCCCGGAGTCCCGGCCGCTTTGACCGGCAGGCCCGTCGCCGCCGGCTGGCCCGTGATCCGGATCCCTGCCCGGGTCCTTTTTGTCCGGGTCCATGGCGTCCCCCTCAATAGTCCAGATGAATTGGGCGCAGCGCTGCACCCCCAATTGCAAATCCTCGAATCAGCGTAGCCCCTGCGGACGCCTGCTGCGAGTAAGGAACAGGCGGGAAGTGCCCATCCCGCGAAGTTGCCGGCCACGGCAGCCGCGGACCCTACACTTGAGCCATGGAAACCGCTTCTGTCCTCGCCGTCTGCCGTGTCCACCAGCTCTTGCCGGACACGTCGAACGTGGGCGTGACGGCCATTGACAAGCGAGCTGTGGAAGGGCCGGTGAAGGTTCACAAGCTGGGCGTCCAGGGTGATATCCAGGCGAACCGGGTCCACCACGGCGGCCCGGACCAGGCCCTCTACGCCTACTCGCAGGCGGACGCCGACTTCTGGGCCGCGGAACTCCAGCGGGAGCTGCCGCCGGGGTTCTTCGGCGAGAACCTCCGTGTCGGGGGTCTGGACGCCACCGGCGCCGTCATCGGGGAACGCTGGAAGATCGGCGTGGACGTGGAGGTGGAGGTGACGTCACCGCGGACGCCCTGCTCCACCTTCCAGCGCCGGGTGGGGGAGCCCCGGTTCGTAAAGCGTTTCACGGAAGAGGGCCGCGTGGGCGCCTATCTTCGCGTGGTGCGCGTGGGCACTATCCGCGCGGGCGACCACATCCATAAGTTGTACGTCCCGAAGCACGGCGTCACGGTGGGCAAGTGGTTCAGTGAACCGGACCTGGAGTCCATGGAGGCGCTGCGGGATGCAGAGGCCGACGGCGACATCCGCCTCCAGCAGCCGGAGTTCAGCAGGAAGTTTGCGGCGCTGGAGCGGCAGCTGGCTCGGTAGCGGCAACGCGTGGGCGCGCTGCAGGGGAGGCATGTGCGCAAGCTCACCGCCGCCGTCGAGCCTTCAATTACCGGTGGAGGCGGTGCGTGCCCTACACTTGAAACATCCCCCACTCCGGAAATCCCTTATTCCTGCCCAATTCTTGAGGCAGGACTGGCAAGTGTTGGGGCCCGCAACTGTGATGCGGGCATTTTCATAGGGAGAGCCGGCTAAAGAAAACGCTGTACAGACTGCTGGGATAGCAGCCAAGAGATGCAGCGCGAAGTCCTGCCATGGGATTGCGAAAGCGCCGGACTTCTGTGACCGGCCGGTCAATGTTTGCCCGGCATCCACGGCACACGTACTGCGGCTCCGCTCACCTCGGGTAGTGCCGCCTGGCCCCCTATGGATGAGGAATCCTTCCCTATGCCCGAAAACCAGAACGACATTACTGTCGAAGCCGCCGCCGGAATCGAATTCACCGAGCCCGCTGCCCCTGCAGCAGAGGCCGTGACAGAGTCCGCTGAGGCTCCCGCCGCCAAGGTTGAAACCGAAGAAGACGGCGTGCGCTTCGCCGATCTCGGCATCGACGGCCGCGTCCTCGCCGCCCTGCAGGACGTTGGCTACGAGAAGCCGTCGCCGATTCAGGCAGCAACCATCCCGCTGCTGCTTGAAGGCCGGGACGTTGTGGGCCTCGCCCAAACCGGCACCGGTAAGACTGCAGCATTCGCAGTACCGGCACTGTCCCGCCTGGCCGAGCTCCACGACCTCAACGGCCCCTCCCGCAAGACCCAGGCGCTGGTGCTGGCCCCCACCCGGGAGCTCGCGCTCCAGGTTGCAGAGGCCTTCACCTCCTACGCCAAGCACATTGACGACTTCACAGTCCTCCCTGTCTACGGCGGCTCCGCCTACGGCCCCCAGCTCGCAGGCCTGCGCCGCGGGGCCCAGGTTGTTGTCGGTACCCCCGGCCGCGTGATCGACCACATCTCGAAGGGTTCCCTGGACCTGTCCGAGCTTCAGTACCTGGTGCTGGACGAGGCTGACGAGATGCTGCGGATGGGCTTCGCCGAAGATGTGGAGCAGATCTTCCAGCAGACGCCTGCGGAGCGCCAGGTTGCGCTGTTCTCGGCCACCATGCCGAGCCAGATCCGCCGCATGTCCAAGCAGTACCTGAACGACCCGGCCGAGATTTCGGTCAAGTCCAAGACCACCACCGGCGCCAACACCCGCCAGCGGTATCTGCAGGTAATGGGCCCGCACAAGCTCGATGCCATGACCCGCATCCTCGAGGTTGAAGAGTTCGACGGCGTTATCGCCTTCGTGCGGACCAAGATGGCCACGGAGGACCTGGCTGACAAGCTGAAGTCCCGTGGCTTCCAGGCTGCCGCCATCAACGGTGACATTCCGCAGCAGCAGCGTGAACGCACTGTGGACGCGCTGAAGGAAGGCCGCATCGACATCCTGGTGGCCACCGACGTCGCGGCCCGTGGCCTTGACGTTGAGCGCATCAGCCACGTCATCAACTACGACATCCCGCACGACACCGAGTCCTACGTGCACCGCATCGGCCGCACCGGCCGGGCAGGCCGCTCGGGTGACGCGATTCTCTTCATGACGCCCCGCGAAAAGTACCTGCTGCGTTCCATCGAGAAGGCTACCCGCCAGCCGGTGGAGCAGATGCACCTGCCCACGGCCGAGACCGTGAACACCCTGCGCCTGGGCAAGTTCGCCGAGCGCATCACAGAAACCCTCGCCTCCGAGGACGTGGCTCCGTTCCGCGACCTCATCGCGTCCTACGAGGAAGAGCACAACGTTCCGGCCTCTGAGATCGCCGCAGCCCTTGCCGTGATGGCCCAGGGCGGACAGCCGCTGCTGGTCAAGGAGCTCCCCGCAGCTCCCGAGTTTCAGAAGCGCGAGCGCTCCAAGGACGGCTTCGGCTCCCGCGGCCCCACCCGTGCACTCACCGAGGGCAACGCCACCTACCGGATCGCCGTGGGACGCCGCCAGCGCGTCATGCCTGGTTCCATCGTGGGTGCCATCGCCAACGAGGGCGGCATCTCCTCGGCCCAGATCGGCGGCATCGACATCCGCTCGGACCACTCCCTGGTGGAGCTGCCCGCGGACCTGAGCCCCGAGCAGTTGCGTGCATTGTCCCGCACCCGGATCGGCGGCGAGCTGATCCACCTCGAACTGGACAACGGCCGCAAGCCCTCGGGCGACCGCGGCGCCTACCAAGGCAACCGCGGCGGCGACCGTGGCGGCAACTTCAAGGGCAGCGGCGGGTTCAAGAAGGAGTTCCGCAAGAACGACGGCGAGCGGTCCTCCGCTGACCGCGGCGGACGTTCGTACAGCGAGCGTTCCGAGCGTTCCTTCGGTGACAGCGGCGCCAGCCGCGGCCAGTCCGGCGATTCCCGCTTCGGCGGCCACGGCGACGGCTCCCGCAAGCCCCGCAACGGCAGTGATGGAGGCCACCGCGACTTCAACCGCAAGGGCAAGTGGTAAACCTTCGCGCAGCTTGAGTAATTGACGACGGCGATGGGCCGGCTTTCGAGCCGGCCCATCTGCGTTAACGGCTCTTCCTGCCTCGCATGGGGCGGGACAGCGTACTGCACGCTAATGTGGGGCACCGCAAAGCAAAGGGGGGCCCGTGGGCAAGGTAGTCATGTACGGTTCAGTGTCGGTGGACGGCTTCGTCGCGGACGAGAATGACCAGCCCGGACCGCTGTTCGACTGGTTGTCCGACGGTGACGTCCCATTGGACGAGAGCGGCGAGGTGAAGGTTCCTCAGACGTCCTAGGACTACCCCCGGCCGTACTGGGACAGGATCGGGGTGACACTCGTCGGCGCCACGTCTTCGACCTGACGGACGGCTGGGACGGGAAGCCTCCGAGCCGGATCGACCACGTGGTCGTCGTGACGCACCGCCCGCAGCCCGAGGGCGGGACCCCGAGGCGCCATTTCACTTCGTCGACGGCGTCGAGGCAGCCCTAGCCAAGGCGCAAGAGCTTGCGGGCGGCCGCATTGTCGAGGTCGCCGCTGGTGACGTCGGTGGCCAGATGCTTGCCGCGGGCCTGGTAGGCGAGGTGCGCATGGACGTCGTACCCGCCGTGTTCGGGTCCGGCAAGCGCTACTTCAGGTCCGTCCAAGCGCAGCACCGGTTGGAGGATCCGGACGTGGTGATTCAGGGCAACCGGGTGCTTCACCTGCGCTGCCAGGTGCGCCATTGACCGATCTGAGCCGGCATGCAAAGAAGTCGAGGTCCTTCAGGGCGGTTGCGGGAGAGCGGACTGGCTGAAGTCCCGGTGTGCCCAGAAAACTCGGGACGGGGTGTGGGACTGGACACATCACTGCCGTCGACCAGTCCGCAATGGGCCCTGTAAAGGGTCACCAGGGCCCGCAGCTTGCCCGCGTCTCCCAGTAACGGCGCGGAAAACCCGGGTTGCCGGGATGCGGAACACGCAGGTTGAAGCGCTCCGGCTGCCTTTGGAGCCGATTTGTTGGTGGGAAAATCTTCCGGTAGAGTATTTACTCGTTGCCCCCCTAGCTCAGTGGTAGAGCGCGTTCTTGGTAAGAACGAGGTCACCGGATCGATTCCGGTGGGGGGCTCTGAATGAGGGCCTGTGTCAAGGCGGTTTTGACCGGCTTGACACAGGTTTTTCTCATTCGTGGCGGTGTAGCTCAGTTGGTTAGAGCGCACGACTCATAATCGTGAGGTCGGGAGATCGAGCCTCCCCACCGCTACAGGCTAAGCCCCCGGAATCCGCGAGACTCCGGGGGTTTTTCCGTTTAAGCCGCCGGTGCTCCGGGCCGGAGTACGCCAGCGCTCCATCACCTCCTGCAACACATGTGGCGGCCGCCTTCATCAGAAGTTATTGAGTGGTGAGCCAAAAGCCGCGGGAGGTATGGGGGATTGCAGGAAAAGCTGCAGAAGATGATGGGGCGTCGCTGCAGGGCCTGCAAGGATGCCAAACAGGGGCCGGCCGCGGGGCGGTGTACCTGTGTCACCGCATCCAGACCTGAACGGGGCGGACCCTGCGCGCCGGGGTGGCATCAGCGGGGCCGGGGAGCAGAATGGGTGCATGACCCGAATCGCAATCATCGGCGGCCACGGCAAAGTGGCGCTGCACCTGTCCAGGCTTCTTACCGAGGAAGGCCACCGTGTCACCTCGTTTTTCCGGAACCCCAACCATGCCGCCGCGGTCGCCGAAACGGGCGCAACGCCGTCGGTCCTGGATGTGGAAAATGCTGTGACGGCGGCCATCGCCGAAGCGCTGCAGGGCCACGATGCCGTGGTCTGGTCGGCAGGCGCAGGCGGCGGGAACCCGGCGCGCACCTATGCCGTTGACCGCGATGCGGCGATCCGCTCGATGGATGCCGCGGCGCGGGCCGGGGTCAGCCGCTACGTGATGGTGTCCTATCTGGGCGCCCGGAAGGACCACGGCATCCCCGAGGACAACGGCTTCTTTCCCTATGCAGAGGCCAAGGCGGCCGCTGATGATTACCTCCGCGGGACGGACCTGGCCTGGACCGTTTTGGGTCCCGGCTCCCTGACGGACAAGCCGGGGAGCGGTCTGATCGACGTCGACCCCTCACCGGAGGGCAGCCGCGAAACCTCCCGCAGCAACACGGCAAGTGTTGCCGTGGCAGTGCTGGACCTGCCGGAAACCGCGGGCAGGACGATCGAATTCTGTGACGGCAGCCTGCCTATCGCCGCCGCCCTGCAGCCCTAGCGTCGACTGCGACTGCGGGGAAAGTAACGAAGGCACGCCCCGGAGGTCCCGGATCTTCAGGTGGCCGCAAAAAATCTGCCTGGACCAGGTCACGATACGGGCTGGGCAGGTTTCGGCAACGAAGCGGGATGAAGGTCCAGTGCGTGCTCTTCGACGTAATCCAGGGCTAGGCGGATAGCACCGATGGAAACGATGCCATCTCCAAGGGAAGAGGCCTCCACCCGGGGCGGAGTGAAAGTATATTTCGGCAGCTCCTCCTCGATGACAGGGATGAGTGCGCGCGCAGAGGCTGCGACGCCTCCTGCAAGGACAACAAGCTCGGGATTTACCAGCGTGCTCACGGAGCCGATCACACGGGCCATGCGACGTGCAACCCGGTTGAGAACGCCCTGTGCGACGTGGTCGCCGTCGCTGGCGGCGGCAAACACCATCTCGGCCGTAAGGCTCGCCGGGGCACCGCCGCATAGCTCGTGCAGCTGGGTTTTAGCGCCGCAGGCGAGCGCTTCCTGGCCCCAAAACGCTACATAGTGAGCAATGCCGAGGGTGTCGCCGACACCCTCGACATTCCCCAGGTATCCCAGCTCGCCAAAGCCGCCAAGCTGTCCGTGCAGCAGGCGGCCGGATTCCAGTACGCCGGCGCCGAGACGGTCCCCGGCAAGCATGACGACGAGGTTGTCGACGCCCTGGGCCATGCCGCGCCAGCGCTCAGCCAGGGTGGCAAGGTTGGCGTCGTTCTCCAGAAGCACATGCCAGCCGTGCCGCTCGGAGACAAGCCGGCGGACATCGAAAGATTTCCAGAACTCCTGGACCGTGAGGACTTCGCCGTCACGACTCACCGGAGCGGCGACTCCAACGGATACGGCCAGGACGGAGTCCGCGGATACTGCCGCCTTCTCCAAGGCCTCCGCGGTGATGTGGTCCAGCACATCGGCGCGCTCGCCAGCGGGAACGTTGTGCGCCCGGAAGGGCATGGTTACCCGGGAGAGGGCCTTTCCCGCCATATCGGCGACGATGGCAGTGATCTTATTGGCCCCGATGTCGATGCCTAAAACGGTGGCTGCGCCGTCGTCGAAAACGAACCTGCGTGCAGGCCTGCCCTTCAGGTATCCCTCGGCAACGCGTTGGTTTTCCAGTTCCCGGAGCCATCCGAGGCGGACGAGCTCATCACAGATCGAGATAACCGTGGCCCGGGAAAGCCCGGTGGCCGCCATTAGGTCGGTGCCTGTCACGATGCCGGCACCGCGCATTGCCTTGAGCATCGCGCTGGCGTTGACCCTCCGCACCAGCTGCGTCGACGGTGCAGTCTGCGTGATCATCGGGCGCTCCCATTCTGGCCTGCTCATAGGACCCATCCCAGGCGGTTCTAAATTTAGGCCATAAATATAGCTGAAGAAACATATTCCGGAGTGCTTGACGCTCACGCCAAGGCGCCCATACTATCGATAGGAAGTAAATTTAGCTCTTATATAAAACGGCAACGGCTGGCGAAGGTTTGGCCGTCCCCGCCGTGATGCTGCGGCATTCTGCCGCACCACGAAAGGACGAGGGTGTCTTTGAAATTGACGCGCACACTACGCATGGCAGTGCTGGCTCTATGCCTTCCCCTGCTCGCCGGCCTCCTCTCAGGCTGCACCGGAGACTCCGGAAAGGAGACCATCCGGTTCACGTTCAGTAAGCGGGAGGCCATCGGTTTTATGACGAAGCTCGTAGCCGACTACAACGCCTCGCAGGACGAGACGGAGGTCGTGCTGGACACTTCAGGGGTTGACGTCGTTTCAGCAAGTTTTGTCCGGGGTAATCCGCCGGACATTGCCCTCGCGAACTACAACATGGAAACGGCCAGGTTCGTGCAGCGCGGCGCGCTAAGTGACCTGTCCGGAACACAGGCTTCCACCCGGATCCGGAAGGACCTCCAGCCTCTGATGGACCAGTACGGCTCTTATCCGGACCGGACCAGCGCCCTTCCGTACTCGATCATGGCGTCCTCCGTGATCTACAACAAGGAGATCTTCGCCGCCCACGGCATCGAGGTGCCTAAGACCTGGAGTGAACTGCTTGCAGCATGCGATGCGCTGAAAGCCGCCGGTGTCGCACCGTTCTACGGCACGTGGAAGGACGACTGGACAGTTGCCCAGGGATGGTTCGACTATTCCGTGGGCGGCCAGGTCGACACCCTTGACTTCTTCGAAAAGCTTGCCGAAGCAGGCACGGGGGTCGGACCGGACTCGCCGGCGTCGTTTCAAAAAGACTTTGAACAGCCGGTCGGGAAGATGCTGAAATTGGCGGGAACCTATGTGAACAAGGACGCCGCCAGCCGGGGCTACGGCGACGGGAACCTCGCGTTTGCGCAGGGCAAGGCAGCGATGTACCTGCAGGGCCCGTGGGCATTCAGCGAGATCGCCAAGACCGCCCCCGACCTCCAGCTCGGTACGTTTCCGCTTCCGATGACGGAGAACCCGGAAGACCTGCGCGTGCGGGTCAACGTCGACCTCGCGGCGTGGATTCCGGAGGGCTCCAAGCACAAGGACGCTGCCCGCGACTTCCTGGAGTTTCTCTACCAGCCCGAAAATATTGAAGCGTACAACAAGTCGCAGCTGGGCTTCACGCCCACTGTCGACGCCGACGCAGCACTGGACCCGCGAATTGAGGGGATGGTCGAGTACTACGAGAAGGGCCATGTTTACCAGGGACCCTCGGTGCTGGTGCCGCGCACAATCCCCATCATGAATTACACCCAGGCGCTCGTGTTGGGCGCAGATCCTGCAGCCACCTTCCGAACACTCGACGCTGACTGGGCGCGCCTGGCCTTTCGCCAGTAGCGCAGAACAAGGGAGCCAGACACATGTCCACCACCACAACAACCAGACGGGGGCAGGGTCGCCCCCAAAGCCGCAGCAAGCGGCGGGTCGAACCGGTTTTCTACTTTTTCCTCTTGCCGAGCCTGGTGCTCTTCACCCTGGCGATCACGGTGCCCGGCCTGGTCGGCATCTTCTTCAGCTTCACAGACTCCATCGGAATCGGTGACTGGAAGTTCGCCGGGCTGACCAACTACATCGCAATCTTCAGCGATCCCGCGATTCTGCAGAGCTATCTGTTTACCTTCGGCTTCTCGCTTATCACCGTGCTGGTGGTGAACATCATCGCCTTCCTCCTGGCCGTAGGGCTCACCTCGCAGATCCGCATGAAAACAGCGCTGAGGACCATCTTCGTCATACCGATGGTGGTCTCCGGCATCATCATCGCCTATGTTTTCAATTTCCTGTTCTCAAACTCGCTGCCCTCAGCAGGGGCGGGGTCGGGCATCTCCTGGCTCGAGACAAGCCTCCTTGCAAACCCCGACCTTGCATGGGTTGCCATCGTGGTGGTTACCGCCTGGCAGGCCGTGCCCGGGGCGCTCCTTATCTACATCGCCGGTCTCGTCTCGATTCCCGGAGACGTCTACGAGGCCGCAGAGATCGACGGCGCGAGCAAGTTCCAGCAACTCCTGAAGATCACCGCGCCGCTCGTGGCCGGCTACGTGGTGATCAACATTATTCTCGGATTCAAGGGCTTCCTTAACGCCTACGACATCATCGTCGGACTCACGAACGGTGGCCCGGGAACCTCAACAAGAAGCATTGCGATGACCGTCATCGCGGGCTTCAACGGTGGCGACTATGCCTACCAGATGGCCAACGCGACGATCTTCTTCATCGTTGCTGTCCTCATCTCTCTCCTGCAGCTTTCGCTGACGCGCGGACGGAACACACTCTAATGACCACATCAACCATCCTCACTGCCGAGGAACCCCACGGCACCGAATCAGGCTCCGCCAGCAGCGGACGAAGCCCACGTTTGAAGGTCGAGCGTGTGAACTGGCCGGGTACCGTCATCCTGGTCCTCTGTGCGGTCACGGTTCTGCTTCCGCTTTACGTGAGCCTGTCCATGGCTTTCAAAACCCAAGGGCAGGCTGTGGACGGCAACGCCTTTTCATTCCCTGCGCCTTTCAGTGTGGACGGTTTTGTCCAAGCGTGGACGTTGACGAATTTCCCCGTCGGCGCCGCAATGTCGTTGCTGGTCACTGCGGGGACTGTAGTGGCGACGATTGTGCTGGCCGCGTTTGCCTCATATGCGATCGTGCGCAACTGGGAACGCCGGTTGTTCCGGTACTCCTTTTACTACCTGCTCGCAGCAATGTTCATCCCGTTTCCGGTCGTTGCGCTGCCGCAAATCCAGTTGACCGGCCGCCTTGGCCTGGACAACCCCATGGGTGTGATCCTGCTCGCCACCATGTTTCAGTTGAGCTTCAGTGTTCTGCTGTTCACGGCGTTCCTGCGGTCAATCCCGATGGAATTGGAAGAGAGCGCCCGCATGGACGGCGCCACGACCTGGCAGACTTTCTGGAAACTGATCTTTCCCCTGCTTGCGCCAATGAGTGCCACTGTCGGCATTTTTGCGTTCCTGTACGCCTGGAATGACTTCATGATGCCTTCGTTGATCATTTCCGACCCGGCACTGCAAACCCTTCCCGTTCGGCAGAATCTGTTCCAGACTCAGTTCAGCAACAACTACCACGTGTCCTTTGCGTCCTACCTGATGGCCATGGCTCCGGCCATCGTGGCATATCTCTTTACCCAGCGATGGGTCATGGCCGGCGTCACACAGGGTGCCGTCAAGGGCTGAGCCTGCCGTCCTCGGCCCGGCCCCCAGCCGGAGCCGACATCCCACAGAAGAACAGCCCGCATGCAAGCCATCAATAACTCCAGCGCCCCGGAAAGGGGAAACTGCTTGTCCATCCTCGCCAGCCAGACGCCCAACGCCGACAACGGACTCACCGACGCCACCAACTGGTGGCGACAGGCTGCGGTTTACCAGATCTACCCGCGCAGCTTCGCCGACTCGAACGGTGACGGGATCGGTGACCTGAAGGGCATCACCGGGAAGGTGCCTTACTTGAAGAGCCTGGGAGTCGATGCCGTGTGGCTTAGCCCGTTTTACCCCTCGGCCTTGGCCGACGGCGGTTACGACGTAGATGACTACCGCAACGTCGATCCCATCATCGGCAGCCTGGCGGACTTCGACGCGATGGCCGCGGCTCTGCATGCCGCGGGAATCAAGGTGATCGTGGATATTGTCCCGAACCACTCTTCCAACCGGCACGCATGGTTCCAGGAAGCCCTGGCCACGCCTAAGGGGTCAGCGGCCCGGCAGCGGTACCACTTCCGGGACGGGGCGGGTGAACATGGCGAGCTGCCGCCGTCGGACTGGACAGCCGCTTTCGGCGGCCCGGCGTGGTCGCAGGTGGACGACGGGCAGTGGTATCTGCACACCTTCACTCCGGAACAGCCGGACTGGAACTGGGACAACCCGGAGGTCCGTGCAGACTTCCTCACTACTCTGCGCTTCTGGGCAGATCGGGGCGTGGACGGCTTCCGCGTGGACGTGGCCAATCTTCTGGTCAAGGACCTCCGCGCCGAACTTCCCAGCAAACAGGAACTGGGGTCAATGGACCGTACCTCCGGCACACACCCCCTGATGGACCGGGACGAAGTCCATGAGATCTACGCCGAGTGGCGCAAGGTATTCAACGAATATGACCCGCCGCGGTTTGCTGTGGCGGAGGCCTGGGTGGAGACCGCTGCGCGGCGCGCCAAGTACGCTTCCCCTGAAGGGCTTGGGCAGGCTTTCAGCTTCGACCTGCTCCTGGCCGACTTCAACGCTGCCCAGTTCCGCACCATCATCACCGACAACCTTGAACAGGCCCGCCTCACGGGCTCCACCACCACCTGGGTGTTCTCCAACCACGACGTCACCCGCCACGCCACCCGGTACGGTCTGGAACCGCTCAATGGGCGGCCGGGGAAACCGGGGGTGGACTGGGTCAAAGCCGGCGGTCCCCGCGAAGCACTGGACATGGAAGGAGGTCTTCGCCGGGCCAAGGCCGCTACGTTGCTCATGCTCGCCCTTCCGGGCTCTGCGTACCTCTATCAGGGAGAGGAACTGGGGCTGCATGAGGTGGCAGACATCCCGGCTGACCAGCGCCAGGACCCGTCATTTTTCAGGGGAGCCGAGTACGACGGACTGGGCCGGGACGGCTGCCGTGTGCCTCTGCCGTGGGAACCGTCCGGACCTTCCTTCGGCTTCGGTACCAACAGCGCCCACCTGCCCCAGCCGGACTGGTTTTCCGAGTACGCAGCCAGCTCCCAGGAGCGCGACATGAAATCAACCCTGCACTTCTACCGCCAGGCCTTGGCGCTGCGGCACAAACTCCAGGGTCCCGAGACCCTGGAATGGAGCCAAGGGGGAGACGAACAGGTGCTGCACTTTATGCGCCCCGGCGGCTGGCGCGTCGTTGCGAACTTCGGTACCGCCGCCGTCGAACTTCCTGACGGCGAGGTCCTGATCTCCAGCGGCGGGATCGAGGACGGCAGGCTCCCGGGAGAATCAACCGCCTGGCTCAGGGCCTAAAGCGGCGTCGGGCGGGAGCCAGGGTTGCTGTTGACCTTCCCCGCCCACCCAGCACATACTGTTCAAAACAAAATTTAGATTCTAAATAAAAGGAGCGTTGTGAGCACAACCGCCACCCTGGCAACCCTTTCCGATTCCGACCGCCTGGCCGATCCGAACTGGTGGCGCCAGGCCTCCGTCTACCAGATCTACCCGCGGAGCTTCGCCGACTCCAACGGTGACGGCATTGGTGACCTCAGGGGCATCACCTCGAAGGTCCCGTACCTGAAGTCCCTGGGGATCGACGCCGTCTGGCTGAGCCCGTTCTACCCCTCGGCGCTCGCTGACGGGGGCTACGACGTGGACGACTACCGCGACGTGGACCCCAAGCTGGGCACCCTGGAGGACTTCGACGAAATGGCAGCCGCGCTGCATGAGGCCGGCATCAAGCTGATCGCGGACATCGTCCCCAACCACTCCTCGAACCGGCACAAGTGGTTCCAGGAGGCACTGGCTTCGCCCAAGGGTTCTCCTGCCCGGGACCGCTACATCTTCCGGGACGGCAAGGGACCGAACGGCGAGTTCCCGCCGTCGGACTGGGACTCCGTCTTCGGCGGCCCGGCCTGGGAGCGCATCACCGAACCGGACGGCACCCCCGGCCAGTGGTACATGCACATCTTCGCGAAGGAACAGCCGGACCTGAACTGGTCCAACCGGGAAATCCGCGAAGACTTCCTGAAGACCCTGCGCTTCTGGTCGGACCGCGGCGTGGACGGCTTCCGCGTCGATGTGGCACATGCGCTGACCAAGGACCTCACCGAGCCGCTGCTGTCCAAGCTGGAGCTGAGCGCGGCCAACACGGGCGTGGACGGGTTCGACGACGGCACGCACCCCTTCTGGGACCGTGACGAAGTGCATGAGATCTACGCCGAATGGCGCGAGGTGTTCAACGAGTACAACCCGCCGCGCACCGCGGTGGCCGAGGCATGGGTTCACGCCACTCGCCGGGCCCGCTACGCCAGCCCGCAGGGGCTTGGCCAGGCCTTCAACTTCGACCTGCTGCAGGCCGATTTCGACGCCGCCGAGTACAAGGAAATCATTACCCGCAACCTGGCCGAGGCGGCCGCCACCGGTGCCTCGTCCACCTGGGTCTTCTCCAACCACGATGTGGTGCGCCACGCCACCCGCTACGGCCTGCCGCAGGTTTCCAAAGGCAAGGAACGCACCAAGGGCCAGGACGGCAAGGAGTGGCTGCTCGCCGGCGGACCCAAGGAGGAACTGGATGTGGAGCTCGGTGAACGCCGCGCCCGCGCAGCCACCTTGCTGATGCTCGCTGTGCCCGGCTCCGCCTACCTCTACCAGGGTGAGGAACTGGGCCTGCAGGAAGTGGCCGAGATCCCCGAATCCGAGCGGCAGGACCCTTCCTTCTTCCGCAACAAGGGCGTGGAGATCGGCCGCGACGGCTGCCGGGTCCCGCTGCCGTGGAAGGTCGAGGGAACCTCCTTCGGGTTCGGCGACGGCGGCGCACACCTGCCCCAGCCCGACTGGTTCAGCAAGTACGCCGTCGAGGCGCAGGACGGGACCGAGGGTTCCACCCTGGAGCTGTACCGCAAGGCCCTGAAGCTCCGCCATGAACTGCTGACGGACGAGGAGCTGGAGTGGGTGGAGACCGGCAACCCGGAGGTCCTGCACTTCCGCCGACCCAATGGCTGGCAGTCAGTAACCAACTTCGGGGACACCGCCGCCGACCTTCCCGCCGGCGAGGTGCTGGTCACCAGCGCACCCCTGGAGGACGGCAAGCTGCCTGCCAACACCACTGCATGGCTGCGCTGATCCCCGGCGGCCGTCCCTCGGGACGGCCGCACGCCGGTGACGCGCTGGTGCGGGGGCTGGGATGATGCAGGAACTGATCTAATGCAGGAGCTGATCTATGGCTGCATGGGCCTGGGCGGCAGCTGGTCTGACGAGCCGCACGCCGGCGAGCAGGTGGACGAGGCAGCTGCCGCCGTCGAGGCCGCCCTGGATGCCGGGATTACCTTGTTCGACCATGCCGACATCTACCGCAGCGGCAAGTCCGAGACCGTGTTCGGCGAGGTGCTGGCCGCCGCTCCGGGCCTCCGGGACCGTATCCGGCTGCAGACCAAGTGCGGCATCAGGCTGAACGAACGCGGCCTGCAAACGCACTATGACCTGAGCCGGGACGCCATCCTTGAGCGCGTTAACGGGAGCCTGAAGCGGCTGCGGACGGACTACGTTGACATCCTCCTGCTGCACCGCCCGGACCCGCTGACGAACCCGGCTGAGGTGGCAGCCGCCGTCGGGCAGCTGATGGCGGAAGGCAAGGTCCGGCAGCTCGGCGTGTCCAACATGTCAGGGGCGCAGATCGAGGCGCTGCAGGACCGGTTGGAAACGCCGGTGGTGGCGAACCAGCTCGAGATGAGCCTGTTGAAGCGGGCCTGGCTGGAAAGCCAGGTGCTGGTGAACCACGCCGAGCACCTGGACTACAGCTTCCCGCACGGCACCCTGGAGTACTGCGTCCGGAACTCCATCACCCTGCAGGCCTATGGTTCCCTGGCCAAAGGCCTGTACACGGGCGCGGAACCGGAAAGCCCCACATCCGCCGAGGCAGCCACCGCGGATCTCGTCGCTGAACTGGCCGGCGAGTACGGCAGCACGGGGGAGTCGGTACTGCTGGGCTGGCTGATGAAGCACCCGGCCGGCATCGCGCCGGTCATCGGGACCATCAATCCCGGCCGCATCCGGGCCTGCTCGGACGCGGCCCGCGTGGCCCAGGCCATGAGCCGCGCGGACTGGTACAAACTGTGGGTCACTGCGCGGGGCAGTAACATCCCCTGACCCACCCAACTGGGCAGCAGCAAGTGCCGTTACGGGGCCTACCAGCGGCACTTGCTGCCCCCTGCGTTCGCCAGGGCCCGAGTCATATCCTGTTTAGTTCGTATTGATCCTCACAAGGTGGCCATTTTCTGCGGCGTGCCGGTTGCCGGGCGGATACGGTAGATACATGACGTCTACCATCGCCACCGAGACCGTAAGGCCGGAACGCAATATCCCCGCAGAGATCGCCCGCTCCTGGCTCCTCGTGAATGCCATGAAGCCGGAGCTTTTCGACCAGTCGGCAGTCTCCCGCGCCGACTCGATCATCCTGGATATTGAAGATGCGGTGGACCCTTCCCAGAAGGACCAGGCCCGGAACAACGTCATCGACTGGCTGACCGCCGGCGGCAAGGCCTGGGTCCGCATCAACGACGCCACCAGCCCCTTCTGGGCCGACGACCTCGCCGGCCTCCGCGGCACCCCTGGCCTGCTCGGCGTCATGCTCGCCAAGACCGAATCCGCGGACCAGGTCACCGAAAGCTTCCACCGCATGGACGGCAAGACCCCCGTGATCCCGCTGGTGGAATCCGCCGTCGGCATCGAGGAAGCCAACAACATCGCCAAGGCCCAGGGCGCCTTCCGCCTCGCCTTCGGCTCCGGCGACTTCCGCCGCGACACCGGCATGGCGGCCACTCCGGAAGCCATGGCCTACCCGCGTGCCAAGCTCGTGGTCGCCAGCCGCGTGGGCAACCTCCCGGGCCCCATCGACGGCCCCACAGTGGGCACAAACCATCCCATTCTGCGCGAGCAGACTGGCATCACCGTGATGATGGGCATGACCGGCAAGCTCTGCCTGGCCATCGACCAGACCCCCGTCATCAACGAGGTCATCAGCCCAACGCCGTCGGACGTCGCCTGGGCCACCGACTTCATGGCTGACTTCGAAGCCAACGGCCGCGTCATCAGGGACGGCTCGGACCTGCCCCGCCTGGGCCGCGCCGAGAAGATCATGAAGCTCGCGGTAGCCTTTGGGGTGCAGCCCGCGCTGTAGCACCCACACTTTTCATTCCAGGAGACCCCGTGACCGCGACGCCCTATCTGGTACACGGGGTCTTTTGGCCCGCGCACGATGATATCGCCGGTTCATCCGACGCCCCTCCCGTGCTGCGCCTGCAGGCACCGGACGGCACCTTCAGGGAAACAGCGCTCGACGACGGCACGCGACTGGGCTTCCGGCTCGCCGCGGAAGGGAAGTCCTGCCTGGGCCACTACCGGGTGCACGGCCCAGCCCGCCGTGACCACGTGCTGTGCAGGAACAGCTCTCCCTCCGTCCGGGGCCACCAGTGCGACAGGTGCTTCATGCAGGACGAGTTCCGGCTGATGCATGAGTTCCACCGCGGCGGCGGTGTCCCGTCCGGCCTGCGCAGCTACTTGATGCAGCCGCACTGGCTCTATGTCGCAACCTTCGCCGACGGCGCCAGCAAGGTGGGAACGGCCTCGGACCTGCGCAAGTGGCAGCGGCTGGCCGAACAGGGCGCCGTGGCCGCCAGCTACGTAGCCCGCGCCGGGGACGGGCGGGTGGTCCGGGTCCTGGAGGACCTGGTAACGAGCAATGGCGGCCTGCCGCAGCAGGTGCGTTCTGCCGCCAAGGCAGCGGCCCTGGCAGCCCCGGCTCCCGCCGACCGGATCAAGGCCCGTAACTCCGCCCTCGCAGCCGTCGCGCGTAAGGTGGCGTCCACCGCAGGTGAAGAGGGGTTTGAGCTTGTGGACGAGACTTGGACCAGGCCCGGACTCGCTGGCCGGCTGTGCTCGGAAACGGCGCGGCATGCCTACCCCCATTCCCTGGAATCAGATGCCCACGGCTTCACCATCCGGTCCGTTTGCGGCAGCTTTGCCTTGGCAAGCCTGGATGGCGCGGATCTGGAGTTCGTGGTGGACCTGGGCCGGCTCAAGGGCCGCACCATAGAACTCGGAGACCACCGCTCGGATGTACCCGCGGTCCAGGAAGCGCTGTTCTGACTCCCGGTAGACTTGCAGGGTGCTGAACGAATTCTGGGCCACCGCGCCAACCCGCTACAAAGTGCTGGTCTTCAGCGCCATGGGACTGATCGCCGTCGGCGTCATCCTTAACCTGGTGGGCAACACCAGCGGCAACTCCTGGCTGGCCATGGCGTCGCTGCCGGTCATCGGGCTGGGACTCGTCCTGCACGTCGCTGGCATGGTGGTCCGTGGCCAGGCAATCCAAAAGAAACTTCGCCGCTAAGCCTCAAGGGACACCCGCCTCCCCAACCCTTCACCTTTTTTCTGCCGCTCAAGAGCCTGACGATAGGCTTGGGCCCATGACTATCAATCCGGACCTGCAGGGCCGCAGCTACCCTGCCGCAGAGGTGTACGACGTCGGCCGCGAGAAGATCCGCGAGTTTTCCCGCGCCGTGAAAGCCACCCACCCTGCACACTTCGACGTCGAGGCCGCCAAAGCCCTGGGCCACACAGACCTGGTGGCCCCGCCGACCTTCGCCATCATCGTCGCCCAGCGGGCCGACGCCCAGCTCATCGAGGACCCGGAAGCCGGCATCGACTTCTCCCGCGTGGTCCACGCCGACCAGCGCTTCACCCACCACCGCCCCATCTTCGCCGGAGACCAGCTGGTGGCGGAACTCCACGTGGACAGCGTCCGGGCCATGGGCGGGGGAGCGATGATCACCACCCGCTCCGAAATCTTCGCCCTCGGCGCAGGCGAATCCCGGGAACCAGTCACCACCACCACGTCATCAATCCTGGTCCGGGGAGAGGGACAGTAACCATGAGCCTCAGCATCCACGAACTCAGCCCCGGCCAGGAGATCGGCAGCCGAAGCATCGAGGTCACCCGCACCGACCTGGTCAAGTACGCCGGCGCCTCCGGTGACTTCAACCCGATCCACTGGAACGAGGCCTTTGCCACCAGCGTCGAGCTGCCCGGCGTGATCGCGCATGGCATGTTCACCATGGGTTCCGCTGTGCAGCTGGTCACCGACTGGGCCGGCGACCCGGCCGCCGTCGTCGACTTTCAGACGCGCTTCACCAAGCCCGTCCTGGTCACCGACACCACCGGCACAGCTGAGCCCGGCGCCACCATCGAGGTCAGCGGCATCATTGGAAAGCTGGACGCCGAGGCCAACACGGCGCGCATCGACCTCACTGTAGTTTTCGCTGGCCAGAAGGTCCTGATGAAGGCCCAGGCCGTCGTCGCGCTTTCCTAGTCCGCGTTGGCATCACAGCCAGTTGTAAAAAGTACTGAGGGAGGATGCCCGGTTGGGCAGCCTCCCTCAGTCTTTCAAGGCGATCCGGCCGCGATCAGTAAGCCGCCGTCAGTAGGACGAAGCGGCCGCGTTGTAGGCAGACTGGATGACGGAGCCCCAGTAAGGTCCGTACATCCTGGTGGAATTGTTCCCGTAGCCGTAGCTGTTGACCGGGTTCTGGTAACCGCCAGACGACGTTCCGATGAACCAGGGCCCGCCCGAGGAAGCACCCGTCATGTTGCACGGGATCCCCTGCGAGTTGAACCGCGGGTTGTAGGGATCGTTGGTTGCGGTGCCCGAGCAGCTCTTGAGGGTTTCTCCGTTGAAGGGTGCTGCTGCCGGGTAGCCGAATGCCTTGTAGCCAAGGCCGCGGGCCGCAGCGAACCTCACTCCGGAGGCTCCCACGACGTCAGCAAGATTGCGGCCGTTCAGCTGCGACATGACCGCGAACCCGGTGTCCTACTGCATGCTGCCCGTCGAGCTCCACTGGGTTGGCGCATAGAGGGCCTTGGCCGTCCACTTGCCATAAGGCGCTGCGCCATTGAGGTAAGCAGGAACAAAGGTGAACCTCGTCGCGAAAGCTCCGGGTCCCTCATTGAGGCAGTGGCCCGAGGTGGACACCGTGTTCCTGTTGGTGGAGGCCACCGAGTTGGCCGAGCAGACATAATCCGCTCCGCTTAGGGTGAAGAACACCTTGCCGATGTGAGGTACCGGTTCTCGCTGGCATTTGCCATGGGCTGGACTGCCGGCTCCGAAGCCTTGATTTTGGTTTCAGCTCCCTTGCCGGCGGCTTCTTCGGCGTGGACGGCATTGGTCTCCTGGCGTTGAAGCGCCTTCTTCGCGAGTACATCGCCGGGTATGGCAGCCCGCATCCGGTCAGGCGTCCAGTAGTCAGCACTGGAGGAGCCGGCGATCCTGGTGCTGGTCACGCCGGGAACTTCCTTGTTCTCTGGCGCAGCAGGCGCCGCCGTGGCTCCCCCTGCCGAGAGGGTGACCAGTGCGTCTACAAGTATTGTTACTGCATTTTTGAAGCTGTTGGGTGGCAAGGGGCAGCAGCAGGTGCCACAGAGTCGCGATGCTTTCCCTAGTACAGTGGTCTGGTGACTCCCAGGATGCTTTCCGAACTGACCACGGCCGCCGTCGGAGGTCCTGCCGGCACGTACATCGAGGCCCGCACCGAGACCGAGATCGTTGACGCCGTCCGCACTGCCGACGCCGCGGAGGAGCCGCTGCTGATCATCAGCGGAGGCTCCAACCTGCTGATTTCCGACGACGGGTTCCCCGGTACCGTGGTGAAAATCGCCTCGGAAGGCTTCACGGTCAACGCAGAAGATTCGTGCGGCGGCGTTGCCGTGGTGGTGCAGGCGGGCCACAACTGGGACAAGCTGGTGGAACACGCGGTTCTCCATGCCTGGTCGGGGATCGAAGCCCTGGCCGGCATTCCTGGCTCCACCGGGGCCACTCCCGTGCAGAATGTGGGCGCCTATGGCTCGGACGTGTCCCAGACCATCGCCGCTGTCCGCACCTGGGACCGCAAGCGGAACGCCGTGAAAACTTTCACCAACTCCGAGCTGAAGTTCGGTTACCGGGACTCGATCCTGAAGCAGACCACCGTAAACGGTTCACCCCGGTATGTTGTGCTGACCGTGGAGTTCCAGCTGCCCATCGGGCGGATGAGTGCACCCATCCGGTACGCGGAGCTGGCGCGCTCGCTGGGCGTGGAGCAGGGAAAGCGGGCCTACGCCACGGACGTGCGCCGGGAAGTACTGAGGCTGCGTGCATCCAAGGGCATGGTGTGGGACGCCGCCGACCGGGACACCTACTCCACCGGCTCCTTTTTCACGAATCCAATTGTGCCGGGCGAGGTGGCCGGGGCGCTGCCGGAGACGGCGCCACGTTATCCTGCCGGCCAGGACGGGCTGGTCAAACTGTCCGCTGCTTGGCTGATAGACCAGGCCGGGTATGGCAAGGGTTTTGGCCTCGAGCCGGACAGCGTCTCCGGCGGACGCGCATCACTGTCCACCAAGCACACCCTGGCCATCACCAACCGCGGTTCAGCCAAGGCGGCGGACGTGGTGGCCGTGGCGCGCGAGGTGCGCGCCGGCGTCGAACGCCGGTTTGGGATCACTCTGCACGCCGAACCGCTGCTCATCGGCTTGGAACTGTAGACGGTCCGTTTCTGCTGCCGGCCTCGACCCCGGCGGGGACGGTGAGTCCCATCAGGGCATCAGGGCAGAGGCCCAGCCGGCGCTGGTCAGGTAGAGCCCCAGGAACAGCCAGACGAGCAGGCCTGGGGCTGCGGGCTCACCATCCCGGCCGTAATGCAGGTCGCCAGGCCGCAGGTGGCGACGGCGAGCGACAGGACCCAGAGGACCCTCCCGGCGCGGGCGTGCTGCCGCCAGTCGCGGAGAACACGCAGCTGGCCCCGATTCACGCTGATCCCAGGGAAGAGCACGGCGTAGCCGGACGCCGTTCCGCCCGGCATCCACCGCTTTGTTCCTGAATCAAGCAACTGCCACAAACTCCCCAAAGTCATCTCCTACCCTAACCGGCCGTGTTGACGGACTCTGTCCGGCCGTAGGATGGGGCCATGACTGGGAAGCGTCTTACCGGTGCGGTCCTCGGCAGGCTTCGACTGGTGTCCCAGCGGCTGGTGCCTGCCCCCGTTGTGCCGACCGTCGGGCAGCTGGCCGATGTGCAGTCCGCCATCGCCGGGACGGTCCGCTGGATGACCGCCCTGCAGGCCCAGGACCTGCCGGCAGCCCTGTGGGCAGTGGGTACCAGGGTGCCCGGAGCGGGACTCAGCGATGTCCGGGCTGCCCTCGATTCCGGCGCGGTGGTGCGCTCCTGGCCCATGCGCGGTACCTTGCACCTGGTGGCGCCGGAGGATCTGGGCTGGATGCTGGAGCTCACCGCGGAGCGGCTGACCAAGGGCGTCGCCTCCCGGCACAGGGAGCTCGGCATCACATGGGCGGACATCGAGAAGTGCCGTGACATAGCACTGGACCATCTGGCCGGTGGTGCAGCCGCCGGCAGGCAGGAGCTGTTCCGGATATTCCAGGCAGCAGGGCAGCCCACCCAGGGCCAGCGGGGCATCCATATCCTGGGGACGCTTTGCCGGCACGGCTGGCTGGTCCTGGGGCCGCTGCCTGGAAACGAGCAGCTGTTTGCGGCCTTCGATGACTGGATCCGGGTGTCACGCCGCCTGGAGCGGCGGGAGGGGGTGGCAGAGTTTGCGTTGCGCTACTTCCGCAGTCATGGCCCTGCCACCGTCCGGGACTTCGCCTGGTGGACGCAAATTCCCCTGAGGGAGGCGCGGGCGGCGTTCGAGGACGTCAAGGACCAGCTGGTGGAGCTGGAATTCAAGGGGGCCAGCTACTGGCTGTCCCCGGAGGCGGGGGCGCTGCTCGACGGCGGTGTCCCCGGCTCGCGGTCCGTCCTCCTGCTTCCCGGCTTCGACGAGTTCCTGCTGGGGTACCAGGACCGGAGCGTGGTCCTGGCAGTGGAGCATGCGAACAGGATCGTGCCCGGCGGCAATGGCGTCTTCAAGAAGACCCTGGTGGCCGGGGGAGAGGTGACCGGCACGTGGGCTCGGGAAGGCACGGGCCCGGGCGCCGGCGTCGTGCCTGAACCCTTTGACGGGGCCCGGCCGCTGGGGGCCACCGCGCGGTCTGCCTTCAACCGTGCCGCCGGGCGCTACCTCGCATTCCTGCAGAGTTGACTGCGACGCTCTCTCACTTAACGTGCCTTTCCCGCCCACGCTCTCGCAGTCCTTTACGGGAGTGCGAGCGCGTACAAAGGGTGTTAAACGCAGCCGGCCCTGCCCCGCTTAGCCCGGTGCCGGTCAGCAACGGTTACGCGGGACAGGGCCGTCGTAAGGAACCTGCGGGTTACAGGTTCCCGGTGGCGATGTTCAGCATGCGGCGCAGCGGCTCGGCGGCGCCCCAGAGGAGCTGGTCGCCCACGGTGAAGGCGCTGATGTACTGCGGGCCCATCTCCATCTTGCGGATGCGGCCTACGGGGATGTCCAGGGTGCCGGAGGCGGCCACGGGGGTCAGTTCGGCCATGGAGGCCTCCTTGGTGTTGGGAACCACCTTCGCCCACTGGTTGTCCTCGTCCAGGAGCTTTTCGATCTCGGCGACGGACAGGTCTTCGCGGAGCTTGAGGGTGAGCGCCTGGGAGTGGGAGCGCATGGCACCGATGCGGACACAGAGGCCGTCCATGATGACGCGGTTCTCGTCGGAAGTGCCCAGGATCTTGTTGGTCTCAACCCCGGCCTTCCATTCTTCCTTGGACTGGCCGTTGCCCAAGTCCGCGTCAATCCAGGGGATCAGGGAGCCAGCCAGGGGAACACCGAACTGGGTGGCGTCGATTTCCGTGCGCTGGTGGGCCAGGACCTTGCGGTCGATATCCAGGATGGCCGACGCCGGGTCGTCCAGTTCCGTGCTGACCTCGGCGTTGAGCGTGCCGAACTGGCTGAGCAGTTCGCGCATGTGCCGGGCGCCGCCGCCGGAGGCAGCCTGGTAGGTCATGGAGGTGCCCCACTCCACCAGTCCGTTCTTAAACAGGCCGCCGAGGCCCATCAACATGCAGGAGACCGTGCAGTTGCCGCCGATGAAGTCCTTGGTGCCGTTGACCAGGCCCTTGTCGATAACGTCGCGGTTGATCGGGTCCAGCACGATGATGGAGTCGTCGTTCATGCGCAGTGTGGAGGCGGCATCGATCCAGAGGCCGTCCCAGCCGCGGCTGCGCAACTCACCGTGAACCTGCTTGGTGTAGTCGCCACCCTGTGCGGTGACAATAATGGGCAGCTTGGCCAGCGTATCGACATCGAACGCATTTTCGAGCTTGCCGGCGCCTTCGGCGAAGGAAGGCGCGGCACCTCCCGCGTTGGAAGTGGAGAAGAACACCGGGTTGATGTTGGCGAAGTCGCCCTCGTCCTGCATGCGCTGCATCAGGACGGAACCGACCATGCCGCGCCATCCGACCAGGCCGACGGAAGGGGTAGCTGCTGTAGTCATTGGACTATTTTAGACGCCGCAACCGCCAGGGCGCAGTCGGTTACGTCACTCCCGCCAGGCCTGGATGCCGTGCATGGCCCTCAATCGACCGGCCTCCCCGGTGCGCCGAGCGGCTAGCCCCGTTTCGATTCCTCCACAACAGCTGCTTTGCGTGCCCGCAGCGCGAAGAACGCCCCGAACGCGAAGACCTGCGTCACCACCACCAGCACGATGGCGCCGGCGATCTTGTTGCCGCCCAGAATCATGGTGAGCCCAACAATCGCGGAGAGCAGCGCCAGCAGGGGGAGCAGCATGTAACCCAGGACGAAGAGGGTTTCCGGTTTCTTCAACATTCCTAGCCCTCAGTCCTTGACCACTTGGTGAATCGGTAGCGGGTGCCGTTGGCGGCCGTCAACCAGCCGTCCGGCGGTACGGAGACGGTAGCCTCCCAACTGGTGCCAAGCTCTGGAGCGAACGTGTCGCCGTCGGCCTTTACATCGATGGTGGTGACCACCGCGACGTTGGCGAGGGCGGTGGACTGGCGGAAGATCTCGCCGCCCCCCAGGATCCAGACGGTGTCGCCCCCGTCGACGAACTGCGATTCGAGCAGGGCGTCATCCAGCGAAGGAACCACGACGGCGCCCTCCGCCTCGGGTGTGTCGGCCCAACTTCTCTGCCGGGTAATGACAATGTTCGTTCGCCCGGGAAGGGGCCGGTACTTCTCCGGGAAGGACAGCCAGGTCTTGCGGCCCATGATCACCGGGTGCCCGATGGTCAGTTTGGTGAAGTGCCTGAGGTCCTCCGGCAGATGCCAGGGCATGTCCCCGTCCTTGCCGATGACGCCGTCAGGGGTCTGGGCCCATATCAGGCCAACGCCAGTGACGGAGGCTGCCAATTCCTCCGTGAAGGACTGCGGATCGGTGGAGTAATCGGTGCTCATACAGCGATCGGCGCCTTAATAGTGGGGTGGTGCTTGTAGCCCACCACGTCGAAGTCCTCCAGGGTGTAGTCGAAGATCGACGCCGGCTTCCGGGTGATCTTCAGCTGCGGGTACTCATAGGGTTCCCGCTCCAGCTGCTTGAGGACCTGGTCCATGTGGTTCTCGTAGATGTGCACGTCACCTCCGGTCCAGATGAACTCGCCGGGTTCCAGACCCACCTGCTGGGCCACCATGCAGGTCAGCAGTGCGTAGGAGGCGATGTTGAAGGGCACGCCCAGGAACATGTCTGCGGAGCGCTGGTACAGCTGGCAGGAGAGCCTGCCGCCGGCCACGTAGAACTGGAAGAACGCGTGGCATGGGGGCAGCGCCATGTCGTGAAGTTCCGAGACGTTCCAGGCGGACACAATGTGCCGGCGGGAGTCCGGGTTGCACTTTAGGTTTTCGATGAGTTCCGCGATCTGGTCTATGTGCCCGCCGTCAGGCGTGGGCCAGCTGCGCCACTGGACGCCGTAGACGGGTCCCAGGTCCCCGTCCTCGTCAGCCCATTCGTTCCAGATGGTGACGCCCTGGTCCTGCATCCACTTGATGTTGGTGTCGCCGCGCAGGAACCACAGGAGTTCCACCGCCACGGATTTGAAGTGCACGCGCTTGGTGGTGATCAGCGGGAAGCTTTTGCCCAGGTCAAAACGCATCTGGCGGCCAAAAACGCTGGTGGTTCCGGTGCCGGTGCGGTCCGCTTTATGCGTGCCGGCAGCCAGGACATCGCGCAGGAGGTCTTCATAGGGAGTTGGGATGCTCACGCCCCAAGTCTATCCGGCTTGGGCCGGGCGTCCGGGAACCGGACCCCGGCCGGGGTCAGTCGTCAAACGGCTTGAACTGCTCCACCGCGACGATCCTCTTCCGTCCGCCGGGCGCCACGTGGCACACCACCAGCTCGCCCGGCGACAGATAGGGCTCCTTCGCCGGCAGGAGGATGCGCAGGTGCGGGGACATGTGGTGGGCGAGCTGCCCGAACACCGTGGGAAGCGCCGGGCGGTGCGTGCAGACGGCCACCGCGCGCTGCTTGTCGAAAAGCGCCTCGATGACGGCTGCAGTTTTCTTGGGGCTGCGCTGATGCCGGTGTTCGGTAAGCGCCTCTGCGAGCTTCACCTTCGCGCCCGCGGCTTTTGCATAGGGGGCGACGGTTGCGACGCACCGCAGCCAGGGACTGGTCACCACCCGCAGCGGTTTCCAGGCATGCAGAAGCCTGCTCACAGCCTTCGCCTGCCGTGTTCCGGTGGCGGCGAGGGGGCGTTCGCCTTCAGCCTTGCTCCAGGATGAGCGCGGCTTGGCCTTGGCGTGACGGAGAACCAGGAGCGGCCACGTATCCAGCTCCCCGCGCCTGTGCGCTTCCTGCAGGGCCTTCAGGGGGACGACGTCGGAGGGATTGGACAGCAGTGACGCCGCCTTTTCGGGGAGGCACCACATCAGGCTGTCCACCTCCTTGCCGTCCGGCAGCAGCCTTGCTCCGTTCACCTTGACGGCCCAGTAGTGGACCACCTTGAGCCCGGACGGCACGTGGTAGTGGATGGGCGGCAGCGGGATACCCAGCTGCGCCGTAAGCCCGATCTCCTCCTGAATTTCCCGGACAGCGCACTCAGGGATGGTTTCGCCGTCGTCTATCTTGCCCTTCGGCCATGACCAGTCGTCATAGCGCGGCCGGTGGATCAGCAGCACTTCAAGCCGGTCCTTCACCACCCGCCAGGGCAGCGCTCCGGCAGCCGTTACTGCTACTGGTTCCCCCGGATGGTCTGTCTGGTCTGCTACGAGTGCATCGCTCGACAGGACAGTGGCTTCAACGTCGCTCGACAAAACAGTGGCCCTTTACCGGCGGCTCAGGCTGCGCTGCCGGGGGCGGGACGCCAGCAGAAAGGACTGGACGTCCTCAAGAGGTCTGCCGTCGTCGGAAAGGTGGTGCCGGCTCCAGTTTCCCTCGTGGTCCAGGTGCCAGCTGGAGGTTCCCGGAGCCATGTAGCGCCGCAGCAGGTCAAGGACATAGTTGATGTCATCGGCGCTGGCCAGCTGGACCAGTGCTTCCACCCTGCGGTCCAGGTTGCGGTGCATCATGTCCGCCGAGCCGATGTACACCACGGGGTCCCCGGCATTGGCGAAGGCGAACACGCGGGAGTGTTCCAGGAACCGGCCCAGGATGGAGCGGACGGTGATGTTCTCGCTGAGGCCCGGCACTCCCGGGCGGAGGGAGCAGATGCCGCGGACCACCACGTCCACCTTGACGCCCGCCTGAGAGGCACGGTACAGGGAATCGATGATGGCCTCGTCCACCATGGAGTTCACCTTGATCTGCACGCGGCCGGGTATTCCCGCGCGGGCATTGCGGATCTCGGTCTCAATGCGGTCGATCAGTCCCGAGCGCACGGAGCGCGGTGCCACCAGCAGCCGCTTGAAAGTGGACTTCGGGGCGTAGCCGGAGAGCTGGTTGAACAGCTTGGACAGGTCCTCGCCCACTTGGTCGTTGGCAGTCAGCAGGCCCAGGTCCTCGTAGTAGCGTGCCGTCCGGGGGTGGTAGTTGCCGGTGCCGATGTGGCAGTAGCGGCGCAGCCCATCAACCTCCTGACGCACCACCAGGGACAGCTTGCAGTGGGTCTTGAGGCCAACAATGCCGTAAACCACGTGCACGCCGGCCTGCTCAAGCTTCCGTGCCCAGGAGATGTTCGCCTGCTCATCGAAACGGGCCTTGATCTCCACCAGGGCCAGTACCTGCTTGCCGGCCTCCGCGGCGTCGATCAGCGCGTCAACGATTGGAGAGTCGCCGGAGGTGCGGTAGAGGGTCTGCTTGATTGCCTGGACCTTGGGATCGGCCGCGGCCTGCTCCAGGAAGGCCTGGACGGAGGTCGAGAACGAGTCATAGGGGTGGTGCAGCAGGATGTCCCGGCGGCGCATGGCAGCGAAGACGTTGGCGGCCTTGGACGTTTCGGACTCGTTGAGGAAACGGGAAGTGTGCGGGACGTGCTTGGGGTAGTGGAGGTCCGCGCGGTCGATCCCGGCGATAACGGACAGTCCGCGGAGGTCCAGGGGAGCCGGTACCGAGTACACCTCCGATTCCTCCACCCCCAGTTCGCGGATCAGGAGCGCCCGGATGTTGGGGTTGATGTCGTTGGTGACCTCGAGCCGCACCGGCGGGCCGAAGCGTCGCCGCAGGAGTTCCTTCTCGAGGGCTTGCAGGAGGTTCTCGGCGTCGTCCTCCTCGACCTCCACGTCCTCGTTGCGGGTAACGCGGAAGGTGTGGTGTTCCAGGACCTCCATGCCGGGGAACAGCTTGTCCAGGTGCACCGCGATGACATCTTCCAAGGCAATGAAGCGGGCCACGCGCCCGGGCACGGCGCCTGCGCGCGGGCCATCAATGGAGATCAGGCGCGGCAACTGGTCCGGCACCTTGACGCGCGCGAACAGTTCCTTGTCGCTGATGGGGTTCCGCACCACCACGGCGAGGTTCAGCGAGAGGCCTGAAATGTAGGGGAACGGGTGCGCCGGGTCCACCGCCAGGGGCGTCAGGATGGGGAACACCTTTTCAGCGAACATCACACTGAGCTGCTGCCGGGCAGCATCATCCAGTTCATCCCACTGCATCAGGTGGATGTGCTCGTACGCCAGTGCGGGCCGGATTTGCTCCGCATACACCTGCGCGTGCCGCTGCTGGAGCCGGTGGGCTTCCTCGCTGATCTGTTCAAGGACCTCCACCGGGCTGAGGCCGGCAGGGGAGGGGACTGCCAGGCCGGTGGCAATGCGCCGCTTGAGGCCGGCCACGCGGACCATGAAGAACTCGTCAAGGTTGGAGGCGAAGATCGAGAGGAAGCTGACGCGTTCCAGCAGGTGCAGGGTGGGATCCTCGGCCAGTTCCAGGACCCGGGAGTTGAAGGCAAGCCAGCTCAGCTCACGGTCGAGGAAGCGGTCCGGCCGGATATCGCCTTCGGGCTGCAGGTTGGGCGCGAACTCGGGAATGTCGATGCGGTCCTGGGTGGCCCGTGACGCCGGAACCTCCGACGAACCGAAGCGGGCACGCACCGGCACCGCAACGTCCTGGGACGTGGCTGTTCCGGAAGGTTCCGGGTTCATGGCATCTCCTTTACCTGGCCGTTGATGCTGGCGCTTCCGGCCTGCGCGGTTCTGCTTCAACCTTACAAGCATTCATTGCGCCCAAGCCCGCTGATTTCCCGTCTGTCCCCTCCACGTCAGCCAGGGGGCTAACCCGCTGGCACCGGTCCATACATGACGTCCATGTCCCACCGGGTAAACCCCAGCCGGCGGTATAGCGCCACAGCGGGTGCATTATCAGCATCGGTGTACAGCATGACGGCGTGCAGCCCCAGTTCCTGGAGGTACTTGATGCCGGCTACCGTGAGTGCCTTGCCAAGGCCCATGCCCTGCGCTTCGGGGGCCACGCCCACGGCGTAAACCTCACCAATGGCAGGATGCGCGCCGTGCCGGGGGTGCACTTTGGTCCAATGGAAGCCGAGCAGCCGGCCCTCCCTGTCCTCGGCGAGGAGGAAACCTGCAGGGTCGAACCAGTCCTCGGCCATCCGCGCCTCCAGGTCGGCGCGCGTCAGGCTCCCTTGCTCGGGATGGTGGGCAAAAGCCGCCCGGTTCAGCGCCAGCCAGGCGTCCTCGTCGCGGCCCGGGACAAAGGCCCTCAGTGACACCCCCTCCGGCAGCACCACCTCGGGAAGGTCCGCACCCGCCGTCGTCAGCCTCATTTTCCACAGCTCACGGATGGGGCCAAAGCCGTAGCGGGCAGCGAGGTCGGCCGCGGCTTCATGATTGCCGTGGGACCAGGCCTTCAACCCGGCCAGTCCTCGGCTGTCCTTGAGGGCGCCCACCAGGCGGTCCGCCACGCCCTGGTTCCGGTAGCTGGGGTGCACCGCGATTTCCAGTACTCCGGTGCCGTCCGGTGCTTCCACCACCACCGCGAAACCGGCAAGGTCCTGGCCGGTGGCGGGGTCTGAGTCCTCGTCCGGGGCATACAGCGCCAGGGTCATCAGCGAGTGATCGCCGCTGTCCCCGGCCTTCATGGTCACCAGGGTCTGCTCGGAAATGGAGGGGTTGCCGTCTGATTCCTCCGCAGCGGCCAGGAGATCCCGGCAGTCCTTCAGGAGCTGACGGTCAACGCCGCCGCGTTCAGCATGGACAGGCCACTTCTCAGGGTGCGCTGGAGTCATGAGGCAAGGCTATACGGGAAGCGCGGAGGATGGTTCAGGCCTCTGTCAGCTCATCTTCCTGCTGGCGCACCAGCGTGAGGCGGTATCCCACGTTGCGCACGGTGCTGATGAGGTTCTCGTGGTCCGCCCCCAGCTTCGCGCGCAGGCGCCGGACGTGGACGTCCACTGTGCGGGTGCCGCCGTAATAGTCGTAGCCCCATACCTCGGTGAGCAGCTGCTGGCGGGTGAAGACGCGCCCCGGGTGCTGCGCCAGGTATTTCAGCAGCTCGAATTCCTTGAAGGTCAGGTTCAGAGGGGCGCCGTTCACGCGGGCGGTATAGCTCGCCTCATCGATGATGACGCCGGCGGCACGGATCTCCGTGGGCGCGTCCTCCTGCTCCGGGACCGCGCGCGCAACGGAAAGCCTGATGCGGGCCTCCACTTCCGCGGGACCGGCGGAATCAAGGACTATGTCGTCCACTGCCCAGGCGGAGGAAACGGCGGCCATGCCGCCTTCGGTGAGGATAAGGACCAGCGGGGCGCTGAGGCCTGTCGCCTTAAGGAGCTGGGTCAGTGAGCGGGCACCGACCAGATCCTTGCGCGCGTCCAACAGGACGATGTCGCAGGGATCGGTCTCCAGCAGCGCAGTGGGCTCGGCAGGGAGAATATGGACCCGGTGGTTCAGCAATTCCAAGGCAGGCAGGATGTCCACCGAAGTGCCAGTGCTGTTCGTCAAGAGCAGGATGTGCGACATTGTTCCTCCAAGGGCCGTCCGCGCATCATTGGGCGACTGAACCGGATTTTCACCGGCCGGTACTGGCTTCCTGCTCCGGTATCGGGCCACGGGTAAAGCGCCGGCCGGCCACCTCAGCAGGGAGCGTAGCTGAGCCTTGAGTATACCCGGCAGCGTGTCCGGAGCCACGGATCCGGCCCCGAAAAGGGTACGTTTTGCGACATATGCGGTTCATATAAGGCAGGATTGAGGCAGGGCCCCGACGCCCTCCCGGGAAGAGCGGCCCCGCCTTTCCAGGTCGACGCCAGGATGGGATTGCAGCGCAGTGAGTGCACAAACTAAGTCCAGGCCGGGCTCCGCATGACCGCGGAGCTGCAGGCGCCTGCGCGGTCTTTGGGCTCCTGGACCATCGGGGTTGCGGGAATGGCAGGCCTCGCCGCCATTGTTGCCGGTGTCTACACGTCGCGGGAGGCGCTGGTGGCCCTGGCCGTGGCCATCGCCGCCGCCATCGGTTTCGGCTGGCCGCACTTCCTTCGTATTCCGGCCAAGAAGACCTTGGCCGCCGTAATTGCGCTGCCAGGTGCCGGGGCCGCGGTCGCTGCCGGCTGGACGCCGGCACCCGGATACCTGGACTGGACCCCCTCGTTCATTGCCCTGGGCATGATGGCGGTCTTCGTGGTGCAGTTGATCCGCGGTACCGGCCAGGCCCAGCGGCTGGAATCCACGCTCGGGTGCTGCGCAGGGGTACTGCTCGCTTGCCTGGGATCCGGATGGATAGCAGGTGCGCGCTTCAACGGCGTCCGCGAGATGCTGCTCGTGGCGGCCATCAGTGCCGCGGTGGCCCTGCTTGCCGGGCTGATCCGCTGGCCCGACAGCATCGTGGCGCCCCTCAGCATCGTCATGGCAGGGCTGGCCGGGCCGCTGGCCGGGCTGGTCTTGTCGGATATCGCCGTGCTGCCCGCCGTCGTCTTCGGCGTGGTGGTGGGGGCAGTGCTGGCGAGCTTCCGCCGGCTTGCCACCCTCCGCGGCGCGCCCCTGAACATTCCTGCGGCCCTGAGCATGGGCCTTGCCCCTGTTGCAGCGGTGGGATCGCTTGCCTACTTCATAGACAAACTACTCATCTACTAACGCGTTAGGATGGCATCATGTCCGTACTTGCTTTTGAAATCTTCTTCCTTGTCCTGCTCGGCATCGCCAGCCTCGCCATGGCCTGGTTTGCCGGCTTTGTGGTCTACCGCCTCTTCAAAGGCCAGAAGTAGACCTCCAATTTCCGGAGCTAGCCGTTTCCAGAGGTAATTGCTGTGCCCATTGAGATTCCGACAGATCTGACCCCGGAACTTGTTCCGCTTTCCTGGCTCATTGGTGAGTGGGAGGGCCGCGGCCGCCTTGGCAGCGGGGACGAGGACTCCGAGCACTTCATGCAGCACGTGTCCTTTACCCACAACGGGCTGCCCTACCTTCAGTACCGCGCAGAGAGCTGGCTGACCGACGACGACGGCACGCGCCTGCGGCCGCTCACCGTCGAGACCGGCTTCTGGGCGCTTGAGCGCAAGCAGCTTGATGCCGACGGCGGTCCGGGCCTTATCCCCGCGGATATCGTTCCAGCGCTCAAGAGCGCGGACGAGGTGGAGGCGCTGCGCAACAGCGAGGGCGGCTTCGACATCTCGGTGTCCATCTCGCACCCAGGCGGCATTTCCGAGCTGTACTACGGGCAGATTAAAGGCCCGCAGATCCAGCTCACCACGGACATGGTGATGCGCGGCAGCCATTCGAAGGATTACAGTGCCGCCACCCGGATCTTCGGCCTGGTGGACGGCAACCTCCTTTGGCGTTGGGACGTAGCCGTGGGCGGCAAGGAAGGCAAGGGCCTGGAAGCGCACGCCTCAGCCTTCCTTAAGAGAGTGTCCTGACTCCTCCCGGTACTGATTGGGGACATTTGCAGGCCCCAAACCGGCCTTGTCGCGAAAACCCGGAATACTGCTGAGCCCCAAGGACTTCTACTCAATATGACTACTCCCAGCCCCCTGTTGTCGCGCCCTGGCGCCGTCGAGGCGGCCGGCGCGGACGCCGGCGTCGCCGCCCACTACGGTGAGCCCCTCCGGGAGCAGCGCGCCCTCGCGGCCGGAACCGCCGTCGTCGACCTCTCCCACCGCGGCGTGGTCACGGTGGCCGGTCCGGACCGCCTGAGCTGGCTCAACACCCTTTCCTCGCAGCAGGTTGCCGGCCTCCGCCCGGGTGAATCCAGCGAACTGCTCCTCCTGAGCGTCCAGGGCAGGATCGACTTTGATGCCCGCGTGATTGATGACGGCGGGACCACCTGGCTGATTGTCGAGGCCGCCGAGGCCGCACCGCTGGCAGGGTTCCTCAACAGGATGAAGTTCATGCTGCGGGTGGAAATCGCCGATGTTTCGGCGGACTGGGGGGTCATCGGCAGCACCAAGGCTGTGCCCGAGTGGCAGGACCTGCTGTTCTGGCAGGATCCGTGGCCGCACGTGGGGGCGGGCGGGTACTCCTACGCGACTGTTCCGGAGGGAAGTCACCCCGGGCTGGAACGCCCCTGGTTCGAATACCTGGTGCCCGCCGCCGAGCTGGAGCAGAGGGTGGCCGAGCGGACGCTCGCGGGAACGCTCGCGGCGGAAGCGCTGCGGGTGGCTGCCTGGCGGCCAAGGATCGGTGCCGAGACGGACGACAAGACCATTCCGCACGAACTGGACCTCCTCCGCACGGCCGTCCACCTTGCCAAGGGCTGCTACAAGGGGCAGGAAACGATCGCGCGTGTCCACAACCTCGGGCACCCGCCCCGCCGGCTCGTCTTCCTGCAGCTGGACGGTTCGCAGCACACGCTGCCCCAGGCCGGAAGTCCGGTCCTGCTGGGGGAGCGGAAGGTAGGAACAGTCACCTCCGTGGCCCAGCACTACGAGATGGGCCCGGTTGCCCTGGCAGTCATAAAGCGTTCCGTCGGCCCGGATGAAATACTGACGGTCCTGGATGGTGATGAGCCTTATCCTGCCGCCCAGGAAATCATTGTTGCCCCTGACGCCGGCCAGGTCGTGGGGCGCCAGACCGGATTCCTCAAGGGGCCACGCGCATGACCGACAACACCTCCAATCCAACGGCAGGGCCCGGCGACGAGACGCTGGCCCTGGCGGAGACGCTCTTCCAGGCTGCCAGGGAGGGGAATACCGCGCTGCTGCGTGCCTATCTGGAGGCGGGGGCTCCCGCCACCCTGACGAACGCCGCCGGTGACTCGCTTCTGATGCTGGCCGCCTACCATGGCCATGCCGAGACCGTTCAGCTGCTGCTTCAGCATGGCGCCGACGCCGGCGGCACCAATGACCGGGCCCAGACTCCGCTGGCCGGGGCCGCGTTCAAGGGTTACCCCGACGTGGCCCGCGTCCTGCTGGACGCCGGGGCCGATCCTGACGCCGGTACCCCGTCTGCCCGGGCCGCCGCGCAAATGTTCGCCCGCCAGGAGATCCTCGATCTCCTGGGTTAGTTTCGCCGGGTTCCGCCCGGCAGCCGACACCCCGTGAAGGATGGCCGAGTGGAAAACGTAGCAAAGCCCTGGCCGGCCCTGTGGTCGCTGGTGATCGGGTTCTTCATGATCCTGCTGGACACAAACATCGTGTCCGTGGCGAACCCGCGGATCATGGAGGCCCTCCGCGCTGACATCAACTCGGTGATCTGGGTGACCAGCGCCTACCTCCTGGCCTACGCCGTCCCCCTGCTGATCACCGGCAGGCTGGGAGACCGCTTCGGACCCAAGAAGCTTTATCTCACAGGGCTGGTGGTATTCACCCTGGCTTCGCTGTGGTGTGGGCTGTCCATGAACGTGGAAACCCTCATCGCGGCCCGCGTACTGCAGGGTCTCGGAGCCGCGATCATGACGCCCCAGACCATGGCCGTCATTACCCGTATCTTCCCGCCGGACCGGCGCGGTGCGGCTATGTCCATCTGGGGCGCCACGGCCGGCATGGCCACGTTAGTGGGCCCCATCCTGGGCGGCCTCCTGGTGGACGGCCTTGGCTGGCAGTGGATCTTCTTCATCAACCTGCCCATCGGCGTCGCAGGCTTCATCCTGGTGCTGCGGAACGTCCCTAACCTCAGCACCCACCCGCACAGGTTCGATATCCCCGGCGTCGTGCTCAGCGCCGTCGGACTGTTCCTGCTCGTTTTCGGAATCCAGGAAGGCGAGACTTACAACTGGGGCACCATTGCCGGGCCGGTCAGCGTGTGGGGACTCATTATTGCAGGGGTTGCCGTGCTGGCCGCGTTCGGGCTGTGGCAGCGGTTTAACAGGGGCGAGCCGCTCCTGCCGTTGGGACTGTTCCGGGACCGGAACTTTTCCCTCGCCAACATCGGGATCACTGCGGTGGGCTTCACGGTGACCGCATTCGGCCTGCCGCTGATCTTTTACTATCAAATGGTCCGCGGCCTGACTCCCACCCAGTCCGCGCTCCTGATGGTGCCCATGGCGGTGATCTCCGGCGGTCTGGCGCCGGTGGTGGGAAAGATCGTGGACCGGGTCAACCCCAAGTACCTGGCCGCGGGAGGCCTGGTGCTCATGGCCGCGGCGCTGGTGTGGAATTCCGCCCTTATGCATCCGGGCACGCCCATCCTGATGTTCCTGTTGCCGAGCGCCGTCCTTGGCTTTGCAAACGCCGGTATCTGGGCTCCCCTGAGCACCACCGCAACCAGGAACCTTCCGCCGCGGCAGGCCGGAGCAGGTTCGGGCGTCTACAACACCACCCGCCAGTTTGGCGCAGTGCTGGGCAGCGCCGCCATTGCCGTGCTCATCCAGGCACGCCTGGCTGCCGAGCTGCCCGCGGGCCGACAGGCGGGAGCAGCGGGTGAGGGGATGGCCCTGACCGGCACGCTGCCGGAGGCCCTGCACAGCGGATTTTCGACGGCGATGGGCCAGTCGATCCTGCTGCCCGCCGCGGTGGTCCTGGTGGGGGCCGCGGTGGCGCTGTTTTTCGCTAAACCTCAGCCCGTTGACGGCTGGGGCGGGCGCGGCGAAGCTGCCCGGTCAGGCAAGGCGCTGTCAGCCAAGGTGGACGCTGGTCTGGATTCCGCCAGCTGACAATCCCAGCTTCCGGGCCAGCGCCAGTGAGCCGGTATTGCTGACGTCGGTCCGCCACTGCAGGGTAAGCCCTGCCGTCAGTGCTTCATGGGCGGCGATGGATGCAGCCAGTGTTCCCAGGCCCTGCCGGCGCCATTCCGGATCCACCAGGACACCCAGGTGGGCCAGCAGCCCTTCCCACTCCGCATACGCACCGCAGGCCAGCGGCACCCTTTGGCCGTCAATCTCCTGGACAATTGTGTAGCGGTTCTCCAGGTCCGACAAGCCAACCTCGTTGACGTCGTCCGGCGGGCACCGGCTTTCAAGCTCGATCGTCTCCGGGTTGCCGTGGGAGACGGTCATGTCCTCTGCCGGCTGCTTGACGGGCAGGTCATCCGCGAAGAAGAGTGCCGCAGCGCCCAGGCCGTGGCCGCCGTGGGACCGGGTGAGGGTCAGGAGTGTGACGTGCTGCGCCATTTCCTCGTCCGGAATGTCGGCAGCGGCGTCGATGATCCACTGCGGACCCACCAGGGCGGAGCTGCCGAACAGCCGGATGAACTCCACGGTGCGTACTGACTCGTCGGCACGCACAATCCGTTGTCCGCTCGCCAGTGCTGAGCTGAAAGCGTTGTCCTCCAGGCCCAGGCGCCGTGCCCAGGCAAGCTGGATGATGGCGGCGGAACCGGGGTCTAGTGTCATGCTCCCAGCCTAGGACGGACAGCAGACCCAGCCGAACAGGACACCACGGCCAGGCAGGACTGCTCAGCCAAAGAGGACGGCGGCTTCGTCGTAGCGCTTTTGCGGGACAGTCTTGAGCTGTCCAAGTGCTGCCTGGAAGCCCACGTGCTCGATGTCCGTGCCCTTGAGCGCCACCATGGTGCCCCAATACCCCTCCACTACGGAGTCGATGGCGGCCATGCCCAGCCGGGTGGCCAGGACCCGGTCGAAGGCGGAGGGGACGCCGCCGCGCTGGATGTGGCCCAGGATGGTGGCGCGTGTTTCGATGCCGGTCCGGGCTTCCAGTTCGGGGGCGAGCTGGTCTGCGATGCCGCCCAGGCGGGGGCGGCCGAAGGTGTCCAGGCCGCGCTCGGAGTGCGGGGTTTCCATGTGCTCGGGCACGAAGCCTTCGGCCACTACCACCAGCGGCGCGCGGCCGCGGGCGTGGGCTTCCTTCACCCATTCGGTGATCTGGTCGATGCTGACCTTCTGCTCGGGGATGAGGATGGCGTGCGCGCCTGCTGCCATGCCCGCGTGCAGCGCGATCCAGCCCACGTGCCGGCCCATCACTTCGGCGATCATGCAGCGGTGGTGGGACTCGCCGGTGGTCCTGAGCCTGTCGATGGCTTCGGTGGCGATCTGCACTGCGGTGTCGAAGCCGAAGGTGTAGTCGGTGGCATCGAGGTCGTTGTCCACCGTCTTGGGAACACCGACGATCTTCAGCCCGGCGTCGGTGAGGCGCTTGGCAGCCGCCAGGGTTCCCTCACCGCCGATGGCGATGATGGCATCGATGCCCAGGCGGTCCATGTGGGCCTTGATGACCTCGGGTCCGCCGCCGTTGTCGAACGGGTTGGTGCGGGAGGTGCCGAGGATGGTGCCGCCCTGCTTGGCGATCCCGCGGACCATGGTCCGCGGGATGTCGATGATGTCGCCCTCAACAACGCCGCGCCATCCGTCCAGGAAACCGACGAATTCGTGGCCGTGGATGGCTATGCCTTTAAGGACGGCGCCGCGGATCACGGCGTTCAATCCGGGGCAGTCGCCACCGCTGGTAAGGATTCCAATTTTCATGTCTCGCTCAAATCCTGGGAAGAGGGTTTACAGGCAGAGCGCCACGCTGAGCTCACATAGAGTCTAGTGCGGTGTGTGGGGTACGACACAAACCGGTTACACAAGGGTCCCGCTCCAAGTAGCAGGAGCGGGGCCCTTGTCCCGGCGGTCTTCCGATGGGGTTTACGGGCGGTTCAGAGACCGCCGTTCAAGGAAAGTCTGCAGCGGAATGACGTTCCGCTGGTCCGGCAGGATGGCCCAGGCGAGGAGGTAGAAGACGAAGGCCGGGCCGGGGAGGAGGCAAAAGAGGAGGAACGCGATGCGGACGTAGGCAACATCCACGTTGAGCTTTGCTGCGATTCCGCCGAGAACGCCGCCCAGGATGCGTTGCGGTCCGCGTTTCAGGCCTGTGCCCCTGACGATGCTGAAGAACTTGTCCATGGCTTAAGATTTCCCTTTTGTGGTGCCATTGTCACGTTTTCGGGCCGATAGGAGTCCCCCGACCACCAGCGCCGCGCCTGCCCCGATCATGAGCCCGATCAGGACATATGTCCCGTTCAGGGTGACGATGCCGAGCTGCGCGATGATGATCAGGGCGGCGAGGGCCAGGACTATCAGGCCCCAGACGATGGTTCCTACCCGCGCTCCGGAAGCTGGGGCCGGGGAGTCACCTCCCGCCGTCGTGCTTCCCGGAGCGTAGGGGTCCGGAGCCGGTGTTTCGCTGCTCATGTCAGTTACCTTCCTGGATGGTGACGTTGCTGACGGTGCCGTTGATCTGGATCACCAGGTGGCTGCCGGGCTTGTCGGTGTTGTAGCTGCTTTCGCGGGTGGTGATGCCTCCACGCTGGTCCCCGTGTTCGTTCAGGTTGCCGAGGGTCATGTCTGCCCTGACCTGCACGGGCACCTCATCCGGGATGAGCACCGTGACGTTGCTGGCCGTGATGTCCAGCGGGACGCGCACTTCCGATTCAAGCGGGGCCTCGAGGGCCAGCTCCGTCAGGTCCACGGTTCCGCTGCCGGCGGTGATGTCGAACCCGTCGCTTGCCTGCTGGATGCTCGTTGGTGTCCAGTCGAAGTCCTGGAACCGGACGCGCTCCCCATTGTTGCCCACGACGTTGAAGATTCCTCCCGTGATGAGGGCTGCCACCGCGAAGAACGAGAGGATGCCCGAGGTCCTGCCGCGGAGGCCCAGAAGGACGATGCCGATGCCGAGCACGGCTGCGGCGCTGGCCCACGCGATGGCGTTGGCTGCATCGCCCAGGTCGATGACGTTCGTGAGATCCAGCGCCTTCAGTCCGGCACCCGCCAGCAGGGCGGTGCCGGCGGTGATGGCGACGGCGGGGGCACCGGGCCCGGTGGGCCGCACCTTGGCTGCGGGCGGCGGAACAGGTGATGGGCTGCTGCCGCCATATCCTCCGGCGCCCCATCCCGCACCGCCGGACCCGCTGGTTCCGTACGGGTTGCCGCTGAACGGGCCGCTGCCTGCGACATCCGAAAAGGGCGGAGCTGTTGTACCGGTGGCGCCCGTTGAGTAGGCCGTGGTGCCGGACGCGGCTGCACCCCGCGGAGTTCCCGCAGCGGTTTTGTTCCGCTGAACCAGGTAGGAGATCAGGTAGATGGTGCCGCCGACCCAGAACACAGTCCAGAGGAAGAAACCGAAGCCGTGGTTGTTCCAGCCCCAGAAGCCGTTGCCCAGGCCGCTGAATCCAAGCACCACGGTGATCAGGGAACCCGTCATGCCACTGGTCCATTGGCCTGCGCCGGCTTCCTGGACGTGGATCCTGCCATCAGGCTCGGGCAGGAAGGCCCATGCCAGGCCGTAGAAGAGCACGCCGATGCCGGCGAAGAGGGCAAGGATGATGAAGACGCCGCGGACGATCAGCGGGTCGATTCCCATGCGCTGCGCGATACCGCTGGAGACGCCCCCCACCCAACGGTCCTGGCCGCGGGTGATTCCCTGGCTGCGGACCCAGGTGAAGAAATCAGTCTGCTGGTTTGGCGCGCCCGGGTAGGAGTAGTTTCCGGCGGCCGGGCCGTCCTGCACCGGGGGAATCCGGGGTGGCGGATCGTTAGGGCCTGGATCCTGGGGCCGCGGCTGGTGCGGGTAGTCCCCGGCGGATTCCCGGTGCGGTTCACTTGCTGATTCACTCGTTGATCCGTGAGTGGATTCCTTTGATGACGCAGAGGGCAATGGCGGCGGCAGCAGGGGCTCAGTGCGGTTTTCCCGCCTGGGAAGGGGCTCTGTTGGGTTTTCATTTCCCCGGTTGGCAGGGGGCTCCGTCGGCGTGCTGTCGTTGGGGGTGGGAGTGTGCGGGTTCATGCTTCGATCCTCCCGTCCGGGGTGCCGCGGCCTCTACTGGGGGACACCCTGAACTGTCCCTGAGAGGCCCCCGGTTCAGGCTTGCAGCGCGTTCAGGGGAGCCTGATCCGTGCTTGGATTGATCCATGACATCCGCCCCCGAACGCCCGCCACTGGTCCGCCGCAGCGACCGGATCATCGCGGGTGTTTGCTCCGGCCTGGCTGTGCATCTTGGGCTGCCGGTGAACACCGTACGCCTGGTGATGGTGCTTGCGTCCTTCGCCGGTGGGATAGGCGTCGTCTTTTACGCCTGGCTGTGGATCATGGTCCCCACCGCGTATGAAAGCGCACGACGGCAGGGGCGCCGCCCGGCGTCGCCCATCGCTCCCGCCGTGAGCCGTGCGCCGGGAAGGTCCGACGACGGCAGGGGCACCGCCCATGCGGGCGCGGGCGCTGCCGCCGGTGGAGCCGGCGGGCCCGGCGATGACAGGCCGGCTGCGGAAGCGGCACCTCCGCCGTGGCTCCGGCTCCAGGACATGCGGTACGCGAAGGAGATCCTGCTCGGCGTGGCGCTGCTGCTGGTGGCGGGCATCCTGACTGCGCAGTTGCTGGGCGTGGACGTTCCCTTGGGAACCCTGATTCCGGCCGCTGCTGTTCTAGGCGGCGCATCCATAGCGTGGATGCAGCTCGATGAGACCCGGCGTGCAGGCCTCGTGGACAAGACCAAAGCTAACCAGGCCGGGGGTTGGGCACGGCTCGTGGCCGGGCTGGCGTTGGTGGTGGCCGGCGTGCTGGTCATGGTGTCCGGCTCCGGTTCATGGGAACAAACCTGGTTGGCGTTGCTGGCGTCCGTCGCCGTTCTTGGCGGGGTGGTGCTGGTCCTGCTCCCGTGGGGGCTGAAGTTTTGGCGGGACCTTGAGGCCGAGCGGGCCGGCCGCATCCGCGAAACCGAGCGCGCGGAAATCGCAGCGCACCTTCACGATTCGGTGCTCCAGACGCTTGCACTGATCCAGCGGCGCGCGGCCAACGAACACGACGTCGTCCGCCTCGCCCGCGCACAGGAGCGGGAACTCCGGAGCTGGCTGTTCGATGACCCGGGCAAGGATGCCGGGCAGTTGTCCGACCGGATCAAGGCCGTGGCCGCGGAAGTGGAGGACCTGCTGGGCAACGCGGTGGACGTGGTCAGCGTGGGGGATACCGCCGTCACCGAGGGCCACGCGGCCTTGATCCACGCCAGCCGTGAGGCCATGCTAAATGCCTCCCGCCACGGCGGAGGCACGGTCTCGGTCTACCTGGAGGTATCGGGTGGGCGTGCCGAAGTCTTCATCAAGGACCGCGGCCCGGGCTTCGAACTTCGGAACGTCCCGGAAGACCGGCTGGGCGTGCGGGAGTCCATCATCGGCCGGATGAACCGGCACGGCGGCAGTGCCACCATCATCAGCACCAGCGACGGTACGGAGGTGCGGCTGGGCTTTCCGGCTGCGCAGCCGGAGAAGGTTCCGCCGGTGCAGCCAGACAGGGTGCAGCCGGCCACTAGGGAAGGAAGGCCATGAATTCGATGCAGGGAACCGGCAACGGGACGCCCGGGGCCGGAAAGTCTGTCCGCGTGGTGCTCGTGGATGACCACGCGATTTTCCGCTCCGGGTTGAAGGCTGACCTGGACCCGAGCATCCAGGTGGTGGGCGAGGCAGCCACGGTGGAGCAGGCCATCGCCGTGATTGCGCAGGAGCGGCCGGACGTGGTGCTGCTGGACGTGCACCTGCCCGGCGGCCTGGGTGGCGGCGGCAGGGAAGTCATTGCCGGTTCAGCTGCCCTGCTGTCCACCACGCGGTTCCTCGCCCTTAGTGTCTCGGACGCGGCAGAGGACGTTGTGGCGGTGATCCGGGCCGGGGCCCGGGGCTACGTCACCAAGACCATTTCCGGAGCGGATATTACTGACGCCGTCTACCGGGTTGCCGGGGGAGACGCCGTCTTCTCACCGCGGCTGGCAGGCTTTGTTTTGGACGCGTTTGGCACGGCTCCGGCTGACATCGCTGACGACGAACTGGACAGGCTCTCCGCCCGGGAACTGGAGGTCATGCGCCTCATCGCGCGCGGGTACAGCTACAAGGAAGTGGCCAAGGAGCTGTTCATCAGCATCAAGACGGTGGAAACGCACGTCTCCGCGGTGCTGCGGAAGCTGCAGCTCTCCAGCCGGCACGAGCTTACCAAGTGGGCCGCCGAGCGCCGCCTCCTCTAACCACCCCCGGACGCTCTCTCAGTTGCTGTCGCTTATTTCCAAACGCTCTATCACTAGATGCGCCTTAAACACGGACGCTCTATCACTCTCCTGAGGTGAGTGATAGAGCGTCCGGGTTTTATTGCGTCAGGTGATAGAGCGTCCAGGTTTTTCCCGCGTCAGGTGATAGAGCGTCCTACTGGGCCTTGCCCAGGAAGTCCTGCAGCCGCTGCACGCCGGTGGTCAGGTCGTCGTCGCCCAGGGCGTAGGAGAGGCGAAGGAAACCGGAGGGGCCGAACGCCTCACCGGGAACCACGGCCACCTCAACCTCGTCGAGGATCAGGGCCGCCAGTTCGGCGGAGGTCTGCGGCGCCGCGGTGCCGGACGTCGTCGGGAATTGCTTGCCCAGCAACGCGCGGACGTCCGCGTAAACGTAGAAGGCGCCCTTCGGCGTCGGGCACTCCACTCCATCGATGGCGTTCAGGCCCGCGACGATCGCCTTGCGGCGGCGATCAAACGCTACCTTCATCTCGTCCACGGCGGTCAGCGGTCCGGACACCGCGGCGAGGGCCGCAATCTGCATGATGTTGGAGACGTTGGACGTGGCGTGGGACTGCAGGTTGGTGGCGGCCTTGATGACGTCGGCCGGGCCGATCATCCAGCCGACGCGCCAGCCGGTCATGGCGTAGGTCTTGGCCACACCGTTGAGGATGACTACCTTGTCGCCCAGTTCAGGGGCGGCGGTGGCGATGGAAGTGAAGGGAACGCCGTCGTAGGTGAGGTGCTCGTAGATCTCGTCCGTGACTACCCACAGGCCCTTGGACGCGGCCCACCTGCCAATCTCTGCCACTTGCTCAGGAGAGTAGACAGAACCGGTGGGGTTGGACGGCGAAACGAACAGCAGGATCTTCGTCTTGTCCGTGACGGCCGCCTCAAGCTGGTCAACCGTCACCAGGTAGTCCTGTTCGGGGCCGGCGAAGACCTCAACGGGGACCCCGCCCGCGAGCCGGATGGCCTCCGGGTAGGTGGTCCAGAACGGGCTGGGCACGATGACCTCGTCGCCCGGATCCACCAGGGTAGCGAAGGTGTTGTAGACCGCCTGCTTGCCGCCGTTGGTCACCAGGACCTGGGACGGATCGACGACGTAGCCCGAGTCCCGCAGGGTCTTCTCGGCGATGGCCTTTTTCAGCTCCGGAAGCCCGCCGGCAGGGGAATAGCGGTGGTACTTCGGCTGGCCTGCAGCTTCAACAGCTGCCTGGACGATGTAGTCGGGGGTGGGAAAGTCCGGCTCACCCGCACCGAAACCAATAACCGGCCGCCCCGCTGCCTTCAGCGCCTTCGCCTTGGCATCAACGGCAAGGGTGGCGGATTCGGCAATTGCGGATATGCGCTGGGAAACGCGGGCGGCAGACATGGCAGGTCCGTTCTTCGCTGTGCAGCCTGGCGGCTGGAATGTGGGATTCGACGAGTTCTACTCTATGCTGTTCACCGGACCCTCCGGGTTGCCGGATTTGAATTGTGACTGCGTGCCAGTCCACCTCAGGCCGGGCAGCGGGGAGGGCCGGAAATGGGCTGGTTCGACGAACGCGAAGTTGTTGCGTAGACTGGTTCACCGGTGTTGAAACACGGATGATGGCGTGCGCCCCAGTAACAGGCTGGTGTTCGCCGTAAAACGTGGAATTCACTCCATAGGGTAGTGGCGCAATTGGTAGCGCAGCGGTCTCCAAAACCGCAGGTTGCAGGTTCGAGTCCTGTCTGCCCTGCGCAAGCTGCCCCGGGCAAAAGCCGGGGCAAGCGCAGCAACCATGGTTCTGATCAGGGCCGGGTAATCCAACATTGCAAGGATGAGCGAGGACCAGGTGACCGAAACAGCTGCCAGCAGCTCCAAGGGCCGCCCAGCTAAGAAGGACGCCAAGGCAAACTTCTTCGCCCGCATTGCACTCTTCATCCGCCAGATCATTGGCGAGCTGAAGAAAGTTGTTGCACCTACCCGCAAGGAACTGATTAATTACACGCTCGTGGTGCTGGTGTTCGTGGGCATCATGATGGTCATCGTCAGCCTGCTGGACATTGGATTCGGAACCGCCGTCGGCTGGATCTTCGGCGGAACCGGCACCACGGACAGCTGAGGCTGAACGGTCCGCAGGCTGCGTGTTCCTTCCGGGAAGCCGGAGGGAAACACCGGTGTGCGGAATTGAGCCATTTAAATAGGCATGTTAGGCAATGAGGAAGCAGGAGACCAAGTGTCTGAGCAGGAGCTCGAGGTAACCGAGGCCGGGCTGGAAGAGTCCGCGGACATCACGGCAGAAGCCGGTGACGAGTCTGGGGTTGAGTCCTCCGTGCCCGAATCCGCTGACGCCGATTCCGACTTCGACGCAGAGGCCGCCGACGACTCCGGGGAGGAGTCCACGGACGCCCTCGCCGCTGCCGCCGCCAAGGCAGAGGTGGACCCCGCCGAGGAGTTCAAGGCCAAGCTGCGCCGCCAGGAAGGTGACTGGTACGTCATCCACTCCTACGCCGGTTACGAAAACCGCGTGAAGGCCAACCTGGAAACCCGCATCCAGACCCTGGACATGGAAGATTACATCTTCGAAATCCAGGTCCCCATGGAAGAAGTCGTTGAGATCAAGAACGCTCAGCGCAAGGTCATCAACCGCGTCCGCATCCCCGGCTACGTGCTGGTCCGGATGGACCTGACGGACGCCTCCTGGGGCGCCGTCCGCCACACTCCCGGTGTTACCGGCTTCGTGGGCAACGCCCACAACCCCGTGCCGCTGCGCCTTGATGAAGTCTTCTCCATGCTCGCCCCGGTCTTCGAGGAAGAGCAGGCCGAAAAGGGCAAGCCGGTCAACAAGCAGAACCAGGCTCCCGTGGCCGTCGACTTCGAAGTTGGCGAGTCCGTCATCGTCAAGGAAGGCCCGTTCGAGACCCTTCCCGCCACGATCTCCGAGATCAAGCCCGAGTCCCAGACCCTCGTGGTGCTGGTTTCCATCTTCGAGCGCGAAACGCCCGTCACCCTGGCGTTCAACCAGGTCACCAAGATCTGACAACCCCAAGAATTCGTCCCGGCGCTGCCTGCTTAGCAGCACTGGAACGGCCGGTCGCCTTGCCATGGCGGCCAAAAACCTGAGGCACGCTCCTGTGCCCCAGGACGTTATTGAGAGAAGGACCCTACATTGGCTCCCAAGAAGAAGGTCACCGGCCTCATCAAGCTGCAGATCCAGGCAGGTGCCGCTAACCCGGCTCCGCCGATCGGTCCTGCGCTTGGCCAGCACGGTGTCAACATCATGGAATTCTGCAAGGCGTACAACGCTGCGACGGAAGCCCAGCGCGGAAACGTCATCCCCGTGGAAATCACCGTCTACGAGGACCGTTCCTTCACGTTCATCACCAAGACCCCGCCGGCTGCAGAGCTCATCAAGAAGGCTGCAGGCGTTGCCAAGGGTTCGGCTACGCCGCACACCGTCAAGGTTGCCAAGCTGACCCAGGCCCAGGTTAACGAGATTGCTTCCACCAAGATGGAAGACCTTAACGCCACCAGCCTCGAAGGCGCAGCGAAGATCATCGCCGGCACCGCCCGCTCCATGGGCATCACCGTCGAGGGCTAACTGCCCCCGCAGCCTTCCGCAACCGTGAAATCACGACGACGGGCGGCACCGCCGGGACAACCGGCACCAAACAAAATTGAAATGTTGGGCATTCGGCACGGATAACGGGCCGGAGCACCAACTGTGGCAGGGCCCAGCGCGGTCCGCAGACCACAACTGCACAAGGAGAAATAAGCAGCATGGCAAAGCGCAGCAAAGCATATGAGGCAGCAGCCGCCAAGATCGACGCGGGGAAGTTCTACGCGCCGTTCGAGGCAATAACCCTCGCCAAGGACACCAACCCGTCCAAGTTCGACGCCACCGTTGAGGTTGCCTTCCGCCTCGGCGTCGACCCCCGTAAGGCTGACCAGATGGTCCGCGGCACGGTCAACCTGCCCCACGGCACCGGTAAGACCGCCCGCGTCCTGGTTTTCGCTACGGGTGACAAGGCAGAGGCAGCAATCGCTGCCGGCGCTGACTTCGTTGGTTCCGACGACCTGATCGAAAGGATCGCCGGTGGCTGGACCGACTTCGACGCCGCCGTCGCCACCCCTGACCTCATGGGCAAGGTTGGCCGCCTCGGTAAGGTCCTGGGTCCGCGTAACCTGATGCCGAACCCGAAGACGGGCACCGTGACCCCCGACGTCGCCAAGGCCGTTAACGACATCAAGGGTGGAAAGATCGACTTCCGCGTCGATAAGCACTCTAACCTGCACTTCATCATCGGCAAGGTTTCCTTCGACGCCAACAAGCTGGCCGAGAACTATGCAGCAGCACTGGAAGAGGTTCTTCGCCTGAAGCCGTCCGCCGCGAAGGGCCGCTACATCCAGAAGGCTACTGTCGCCACCACGTTCGGTCCCGGCATCTCCGTTGACCCGAACGTCACCAAGGTTCTGATCGAGGCCTAAGTCCTCGTGTGAGCAACCGCCGCGGACCCGTCCGCAGCAGGAAAGACCGCCCGGCCTGTGCCGGGCGGTCTTTCCTTTAACCGGCAGAAGCTATTCCGGAAAGACCGTTCCTGCCTAAGCTGTACAAGTGGCCGAACCGGAGCCGGGTGCCTCCACAGGCAAGCCCGCTGCCCTGACGATTTCCGCCGTCGCCGTCTTCAACAATTTCGACGGCGGCGCGCTCCCAGGCAGGGGCGCAGTGCCGCTTTCCGCCGCCCCCACAGCCGACTTCAGGCTGTGCCATGACATGCGGGTGGCACACGAGCTGGCGCTGTGGGGCACCATGGACAGGTGCCCCACGCTGCAGGAAGCCGCGGAGTACTGGCAGGGCAACGACTACGAGGAACGGCAACTGTACCTTGCCAGACTGGGGCGCGAGCCTGTAGGCACGTGCTCGGTGACCCTCCCGCTGCATGAGAACACTCACACTGCCGGCATTGATGTCCTCGTCGCCCCCGCGCACCGGCGGCAGGGCCTTGGCCGGATGCTGCTGGAGCACGCTGAAACCGTAGCCCGGAAACGCGGCAGGACCTCGCTGGACGGCTACCACGAGATCCCAATGCAAGGCGCGGACGGGGCCCTGCTCGAGGCGAAGTCAGGGGCCGGCGGCCTGCCGCTCCAGCACCCCGCCGTCGCCTTCGCTTCCGCCAGCGGATATGAGCTGGAGCAGGTGGAGCGTTCCAGCAGGCTTGACCTTCCTGTCCCCGCCGAACTGCTGGAGCGCCTGGAGACTGAGGCCCGGGCCCGGGCAGGGGACTACCGGATCATCGGCTGGGACGACAGCTGCCCTGACAACCTCGTGGACGCCTATGCCGGGGTTAAGGCCAGGATGAGCGCCGACGTCCCCACCGCGGGCCTCGATTGTGAGCTCGAAGACTGGGACGCGGCCCGGGTCCGCGAAGAGGAGGGGAGCCTGGCCCGCGGCGGCGTGCAGACGGCGGTGGCGGCCGCCCTGCACCGCACCACCGGGGAACTGGTCGCCTATACGGTCCTGAACTGGCGGCCGGCGGTGCCGGCGTCCATCGCCCAGCAGGACACACTCGTGGCTCGGGAACACCGCGGACACCGGCTGGGCATGCTCACCAAAGTGGCCAATCTCCGGCACGTCCAGAAACGGTGGCCGTCGGCACGCTATGTTTTGACATGGAATGCCACCGAAAACCAACATATGCTGGCCATAAATATTGCCCTTGGCTTCAGGCCCGTTGGCCTTGAAGGTGAATGGCAGAAACGGCTGGGATGATGCGCCTATGGAACAAGACGTGAAGATCGAGCAGCTGTGGATCCCTGATTCACTTGAGGCACCCGATGCCGCAGACTTCCTTGCCGCCGTCGAGGTGGGGCGCAAGGTAAGGATGCATACGTGGGGGAGCGACGACCTCGCTTACGGCCCGCAGGAAAAGCTCCTGGAATTCGCGGACCCGTATGAGCGGCAGCTGATCCTCGTGGCAAAGGTGGACGGGGAGATTGTGGGAACGGTGGACATCGCCCTTCCCCTCACGGACAATCTGGACCTCGCGGAGTTCACCCTCGACATCCTGCCGGAATTCCAGCGTCAAGGCGTCGGCAGGCGCCTGCTCCAGGCCGCCGAACAGTTGGCCCGCGCAGAAGGCCGGACGATGATCCTCGTGGACACCAACCACCCGGGCGCCTCGCTGCACGAATTCGAGCGGGCCCAGCTTGTCCCCGGTTCCGGCCAGGGGTTCGTGCCGTTGGAGAGCCGGGAGGTGGAGTTCGCGCAAAAGACCGGATACACCCTGCAGCACATCGAACAGTTCAGCTCCTGCACCCTGCCGCTGGATACCAAGCTGGTGGCCGACCTGCAGGCCGAGGCGGAGGAGGCCAACAACGGCCGGTACCGGCTGCACCATTGGACGGACCGCTGCCCGGACCGTTGGCTGGAAGCAGTCGCGGCCCTCGAGAACCAGGCGGGGGCCGGCGTCGACCCTTCCTTGCAGGCGCCTGTTGAGCAGGACATGGTGTTCGACGGCGGCATCCTCCGGGAAGCTGAAGACGTCGCCATTGCACAGGGCAGGCAGACGGTGGTCACCGCCGTCGAACACCTCGCCACAGGGGCCCTCGTGGGACTGACCACGATCACGGTGCTGGCTCACCGCACCGACGTAGTGTTCCAGGACGACACGCTGGTCCTGCAGGAGCACCGCGGGAACAAGCTGGGATTGCTGATCAAGGTGGCCAACATGGAACGGCTCAGCGAGCAGTTCCCCGATGCCCGGGTGATCTACACCTGGAATGCCCCCGAAAACCGGTACCTCCTGACGGTGAACAAACAACTGGGCTTCCAGACGGCGGGGGTGACCGGCATCTGGCAAAAGGAGCTCCCCCGGCTTCGCGCCAGCAACAGCTGATGCACCGATTTGGCGGACAGTGGGCCCTCCCGTAGACTTGAACTACCAAAGACCGTCGGTTGTTGGAAACCCACTCTCCTGAACATGGCTCAACTCTGCAGTTGTGCGCGGGAGACTGAAGTGGTTTTCCGGACGAAGGACCCTCAACGCAGGGCGGCCAACGCAGGTGAACGAAGCATAGTTCCATGGAATTGTCCATGTTGAGCCAAGCCCCGTGCATCTGCGCGGGGCGTTTTTAGTTTTAGCTCATCCGAGCGGGGACCGTCGAATACCGGCACTATCCCCGGAAGGAGGGTTATGGCAACGCCTACCAAGGTTTCAGCAGTAGCTGAGATCACTAACGATTTCAAGGAATCGAACGCCGCTGTCCTGACCGAATACCGCGGGCTCACCGTTGCACAGCTCAAGCAGCTGCGTGTTTCTCTCGGCCAGGACACCAAGTTCGCGGTCGTGAAGAACACCCTGACCGCCATTGCAGCCAAGGAAGCCGGTGTCGAAGCATTCGACGGCCAGCTTGCCGGCCCCACTGCAATTGCGTTCATCAAGGGTGACGCAGTTGCCGCTGCCAAGAGCCTGACGGATTTTGCCAAGGCCAACAAGCAGCTGGTCATCAAGACCGGTTACTTCGAGGGCAAGGCTCTGGATGCCACCGAGGTCGCCGCACTGGCTGCCCTCGAGTCCCGCGAGCTGCAGCTCGCCAAGGTTGCAGGCGTCCTCAAGGCACCCGCCGCCGCAGCTGCACGCATCATCGACGCACTGCGCCTCAAGCTTGAAGAAGAGAACGGTGCGCCGGCAGCTGCCGAGGCTCCCGCCGCTGAAGAAGCTCCCGCCGCTGAAGCCGAAGCTGCCGCTGAAGCTCCCGCAGCCGAAGAGAACTGATTCTCTTTACCCCAAAAGACTCAGGTGTGCTGCCCGGCCATGTGCCGCTGGACACCACAACAGGAAGGACGCCTACCATGGCGAAGCTCAGCAACGAAGAGCTCATTGAAGCTTTCAAGGAACTGACCATCATCGAGCTCTCCGAGTTCGTCAAGCTCTTCGAAGAGACCTTCGAAGTTACCGCTGCTGCTGTTGCAGTTGCCGGCCCCGCCGGTGGCGGAGCTGCTGAAGAGGTTGAAGAAAAGACCGACTTCGACGTCATCCTCGAAGCTGCCGGCGACAAGAAGATCGCAGTGATCAAGGAAGTCCGCGCCATCACCTCCCTGGGCCTCAAGGAAGCCAAGGACCTGGTTGACAGCGCACCGAAGGCTGTCCTCGAAGGCGCCAACAAGGAAGCTGCCGAGAAGGCCAAGGAGCAGCTCGAGGCTGCAGGCGCCACCGTTACCCTCAAGTAACAGCGCTTTATTCCTTCGAAAGCCCCGTCCACGTTTGTGGGCGGGGCTTTCGCTTTAACAGCGGCTGCCGTGGCAGCGGCCTAGGCGGGGTCGCTGATGTCCGCAACCACGGCCCCCAATGCTGAGGTGAGGGCATCGGCGTCAACGAAGGCGCTGTAGCCGTGAGCGCCGGCCCCCATGGAGATCCGCCGGCCGGTGATGGTGGCGTCCGCATAGACTGGCCAGCTTGTGGTGCTGCCCAGGGGCGTGATGGTTCCCCGCTCGTAGCCCGTGGCATCCAGCGCCACGTCGGCCGGTGGCAGCGACAGCTTGTTGACGCCCACCAGGGCCCGGAGCTTGGGCCACGAGATCTGCCGGTCACCCGGGATCAGCGCAAACAGGAACGTGCCGTCCTTGTGCTTGACCACCAGGGACTTGACGATATCGGCGGGGGTGATGCCCAGGATGCCGGCGGCTTCGGCCAGGCTCCTGGCGGCAGGCCTCTCCACTACGTCCACCTGGAGACCGCGGGCGGCGGCGTCAGCCAGGAAACGCTCCCGCCCGACGCCGTCCGGTCCGTCCGTTGCTGCGCCCGCCATCAGTCGCGGTACAGCAGGAGCGCCTCGCCCTGCCCACCGCCGCCACACAGGGACACAGCGGCCTTGCCGCCTCCGCGCCGCTTGAGTTCGTGGGCTGCATGCACGGCCAGGCGTGCCCCCGATGCCCCAATCGGGTGGCCCAGCGCAGTGGCGCCGCCATGGAGGTTGCACTTTTCCAAGGGGTAGTCGAGGTCCTTGAGTGACTGCACGGCCACGGACCCGAAGGCTTCGTTGATCTCGATGAAGTCCAGGTCCGCCGTGGTCCAGCCTGCCCGGCCCAGCGCGTTCATGATCGCGTTGGACGGCTGGGAGTGAAGCGAGTTGTCCGGGCCCGCAACCTGTCCCGGCTTTCCCACCACTGCCAGATATTCCAGTCCGTGCTCTTCGGCGTAACCGCGGGACGTGAGCACCAGGGCGGCAGCGCCGTCGGACAATGGGGAGGAGTTGCCGGCGGTGATGGTGCCGTCCGTGACGAAGGCTGCGCGCAGGCCTGCCAGCGACTCGACGGAGGCATTCGGGCGGACGCCCTCGTCGGTGTCCACGACTATGGGATCGCCCTTGCGCTGCTTGACGCTGATGGGGACGATCTCGTCGTCGAACGTTCCATTCTTGGCTGCCAGCGCCGCGCGCTGGTGCGAATAGGCGGCCACGTTGTCCTGTGAGGTGCGGTCAATGCCCAGGGCAAGGTTGCGCATCTCCGTGGACAGGCCCATCGACTGGCCGTCAAAAGCATCGGTGAGGCCGTCATGCGCGGCGGCATCCAGGGCCTGGATGGACCCGTAGGTCCAGCCCTGGCGTGAACCGGGAAGCAGGTGGGGCGCCCGGGTCATGGACTCCTGGCCGCCGGCCACGACGACCGCAGCCTCGGCGCCACGGATCATCCTGGCCGCATCGATGACGGCCGTCAGGCCGGACAGGCATACCTTGTTGACCGTCACCGCAGGGACGTTCCAGCCGATTCCGGCGGCGATGGAACTCTGCCGGGCAGGGTTCTGGCCCGCCCCGGCCTGCAGGACCTGGCCCATGATCACGGCCTCAACATCGGCAACATCGACGCCGCTGGCTGCCAGGGCGGCTTTGATGGCATGTGCGCCGAGGTCCACCGCCGTGAAGCTGGCCAGTTGGCCATTGATGCGCCCGGTAGGAGTCCGCGCACCCGCAAGGATGACAACGTCGCTGTTGCCTGGAGAGTTGCCCATGGTTATCTCTTCCGCTCTGATCCGATGTAAGCCACCAAGGTTATCGTGACCCTGGTCACCTAACTATTCAAACGCGCGGGCCGGCTTGTGCATTCCGCGAAGCTCAAGGGGACGGGTCCCCTTTGGGGGCAGAGGCGGCTGGCGCTGTTTCCGGGGCGCCGCCGTCGTCCTTCTCCAACGGCCAAGCCCGCCGGCCGTGCATCAATCAACTGGCCTGACGCTGTAGAACAGGAAAAAACAGGTGCTTGCAATCCGGCCGGACATGGGGTAGACACGTAGGTTGTTTTGCCGTATCGTAGATATTTGCGTCTTCCCTGTTTACCTTCAGCCTTCATATAGCGGTGGGCTTCGCCTGGCAGCTGGCAATCAACGTGCCGTAACAACGTCACAGCATAGCCGGTACAGGTCCCGGGTCATATAGCGGAACCGGATGGTAGCGCTGTGGAGTCATTCCGCAGGGTGCACAGCGGGGGAGATCTGAAAACGCCTGAAGGTCTGTGGAAGGATCCCTCTTGGTCGCCTCGAGCACCTCTAATAACGAAACCGCTAACACCGCCGACAGCACTGATGGTGCCACTCGCCGGCTCTCATTCGCAAAGATTCACGAACCTCTTGACGTTCCGAATCTGCTTGCCCTCCAGACGGACAGCTTCGACTGGCTGGTCGGAAATGAGCGCTGGCAGGCCCGGGTAGCGAAGGCTGTGGAAGAAAACGATCTCAGCGTCGCCACCACGTCCGGCCTGTCGGACATCTTCGAAGAGATCTCCCCGATCGAGGACTTCCAGGGCACCATGTCCCTGAGCTTCTCCGATCCGGAGTTCGCCGATCCCAAGTACACCATGGCCGAGTGCAAGGACCGGGACGCTACGTACTCCGCTCCGCTGTACGTCAAGGCCGAGTTCATGAACAACAACACGGGCGAGATCAAGCAGCAGACCGTGTTCATGGGCGACTTCCCGCTGATGACCGAGAAGGGCACCTTCGTGGTCAACGGCACCGAGCGTGTTGTCGTCTCCCAGCTGGTCCGTTCCCCGGGCGCCTACTTCGAGCGCGCCGCTGACAAGACCAGTGACAAGGACATCTTCACCGCGAAGATCATCCCGTCCCGGGGCGCCTGGTTCGAGCTTGAAATCGACAAGCGCGACCAGGTCGGCGTCCGCCTCGACCGCAAGCGCAAGCAGTCGGTCACGGTCCTGCTGAAGGCCCTCGGCTGGACCGAAGGCCAGATCCTCGAAGAGTTCGGCCAGTACGACTCCATGCGGGCAACCCTGGAGAAGGACGCCACCGAAACCCGCGAAGACGCGCTGCTGGACATCTACCGCAAGCTGCGCCCGGGCGAGCCGCCCACCGTTGAGGCTGCCCAGTCCCTGCTGGACAACCTGTACTTCAACTCCAAGCGCTACGATCTGGCCAAGGTTGGCCGCTATAAGATCAACCGCAAGCTTGGCATTGACCGCTCCCTTGGCGACAAGGAAGCTTCGGTCCTGCACGTTGAAGACATCGTCGCCATGATTAAGTTCCTCGTCGCGCTGCACGCCGGCGAGAAGACCATCAAGGGCGTCCGTGACGGCCAGGAAGTGGACCTGCGCGTCGAGATCGACGACATCGACCACTTCGGCAACCGCCGCATCCGCGCCGTTGGCGAGCTCATCGAGAACCAGGTCCGCACCGGTCTTTCCCGCATGGAGCGCGTTGTCCGCGAGCGTATGACCACCCAGGACGTCGAGGCCATTACGCCGCAGACCCTGATCAACATCCGCCCCGTGGTCGCAGCCATCAAGGAGTTCTTTGGAACCTCCCAGCTGTCGCAGTTCATGGACCAGAACAACCCGCTCTCGGGCCTTACCCACAAGCGCCGCCTGTCGGCCCTTGGCCCCGGTGGTCTGTCCCGCGACCGCGCCGGCATGGAAGTCCGTGACGTGCACCCGTCCCACTACGGACGTATGTGCCCCATCGAAACCCCTGAAGGCCCGAACATTGGTCTGATCGGTTCGCTGGCATCCTACGGACGCATCAACCCGTTCGGCTTCATCGAGACCCCGTACCGCCTGGTTAAGAACGGCGTCGTGTCCGACGACGTCCAGTACCTGACGGCCGACGACGAGGCCGAGGTGCTGATCGCCCAGGCCAACGCCCCGCTGGACGAGAACAACAAGTTCGCCGAAGACACCGTCCTGGTCCGTGCCCGCGGTGGTGGAGGCGAGCCTGTCCTGGTTCCCGCCGAGGACGTCGAGTTCATGGACGTTTCCCCGCGCCAGATGGTGTCCGTGGCAACCGCCCTGATCCCGTTCCTGGAGCACGACGATGCAAACCGCGCACTCATGGGTGCCAACATGCAGCGCCAGGCCGTGCCGCTGGTCCGCTCCGAGGCCCCGTTCGTGGGCACCGGCATGGAGCGCGCCGCTGCCGTGGACGCCGGTGACGTCGTCATCGCGAAGAAGGCCGGTGTGGTCACCGAGGTCTCCGCCGAGCTCGTCATCATGCTCAACGACGACGGCACCGAGACCAACTACCGCATCAACAAGTTCGCCCGCTCCAACCAGGGCAACTGCTACAACCACCGCGTCCTGGTGAACGAAGGCCAGCGCCTGGAAGTTGGCGGCATCATCGCCGACGGCCCGGCAACGGACCAGGGTGAGCTCGCCCTCGGCAAGAACCTGCTCGTGGCATTCATGTCATGGGAAGGCCACAACTTCGAGGACGCCATCATCCTCTCGCAGCGCATCGTTGCCGAGGACGTCCTTTCCTCCATCCACATCGAGGAGCACGAGATCGATGCCCGCGACACCAAGCTTGGTGCCGAGGAAATCACCCGTGACATCCCCAACGTGTCCGAGGAAGTTCTGGCGGGCCTGGACGAGCGCGGCATCATCCACATCGGTGCCGAGGTTGAAGCAGGGGACATCCTGGTCGGAAAGGTCACCCCGAAGGGTGAAACCGAGCTGACCCCGGAAGAGCGCCTGCTGCGCGCCATCTTCGGTGAGAAGTCCCGCGAAGTGCGTGACACCTCCCTGAAGGTGCCCCACGGCGAGTCCGGCACCGTCATCGGCGTGCGTGTCTTCGACCGGGACAACGACGACGAGTTGCCCCCGGGCGTCAACCAGCTGGTCCGCGTCTACGTGGCTGCCAAGCGCAAGATCACCGACGGCGACAAGCTCGCCGGCCGCCACGGCAACAAGGGTGTTATCTCCAAGATCCTCCCCGTTGAGGACATGCCCTTCCTTGCCGACGGCACCCCCGTTGATATCGTCCTGAACCCGCTGGGTGTCCCGGGCCGCATGAACGTGGGCCAGGTGCTCGAAACGCACCTTGGCTGGGTTGCCAAGACCGGCTGGAAGATCGAAGGAGAGCCCGAGTGGGTCAAGCAGCTGCCGAACCTGCCGCGCGAAAGTGGCCAGACCACTGTTGCAACGCCGGTGTTCGACGGCGCCCGCGAAGAGGAAATCACGGGGCTGCTGGACTCCACCAACCCGACGCGTGACGGCGAACGCCTGATCAACTCCTCCGGCAAGACGCGTCTGTTCGACGGCCGCTCCGGCGAGCCGTTCCCGGATCCGATCTCGGTCGGCTACATGTACATCCTGAAGCTCCACCACCTGGTGGACGACAAGATCCACGCCCGGTCCACCGGTCCGTACTCCATGATCACGCAGCAGCCGCTGGGTGGTAAGGCGCAGTTCGGTGGCCAGCGCTTCGGTGAAATGGAAGTGTGGGCGCTCGAAGCCTACGGCGCCGCCTACACGCTCCAGGAACTCCTCACGATCAAGTCCGACGACATCCACGGCCGCGTGAAGGTCTACGAAGCCATCGTCAAGGGCGAGAACATCCCGGAACCGGGCGTACCCGAGTCCTTCAAGGTCTTGATCAAGGAAATGCAGTCGCTGTGCCTGAACGTGGAAGTCCTTTCCACGGACGGAACCACAATTGAGATGCGTGACTCTGATGACGCAGTCTTCACGGCTGCGGAAGAACTGGGTATCGATCTGTCCCGTGCAGAGCCCAGTTCCGTAGAAGAGGTCTAAGGGATACGACGGCGGGCGACCGCCCGCCGTCGTACATCACCTCCCTCATTCCGCACCCAAAGACTTCAGAGTTTAGAGAACAAGAGAGAACAGGGACCATATGTCCAGCGAATCCTCCTTCGGCCTCATGCAGATCGGCCTCGCCACCGCGGAAGACATCCGCGGCTGGTCGTACGGCGAGGTTAAGAAGCCGGAAACCATCAACTACCGCACGCTCAAGCCCGAGAAGGACGGACTCTTCTGCGAGAAGATCTTCGGCCCGTCCCGGGACTGGGAATGCTACTGCGGCAAGTACAAGCGCGTGCGCTTCAAGGGCATCATCTGTGAGCGGTGTGGCGTTGAAGTCACCCGTGCAAAGGTCCGCCGTGAGCGCATGGGCCACATCGAGCTGGCCGCTCCCGTTACCCACATCTGGTACTTCAAGGGTGTTCCCTCCCGCCTGGGCTACCTCCTTGACCTGGCGCCGAAGGACCTCGAAAAGGTCATCTACTTCGCTGCCTACATGATCACCAGCGTTGACGAGGCCGCCCGCCACGAGGAACTGCCCAACCTGCAGGTTGAGCACGACATCGAGAAGAAGCAGCTGATCGACAACCGCGACTCCGACATCGCTGCGATCGCCCGCGACCTCGAAGGCGAAATTGCCCGCCTGGAAGCCGAAGGCGCCAAGGCTGCCGACAAGAAGAAGGCCCGCGACTCCGCCGACCGCCAGATGGCGAACGTGCGCAAGCGCGCCGACGCCGACATCGAGCGCCTCGAGCAGGTCTGGGACCGCTTCAAGAACCTGAAGGTCGCAGACCTCGAAGGTGACGAAGGCCTGTACCGCGAACTGCGCGACCGCTATGGCATGTACTTCGAAGGCTCCATGGGTGCCGAAGCCATCAAGAAGCGCCTTGAGAGCTTCGACATGCAGGCTGAGTCGGACCTGCTGCGTGACGTCATCGCCAACGGCAAGGGCCAGCGCAAGACCCGTGCCCTCAAGCGCCTCAAGGTGGTCAACGCGTTCCTGACCACCAACAACAGCCCGCTTGGCATGGTCCTCGACGCCGTCCCGGTGATCCCGCCGGAACTGCGCCCCATGGTCCAGCTGGACGGTGGCCGCTTCGCGACCTCCGACCTCAACGACCTGTACCGCCGCGTGATCAACCGCAACAACCGCCTCAAGCGACTGCTTGACCTGGGTGCTCCGGAGATCATCGTCAACAACGAGAAGCGCATGCTTCAGGAAGCTGTTGACAGCCTCTTCGACAACGGCCGCCGCGGCCGTCCGGTCACCGGACCGGGCAACCGTCCGCTGAAGTCCCTGAGCGACATGCTCAAGGGCAAGCAGGGCCGTTTCCGCCAGAACCTCCTCGGCAAGCGCGTCGACTACTCCGGCCGTTCGGTCATCGTCGTCGGCCCGCAGCTGAAGCTGCACCAGTGCGGCCTGCCCAAGCAGATGGCGCTGGAGCTCTTCAAGCCGTTCGTGATGAAGCGCCTGGTTGACCTCAACCACGCGCAGAACATCAAGTCGGCCAAGCGGATGGTGGAGCGCTACCGCCCGCAGGTCTGGGACGTACTGGAAGAGATCATCACCGAACACCCGGTGCTGCTCAACCGTGCACCTACCCTGCACCGCCTCGGCATCCAGGCGTTCGAGCCGCAGCTTGTTGAAGGCAAGGCAATCCAGCTGCACCCGTTGGTGTGTGGCGCGTTCAACGCCGACTTCGACGGCGACCAGATGGCAGTCCACCTGCCGCTGAGCCCCGAAGCCCAGGCTGAGGCCCGCATCCTGATGCTGTCCTCGAACAACATCCTGAAGCCCTCTGACGGGCGCCCGGTCACCCTGCCCTCGCAGGATATGATCATCGGCCTCTACCACCTGACCACCAAGCGCAAGGGCTCAGCCGGTGAAGGCCGCGTCTTCGGCTCGGTTGCCGAGGCCATCATGGCGTTCGACGCCCGCGAGCTGCACCTGAACTCGCAGGTCAAGATCCGCCTCGAAGGCTTCGTGCCGTACGCCGGCTGGGAAGCTCCGGAAGGCTGGGAGCCGGGGCAGCCCGCGCTCGTCCAGACCTCCCTGGGTCAGGTGCTCTTCAACGAGACCCTGCCCGAGGACTACCCGTGGGTTGAGGCTGTTGCCGACAAGGGCGAACTGTCCCGCATCGTCAACGACCTCGCGGAGCGCTACCCCAAGGTCGTTACCGCGGCAACGCTGGACAACCTGAAGGACGCCGGTTTCTACTGGGCCACCCGTTCAGGCGTCACCGTCGCCATCTCCGACATCGAGGTTCCTGCCGCCAAGCCGGAAATCCTTGCCGGGTACGAGGAGCGGGCTGCCAAGATCCAGGGCCAGTACGACAAGGGCCTGATCGACGACGACGAGCGTCGCCAGGAACTGATCGAGATCTGGAACAAGGCAACCAACGAGATTGCCTCCGTGATGCGCGAGAGCCTGTCGCCGATGAACACCATCAACCGCATGGTGTCCTCCGGTGCGCGTGGTAACTGGATGCAGGTCCGCCAGATCGCGGGTATCCGTGGCCTGGTGGCCAACCCGAAGGGTGAGATTATCCCGCGTCCCATCAAGTCCTCCTACCGTGAGGGCCTGTCGGTGCTGGAATACTTCATCGCCACCCACGGTGCACGTAAGGGTCTGGCTGACACCGCCCTCCGTACCGCCAACTCGGGTTACCTGACCCGTCGTCTGGTGGACGTGTCCCAGGACGTCATCGTCCGCGAAGAGGACTGCGGCACCGAGCGCGGCCTGGTCACGCCGATCGCCGTCGCCGACTCCAACGGTGAGCTGGTCCTGGACGAGAACGTCGAGAACAGTGCCTACGCACGTACCCTCGCCGTCGACGTCGTGGACTCCGAGGGCAACGTCCTCGCGGCTGCCGGCACCGACTGCGGCGACGTGGTCATTGCCGAGCTCTACAAGGCAGGCATTACCGAGGTCAAGGTCCGCTCCGTACTCACCTGTGAGTCCAGCGTCGGCACCTGCGCCCTGTGCTACGGCCGTTCGCTGGCCACCGGCAAGACCGTGGACATCGGCGAGGCCGTGGGCATCATCGCCGCACAGTCCATCGGTGAGCCGGGTACCCAGCTGACCATGCGTACGTTCCACACCGGTGGTGCAGTCTCGGCCAGCGGCGGCGACGACATCACGCAGGGTCTGCCCCGTATCCAGGAGCTCTTCGAAGCCCGTACTCCGAAGGGTGTTGCACCGATTGCTGAGGCAGCCGGCCGCATCACCATTGAAGAGTCCGAGCGCCAGATGCGCCTGGTCATCACCCCGGATGACGGAAGCGAAGAGATCGCCTACCCGGTCCTGCGCCGTTCACGCCTGCTGATCGAGGATGGCGACCACGTCACCGTCGGCCAGAAGCTGATCAACGGGCCGGTGGACCCCAAGCAGGTCCTGCGCATCATGGGTCCGCGTGCGGCACAGAAGTTCCTGGTGGACGAGGTGCAGGGCGTGTACCGCAGCCAGGGCATCGGTATCCACGACAAGCACGTCGAGGTTATCGTCCGCCAGATGCTGCGCCGCGTCACGGTCATCGAGTCCGGCGAATCGGACCTGCTGCCCGGCGAGCTCGCCGAGCGCAGCCGCTTTGAGGACGCCAACCGCCGTGTTGTGTCCGAGGGCAAGACTCCGGCATCCGGACGTCCTGAGCTCATGGGCATCACCAAGGCGTCGCTGGCCACCGAGTCCTGGCTGTCCGCGGCTTCCTTCCAGGAGACCACCCGCGTCCTGACGCAGGCGGCCATGGAAGGCAAGAGCGACCCGCTGCTGGGCCTCAAGGAGAACGTGATCATCGGTAAGCTGATCCCGGCCGGCACGGGTCTCCCGCGCTACACCGAGGTCACCGTCGAGCCCACTGAAGAAGCGAAGGCCAACCTGTTCACCGGCCCGAGCGCGTTCAGTGACTTCTCGTACGACACCCTGGGCGGCGACGGAGCTCCTGAGTTCCACGCCATCCCGTTGGATGACTACGACCTGGGCAACGACTTCCGCTAGGAGTTCGTGAACGGGCCCCGTCTCCGCAGTGCTTCGGCGCTGGGAGGCGGGGCTCTCCCGTTTAACCCAGCTGGCTAGCGCTAGGTGTCGTTATGAGCCCCATAACGACGCCTGGTGCTATCCAGTTGGGGGAGGGGCGCCGATTAAGGCGTGGGAGCGGTCCATGCTAGACTTGTTACCAATTGTTATTGTGGCAGTGGATGAGTGCGCCGGTACCAGCTGGAAAGCTGAACCAGAGCGACGTTTCCGGTTTGCAGGGTTCTTGTGCAACGTATGCCACATTTTTGCATGCCTAGGGAACTGTACGCGCGAGCCGCAGCCAAGGAATGCGATCCGACTATTAAGGCTTCGCCTTCGCCGCCGTGGAGATCTTCTTCAAGGCCCGGGCGGCGGGGCAACGCAACAAGAGAGTGACCGGAAGCGGCCACTCCGGATAAAACGGAGAACACGAGAGTGCCTACGATTAACCAGCTGGTCCGTAAGGGCCGCACGCCTAAGGTCTCAAAGACCAAGGCTCCCGCGCTTAAGGGCAGCCCCATGCGCCGCGGTGTTTGCACCCGCGTTTACACCACCACCCCGAAGAAGCCGAACTCGGCTCTGCGTAAGGTGGCACGTGTGCGCCTCAACGGCGGCATTGAAGTTACCGCCTACATCCCCGGTGTTGGCCACAACCTGCAGGAGCACTCCATTGTGCTCGTCCGCGGTGGCCGCGTGAAGGACCTCCCGGGTGTTCGCTACAAGATCGTCCGTGGCGCCCTCGATACCCAGGGTGTGAAGAACCGTAAGCAGGCACGCAGCCGCTACGGCGCAAAGATGGAGAAGAAGTAATATGCCTCGCAAGGGTCCGGCCCCCAAGCGGCCGCTCGTTTCGGATCCGGTCTACGGTTCCCCGCTGGTAACCCAGCTCATCAACAAGGTGCTCGTTGACGGCAAGAAGTCCACGGCAGAGCGCATTGTCTACGGTGCCCTCGAAGGCGCACGCGCCAAGTCCGGGGGCGACCCCGTAGCAGCGCTGAAGAAGGCCATGGACAACGTCAAGCCTTCCCTTGAGGTCCGCTCCCGCCGTGTCGGTGGCGCCACTTACCAGGTTCCGGTTGAAGTCAAGCCGGGCCGCTCCACCGCTCTCGCCCTGCGGTGGCTGGTTGGCTACTCCAAGGCCCGCCGTGAGAAGACGATGACCGAGCGGCTCCAGAACGAAATCCTGGATGCCTCCAACGGTCTCGGTGCCGCTGTGAAGCGTCGCGAAGACACCCACAAGATGGCCGAGTCCAACAAGGCCTTCGCACACTACCGCTGGTAATACTCCCCGGACGCCGCCGGCTCAATAGAGCCGGCGGCGAACGCGTAGTCCATCCCAAAAGGAGACCCCGTGGCACAGGACGTGCTTACCGACCTTAGTAAGGTCCGCAACATCGGCATCATGGCCCACATTGATGCCGGCAAGACCACCACCACCGAGCGCATCCTGTTCTACACGGGTGTGAACCACAAGATCGGCGAAACGCACGACGGCGCTTCGACCACCGACTGGATGGAACAGGAAAAGGAACGCGGCATCACCATCACGTCTGCCGCCGTGACCTGCTTCTGGGAAAACAACCAGATCAACATCATCGACACCCCCGGCCACGTTGACTTCACGGTCGAGGTTGAGCGCTCCCTGCGCGTCCTCGACGGTGCCGTTGCCGTGTTCGACGGCAAGGAAGGCGTGGAGCCGCAGTCCGAGACTGTGTGGCGCCAGGCTGACAAGTACAACGTCCCGCGTATCTGCTTCGTCAACAAGATGGACAAGCTGGGTGCCGACTTCTACTTCACCGTAGACACGATCATCAGCCGCCTCGGTGCCAAGCCGCTGGTCATGCAGCTGCCGATCGGGGCCGAGAACGACTTCATCGGCGTCGTTGACCTGCTCTACATGCGTGCCCTCGTATGGCCCGGCGACGCCAAGGGCGACGTGACCATGGGTGCGAAGTACGAGATCCGCGAGATCCCGGCTGACCTCCAGGAAAAGGCCGAGGAGTACCGCGCGAACCTCGTTGAGACCGTCGCCGAGTCCTCCGAGGAACTCATGGAGAAGTACCTCGAGGGTGAAGAGATCTCGATCGAAGAGCTCAAGGCCGGCATCCGCAAGATGACCATCAACTCTGAGCTGTACCCGATTTTCTGCGGTTCCGCGTTCAAGAACCGCGGCGTTCAGCCCATGCTCGATGCAGTGGTGGACTACCTGCCGAACCCGCTCGACGTTCCCCCGATGGTCGGCCACGATCCTCGCGACGAAGAGAAGGAGCTCACCCGCAAGCCTTCCTCTGAAGAGCCCTTCTCAGCACTGGCCTTCAAGATTGCTGCACACCCCTTCTTCGGCCAGCTCACCTTCATCCGCGTGTACTCAGGTCACGTGGAGGCAGGCGCACAGGTGGTCAACTCCACCAAGGGCAAGAAGGAGCGCATCGGCAAGCTCTTCCAGATGCACGCCAACAAGGAAATGCCCGTGGAGGGCGCTACCGCCGGCCACATCTACGCAGCCATCGGTCTGAAGGACACCACCACGGGTGACACCCTGTGCGATGCCAACAACCAGATCGTCCTCGAGTCCATGAGCTTCCCGGAGCCCGTGATCTCGGTTGCCATCGAACCCAACACCAAGGGTGACCAGGAGAAGCTCTCCACGGCCATCCAGAAGCTCTCCGCTGAGGACCCCACCTTCCAGGTGTCCCTCAACGAAGACACCGGCCAGACCATCATCGCCGGCATGGGCGAGCTCCACCTGGACATTCTGGTGGACCGCATGCGCCGCGAGTTCAAGGTCGAGGCCAACGTTGGCAAGCCGCAGGTTGCCTACCGCGAGACCATCAAGCGTGCTGTGGAGCGTCACGACTACACGCACAAGAAGCAGACCGGTGGTTCAGGCCAGTTCGCAAAGATCCAGATCGCGATCGAGCCGCTGGACACCGCCGAGGGCGAACTGTACGAGTTCGAGAACAAGGTCACTGGTGGCCGCGTTCCCCGCGAGTACATCCCGTCTGTCGACGCCGGTATCCAGGATGCACTGAACGACGGCGTCCTGGCCGGTTACCCGGTTGTCGGCATCAAGGCCACGCTGGTTGACGGCGCGTACCACGATGTTGACTCCTCGGAAATGGCGTTCAAGATCGCCGGCCGGATGGCTTTCAAGGAAGCTGCCCGTAAGGCGAACCCTGTCCTGCTCGAACCCCTGATGGATGTCGAGGTCCGCACCCCTGAGGAATACATGGGTGAAGTTATTGGTGACCTCAACTCCCGCCGTGGCCAGATGCAGTCCATGGAGGATGCACAGGGCGTCAAGGTCATCCGTGCGCACGTCCCGCTGTCCGGCATGTTCGGATACATCGGTGACCTGCGCTCCAAGACCCAGGGCCGTGCTGTTTACTCCATGACGTTCAACAGCTACGCCGAGGTCCCGAAGGCTGTTGCCGACGAGATCATCCAGAAGAGCCGCGGCGAATAATCCCTCGGGACTTTTCAACGCGAACAACCTCGGGTGCGCCTGCCGGAATCGGAAAGCGCAGCCGGTGCAGATGGCCGGACCGGCCGCAACCATCCGGTCGGGCCGGATCCGGGCATCTGCACGAACAGGCTCAAGGCACTAGTATTAGTTCCTGAATCTGCAATTTCACCAATCCAAAGCCCCCAAGTAGACTTGCCTGAGTTTCTGCCGCGACAAGCGCGGCTGAAAGGTAAGTCATTTGAAAACGTTCTAGGAGGAACCTGTGGCAAAGGCAAAGTTCGAGCGGACTAAGCCGCACGTTAACATCGGCACCATTGGTCACGTTGACCACGGTAAGACGACGTTGACGGCCGCCATTTCCAAGGTGCTGTACGACAAGTACCCGGATCTCAACGAGAAGCGCGACTTCGCGTCGATCGACTCTGCTCCCGAAGAGCGTCAGCGTGGCATTACCATCAACATCTCCCACGTGGAGTACCAGACCGAAAAGCGCCACTACGCACACGTAGACGCCCCGGGTCACGCTGACTACATCAAGAACATGATCACCGGTGCTGCCCAGATGGACGGCGCGATCCTCGTGGTTGCCGCCACTGACGGCCCCATGGCACAGACCCGCGAGCACGTTCTGCTCGCCCGCCAGGTTGGTGTTCCCTACCTGCTGGTCGCGCTGAACAAGGCCGACATGGTTGACGATGAGGAACTGCTGGACCTCGTTGAAATGGAAGTTCGTGAGCTCCTGAGCTCGCAGGGCTTCGATGGCGACGAAGCACCCGTCGTTCGCGTTTCCGGCCTCAAGGCCCTGGAAGGCGACCCCGAGTGGGTCAAGTCCGTTGAGGACCTGATGGCTGCAGTCGACGAGTCTGTTCCGGACCCCGTACGTGACCGCGACAAGCCGTTCCTGATGCCGATCGAGGACGTCTTCACCATCACCGGCCGTGGCACCGTTGTTACGGGCCGCGCCGAGCGTGGCACCCTCGCCATCAACTCCGAGGTCGAGATCGTCGGCATCCGCCCGGTCCAGAAGACCACGGTTACCGGTATCGAGATGTTCCACAAGCAGCTCGACGAAGCATGGGCCGGCGAGAACTGTGGCCTCCTGCTCCGTGGTCTGAAGCGCGACGATGTCGAGCGTGGCCAGGTTGTCGTCAAGCCGGGTTCCATCACCCCGCACACCGACTTCGAGGCCAACGTCTACATCCTCTCCAAGGACGAAGGCGGACGTCACAACCCGTTCTACTCCAACTACCGCCCGCAGTTCTACTTCCGTACGACGGACGTTACCGGCGTTATCACCCTGCCCGAGGGCACGGAAATGGTTATGCCCGGCGACAACACTGAGATGACCGTTGCGCTCATCCAGCCGATCGCAATGGAAGAGGGCCTTGGCTTCGCAATCCGCGAAGGCGGCCGCACCGTTGGTTCAGGACGTGTTACCAAGATCATCAAGTAATTCTTGTTGAACTGAAGAACGGCCCCGCTGCAGATGCAGCGGGGCTGTTCTTTTTGGTTAACCCGTCCCTGATAATCTTGCTGGACCGAAAGGAGATCACCATGAGCTGGCTTATTTTCCTGATCATCATCGTTGCCGTCGTGGCAGGTGTGTTCTGGGCAAAGAGGTACTTCCGCCACGAGATCGACCGTGCCAAGCGGATCAACCGGGCAAACAAGAACCAGTAGCCTAGTCTTTCCTGGCCTTTCGCGCCCGGCTCAGCGCCTGGTACCAGTAGAAGGACTCCTTGGGGGTTCGCGCCTGGGTTGAAAAATCCACGTGGACCAGGCCGAATCGCTGCGAATATCCGGCTGCCCATTCGAAGTTGTCCATGAGGGTCCAGACGTAGTATCCGCGCAGGTCTACCCCTGCGGCGACTCCGCCTGGCGCCGTTGCATCCAGGGCTGCCCGCAGGTGTGCTGCTAAGTACTGCACCCGGTCCTCGTCCTGCAGTATCCCGGAAACAGTGTCGGGCTCCGGAAAGCTGGCTCCGCCTTCGGTGATGTACACCGGCGGAAGGACGTCCCCGTAGCGGTCATGAAGTTCCTTCAGCAGGATGCCCAGATGGTCGGGGGCCACGGGCCACCCGAAACCTGTGCTGCTGTATTCCGGGTAACCGACTTCATGGAACGGAAGCCGTGCCACCGCCTTGTGCACATCAGCCGGAATCGACGCCGATCCGGGGCCCAGGGCAACCTTCACCGGGAAGTAGTAGTTGAGGCCGTAGAAGTCCAGCGGCTGGTGGATGGTGCGCAGATCAGCGTCGGAAATCTTACCAAGGGAGCGCAGCCAGGGCCTGGCATAGAGGGGGAGTGCCGGGTAGCGGCCCAACAGGACTGGGTCTGCATAAACCCGGTTCATCAGCAGGTCGTAGAGGTGGGCAACCAGCCTGTCGCCGATCTTGCGGGAGGCAGGACGGACAGGGGCATGCAGGTTGGTAACCCCAATTCCCCCGGCAACGCCGGCTGCCCGCAAGGCCTGCACACCCATGCCGTGAGCCAGAAGCTGGTGATGGATGGAGGGGAGGGCGTCGAACATCAGGGCCTGGCCAGGCGCGTGCACTCCCAGGGCATAGCCGTTCAGGGTAACGGAGACGGGCTCATTCAAAGTCACCCACTGCGCCACTCTGTCACCGAAACGTTCACCCGCGGCACTCGCGTACTCGCCGAACCTTTCCGCCGTCTCCCTGTTCAGCCAGCCGCCGCGATGCTCCAGCGGCAGCGGTGTATCCCAGTGATACAGGGTTGCCATGGGCGAGATGCCGGCAGCAAGCAGCTGGTCGAGCAGCCGGTCGTAGAACTCAAGGCCCTCCCGGTTGAAGCCGCCGCGGCCTTCGGGCTGGATCCGGGGCCAGGAGAGGGAGAAGCGGTAGGAATCAACCCCCAGGTCCTGCAGCAGGGCGATGTCCTCCGGCAGCCTGTTGTAGTGGTCGCAGGCGACGGCGGGGGAGTGCCCGTCGACAATGGCTCCCGGCTTTTCCGCGAAGGCGTCCCAGCCGGAGGGGCCGCGCCCGCCGTCGGACAATGCTCCCTCAATCTGGAAGGCGGCCGCGGCGACTCCCAGCGTGAACGACGGCGGCATGCGGCTCGCCAGTTCCGTCGCCGATTCTGTGCTTTCCAGCGTCATGCCCCTATCATCCATTCGGAAACTATCCGGGGCAATGGGCCTTACACCGCGCTGACCGGTCCCGATTCGCATCTGGCGCCGATTTCCGGCATACTAGATGAGTTGTTCAAGCGCTTCTTCGCGTCCCGATCCGGATAATGCCGGGTGCCAGGGTCCAAGTTGAAGACCAAACATAACCCACTCCCCTGGAATAGCGGATTTGTATGCGTGCCAAGCGCGACACGCCCGACCGCGGGGGTCGGTTGCGCCGGCAAGGTGAGGAACCCGGGTTCATCCGGATTCAGTTTGTGCGGCGGGTGGTGGTTACGACCTCAAATGCTTCGGCAGCCATACAACGAGTAAGTGAACAGGGCAGCCCTAACCAGGGGAAGCACAGACTGAAAGAGAGTCAGGCGACATGGCGGGACAAAAAATCCGCATCCGGCTGAAGTCATACGACCACGAGGTCATTGACGTTTCAGCACGGAAGATCGTTGAGACGGTCACGCGCGCAGGCGCAACGGTAGTCGGCCCCGTGCCGCTGCCCACGGAGAAGAACGTTTACTGCGTGATCCGCTCTCCGCACAAGTACAAGGACAGCCGCGAGCACTTCGAAATGCGCACGCACAAGCGTCTTATCGACATCATCGATCCCACGCCGAAGGCTGTTGACTCGCTCATGCGTCTCGACCTGCCGGCAGACGTGAACATCGAAATCAAGCTGTAGGGAGGTGCTGAGAAACTATGACCGCAACCCGTAACGTAAAGGGCCTGCTGGGCACGAAGCTCGGCATGACCCAGGTCTGGGACGAGAACAACAAGCTCATCCCCGTCACTGTGGTCCAGGCAGATTCGAACGTCATCACCCAGCTGCGCAACGCAGAAGCTGATGGCTATGTCGCCGTTCAGATCGGCTACGGCCAGATCGATCCCCGCAAGGTCACCAAGCCGCTGGCTGGTCACTTTGAGAAGGCAGGCGTTACGCCTCGCCGCCACGTCGTCGAACTCCGTACCGCAGATGCTGCCGAGTACGAGCTGGGCCAGGAGCTCTCCGTAGAGGTCTTCGAAGCCGGACAGAAGATCGACGTCATCGGCACCACCAAGGGTAAGGGCTTCGCCGGTGTGATGAAGCGTCACGGCTTCCACGGCGTTGGAGCTTCCCACGGTGCCCACAAGAACCACCGTAAGCCCGGTTCAATCGGTGGCGCATCCACCCCGAGCCGCGTCTTCAAGGGCATGAAAATGGCCGGCCGCATGGGCGCCGTCCGTCACACCACGCTGAACCTCACGGTCCACGCGGTTGACGTCGAGAAGTCGCTGCTCCTTATCAAGGGTGCCGTTCCCGGTGCCCGCGGCCAGGTCGTACTCGTACGCACCGCCGTGAAGGGAGCCTAGTCCAATGGCTAACACTGTCCAGGTTGACCTGCCTGCAGAGATCTTCGACGTCCAGACCAACGTGCCGCTGCTGCACCAGGTCGTCGTTGCACAGCTCGCTGCTGCTCGCCAGGGTACCCACAAGACCAAGACCCGCGCTGAAGTTTCCGGTGCAGGACGCAAGCCGTTCAAGCAGAAGGGCACCGGCCGCGCCCGTCAGGGTTCAATCCGTGCTCCGCACATGACCGGCGGTGGCGTTGTCCACGGTCCCACCCCGCGTGACTACAGCCAGCGCACCCCCAAGAAGATGATCGCTGCTGCACTGCGCGGCGCACTCTCTGACCGGGCCCGCAACGGACGCATCCACGTTGTCGCCGACCTGGTTGAAGGCACCAAGCCCTCCGCCAAGACTGCACTGGCAACACTGCGTGGCGTTTCCGACCGCAAGAACCTGCTGGTCGTCATCGAGCGTGACAACGATGTTGCTGCACTGTCCGTGCGCAACCTCGCCGGCGTTCACGTTCTGTACGCAGACCAGCTGAACACCTACGACGTTCTCGTGTCTGATGACGTTGTCTTCACCAAGGCTGCCTACGACGCATTCGTTGCCGCCAAGGCAGCTAAGAACGAGGAGGATGCCAAGTGAGTGCAGCCACCATCAAGGATCCCCGCGACGTCGTGCTTGCACCCGTCGTGTCCGAAAAGAGCTACGGCCTGATCGATGAGGGCAAGTACACCTTCCTGGTGGACCCCCGTTCGAACAAGACCGAGATCAAGCTGGCCGTGGAGAAGATCTTCTCCGTCAAGGTCGAATCGATCAACACCATCAACCGTGCCGGTAAGCGCAAGCGCACCAAATTCGGATGGGGTACCCGCAAGAACACCAAGCGTGCGATTGTCACCCTCAAAGAAGGCACCATCGACATCTTCGGCGGTCCGCTCGCGTAGCGGAGACCACTTTAACGAGGAAATAAATTATGGGAATCCGTAAGTACAAGCCGACTACCCCGGGCCGTCGTGGCTCGAGCGTAGCGGACTTCATCGAAATCACGCGGTCGACGCCGGAAAAGTCGTTGGTACGTCCGCTGCCCAAAAAGGGCGGCCGTAACAACACCGGTAAGATCACCACCCGTCACAAGGGTGGCGGACACAAGCGCCAGTACCGTCTGATCGACTTCCGTCGCCACGACAAGGACGGCGTTGACGCCCGCGTTGCAGAAATTGAGTACGATCCGAACCGTACGGCCCGCATCGCGCTCCTGCACTACGTTGATGGCACCAAGCGTTACATCATCGCCCCCAACAAGCTGTCCCAGGGTGACTTCGTTGAGGCTGGCCCCAACGCTGACATCAAGCCGGGCAACAACCTGCCCCTGCGCAACATCCCCGTGGGTACGGTTATCCACGCGGTTGAACTGCGTCCGGGCGGCGGCGCCAAGATGGCCCGCTCCGCAGGTGCCTCTGTGCAGCTCGTTGCCAAGGAAGGCCGCTTCGCCCAGCTGCGTCTGCCTTCCGGCGAAATCCGCAACGTCGACGTGCGCTGCCGCGCAACCGTCGGCGAGGTCGGCAACGCCGAGCAGTCGAACATCAACTGGGGCAAGGCCGGCCGCATGCGGTGGAAGGGCGTCCGCCCGACCGTCCGTGGTGTCGCCATGAACCCCGTTGACCACCCGCACGGTGGTGGTGAGGGTAAGACGTCCGGTGGACGTAACCCCGTCAACCCCAACGGTCAGCGTGAAGGCCGCACGCGCCGCCCCAACAAAGAGAGCGACAAGCTTATTGTGCGTCGCCGTCGTACTGGCAAGAACAAGCGATAGGAGCCTGGACACATGCCACGCAGCCTGAAAAAAGGTCCTTTCGTCGACCAGCACCTCTTTGTGAAGGTAGCCAGGGAAAACGAAAAGGGCACCAAGAACGTCATCAAGACCTGGTCCCGCCGTTCGATGATCATTCCCGACATGCTCGGACACACGATCGCCGTACACGACGGACGCAAGCACATCCCGGTGTTTGTCACTGAGTCGATGGTCGGGCACAAGCTCGGCGAATTCGCTCCCACGCGGACATTCCGCGGCCATGTCAAGGACGACCGTAAGGGCAAGCGCCGCTAGGCGCCTGCACCTGCGTCAAAGACGAGAGAAGGAAAGCAATGGAAGCCAAGGCAATTGCGCGCCACATCCGCGTAACGCCTATGAAGGCCCGGCGCGTCGTCAACCTTGTTCGTGGTTTGCAAGCGAATGAGGCTCTGGCAATTCTGAAGTTTGCCCCCCAGGCAGCTTCGGAGCCGGTATTCAAGGTAGTACAGTCGGCAATCTCCAACGCCCGGGTCCTCGCGGACCGCGACGGCGTGGCGTTTGACGAAGGTGACCTCATCATCAGCGAAGCGTTTGTTGATGAAGGCCCGACCATGAAGCGGTTCCAGCCGCGCGCCCAGGGTCGTGCATTTCAGATCAAGAAGCGCACCAGCCACATCACCGTGGTAGTCGCTACCCCGGAGAAAGAGGAGGCTCGCTAAGTGGGACAGAAAGTAAACCCGCACGGGTTCCGACTCGGCATCACCACCGATCACGTATCGCACTGGTTCGCTGACAGCACCAAGGCCGGCCAGCGGTACAAGGACTTCGTTCGCGAAGACATCCGCATCCGCCAGCTCATGTCCACGGGCATGGAGCGCGCCGGCATCGCCAAGGTTGAGATCGAGCGCACCCGTGACCGCGTCCGCGTGGACATCCACACGGCCCGTCCCGGCATCGTCATCGGCCGCCGTGGAGCTGAAGCAGACCGCATCCGCGGCGAGCTCGAAAAGCTCACCGGCAAGCAGGTCCAGCTGAACATCCTCGAGGTCAAGAACCCAGAGATGGAAGCTCAGCTTGTTGCCCAGGGCGTTGCAGAGCAGCTGACTTCGCGTGTGGCATTCCGCCGCGCGATGAAGAAGGCCATGCAGTCCGCGCAGCGTGCCGGTGCCAAGGGCATCCGTATCGCCTGCTCGGGTCGACTGGGTGGCGCTGAAATGTCCCGCTCGGAGTTCTACCGCGAAGGCCGTGTGCCCCTGCACACCCTCCGTGCGAACATCGACTACGGCTTCTACGAAGCCAAGACCACCTTCGGCCGCATCGGCGTGAAGGTTTGGATCTACAAGGGTGACGTCACCGCCAAGGAACTGGCTGCACAGGCCGCTTCCGCCCCGTCCCGCGGCCGCTCCGGCGACCGTCCGGGCCGTCCGGGTGGTGCTGACCGTGGTGACCGCCGCCGTCGCAACGACCGCCCGGCCGCTGACGCAGCTCCTGCTGCCGAAGCACCGGCAGTTGAGGCTGCACCTGCTGCAGCAGTAGAAGGAGGACAGGCTTAAATGCTTATCCCACGTCGAGTAAAGCACCGTAAGCAGCACCACCCGGGTCGTTCCGGCGCTGCTACGGGCGGTACCAAGGTCTCCTTCGGTGAGTACGGCATCCAGGCCCTGAGCCCGGCATACGTCACCAACCGTCAGATCGAGTCTGCCCGTATCGCCATGACCCGCCACATCAAGCGTGGCGGTAAGGTCTGGATCAACATCTACCCGGACCGTCCGCTGACCAAGAAGCCTGCTGAAACCCGTATGGGTTCCGGTAAGGGTTCGCCGGAATGGTGGGTCGCCAACGTCAAGCCGGGCCGGGTTCTCTTCGAACTCGCCGGTGTCAATGAAGAGGTAGCTCGCGAGGCCCTGCGCCTGGCAATCCACAAGCTGCCGTTGAAGGCACGCATCGTGCGTCGCGAGGGTGGTGAATAGAAATGGCAGTAGGATCCAAGGATCTGGCTCCCGCACAGCTGGACGGTTTCGACAACGAGCGTCTCGTTGAAGAACTCCGCAAGGCCAAGGAAGAGCTGTTCAACCTGCGTTTCCAGTCCGCCACCGGTCAGCTGGAGAACCACGGTCGTCTGCGCGCGGTCAAGAAGGACATCGCCCGCATCTACACCGTTCTCCGCGAACGCGAGCTGGGCATTCGTGCCGAGGTTGCCGCACCGGTTGTGGAAGCCAAGGAAGAGAAGAAGTCCAAGAAGGCTGCAGCCAAGAAGGCCGACGAGGCTGAAACGGCTGAGACCGAGGAGGATGCCAAGTGAGTGAAAAGGACGAGAACGTGACGGAAACTGCTACCGCCGCCAAGGCCGGTCAGCGCGGTTACCGCAAGACGCGTCGCGGCTACGTGGTATCGGACAAGATGGAAAAGACCATCGTTGTCCAGGTTGAGGACCGCGTGAAGCACGCCCTGTACGGCAAGGTCATCCGCCGTACCTCCAAGGTCAAGGCCCACGACGAAGAGAACACCGCCGGCATCGGCGACCTCGTTGTCATCGCCGAGACCCGTCCGCTGTCCGCCACCAAGAACTGGCGGCTCGTGGAAATCCTCGAGAAGGCCAAGTAGCACCTGCTGCTTCGGTTGTTGGAAGCCCTTGCTCCCCTTGGGAGCGGGGGCTTCCCTCGTTTAACGCCAGGTCGTGCTCTTGGTGGACGGCCGACGGCGGGTTGCGGCTTGTCGGGGAGTGGCACGCAGGCTGTTCAAGGGGCTGCCGTGCCTGCCGCCGTCGTCCGCGCCTGCCTCGGGACGCTCTCGCACTTAACGCGTGAATATCCTGAACGCTCTATCACCGGCATCAGGAAAATGGGAGAGTGTTGCCTGAAGAGCCGCGTTACGTGGGAGAGCGTGCGACGGCGGTGAAGCGGGAGCCCGGGGGAGCGGCACCAAGGGCGGCCCGAAAGGCAGCCGTGCTTGGCGCCGTCGCCCGTGTTGCGGGTGGCCCCCCACCGGTGATATGGGGACGGGCTGAAACTGTGCTAGGATATTGAGTTTGTATGGCGCTTTCGCGCGCCATCATCAACCTCGTAAACAAGCGTGCCACAGCATAGTGCCCCCTTGCGCCCAGGAGCAGTCCTGGACCGGATGGGAGCAACTGCTTCTGGCACGGGAGTTTAGGCCTGGGCTGGCAAAATCCAGGCAGGTCAAGAGACACCCCGATCAACCGTTCCGCAAGGCTCATTCCGTAGGAAGATTTTCGGTCTGAGAACCGGCGCGACGCAAGGAGTAAATAGTGATTCAGCAGGAGTCGCGACTCAAGGTCGCCGACAACACGGGTGCTAAGGAAATCCTTACCATTCGCGTTCTCGGTGGATCCGGCCGTCGCTACGCAGGCATCGGCGACGTCATCGTCGCCACCGTCAAGGATGCAATCCCGGGCGGCAACGTAAAGAAGGGCGACGTCGTCAAGGCTGTCATCGTCCGTACCAAGAAGGAACGCCGCCGTGCGGATGGTTCCTACATCAAGTTTGACGAGAACGCAGCTGTGATTCTGAAGAACGACGGTGACCCCCGCGGTACCCGTATCTTCGGACCGGTTGGTCGTGAACTGCGTGACAAGAAGTTCATGAAGATCGTTTCTCTGGCTCCGGAGGTGCTCTAGTCCATGGCTGCAAAGATCAAGAAGGGTGACCTCGTTCAGGTCATCACTGGCGCCAAGGCTGAGCGCGGCGGCGACCGCGGCAAGCAGGGCAAGGTCCTGCGCGTTTTCACCGACACCAACCGCGTGTTGGTCGAAGGCGTCAACCGCGTCACCAAGCACACCAAGGTCGGTCAGTCGCAGCGCGGCACCAAGACCGGCGGTATCGAGGTTGTCGAAGCCCCGATCCACATCTCCAACGTGGCACTGGTTGACCCGTCCACCAAGAAGCCGACCCGCGTGGGCTTCCGCCTCGACACGGTCGAGAAGAACGGTGTGCAGAAGACCGTCCGCATCCGCGTGTCCAAGAGCTCCGGGAAGGACATCTAATGACTGAGACTCTCGAGACTCCGGCAACGAAGATCGTTCCTCGTCTGAAGACCAAGTACGCAGATTCCATCAAGGGCGCGCTCATTGAGGAATTCAAGTACCAGAACGTAAACCAGGTTCCCCGCCTCGTGAAGGTCGTCGTGAACATGGGTGTTGGAGACGCCGCCAAGGACTCCAAGCTGATCGACGGCGCTGTCCGCGACCTCACCCAGATCACCGGCCAGAAGCCGCAGGTAACCAAGGCCCGCAAGTCGATCGCACAGTTCAAGCTGCGCGAAGGCATGCCCATCGGTGCGCACGCTACCCTGCGTGGCGACCGCATGTGGGAATTCCTGGACCGCCTGGTCACTCTCGCACTGCCCCGTATCAGGGACTTCCGCGGCCTGAGTGGCAAGCAGTTCGACGGTAACGGCAACTACACCTTCGGTCTGACCGAGCAGGTTATGTTCCACGAAATCGACCAGGACAAGATCGACCGTGTCCGCGGTATGGACATCACGGTTGTCACCACTGCCAAGACCGATGACGAAGGCCGCGCGCTGCTCAAGGCGCTTGGTTTCCCGTTCAAGACCGAAGCTTAACTAACTACGTAAAAGGTCCGGCCGTTGTGCTCCCTGGGAGCAACCGGCGGAAACCGTTACGAGGAAGGGCAAGAGCCCACCATGACAATGACAGATCCTGTCGCAGATATGCTTACGCGCCTGCGTAACGCAAACTCGGCATACCACGACTCCGTGTCTATGCCTTACAGCAAGCTCAAGGCACGCGTTGCCGACATCCTCAAGGCCGAAGGCTTCATTGCCGGCTGGAAGGAAGAGGACGCTGAGGTTGGCAAGAAGCTGACCCTCGAACTCAAGTTCGGTCCGAACCGTGAGCGTTCCATCGCGGGTGTTCGCCGCATCTCCAAGCCGGGTCTTCGTGTTTACGCGAAGTCCACCAACCTGCCGCACGTGCTCGGTGGCCTGGGTATCGCAATCCTGTCCACCTCTTCCGGCCTCCTGACTGACAAGCAGGCCGGCAAGAAGGGCGTGGGCGGCGAAGTCCTCGCATACGTCTGGTAACGGGAAAGGAAGAGAAAAATGTCACGAATTGGACGTCTCCCCATCACCGTTCCTGCCGGCGTTGAGGTCAAGGTTGACGGCTCTGTCGTCAGCGTCAAGGGTTCCAAGGGCGAGCTGAACCACACTGTGGCCAGCCCGATCGAGGTTTCCCTGGAAGCAGACACCCTGACTGTCGCCCGCCCGAACGACGAGCGCGCATCCCGCTCCCTCCACGGCCTGACCCGCACCCTGATCTCCAACATGATCGAGGGCGTTACCAAGGGCTACGAGAAGAAGCTTGAAATCGTCGGTACCGGTTACCGCGTTCAGGCCAAGGGATCTGACCTTGAGTTCGCTCTCGGTTTCAGCCACCCGGTCAGTGTCACCGCACCGGAGGGCATCACCTTTGCAGTTGAGACCCCGACCAAGCTCTCTGTTTCAGGTATCAACAAGCAGCAGGTCGGCGAGGTTGCTGCCAACATTCGCAAGCTGCGGAAGCCGGACCCCTACAAGGGCAAGGGCATCCGTTACGCCGGCGAAGTCATCCGCCGCAAGGTCGGAAAGGCTGGTAAGTAACCATGGCCATCTCAATTAACAAGAAGCGTACGAACAAGAGCAAGTCTGCTTCGCGCAGCCGCCGCCAGCTTCGTATCCGTAAGCGCATCTCCGGTACGGCAGTACGTCCCCGCCTGGTGGTCAACCGTTCCGCACGCCACGTATTTGTCCAGGTTGTCGATGACACCATTGGCCAGACCGTAGCAAGCGCGTCCACGCTGGAAGCCGACCTTCGTTCGTTCGACGGTGACAAGACCGCCAAGGCCAAGCGCGTTGGCGAGCTCGTTGCCGAGCGTGCCAAGGCTGCCGGCGTCGAAGCAGTTGTCTTCGACCGCGGTGGTAACAAGTACCACGGCCGGATTGCCGCCGTCGCTGACGGTGCACGCGAAGGTGGGCTGTCACTGTGACGGAAGCAAACAAGGAAAAGGACACTGTGTCTGCAGAACAGAAGGCGACAGAAGCCGCAGCTGCTGAGACCACTGCCCCCGCCAGCGAGGACCGCCGCGGCGGTGCCCGCCGCGGCGAGCGTGGCGACCGCGGCCAGGGCCGCGGCGACCGCGGTGGCCGTGGCGGCCGCGACGGCGGACGTGAAGCCGAAAAGAACCAGTTCGTAGAGCGCGTTGTCACCATCAACCGCGTTTCCAAGGTCGTCAAGGGTGGTCGTCGCTTCAGCTTCACCGCACTCGTCGTCGTTGGTGACGGTAACGGCATGGTCGGCGTGGGCTACGGCAAGGCCAAGGAAGTTCCCGCTGCTATCGCCAAGGGCGTTGAGGAAGCTAAGAAGTCCTTCTTCCGCGTTCCCCGCGTTGGCAACACCATCCCGCACCGCGTTCAGGGTGAGGCTGCTGCCGGCGTCGTCATGCTGCGTCCGGCATCCGCCGGTACCGGTGTTATCGCCGGTGGTCCGGTCCGCGCGGTACTGGAGTGCGTGGGCATCCACGACATCCTCTCCAAGTCGCTCGGTTCGTCCAACGCCATCAACATTGTTCACGCGACTGTTGATGCACTGAAGCGCCTCGAAGAGCCGGCAGCAGTGGCAGCACGCCGCGGCCTGCCGCTGGACGAGATTGCTCCGCAGGCGCTGGTGAAGGCCCTTTTGAGCCCGAAGGCAGGTGCATAGTCATGGCTAAGAACCTGATTCCCTCCGACTCCCAGTTGGAGATCACTCAGATCAAGTCCGCCATTGGCGGCAAGCAGAACCAGCGCGACACCCTGCGGTCCCTCGGCCTGAAGCGGATCGGACACACCGTTGTCCGCACCGCCGACGCCGTGACCGTGGGCATGCTCAACACGGTTCCGCACCTGGTAAAGGTAGAGGAGGCGAAGTAAATGGCAGAGAATACTGCTGATAAGGCACAGGCTGCTGACAAGCAGAACGCCCTGAAGGTTCACCACCTGCGTCCTGCCCCGGGTGCGAAGACCGCCAAGACTCGTGTTGGTCGTGGTGAAGCATCCAAGGGTAAGACCGCCGGTCGCGGTACCAAGGGTACTGCGGCCCGCTACCAGGTGAAGGCTGGCTTTGCCGGCGGCCAGCTGCCGCTGCACATGCGCCTTCCCAAGCTGCGCGGCTTCAAGAACCCGTTCCGCGTTGAGTTCCAGGTTGTAAACCTGGACAAGCTGAACGAGCTGTTCCCCGAAGGTGGCGCCGTCACCGTGGAGAACCTGGTTGAAAAGGGCGCCGTTCGCAAGAACCAGCCCGTCAAGGTGCTGGGCACCGGCGACATCACCGTCAAGGTTGACGTCACCGCCCACGCATTCTCGGCCAGTGCTGCTGAAAAGATTGCCGCAGCGGGCGGAAGCACCACCGCTCTCTAGAGCCGGTGGGTGAAAGCCCGATGCTGAACTCCCGGTCCTGGGGCTAAGTCCCCGGGGCCGGGAGTTTTTCCATCCGCCCGCCGTTTTTTCGCTGCCACCCGGCGCACGGACTTCCCCCGTGGATTGTTCGCATGGCGCATCCAACCGTTAGACTCGGTTGTTGGGATTTATAGATCCCCATCACACCACTCTTATTAACACCACAGGAGGACGCTTGCTTAGCGCATTTGGCCGGGCCTTTCGCACGCCTGATCTGCGACGCAAGTTGTTGTTCACGCTGGGAATTATCACCATCTTCCGCTTGGGTGCCTTCATTCCCTCGCCTGGTGTGAACTACCAGAATGTCCAGCAATGCTTGCAGAACGGTCAGACCGCAGGCGGGCTGTACCAGCTCGTTAACCTGTTCAGCGGCGGCGCGTTGCTCCAGGTGTCCATCTTCGCCCTGGGCATCATGCCGTACATCACGGCCAGCATCATCGTCCAGCTGCTCCGGGTGGTTATTCCCCGCTTCCAGCAGCTCTACGAAGAAGGCGCTTCAGGCCAGTCCAAACTGACCCAGTACACGCGCTACCTCACCATCGCGCTGGGCCTGCTCAACGCCACCACGCTGGTGTCCCTGGCGCGTTCCGGCCAGCTCCTGCCCGGCTGTGCGCTCCCGATCATTCCTGACGAGAGCGTGATCACCACCATCCTGATCATCATCACGCTGACGGCCGGCACCGGCCTGATCATGTGGATGGGCGAGCTCGTGACGGAGAAGGGCGTGGGCAACGGCATGTCCCTGCTCATCTTCACCTCCATCGCAGCCACGTTCCCCACCTCCCTGGGCGCCATCTGGACCTCGCAGGGCCCTGCCACGTTCTTCACCGTCCTCGCCGTGGGCCTGCTGACGGTGGCGCTGGTGGTCTTCGTGGAGCAGTCGCAGCGCCGCGTTCCGGTGCAGTATGCAAAGCGGATGATCGGCCGCCGGACGGTGGGCGGCACCAGCACCTATATCCCGATCAAGGTCAACATGGCCGGCGTGATCCCCGTGATCTTCGCTTCGTCCATGCTCTACCTGCCCGGCCTGATCTCACAGTTCAACCAGCCGCGCGCGGGCGAGCAGCTCCAGCCGTGGGTCGAATGGATCAACAACAACCTGGTCCGTGGCGACCAGCCGATCTACATGGTGCTTTATTTCGCCATGATCGTGTTCTTTACCTACTTCTACGTCGCGATCACCTTCAACCCTGAAGAAGTCTCAGACAACATGAAGAAGTACGGCGGCTTCATCCCGGGCATCCGGGCCGGCAAGCCGACCGCCGACTATCTGCAGTATGTGCTCTCCAGGATCACCCTGCCCGGTGCCCTCTACCTGGGCTTCGTGGCACTGATCCCGCTGGTGGCACTGGTACTCATCAACGCAAACCAGAACTTCCCGTTCGGTGGCACCTCTATCCTGATCATGGTGGGCGTTGGCCTTGAGACCGTCAAGCAGATTGATGCGCAGCTACAACAACGTCACTACGAAGGGCTTTTGCGATGACGAGAATGCTGATTATTGGACCTCCCGGTTCCGGAAAAGGAACGCAGGCGGAGCGGATTTCAGGGCGCCTTGGCGTTGTGGCGATCTCCACCGGCGACATCTTCCGCGCCAACGTGAAGGGGGAGACGCCGCTTGGCATTGAAGCCAAGAAGTACATGGACAACGGCGACTTTGTTCCGGACAGCGTGACCAACAAGATGGTGCGCGACCGGCTCAGCGAGCCCGACGTGGAGAACGGCTTCCTGCTGGACGGCTACCCCCGCACCACCGCCCAGGTGGACTACCTGGACGAGATCCTCGCCAAGGGTGAGGAAAAGCTCGACGTCGTCCTGCAGCTGACTGCCGACGACGAGGAACTGGTTCACCGGCTGCTCGGCCGGGCCAAGGAAACGGGCCGGAGCGACGACAACGAAGCCGTCATCCGCCACCGCCTTGACCTGTACCACGAGCAGACCGAAGCTGTAGTGGCCAAGTATGCGGAGCGTGGCATCCTTACCCAAGTTGACGGCATCGGCGCCATCGATGAAGTCACAGAGCGCGTCATGCAGGCCATCAAGGCAGCCCAGGCAGCCTGATCCCGGCGTTAGTTTTTCCGAGGCTCCTCCCATGAACCGGGAGGAGCCTCAGCCATTTGAAAGGAAACACCATGGCCTTTGGCCAGCCCCGCATCGAATACAAGACCAACAGCCAGATGCGCATCATGCACGAGGCAGGCCTGGTCCTGAGCCGGGCACTGGATGCAGCCGTTGCCGCCGCCGTGCCTGGAGTGACCACAAAGCACCTGGATGACGTCTTCGCCGCCGTCCTGAACGAAGCGGGCGCCAAGTCCAACTTCTTTGGCTACCACGGCTTCCCGGCCACCATCTGCACTTCCGTCAACGAGGAGGTGGTCCACGGCATCCCGGGCGGCCGGGTGCTTGAGGACGGCGACATCATCTCGATCGACGGTGGCGCCATCGTCAACGGGTGGCACTCCGACTCTGCCCGCACCGTCATTGTGGGCACCGCTGATCCCGAGGACCAGCGGCTTTCCGACGTCACCCGGGCGGCGATGTGGCGCGGAATCGCTGCTCTGGCCACTGGCAAGCATGTTGGTGACATCGGTGCGGCCATTGACGACTACGTCTCCTCCGTCCCGGGCAAGCCGCTGGGCATCCTGGAAGACTACGTGGGCCACGGCATCGGTTCGGAAATGCACATGCCGCCGGACGTACTGAATTACCGGACCAGCCACCGCGGGCCCAAGATCAGGCCCGGCCTGTGCCTGGCGATCGAGCCGATGCTGGTGCGCGGCGGCATCGAGACGGCCGTACTGGAGGATGACTGGACCGTGGTGACAACCGACGGAAAGCGTTCCTGCCAGTGGGAGCACTCCGTTGCGGTTCACGAGAAGGGCATCTGGGTGCTGTCCGCCCCCGACGGCGGTGCAGAGCACCTGGTGCCCCTCGGCGTCACCCCGGTACCCATCCCGTAGCAGGGGCTTCGGGTCCGCCGGAAACGTGCGACGTCGCTGGACGGGACCGGCGAACTGGAGCGTTCCCGGCGGCTTGGCGTCGGAGTAGCCTCCCGGCAGGCAGAATGAAGCTTATGGGAGCAATCACCGACGTGCCCGGGATCCGGGTGGGCCACGTGCAGAAGTCCGACGACGGGTGGCTGAGCGGGGTGACGGTGGTCCTGCCGCCGACGGGTACGGTTGGGTCCGTGGACGTCCAGGGCGGCGGGCCCGCCACCCACGAGACCGACGCGCTGGAGCCCACCACGCTGGTCAGCGAAGTCAACGCGGTGGTGCTCACGGGCGGCAGCGCCTACGGCCTGGCCTCGGCCTCCGGGGCCCAGCGGTGGTGCGAGGAAAACGGCCGCGGCTTCGCGGTCCCCGGGGGAGTGGTGCCGATCGTCCCGGCCGCCGCGATCTTCGACCTTGGCAGGGGCGGGGACTTTACCGCACGCCCAACACCGGACATGGGCTACGCGGCTGCCGCTGCCGCTGCCGTAGAGAGGGACGGGCACGACGTCGGACGCGGCAACGTCGGCGCCGGGACCGGAGCGCTCATCGGCAGGATCTACAAAGGCGGCGTGGGCACAGCTTCCATCGTCCTGGAGAATGGGGTGGTTGTCGGAGCCCTCGCGGTCGTGAACGCGCTGGGGTTACCAACGGTCGAACATTCTGTTCTCGAGGAATCCGTGGTTCAACCTGGCGCCCCGCTCAACACCACGCTTGTCGTCGTCGCCACGAATGCTTTCCTGGATGTGGCCGAGTGCAAGCGGACTGCCAGTGCTTCGCATGCCGGGATTGCCAGGGCTCTGAGTCCGAGCCACACCCTCGCTGATGGAGACACTGTCTTTTGCCTCGCCACTGGTGCCCTCGCAGTCGACCGCAGCGACGAACCTGCGCGGCAGCTTAGCCTCATCACCCTGCAAAGCGCTGCAGCCGACGTCGTACGTTTTGCCATCCTGGACGGCGTGGCCACGGCTGAAGCCGTACACACCGCAGCCGGCGACTATGGTGTATTCGGCGCTGTCTAGGTTACTATTTCCGATTTAACTTTTACCGGCCAACAGGGTAGTGTTGTTTGTTGGTTGTCTGGATTGCCACGCCCTTTTGGGCCTGGGGCCGGCAATCGATCCAACAAAAACGTTCGTGGCCATGCCCGGTGCAATCCGGCGGGGCCGCGGCAACGACAGTTAGCGGAGGGTATGGCCAAGAAGGACGGGGTCATTGAGATCGAAGGCGTTGTGACCGAGGCGCTGCCTAACGCGATGTTTCGCGTTGAGCTCACCAACAAGCACATCGTTTTGGCACACATCTCTGGAAAGATGCGTCAGCACTACATTCGAATCCTCCCGGAGGACCGCGTAGTGGTGGAGCTGAGCCCGTACGACCTCACCCGTGGTCGTATCGTCTACCGCTACAAGTAAATTGCTGGGCGGCCCAGTGCGAGCTGGCCGCCGCTCCAGTTGACCAACTGTTACACGCAAAGGAATGCCATGAAGGTCAAGCCGAGCGTCAAGCAGATCTGCGAAAAGTGCAAAGTGATCCGCCGTAATGGCCGGGTCATGGTGATCTGCGAGAACCCGCGCCACAAGCAGCGCCAGGGCTAATTCCCCTCACCGGGAATCCTGGGTTGCCAACCCACGCAAGTAAATAAAGGCAGCACAAGCTGATCTGGAACATTGAGCTCGAAAGAGTCCGGACAGCTAACCCCCGGTCGGAGGCTGGGGCCGCGCAGAACGTGCGGGTGTACTGCCTACGACCTCCGGTTTATTCAAGGAGTACTGCCACTATGGCTCGTCTCGCTGGCGTAGACATTCCCCGCGAAAAGCGGCTGGAAATTGCGCTTACTTACATCTACGGCGTGGGCAAGACCCGTGCACACGAAACCCTGGCTGCCACGGGCATCAGCGCTGACGTTCGCGTCAAGGATCTGACTGACGCCCAGCTGGTTCAGCTGCGTGACTACATTGAAGGCAACTACAAGGTTGAGGGTGACCTTCGCCGCGAAGTGGCAGCCGACATCCGCCGCAAGGTTGAAATCGGCAGCTACGAAGGCCTGCGCCACCGCAAGGGCCTGCCCGTACGTGGACAGCGTACGAAGACCAACGCCCGTACCCGCAAGGGCCCGAAGCGCACCGTCGCCGGCAAGAAGAAGGCCCGTTAAAATCCCGGCCGGGATTAACGGAGCTTTCCCCAATAACTTTCTGTAGGAGAAATAATGCCCCCGAAGACTCGTGGCGCGGTTCGCAAGCCGCGTAAGAAGGACAAGAAGAATATCGCGCTTGGCCAGGCGCACATCAAGAGCACTTTTAACAACACCATCGTTTCCATCACGGATCCGACCGGCGCTGTTATCTCCTGGGCTTCCTCAGGTGAGGTTGGCTTCAAGGGCTCGCGTAAGTCCACCCCGTTCGCAGCCCAGATGGCTGCCGAAGCTGCTGCCAAGCGTGCGCAGGAGCACGGCATGCGCAAGGTAGACGTTTTCGTCAAGGGTCCGGGCTCCGGACGCGAGACCGCCATCCGTTCGCTGCAGGCCGCTGGCCTCGAGGTTGGCTCCATCCAGGACGTCACCCCCGCAGCCCACAACGGCTGCCGCCCGCCGAAGCGCCGCCGCGTCTAAGGCTTTTCCGCCGCACCAGCTTGCCCGGACCATCGATGGTCCGGGCAAGCCCAGCGCGTTAAGTCTTCAGACCGAATTTCCACCACCTGTGTTGCGTCATATAGCGGATGCTCGCCGAAAGGAAAACTAAGTGCTCATTGCACAGCGCCCCACCCTCTCCGAAGAGGTAGTCTCCGAAAACCGTTCGCGTTTCGTCATCGAACCGCTGGAACCGGGCTTCGGCTACACCCTCGGAAATTCCCTCCGCCGTACCCTGCTCTCCTCCATCCCCGGTGCCGCCGTAACCAGCATCCGGATCGATGGCGTGCTGCACGAGTTCACCACGGTTCCGGGTGTCAAGGAAGATGTCACCGAGATCATCCTTAACATCAAGAACCTGTCGGTGTCCTCCGAGCACGACGAGCCTGTTGTGGCTTACCTGCGCAAGCAGGGTCCCGGAGTCGTCACCGCCGCGGACATCGCTCCGCCGGCCGGCGTCGAATTCCACAACCCGGATCTGCACATTGCCACGCTGAACTCGAAGGGCAAGTTCGAGCTCGAACTGACCATCGAGCGCGGCCGCGGCTACGTTTCGGCAGCTCAGAACAAGTCCGGCGACGCAGAGATCGGCCGTATCCCGGTCGACTCCATTTACTCGCCGGTGCTGAAGGTTACTTTCCGCGTGGAAGCAACCCGTGTTGAGCAGCGCACTGACTTCGACAAGCTGATTGTCGACGTTGAGACCAAGCAGGCCATCGCCCCGCGCGATGCCGTTGCTTCCGCAGGCACTACCCTGGTGGAACTGTTCGGTCTGGCCCGTGAGCTGAACACCGCAGCTGAAGGTATCGAGATCGGCCCGTCGCCTACTGATGCTGCCCTGGCAGCCGACATGGCACTGCCGATCGAGGATCTGGACCTCACCGTCCGTTCCTACAACTGCCTCAAGCGTGAGGGCATCCACACCGTGGGTGAACTCGTTGCCCGCTCCGAGGCTGACCTGATGGACATCCGCAACTTCGGTGCCAAGTCCATTGACGAGGTCAAGGCAAAGCTGGTTGAACTGGGCCTGTCCCTCAAGGACTCGCCTCCCGGTTTTGACCTCGCAGCACGCGCCGCAGCAATCGAAGAGGACGACGCCGCCTTCGGCGACGACGAACTCTAAACCAGACCTTGGCCGGCGGGCGGCACCACGGTGTGCAGCCCACGGCTTCCATTTGAGGAGAAACAACTATGCCTACCCCCACTAAGGGTCCGCGCCTCGGAGGCGGCCCGGCTCACGAGCGCCTCATGCTCGCGAACCTGGCATCATCCCTGTTCGAGCACAAGCGGATCACCACCACGGTGACCAAGGCCAAGCGCCTGAAGCCGTACGCAGAGCGCCTGGTGACCTTCGCCAAGCGCGGCGACCTGGCTTCCCGCCGCCGCGTCCTGGGCCTGATCAGCAACAAGGGCGTCGTCCACGAGCTGTTCACCGACATTGCCCAGGCAGTGGAGAACCGCGACGGCGGCTACACCCGCATCACCAAGATCGGCAACCGCAAGGGCGACAACGCCCCCATGGCCGTCATCGAACTGGTTCTCGAGCCGGTTTCCGCCAAGCAGGCCGTAGTCGCTGAGGCTACCCAGGCTGCTGCCAAGGCTGCTCCGGCCGCCGAAGAAGCTCCCGAGACCGAAGCAGCTGTTGCTCCGGCCGCTGAGGAGACCACGGAGGCTCCTGCTGCAGAAGAGGCTGTAACCGAAGAGGCTCCGGCCGCTGAGGAAGCTCCCGAGGCTCCGGCTGCCGAGGAGAAGGACGCGAAGTAATTCGCTGATCCGCTTCGCATAGACTTGGGTCTATGAACCACCAAAAACCCGCGGCCCCCGTTTTGGGGGGCGGCGGGTTTTTGCGTATCCGGCTTGATCTTTCGTACGACGGCCGTCCCTTCAGCGGGTGGGCCGTGCAGCCGGGACTGCGGACCGTGCAGGGCGTCCTGGAGGAGGCACTGCAGCTGCTGATCCGCCGTCACGTCCGTGTAACCGTTGCCGGACGGACGGACGCCGGCGTGCATGCCCGTGGACAGGTGGTCCACCTGGACCTGACTGAAGCCGAGTGGCTGGGACTGCCGCGCGGGCACGAACTGGATCCCGCCGTCGCCATGCACCGCCGCATCCGCGGGGCCCTCAGCCGGATCCTCGGCGACCTGACCGGATCGGTGGAGGTGCACAGGATCTCGCTGGCCCCCGCTGGCTTCGACGCCCGGTTCTCCGCCCTGTGGCGGCGCTACAGCTACCGGATAGCGGACGGTCCCGCGCTCTGGGACCCGCTGGAGCGGTACTTCACGCTGTGGCACAAGAACCCGCTGGATGTTGCGTTGCTGAACGAGGGCGCCTCCCGGCTGCTGGGGCTGCAGAACTTCCTGGCTTTCTGTAAGCCGAGGGAGGGGTCCACCACCCTCCGTGAACTGCAGCGCTTCGAGTTCGCCCGGGGGGAGGACGACGTCATTGTCGCTACCGTCCAGGCGGACGCCTTCTGCCACAACATGGTGCGCGCCCTGATCGGATCCTCCCTGTACGTGGGGGAGGGGACTGTGGATCCCGGCTGGCTGTACGAGCGGCTGCTGGCCCAAAAGCGGGACGCTAAGTCTGTGCTGGCGGCGCCGCATCCCCTGGTGCTGGAGGAGGTAGCCTACCCGTCCGACGGCGAACTCCTGGCCCGCGCGGAACTCACGCGGGCGCTGCGCGAGTAGTGCCATCACCCTAGCCTCGCAAGCTCAGCCAGGGAACCCTGCGGGCATTGGCCCAGTCAAAATGAGGGCGGCGGGCCATCGGCCGGAAGGGTCAGCGTGAAGGTGCTTCCCTCCCCTTGGCCGCTCTCGCAGGTGATGGTGCCGCCGTGGCCTTCCACGATCATCTTGGTGATGGACAGGCCCAGGCCTGCGCCGGCGATCGCTGCGTTCCGGGCTGATTCGGTGCGGAAGAAGCGCTTGAACACCCTGGTGGTGTCCTCCCGGGACATGCCCATTCCGGTATCGCTGACGCTAAGCTGAACCCAGTCCTTGCTGGACCTGGCGCTGATGCTGACCTTGCCGCCGTCGGGGGAGTACTTGATGGCGTTGGACACCAGGTTGTCCAGCGCCTGCCCTATGCGCAGGGGATCGGCGTAGGCCCAAAGGGGAGACGGAACGTCGGCACTGAGCTGAATGTGGGCCCGCTCCGCCTGGGCCTGCACGGAGCCAAGGCTGGTCTCTACAAGGCTGGCGAGGTCCGTACGTTTGGGGTGGACGTTCAGCGCGGTTGAGGCCGTTGCGGTCAGGTCAGCGACGAGGGCAAGAAGCCGTTCCGCGTTGCGCTGCACCACCAGCAGGCGGCGGGACAGATGTGGCGGCAGGGCGTCTTCGTCCAGGATCAGGTCTATGTTTCCGATGACGGAGTTGAGGGGCGTCTTGAATTCGTGGGAGACGTTGGAGACGAGTTCCTGGTTCGCTGCCAGCGCCTCTACCCAGCCCGTGACATCGCTGTACACCACAACAGCGCCGGCAAAGCTGCCGTCCTCGCTTATGAGGGGCCGGGCAGCCGTGGACATGGCGCGCTGCTCCGCTCCTTCCCCTGCCCACACCAGGTAGTCCGCGAAGGATTCTCCAGCGATGGCCCGGCTGATGGGGCGCTTCTCCGGCGGCAGCAGAGTGCGCCGGTCCTGCCCGAAGATCAGCTGGTGCCCCTGCCCCGGGGCGGCATCCTCCGCTCCGGTGGCCCGCCGGAAATGCCGTTGGCGGTCATTGGTCACCAGGAGCCGGCCGGACCGGTCGACGGCGGCAATGCCGACGTCGGTGGCGTCAAGGACCGTCTGGAGCAACTTTTCACGTTCCCTGCTCTCGCGCAGCAGTTTCCTCAGTTCCCTGTCCTTCTCCGCCAGTTCCCGCTGCTGCAGCCGCACGTGGACACTGGCAAAACGGATGGCGAGGGACACAGCCAGCATCATGAGCGGAAGGAGAAGTGTGGTGGTGATGTCCGAGGGCGTCAGGTTGGGGAAGCGCCCGGCCAGTGACGGAACCATGATGAGCATGGGGCCGAAGAAACTCAAAACCAGACTGCTCCGCGCCAGCATGCCGGAGGCGGACAGCCAGATGACCGGAAACACGGCCAGGACGGCCAGCCCCGGGAGCAGCGGCGCGGCCCCATTCCGCAGCAATCCAATGGCCAGGAAATCCAGGATCGGAATCAGAAGGTAGGGGCGGTGGGCCAGGCGCTCCCATGGCACGAGGAGGCATCCCAAGAAAAGGATGGCGAAAAGATGGATTCCGGACATATAGAGGGGGCTGTGCAGCAATGTGGGCCAGGCGAAGGGCGTAGCCACGGCAAGTGCTGCCACAACAAGCGTGAGCGGCAGCTGGCACAGGACAACCTGCGCCCGGGGCCCAATCCCGCGGAGAAACCGGCCGGGTCCGCGCTGGAACAGGTGTTCAGCCATGAAGAGGGCTCAACCCCGTGCACCTGTACTGAATAGCCGCGCCGTCAATGCATTCGAATTCCTGCACGTAACTCGTCACACATCCCTTCGGCTCGTAATCCACATGTTCTGTCATGATAATTGACTTCTGGAAATGAATGGGGAAGAAGATGTCATCAGCTGTGCTTACTAGTAGCGTATAAATGGTTGGAGCGGGTATGGCATTGGCGCTGGGCTGATGGGGGGCCATGTCCGCCTGGCACAGGGATACTGATGGACGAACTTGGTGTGGCCGTAGTAATTGAAGACGATGCCGATGTACGCAACCTCCTTGAGGGAGTGCTGACCCAGGCCGGCTTCGAAGTCCATACGGCGGCAGACGGACGGGCCGGCGTGGAGGTTGTGCGCAGCAAAGAGGCCAATGTTGTGACGCTCGACATCGGACTGCCGGATATTGACGGGTTTGAAGTGCTGCGCCGGATCCGCCATTTCAGCAACGCCTATGTGGTGATGCTGACGGGCAGGACCGAGGAGCCGGATCTGTTGTCGGCCCTCAACGCCGGAGCAGACGACTACATCGCAAAACCCTTCCGGCCCAGGGAACTCCGGGCGCGGGTGGCAGCGATGATGCGCAGGCCGCGGCATGAAGTGAACGCGCAAAAGCCCGTGGTGCCCACGTGGGGAGCGCCTCCTGTGCCGGCCGCCGTGCCGCGCCCCCACGACAACGCCGTCTTGCAGCACAACGGACTCACCCTGAACCATCGGACGCGGACGGTGGAAGTCAATGGAGAACCGCTGGGGCTGACGCGCAGTGAATTCGACCTGCTTCACGTGCTCCTCCGCGGCGGCGGGGCTGTGTGCACCCGCACGGATCTTGTGCGGGCAGTGCGGGGGGAGTTCTACGACCAGGACAGCTACATCAGCGAGGCGGACGAACGCGCCGTCGAAGTCCACATCGGCAACCTGCGGCGCAAGCTGAAGGAAGACCCGTTGTCACCGCGGTGGCTGCAGACGGTCCGCGGGGTGGGCTACCGGCTGGCGCCCGGCCGGCCTGCCGGGAAGTCCTAGTCTGTCTTCAGGATGTAGCTTGCCTGGAGTTCAGAGACGGTCTGGTCGCCGTCTTCGGCAACCCGCGCCATCAGCACCTGCCCCTGGCCAAAGTCGCCCAGCCGGATCACGGACTCCAACAGTTCGGCCAGCTTGGCCAGCCGCAGCCCGCCCACCATGGCGGAGGTGATCTTCAGGCTGATCGCGGCATCCAGGGCTGAGGCAGTGTCCTGGTTGTCCACGGCTGCTGCCAGCCGGGTGTAACGCTGATCCCACATGGCCGCGTAATCACGGGCGAAGCGCTGGGCAAGGCCGGATCCGACGAGCTCGTCCTCAAGCTCCTCCAGGACCGCGGCGTCAATCAGCGGCAAGTGCCCGGCCGCTTCCTGTGTGGGCGCGCTGCCGGCAGCTGGAGCGATTCCGGGCTGCAGGGAGTCCGCAGCGGCGGCCTCGCTGCAGGAGCCGGAATCTTGACTGTGCATTGTTCAAGGCTACTTCCTGAAATTCTTTCATTGTCCTAGTTCGGCTTTTCCTGCGCGAACCCTGAGGATGTTGCAGGCGAACGGTCAGCTACTGCCGGCTGAATGTCTCTATCGTGTTGATGACTGCTGGCCCCAGAATGGCGATAAACAGCACCGGAAAAATGAAAAAGAGCAATGGAAACAGGATCATGACGGGAAGTTTCATTGCTTTCTCTTCCGCTCTTTGCCGACGTTTGACGCGCATAACCTTGGCTTGCACCCGCAGGACCCTGCTGATGGCGATGCCGTAGATATCGGCCTGAACCACTGCCTGCACGAAGCTGCGCAGCTCGGGTACGTTGGTGCGCTCAGCAAGGGCGAGGTATGACTCGCGGCGGCTGCGGCCCACCTGCATGTCCTGCAACGTCCGCACGAGTTCTTCTGCCAGCGGACCCTTGCCGTTTTCACCGGCGCGCGACATAGCACCTTCGAAGCCAAGTCCGGCCTCCACGGAAATCAACATCTGGTCAAGGGTGTTGGCCAGTTCCAGTTGAATGACCTTTTGTCGCTCCTGCCCCCTGCTGTAGAGCAGGAGGTCCGGAATGAAGTATCCCAGACCAAATATAAACAGCCCCACGAGTTTGATGATCGGCGTGGTGCCGACGGAACTCAGCCACACCCCGATCAGCGCACCCACAAAGCCCAACGCGGGCTTGGCCGCCAGAACCCGGCCCAGCGGAAGGCTCGCCGGCCGGCCGGCCAAGGACAGCAAGCGGTCAAGCTTGTGCACGTAACCGGCGGGAGTCAGTGCGCGGCCGATCTTTTCCAGTACGTCGTTGTTGGGCTTCTTCTCCATCTCGGCGCGGTGGGCACCGCGGGACAGGATGTCGCGGACTACTGCTTGGCCCTTTCTGTCCACTGTGAGTACGGACCAAGTGAGGTAGGCGAGCGGCAGGCACACCAGGAGGAGGGAGAGGAAAACTAGAGGACTCATATGCGCTCAGAACTTCAGGTCGATGATCTTGCGCATCCATAGGCCACCGATCGTCATCATGATGGCCGATGCTATGACCATGACCCAGCCCAGGACCGTTGTGAACAGCTTGTCCATGTAGCCGGGACTGACCAGCATGAGCATCACAGCGATGCCGAACGGGAGAGCCATGAGGATGTAGGCGGAAAACTTGCCTTCCGCGGCAAGGGCCTTGATATGGCCTTTGATTTCATTGCGCTCGCGGATGGTTTCGTTGACCTGGTCCAGTACTTCAGCCAAGTTGCCTCCTACTTCCCGATTGATTTGGATGGCCTGGCTGATCCATACGAAGTCTTCACTCTTCATGCGCGCGGCGGTGTCGTTGAGCGACACCAGCAAATCCCTGCCCAGGCTGGTCTCAGAAACGACGCGTCGCATCTCCTCGGATGTCGGCGCCTGCGATTCGTTGGCCGCCGCGTCGATGGCCCGAAGAATACTGTGGCCGGCACGAAGACTGCCTGACAGGAGCTGCAGGGTGTCGCCCAGTTGGTCGCCAAATTTGGCGCGCCGCTTATCAGTGAGGACCTTTAGGACCATCTGCCCAACGAAGGGCGCTGCGATAAGCAGCAGCACCGCGAGCAAGGGACCGGCAACAATCAGCCCCACCAGGCCGCCAACAAGGGACCCGATGAGCACCAGGAGCAGGAAATCCGCCTGGCTGAGACGCAAGCCGGCGTTTTCGAGGGCTTCGCGGTTGAAATAACGGATGTTCCTTTTTGCCAGGCCCTGTTCAAGTCCCTGCACGGCGAATCCCGCAAAACGCGTCAGCTGGGAGTCAGATTCGGTCCGGAATGGCCGGCGTCGCTCCAGCGGCACGGCCGGGGCACCCGGGATCAACACAACCACGGCCGCCAACACTATGGCTGCGACAACCAGGACGATACCCAGTGATAGGGACACGTCATGCCCTCCCACTGACTGCGGCGGCTGCGCCGAAGACACCAGGGGAGACGTAAATTCCCATGTCCTCGAACCGGTCGATAAAGCGCGGACGGATGCCGGTGGGGATGGGCGCGCCGAGGAAACGCCCGTGCTGGTCCACGCCGGCGGAGTAATCGAACACGAAAGCGTCCTGGAGGGTGACGATGTCGCCTTCCATGCCCTGGACTTCCGTCACGTGTGTAATCCGGCGGGTACCGTCACGCAAGCGCGAGATCTGGATGATCAGGTTCACGGCGGAGGCGATCTGCTCCCGGATGGCCCGCAGCGGCAGGTCCATTCCGGCCATGAGGACCAGAGTTTCAAGGCGCGCAATGGCGTCACGTGGCGAGTTGGAGTGGACGGTGGAAAGCGAGCCGTCGTGGCCGGTATTCATGGCCTGGAGCATGTCCAGCGATTCACCGCCACGGACCTCGCCCACCACGATGCGGTCAGGGCGCATACGCAGCGAGTTCCGAAGAAGCTCGCGGATACTGACTTCGCCTTTGCCTTCCGTGTTTGGCGGGCGGCTTTCAAGCCGCACCACGTGTTCCTGCTGGATCTGCAGTTCAACGGCGTCCTCAATGGTGACGATTCGTTCGTCGTGCGGAAGGAAGGATGACAGTACGTTAAGGAGCGTGGTTTTGCCGGTGCCCGTGCCGCCGGAGACGATGATGTTGAGCTTGGCCTTGACGCAGGCGTTGAGCAGCTCGGCCATCTCCGGCGTGAGCGTGCCGAAGTCGATGAGGTTGCGGACAGTCAGCGGCGTCTTGCTGAACTTGCGGATGGTCAGGGAAGAGCCGCCCACGGCCAGCGGCGGGATGACGGCGTTCACGCGGGAACCGTCCTCGAGGCGTGCATCCACGAGGGGAGAGGACTCGTCGATCCGGCGACCTACTTTGGACACAATCCGCTCGATAACCTTGCGCAGGTGTTCCTCGGAGCTGAACCGCGATTCGGTGAGTGTCAGTTTCCCTTTTCGTTCCACGTAAATCTGGTCCATCCGGTTCACCATGATTTCGGTGACGGCCGGGTCATCCAGCAGCCGCTGGAGCGGTCCGTAACCGAGCACATCGTCCGCCACGTCGGCGACAAGCCGGGTGCGCTCTTCCGCGGTAAGCGGCACCTGCTCCGCGTCGATAATGCGGCTGAGTTCCTCACGGGCAGTGCTGCGCAGTTCCCGTTCGGTCAGGGTGGAGTCGTTAAACCGGGCACCCAAATGCTCGAAGAGGGCCGTGGCGGCCCTTTCTTTGAGGGCGGCGAAAACATCCACCGGCTGCTGGGTCTTCGGCCGAAAGGCTTCCTGCTGCACGGCCGGTATCTGCAGCACACTTCCGGTACCGGACACATCCTGACGGACGGGCTTAGGGATGCTCTCGTCGAAGCGGGCAGCCAGGTTCGTCGGTGCCGGTGGAACTACTGAAGCGGTCGCGGGAGTTGCGAGGGATATAAAGCTGGCAGCTGTGGCAGGGACCGACGCCGGAGTGGGCACCTGTGTATCGGTCGGAGCCGCGGTTGCCTCGGCCTTGGCCTGTGCCGCCTGGAGGCGTTCGGACAGCTTCACCTTAAACCACCACCCGGCGGTGGCTCTTGCGCTGGTTCTTCGCGTGCCCGGCAAGCACGAAGCGCTCAACGAGTTGGCGGAGGCCCTTTGCCGCGGGGTCCTTCTTGGATTCCTGCAGCACGGGAACGCCCCGGTTGGTGGAAAAGGCGACGGCGCGGGAGCGCGGCACACTGACGTCTACCGGAGCACCGATGGTGGCTTCGATGTCCTGTACCGAGAGTCCGGATTTCGCGTCGGCCATATTCAGTACAACATGCCTTCCTTCGGGCAGGAGATCGAGCTGGCGGAGGACGTCCAGCCCCGAGCGGAGCCCCCGGACGCTCGGAATGTCCATAGCGGTCACCCACACCACGTCCGTGCAAGCTTCCATCGCGGCGAGTCCTATCTCCTGCAGACCTGGAGCAGTGTCTACCACGACGTACTGGAATTCCTCGGCCAGCTGTTCCAGCAACCTCGTGACTTGGTCGGGGGTGATGTGGTCGGCCTCAACGGGATTATCCGGGGCACACAGGGCGTAGATGCTGGAAGGGTGAACGGTGAGGAAGGCCTTCAATACCAAGGTGTCCTGGCTGGCGGCGGGCGAGACTGCATCCGTCACTGTGTGCTCGGGGTTGAGGTACAACCCCGAGGCTACGTCCCCGAACTGCAGGTCCAGGTCCACCACCACCACGCTCATCGGCGCCGCCTCGCCCAGGCCAATTGCCAAGTTTGTGGCGATGGTCGTTTTTCCCACTCCGCCCTTGGGGGAAAAGACGCCTATGACTCGTCCCTTGCTGGGTGCCTGGTACGGCTGGTCTGTGCGGTGCCTGCCAGCCAGCGACTGGCAGGCCCGCTCGAGCAAAACCCGCAACTGCGCGGGGTCTGCAGAGGGAGAAATAATGTCCCGGACGCCGGCACGCATCGCCTGCAGGATGAGCTCGGGATCCGCGTCACTGACCAGCAGCACGGTGAGGTCCGGCACCTGCAGGTCGAGCACGGTGGCAAAACGGAGGGCCTCGTCCACGGGCACGTCCGGGCCGAGGATGAGAACTTCAGGCTGCTCCTGGTTGAGCTGCGCGAACAGGTCGTAGGGGCCTGCGGGCACGCTTTTGGTGAATAGCGTTTGTACGCCGCCCTGGAGCCCGCCCGCCACGGCCTGCCGCAGGCGGCCGTCGAAATCGGCGCTGGGGCTGATGAGGACGAAGCGGCTCACTTGTACACCTCCGTCCGCTCGATAATGCGCGGTCCGCTGTCGGTAGCATCGGTAGGCTCCTTGCTGAGCCACATTTTGGCGTACTCTGCTGCGAAAACTATTTTGGCTGCATCAACATCATTGACGGCCACCGTAAGCATGAGGGAACCGGTTGGCAGGGTGGTGTCCTGGGGGTCAGCAGCACTGGGATCCGCGCTCGCTGAAGGGGCGGGCGTTGCCACCGGCGCCCGCTGCACGGCGGTGACAAGCGCTTTCCGGACTGTGAGCTTGGTAGTTTCCTTGTCAGCCCGGGCCGCGATGGCGCCCTCATCCATCGAGACAAAGACACCCACGTGATCCCCAGGTGCCAGCCTTCCACCCACCACACGGTCGGGTTCAAGTTGGAAGGAAACTTCCTGCAGTCCGGCCGGCACCTCCACAGAGCCTTGTGTCTTTAGCTCTGCAGGTGCAACGAGACGCTCGGCGACTAGTTGTTCTCCTGGTAGGAGGTCGACAGCGGCCACCTTGCCGGCGCTGCCGTCCAGCGTCGTGAGGGCGGAGTCGCTAATCGCTGAGGCCGGCAGTTGTTCCGTAACCACTGAGGCCGCCATTGATTCAACGGGAGTACCTGCAGGAACAGCTGCCTTCACCACCAGGACTGCCTTGGGTTCGAGGTTCTTCACGGCCCGCTGGTCGGCGCCCTGCGCGTAATTAACGATGAGGAACACGCCGGCGATGGCGAGGACTGCCGCTGCCGCTCCTGCCAACAACCGAGACTTCACGAACTGCTCCTGGGGTTTTATAGGGAATTACGGACTACTGCGTGAGTTTGACGAGCTTGGCGCCATCAGCCGTGGGGGGGCCTAAAGTGAATTCGTCGGATAAGGAGAGGTACTCCACGAATTTTCCGATGATCCCGCGGCACGACCCGAAGCATTGCAGCTCTGCCGGAACATCTGGAGTCCGGTTGCGAAATGTGTAAGGCAGGCCAGTGGCACCCAGCTTCCAACCCATCACCCTGAACGCTGCAATGGTTTTGAAATGGTAGGTTGCGTTGTCTCCCACGCCGGTAACGGCATCAAAAATTGGCAACAACATGATCACCTCTTTACCTGCCTGCATATCGGCGGCCCAGCCATTCAAAGCACTGTCACAGTGTTTGGGCGGATCATTACCCGTGTTGCTGCCGGCACTAGCGGCCTCTATATCGATGTCCGCCCCGCAAAAGGAGGTGTTTTCCTTGAGGCCGCCGAACCCGCCTGGTACCGGCGCCCCGTTGGGACCGTAGGAGCAGTCCGGGTTGGCATTGTTCCCGTGTAGCTGGAGCAATTGCGGGACGCCGGTTTGGCCCCGCACTTGGCATATTGAAACAGTGATGGGAAAGGGCGTCCTGCCTTTTGCGGGACTACCCCAGCGGGCACTGGAAGCGGCTGAGACCTCGGCGCTCGTGAAGCCGAGAACACCGGCAAAGAACAAAGACACGCTGTTGGTTCCTGCTCCAATTTCTTCTGCGCCTGTAACCACCCGTACCGTGCCGGCCGACTTGTCCAGGTCGACTGATATTACGTTGCTGATTCCATCCACAGCGTTGTCACCAGCCAGGGCTTTGGCAGCGGGTGCATTCGACGAGCAGTTAGAGTCGTCCGTTCCCTTGGCGCATTTCTGGGCAACCATTAAAGCGACGGCATCTGCTCCATTCTGAAGCTGAGCGCGTTCGGAGTAGAGTTTCGCGACGTCGATGGAGATAGCCGCGAAGCCGAGCAGCACCACCATGAGCACAGCAACGAGCACGGCAACCGCGCCACGTTCCCCACCGGCAGTGTTTGCTATCCGCCGCACAGCATTGTTCCTTTTCCTGTCATAGCGAAGGGACCCGCGATGCCTGTGAGGGTGTCCAAGTTGTAACTGACGGTGACTGTCGTTTGTGTGTTTGCCATGCAGCCGGACTGACTGAAGTTAATGTTGGTGTCCGCAAGGGGCGGATTGAGGTCTGATGATGCGTTCTTGGTTGCAGTTCGGGCAGTGTCCTGACTTTTGTTGATGGCCATGCTTCGGGCGCCTTCCCGGGCAGCATTAGTCAACGTAGTTTGTATGTTGTAGGCCCTGCCGAACTCCAAAATACCGAGCAGCAGCATGATGAGGACCGGTACTAAAAGCGCGAACTCCACTGCTGCAGCACCTCGTTCATCCTGTCTGCGCAGCAAGGCTCATTCCTTCGATTAGTCATCAAGTTGAGGCGGGTCTTCGGCAACTGCACTTGATGGCGGCGGACAACCGCCGCCATCAAGTTTGGTTACCTATGCTTTGCTGCAGCTGGAGGCAACAGCGGCTGAGCCTCCGGTTCCATCGGAACCGGCAGGAACGGCATCCTTGGCCGCGGTGTAGGTGCCGCCCTTGACACTGCAACCCACGCTCTCGAAGGTGCCCTTCAGGTTTCCACCGATAAGCGTGACAGCGGCGATGATGACGACGGCGATAAGGGCAACCATGATTCCGTATTCAACGGCGGTTGCGCCCTTTTCATCGCGACGAACGCGGGCGGCGGTATTGGAGAAAAAAGCGAGCATTTGAGACTCCTGTGCGAGTGAGAGTGGCTGGCCCTGCACCAGCTCTGCAATACAAGCTAGCCGCTGAAAATCCAATCGAAGCAAGAACTAAGCGCATCTTGATTCAAGTTTTCCCTCACTGGGCATTTCCTGCGCATGTCTTGCGTCTTTCCTGCGTTTCCAGCTGGGGATCGCAGCCAGCGTCAGTGACCATGGCTGTAACGGCGGTGGGTGGGCTTGGAAAAAGAAAATCAGTAGGCGGCTAGTATCGTTCCCACAAGCGCGGCGAGCATTGACGGGGCGAAAGCCACTTCTGCCTTACTTGTCCGTCTCTTTGACGCGACCAGAATTGCGGAAAGAATCCCACTCAAAACAAATCCTAAAGCGCCGCCGTAGAATATTTCGCTCCAGCCCAGGTAGCCCAGATACAGACCAACCGGCGCCGCTAGTTTGACGTCGCCCATACCGATACCGCTCGGAGACACGAGGGCCAGTGCCAGGTAGACAACGAAAAGGACTGCGGCGCCAGCAATCGCGCGCAGCAAGGCGGCAAAGTCCGCGGAGGCATAACTGCTGAGGGCCAGGAGGGCCACGCCCGCGGTCAACAAACCCAGAACCAACGGATTCGGCAGCAGGTGGCTAGTTAGATCGATGCACGCGAGTTGCACGGCAAAGACTCCCAGCACGAGGAAAGCCGGCAGTGCCCAATCCACGCCAATCCGCAACGTGAGGGCCGCGCACAGGGCTGCGGTGACTGCCGCCGTCGTTATACGCACCCGGGGGGCAGGAAGCTGGCCGAGCCGGGGGAGGAAGCGGAAGATGAGCAACTCCGCAGCGGCGCTCAGCAGTGCGCCCAGGAAGGCGGTGGCGATGGCAGGAACCAACACCGGGCCCAGGGTCGTCCCTACAAGCGTCACGCAACTCCTCAACTGAACGGGTCCGGTGTAAGGCAGGGGCAGGAGCCCGCCTCCGGCTACCCCATTTTGACCCTGTACCCCTTAACGCGCTAATCTTGGTAGTCGTTGTGCGTGTCCTATTCCGATGGTGCGTGCCCGCTTGAGAATCCGGTTGCAGGATAACTACTCAACGTGCACATTCGGAACTTCAGGATGACTGGTTACATAGAGCCCTCACCTCTGTTCCGGTAGCGCGCAGACAGTAGGTGCACGAACGAGTGACACCTAAACAAGAACGCCAGAACAAGAACGAGGCAAACACCGTGCGTACGTACACCCCGAAGCCCGGCGATATCAACCGCCAGTGGCACGTCATTGACGCCACCGACGTTGTCCTTGGCCGTCTTGCAAGCCAGACCGCAATCCTGCTGCGCGGCAAGCACAAGGCCACCTTTGCATCCCACATGGACATGGGCGACTTCGTCATCATCATCAACGCTGAGAAGGTCGCCCTGACCGGCGCCAAGCTGGAGCAGAAGCGCGCCTACCGCCACTCCGGCTACCCGGGCGGCCTGACCTCCGTCAACTACGCGGAGCTGCTGGAATCCAACCCGGTCCGCGCCGTGGAGAAGGCCATCAAGGGCATGCTCCCCAAGAACTCCCTGGCTGCACAGCAGCTGGGTAAGCTGAAGGTGTACCGCGGTGCTGAGCACCCGCACGCCGCCCAGCAGCCCAAGACTTTCGAAATCACCCAGGTCGCCCAGTAGTCCTGGCCACCAAACAACTTATCTATACAAGGAGAATCGTGGCTCAGAACGAAGAGACCACCGAAGCCGTTGAGGCTGAGGAAACCCTGACCAGCTACACCTCTGAGAGCTCTGCTGCTGAAGCTGCTCCCAAGAAGGAACGCCCGGCCCTGACCGTTGCCGGCGCAGCTGTTGGCCGCCGCAAGGAAGCCGTTGCACGCGTCCGCGTCGTTCCCGGCTCCGGCAAGTGGACCATCAACGGCCGCGCGCTGGACAACTATTTCCCGAACAAGCTGCACCAGCAGGACGTCAACGAGCCCTTCAAGATCCTTGACCTTGAAGGTGCCTACGACGTCATCGCCCGCATCCACGGCGGCGGCATCTCCGGCCAGGCGGGTGCCCTGCGCCTCGGCATCGCCCGTTCACTGAACGAGATCGACGTCGAGAATAACCGCGCCACCCTGAAGAAGGCCGGTTACCTCTCCCGCGACGCACGCGTCATCGAGCGTAAGAAGGCCGGTCTGAAGAAGGCCCGCAAGGCCCAGCAGTACTCCAAGCGCTAAATCCGCTTGCACAGAAGCCCGTCCCGCCATTCGGTGGGGCGGGCTTCCGGCGTTAAATCAACCGCGGATTCTTGCCGCGAGATAGCCGGTGACCCATTGCTCAAATTTACGGGTGTCCCAAGTGGATGTAGCCGCGAGGAGCACTTCACGGTCTTCGCTGATGACGCAGAGGCGTAACACGGCTAAGGCCGCTTCTGGTCTGCAGGCCAGCCCCTGTTCCGTCTCCTGCGCCCATTAACTCCACTCTGGCCAGCAGTTTCAAGCCGAACGACCCCCATCCTCTAGACTTGACCGGTGTCTAGATTATTTGGAACTGATGGTGTCCGGGGGCTGGCCAACGGCCTGCTGACAGCAGAGCTGGCCATGCAACTGGCCCAGGCGGCCGCCGTCGTGCTCGGCCACGATCGCAACTCAAACGGCTCCCGGCCGCGCGCCGTGGTGGCCCGCGACCCCCGCGCAAGCGGCGAGTTCATCGCCGCGGCGGTGGAGGCGGGGCTTTCCAGTTCAGGCGTTGACGTCTACGACGCCGGCGTCCTCCCCACCCCGGCCGCTGCCTACCTGGTGGCGGACCTGGACGCTGACTTCGGCGTCATGATTTCCGCCTCCCACAACCCTGCACCGGACAACGGCATCAAGTTCTTCGCCCGTGGCGGCCAGAAGCTTCCTGACGACGTTGAGGACGCCATCGAAGCACAGATGGGCAAGGAAGCGGTCCGGCCCACAGGCGCCGACGTCGGCCGCATTCAGCGGTTCTCCGACGCCGAGGACCGCTATGTCGTGCACCTCCTGCGCACCCTCCCGCACAACCTTGAGGGCATGAAAGTTGTCCTCGACTGCGCCCACGGTGCCGCGAGCGGCTGCTCGCCGCAGGTCTTCAAGGATGCCGGCGCGGACGTCGTCGTCATCGGCGCGGACCCGGACGGCCACAACATCAACGACGGCGTCGGCTCCACGCACCTGGGCCCTCTTAAGGAAGCTGTGGTCAGGTACCACGCCGACCTGGGCATTGCGCACGACGGCGACGCCGACCGCTGCCTCGCCGTCGACCACGAGGGCAACGAAGTGGACGGCGACCAGATCATGGCCATCCTTGCGCTGGCGCTGAAGAACTCAGGCAAACTGAAGGACAACGTCCTGGTAGCTACCGTCATGAGCAATCTCGGCCTGAAGATCGCCCTCCGTGAAGCCGGGATCAACATCCGCGAAACGGCGGTGGGGGACCGGTACGTCCTGGAAGAAATGCGCGATGGCGGTTTCAGCCTGGGCGGCGAACAGTCCGGTCACGTAATCTTCTCGGACTACGCCACCACCGGCGACGGCGTTCTCACCGGGCTCCAGCTGGCCGCCCAGGTGGCCCTGACCGGAAAGCCGCTCAAGGAACTCGCCACCGTGATGACCAAGCTTCCCCAAGTGCTCATCAACGTCAAGGGCGTGGACCGGGCCCGGGTCAAAAGCAATGAGGTACTGGCACAGGCCGTGGCGGCAGCGGAAGCGGCGCTGGGGGACACGGGCAGGGTACTGCTCCGTCCTTCCGGCACGGAGCCCGTGGTCCGGGTCATGGTGGAGGCTGCGGACGAGGAAACAGCCCAGTCCATTGCCGAGCACCTGGCCCAGGTGGTCCGCACCGAGCTCGCGCTTGAGCTGGTCAGCGACTAAGTAGCCAAATGAACAAAAAGTGGCCCGCTTCCGGAAGGAAGCGGGCCACTTTTTGCTGTGCCGGATTAGGATGCGTTGCTCTTCAGTGCATCCCGGATCTCGGTCAGCAGCGCAATCTGGGGATCCTCGGCAGACTCCTCCTTCACGTCCGGGCCGATGCCGAGCCTGCGGTTGCGGCGCTCGATCATGAGGTTCATGGGCATCACCACAACGAAGTAAATGGCCGCCGAAATCAGGAGGAAGTTGACGATCGCGGTCAGCAGGACGCCGAATTCCATGAAGTTCCCGTTGAAATCGATCCGGGCAAAGCTATCGAAGTTGGGCGAACCCGTCAGCCCGGCAATGAACGGCATAAGCACCTTGTTCACCAGCGCCGTCACCACCGCGCCAAAGGCCGTTCCTATAACCACCGCAACGGCGAGGTCAACAACGTTGCCCTTCATAATGAAATTCTTGAATCCAGTAAGCATGGAAACCACGCTAGTACATCGGTTTACGGGTACCCCGGCGCCGGCTCCACGCCGAAGTACTCCTCCAGGGTGAAAATGCCGCGGTTCACCATGTCGGTCGCGGCCTCGACCCCGATGTACCGGAGGTGCCACGGCTCGTAGTAGTACCCCGTGATCGGGTGGAACATCCATGGGTACCGCACCACGAACCCGAACCGGTGCCCGTTCGCCTTCGCCCACACCGCCGCGGGCTGGTCCGCGAAGCACGGCTGGAAGCCGCAAACGCCGTTTCCGTCGGCAATGTCGAACGCCCACCCTGTCTGGTGCTCTGAGTAGCCCGGGCGTGCGCTGGCCGTGTCGGCGTCGGCCTGTCCACGCGAGGCGACATACCCGTTGTAGGTGGCCACCTGCGTGTTGTACGAGCGGTACCCGCTGGCCAGGACCATGGACACGCCGTCCTGCGCGGCAGCCGCGAACATCGCCTCGGCAGCCGCCGCCGTCGTACTGTTCAGCAGCGACGCCTCACCGGAGACGGTCATCGCGACGGCGGGCTGCACCAGGTCAGGCGGCATATACGCGGCCGGGACCAGCGGCCGGTGCTTGTTGACGATCAGCCAGGGGCTTGCCGGGTCCGTGAGGGAGAACTGCCGCGGCAGCGTGGCGGAGGGTGAGGGCGTGGGGGACGGCTCCGGAGATGCCGCGGCCGGCGTGGGAGGTTCCGCCGTCGGGCTTGCCGCAGCGGTGACGGCCGCGGCGGAGGGGGACGCAGAAGGAGAAGCCGACGACGGCGCCACCGCCTTGGGTGCCCCCGGCGTGCACGCTGCCAGGACAGTCAGTCCGGCACCCGCCGCAAGGAAGCGGGTGAAGCTGCGGCGGCTGGCGCCTGCCTCATCAGGTTTGGCGGAGCAGTCGTAGCACACCTGTGCTAGACCTTCCGGAGCAGCATGCGGCGGATCGTATGGTCCGCTTCCTTGGTGAGCACAAGCTGGGCACGGCCCCTGGTGGGAAGCACGTTCTCCTCCAGGTTCGGCTCGTTGATCCGCTTCCAGATGTCCCGGGCAGTGCGTTCCGCCTCTTCATCAGACAGGCTGGCGTAGCGGTGGAAGTACGATTCCGGCTGGGCGAACGCCGTGCTCCGCAGCTTGCGGAACCGGTCCACGTACCACTCCTCAATGTAGGAGGTCTTGGCGTCGACATAAATGGAGAAGTCGAAGAAGTCGCTGAGGGCCAGGCCCTGCCGTCCGTCGTGCCGCGGACGCGCCGGAGCCAGCACGTTAAGCCCTTCCACAATCAGGACATCCGGCCGGCGGACCACCACTTCCTTGCCGGGAACGATGTCGTAGGTGACGTGCGAGTACCAGGGGGCACGCACCTCCTCGGCGCCGCTCTTGATCTCGCTCACGAACCGGAGCAAAGCGCGGCGATCATAGGACTCCGGGAAACCCTTGCGGTCCAGCAGCTGCCGGCGCTTCAGCTCGGCCAGGGGATACAGGAAACCGTCCGTGGTGATCAGTTCCACGTTGGGGGTGCCGGGCCAGCGCCTCAGCATCTCGCGGAGCACACGGGCAATGGTGGACTTGCCCACGGCCACTGATCCCGCAACGCCGATCACGAACGGTGTGCGCTGGGTGTGCTCCCCAAGGAATGTGGTGGTGGCGGCGTGCAGCTGGCCCGCAGCCTCCACATAGAGGTGCAGAAGCCGGGACAGCGGCAGGTAGACCTCCCGGACTTCCTTCAAGTCCAGGGGATCGCCAAGGCCGCGGAGACGGACAATGTCCTCTTCATTAAGAGGCTGTTCCATCTCGTCTGCGAGCCGGGACCAGGTCTGCCGGTCCAGCTCGACGAATGGGGAGATACCCTCCCCATTCGCCTCGTTGCGTTGCAAAGTCACGTTAGAGATTCTGCCCCTCGCCCGGCACATAGTGAAATGCAGGCCGCTCCAAGCAGCGCGCGTACCGCAATACACAGGCGCCCGCACGGCGGTCCAGTCGTTTAGAGGTACCGCCTTCCAGCCGATAGTCTTGAGCTTATGTGTGGAATCGTGGGATATGTGGGCCGTTCTGGTAACGGTGGAAGTCACAGTGCTTTGGATGTTGTTCTTGAGGGGCTGCGCCGCCTGGAGTACCGGGGCTACGACTCGGCCGGTGTTGCCGTGGTGTCCCAGGGCTCCATTGAGGCCCGGAAGAAGTCGGGGAAGCTGAGCAACCTGATTGCCGAGCTGGAAGCCCGGCCTTTGCCGGAGACGCTGACCGGCATCGGACATACCCGGTGGGCCACGCACGGCGGGCCGACGGACCGCAATGCCCACCCGCACCTGGCCGACGGCGGCAAGCTGGCGGTGATCCACAACGGCATCATTGAAAACTTCGCTGAGCTCAAGCTGGAACTGCTGGACAAGGGCGTGGAGTTCCTGTCCGAGACTGACACCGAGGTCGCCGCTGCGCTGCTGGCGGACATTTTCCGGAACAAGCTGGGCGGGGACGCGTCCAACGGGGGCCTGACCCACGCCATGGAGC
>NZ_VAHM01000040.1 GCF_005796185.1 Pseudarthrobacter sp. NamB4
CAGTAGGTTGGTTGCACCTGCTGATGGGTGGTTTGCCTCCGAGGCTGCCGTGGGGCCGGTGGTTGTTGTAGAAGTTTAGCCATGGTTGCAGAGCATCGGTCCGGGCTTGGTTCGAGGTGAAGGGTTGGCGGTAGGCCCAGCCTTCCTGGAGGGTGCGGTTGAAGCGTTCGGCTTTGCCGTTCTGCCAAGGGTGGCGGGGTTTGATCAGGATGTGTTTGGCCCCAAGTTGGGCGAGGGCGTTCTGGAAGTCACGGGAGAGCCGGTAGGCGAAGGCATTGTCGGTCATGACCCTTTTCACCGGGGCGCCCTGATCTGCCATGGCTGCCGCGGCCCGTGTCAGGAACCCGGCGCAGGTAGGGCCTCTCTCATCGGACAGGACCTCGGCATAGGCCAAGCGGGAGTGGTCATCGACGGCCACGTGGACGTAATCAAAACCAACTCTTGTGTGGCCTGTTGAATGGTTGCGGGCGGATTGCTTCGGGTCTGCCCGCCAACCACCGCCGTCAGGAATACGCCCGAGTTTCTTGACGTCGATGCGGATCATGTCCCCCGGCACGCCGCGTTCGTAGCGGCGGTCTGTGGCCCGGGATGCCCGTATCCGTGCTCCGGTGACGGGGTCCAGTTCCCACAGCCGGGGCATGCCGGCACGGGCCAGTATCCGGGAGACCGTCCGGGCGCTGATCCCGCAACGCACAGCCAGAGCCGTCGGGCCCTCCCGGTGCTCCACCCGCTGGGTCAGGACCTCGGCAATCACGTCCGCTGGTGTGGCGTGCGGGCAGGACCTTGGACGGGAACTCCGGTCCTCAAGGCCGTCCCAGCCGTGGGTGCGGTAGCGGCTGATCCAGCGGTGGGCGCAGGTTCGTGAGATACCCAATTCCTTGGCCACATGGGCAACGGGACGGCCTGCCAGGACCCGCTCGATGATGATCCGCCTACCGTTCGGAGTCAGGCGGGCATTACGGTGGGACATGAGGACCTCTTAGTCGTTGGCTGTGTGTGGTAACCACCAACCTAAGAGGTCCTCACCTATTCACGATGTAACCAACGTCCTGACTCAGTACA
>NZ_VAHM01000041.1 GCF_005796185.1 Pseudarthrobacter sp. NamB4
TGACATTGGCACCTGAAGGCCGGAAGATGCTGCGGATTGAGCAGCGCAATGCTGCTGTCCCGGTGGAGCGGAAGCCGGAGTGGATCAAGGCCAAGGTCCAGATGGGTCCCGAGTTTGTGGGCCTGAAGAACCTGGTGAAGAAGGAAGGCCTGCACACGGTGTGTGAGGAGGCCGGCTGCCCCAACATTTTCGAGTGCTGGGAGGACAAGGAAGCCACTTTCCTGATCGGCGGGTCCGAATGCACGCGCCGGTGTGATTTCTGCCAGATCGATACCGGCAAGCCTTCCCCGGTGGACATGTTCGAACCGACCAAGGTGGCCCGTTCGGTGCAGTCGATGCAGCTGCGCTACGCCACGGTCACCGGGGTTGCCCGTGACGACCTCGCGGACGAGGGCGTGTGGCTCTACGCCGAAACGGTCCGGAAGATCCATGAGCTGAACCCGGGCACCGGGGTGGAGCTGCTGATCCCGGACTTCTCCGGCAAACCCGAACACATCAAGGCGATCTGTGACTCCAAACCCGAGGTGTTCGCGCACAACGTTGAAACCGTGCCGCGGATTTTCAAGCGGATCCGGCCGGCGTTCCGGTACGAGCGGTCCCTGGATGTGATCACCCAGGGCCGGGACCTGGGCATGGTGACCAAGTCCAACCTGATCCTGGGGATGGGTGAAACCCGCGAAGAAATTTCCGAGGCGCTGCGGGACCTGCACGCTGCCGGGTGTGACCTGATCACGATCACCCAGTACCTGCGCCCGTCCGAGCGGCACCTGCCGGTGGACCGGTGGGTCAAGCCGCAGGAATTCGTGGACCTGCAGCACGAGGCAGAGGAGATCGGCTTCCTCGGCGTCATGTCCGGACCCCTGGTCCGCTCCTCCTACCGGGCAGGCCGGCTCTGGGCCACCGCCATGCGGAAGAAGGGCCGGGACATCCCGGCAGAACTGGCCCATATCGCGGACGGCATCCAGGACTCCGGCACCACCCGCCAGGAAGCCAGCACCCTGCTCGC
>NZ_VAHM01000042.1 GCF_005796185.1 Pseudarthrobacter sp. NamB4
TGATCCTGAAGAACTTCAAGGCAGCACTGGCCGAGACCGGGTTGAAGGTTCCCATGGTGACCACCAACCTCTTCAGCCACCCCGTATTCAAGGACGGCGGCTTCACCTCCAATGACCGCTCCATCCGCCGGTTCGCGCTCAGCAAGGTCCTGCGCAACATCGACCTCGCCGCGGAGTTCGGCGCCGAAACGTTCGTCATGTGGGGCGGACGCGAGGGCAGCGAATACGACGGCTCCAAGGACCTCTCGGCTGCCCTGGACCGGATGAAGGAAGGCGTGGACACCGCCGCCGGCTACATCAAGGAAAAGGGCTACAACCTGCGCATCGCCCTGGAGCCCAAGCCCAACGAACCGCGCGGTGACATCTTCCTGCCCACCGTTGGCCACGGCCTGGCCTTCATCGCCCAGCTCGAACACGGGGACATCGTGGGCCTGAACCCCGAAACAGGTCACGAGCAGATGGCAGGGCTGAACTTCACCCATGGCATCGCCCAGGCCCTGTGGGCAGGCAAGCTCTTCCACATCGACCTCAACGGCCAGCGCGGCATCAAGTACGACCAGGACCTCGTCTTCGGCCACGGTGACCTCACCAGCGCCTTCTTCACCGTGGACCTGCTCGAAAACGGCTTCCCCAACGGCGGCCCCCGCTATGAAGGTCCCCGCCACTTCGACTACAAGCCCTCCCGCACCGACGGCTACGACGGAGTCTGGGAATCCGCCAAGGCCAACATGGCCATGTACCAGCTGCTGAAGGAACGCGCCCTGGCCTTCCGCGCAGACCCGCAGGTCCAGGAAGCCCTGGCTGCCTCCGGCGTCTTCGAGCTCGGCGAAACCACCCTGGCAGCCGGCGAAAGCACCGCCGACCTGCTCGCGGACGCCGCCGCATTCGAGGACTTCGACGCCAACAAGGCTGCCGAGCGCTCCTTCGCGTTTGTCCGCCTCAACCAGCTCGCCATCGAACACCTGCTC
>NZ_VAHM01000043.1 GCF_005796185.1 Pseudarthrobacter sp. NamB4
TCGACGGTGACGCTCTTGGCGAGGTTGCGGGGCTGGTCCACGTCGTAGCCCTTGGCCGCTGCCAGTTCCGCGGCGAAGATCTGCAGCGGGACGGTGGTTAGCAGCGGCATCAGCAGGGTGGGGGTTTCGGGGACGTAGAAGACGTGCTCGGCGTAGGCCTTCACGGCTTCGTCGCCTTCCTCGGCGATGACCAGGGTGCGGGCGCCGCGGGCGCGGACTTCCTGGATGTTGCTGATGACCTTGGCGTGCAGCGATTCGCGCCCGCGCGGGGACGGGACTACCACGAACACCGGCTGGCCCTCGTCGATCAGGGCGATCGGGCCGTGCTTAAGCTCACCGGCGGCGAAGCCCTCGGCGTGGATGTACGCGATTTCCTTCAGCTTCAACGCACCCTCAAGCGCCACCGGGTAGCCCACGTGCCGGCCCAGGAACAGCACCGACTTCTCATCCGCCATGCTCCTGGCAAGCTCGCGCAGGGGCCCGGCGTTGTCCAGGATCTTCTGGATCTTCGCCGGGATCTTGTTCAGGTCCGCGAGGACGTCCTTGATCTGGCCGGAGAAGATGTTCCCGCGCAGCTGCGCCAGGTACAGGCCCAGCAGGTACGCGGCGGTGATCTGGGCCAGGAACGCCTTGGTGGAGGCCACCGCGATTTCCGGTCCGGCGTGGGTGTAGAGCACGGCGTCGGACTCGCGCGGGATGGTTGAGCCGTTGGTATTGCAGATCGAGATCGTCTTCGCGCCCTGTTCGCGGGCGTAGCGGACGGCCATCAGGGTATCCATCGTCTCGCCGGACTGGCTGATGGACACCACCAGGGTGTTCTCATCCAGGATCGGGTCGCGGTAGCGGAACTCGTGAGCGAGCTCCACCTCGGTGGGAATCCGGCACCAGTTCTCGATCGCGTACTTCGCCAC
>NZ_VAHM01000044.1 GCF_005796185.1 Pseudarthrobacter sp. NamB4
CTACGTGTTTTGGACGTTGGTTTTGGCGTCGGTGGCGCGGTCTTTGACGTCGGTGGCGGCGCTTTGGCCTTCTGCCTTGACGTTTTGGGCTGCGTCGGTGGCGGTGGCCTTGACGTTCTGGACGGCTTCCTGGGCCGGTTCCTTCAGGTCCTCGGCCACGTTCTTGGCGGCTTCGGTGACCTTGCCGGCGAGCGGCTGGGCGGCGGTTTTGAGCTGCTGGGCCGCTTCGCGTTCCTTCTGGCTTGGCGGGAGCAGGGACGAGAGGAGCATCCCGGCGCCGAACGCGATCAGGCCTGCGGCCAGGGGGTTGCCCTGGGTTTTGGTCTTGACCTGGTCCGGTGCCTGGGAGAGCGCGCTGCCGGCGTCACTGAGTTTTGCCGAGACGTTTTCGCCTGCGCCACTGAGTGTGTCGCCGGCGGAGTGCAGGGCGTTGGTGGTGTGCCCGGCACCTGCTGAGGTCTTGTCGTGGACCTTGGTGGTGGCGGTGTCTGCTGCTCCCATGACTTTCTCCTTCACCCCTGTGACGGCGTCTTTGAGCTTGTCGGTCTGGCGGTGGACGATGTTGGCCGGGGTGACCTTGTCGGCGACCGCGTCCACGTTGGTGCCTAGGCGTGCCCGGGTGGCTTCTATGTCTGAACGGATTGCGTCCGGGTTATCGCTCATCGGTTTACCTCACCTGGTTTCAGAGTCGGGGGAATTTCAGAAAGTGTTTCGCCTGTCTGGGGCATGCCCTTGATCTGTTTGAGTTCCTTG
>NZ_VAHM01000045.1 GCF_005796185.1 Pseudarthrobacter sp. NamB4
ACCATGCGGGCCGCCGTGCTGAAGCGACAGGGCGTGATTGCCCTGGAAACCCTGGCTGTTCCGCAGCTCGAGGCCGACCAGGTCCTGGTGCAGGTCGCCGCCGTCGGCGTCTGCGGCAGCGACGTCCACTACTACGAACACGGCCGCATCGGCGACTACGTCGTAGACCACCCGCTGATCCTCGGCCACGAACTCTCCGGCCGGATCGCAGCCGTCGGAGACGCCGTTGACCCTGCGCGCATCGGCAAGCGCGTCGCCGTCGAGCCCCAGCGCCCGTGCCGCACCTGCACGCAGTGCCGGGCAGGACGGTACAACCTCTGCCCCGACATCGAGTTCTACGCCACCCCGCCGATCGACGGCGCCTTCGCCGAATACGTCACCATTCAAAGCGACTTTGCCTACGACATCCCGGACAATGTCAGCGACGAGGCGGCCGCCCTGATCGAGCCGCTCTCCGTGGGGCTGTGGGCGTGCGAACGAGCCGGGATCCGCCCCGGACGCCGGGTCCTGATCGCCGGGGCCGGACCCATAGGAATCATCACCGCCCAGGCGGCCCGCGCCTTTGGCGCGACGGAGATCTACATTACGGACATCGCCGAGGACCGGCTCGCCTTCGCTCTGGAACACGGCGCAACCCACGTGATGAATGCCAGAACTGACGGCGTTGAAGGGCTCGACGTGGACGCATT
>NZ_VAHM01000046.1 GCF_005796185.1 Pseudarthrobacter sp. NamB4
CTGGCCGGACGCCTCACCCGCGGCCTCACCGCCGGTGCGGCCGAAAGCGCCTCCGGCACCGCCGGCCACGCAGGACCATACGGCGGAACAGAGTACTCAGGCACTCCATACGGCGATCAGTACACGGAGTCCTATGCCCCCGCAGGCGGCACCGTACCGCCTCCGCCCGTGCAGCTCCCCGGCCCGGCCACCACCACGGCGGGCTACGACGGCGGCGCTCCCGGCAGCAGCTACTCGGACCCCACGCGCCCCGCAAGCCCCCTGGACAGCCCGCAGCTGGTGGAAGAACCGTGGTCCGGAAACCGGGTTGCCAGCGATCCGCTTGACGACCGCGACCTGGCCGACGATCCCATGGGCGTTGACCCCCTGACCGGTGACCGCCGCCCGGACGGCCAGTCTGGCAGGCTGTGATGAGCCAGA
>NZ_VAHM01000047.1 GCF_005796185.1 Pseudarthrobacter sp. NamB4
GACACCAGCACCGGCGGCGAGCAGCAGGAAGGTTCCCGGCTTGTTGCGGGCGAACCGCTGCACTTCACCAAGCAGGTCACCCGGCTGCTTGTTCTCAAGCCACGACGCTACCGATTCACTGCGCTGCGCGGCCTGGCGGATCAGGTCGCTGGCCATGCCCTGCTGGTCCGGGGCGTCAGCCATGCTCTGCAGCTGGCTGGAAATGGTGCGGATTCCTTCGGCAGCCTTCTGCTGCTGTGTCCCTGCCTGGCTGGTAAGTCCCGACTTCGCCTGGCTCAAAAGGTCCTGCGCGCTGGACTTCGCCTCGGAAACCACATTCGCGGCTTCTTCCTT
>NZ_VAHM01000048.1 GCF_005796185.1 Pseudarthrobacter sp. NamB4
TTGGCCGGACGCCTCACCCGCGGCCTCACCGCCGGTGCCCAGAACCCGCAGAGTGCAGTACAGGGCACTACGCCGCAGGGGGCCGTACAGCCCCAGCCGGTTGCCCCGCTCCATCAGGAGACCGTGTACGCAGCCGGGAATGACGATCTGTTCAACGAGCCGGTGGCCACCGGCCGAGAGCCCGTCTCCACTACAACCCTGCCGTCAGGCCCGGCCGAGGACACCCCGCTCCGGTACGAGGATGACCCCTTCCGGGACGAGGACGGCTCTTACCGCACCGCCGACGGCAACTACCGGTCAACGGAAGGACGCCAGCTGTGAGTAGCCAGG
>NZ_VAHM01000049.1 GCF_005796185.1 Pseudarthrobacter sp. NamB4
TTCCTGAGATGCCGCCGAGTGAGGCGCATCAGAAGGCAGATAACGCTTCCCTTGGTGACCTGCTCGGTGAGGTTACCCGGGACCTGTCCACGCTGATGCGCCAGGAAGTCGAGCTCGCCAAGGCAGAGGCCAAGCAATCCGCCACCCGGGCAGGGAAAGGCGGCGGGATGCTCGCCGGGGCCGGCGTGGCAGGGCACTTCGTGCTGCTGTTCCTGTCGCTGGCGCTGATGTTCGCCCTTGGTGCGCTGATGCCGCTGGGCTGGGCAGCGGTGATCGTCGCCGTGATCTGGGGCATCATCGCCGCCGTCCTGGCCTCGATCGGGCG
>NZ_VAHM01000005.1 GCF_005796185.1 Pseudarthrobacter sp. NamB4
TTCGAATATTCCCGAACCAATCCACTTTTCGTGAATTCACATTTCGTATTTCTTCGCTGCGATGTTTCAATCTTATTTGATTCAATTTCGCTTTGCAAATCCGGTTGTTTTCCCGGAATTCATCCAGCGGAATGAATCCACCCGCCATAAAATGGAGCAATTCTTCGTTCAGTGCTTCCGCACATGCTGAAGTTGCTTCAGTTTTTGGTGGGTTTTGGTCGCTATTTTTCCGCTTCAGCGGCGGCGACTCAGAAAACATTACACGCTCCCCCGCGGCCGTGCAAATCGGCTGCGGAGGAGCGTGCAGAGGTCTTTCGGGCGGCTGAGAAGAGCCTAGGGGACCAGCACTTCCACCGTGGCCAGGTTTTTCTTTCCGCGGCGCAGGAGCAGGTACTGCCCATGCAGCAGCTCGGACTCGGAGATCACCGCTTCGGGGTCGGAGACCTTCTCGTTGTTGACGTAGGCTCCACCTTCACCAACGGTGCGCCTGGCTGCGGACTTGCTTTCGGAAAGCCCCGAAGCAACCAGCAGATCCACGATTCCCATGGCATCCACCTGCACCGTGGCGGACGGCAGCTCGGACGTCGCCGCCTGGAGCGTTGCCTTGTCCAGGGCAGAGAGGTCACCGTTACCGAAGAGAGCTGCGGATGCAGCAATCACTTTTTCGGTGGCTTCGACGCCGTGAACGAGGGAGGTCACTTCGTAGGCGAGCTTCCGTTGGCCTTCACGTGCGAACGGCCGCTCAGCGACAGCAACAGCGAGCTCTTCGATCTCGGCACGGGTAAGGAACGTAAACACCTTCAACCTGTCCACCACATCCGCATCGGCGGTGTTGAGCCAGAACTGGTAGAAGGCGTACGGGCTGCACATGCCGGCGTCGAGCCAGATGGCGTTGCCCTCGCTCTTGCCGAACTTCGTGCCGTCGGCATTGGTAATCAGCGGTGTACCTAAAGCATGGACACTCTTGCCCTCAACCTTGCGGATCAGTTCCGTACCGCTGGTGAGGTTGCCCCACTGGTCAGAGCCACCGGTCTGCAGCACGCAGCCGTAATCCCGGTAGAGCTGGAGGTAGTCCATGCCCTGCAGGATCTGGTAGCTGAATTCGGTGTAGCTGATGCCTTCGTCCGAATTGAGCCGGGAGGCTACGGCGTCCTTCCGCAGCATGGTGCCAACACGGAAGTGCTTCCCCACTTCACGCAAAAAGTCGATGGCACTCAGCGGCGCGGTCCAGTCCAGGTTGTTGACCATCCGCGCGGCGTTGTCTCCCTCGAAGCTGAGGAAGCGGCTCACCTGCGCCTGAAGGTATCCCACCCATTCGGCCACGGTGTCCTTGGTGTTCAGTGTGCGCTCGGCCGTGGGACGGGGGTCGCCGATCAGGCCGGTGGAACCGCCCACCAGCCCCAGCGGCTTGTGGCCTGCCAGCTGGAGCCGACGCATGACGAGCAGCTGGACGAGGTTGCCCAGGTGCAGGCTCGGCGCGGTGGGGTCGAAGCCGCAATAGTACGTGACCGGTGCACCGGCAAGGAGCTTTTCCAGCTCTGCTTCGTCGGTGGAAACGTGGACCAGGCCACGCCACTTCAGTTCCTGCCAGATGTTGGCGAAAGTGGGGTCGTTCTGCTGCGATTCGAGGCTGTTGATTTCGGACACGCTTTCTAAGTTAGCAGTAATACCAGCCGCCGGATCAGCGCCGGATCCCTGCCGGCACCGGTTCTGCGGCAATAAGACGCAGCCGCTGGGTGGCGCGCGTCATGGCCACGTACAAGTCCCCCACCTTGCCGTGCTCATGGTTCAGCATCATGGCCGGTTCCAGCACCACCACGCCGTCGAACTCCAATCCCTTGGCCTCCCGCGGGCTGATCACTACCATGTCCTGCTCATAGCTGCCGGCACCTGTTCCCACCCGGCGGCCGTAGGCGGCGCGAAGGGCAGCGCTGGCCTCAGGCAGGAACTGGCCGTCTGCGATGACAGCCAGCAGGCCGCCGTCGAGCGCCTCCAGTTCCTCCGGCAGGACCTCAACCAGGCGCCTCACCACATCGCCGGGGGCCACTTCGTCGATGACTGGTGACCAGCGCCCTTCACGCACAGCCTTGGGGGCGGAGACCACCAGGCCGGCCGCGTTGGCCATCCGGACCGCGGCTTCGGCGATCTGGGAAGGAGTGCGGTAGTTGACCGTCAGCTCCTCCAGTTGCCAGCGGTCGCCAAACATGGGGGCCAGCGCACCCTGCCAGGAGTTGGCGCCGGCCACTGAACTTGTCTGGGCGATGTCACCCACGATGGTGAAGGACTTCAGGGGGCAGCGGCGAACCAGCAGGCGCCATTGCATGGGCGACAGCTCCTGCGCCTCATCCACCACAATGTGGCCAAAGGCCCAGGTGCGGTCACTCGTGGCGCGTTCTGCAGCAGTCAGCCGGGCTTCCTGTTCCCGGTTCTGCTCGGCCAGCTCTTCGGCGGACATCAGCGGGTCCACCCCTGCAGCCTGCATGTTGACCAGCGTCTGCTTCGCGTTGGCGAGGTCACGGGCACGGTCGTGTTCCTGCTGGGCCAGTCCGCGGCCGGCCGCAGGATCCAGCTCGCCGAGCAGTTCGGCAGCTTCATCCAGCAGGGGAACGTCGGACTCGGTCCACTGGGCGTCGGCAGGGCGCAGCAGCAGGGCGCGCTCCTCAGGCGTCAGGTTGGGCGTGCACGCTTCAAGGATCGCGGGTTTGCTGAACAGCTCGGAGATGAGCTTCTCCGGAGTCATGGGCATCCAGCAGAGGTTCAGCGCAATCCTCACGTCACGGGCAGTGCGCACATCCTCCGCCAGGTACGAGCGGTCCGCGTTGTTGCCGATGTTTCCGGCCTCCACCAGCTCCGTCATCTGTTCCGTGAGTTCCCGCAGCAGGATCTTGACGAAGGTCACGCGTGCCTCGTTGTGCGGCTTGCCGGTGGAACGGGCCTTTTCCCTTGCGCGGCGCACCTGCCGCTGCGTCAGCACCAGCTTGCGGCCGTCAACTTCAAGGGTCCGGTCCTCGGCGGGCATCCGCTGCCGGTTCGCCACGGCTTTGGCCACGACGGCAGCCATATCCAGCCGCCCCTTGATTGCGGCGACCGCGGGGTCCTGCTCGGGCACGGCATGGATTCCGGCCATCAGGCGGCCCAGGCTGGCCATCACAACACCGGTCTCACCGAGGGACGGCAGCACCCGTTCAATGTACTTCATGAACGACGACGACGGGCCCACCAGCAGCACCCCTGCGGTCTTGAGGCGGTCGCGGTGGGTATAGAGGAGGTAGGCGGCACGGTGCAGCGCCACAGCGGTCTTGCCGGTACCCGGCCCGCCCTGCACTACGAGGGCACCCGAGATCGATGACCGGATGATGCGGTCCTGCTCCGACTGGATGGTGCTGACGATATCCGACATGCGGCCGGTGCGCTTGGAGTTGAGCGCGGCGAGCAGGGCGCCTTCGCCCTGCAGCGATTCACTGTCCGCAAGCATCTCTGGATCGAGCACGTCATCCTCGATGGCCTTGACCTCGCGGCCCTGCAGGATCAGGTGGCGGCGGCGCCGGACGCCCTGCCTGTCAAACGCCGTGGCCTGGTAGAAGTGGCCGGCCTCGGGCGCGCGCCAGTCAACCATCAGCCGCTGCAGGTCCTCGGTGGTAAGGCCGATGCGGCCGATGTACTGGGCTTCTCCGGAATCCAGGTCCAGCCGGCCGAAGACCAGCCGGTCATCCACGGCGTCCAGCTGGGCGAGGCGGTCTTCATACAGTGCGGCGAACGCGTCGCGCTCGGAAACGTTCTGCATGGTGCCCACGGCCCCTGCCCGCCGGACCTGCGCCAACTGGCGGCGCTTTTCCTCGCGCAGTTCTTCCAGCCGCGCGTACAGGCCGGCAACATAGTCCCGTTCGTGGGCCAAATCGGCGTCGTGCATCTAACGTTCCCCTATCGCAAAAGACAGACCTACCATTCTACAACCTTTTCCCCTTAACCCCGTTTCGGAGCTTCGCTGCCTTGTACTGCGAAACGGTGGGGTCGCCGGTGATCCAAAAGCGCCAGGAGTATTGGTCCGTGCCGCCGGCGCCGGAGACGCCTACCCTCGGCCCGGAGCTCACCGACCCGCTGGGCCCAGGCGGAAGCACCAGCCCAAAAGGGGGCGCCAGGGCGTCTCGACCACTGTCTGCCGTCGTCAGGCCCAATGCTTTGGCCAGCCGCGCAGGCCCCCTGGCCAGATCTGAGGGGTTTTTCGACGTCGGTCTCCGCCGCTGGGCCAGTTCCAGGCCGTCCACGATTTCCCCTGCCCTCAGCAAGAGCGCAGATGCAACCCCTTCCGGCCCGCACACGAGGTTGGTGCAGTGGTGCATGCCATAGGTGAAGTAGACGTACAGATGGCCCGCAGGGCCGAACATGGGGGCATTGCGGGGCGTGGGGCCGCGGTAGGTATGCGATCCCGGGTCCGGGTGCAGCGAATCCTCGGGCCCCAGGTAAGCCTCCACTTCCGTGAGCCGGACGGACACCGCACCGTCCCGGGACTCATGTGTCAGGACGGCGCCCAGCAGCAGCGGGGCCAGCTCCCGGGCGTCTCCTGAAAGGAACTCCCGCAGCGGCCGGCCGGCCGCCAGCGGATTTCTGCTCATGGCCAGACTCTATCCAAAACCTGCTGCCGGACCCCGGTATTACGTCGTCCGGCAGCACCACGGCCGTGTCCGATTTCCGCTAGCTGGACTACCTGTGTGCTGGCAGGATGGGGGAATGGACTTCTGGCAGCGCTACCGGGCGATAGATGCCCGCGACACCCGGTTCGACGGGCAGTTCTTTACTGCTGTCCGCACCACGGGCATCTACTGCCGCCCGTCCTGCCCGGCGCGGACACCCAAAGCTTCCAACGTCACTTTCTACGAGACGTCCGCGGCCGCCCACGACGCCGGCTACCGGGCCTGCAAGCGCTGCCTCCCTGAGGCAGTTCCCGGCACGCCCGCCTGGAATGTGCGCCAGGATGTGGCCGCGCGGGCCATGCGGCTGATCAACGACGGAGTCGTGAACCGGGACGGCGTGGACGGACTGGCAGCCCGCCTCGGCTATTCCTCCCGGCAACTGAACCGCATTCTCAGCCACGAACTGGGCGCCGGTCCGCTGTCGCTCGCCCGGGCCGGGCGGGCGCAGACGGCCCGGACCCTGCTCGTGTCCACGTCCATGAAACTTGCCGACGTCGCCTTTGCCGCCGGGTTCAGCAGCGTCCGGCAGTTTAACGAAACGATGGCGGAGGTCTTCGACATGACCCCCTCGGCCCTGCGCGCCGCCAGTTCCCGGAAAACCAGCGGCGGTGCCTCCGCGCTGACCCTCAACCTCCCCTACCGTGAGCCGTTCGATCCTGGCATTTTCACCTTCCTGTCAGTGCGGGCCATCCCTGGAATCGAATCCGGGACGGCAACGTCCTATGCACGTACGCTGGCGCTGCCGCACGGCGACGCCCGCTTCACGGTGGAGTACGACGCCGTCATGCCAGGGCGGACGTTGACCCTCACCATCGGTGCGGTGGACTTGCGGGACCTGCCGGCCCTGCTGAGCCGCGTCCGGCGACTCTTCGATGTGGATGCAGATCCGGTGGCCATCGATACAGCACTGGCTGCTGATGCGCGGCTGGCAGCATCGGTCGCCGAGGCTCCGGGCATCCGAATGCCCGGGGCTCTGGACCCCGGCGAAATGCTGGTCAGGGCCATGGTGGGCCAACAGGTCACCGTGGCTGCCGCGCGGACGGCACTGACCCGGATTGCCGCCGTCGGGCGTCCAAGCCGCAACCCAGGCGAGGGCCTGGAGCGCATGTTCCCCACCGCCGCCGAAATCGCCGCTGACGGTTACGTTCTGGTGCGCGGACCCCGGAAGCGCGCAGAAGCACTTCGCGCTGCAGCCACCGCCCTCGCTGAGGGCGGCCTGGACTTCGGCTACGGCGACGACATGGGAACCCTGGCCGCGAAGCTGTTGCCGCTGCCAGGAGTGGGACCCTGGACCGCCGGTTACCTTGCCATGCGTGTGCTCGGCGCCCCGGATGTTTTCCTGGGCAACGACGCGGCAGTACGGAACGGGGTTAAAGCCCTGGCCGCGCCAACCCCTGCCACTGCGAGCCGCGCCGGCGGGACGGCCAGCCCGGACTTCCGCGAGGTCAGCCCGTGGCGCTCCTACGCCACCATGCACCTGTGGCGGGCAGCAGCCCAACCGCGCACCAGGGCAGGACATGTGCCCATAACGAACAGCCGTGCCTCCAGCAGGCGAACTGCAGAGAAAGTGAACCGATGAAAGCCCAGCTGCTTCAGATGTCCACCCCCGACGGCCCGTTCACTGTCCTTGCCCAGGACGGCGTTGTCCTTTCGAGCGGATGGACGGACAAGCCCGGCGACCTGATCGGGCAAATCCACCCCTCGCTGCGGCCCGCCACCGTCGAAGTGGTCACCGGGCCGGGAGGAATCAAGGCTGCCGTCGAAGCCTTTTACGCCGGCGATCCACTGCCGGCAATGCAGGTCCCGGTAGTGCAGAAGTCGGGCCCCTTCCGGGTGCATGCCTGGGACGTGCTGCGGCTGGTCCGGCCCGGATCCCCCGTCACCTACACCGAGTACGCGGGCCTGGCCGGCAACCCGAAAGCCGTCCGGGCAGCCGCCAGTGCCTGCGCCTTCAACGCGGCAGCCCTGTTTGTCCCATGCCACCGAGTGATCAGGACCGATGGTTCGCTCGGCGGTTTCCGCTGGGGCCCGGCCATCAAGGAAAGCCTGCTGGCGCGCGAGGCGGCCTGGCCGCGCCTGTGATACCCGGCCAAAAGGCCCTGGGGCAACCGCTATTTGGGCGCCGGGGTTCCCGCCGGCCAGGGCAGCAGGGCCGGCAGGTCGGCACCGTCGGCCGCCGCCGATGCCCGCAGGCTGCCCAGCGTTGGTTCACGGCCGGCAAGCCAGGCCGCAATATCGGTGATCATGCCGCTGATGACCGTAGACCGGTTACCGGTGCCGATGCTGACGGGCGGGAGGCCAAGAGGCTGTAGCACCAGTTTGTCGTCCGGCTGCACGCGGGCGGCGAGGAAATCGAACAGATGCTCGCAGAAGGGGCGGCTCCAAGTTTCCGGTCCCCTGCCTGTCAACAGGTCTGCGTTATGGATGACAAGTTCCCGCCACAGTGCAAGGCCCCCGTCCAGGACCACTCCACCCCGATAGGTGATGGGTGCCCACCAGCCCGTTTGGTTGGCCGAGGAATCCTTGACGCCGGGCAGCACATCGAACGCCTTCAGTGCCCGTAACACGGCCTTGTTCAGGTCCGCGAGGTGCGTGGCGGCGTCGTGCCCGGCAGCAAGGTCGATCGCCTTGTTCCTGCCGTCCATGCCGCCGTCGTACAGCTCTACGGCTTCCCCGCGGGCAGCGTATTCGAGCTGCCGCGCCATGGCATTTGAGATGCCCGTGAGGTGGGCGAGTACGTGGCCGCGCGTCCAGCCAGGGAGCGCGGACGGTGCCCGCACATCCTCGTCGCTGAAGGTGGCGGCATCGGAGGTGACGTCGGCGGCGGCCTTATGGAGCCCTGCCAGCAGTTCATCAGGTGCGGGAGCTGTCATGGCGCTCATCCTAGCCCCGGACGGCACCATCCGGCCCCAGGCGGTGCCGGACGTGCTCGCCGTCGTTGCTGGCCTGCCAGAACTCGTACTCCGTGGGCTGGAGTGCATAGAGCTGCCAGTGCGGATTGCTGCTGCTGTCCGCCCTCGGCCGCTCTGCCCAGTCCCGCGCCGACGCCTCTGCTGACAGCCGGACGACCGGTCCTGCGACGCGGACCTGCCGGCCGAGGGAAGCCCAGTAGAAATTCATGGCAGCCTGGGGCACCGTATCCAGTTCCTGCCCCTTGCGGGAAGTACTGGAGGTAGCGAAATGCCAGCCGTCGCCGTCGATGTTTTTCAGGATCAGCATCCTGGACGATGGCTGCTGCCCGGCGCTGACAGTGGCAAGGCTGAAGGCGTGCGGTTGCTGCTCCCCCGCGTCCAGCGCCTGGTCCAGCCACTGCTTGAACAGTTCCACGGGGTTCCGCGGCGCTGTGGCCGGATCAAAGGCGGGAAGCTCAGCCGGAAAGTCGGGCAGGCCGCGAAGGAACTTGCGGAAGGTTTCGCTCATGCGGCCATGGTAGCGGGCAGTGTTGCGCGTACACGGCCAACCCTCTCGCAGTTGATGCGTGAAAATTGGCAACGCGCCCTCACTTTCTTAGGGGAAGTGAGAGAGCGCTGGCCAAAAAGGGGCGTTAAGTGAGAGAGCGTTGGTGAATCTGCACGGAGTCCCCGCCCCCTGCGGACGGCGGGGACTCCTTCGCGTGCCGGTTAACCCGCGTACTCGCGCACGCCGACCAGTTCGCCTTCCAGCGCTGCCAGCTGGCGTTCGACGGCGGCCGGTGCCGTTCCGCCCTGTGAGTTGCGGCTGTTGAGCGAGCCTTCCGTCGACAGGACGGTGCGGACCTCCGGTGTGACGTGGTCCGAGATGGCGGCGTATTCCTCATCCGTGAGATCCCACAGCTCCACGCCGCGGGACTCCGCCTGCTTCACCGCAGCGCCGGAGAGCTCGTGTGCCTCGCGGAACGGGACACCCTGGCGGACCAGCCACTCGGCGATGTCCGTGGCAAGGGCGAACCCCTGCGGCGCCAGCAATTCCATCCGCTCGGTATTGAACTTCAGGGTGGCAATCATGCCGGAGACGGCCGGGAGCAGGAGCTCCAGGGTGTCGGCGGCATCGAACACCGGTTCCTTGTCCTCCTGCAGGTCGCGGTTGTAGGCCAACGGCAGGCCCTTGAGCGTGGCCAGCAGCCCGGTCAGGTTCCCGATCAGGCGCCCCGCCTTGCCGCGCGCCAGTTCAGCCACGTCCGGGTTCTTCTTCTGCGGCATGATCGAGGATCCTGTGGAGTACGAGTCATGCAGCGTGACGAAGGAGAATTCTTTGGTGGCCCAGAGAATGACTTCCTCGGAGATGCGGGACAGGTCCACCCCGATCATCGAGCACACCCAGGCAAACTCAGCGAAGACGTCGCGGGATGCGGTGCCGTCGATGGAGTTGTGGGCCGCTGAGTAGAAACCCAGGTCTGCCGCCACAGCCTCCGGATCCAGTCCCAGTGACGAGCCCGCAAGCGCACCGGAACCATAGGGCGAAACGCCGGCGCGCCGGTCCCAGTCCTGCAGCCGCTGCACGTCACGCAGCAGCGCCCAGGCGTGGGCCAGGAGGTGGTGGCTGAGCAGTACCGGCTGGGCGTGCTGGAGGTGGGTGCGGCCGGGCATGGCAACGCCGTGGTGGGCCCGGGCCTGATCGACCAGGGCGTCCACTGTGGCCAGGACACCGCGGGCGATGATCCGGGCGTGGTCGCGCAGGAACATCCGGCCCAGGGTTGCCACCTGGTCGTTGCGGGACCGGCCGGCGCGGAGCTTGCCGCCAAGCTGCGGTCCTGCGCGCTCAATCAGGCCGCGCTCGAGCGAACCGTGCACGTCCTCGTCGGATTCCGCCGGCACGTAGGCGCCCGAGGCCACGTCCTCATCCAGGCGGGTGAGGGCTTCGAGCATGCCTTCCAGTTCGGCGTCGTCCAGCAGGCCCGCCTTGTGCAGCACCCGGGCGTGGGCCTTGGAACCGGCAATGTCGTAGCGGGCCAGCCGCCAGTCGAAGTGCGTGGACTTGCTCAGCGCCGCCAGGGCGTCGGCGGGGCCGCCGGCGAACCGGCCGCCCCACAGCGCGCCTTCGTTAGTCCCCGAACGCGCCCCAACCTCGCTGCGCTCGGCAGGGGACCCCTGCGTTCGTGGGCCCATCCCGGTCACTGACCCGCGACCCGGATGTCGCGGCCGGAGGCGACCTTGGCGGACATGCCCCACAACTCAATGAAGCCGCGGGCCATGGACTGGTCAAACGTGTCGCCGGTGTCGTACGTGGCCAGGTTGAAGTCGTACAGCGACGTCTCGGAGCGGCGGCCGTTGACGATGGCCTGGCCCCCGTGCAGGGTCATGCGGATGTCGCCGGAGACGTACTTCTGGGTGTCTTCGATGAAGGCGTCCAGGGAGCGCTTGAGCGGCGAGAACCACTGACCGTCATAAACCAGCTCGGCCCAGCGCTGGCCAACGGTGGCCTTGAAGCGGGCCTGCTCGCGCTCAACGGTGATGTCTTCGAGGTGCTTGTGCGCGGTCATCAGGGCCATGGCGCCCGGAGCCTCGTAGATTTCACGGGACTTGATGCCCACCAGGCGGTCCTCGACGACGTCGATGCGGCCAACGCCCTGCACGCCGGCTCGGCGGTTGAGTTCCTTGATGGCCTGCAGCGGGGTGACCTTCACGCCGTCGATCGCCACCGGAATGCCGGCTTCGAACGAGATGATGACTTCGTCCGGTGCCGGCGGGAACTCCGGGGTGGCGGTGTAGTCGTAGATGTCCTTGGTGGGGGCGTTCCAGATGTCCTCGAGGTAACCGGTTTCGACGGCGCGGCCCCAGACGTTCTGGTCGATGGAGTACGGGTTCTTCTTGGTTGTTTCGATCGGGAGGCCCTTTTCCTCGGCGAAGGCGATGGCCTTGTCGCGGGTGAGGGCGAGGTCGCGGACCGGTGCGATGCACTTCAGGTCCGGGCCGAGGGTCTGGATGCCCACTTCGAAACGGACCTGGTCGTTGCCCTTGCCGGTGCAGCCGTGGGCCACGGTGGTGGCGCCGAATTCGCGGGCGGCCTTGACCAGGTGCTTGACAATGACGGGCCGGGAGATGGCGGACACCAGCGGGTAGTGGCCCTGGTACAGTCCGTTGGCCTTCAGTGTGGGCATGCAGTACTCGTTGGCGAACTCGTCCGAGGCATCAGCCACGTAGGCTTCGACGGCGCCGCAGCCCAGGGCGCGCTGGCGGATGGTCTCGAGCGACTCGCCGCCCTGTCCAACGTCAACCGCAACGGCGATGACTTCGGCGCCGGTGGCCTCACCGATCCAGCCGATGGCTACTGAGGTGTCCAGGCCGCCTGAGTAGGCCAGCACAATGCGTTCAGTCACTTCACATGCTCCTTTGTGGGGTGTTTTGATTTGTCTTCAAGCTTAATGCCCGGCTTCTTCGGCCAGTTGCAGGAACCTGGCGGCGAGGTCCGGGCCGCCCTGCGGGTCACGGGCCACCAGCAGCACGGTGTCGTCCCCGGCGATGGTCCCCAGGATGGATGGCATCACCGAATGGTCGATGGCAAGGGCCAGGAAGTTTGCGGCCCCGGGCGGGGTGCGGAGCACCGCGATGTTCGCCGAGGCCTCCGCGGTGACCAGCAGTTCGCTGCAGAGCCTGGCCAGCCGGGCGTCCAGGATTTCCTGGCTCACCCCGCTTTTCGCAGTACGCTCACCGCCTTCGCCAGGTACCGCGTACACCAGCACGCCTTCCTTGCCGCGGACCCGGACAGCGCCGAGTTCCACCAGGTCCCGCGACAGCGTCGCCTGGGTGACCTGCACGCCGTCGTCCGCCAGCAAGGCTGCCAGCTCCGCCTGGGAACGCACGGATTCCCCGGTGAGGATGGTGGCGATGCGTGCCTGGCGCGCAGTCTTGGTGGCCGGACTGGAGCCCGGCACCGACGGGCTGGTGGACACTAGAACGTGCTCTCCCCGGTACCTTCAACGGGGGCAAGGCCGTCCACGAACGCCAGGCGCGAGCGGTGCATCAGCCAGGCCATCAGGGCCTTCTGGGCATGCAGCCGGTTTTCGGCCTCGTCCCAGACGATGGACTGCGGTCCATCGATGACTCCGGCGGAGATTTCGTAACCCCGGTAGGCGGGCAGGCAGTGAAGGACGACGGCGTCTTCCGCCGCATGTGCCATTGCCGCCTCGTCCACGGAGTACTCGCGGAACAGCTGCAGCCGGGCTTCCTTTTCGGCTTCCTGTCCCATGGATACCCAGGTGTCCGTTGCCACGACGTCGGCCCCCTTCAGGGCTTCCGCGGCGTCCGTGGTGATCAGCACGGAGCCGCCGGTTTCCGCTGCGCGCTCCTCGGCGGCAGCCACGATGTCCGCTGCCGGCAGATAGCCTTCCGGCCCGGCGATCCGGATATGCATTCCCGCCGTGACCCCCGCCAGCAGGTAGGAATTGGCCATGTTGTTGGCGGCGTCCCCCAGGTAGCTCATGGTGAGGCCCTTGAGTTCGCCCTTGTGCTCCTTGACGGTCAGCAGGTCCGCCAGCAGCTGGCACGGGTGGTAGTCGTCGCACAGCGCGTTGATGACGGGCACGCTGGAGTTCTCCGCCATTGCCACCAGGCCTGCGTGCGCCCCGGTCCGCCACACGATCGTGGAGACCATGCGCTCCAGCACCTTGGCGGTGTCCTGCACGGACTCCTTGTGGCCGATCTGTGCCTCACCCGGGTTGATGATGAGAGCGTTTCCGCCCATATCCGCGATGCCCGTGGCGAACGAGACCCGGGTCCTGGTGGAGGTCTTGTCAAAGATCACGGCCACGGTCTTGCGGCCGCTTCCCTCGCCGGCGAAGGGCTGGACGCTGTAGGGCGCCGCCTTCATGCGGGCTGCGAGGTCCAGCACCTCCGCCTGCTCTGCCGGGCTGAGGTCCGTGTCCTTGAGGAAGTGCCGGGTGGAGTTGGGTGCTGATGTCACTGGGCGTCCTTAACTGCTTGGAGGATGGCCGGGAAGGCGTCGAGGAAGGAATCTGCCTGGGCCGTGGTGAGGACCAGCGGCGGGGCCAGACGGATGGTGCGGGGACCCGGGCTGTTGACGATGAAACCGGCGTCCAGGCCGGCCTGGACCACGGCCGGGGCCACGTCTGCGTCCAGATCAAAGCCGATGAGCAGGCCTTCGCCGCGCACCTCGGTGACGCCCGGGATGGCGGCCAGGGCCGAGCGCAAGTGCTCCCCCACCTCGACAACGTTCTCCAGGACATGCTGGTTCTCAATCGCGTGCAGGGTGGCCAGGGCGGCCGCTGTGGCCACAGGGTTCCCGCCGAAGGTTGTGCCGTGCTGGCCCGGGGTCAATAACGACGACGTCTCCGCACCAAACGTGATCAAGGCACCGACAGGGAATCCACCGCCCAGGCCCTTCGCCAGGGTGACGGCGTCGGGCAAGATCCCGGCGTCCTGGCTGGCCAGCCACTTTCCGGTACGGCCGATGCCCGTCTGCACCTCGTCAAGGATCAGCAGGGCTCCGGCTTTGCTGGTGAGCTCCCGTGCTGCCCGGAGGTAACCCGGGGGCAGCGGCCGCACCCCGGCCTCACCCTGAATGGGCTCCAGGAAGACCGCGGCAACAGTGTCATCGACGGCGGCCTTGAGTGCTTCCACGTCCCCGAAGGGGATATGGACCACGCCGCCCGGCAGCGGCTCGAACGGCGCCCGGTAGGCTTCCTTGGCGGTCAGGGCAAGGGCGCCCATGGTCCGGCCGTGGAAGGCTCCCTCAAGGGCGATGATTTTGGTCCGCTTGGCGTCCCCGCCACCCGTGTTGCGGCGGGCCAGCTTGAAGGCGGCCTCGTTGGCCTCGGTCCCCGAGTTGGTGAAGAACACCTTGGAGCCGGTCGGCGCGTAGGTGAGTGCCAGGAGCTTTTCAGCCAGCGCAATCTGGGTAGGGCTCGTGAAGAAGTTGGACACGTGCCCCAGAGTGGCCAACTGGCTTGCGATGACCGAAGTAACGAACGGGTTCGCATGGCCGAGCGCATTGACGGCAATGCCGCCCAGCAGGTCCAGATACTCCTTGCCGTCGGCATCCCAGACCAGGCAACCTGCACCGCGGACCAGGACCCGCTGCGGAGTGCCGAAGACACCCATCAGCGAGCTGGAGTAACGGGCCAGCCACTCGGAGCCGGCGTGGCCCGTGGTTTCCACCAGCTCAGCCACAGGTGTCCGGCGCTCGAGGTTTTCAGTCGTGTTCATCCCTCGATCTCCTCGTCCGGAACCACCTGGGTGCCGATGCCTGCGGTGGTGAAGGTTTCCAGCAGCATGGAGTGCGCCAGCCGCCCGTCCACAATGTGCGCGCGTTCCACTCCCTCGTCGATCGCCTTGAGGCAGGCGGCCATCTTGGGAATCATGCCGGACTCGAGCCGGGGCAGCATGGCCCTTAGCTCGGAGGCGGTGAGGGAGGAGATGAGGGACGATTTGTCCGGCCAGTTGGCGTACAGTCCCTCCACATCCGTCAGGATCACCAGCTTGGAAGCACCCAAGGCGGAAGCAACGGCGGCAGCCGCGGTGTCGGCGTTGACGTTCAGGACCTGGCCGGTGGTCTGGAAACCTGCCGTGCCAAGGAAGCCGTCGCCGTCGTCCACGATTTCGGGCGCGACCGTGGAGATGACGGGGATGCGGCCGGCGTCGAGGATGTCCACGATGCCTGCCGGGTCCACGCCCACCACTTCACCCACCAGCCCGAGGTCCACTTCTTCGCCGTCCACCACGGTACCGGTGCGGACGGCGCGCAGCAGCCCGCCGTCTTCACCGGACATGCCGACGGCGTAGGGTCCGTGGGAGTTGATGAGTCCCACCAGCTCGCGCCCCACCTGGCCGGTGAGGACCATCCGGACCACGTCCATGGCTTCGGGGGTGGTGACGCGGAGGCCGCCCTTGAACTCGGATTTGATGCCGAGCCGGGCCAGCATCGAGTTGATCTGGGGCCCGCCGCCGTGGACCACCACAGGGTGGATTCCCACGTGGTGCAGGAACACGATGTCCTCCGCGAAGGCCCGGCGAAGTTCCTCATTGACCATGGCGTTGCCGCCATATTTGATCACCATGGTGGTGCCGGCAAAGCGCTGAATCCAGGGCAGCGCCTCGATCAGGGTGGCCGCCTTGTCCTGGGCGTCGGACATGCTGGTGGTCTCGCGAGTCTGGGTGTTCATACCGTCTCTTCCGAAAGCTTCCACAAGGGGTGCCTAGCTTGAGTAGGCGCTGTTCTCGTGCACGTAATCGTGGGTGAGGTCGTTCGTCCAGATGGTGGCCTCGGCGTTACCGGCCTGCAGGTCGATTTCCACCAGGACTTCGCGCGGTTCCAGGTTGACGAGGCCGCGGTCGTCGCCGATGCTGCCGTTGCGGCAGATCTGGACGCCGTTCATGGCAACGTTCAGCTGGTCCGCCTCGAACGCGGCGTCAGTGGTGCCCACCGCCGAGAGTACGCGGCCCCAGTTCGGGTCCTTGCCGAAGATGGCGGCTTTGAACAGGTTGGACCGTGCCACTGAGCGGCTGACGGTTTCGGCGTCGGCCTCGCTGGCGGCGTTGAAGGTGCGGATGGCGATGTCATGGCTGGCGCCTTCGGCGTCGGCGATGAGCTTGCGGGCCAGCTCGGCGCACACCTGGGTCAGTCCCGCTGCGAACACCTCGGCGGACGGCACTGCGCCGGAGGCCCCGGAAGACATCAGGACCACGGTGTCGTTGGTGGACATGCAGCCGTCCGAGTCTGCCCTGTCGAAGGTAACGCGCGTTGCGTCCCGCAGGACGACGTCGAGCAGTTCCGACTCCACCAGGGCGTCCGTGGTCAGGACCACCAGCATTGTAGCCAGGCCGGGCGCCAGCATGCCGGCGCCCTTGGCGATGCCGCCGATGCTGAATTCCTGGCCGTCCGCGTCCGTTCCGATGAACAGGGCGGACTTGGGGACCGAGTCCGTGGTCATGATGGCGATGGCTGCTGCCGGGCCGCCGTCGGCGCTCAGTTCAGCAGCAGCGGCTTCGACACCGGGAATTACTTTGCCCATGGGAAGCTGCTCACCGATGAGGCCGGTGGAGCAGACGAAGACGTCAGTGGCGGAAATGCCCAGCACCTCGGCGACCTTCTCGGCGGTGCTGTGCGTGTTCTGGAAGCCGGTGGGGCCGGTGCAGGCGTTGGCGCCCCCGGAATTCAGGACCACGGCGTCGACGCGCCCGTCCGAGACAACCTGGCGGGACCAGTGGACAGGGGCGGCAGCCACCCGGTTGCTGGTGAAGACGGCGGCGGCGGCCTTTGCGGGTCCGTCGTTGACCACGAGCGCGAGGTCCGGCTTGCCGGAGGCCTTCAATCCGGCGGCGACGCCGGAAGCACGGAAGCCCTGGGGTGCGGTAACGGTCACGGGGCTACTCCCTGCAGGTTGAGGCCGGCAGTTTCCTGCAGGCCGAGTGCGATGTTCATGGACTGGACGGCTCCGCCGGCCGTTCCTTTGGTGAGGTTGTCGATGACGCAGGTGACAATAACCCGGCCGGCGTGCGGGTCGAAAACCAGCTGCAGCGCGGCATGGTTTGATCCCTGCACCGATTTGGTGCCCGGCCACTGCCCCTCAGGCAGCAGGTGCACGAACGGCTCGTCGTCGTAGGCGTCCGTCCATGCCTGGCGCAGCTGCTCTGCGCTGGTGCCCGGCTTCACCTTGGCCGTGGCGGTAGTGAGGATGCCGCGGCTCATGGGCGCGAGCGTGGGGGTGAAGGAAACAGTGACCTGTTCACCGGCGGCGTTGGAGAGGCCCTGCTCGATCTCGGGGGTGTGGCGGTGGCCGCCGCCCACGCCGTAGGGGCTCATGGAGCCCATGACCTCTGCGCCGATCAGGTTGACCTTGGCTGCCTTACCCGCACCCGAGGTGCCGGACGCCGAAACGATGACGACGTCGTCGGGCTGCAGCAGGCCGGCGGTGAACCCGGGCGCCAGGGCCAGCAGGGCCGACGTCGGGTAGCAGCCGGGAACGGCAATGCGTGTGGCACCCTTGAGCGCTTCGCGCTGGCCCGGCAGTTCGGGAAGGCCGTAGGGCCAGGTGCCGGCGTGGGCGGAGCCGTAGAACTTCTCCCACGCTGCGGGGTCCTCCAGCCGGTGGTCGGCACCGGCGTCAATCACCACCGTCCCTTCGGGCAGCCGGGCGGCGATCTCCGCTGATGCACCGTGGGGCAGGGCAAGGAACACCACGTCGTGTCCGGAAAGGTTTTCCACGGTGGTGTCTTCAAGGATGCGGCTGGCCAGTCCGTGGAGGTGGGGCTGCAGCTCGCCCAGCCGGGAGCCGGCGTTGCTGTGGGCGGTAATTGCCCCAATCGTGACATCCGGGTGCCCGGCAAGGAGCCGGAGGACCTCTCCCCCGGCGTAGCCGCTGGCTCCCGACACTGCAACAGAAATAGTCATGATCCGACTATACAGCAAAAGTATGCACTGATTCCGATATTTATGCACCGGCGGAATGGCCCTGCCGGGAAGTGTCCCTAGGATGGTTCCAGCAGGCCGGGGCGGACCACGCCGGGCCCTTAAAAGGAGAGCCAATGACGCATGCAATAGTCGCACGGGAAGCAGGCGGGCCGGAAGTCCTCACCTACACCCAGGTGGAACCTCCGGCCCCGGGCCCCGGGCAGCTGCTGATTAAAGTGACCGCAGCTGGAGTCAACTTCATTGATACCTATAAGCGCAGCGGCACCTACAAGGTCCCTTTTCCCTTCACCCCCGGCTCCGAAGCCGCCGGAACAGTGGAAGCCGTGGGCGAGCGCGTCACCGCTTTCACCCCCGGCGACCGGGTGGCCACTGCCGAGGGCATCAACTGCTACGCGGATTATGCGCTGGTTGCGGAGGATGCCGCCCTGCCCATTCCTGCAGGACTGGATGATTTCACCGCCGCCGCACTCCCGCTGCAGGGAATGACGGCGCATTTCCTGATGAATTCCACCTTCAAGGTGGAACCCGGACACAGGGTGCTGTTGCATGCCGGTGCCGGCGGGGTGGGCCTGCTCCTGACCCAGTTGCTGAAGGCAAGGGGCGCCGAAGTCATCACCACAGTCTCAACGGGGGAAAAGGAAGGACTGGCGCTGGGCGCCGGCGCGGACCACGTACTGCCGTACAAGGGGTTCGCGGGACGCGTGAGGGAGATTACCGGCGGCACTGGTGCCGACGTGGTGTATGACGGAGTGGGAAAGGATACCTTCGACGGCTCGCTGGAAGCGTTGCGAACACGCGGAATGCTGGTCCTTTTCGGCGCCGCATCCGGGCCGGTACCGCCGGTGGATCCGCAGCGCCTCAACTCGGGCGGCTCCCTGTTCCTCACCAGGCCCACCATTGCCCACCATCTCAGGGACGCAGCGGAACGGCGCTGGCGCTCCAGGGAAATCTTTGCCGCGGCTGCCGACGGCAGCCTGGACGTCCGCATCGGGGCCCGCTATCCGTTGGCCCAGGCAGCACAGGCCCACCGCGACCTCGAGGGGCGGCGCACCACCGGAAAGGTCATCCTGGTCCCGTAGCTGCATGCGCCCGGAAAACGGAGAGTCCCCGCAGTTCAGGCCGGCTGCGGGGACTCTCCGCTTCAGTAATGCGCGGCGTCAGCGCTGGACCGCTCCGAAACGCTCGCCGGCGACTGCCACGGCGCTTTCGCGCGCGGCCGACGCTTCGTCGGCCGTCAGCGTCCGGTCCGGGGCGCGGAAGCGCAGCCCAAAGGCCAGCGACTTCTTGCCGTCTTCGATGCCCTTGCCGGCGTAGACATCAAAGAGTGCAACGTCCTCAAGCAATTCGCCGGCACCTTCGCGCAGTGCCGCCAGGACGTCGTCCGCGGGCACGTCGGCGGGGACCACCAGGGCCACGTCCTGGGTTGCGACGGGGAAGGTGGAGATATGCCGGGCCACGATCACGTCGGGTGCGGCGTCGAACAGCGCGTCTGCGTTGATCTCGAGCGCAACAGAGCGGGCAGGCATGTCCGAAGCCGCCAGCAGCTTGGGGTGCAGCTCGCCTGCGTAACCCACCACTTCGCCGCTCCGCAGCGACAGCTGGGCTGTCCGTCCGGGGTGGAACGCCTGGTGGCTGCCCTGCCGGACCACCAGCTCCACGCCCAGGACGTCCCCGGCGAACCGGGCAATATCCAGGGCATCTGCCCAGTCCCAGGTCCGGGGGGCATGTGCTGCTGCTGCCGGGGAATCATGTCCAGTGAGCACTGCGGCGAGATGGAACGGCTGGGCCGGGACGCCGTCGTACAGGGCATCCAGTACCTCGTCGGCAGGCTTGGCGCCCAACGGCGGGATGGAGTCGGTGCCCATCTTCTCAGCGGGCAGGAACACCAGGCCGGACTCGAAGAGCCCGAGGTCCCGGAAGCCCCGCGAGTGGTTGCGCTTCACCACCTCGATCAGCCCCGGCAGGATGGAGGTGCGCAGGTAGCCTTGCTCCTCGCTGATCGGGTTGGCCAGCTTGACGGCCGTCCTTGCCACGCCCTGTTCAGCCACGCCGAAGGTGTCATTGGCGGCCTTGGAGACAAACGGGTAGGACAGGACTTCGGTGAGCCCCGCGTCAGCGAGCGCCTGGACCAGGCGGCGGCGCTGCTGCTGGACCCGCGTCAGGCCGCGTCCCGGGGGCGCCACGGGAAGCGTGGCTGGGATCTTGTCGTAGCCCACCAGCCGGGCAATTTCCTCGGACAGGTCTTCCTTGGTCTCCAGGTCATTCCGCCAGCTGGGAGCCGTGACGGTCCAGCCGCCGTCGTTCTTCACTACTGCCGCACCGAGGTCCTCGAGGGACGTGGCTATCTGCTCTTCAGTGAAGTCGATGCCGATCCGGGCGGCAGCGAAGGCCGCGGGCAGCTCAATCGTCACGGAGTCAGGTGCAGTTCCGACGTCGGTACCGGCTTCGTCCGCCGTCCCGCCGGCCAGTTCCACCAGGAGGTCGACGGCGCGCTGGGCGGCGATCCCTGCGACCTGCCAGTCCACGCCGCGCTCGAAGCGCTTGGAGGCTTCAGAGGGCAGCTTGTGGCGCCGGCGGGAGCGGGCAATGGAGACTTCCTCGAAGTGCGCGGCCTCCACCAGGATGTTCGACGTCGTGTCCCCCACTTCAGTGGCGGCACCTCCCATCACGCCGGCGACGCCGATGGGGCCGGTGGCATCGGTGATCACCAGGTCCTCGGGATCGAGCGGACGTTCCTTGCCGTCGAGGGTGGTCAGCTTCTCACCCGCAAGGGCCCGCCGGACCACAATGTCACCGGACAGCTTGTCCTGGTCATAGAAATGCAGCGGCTGACCGAGTTCCAGCATGACGTAGTTGGAGATGTCCACCGGCAGTGAGATGGAACGGATGCCGGCCAGTCGGAGCCGGGACACCATCCACTGCGGGGTCGGCCTGGCGGCGTCTACTCCGCGGACAGTACGGGCAACGAAGCGGTCGCATCCCGGCTTGCCGTAGATGGGGGCGTCATCGTTGATTTTGACGCCGTAGCCCCCGGAGAGCGCCGCAGGAGCCAGGACCTTGCTGGCCGGGTCCGTAAACACTGTCCCGGTGGCATGGGCGTACTCACGGGCAACGCCGCGGATGGAGAAGGCATAGCCGCGGTCAGGGGTGACGTTGATTTCGGCGGCTTCATCGTAGAGGTTAAGGAGCTCCATGGCGTCCGTGCCCACCTCGGGGTCCAACCCGATGCGCGACAGCACCAGGATGCCGTCGTGGTCCTCGCCGATCCCCAGCTCGCGGACGGAGGCGATCATGCCGGCTGAGAGGTGGCCGTAGGTCTTGCGGGCGGAGATGTGGAAGTCCCCCGGCAGCACGGCGCCCGGAAGGGTCACAACTACCTTGTCCCCCTCCACGAAGTTGTGGGCGCCGCAGATGATGCCCTGCACACCAGAGGGGTCGATGCCCTTGCCGGTGAGCTTCTGTTCCTGCCCCTCGGGGACAACCCGGACCTGGCACCAGTTGATGGTCTTGCCGTTGGTCTGCGGCTCCTTGACCAGGCTCAGCACCTGGCCCACCACGATGGGACCCTTCAGGGTGTCGGTGGGACGGTGGACATCCTCTTCTTCAAAGCCAACCTTGACCAGCTCGGCCATCACGTCTTCGGCCATCGCTCCGGCCGGTACCTCTGCGAATTCACGCAGCCATGAAATTGGGATACGCACTGTTAGATCTCCATCCCGAAGTGCTCGCTGAAACGTACATCGCCTTCGATCATGTCGCGCATGTCCCCCACCTCGTTGCGGAACATGAGGGTCCGCTCTATGCCCATGCCGAAGGCAAAACCTGAATAGACGTCCGGGTCGATTCCGGCAGCGCGAAGGACGTTGGGGTTGACCATGCCGCAGCCGCCCCATTCGATCCAGCGCGGGCCGCCCTTGGCGCTGGGGTGGAAGATGTCCAGCTCGGCGGAGGGCTCGGTAAACGGGAAGTAGTTGGGACGCAGCCTGATCTGGGCTTCGTCGCCGAACATCTGCCGCGCGAAGTGCTCCAGGGTGCCCCGGAGGTCGGCCATGCTGAGCTTCTTGTCGATGGCCAGGCCTTCGAACTGGTGGAACACCGGCGTGTGCGTGGCGTCCAGCTCATCGGTGCGGAACACCTTGCCCGGGCACAGCACGTAGATAGGCAGCTCGCGTTCGAGCATGGAGCGGACCTGCACGGGGGACGTGTGCGTCCGCATCAGCAGGTGGGCCTCGGGCGGCTCCACAAAGAAGGTGTCCTGCATTTCGCGCGCCGGGTGGTCGGGCTTGAAGTTCAGTGCGTCGAAGTTGAACCATTCGGATTCAACCTCGGGGCCTTCGGCAATTTCCCAGCCCATGCCCACGAAGATGTCCGCGACGCGGTCCTGCAGGGTGGACAACGGGTGCCTGGCGCCGGCCCGGCGACGGCGGGGGGCGGCCGTGACGTCAACCGTCTCTTCCAAGAGGATCCGGGCGTCGTTTTCCGCTTCCAGCTCGGCCGTACGGTCCGCGAGCGCCTTGTTGACCCGTCCGCGGGAGGCACCCATCAGCTTTCCGGCCACGGCTTTCTGGTCCTTGGGCAGCTTCCCAATCTCGCGGTTGGCAAGGCTCAGCGGGGACTTCTCACCCGTGTGGGCAAGCCTCACCGCCTTCAGCTCATCAAGGGTGGCCGCGCCGGCGATGGCGGCGATGGCCTGGTCTACAGCGGCAGTGACGGCGGCTTCATCCGTGGGGTTCGGGATGGCGGCGCCCGGCAAAGTTTCAGTCATCTACTGTTCTTAGCTACGAGTCGTGGCTGCCGGTGAACGGGCAGCCACGTGCGGTTTCCCCGCGGCTTGTCCGTCACTGGCAGGTCATGGATGAATGCCCTCAATAATCAGCGCATCCAATGACCAGGTCAAGGCCCACCGGTGGAACCGGCGGCCACTGGCATCCAGTCTAATTCAAGGCCCCGGCTACCATGACGTCATGACAGTGCTGCCGCGATCCGGAGGCCATGGACCCCTGACGGCTGCCCAGCGGCTGAGGCAGGGCGCAAACCTGGTCAACGGCACTACACTCCTTGGCCTTGCCGTTGCCGTCGCGGCCCGGACCGATCTGGCTGCAGGCCCCAGGGGCCTGCTCATTGCCGGTGAGTACCGCTGGCGACTGCCGTTCGCAGGAGCTTTTACCCTGGGAAATGTGGTTCTTTGCCGTTCCACTGCTGACGAACTACTGGCCCGGCATGAACTGCTTCGGCACGAGGAGAAGCACTCCAGCCAGTACGCCTGGTGCCTGGGCGTGCCGTTTCTACCGCTGTATTTCCTTGCCGCCGGTTGGTCAATGCTGCGGACCGGCAACCCGGGCACGTCCAACGTCTTCGAGCGGCATGCGGGGCTCGCCGCAGGAGGCTACCCCCCCAAGGCATCCCTTCGTCATGGTCCTGCCCGGCCGGAGGTTCATGGCGTGGGCCTGCGGGGCAGGCGCCGGCGTCGGCACACGCCTTGACTTTGATTCGAACATAACTTCGAATGGTGTTATGAGATGGGACGCGCAGACTTTGATGCCGCCACCGGGGGAAGCTTCGGTGGGAGCCGCTCCGGCGCTCCTGCCCCTGGCGGGACTGGTGCGCTCCGTCACCACCCCGGAGTTCGCAGGCATCACTTTCCATGAGGTCACCGCCAAGTCGGTCCTGAACAGGGTGCCCGCCGGCTCCCGGATGCCGTTCGAGTGGACCATCAATCCCTACCGGGGCTGCAGCCATGCCTGCGTCTACTGCTTCGCACGCAAGACCCACACTTACTTGGATTTCGACGCCGGGCTGGACTTTGACCGGCAGGTGGTCGTCAAAGTCAACAGTGCGGAAGTGCTCCGCAAAGAGCTGGCCAAACCGTCCTGGGGCCGTCACCAGGTTGCCCTGGGCACCAACACCGACCCCTACCAACGGGCCGAGGGCCGGTACCAGCTGATGCCGGGCATCATCACCGCTTTGGCCGAGTCAGGCACGCCCCTGTCCATCCTCACCAAGGGGACGCTGCTGGCACGGGACATTCCGCTGCTCAAAACCGCCGCCAGCCAGGTGCCGGTGGGCCTGGGGATTTCGCTGGCCATGACGGACGAGGCACTTTCGGAAGCCGTGGAGCCTGGAACGCCGGGACCGCGGGCCCGGCTCAAGCTCGTCTCCCGCCTCCGTGAAGCGGGCCTTCCATGCGGCGTCATGGCCATGCCCATCCTGCCGTGGCTCTCGGACAGTGACGAGGCCCTGGATTCCCTCTTTTCATCCCTTGCGGCAGCAGGGGCCACCGGCGTCACCGCCGGCGCCCTCTACCTCAAGCCCGGCGGCACCAGGGAGTGGTTCATGACATGGATCGCCGCCCATCATCCCGAGCTAGCCGGCCGTTACCGCCGGCTTTACGGCTCAGGCTCCTATGCCGCCAAGGAGTACCGCTCCTGGCTGGCAGGCAAAGTCCGGTACTTCAAAGCCCGGCATGGTTTCAGCAATTCGTCCGGCTTCAGCCACAGGGACCTGGAGGACGATCCCCGGGGCGAGGAAGCTGAGTACCCCGCGGGCATCATCCCGCAAAGACCAGCGGGTACTCCAGGCTCCGGCACTCCTGCAGGCGCCAGCCAACTGACGCTGTTCTAGTTCCCTGGCGTCTGGATTGCCGGCCGTTCAGTTGGCCCGGGCCGTTCAGTTTGCTGTTTGGCCCGCCGGCGTAGACAACGTAGACAACAGGGCCCGCACGATCGGAAAATCGGCCGGGATCCACGGCAGGCCAAGAACGGCGTCCGTTTCAGCCAGCGGCACCCAGCGCAGCTCGTCATGGTCTTCGAGCGGCCGTGCCACCCCGTGGGCGATCTCCGCGAACCACACCCGCATGCTGGCGCGGTCGTTCAGCGGCCATCCGGTGGGCAATTCCGAAACCAGCTCGTTACCCAAGCGAACTCCAATTCCCAGTTCCTCGAACAGCTCCCGAACCAGTGCCTCCTCCGGCGCCTCGCCGGGTTCCACCTTGCCGCCCGGAAATTCCCAAAGGCCGGCCAGGTTCTCGGGCGCGCTGCGCTTGGCCACGAGCAGCAGGGAAGGGTCCGCGAGGCTGTCCACGACCGCTGCGCCCACTACCTGTATCAGTCCACTCACCGCCCCATTCTATGGGGGACAATGATGGGACCGGACACACCTTGCCCGCCTCGGGAATACCCCTCCGCCTTTCCGGGTTGCTTGCAGGGACCGGCCTGACCAGCCCCACTGCCGTGGCTTCAGCACCCTTCCCGTTCCATCCTCGAAAAAGCAGGCATATGAGCAGCGTCCTCGAAAAGTCCACGGCATTCCCCACCAGGTCCTCCAACCTTGCGATGGCCATCCTCTCCCTGGCCATGGGCGGAGTGGGTATCGGGGTGACGGAGTTCACCATGATGGGCCTGTTGAAGGAAGTGGAGCAAGGACTTGCCATCTCTACGCCGGAAGCCGGCCACCTCATCTCAGCCTACGCGCTGGGCGTGGTGGTGGGAGCTCCCCTGTTGGCCGCCGTCGGCGCCAAACTCCCCCGCAAGCATCTGGCACTCGGGCTGATGCTGTTCTTTACCGTCGCCAACTTCGCCTCCTACCTCGCGCCGGATTACGGAACGATGCTCGCCTCACGGTTCGCGGCGGGCCTGCCGCACGGCGCCTTTTTCGGCGTGGCAGCTGTGATCGCCGCATCCCTGGTTCCGCCAACCCGGCGTGGGTGGGCGATTTCCATGGTGATGGCAGGGCTGAGCATCTCGAACGTGGTGGGAGTTCCCTTCGCCACGTGGCTGGGGCAGACGTACGGCTGGCGGCTGCTGTTTATCCTGGTGGGCTTCATTGGCTTGCTGACCCTGGCGCTGGTGTGGAAATTTGTCCCCTTCCAGGAGGCCCATCCCGACGCCAGCATCAGGCGGGAACTTGGCGCACTTAAACGGCTGCAGGTTTGGCTGGCCATTCTGATCGGGATTGTGGGATTCGGCGGATTTTTCGCCACCTACACCTACATTTCCCACACCATGACGCTGGTCGCCGGAATCCCCTCCGCGCTGATTCCGCTGGTGGTGGCCCTGTACGGCCTGGGAATGGTGGCGGGCAACATCGTTGGCGGCAGGATTGCGGACAGGTCGGTCATGGGAACGCTGTACAAAGTATTGCCCGCCATTGCTGTTGCTTTGGTGGTCTACGCTGTGGCCGCCCATTGGCCCTGGTCCGCATTTGTCATGGTGTTCGTAGTAGGTGCCTCGGGATCCATGCTGATCCCCGCGCTTCAGACACGGCTCCTGGACGCATCGCCGGACGCCCCTTCCCTGGCCTCGTCACTGAACCACGCAGCACTGAATGTCGCCAACGCCCTTGGCGCTTTCCTTGGCGGACTCGTCATCGCGCTGGGCTGGGGCTACGTGGCACCGGCGCTGGTGGGTGCCGTCCTCGCCCTGTTGGGATTGGGCGTTGCGGTAGCGAGCGGCCTCCTCGAGCGCAAAAGGCCGCTGACTGCCTGATCCTGGACCCTGTCAGCACGCAGCCCGGTCACCCCGCAAATGGCTCCCAAAGTTCTGCACAACCGCGGCCCTGCGCCAAGCGCCAAATTGGCTTTCCAGAAGCCTGCTGACTTTATATGGCGTTATGTTAGCTTAGCCTCATCGGGACCATCACAGCCCGGTAAACATAAGGAGGAGAGATGGGTTTTCTTGCTTGGATCATCCTCGGCCTCATTGTAGGGGCCATCGTTAAGGCGGTCATGCCGGGACGGGTTGGCGGCGGTTGGGTCACCAGTCTTGTTCTGGGCGTAGTGGGCGCCATCGTTGGCGGCTGGGTCGGCAGCCTCCTGTTCAACCGGGGCGATCTGGCTTTCTTCGACCTCGGCACCTGGATTCTCGCCATCGTCGGTGGCCTGGTGGTCGCCGGCATCTACGGGGCCATCACAGGACGCGGAAAGGCAACCCGCGCACCCTGATGTGCACCGCGCCGAACATCCAGCAGCACCAAGGCCCCGGCTCATCCGGGGCCTTATTTCGTTCCGCAACATTTCGTTCCTCAACACGTCGTTCCGCAACACTGGACTGGGAACTTACTGATGTCCGGAGTGCCGGAAGGAGCCAGGAAGCGGCGCAGGTTCCTAGCCGCTGACCGCTGCGTGCACCTGCTGGGAACGTGCGCTGGCATAGAGGCAGACCGTGGCCGCTGTTCCCAGATTGAGGCTCTCTGCGGATCCGTAGACCGGTACCGCAACCCGGTGGTCGGCCAGTGCAAGTTCTTCCTCGGACAGGCCCTGGGCCTCGTTCCCGAACAGCCAGGCAGTGGGCTGCTCCAGGGCATAAGCGGATTCGGGCCCCTCCCCGGTGAGCCGGCGCCGGGCATTTTCATCCTGAAGGGTATCCAGGTTGAGGGATCCGTAGCCGTCGGCCGCCAGGATGCCGATCCCCCTGGCCCGGCAGGCAGACGTAAGTTCCCCAATGTCCGCCCCCAACACCACTGGAAGGTGGAACAGGGAACCCGCGGTGGAGCGGACAGCCTTGGGATTGTAGATGTCAACGCTGGAAGCCGTCAGGACCACGGCATCGGCGCCCGCTGAATCGGCCGCACGGAGGACCGTTCCTGCGTTCCCTGGATCCCTGACCTGGCAGAGCACGGCAATCAGGCGCGGACCGGCGTCGAGCACTTCCCCAAGCGGAACGTCCACGAAACGGCAGACGGCAATGATGCCTTGGGGATTGACGGTGTCGGCCATGGCAGCCAGGACCTCGTCGGTGGCAAGGCGGGCATTCACCCCCTGCGACAGCTCTACAAATTCAGGGAAACGGTCCAGGCAGTTGTCGCTCGCGAACACTTCAGTGACCACACCGGCTGCCCCGGCTGCCAAACGCTGTTGATGGAGCTTGAGGGCTTCACGGACAGCCTGCGGCCCCTCCGTGAGGAAATGGCCCCGCTTTAAACGGGCCGGGCGCCCTGCAAGTCTTGCCACGTCCCTCACCCGATCAGCTCGGGGATTGGACAGTGGGGAATCTTGCGGGCGCCCGGTTTCGTTCATATAAGAACTGTAGTGGCTGGAGCCACGCGTTCCTGAACTGCTCCTGGGAGGGACCTGCGGTTGCTAGGCAACAGCCTTCTTGGCGGAGGTGTCGGCAGGCAGGGAGTCCTTGGCAACCTTGACCAGCGCTGCGAAGGCGTTGGCGTCGGAAACGGCCAGCTCGGCCAGCATACGGCGGTCAACCTCGACCTGGGCAGCCTTCAGGCCCTGGATCAGGCGGTTGTAGGTGAGACCGTTGGCGCGGGAAGCAGCGTTGATGCGCTGGATCCAGAGGCGGCGGAAGTCACCCTTCTTCTTCTTGCGGTCACCGTAGCTGTACACAAACGAGTGCAGCAGCTGCTCTTTGGCCTTGCGGTACAGGCGCGAACGCTGTCCCCGGTAGCCCTTTGCGCGTTCGAGAACAACCCGGCGCTTCTTGTGGGCATTGACAGCCCTCTTCACACGTGCCACGTGCGTACTCCTTCGAAAATCTGATCCCAAGCATCTACTGCCGGTGTCCCGGCGGCCTGAGAAGGCTTTTTGGCAGGTGACCATCCACCAAGCGGTGGCTGGTCAAAGAACTTGGAAATTAGATGCCGAGCATCTTCCGGATGACCTTGGCGTCGCCCTTGAAGACGATCCTGTCGCCGGCAAGACGACGGGTCAGCCGCGAGGACTTGTGCTCGAGGTAGTGGCGGCGGTTGGCCTGCTGGCGGCGCAGCTTGCCGCTGCCGGTCAGCTTGAAGCGCTTCTTGGCACCACTGTGGGTCTTCATCTTCGGCATGGGAACCGATCTCCTTACGTATCCGCAGGCTGGGCCTGCAGCTCTATCGCGCAGCCGCCCCTTCGGGCAGCATGCTGGTTGCTGACTGCCGGAGGGACAAACCCCCGGCAGCTGTGAACTAAGTGGTCTTCTTGCCGGCCGGCTTGGCCGCTGCCTTGGGGACAGGGCGGGCAGCAGGCTTGGGCGCAGCGGGCCTGGCCATCGGCTTCGGCGGAGCCGGAACCGCTGCCGGCTTGGGCGCAGCAGGGGTGGCTGCAGCAGCAGGCTTGGCGGCTTCGGGCTTCGGCGCGGGAACAGCCTTGGGCTCCGCGGCCTTTGGTGCAGCCTTTGCCGCGGCTGCCTTTGGAGCTGCCTTTGGCGCCTCCTGCCTGGGTGCCTCCGCAACCTCCGCGGGAGCTTCGGCTGCGGCAGGTTCGACGGCGGCAGCCGGCTCCTGCACCGGCGTTTCGGCTTCTGCAGCAGGCTCACTCGAAACGGTGAAGCCCTCGGGCAGCAGGTCCGCCAGGGACTGGGTCATGGGGGCCTGGTCATTCCCGGCAGTGTCCACCCGGCCCGACGCCTTGGCTTCGTTCTGCGCTTTTGCCTCAGCACGTTGCGTGGCGCGGCGCGCTTCGGCCTTGGCCTCTGCCTTGTTCTTCAGCGGACCGACCACCATGACCATGTTGCGGCCGTCAATCCGGGGGCTGGATTCCACCACACCGACTTCTGCAACGTCCTCGGCGAAGCGCTGGAGCAGGCGGATGCCCATTTCCGGACGCTGCTGCTCGCGGCCGCGGAACTGGATCATGGCCTTGACCTTGTCCCCGGCGCCGAGGAAGCGCAGCGCGTGCCCGCGCTTGGTCTCGTAGTCGTGGGTGTCGATCTTCAGGCGAAAGCGGATTTCCTTCAGAACGGTGTTCGTCTGGTTCTTCCGGGCTTCACGTGCCTTAACCGCGGCCTCGTACTTGTACTTGCCGAAGTCCATCAGCTTGCACACCGGAGGCTTGGCCTGAGGTGCAACTTCAACGAGATCAAGATCGGACTCGGCAGCCAGACGCAGGGCATCCTCAATACGGACGATTCCTACCTGTTCACCTGCAGGGCCGACCAGCCGCACCTCGGGGACGCGGATACGCTCATTGATTCTTGGCTCGCTAATGTTAAAGCTCCTGTTGTTGTTGTGGATTCCCGGAAACTGGAGAAGGCCCCCAACTGCCGGAGCAATCGAAGGCCTCTAAAAGATTGGATGCGGGTCCCTGTCAGAGACTGCATGCACGTGATCCGGCGAACGCCGGAACCATGCCCAACCAGGTACCCGGCAACCTTACATCCAGGATGTGTTCGTGATGAACACCCGGAACAGCGGCTGACGCGGGTGGGAGAGAACTCCGCTTGCAAACTGCATGTCATTCTACAGAAAAAATTCCCGTCAACGCAGTAAAGCGCCGGTGGGAACCTGATTGGTGGTGCAATCCCTGAAATAACGACATCCAGTCGGTCTGTGTCAAGCTTACCAGTATGAGCACCCCAGACAGTAATTCACACGTTTTCGAACCGGCTGGCCCCGGCGAGGTCTCCCAGCAGATCCGGGACATCTCTGAAGTGCCCGCCATCGAGGTCATCACCACCGCAGCCGTGCACCTGATGAGCGCCGCTGCCGTCAAGCTTGGGCTTGCCGCCGAGGACAACGCCGAGGAACTCAAGGACCTGGACGAAGCCCGGAAGCTGATCACCGCGCTGGCAGGCCTGGTCACGGCGGCCGCCCCGGAGATCGGGTCCCAGCATGCCGGCCCGTTGCGTGACGGCCTGCGCTCGTTGCAGCTTGCCTTCCGCGAAGAGTCACTGATCCCCGACGCCCCGGGCAAGGGTCCCGGCGAGAAGTACACGGGGGCAGTCAACTAAAGCTCCCCTGGCAATCCGCGACGGCGGGCCGGCCTCCAAAGGCCGGCCCGCCGTCGCGCTTTACCCCACTCCCCAGGAAGAACCCTCAGCGGGCTTACGCTGAAACCCTGCGCCGGCGCCGCGGCTGCAGGACCAAACCCGCGAAACAGAGCGCCACGCCGGCCACCCCCACCGAGACAAAACCTCCCGAAGGTCCCGTGCTGTCGATGAAGACGCCGGCAAGCGGCGCACCTAAGGCAACCCCGGCGGTCAGCGCGGAGCCGTACCAGCCCATGGCTTCCCCGCGCCGTTCCTCAGCCACCAGGTCCGCCACCTTTTCCGAAGCCGAGGACAGTACGGGCGCGCACAGCAGTCCCGGCAGGAGTGAAGCGAACGCCAGCGTCCAGGTGTCATGGGCAAAACCCATGGGGATGGTCAGGGCAGCCATGCCCAGCAGCAGGACAATGGGCGAGACGGGCCGGTGCATTGCCCCGTAGACGAGGCCGCCCACCACGGAGGCGGCGCACCAAAAGAGAAAGACAATGCCAATCTCGCGCTGGTGCCCACCCAGCTCCAGGGCCGCGACAATCCCCACGTCTGTACCGCTCAGCACCATGCCGGCGCCTGCCGCCGCGGCGAAAACGGCAGCGACTGCGGCAGTCAACCACCCAAAGTTGTGGGCCACCTTGCCCCGGAGGCCCGGCCTCCCACGTGCTTCCGCATGCGCCAGTTCCGCAGCCGGCTCCTGGAGGTGGGCGGGGGCGGCGGTGACGACGGCGGCTTCGGCAGCGTGGCGTTCGTCGTCGCCGCGTTCCACCGTCTGCGCCGCACTCCTGGTGGGCGGGTTGAACCACATCAGGAACAGTCCGGCCAGTGACGTGGAAACCCCCACCACGGTCAGGCCCAGCACCGTAAATCCGCTGGTGGCCACGATGGCACCGGCAGCGGGACCGATCATGAACACTATCTCGGTGGTGATCGCGTCCAGGGCGAAGGCGGTGCGCCGCTGGTCTCCGTCCGCCAATACGCCGAGGGACTGGCGCACCACGCTGAAGATGGGGAGCGTCAGCAGTCCGCCCACAAACACCAGCGGCAGAAGCCACTGGTAGGACACATGGGGAACAATGGACCAGATGACTGTTTCCGAGATCACCGAAGGGATCAGGGCCGTGCGCAGTCCGACGGTGTCCACCCGCCGCCCGCGCCAGGGAGCACCAACGGCGATGCCGATGGTCATCACGGCCGCGGCAGCACCCGCTGCCGCGTACCCCTGGTGCAGGGTGAGGACGATGTGCAGGGTCAGCAGCACGCCTGCGGCGGAGTGGGGAATCCGGGCAACCATGCCCACCAGCAGCAGCCGGCGGATGGGCCGGACGGCGAGCAACTCCCGGTAGAGAGCGAAATTCACGAAAGTGATCCTTAAGTCTGCCGCAGTGGGCCGGGGATCATGCCGCCTTGCTGCCGGCTAGTGGTCGGCGCGCCTCAACTTGATGTCTATCGAGTCGACGCGCTCCCCAAACAATACATTCCGCGACCACTGCGTTTGGAGCCCCGCCACCAGCTCCTGCACCCCCGCGGCGTCCAGTCCGTCCTCAAGGTAAAGCACTACCTGCAGTTCAGGGCCTGCGCCGCCGCCTGCCACGACAGATCCGTCCGCTGCGCGCGAGGCCACTCCCCTGCCGGGCAGCAGTTCAATGCTCCGGACGGCGGAAAAACCCGCGGCGGCGCGGCCCATTTCGGCAGCGAGCTCCTCGTCTGCATAGGACGGGATCCAGTCATGCTGCTGCGCCAGCGCCCATACTGCCGGACGGCGCACAACGAAGGTGAAGTCCGAGCCGGGGTCCAGGACCAGCAGCTCCGCGCCTTCGGCAACGGCGGAAAGGGCAGCCCGGGCAGCGTAGACGGCAACGGGCCTCGCTTCAGGATGCCAGGCCGTCAACGCCGCGGTGGAGGTGAAGGCGGGCAACGCGGTCCTGCCGTCGGCCGCCTTGAGCGTTACGAGTGCCATGTCTGCCTGCTTATCGGAGTGCAGCCCGTGCGCTCCGTCTGCCTCCTCAGCGAGCTGAGCGACGATGGGGATGAAGACGCGAGCCGTCGCCAGCGAGGCGACCACGCCGGCTTCGTTCCCTGTTCCGCCCCGAAGCGCCGCTACCGCGGCGAGGTAGCTGTCGTCGGCCGTTCCGTCGTCGTTGTCGAAGTTATGGATCCTGGCCTGCTCGCCTGCCAGGCTCCGGCCCGCCCAAGGCTGGCCAGCGGAGTCCGCCCCACCGCCCGCGCCGGCCAGCGCGGCAGCAATGTGCCCGGGAAGCGGGCGCGGGGACGGAGCGGCGGGTTCGTTGCTGGCCATGGCGGTGCCTTCGGTCCGGGCGGGACGCCTAGCGGCGGCCGGCGACGTCGAGTGCCTCGGGCAGCGTGAATGCGTTGGCGTAGAGTGCCTTGCCCACGATGGCGCCTTCAACGCCGAGGGGAACCAGTGAACGCAGGACCTTGAGGTCGTCGAGGCTGGAGATGCCGCCCGATGCCACCACCGGCTTGCCGGTCTTCTCCACCATCTGGCGCAGGAGTTCCACGTTAGGGCCCTGAAGAGTGCCGTCCTTGGTGACGTCCGTGACCACATAGCGGCTGCATCCGGCTTCCTCGAGGCGTCCCAGGACATCCCAGAGGTCCCCTCCCTCCTTGGTCCAGCCCCGGCCGGCCAGGGTGGTGCCGCGCACATCCAGGCCCACGGCGATTTTGTCGCCAAAGCGCTCGATGGCCCGGCGGGTCCACTCGGGGTTCTCCAGCGCGGCTGTTCCCAGGTTGACGCGGGCGACGCCCAGGTCCAGGGCCGCTTCAAGGGTCTGGTCGTCCCGCAGTCCGCCGGAAAGCTCCACCTTGATGTCCAGCCGGCCCACCACCTCGCGGAGCAGTTCCGCGTTGGAGCCGCGGCCGAAAGCGGCGTCAAGGTCCACCAGGTGCACCCATTCGGCGCCCTGCTGCTGCCAGTTCAGCGCGGCCTCCAGCGGGGTTCCATAGCTGGTCTCACTGCCCGCTGCACCCTGGACCAGCCGGACGGCCTGGCCGTTGACGACGTCGACGGCGGGCAGCAGTTCAAGAACCGGCAGATCGGTGGCGGTGGTCATGTCTATCCTCAGGGTTGGGGGAAGTGGGGGAATCGCCGGTCAGGCGGCCGGCAGCGTCAGCAGGTAGGCGGCCAGCAGCGACATGCCCGCCAGGACGTAAAACGAAATCTGGGTCCAGAGCGGTTTGTGCTGCTGCCTAAAGGAGAGGGCGCCGCCAATGAGCAGTCCGGCGAGCCCCATGAGAAGGACGGACCACATCTAGGCGGCGCCGCCAGCCGGCGCCTGTGTGCCAGTTTCCGGGGTGCCTGCCGGCCTGCGCAGGGCCTCAACCCAGTTGTGCAGCAGGCGGGCGCCGGCGTCCCCGGATTTCTCCGGGTGGAACTGAGTGGCACACAGCGGACCGTTTTCGACGGCGGCGATGAACGGCGCGCCGTGCTCGGACCAGGTCACCAGGGGCGGAGCCATCCGCGGCTGGACAACGTCGAAGTTCCATTCCTGGACACCATACGAGTGCACAAAGTAGAACCGCTCGTTCTCGACGCCGGCAAACAGCTTGGAGCCCTCCGGCGCCTTTACGGTGTTCCAGCCCATGTGCGGCACAACCTCCGCCGGCAGGAGCTCAACCTTTCCGGGCCACTCACCGATGCCTTCCGCCTCGGTGCCGTGTTCGACGCCGGCCTCAAAGAGCACCTGGAGGCCTACGCAGATGCCCAGGACGGGGCGTCCGCCCGCAACGCGCCTGCCGATGAGGCGGATGCCGTCCACGGCTTTGAGCTCACGCATCACAGTCTCAAAGGCGCCGACGCCGGGAACCACCAGGCCATCCGCGTTCAGGACGTCCTCCGGCTTGGAGCTGAGGATGACCTCTGCGCCCGCCCGCTCCAGGGCGCGCACGGCGGAGCGGACGTTCCCGGAACCGTAGTCCAGGACGGTGACAGTCGGTTTTCCCTCAGGCGATGGCAGCTTGCGCGAGGCCGAGGGGTCAATGATGGCGCCGTCCCGAAGGACCTGGCCGCTCACAACGCACCCTTGGTAGAGGGGATTCCCTCAACCCGGGGGTCCGGTTCCACGGCCGCGCGCAGCGCCCTGGCGAAGGCCTTGAACTGGGCCTCAACGATGTGGTGCGGGTCCCGGCCGGCGATAACGTTCATGTGCAGGCAGATGCCTGCGTGCAGCGTGATTGCTTCGAAAACGTGGCGGGTGAGGGAGCCGGTGAAGTGTCCGCCGATCAGGTGGTACTCCTGGCCGGCGGGCTCGCCGCCGTGCACCAGGTAGGGACGCCCGGAAACATCGACGACGGCGTGGGCCAGGGCTTCATCCAAGGGGACGGTGGCTTCGCCGAAGCGGCGGATGCCTGCCTTGTTGCCCAGCGCGGTGCGCAGCACCTCCCCGAAGGTGATGGCGACGTCCTCCACTGTGTGGTGGACATCAATGTGGATGTCGCCGGTGGCCTTGACCGTCATGTCAATCAACGAGTGCTTGCAGAGAGCCGTCAGCATGTGATCGTAGAACGGCACTGAGGTGTCGATGTCCGAGCTGCCGGTGCCGTCAAGGTTGATTTCGACAAGCACGGACGACTCGCTGGTGGCGCGTTCCATGCGGGCAGTCCGGGCCGCAGCCACGTTCGATCCGGTGGTACTCATGCTTGGGGTCCTTTTGGGCAGGAAATGGGTTGTTCGGGCGGTCAGCGCCGTACTTCCAGTCTAGGCGGGAAGCGCGGCCTGACTTGCAAGGATGTTTTCCAAGGAGGTGAGGAAGGCTGTGGTTTCGGTCTCAGTTCCCGCGGTGACACGCAGATGCCCGGGGATCCCCACATCGCGGATGAGCACACCGGCGTCCAGCAGTTCCTGCCAGACTCGGTGGGGGTCTTCCAGGCCGCCGAAGAAAACATAGTTGGAGTCTGAGGCGGCAGGCTTGAGCCCCATTCGCGTTAGCTCGGCTACGATGCGGTCCCGCTGCTTTTTGATGTCTTCCACATCCGCCATCAGCGCCCCACGGTGCTGGAGCGCAGCGAGGGCCGTTGCCTGCGTGATGGCGGAGAGGTGGTACGGAAGCCGGACAAGCCGCAGGGCATCAGTAACTTCGGGGGCCGCCGCCATATAGCCGAGGCGGGCCCCGGCGAGGGCGAATGCCTTGCTCATGGTCCGGGAAACGATCAGCCGTTCCCGCCCGGGGAGCAGCGTCAGGGCGCTGGGCGTTCCGTCATGGGCGAACTCGTGGTACGCCTCATCGACGATGACGATGGTTTGGCTGGCTTCGCCGGCCTCGTAGACGGCTTCCACCACGTCCAGTCCCAGACCTGTTCCCGTGGGGTTGTTGGGCGAGCAGAGGAACACGATGTTGGGGTGGAGTTCCTCAACCTGACGTGCAGCAGATTCCGCGCTGAGGTCGTACCCCTCAGCCCGCTTCCCCACGATGTATTCGGTGTCCGTTCCGGTGGCGAGCAGCGGATACATGGAGTACGTGGGCGGGAAGCCGAGCGCTCTACGCCCCGGGCCACCGAAGGCCTGGAGTATCTGCTGGAGCACCTCATTGGACCCGTTGGCGGCCCACAGGTTGGACTCATCCAGCCCGTGGCCCAGGTATTCCGCCAGCGCTTTCCGCAGCTCGGTGAATTCGCGGTCGGGATAGCGGTTGAGTCCCGCGGCAGCCTCGGAAACAGCCTTCGTGATCGCTGCCCGGACGTCCGCCGGGACACCATGGGTGTTCTCGTTGACGTTGAGAAGAATGGGGACGTTCAGCTGCGGAGCACCGTAAGGGGTAAGCCCGCGAAGGTTGCTGCGGAGGGGAAGCCGGTTCAGGCGCTCTAGCTGGTCATTCACCTGAACAGTTTAGTGCCCGTGCGGGACGCCCGAAAATGTGACGGCCCCGTGTTCGCCTTCAGCGTTGCCTCCCGGTCAGGGCTCCAGCAGGCAGAGCACGATGGCCTAGGCCTTGGCGGCTGGCACGAACAGCTGCTGGCCCGGGAAGACAGCGCCGGAAGAAAGGTTGTTCAACTGCACGATGTCCGCAACAACGTCGCGCGCGTCACGCTGGGGGGCCACGCTGGCCGCAATGCCCCAAAGGGACTCGCCGGACTGGACTGTCACCGTGACTGTGGGTGTGGCCGCAAGGTCCTCGGCAGAGTCCGACGCCTTGGCCGGCGCGTTGAAAAAACCTGCCAGTGAGAGCAACAGGGCTGCCAGCAGGATGAGGGGAATTCCTATCAGCACGATACGCCCGCGGCGGGTGAGGCGCAGGGGCGGAAGGGACGCCGGCCGCACCTCCGGCCGCTCCCCCGATTCGGAGAAGAGGTGCTGCACCGGGTGCAGCTGTTGACGTGAACTCCGCGAAACAGATGTAGCTGACATGACCTTAGCCCTCCTGGACCATACTGTGCTGCCCGGATGTCTTCCCTTTGCCTGCCTGCCTTCCGGCGACGACCACCTTCCCGGCGCCGACTCGCTTCCGACAGAATCTTCGAATACTTCAGGCACTGAGTAGAACACATGTTCTAACTTGGCTTTCTCTGTTTTAGCACTTATCGACGAACAATGTCGAGACTCGCTAGAACAAATGTTTGAAAAAGCACTGCGGCTGGCCTAGCTTTGAACGAAAGAACAACCACCCGGACAGTCGATCAGCAGGGTCTGACATTTGGGGCGGGATCTTCCAGCGCACCGCCGCGGGAAGGCCCGGTGGAAACCGAAAGGCATTGGCGAATATGGCAGCAGCAGCCGCCGGGAGCAGGGGAACCGCGCAACCGAGGAAGACCGCCAAGGGCCTTACACCACGGCAAAAAAGGATTCTCGAAACCATCCAGCGCTCCGTCAACGAGAATGGATATCCCCCCTCGATGCGGGAGATTGGGGACATCGTTGGCCTGGCGAGCCTTTCCAGCGTCACGCACCAGCTGTCCCAGCTCGAAAAACTCGGCTACCTCCGCCGCGACCCCAAACGGCCGCGGGCCATGGAAGTACTGATGCCCCTGACCCTGGACGGTGGTGCCGCAAAGACCCCGGCACAGCCGGACAACCTGCTTTCACCGGCCTCCGCAACGGTGACGGAGCTGCCCACCGCACTGGACACCGCCATGGTTCCCCTGGTGGGCCGGATCGCTGCGGGCGGTCCCATCCTTGCGGACCAGCTCGTCGAAGACGTCATGCCCCTCCCGCGCCAGCTGGTCGGCCAGGGTGAACTGTTCATGCTCAGGGTTGCCGGGGACTCCATGGTGGATGCTGCCATTTGCGATGGTGACTGGGTGGTGGTCCGCAGGCAGGCGGACGCAGCAAACGGCGACATCGTGGCAGCCCTTCTTGATGACGAGGCCACAGTGAAAACGTTCCGGCAGCGGGACGGGCATACCTGGCTGCTCCCCCAGAACACGCAGTACGAGCCCATCCTTGGGGACCACGCCACCATTATGGGCAAGGTCGTTTCAGTGCTCCGTTCGCTGTAGCAGGGAGCACTCAGGCGTTTGCCCGGGCCAGCCTCTCCAGCGCCGCCACCGCGGTCTTCCGGTCTGTTGTCGCCCAGAAAGGGGGCAGTGCCGCGCGGAGGAACCCAGCGTAACGCTCGGTGGCAAGCCGTGAATCGAGCACGGCCACTACTCCTTTATCCCCCGTGGACCGGATGAGCCGGCCTGCCCCCTGGGCAAGGCGGATGGCGGCATGGGTGGCAGACACGGACATGAAGCCGTTCCCGCCCGCCTGCGCGACAGCCCGTGAGCGGGCCGTCATGAGGGGATCGTCCGGCCTGGGGAACGGGATGCGGTCTATGACCACCAGGCGGCACGAACCCCCGGGAACATCCACGCCCTGCCACAGGGACATGGTGCCGAAGAGGCAGGTATCGGGCTCGTCCGAGAACTGCTTCACCAGGGCCGTCATGGTGGAATCGCCCTGGCACAGGATGGTCATGCCCAGTTTTGGCCGCAGGGCTTCCGCAGCTTCCTCTGCGGCACGCCGGGACGAAAACAGGCACAATGCACCACCGTTGGAGGCCCGGATCAGGGCTTCCAGTTCCGCCAGCGATTCCGGCGATGCCCCTCTGCCCGGCTTCGGCAGGTGGCCGGCCACGTACAGGATGCCCTGCTTCTGATAATCAAAGGGCGACCCCACGTCCACGCCGGTCCAGCTGGGGGCTCCTTCCCCGACAAGACCCAGCCCGCCGGCGGCAGGTTCGAAGGCGGAACCAATGGCCAGGGTTGCCGAGGTAAGCACCACGGTATGCCCGGAAAAAAGGCCTTCCCGCAGCCTGCCCGCAACGGAAAGCGGCGCAACGTTGATCACGGCCGGCGCAGTGTCATCCGGCTGGGAGTATCCCTGGTGCGGGTCGAAGGAACTGGCCCTGGACATCCATACCACTTCCCTGTTCTCACGGGCTGCGAGGAGCCTTTCACACAGTTCGAGAATGAGCATCAGCCGGGAGCGGGCAAGCTGCCTCCCGCCGTCGGCTGATGTACTGCTGTCCCCCTTTGAATCGGAGAGCGCCGCACGGCAGGCGTCACGCAGCTGGTCCACACAGTCCAGCTGGCCGTCATTCAGGCCATTGGGCAGCAGCCCGTTCGGCACTCCGGCGAGGGCAACCTCCAGGTTGGCGGCTGCCGCGTTGAGGGCGTCAACCGTGATGGCTGTGTGTTTCCGGGCACCGGCGGCCGCAGCGTGGACCATGGCCACCGACAGCTGGCCGGAAACCGCTCCGGTGACCCGGTCCTGCAGTTCGTGGGCCTCGTCGACCACTACGACGTCGTACTCGGGAAGCACTGCCAGTCCTTCAAAGGCGCTGACCGCAAGCATCGCATGGTTGGTGACCACCACATCCGCGTCCGCTGCGTCCTGGCGCGCAAGTTCACTGAAGCATTCTGCTGCCATGGGACACTTCTGGGCGCCCAGGCACTCCATGGAGGTGACGGAAACCTGCCGCCAGGCCCGGTCCGTGACACCGGGCAGGAGCTCATCGCGGTCGCCGGTGACAGTCTTTCCCGCCCACTCCCGCAGCCGCACCACCTCCTTGCCGAGCTGGGATGAGGGGCCGCCTACTGCAGCAGCAAAATGCGGGACACTGGTGTCCTCGCCCAGGGAGAATAGCTGGCCCTCGGCCGGTTCCTCTGAAGGAAAGCCGCCTTCCAGCTTGTGCAGGCAGACATAGTTCGAGCGTCCCTTGACGAGCGCCACCTTGACGGGCCGGTCCAGTGCCGGGGTGATCGCCTTGAGCAGCCGGGGCAGGTCCCGGCCCACGATCTGCGTCTGCAGGGACAGCGTTGCGGTGGATACCAGGGCGGGCTTGTTGCTTTCCAAAGCGTGCGCGATGAGGGGGATCAGGTAAGCCAAGGACTTTCCGGTTCCCGTCCCGGCCTGAACCAGCAGGTGGTCCCCGCTTTCGATGGCGCGGGCCACCTGCCTGGCCATCTCGTGCTGACCGTCCCTGCTCTGCCCGCCCATGGCGGCGACAGCCCGGTCGAGCAGGTCGATCACGAACTGCTCGCCGGGCGTGCCCGTGGCCTGTGCAGCCACGGGGTCAGTCATTGCTGGCGAAGGGTTCCAGTTCAGCCGCGAGGCCTTCCCGGACTTTAACAACCGCCCGGGTACCGGCTTCATCGTGGTCGACGCTGATGATTTCGGCGTCCGATTCGTGCAGCTTGCTGACCAGGTCCCCGCGGTCGTAGGGGATGAGCAGCTCGAGCTTCACGGAAGGCCGCGGAATAGCGTCACTGATGGCCTTGAGCAGCTCCGAAACGCCTTGACCCGTACGTGCCGACACCACAACGTGGCGCGGTTCGCGCTGCTTGAGCCGCTCCACCACAAAGGGATCGGCCGCATCTGCCTTGTTCAGGACGATGATCTCCGGGACCTTGCGGGCGTCCACCTCGCTGAAGACCTTACGGACTGCGGCGATCTGGCCTTCAGGATCCGGGTGCGACACGTCCACCACGTGCAGGATCAGGTCCGCGTCCGCCACCTCCTCCAGCGTGGAGCGGAACGCCTCCACGAGCTGGGTGGGCAGGGACCTCACAAAACCCACGGTGTCCGCCAGCGTGTAGCCCAGGCCATCGGCCGTCTCGGCCTTGCGCACGGTGGGATCCAGCGTGGCGAACAGAGCGTTCTCCACCAGGACTCCGGCGTCGGTGAGGCGGTTCAGCAGCGAGGACTTGCCGGCGTTGGTATACCCGGCAATGGCCACCGAGGGCACTTCATTACGACGGCGGTTGGCCCGTTTGGTCTCGCGCGCGGGCTTCATCCCGGCGATCTCACGCCGCAGCTTGGCCATGCGCGTACGGATCCGGCGGCGGTCCAGCTCGATCTTGGTTTCACCGGGACCGCGCGACCCCATGCCGGCGGCGGCGCTGCCCACCTGGCCACCGGCCTGGCGGGACATCGACTCGCCCCAGCCGCGGAGGCGCGGCAGGAGGTACTCCAGCTGCGCCAGCTCCACCTGGGCCTTGCCCTCGCGGCTCTTGGCGTGCTGGGCGAAGATGTCCAGGATCAGGGCCGTCCGGTCAATGACCTTGACCTTGACGATGTCCTCCAGGCCGCGGCGCTGGGAGGGTGCAAGCTCGGCGTCCACCACCACTGTGTCAGCGCCGGTGGACATCACGATGTCCCTAAGTTCAAGGGCCTTGCCTGACCCAAGGAAGGTTCCGGGGTCCGGCTTGTCCCGGCGCTGGACCAGTCCGTCCAGGACCTCGGAGCCGGCTGTTTCGGCGAGGGCGGCGAGTTCCCGCAGGGAGTTCTCGGCATCTGCAAGGGTTCCCTCGGACCACAGCCCCGCCAGGACCACCCGTTCGAGGCGCAGCTGGCGGTACTCAACCTCGGTGACGTCTTCAAGCTCGGTGGAAAGGCCTGCCGTGCGGCGCAGCGCGCGACGTTCCTCCAGATCCTGCTGGTCGCCGTCGTACGTTGTGTGTTCTTCGTCCAGGCTGGATATTGCCTGGGCCTTGCCGAACACTGTCTTGCCGCCCCGGCCTTCCTCACCCCCGCCTGCAGTGCTGAGGTTCCTGGCCGGTACGTCCTTGGAGAGGATCCGGTCGATCACAGCCTGGATTTCCTCAGGGCTCATGTCCTGGGCTGCTGGATCTGATCCGGTGTTGGGCTGGCTGGTCATGGTCTCCTTTGAAGATTCGGCAGTTCCAGAATAGTGCTGATTAGAGCTGATTGGGGAAGTATTCGCGCTGGGCTGACGGCCTGCGGTCATTCAAGCCTCCTGGCTTGTTGGGCCGGACGATGCTGAAAGCGTCGACGGCGGACGTGCCACGCCCTTGATGCGTGGCAGATGCGGAAGCAGCCGGAAACGGCGGGAAGTCCAATGAAAGCTGGCTCTCGAGTGTTGTCCGGCGACCGGATCAAACGGGTGGGCTTGGTCCGGTGCACGCAGCGGAAGGCACAGAAAACCTGCGTCGCTGGGCGGGACAGGCTGTCGCTGGAGGACAGGCTTCGGGACGGGCTGTGCCCGTGCCGGTTACTCGAAGATCAAGAACATGCCATTCAGGGTAGCAGAGCAGCCCGGGGCGGATTTTCACTTTAAGCTGCAGGGGGAACTACTCTGGCCAGTTATGGAGTCCGCACATTATTTCAGCGCAACGCCCGCCGGCCCGTTCACCCGCAAGCCCCTCACGGTCGAGCTTGCCGGGCAGACGCGCAGGCTGCAGACTTCCGGCGGCATCTTCAGCCCGGACGGCATCGACAAAGGCACCGCCATCCTCCTTGCCGAGGTTCCGGCGCCGGCACCGCAGGGAAATCTCCTGGACATCGGCTGCGGTTGGGGGCCGATTGCCCTGACCATGGCCCTGCGGGCACCCTCCTCCACGGTCTATGCAGTGGACGTCAACGAGCGCTGCATCGCCCTGACCAACGAGAACGCCGCGGCACTGGGACTTACCAACGTCACGGCCAGCACGCCCGAGGCTCTGGACCCGGCGATCCGTTTTGACACCATCTGGTCCAACCCGCCCATCCGGATTGGCAAGGACGAACTGCACTCGCTCCTGATGATGTGGCTGCCGCGACTGGCGCCGGGGGGGACGGCGTGGCTGGTGGTCCAGAAAAACCTGGGCTCGGACTCGCTTCAGCGCTGGCTTGCTGCTGAGCTGGACGAATCGTTCAGTGTCAGCCGGGAAGCGACGTCCAAGTCATTCAGGATCCTGAAGATCAAGAAAGCGTCCCAGTTGCCACAATGACCGCGGGGCCGCTGAGTTCCACATGCTCGTGGCCGGCGGGGCCGGCGAAGAACTTGACGCCCACCACTCCTCCCGGGACGTGGATGCGCCAGGTGTCCGGGGCTTCTGCGCCGGCCCAGTGCCGGATGGCAACCGCCGCCGCGCAGGCACCGGTTCCGCATGACTGGGTCTCCCCCACGCCGCGTTCGTGCACGCGCATGGTCACCGAGCCGACGCCGTCGTGCACCAGGGGTTCGGACGGGACTACGAACTCGACGTTGGTGCCGTTGGCCGGGACAGGATCCACGGCGGGCGCGGTAAACAGCCTTGTTCCGGCAAGTTCGGAGAGTTCCGCGAGGGCAACAACGGTGTGCGGGTTGCCCATACTGACGGAGAGTGCGGGGCGTGGAACTTCCAGGCCTTCGGCGGTCACCAGCGAATCCATCCCCTTGGCGGTCGCTTCGCCGGGGAAGATGAACGCCCAGGGGCCCATGTCCACGGCATAGTCGTCGCCTATCCGCACTACGGTCTTAACCCCGGCCCGGGTACCGATGGTGAAGGCGCCGCCGTCGGGCAGGTCAATTAAGCCCTCCGTGCGGAGGAAATGGACGAAGACGCGGACGCCGTTGCCGCACATTTCGGACAGGGAACCGTCGCCGTTCCGGTAATCCATGAACCACTCGGCGTGGGGGGCCGCGGCCAACAGTTCGCGGCCTTCGGGCAGGAAGCGCGATGGAACCGCCCGGATGAGCCCGTCGCCACCGATCCCGCGGTGCCTGTCGCACAGTGCTGCCACTTCCTCCGCCGCCATGGCGTGGACGCCGTCGGGATCCGCCACCAGGACGAAGTCGTTGCCGGTGCCGTGCCCCTTCGAAAAGCGGAGCCCGCTGAGGGTACGGAAAGCCGGCTCGGTGGTCTTTGCGAGGGTGGTGTCCATGGTTTCTAGGTTACCGGCCGGGCCGAGCTGGTTTGAAACGGCGGGATAGATAGCCTTTATCCGCAGAGCGAGGCGGCGCGGGCAGTCAGTTCAGGGTCCTGCCAGTCCAGCCACTGGATGCGGGGATCCGCTCGGAACCAGGTGAGCTGGCGCCGGGCGAACTGGCGGGTGGCAACGATGGTGTCCTCCGCGGCCTCGGGTATGGTGAGCTCGCCGTCGATGACGCGCAGGAACTGTGAGTATCCAAGGGCGCGGGGAGCGGTCTTTCCTTGCCGCAGCCCTTGGGCGTCGAGGCGCTGGACTTCCGTGAGCAGGCCGCTGTCCACCATACGGTGGACCCGCGCGGCCAGCCGCTCCCGGAGCATGTCACGGTCCACGGTGAGCCCGATCTGGACGGCCGGCTGCAAGTACTCGCGCTGTGGCATGAAAGAACTGAATGGGCGGCCAGTCAGCTCGTAGACCTCCAAGGCACGGATGATCCGCCGTGCGTCGGAGATCCTTCCCGCGGACTCCGGGTCCACCGTGCGCAGGCGCTCCAGCAGTTCCGGAGCCCCCTTGGCGGTGAGTTCGTCTTCCAACTGCTGCCGCAGGGCTGCATCTGTTCCCGGAAACTCGAGGACATCCAAGGCTGCCCGCACATACAGGCCGGAGCCACCGGCCAGGATTGCACGCTTCCCTCGGGCATGGATGCCGGCAATGGTGTCCCTGGCCTGCTGCTGGAACTGCGAAACGCTCGCTTCCTGGGTGACGTCCAGGGTGTCGAGCAGATGGTGCGGCACTCCCCTGCGCTCCGCCCAGGTGATCTTGGCCGTGCCGATATCCATGCCACGGTAGAACTGCATGGCATCGGCGTTGATGACCTCGCCGTCAAGCTCCTGGGCAAGGCTGACGGCGAGGTCCGATTTCCCTGAACCGGTGGGGCCGACGACGGCGATGACTGGCGGTGCGGGCACCGGTCAGCGGGTGCGCACTGGCAGCGGCGGCATGCCCAGCGACACGCCCTTGGCACCTGTGCCGGCACCCGGCACCGGTGCCCCGCAGGAATCTGCCTGGGACCTGTCCCAGGCGTCACCGGCACGGGAACGCCTGAGGCTGTAGTCCTCAAGGGTGGGGTCCGCTACGAGGTGGAACGAGGCCGCCTCGGTGATGGTGACGGTGACGAGGTCTCCCGGGCGCGGGGCGGGAGCACCGTCGGGAACCGAGAAGTGGACCAGCCGCTGGTCCCGGGAACGTCCGGAGAGCCGGTGGGTCTCCCCTGCCTTGCGTCCTGACTGTGCCGTCACCATGACCTCAACCCTTCGGCCCACCTGCTTGCGGTTCTCCTCCGCTGCAATCCGGTCCTGCAGGGCGGTGAGCCGTTCAAAGCGTTCCTGCACCACGGACTTGGGCAGCTGGTCCGGCAGTTCGGCAGCAGGGGTACCGGGGCGCTTGGAGTACTGGAAGGTGAAGGCGGTAGCGAAGCGGGACTGCTCCACCACGTCCAGCGTCGCCTGGAAGTCCTCTTCGGTTTCCCCGGGGAAACCTACGATGATGTCCGTGGAGATTGCTGCGTGCGGAATTTTCTCCCGAACCTTGTCCAGGATGCCGAGGAACTTGGTGGACCGGTAGGACCGTTTCATCGCCCGCAGGATGCTGTCCGATCCTGATTGCAGCGGCATGTGCAGCTGCGGCATGACATTGGCGGTCTCGGCCATGGCGTCGATGACGTCGTCGGTAAAGGCGGCGGGGTGCGGGCTGGTGAAGCGAACCCGTTCCAGGCCCTGGATGTCGCCGCACGCCCGCAGCAGCTTCGAGAACGCCTGCCGGTCGCCGAACTCCAGGCCATAGGAGTTGACGTTCTGGCCAAGGAGCGTGACCTCGATGGCGCCGTCGTCCACGAGCGCCTGGATCTCCGCGAGGATGTCGCCCGGCCGGCGGTCCTTCTCTTTTCCGCGCAGGGCGGGGACGATGCAGAAGGTGCAGGTGTTGTTGCAGCCGACGGAGATGGACACCCAGCCCGAGTAGACCGAGTCGCGCTTGGTGGGAAGGGTGGAGGGAAAGACGTCCAGCGACTCCAGGATCTCCAGCTGCGCCTCGTCGTTGTGCCGGGCCCGGTCCAGCAGGGCGGGCAGGGCGCCCACATTGTGGGTGCCGAACACGGCGTCCACCCACGGTGCCTTCTTCAGGATGGTTTCCCGGTCCTTCTGCGCCAGGCAACCCCCCACGGCAATCTGCATGCCGGGGTTTGCCGCCTTCACCGGCGCCAGGATCCCCAGGTTGCCGTAGAGCTTGTTGTCGGCATTCTCGCGCACGGCGCAGGTGTTGAACACCACGACGTCGGCCTGGCCGCCCTCAGCCGGTACATATCCCGCGTCCTCAAGCAGGCCAGCCATGCGCTCCGAGTCGTGGACATTCATTTGGCAGCCGAACGTGCGGACTTCATAAGTGCGCGGCTTTGAGGCGCCTGACAGTGGGGCGCCGACGGCTTCTGCGGAGGGGCCGGTACCGGAAAGGGAGGAAGGGATGGTCAAACTCACCTGTTAAGGGTACCGGCTTTACGCTTGGCCACCGTCGGAAAAAGCATGCTCTTCAAGGACCTCGTTCACGATCCGGAACGCCTTGGACGGCTCGTAGCCCTTGCGCGCCAGCATTGACGCCAGCCGCCGGGCCGCTTTGTCCCGATCCGCCCGGTCCTGAAGATCCAGCCCCGGGCGGATCTTGCGCTCCACCAGTTGCCGTGCTGCAGCTTCCTCATCGGCATCCGAAAGCTGTTCCAAGGCTGCAGCGGCAGTTTCCTGGTCGATGCCCTTGTCCGCCAGTTCACGTCGAAGGGCGCCTTTCGCCAGTTTCCGCGACTGGGCACGGCTCCGGACCCACATCTCCGCGAACTCGGCGTCGTTGATCAGGCGGGCCTCTTGGAACCTGTCCAGTACTGCCTCAGCGACGTGCTCGGGAATGTTCCGCTCGGCCAGCTTCTGCGCGAGCTGAAGCCTGCTCTTCGCCGAAGCGGTGAGCTGCCGGTAGACAATGGACTGCGCCACGGACACCGGATCCGGTTCTGCGTCGGCGGCAACCGGCGAGTCGGGATCCGGGCCGTCCTGGAAAGCAACGCCATAGGAAGCACCTTCAGAGGATGCACCATGCCGCCCACCGGCCTTCCGCCGGCAGGGACGGGCGCTCTCAAAGCCTGTCAACGGCTAGAACCCGTCAACGGCCTTCAGCTTCGGGGAGTCCTTGGACTCCGGCTCCGCGGGCTTTACACCCACGCCCAGCTTTTCCTTGATCAGCCGCTCAAGTTCAGCGGCCAGCTCCGGGTTATCGCGCAGGAACCGGCGGGAGTTCTCCATGCCCTGGCCGAGCTGGTCGCCATCGTAGGTGAACCAGGAGCCGGACTTCTTGATGATGCCGTGCTCCACGCCCATATCGATGATCCCGCCCTCGCGGGAGATGCCCTGGCCATAGATGATGTCGAACTCAGCCACCTTGAAGGGCGGGGCCATCTTGTTCTTGACGATCTTGGCCTTGGTGCGGTTACCGACCGAGTCCGCGCCTTCCTTGAGGGTCTGGATGCGCCGGACGTCGATGCGGACAGACGCGTAAAACTTCAGCGCCTTACCACCCGTGGTGGTTTCCGGGGAGCCGAAAAAGACACCGATCTTCTCGCGGAGCTGGTTGATGAAGATGGCGGTGGTCTTGGTCTGGCTAAGGCGGCCGGTAATTTTACGCAGTGCCTGGCTCATGAGCCGTGCCTGGAGGCCGACGTGGCTGTCACCCATATCGCCTTCAATTTCCGCGCGCGGCACCAGGGCTGCCACGGAGTCGATAACGATGATGTCCAGCGAGCCGGACCCCACCAGCATGTCCATGATCTCCAGGGCCTGCTCACCGGTGTCCGGCTGCGAGACGAGAAGGGCGTCCGTGTCCACGCCAAGCTTGGCAGCGTAATCCGGGTCCAGTGCGTGCTCGGCGTCGATGAAGGCCGCGATGCCGCCGGCGCGCTGGGCGCTTGCTACTGCGTGCAGGGCAACGGTGGTCTTACCGGAGGATTCCGGTCCGTAGATTTCAATGACCCGGCCTCGGGGCAGGCCGCCAATTCCCAGGGCAACGTCCAGGGCTATGGAACCGGTAGGAATAACCTCGATCGGGGCGCGTACTTCATCGCCGAGCCGCATGACCGACCCTTTACCGAACTGCTTGTCGATCTGGGCAAGGGCTGCTTCGAGCGCTTTTGCACGATCCGGGGCTGCCGCCATGGTTCACACCTCTAATGCTTTCTCGCTGTGGAGTGGCCTCAGCGGCCGTTTATTGGTCATCTCTGACGCTAATGGGACCCACTGACATTCCGGCCGGAAGACGGCGGCTATGTGGATAACCCGCTGGGAAAAGCATATCTTTACCCGAACAGGTATTCGAACAGGAGCTCGGCGTGTCCAGGGAATCCGGTCAGTCCGTGCGGGGTTTGATGTCGCGGCCGAGCCTGCGCTCAGGGGGCACATCCTGCACGTCGCAGACAGCCAGCCACACCTGGCGCGGCTCAACGCCGGCAGCCAGCGCCTGGTCTGCGGTGCGTCCGCCCACTCCGGCAAGAACAAGGCTGCTGCTGAGGACCCGCGAGTACCCGGCACCAAATTCGTCGTCCATGAGTCGCCAATAGTCGCTGATTCGCACCAGAAAATTCTCTCACGGACGCACGCCCTAGAATTGTTGCCATGAGCAACTCCCCCGATGCCCCCTCCGTGGAAGGCCGCCCGGACGAAGCGGACGTGGACGCAGCCGTGCAGAACGTGGAACACCAGATAAGCCTTTTTTGGCGGCGCGCACGGGCAATTTCCAACCAGCTCTCCCGCCAGGTCCATCCGGATATGGAGCCGGCAGCCTATGGCCTGCTGGCGGTGATCCGCCGGGAGGGTCCCATCCGCCTCACTGACCTTGCAATGAACATCGGGGTGGGAAAACCGTCCGTCAGCCGGCAGATCGCCTTCCTCGAAAGCCTCGGCCTCGTGTCCAAGGAGGCCGACCCGCTGGACGGGAGGGCCCAGGCAATCCGGCTGACTCCCAAGGGGGAAGAGAAGATGCATCAGGTCCAGGATGCCCGGCGGCAGGTCTTCCGCGAACGGCTGGGCGAATGGCCGGTAGAGGACCTGCAGGAACTGGCACGGTACATGGCCAAGCTCAACGCCACCTACGAGCGTGACGGGTTTCCGAGGGATGGCTCGCTGGCGGACCCGGACGGCACGCAGGAGTAGACATGCTGAAGCCCCCGGTGCGTTGCCGGGGGCCTTCAGTATGTTCAGCTTTTGGTGGGTGTCCCCTGCCTTGCCCTTCGGCGCAAACCCCTACCGGGCGCCGGAGAGAAGGCCAGTGGAAAGTTCGTCGTCGAGATCAGTGTTCAGGTCGCGCTCAAGGTCGCGGCCGTAACGCTGGGAGAATTCCTGCGGAACGGTGTCCGGAACTGCGACGCCTTCCGCCACTGCCACCCGGTCGCTCACTTCCCGAAGCATGCTGGACAACGGAACATCCAGTGCCGAGCAAATCGAGGACAGAAGCTCGGACGACGCTTCCTTCTGGCCGCGCTCCACTTCACTGAGGTAACCCAGGGAGACACGGGCGCTGTGCGAAACTTCACGGAGCGTACGCCCCTGACGCTGGCGGACATCGCGCAGGACATCACCAATTTCGTGACGAAGTACAACCATCTTGCGCTCCTTCTGTTCGCTCTTACCCTGATCGGCGAGGCCCACATCCTTCCAGCGGACAACGCCGTTTACGGATACGGGCTGCTTTACCATCTGTATCGCCTTGCTCCCTCATAGGTCAGGTCCGCCGTGAAGCGAACCGTCGTGGTGATTTCATCCTAGGCGCCTCCACTCTCCGGAAGCGACACAATGTAATAACTAATCGGTACCGGCTTTTGTTCCCGTCAACTTTACGCCCGGTAACATAGTCCGGCCAGCGGTCACAGGGACAGGACTTCGAAAAGCCTTTCCAGGGCCGCTCCGCAGGCCTGCCCGCGGATTTCTGCCCTGCTTCCTGAAAACAGGTACTCGAATCCATGTGTTCCCGCCGCAGTGGCGATGCCGATGTACACAGTTCCCACCGGCTTGCCGTCGTGCGCTTCCGGCCCGGCCACCCCGGTTGTGGCCACGCCGATATCAGCGCCAAGGGCCGTACGGGCGCCTGCGGCCATGGCGGCGGCCACTCCGCCGTCCACGGATCCGACGTCGGCCAGCAGCTCCTGGGAGACCTTCAGCAGGTTCGCTTTCACCGAGTTCTGGTAAGCCACAACACCGCCCTGCAGCATCCCGGAGGCACCCGGCGTGTCGGCCAGGACTGCGGACACCATGCCGGCGGTCAGGGATTCGGCCGTCGCCACGGTCCGCCGAAGTTCCAGGGCTTTCTGCACCGCCTGTTCAGACAGCTGGTGCAGGGAAAGATGGTGCTGGTTGCTCACGCCTGCTCCTGTCCGTTGCCGGCCTTTGCCTGCAGCTTTCCTTTGGCCCGCAGGCGCATCGCCTCAACGACGTAGTCGACGCCGGTCCAGACGGTGATGACCACCGCAGCAAGCATCACGGCAAACGCCACCCACGCCAGCCACGGGGCGAACGCCGCCAGTGGCAGGAGGTAGAGGAAGATCGCGGCAGTCTGCACTACAGTCTTCAGCTTGCCGCCGCGCGAAGCCGGGATCACCCCGTAGCGGATCACGAAGAAACGCAGCCCGGTAATGCCCCACTCCCGGACCAGGATCACCAGGGTCATCCACCAGGGCAGCTCGCCCAGTACCGACAGCATCACCAGCGCGGAACCGGTGAGGAGCTTGTCTGCGATGGGGTCGGCGATCTTGCCGAAATCCGTGACGAGGTTCCGGCTCCGGGCGATGTCTCCGTCGAGTTTGTCGGTGTAGATCGCGACGGCAAAGGCCACCACGGCTGCCCAGCGCCAGGGTCCTGACTCGCTCTCCAGGCCGGGGGCATCGGCGATCAGGAACCACACGAAGAACGGCACCAGCGCGATGCGGATCATGGTCAGGATATTGGGAAGGTTCCAGACCCCGGCACGGCCTGGGCCGGCCGCGGTGGCATCGGTGCTAGTCACGTTTCTAGGCTACAGTCTCTGGGCTAGCGGCCGGTGAGGGACCAGGCGTCCTCGGAGCCGTCGTCGTCGTCATAGCCGCCAGGCGCGGAATCCGAGCCGTCGTAATATTCAACGTTTTGCTTGCGCTTGTCGAGGTCGGCAGCGACGAGGTCCTCGGCGTAGCCGCCCTGGGGGATGTTGGCGTTGGCGTTGTCGCTCAGTGCCGCCGTCTGGGCGTCCGGCGCGGCTGGGGCGTCCTGGCCCTTCATCGCGGCCAGGACCGGCGCAAGGTCGTCGGGCTTGACCAGCACGTCGCGGGCCTTCGAACCCTCGGACGGGCCCACCACTCCCCTGGACTCCAGCAGGTCCATGAGCCGGCCCGCCTTCGCAAAGCCCACCCGCAGCTTGCGCTGGAGCATGGAGGTGGAGCCGAACTGCGTGGTAACCACGAGTTCCGTGGCCTGCAGCAGGACCTCGAGGTCGTCCCCGATGTCGTCGTCGATCTGCTTCTTTTCCGCTTCGGGAGCGACGTCGTCACGGTAGACAGCCTGGAGCTGTGTCTTGACGTGCTCCACCACTTTGTGAATCTCGGATTCAGTAACCCATGCGCCCTGGACGCGCATGGCCTTGGAAGCGCCCATCGGCAGGAACAGCGCATCACCCTGGCCGATGAGCTTCTCGGCGCCCGGCTGGTCCAGGACCACGCGGGAGTCGGTCACGGATGACGTGGCGAAGGCCATGCGGGAGGGCACGTTCGCCTTGATCAGTCCGGTCACCACGTCCACTGACGGGCGCTGCGTGGCCAGGACCAGGTGGATGCCAGCGGCGCGCGCCAGCTGGGTGATCCGGACAATCGAGTCTTCCACGTCCCGCGGCGCCACCATCATGAGGTCGGCGAGCTCGTCAACGATCACCAGCAGGTAGGGGTACGGCCGGATGACGCGCTTCGAGTCCGGCGGCGGCTGGACCTTGCCGGCCCGCACGGCCTTGTTGAAGTCGTCGATGTGTTTGAAGCCGTAATTGGCGAGGTCGTCATAGCGGGCGTCCATCTCGCGCACCACCCACTGCAGGGCTTCCGCCGCCTTCTTGGGGTTGGTGATGATAGGCGTGATGAGGTGCGGTACGCCCTCGTAGGCAGTCAGTTCCACCCGTTTGGGATCCACCATCACCATGCGCACTTCGTCCGGGGTGGCCCGCATCAGGATGGACGTGATCATCGAGTTCACGAACGAGGACTTACCGGCGCCCGTGGCACCGGCCACCAGCAGGTGGGGCATCTTGGCGAGGTTGGCCACCACGTAGCCGCCCTCCACGTCCTTGCCCACGCCCATCACCATGGGGTGGTCCGTCCGCCGGGCATTCTGGCTGCGGAGGACGTCGCCCAGGGATACAGTTTCGCGGTCCGTGTTGGGGATCTCAATGCCGATGGCCGACTTGCCCGGGATGGGGCTCAGGATGCGGACGTCGCTGGAAGCCACCGCATAGGAGATGTTCTTGGACAGTGCCGTGACGCGTTCCACCTTGGTGCCCGGCGCCAGTTCAATCTCGTACCGCGTCACGGTGGGACCGCGGCTGAAGCCTGTCACGGTGGCGTCGACATTGAACTGCTGGAGGGTGTCCGTCAGGGCGGCGACGACGGCGTCATTGGCTTCGGTGCGCTCCTTGGGGATGGAGCCGGGCGTGAGGTAGTCCGAGGCAGGCAGCGTGTAGGTGACGTCGCCGGCGAGCGACAGCTGCTCGGTGCGCTGCGGGATGGGTACGGGCGGCGGTGCGGGCGCCACAGGGTTGGAGGGCACGGTGGGTGCGCTGGCAGGCTTGGCGGCAGCTGCAGCCATCCCGGGGGTGATCATGGGAATGGCTTCGGTCGCGTTTTCCGCGCCCGAAGCAGCCGGCCGGGAGGTAGCGGCACCCAGGCCCTGGGCCGCTTTGATCTTTTCGACGGCGATCTCGGCCTGGGTGGGGCGGCGCACGCCCGGCGCGGGGCGCGGCTGCTGCGGTTCGTCGTCGTCGATCACTGCGTGCTCGAAAGCTTCGTCGCCCACGTAGCCGTCCAGGGCGGCGCCGCCCTCCTCCTCGTCCTTGCCGAACAGGCGGCGCTTCTTTTTCTTCGGCGTGCTTTTGGCCAGGGCCTGCGCAGTCCGCTCCAGGTAGCTGCGGTCGTGGGTGTTCCGGTCCTGCTCATCCATCAGGTCGATGCCCATCAGGTGCTCGTAGGCAGCGCGCAGCCGGCGCGGAATCGCGGTGAACGGGGTGGCGGTGATGATCAGCAGCGAAACGAAGGCCAGCAGGGAGTACAGGACGAGCGGAACTGCCAGGTGGATGGCAGCCAACGGCGATGCGGCAAGGAATCCCAGCATGCCGCCCGCCTGCCGGAGGCCGTCGAAGCCCTGGGCAACGGTGGGTTGCCCACCCAGGATGTGGGCCAGCCCGCAGCCGGCAAACGTCATGATGAGGAAGCCGATGCCCACCCGGTTGTTGCCCCGGCCGTCTGCGGGCTGGCGAAAGAGCCGGAAGGCGCACGCAAACAGCATCAGGGGAAGCAGCAGCGAGACCCAGCCGAAGGTGCCGTTGACTACGGCATAGACGGCGTCCGGGAACCAGCCGGTGAGGCCCCACCAGGCAAAGGTGGCGATGAAGATGCCGAGGGCAAGGTTGAACAGCGCCGCGCCGTCACGGCGCTCGTCGGCGGGCAGGTCGCTTACGTCGTGGCCGATCCGCCGCACTCCTCCGCCCACCAGGTGGCCGAGGCCCAGCCATGCCCCGCCCACCACGCGCAACAGCCACGGCTGGTGGTTTTCGACGGCGGGAAGCTGGCGGGTGCGAGCAGTGCTGGACGAGCCGCCGGCTCGTCCTGTTTTAGCGGCCGTGGAGCCTGAACCGCGTCCGGAGGAGCGGCCGGTTTTGCTGCCGGCACTGCCCCTGCTGGATCCATTGGGCGCGGGAGTAGTACGTGTGGCCATGCTGGCAACGCTACCGGAGTTCGGCTGGTTTTCCGGGGATTTGGGGCCCTGCGGGCCCCGGTTCCCGCTCTTAAAGGGCTGGAGCCGGCATTCCCGCTGGTACAGGAATGCCGGCCGCTTGCCTTGGATGGCCGTCAGGCCTCGAGCACCACGGGAATGATCATGGGCTTGCGTCGCAGCTTGCGGTTGACCCAGGTGCCCACCACGCGGCGGACCACCTGCTGGAGCTGGTGGCTGGTGTGGTCCGCGTGGTTGAGGACAGCCTCCTCAAGAGCGGCATTGATCTTGGGGATGATGTCGTCGAACACGGAGTCGTCTTCCGCCACGCCCCGGGCATGGATCTCGGGCCCGGATACCACCTTGCCGGTGGCGCGGTGAATGACGGTGATGATCGAGATGAAGCCTTCGTCACCCAGGATGCGGCGGTCCTTGAGGTCGGCGTCAGTGATCTCACCCACGCTGGAGCCGTCCACATAGATGAAGCCGACTTCAACCTGTCCCACCACGTCAGCCCGGTGGTCCTTGAGGTCGATGACCGTGCCGTTGTCGGCGAGGATGACGCTGGCTTCGGGGACGCCGGACTCGATGGCGATTTTTCCGTTGGCGATCAGGTGGCGGGTTTCCCCGTGCACCGGCATGGCGTTGAGCGGCTCCAGGATGTTGTAGCAGTACAGCAGTTCACCGGCGGCGGCGTGGCCGGAAACGTGGACCTTGGCATTGCCCTTGTGGATGACGTCGGCGCCGAGCTTGAGCAGTCCGTTGATGATCCGGAAGACAGCATTCTCGTTGCCTGGGATCAGGCTCGAGGCGAGGATGACGGTGTCACCTTCGCCCACCACCACACGGTGGTCGCCGTTGGCCATCCGGGACAGGGCGGCCATGGGCTCGCCCTGGGAACCGGTGGACATCAGCACCACGCGGTTGTCCGGCAGGTTGTCGATGTTCTTGATGTCCACGATCAGGCCCGGCGGGACGTCCAGATAACCCAGCTTTTCCGCAATCGCCATGTTCCGGACCATGGAGCGGCCAACGAAGGCCACTTTGCGGTTGTGCTTGGCCGCTGCGTCCAGCACCTGCTGGACCCGGTGCACGTGGGACGAGAACGAAGCGACGATGATCCGCTTGGTCGCCTGGCCGAAGAGCCGTTCGAGCGTGGGGCCGATTTCCTTCTCCGCGGTGGTGAAGCCGGGGATGTCCGCATTGGTGGAGTCGGACATGAAGAGGTCCACGCCCTCCTCGCCGAGTTTGGCGAAGTGGCGGAGGTCCGTGATGCGCCCGTCCAGCGGAAGCTGGTCCATCTTGAAGTCGCCGGTGTGCAGGACAGTGCCGCCAGCGGTACGGATGAACACGGCCAGGGCGTCGGGAATTGAGTGGTTGACGGCCACGAATTCGCACTCGAACGGGCCGAACTTTTCCACCTGCCCTTCCTCCACCGTGAGCGTGTACGGCCGGATGCGGTGCTCCTGCAGTTTCGCTTCGATCAGGGCAAGGGTGAGCTGCGAGCCTACCAGCGGGATGTCGTTGCGGCGGCGCAGCAGGTACGGAACGGCTCCGATGTGGTCTTCATGGCCATGCGTGAGCACCACGGCCACGACGTCGTCCAGGCGGTCCTCGATGTAGGAGAAATCGGGCAGGATCAGGTCGACGCCTGGCTGGGTTTCCTCCGGGAAGAGGACGCCGCAGTCAACGATCAGCAGCTTGCCGTCGATTTCGAACACGGCCATGTTCCGGCCGATCTCCCCCAGCCCGCCGAGCGGAACGATCCGCAGCGTGCCCTGGGGCAGACGCGGAGGGGTGACAAGGCCGGTGAGGGCGGTTTGGGTCATATTGCACTTCTTTCCAGGCGGAAGGTGCCGGTCTTAGTCCTCAGGAAAAGACCAGCCCCCCTTCCGCCAAATCCCCGCGGATGGTTTCGATCTCGGCTTCGTCCGGCTCCACGAGGGGCAAACGGACAATCGAGTTGGGCAGGACTTCCTGCCATTTAAGAATCTGCTTGGCCGCCACAGCCCCCTGGACCCGCGTCATGGTGGCGCGGACTACGGGCTGGAGTTCAAAGTTGATTTTCCGGGCGGTGCTGAGGTCGTTCGCGTTGACGGCGTCGATGAGTTCACGGAAGCGGCGGGTGGCCACGTGCGTTGTGACGCCCACCAGGCCGACGGCGCCTAGGGCCATCCACGGCAGGGTCAGTCCGTCGTCGCCCGAGTAGAACAGAAGGTCCGTCTCGGCCATGACACGCGTGGCGGCGACGAAGTCGGCCTTGGCGTCCTTGACCGCAACAATGTTGGGGTGCTGCGCCAGGCGGATCATGGTGTCCGGCTCGATGGCGATGGAGGAACGGCCGGGAATGTCGTACAGCATGACGGGGACGTCGACGGCGGAGGCGATTGTCTCGAAGTGTGCGCGGACGCCTGCCTGGCTTGGCTTGTTGTAGTAAGGCGTTACCAGGAGAAGGCCGTCGACGCCGAGGGCTGCTGCCTGCTGGGAGAGGTGGACTGAGTGGGCGGTGTCGTTGGTGCCCGTGCCGGCGATGATCGCAGCCCGGCCGCCCACCGCATCCTTGACGGCGCGGAACATGCCGAGGTTCTCCTCGTCGGTCAGCGTGGACGTTTCGCCGGTGGTGCCGGTGACCACAAGGCCGTCACAGCCGTCGTCGACCAGCTTGCTCGCCAGCGCCGCCGCCTGCTCGTAATCCACTGCGCCGTCCTTCGTGAACGGCGTGACCATGGCGGTCAGAAGAGTACCGAGGGCAGGGAGATGCGCGGATGTGTCAGCCATGGAAAAAACGTTACCCTGTCCGCGGCTGGTTAGGACAATGCCGCGGACGTGATGCACGTCAAATTACCCCGAGACGCCTCAGCCAGCCGCACCTCCCCCGTACCGGAACCCTCTACGCCGCCAACGGCTGCCAGTCAGGACGCGGGGCGGCTGGCGGGGCGGGGCGCTGCCGCGGGTGGGTGGCAGTAGCGGCCTACCGCTGTCTGCCGCAGCCCCTCCGCCCACGAGGCGAGCCGCTGGGCGGCCCGGACGTAGTGGAACAGCTCCACGGGCGTCAGGGCGTCAATGTCCGTCTCGGAAAGCCGGCGCGCAAGTTCGGCACCCTCGGGCTGCGCGTCGAGGCTGATGCCCTCCTGTTCCCACTGGACATCCTCCGGCGGACGGCCAGTGACCAGCTGGCGGAAAAGGTAGTCGACGACACCTGGGCTCATGGCCTTCATGAGTCCGCCACTGCCCGGCTCGGAAGCAGGAATTCCTGGCGATGGATTGTTCATGGAGCAATAGTATTCGAACATATATTCGAAGACAAGGAAGATTTCCTGACGACCGGGGCACAGGCAGGTGTGAGACGATCTGGTCATGACGTCCCGTAACGCGGCAAGATTAGCGCGCACAACCGGCAGTCAGCCCGGTGCGGGACGCCTCCATGGTGTCGACGCCGCACGCGGCCTTGCCCTGCTGGGCATGATGGCCACGCACCTGCTCCCTACCTTCCAGTCGAACGCCGACCTGACACCTACGTGGATTGGGCTCACGTTCTCCGGACGGGCGGCGGCCCTGTTCGCCGTCCTGGCGGGCGTGGGGCTGGCCTTGTCCACCGGGAAGCAGAAGCCGCTGGCGGGTCCGGAACTCTCGGCGGCCCGGCGTGGGGTGGCCTTGCGTGCCTTGGTGATTGCCGCCGTCGGACTTACCTTGGGCGGGGTGGAGGTCAACCTGGCCATCATCCTGGTCCATTACGGGGTGCTGTTCCTGTGTGTCCTGCCTTTCCTCGGGATGGGGCTGAAACGGCTGCTCGCCTGGGCCGGCGGCTGGATCCTTGGGTCGCCCGTGCTGGCCTACCTGCTCCGCCCGTGGCTCCTTGCGGCAGAACCGCCGCTCCAGCTGGGACACAACCCGTCATGGGAGGACCTCGCCACACCGTCCAGGCTTCTCGCGGACCTCTTCTTCACCGGTTACTACCCAGTGTTCCAGTGGCTGTCGTACCTGCTGGTGGGGCTCGTCGTCGGCCGGCTGATGCTGGGCAAGGCGATGTTGCCGGCGTTTTTGCTGGTGGCCGGCTCGGTGGCCGCCGTCCTTTCAAAAGCGCTGGGCGTCGCGGCGATGGAAGACTGGGGCGGCCGGGCTGCATTGGAAAAGGTGCTCAACTCGCCGGGCTACCCCCTGCACAGCGTCCTGCAGGTCAACCTCACGGGGATTCCACAGGAAGGATCGTGGTGGTGGCTGGCCTCCGCCGCGCCCCATTCGGGCACCACCTTGGACCTGGTGCATACCTCTGCGGTGGCGGTCGCGGTGATCGGCGCCTGCCTTCTGCTGGGCCGGCTGGCGGAGTGGGTGGACCTGGACCTGCTGCTGCCGCTGCGTGGTCCCGGCGCCATGACCCTTTCCCTCTACACGGTTCACGTCTGGGTGGTGTCCGGGTTCTACCTCAAGCCGCTCCCCGCGGGCTGGACGGAGGACGGGATGTACTTTGCCCAGGCCGCCACTGCCATTGTGGTGGGGATGGTGTTCGTCCTGCTCAAGTGGCGCGGTCCGCTGGAATGGCTGGGCCATGCCGCTAACCAGGCGGGCCGCGGCCAGGTCAGGAACCTGCGGTAGCGCCCACCTGGCGCCGCAAGGCCAAACCCTCCCTTGGTGCCGCGGCAACCTGCTCGAAGGTCAGCTACGCCGGAACCTTGCCGCGGAAGAGCCTGACGGCGTCGCGCATGGATGCCCGGGCGCGCTTGCGGTCGCCCGCGGCATCGTACGCGCAGCTCAAACGGAACCAGGAGCGCCAATCGTCGGGAGCCGCCTCCGCCTCGGCACGGTATTTCTCGAACTCGGCGTCGGCTGCTGAGCGTACGATCCGGCCGGCGGGCGTGCGGGGCAGATCGTCCACGGGCAGGCCGCCCTCGGCTTCCAGGACCCTTGCCATCTGCTCCGTCCGGGCGCCGAACATCAGTTCACGGATCAATGCCCATGCGCCGATGACAGGCAGCACCAGGTAGGCCGCTCCGATCGCCACGGCTGCCGGGTTGCTGTCCGTCAGCAGGAGGATGGACCGCTGGAAGGACACCACCAGGTAGAAAACCAGGAGCAGTGTCACTGCCCCTACCCAGATCTTGGTGCGGTTCTTCCCGAACGCTGCCACCAGCCCGCCCATGGCCTAGAGTCCCAGGTCCAGGTAGCCGTCCAGCCCCACAGTCAGTCCGGGGTGGGCGGCAACGTTGCGCACGCCCAGAAGGACGCCCGGCATGAAGGACGCGCGGTCAAAGGAATCGTGGCGCAGGGTCAGCTGCTCCCCCGCACCGCCAAGCAGGACTTCCTGGTGGGCAACAAGGCCGCGGAGCCGCACGCTGTGGACCCGAATGCCGTCCACCTCGCAGCCGCGGGCACCGGCGAGTTCGCTGGTGGTGGCGTCGGGGCTGGGCGGGACCTGTGCAGCGGCACGTTCGGCTGCGATCAGCTGTGCGGTACGGACTGCGGTTCCCGACGGCGCATCCACCTTGTCCGGGTGGTGCAGTTCGATGATTTCCACCGATTCGAAGTACTTGGCTGCCTTCGCAGCGAAGGCCGAGGCGAGCACCGAGCCGAGGGCAAAATTGGGGGCGATCAGGACGCCGGTTTCCGGCTGGCCTGCCAGCAGATGCCTCAGGGCCGAGAGCTTTCCTTCATCCCAGCCGGTGGTGCCAACAACGGCGTGGATGCCGTTTTCGACGGCGAAGCGGACGTTCGCTTCGGTGCTTTCCGGCACAGTCAGGTCCACCACGAATTTTGCGCCGGCGGCAGTCACCTGGTCCAGGGAGTCGCCGCGGCCGAGGGCGGCGACCAGCTTCATGTCGGGCGCGGCTTCAATGGCTTTCACGGCTTCGGCGCCCATGCGCCCGCTAGCGCCCAGCACGGCTACGGGCAAGGGAGCAGAGAGTTGTTCGGTCATGGCTTTAAGCCTACCGGGGGGCATGCACCGCGCAGGAAACGGGGAGTGTGCGTTACCTCGCAGGAAGCGGCGCTTCCCCTGAAAGGGCGAAACCAACGGATATGCGCCAGTTACCTTATTGTGCCCGGCAGCGTCAGCCGCCCGCACCCACCCATTCCACGCTTCCGTCGGCAAAGAACTGTTCTTTCCAGATGGGAACCTGCTCCTTGATCCGGTCCACCAGTTCGGAGCACACTGCGAAGGCCTGGCCGCGGTGCGCGGCCGATACCGCGCAGACCAGCGCGGGATCGCCAATGTGGAGCATGCCGATCCGGTGGGCTGCCCAGATGCGTACGGGCTGCGAGGTTCCGCCGCCTTCCCCGCTGGCTGCCGCCTGTTCGGCGGCCAGCTGCGCGACGACGTCGGACATCACCTGGTGGGCCGTGGGATGCGCGCTGTAGCTGAGGCGCTCCACCGCTTTGCCGCCGTCGTGGTTCCGTACGACGCCGCTGAAGCTGACCACCGCGCCGGCGGTATCGCTTTCCACCGCCGCGATGGCCTGGTCGACGGAAATCGGCTCCGCGCTCAGGACGGCGTTGACTACCTCGAATGCCGCTTCAGTGCCCATGTCCGCCTTCCAGCTGGTCGCAAAGATGCCCGATCACCGGGTCGAGGACGCTTAGTCCGTCCATGACTCCCTTTGGTGAGCCGGGCAGGTTGATGATGAAGGTCTTTCCCGCGGCACCTGCGTGTCCGCGGCTGAGGACCGCCAGCGGAGTCTTCACGGCACCGGCGCGGCGGATCGCTTCCATGATGCCCGGGATCTCACGGTCCAGCAGCGGCAGGGTGACCTCCGGTGTCCTGTCATCCGGGCTCAGACCGGTGCCGCCGCTGGTAATCACGACGGCGGGGCGCTGGGTGAGGAGCGCCCGGAGGGCGGCCCCAACGGGCTCACCGTCGGGAACCACCATGGCAGGAAAGACGTCAAAGCCGTGTTCCGTAAGCCAGTCGGTGATCACGGGCCCGGTTTCGTCGTCGTAGATGCCGGCGGCGGCACGCGTGGAGGCGATCACGACGCCGGCCTTCCGGCCCTGGACGTCGCCGTGACGGTGGGGTTCGGGGGCGTTGAGGGTGCTGGTCACAGTGTCCAGTCCCCGCTCTTGCCGCCGCTCTTGGCCAGCACCTTGATGTCGTTCAGGACGGCGTGCTTGTCCACGGCCTTGATCATGTCGTAGACGCTCAGCGCCGCGACCGAGGCAGCGGTAAGGGCCTCCATTTCCACCCCGGTCACGCCGCGGGTCTTGACGGTGGCGAGAATGGCCACGGACTCCGCTTCGAGCTCGAAGTCAACGGTGACCTTGGACAGCGGCAGCGGGTGGCACAGCGGAATCAGCTCCGGGGTCCTCTTGGCCGCCATGATGCCGGCCACCCGGGCCACGGCCAGGGCGTCCCCCTTGGGCAGGCCGCCGGTTCCTAGCAGGCCCATCACCTCTGCCGTGGTTTGGACGGTGGCTCTGGCGGTGGCCTCGCGGGTGGTTTCGGCCTTGGCGGAAACATCCACCATCTGGGCGCTGCCGTCCTGGCGCAGGTGCGTCAGTCCGGCAGGGGTCTGTTCTGCATTCACAGCATCCATACTTCCACCTCCTCCCCCGCCGCGAGCGCGCCCACTCCTGCCGGGACGTGGACCAGCACGTTTGAACCGGCCAAGGCGTGCATCAGGTGCGAGCTTTCCCCGCCTTGCAGTGCCACTGTCCCGTCCGGGCCGAGGGTGCCGCGGCGGACCTGGTGTTTATTTTCCGGGGAGGTGAGGGGCTGACTCAGGCGCGCGCGCAGTGGCAGGCGCGGTGCCGGAGCACCGAAGAGGCCGGCGAGGACGGGGCGGAGGAACATTTCAAAGGACACGAGGCAGCTGACTGGATTGCCCGGAAAGCCCAGGAAGGGCCGCCCTTCGAACGTGCCGATTCCTTGCGGGCCGCCCGGCTGCATTGCCACGTGCAGGAAATCCGCCGGCTGGTCCGCCATGGCCTGCCGGACCACCTCGTACGCGCCCTTGCTGACCCCGCCGGTCGTGACGATCAGGTCAACACCCGCGCCTTCGCTTCGCAGCAGCTGTCGAAGTGCTTCCGGATCATCGGTGGCGATTCCTGCACGCCGGACCTCCATCCCTGCCTGCTTCATGGCAGCTTCCAGGAGCGTGCCGTTGGAGTCGTAGATTTTTCCGGCCGGCAGCGCCTGCCCGGGCTGGACCACTTCGTCACCGGTGGTGACGAGCAGGACTGTCACGGCCCGGTGGACAGCCACCTCCGGGATGCCCAGCGCCGCGAGCAACCCGAGCTGCGCCGGCCCCAGGAAGGTGCCGGCGGCCAGAGCCGTTTCGCCGGCCCGCACATCGCTGCCGGCCTCCCGGACAAAGGTGCCGGGGGTTGCCGGGGGCAGCCACACCGTCGCCTCCGTGCCCAGCCCGGCATGCGGCAGGAATCGGTCCGGGACAGCCCTTTCAATGGGAACGACGGCGTCGGCCCCATCCGGGAGCATGGCGCCGGTCATGATGGGCGCAGCCATCCCGGACTCGAGTGCTGCGGGCCTGGCGCCCGCCGGAACGGCAGGCATGACGCGCAGCCCTGCTCCGCCGTCGGGCACGTCTGCGGAACGGACGGCATAGCCGTCCATCTGCGAGTTGGCGAAAGGCGGAAGACTGATGGGTGCGCGGACATCCTCGACCAGGCCGCGGCCCAGCGCTTCCTGCAGGGGCAGCATTTCAGTCCGCTCCGGTGACCGCATCGGCTGGAGGAGCTCAGCGACGGCGGCCGCATGGTCAGCGATGGACCAAGACTGGTGTCCGGCATGGTGCCTGGCCGCAGGGGTAGTTCCGCTGCCGCCGTGATGCAGCGTGTTCTCCAGTGAGGCTCCGTGCGGTTCCGGGCTGGTCATGGTTCCACCTTCAGTTCAGCCTTCAGGGTTGCACATCCACTCTAATCGTGTGCAGGCCTGTTGCTCCGTCCGGGGCTACCGGCCGGCCCTGCTCCTCCTGGACGCGGCCGGCGGGATCCGTGGCTCTGGCCTGGACCTCATACTGCCCTTCAGTCATGTCCACTGCCAGCTTCCATTGATACCAGGTGTCCAGCGAGATGCTCTGGGACAGGTCCGCCTGTTGCCAGGGGCCGCGGTTTACGCGCAGCTCCACCTTCCCAATCCCCGTGTACTGGGCCCAGGCGTCTGCGCCGGGGTCAAGACAGCCAGCAGGCCCACTCCACCGGCCGGGCTGATGAAGCCGTGGCTGGGAGCTGTCCACACCTCAAGCATAGGTTCGGGAGTGACCCGGGGGACCTGTTCGATTGCAGGTTCTGCTGCTGCGCCTTCAGCCGTCACGGGTGTGATGCACGCCCCAAGGTGGCGTAGCCTGAATTCATGAGTGTCCAGCTAGGCATGCCGCAGCCCCGGGAGGAAGCAGCCGGTGCCCTGCCGTCGGTACCCGCTGCCCGTCCCGCCGATGCTCCGCCCGGGTTGGCTGACCGGTACGGCCGGCGCGCCACGGACATGCGGTTGTCCTTGACTGACAAGTGCAACCTTCGCTGCACCTACTGCATGCCGGCGGAGGGGCTGGAATGGCTCTCGAAGCAAGCGGTGATGTCTGCGGAGGAGATCGTTCGGATTGTCCGGATCGGCGTTGAGCAACTGGGCGTGCGGGAACTGCGGCTGACGGGCGGAGAACCGCTGGTGCGGCACGACCTGGTGGAGATCCTCGCCGCCCTGCGCAGCAACCACCCCAGCCTTCCTGTCTCGATGACCACCAACGGCGTGGGTCTGGCGAAAAAAGCCGCGGCGTTGAAGGCGGCAGGCCTCACCCGCATCAATGTTTCCCTGGACTCCCTGCACGAGGAAACCTTCACCCAACTCACGCGACGGCCGTTCCTGAACCAGGTGCTGGCGGGCGTTGATGCCGCCTGGGCCGCCGGCTTGGGGCCCGTAAAGCTCAACGCCGTCCTGATGCGTGGCATCAACGACGCTGAGGCGCCGTCGCTGCTCGCCTGGGCGCTGGGGCGGGGGTACGAGCTGCGCTTCATTGAGCAGATGCCCCTTGACGCCGACCACGGCTGGACCCGCCGGAACATGATTACGGCCGCCGAAATCCGCGAGCTGCTGTCTTCTGATTTTGTCCTGAGCCCGGATCCGCGTGCGCGTGACGGCGCCCCCGCGGAGCGGTTTGAAGTACGACGGCGGGCGGCAGGGTCCGCGGTTGCGTCCGGCCCGGTGCTGGGGACTGTGGGGATAATCGCCTCGGTCACGGAACCCTTCTGCTCGGACTGCCGGAGGACCAGGATAACGGCCGAAGGCAAGATCATGAGCTGCCTCTTCTCCCGGGAGGAGTTTGACCTGCTGGGCCTGCTGCGTTCGGGGGCGAGCGATGAAGCCCTCGCCAAGCGGTGGCAGGACGCCATGTGGCTCAAGCCAAAGGCCCACGGAATGGACCACGTGGGACTCGATGCTCCGGACTTCGTCCAGCCGGACCGCAGCATGAGCGCCATCGGGGGCTGACACCTATGAACGTACGCTACTTCGCTGCCGCACGCGCTGCGGCGGGCCTGGAGGAGGAGAGCTTCGACCTGGCGCAGGGCGCTACCGTGGCCGACCTCCTGAAGACGGTCCTGTCTGTTGAGCGGCCGGAGCCTCCTGCCGGAACTCCCCCGCTGCCCCGCATCCTGTCGCGTAGCAGTTTTCTGCTCAACGAGGTGGCAGTGCGGGACCATTCGACGGTCTTGGCTCCGGACGACGTAGTGGACGTGCTGCCTCCCTTTGCGGGGGGCTAGGAGCACCTTTCGACGTTTGGTTCGCGCGGCCGCGTGGATTGTCGGTGCCTGCGTGGATGATGCTCGTATGAAGCAGATGATCGCGGGGGCGGCGGCCTTGGTCGGTGCCGCGACTGCTCCGGACCTCCCATCAACTGCACCCCGGAATGTCAGACCCTCCGGGGATGATGTTGGCATGGAAAACAGCACGGGTCCGGGATCGGTGATGGATGGCATTGAGGCCTCTGTTGCCGGGCTCGGTGCGCTGTTTGCCGAGGATGCTGCCCTGGCCGCTGCTGACGGTGTTGCCGGGGGCAGTGTCCCTGCGATGGATAGGTTGCAGCGGGCGTACGGGATCCGGCTGGACCGGATGGCGGTGATGAGGCGGCTGGAAGCCCAGATCGCGGCGCTGAAGGCCCGGGACGCGGCCGAAGCCATCGGCCTGCAGCACGCGATGACACCGCCGGAGGCACCGGTGCAGGAGCGGACCTTCAACGAGATCTCCACGATCGAGGAAATCGCCGGGGTCCTCACGGTCAGCTCCGGGGCCGCCGCCGCGTTCGTCACCCAGGCCCGGCGGCTCTGCTCCCTGCCGCCGGCCATGGCCGCCCTCGCCGCCGGGGCCATGTCCTGGCAGCACGCCCGGATCCTCGCGGACGAAACCGAAGGCCTCAACCCGGCGGGCGCCGCAGCGCTGGTGGCACACATCCTCAACCAGGAGGCCGCGCGCGGGTGTCCGGCGGGGGAACTGGTCCCGTCCCGGTTCCGGGCGAAGGTCCGCTCCTGGCGCGAACGCCACCACCCCGAATCAATCGAAAAACGCCACGCCAAAAGCGTCACGGACCGGCGGGTGGAATACAGCCCGGACCGGGACGGCATGGCCTGGCTCTCCGCCTACCTCCCGGCCGACACCGCACTGGGAATCTGGAACAAAACCACTGCCATCGCCCGCGGCCAGCAAGGTCCCCAGGAAACCCGCACCCTCACCCAACTCCGCGCCGACATCATCGCCAACACCCTTTCCACCGCCGGACACCCCGGAACCCACACCGGGACGAAGAACGGGCTGGACAGCGGCAGGCTGGGCAAGAACGGCGTGGGCAACGATGCAGACCAGTCCCATGACGTGATCGGCATGGCCTTCCTTTCCACCGCCGCCAACGCCGCCGGCCTTGATGACAGTTGCACCCGTGCCGGCGGTTCCAGCCCCGGCACCGGAAGGCCTGGCACTACTGTCAGCCCGGAGGATGCCCATCACGCCAGCGCAGGCCCTGCCGCCCGCCAAAGAGTCTCCCCGCCCCGCGCGGACGTGCTCGTCACCGTCCCGGTATTCTCCCTGCTCGGCCTCACCGACGAACCAGCAACCCTTGACGGCTACGGCCCCATCCCCGCCTCCATGGCCAGGACCCTCGTCGCCGGCGGCGCCGAATCTTTCTACCGGGTACTGGTCGACCCGCGGGACGGGGCACCACTGGAAATCGGCCGCACCAGCTACCGGCTCACCAAAGCAATGAAACAAGCACTGCGCCTCAGGGACGGCAAATGCACCTTCCCCGGCTGCAGCAACCACTCCCCCGACAACGAAACCGACCACCTCACAGCCTGGCACCGCGGCGGAACCACCGGGATCAGCAACCTCGCACAACTCTGCCCCAAACACCACCGCCTCAAACACCACAGCCGCTGGACACCAACACCAGCCACCAAAAACCAACCACCCGGCTGGACCTCACCCACCGGCCGCCACTACAAAAACGAACACCACGACTGGGAACCACCACAATGGCCGGAACGGCCTGTTCCTCTGGAAGCTGACCCTGCGAAGGAAGGGAATGCCGGTAAGTTACCGGTTCAGCCATCGGCACCTCTACAGAGCGGGCGCACAGCTGCTTCGGCTGCCCCTGTTCGACACCCATCACAGCGCTGATGCCCCGTCCTGTTGCCGGACCCTCCGCCTGAAGAACCCGCAAGCGACAACCTCGTGCATCCCGACGATCTTCCGGCTGGGAACAGCTTGTGGGATGACTTCTACGCCATGCCCCCGAAACCTTCTGAGGACCCGCTCAACGAGCGGGATTGGGACAAGATCCAGCTCTGACCTGCCTGTATCCGCAGCCGCTGGAACCCTTTAGCTCCGCTGGAACCTCGAGGTCATGAAGGGAACATACGTTGAGCCAGTCCCATCGGCCACGCCGGACTCCTGATCCGCTGCTTTGCCGCCAGGGGTGCGAAGCTCTGTCACATGGGTGAGGACATCGCCGTCGACGCTCAGCGTGTGACGGGTCCAACCGGCGGAGCCATGGCGCTCCACCCTCAGGGCACCGCCGTGCCATGTGCACCGGACGGGGGCACCCGGCGCCGGGCTCGCGTTGTCCACGTAGTACCAGAAGACGTTCCGGTGGTCCGGATCGAGAGTGAAAATCCCGTGGCCTTCGAAATGCGTCCCGTCCGGTTCAACGTGGCGGTAGCTCTGCACAACCGCCACACCGCCAGCAACCGGCCGGTAGGTCACGTCGGCTTCAACTGTGCGTTCCGGTCCCCAAGGGCCGGCGGCAAAGCGGGTACTGCCGTGCCAGTGCCCAAGGAAGCGGGCCAAGACACCCAGACCACGGACAGGAGGGATTCCTTTCACAGTCCCTCACCTCCTGTCCCAGATCCCTGCCGCTGCGCGCCTAGAGCCCGAAGGTCTCCGTCTCCTCGAACGGTCCCACAACCGTGACTGTCCTCGGCGCTGCTGCGAGCTCCGCTGCAAGGTCCTGGACCTGCTCGGCTGTAACGGCCTTGATCAACCGCAGGGTTTCGTCGATGTCCTGGTATTCACCGGAAACGAGTTCGGCCCGGCCCAGCCGTGACATCCTGGAGCCGGTGTCCTCCAAGGCCAGCACAATTCCGCCGCCCAGCTGGCCCACGGCCTTGCGGAGCTCGTCCTCGGTAATGCCGTGCTCTGCCAGCTTGTCCAGCTCAACGGCCAGCAGGTCCAGCACTTGGCGGACCTTGGACGGGGTGCACCCGGCGTACATCCCGAAGTACCCGGCATCCGCGTAGGAGGATGCGAAGGAATAGGTGGAGTAGACCAGGCCCCGCTTCTCACGGATCTCCTGGAACAGGCGCGAGGACATTCCGCCGCCCAGGACAGCATTCAGGACGCTCATGACGTAACGCCTTTCGTCCGTGGCGACGATGGTGGGGCAGCCCATGATGATGTTCGCCTGCTCCACTGCGCGTTTGACGACATGCAGACCGGCAGTGCCGGTGATGAGGGCCCGTTCGGTGGAACGGCGCTCCACCGGTGCAGCGTCCGCCTTCAGTGACCATCCGGCAGACTCAAGGGCGTCCACTACGAGGTCGCAAACAACGTCGTGCTCCAGGCCGCCGGCGGCAGTGATGACCAACTCGTCCGGCCGGTAGTAGCGCTGGTAGTGCTCCCACACGGAGTCACGGGCCACTGCCTTGATGGCGTCCGGCGTCCCGCCAATTGGGCGCCCCAGGGGGTGACTGCCGAGGACGGCGGACACGAAGTGTTCATGGGCAACGTCGGTGGGGTCATCGCTGTCCATCGCGATTTCCTCCAGGATGACGTCCCTTTCCTGTTCCATCTCGGCCGGATCCAGGACAGCGCCGGTGATCATGTCTGCGATCACGTCGATGGCCATCGGCAGGTCGGTGTCGAGGACGCGGGCGAAGTAGCAGGTGCTCTCTTTGGCGGTGGCTGCGTTGGATTCGCCGCCCACCTCATCGAAAGCGGAAGCAATTTCCAGCGCAGTGCGGCGCTTGGTCCCTTTGAAGAGGAGATGCTCCAGGAAGTGGGTGGACCCATGCTGGCCGGGGGCCTCGTCCCGTGATCCAACACCCACCCAGAAACCGATCGTGGCGGACCTCTGCCCGGGCATCGCCTCCGTCAGCACACGCACTCCCCCGGGCAGCACCGAACGCCGGACTTCGGAACCGCCGTCGGAGCCGTGGACCAGGGTGTCGCCGCGGTGGTTCTGCTCAAGCGGCAGGGGTACAACAGTCATTGAGGCCTTTCACAGGGGCAGCCGGATCTGGCTGCCATCGTAACAGCGGCGGGGCCGGTGGATCATCCACCGGCCCCGCCGATCAGTGCTTGTGCCGGAAACCGGAACTTTTAGACGTCAGCGCCTTCAGCAGGTTCCGTGGTGTGAACACGCTCGGCCTCAACCTCGGCGCCTTCTTCCTCGGCAACAACCGGGGCGAGCGAGAGCTTTCCACGGTCATCGATCTTGGTGATCTCCACCTGGACCTTCTGGCCCACCGAGACAACGTCCTCGACATTGTCCACGCGCTTGCCGTTGGCCAGCTTGCGCAGCTCGGAGATGTGCAGGAGACCGTCCTTGCCCGGGGTCAGCGACACGAAGGCACCGAAGGTGGTGGTCTTGACGACCGTGCCCAGGTAGCGTTCGCCGATTTCCGGGACCTGCGGGTTGGCAATGGCGTTGATGGCGGAGCGTGCTGCCTCGGCAGACGGTCCGTCGGTGGCGCCAATGTAGACCGTGCCGTCATCCTCGATGGAGATGTCGGCGCCGGTGTCTTCCTGGATCTGGTTGATCATCTTGCCCTTGGGGCCGATGACCTCGCCGATCTTGTCCACGGGGATCTTCACGGCGATGACGCGCGGTGCGAACTCGGAGAGCTCGTCCGGGGTGTCGATGGCCGAATCCATGACCTCGAGGATGTGCAGGCGTGCTTCGCGGGCCTGCTTCAGGGCTGCTGCCAGGACCGAGGCGGGGATGCCGTCGAGCTTGGTGTCCAGCTGAATGGCGGTGACGAACTCGGAGGTACCGGCCACCTTGAAGTCCATGTCACCGAAGGCATCTTCGGCGCCAAGGATGTCAGTCAGGGCAGCGTAGCGGGTCTGGCCGTCCACCTGGTCGGAGACCAGGCCCATGGCGATGCCGGCGACGGCGGCCTTCAGGGGCACACCGGCGTTCAGCATCGAGAGAGTGGAGGCGCAGACGGAACCCATCGACGTGGAACCGTTGGAGCCAAGGGCCTCGGACACCTGACGGATGGCGTACGGGAACTCCTCGCGGGACGGCAGCACCGGCACGAGTGCGCGCTCGGCCAGGGCACCGTGGCCGATTTCACGGCGCTTGGGCGAACCCACACGGCCGGTTTCGCCGGTGGAGTACGGCGGGAAGTTGTAGTTGTGCATGTACCGCTTGGTCTTCACCGGCGACAGCGAATCGATCTGCTGTTCCATTTTCAGCATGTTCAGCGTGGTGACACCCATGATCTGAGTCTCGCCGCGCTCGAAGATGGCGGAACCGTGGACGCGCGGCAGGACCTCGACCTCGGCGGTGAGCTGGCGGATGTCCGTCAGGCCGCGGCCGTCGATGCGGATCTGGTCCTTGAGGATGCGCTGGCGTACAACGTGCTTGGTGAGCGAGCGGAAGGCTGCCGACAGTTCCTTCTCGCGGCCTTCGAACTGGCCGGCAAGGTCCGCGAGGACCTCGTCCTTCAGGGCGTCCGCCGCGTTCTCGCGCTCCTGCTTGTCCGCAATCTGGAAGACAGCGGTCAGCTTGTCAGTGGCGGCAGATTCGACGGCGGCGTAGGCGTCCTCCTCGTAGTCCAGGAAGACCGGGAAGTCGACGGTGGGCTTGGCAGCGCGGGCAGCCAGGTCCGCCTGGGCTTCACAGAGTGCCTTGATGAATGGCTTGGCAGCCTCAAGGCCCTCGGAAACAACCTCTTCGGTGGGGGCAGTGGCGCCCTGTTCCTTGATGAGGTTCCAGGAGTTGTCGGTGGCTTCGGCTTCCACCATCATGATGGCAACGTCGTCACCGGCAATGCGGCCGGCCACCACCATGTTGAAGACGGAGTTTTCAAGCTGGGAGTGCTTGGGGAAAGCAACCCACTGTGAACCGTTTTCATCGGCAACCAGGGCAACGCGGACGCCGCCGATGGGTCCGGAGAACGGCAGGCCGGAAAGCTGCGTGGACATCGAGGAGGCGTTGATGGCCACTACGTCGTAGAGCTCGTCGGGGTTCATGGCCAGGACGGTGACGACGATCTGGACCTCGTTGCGCAGGCCCTTGATGAAGGCGGGGCGCAGCGGGCGGTCCATCAGGCGGCAGGCCAGGATGGCTTCGGTGGACGGGCGGCCTTCGCGGCGGAAGAACGAGCCCGGGATGCGGCCGGCAGCGTACATGCGCTCTTCGACGTCGACCGTCAGCGGGAAGAAGTCAAAGCCTTCACGCGGGTGCTTGCCGGCAGTGGTGGCGGACAGCAGTGCGGTGTCGTCGTCGATGTACACCATGGCTGCGCCGGCTGCCTGCTTGGCGAGGCGTCCGGTTTCAAAGCGGACCACGCGCTTGCCGAAACGGCCGTTGTCAATGACTGCTTCCGAGAACTGGATTTCGGGACCCTCCAAGAGAGTCACCTCCGTTTCTGTTTTGCGGAAGTCCAGCCGCATCAACCCAGCCCAGCATCTGTCTACTGGCCCTGCACCCGGTCATCGATCGAGACCCACGGGCCGGGGCTTCGGTCAACGAAGCCTTCCCGGGGATCACTACCGAGGACCGCGAATGCGTGATGCGGTTGATCCTCCTGTTTAGTTTTTCGTTTGAAGAAGGCGGCCCGTTCCATGGTGGAAAGGGCCGCCCCAAAGTCCGACTAGCGGCGCAGGCCGAGGCGCTCGATGAGCGAACGGTAGCGGGCGATGTCGGTCTTCTTGAGGTAGCTCAGCATGCGCTTGCGGCGACCAACCATGGCCAGCAGACCGCGCTGGGTGTGGTAGTCGTGCTTGTGCTCCTTCATGTGCTCAGTCAGATCCTTGATCCGCTGGGTCAGGACAGCAACCTGGACCTCCGGTGAACCGGTGTCGCCTTCAGCGGTTGCGTACTCCTTGATGATGGACTGCTTTACAGCGGCGTCAAGTGCCACAATAACTCCTAGGAAATGTGCCGTGAGGGCCCAGGTCAGAAATTCACTGCCGGGTCTGCTGCCGCGGCTGATCCCGGTTGTTCGGGCCGCGCCGTACGCAACAGGAACCAGCCGCCACGGACTGCAGCCGGATCCACCGCTAAGTTTACCGGCCGCTGCCTAAAGTTGTCGAAACAGCTGTGGCTGGGTGACCCGCCCTGCCGGCGTCCGCTAGGGCTTCAGGCGGCTCTGCATGGCCTCCATGCCCTGCAGAACCTCTTTGAAGCTGGTGCTGAGGGGTGACAGGCCCACCCGGATGCCACGCGGAGAACGGAAGTCCGGAATCACATCCCCATCCCATAGGGCTTCCACTGTTTCCTTGGTGAAGTGCGGGTGGTCCACAGTGATGTGGCTGCCGCGCAGTGCCGGGTCGCGGGGCGTCGCAAGCTCTGCCCCCAGGGGCGCCAGCCGGGCATCGAAGATCTCGACCGCGAAAGCGGTCAGTTTCTTTGATTTTTCCCGGATTGCGGCCATGGTGGCCTCCTCGATGAGGTCCAGGGTCCCCCGCATCGCCAGCATCCCGAAGATCGCGGGAGTCCCGCTTAGGAAACCGCGGATGCCAGGGGCAGGTTCATACCCTGGCCCCATGTCAAAAGCGTCCTTTCGGCCCATCCAGCCCCAGATGGGCTGGTTCAGCGAGGGCAGATGCCGATGGTTGACGTAGGCGAACGCCGGTGAGCCGGGCCCGCCGTTCAGGTACTTGTAGGTGCAGCCGGCGGCGAAGTCCACCCCGGCGCCGTCGAGGTCTATTTCGACTGAACCCGCGGAATGGCAAAGGTCCCACACCACCAGCGCTCCGGCGTCCTGGACAGCGGCAGTAATGGCGGGAAGGTCGGCCAGGTGCCCTGAGCGGTAGGCGATCTGGCTTAGGAGTACGACGGCGGTACGCGGCCCCACTGCCCCGCGCACCTGGTCAACGGTCACCCCCGAGGCCGGGTCGGCTTGGATCCAGCGGAGGGTCAGGCCCTCCTCGAGTGCTATGCCTTCCACCAGATAGCGGTCGGTGGGGAAGTTTTCGGTGTCCAGCACCAGTTCGTTGCGGTCGGGGTCAGCCACGGCAGTGAGGGCTGCGCGGATCAGCTTGTACAGCACGACGGTGGTGGAGTCGGCGATGATTGTTTGGCCAGAGGCTGCGCCCAGCACGGCCCGGCCCAGCTGGTCGCCGATGGACTGCGGCAGGCCCAGCCATTCCTCGTCCCAGCCACGGATCAGCCGGCCACCCCAGCCCTCCTGGATGAAGCGGCTGATGTCGTCAACGGTGCGCTTGAGGGGACGGCCCAGGGAGTTGCCGTCCAGGTAGGACAACCCGGTGTCCGTACCGATGAAGTGGTGCCGGTAATGAGCCAGCGGGTCCTGGCTGTCCAGTTCTTCGGCGCGCTGCTGCAGGGTCATGGTGGCCTCTTCCACGGTGGGCTTTCGGAAGTTCAGGGCCGCATCAGGCCCAGTGGTGGCGCCGGTGCTCACTGCCCGATCTCCGTACGGACAGCAAAGAGTTCCGGGAAGAAGGTCAGTTCCAACGCTTTCTGCAGGAAGGCGGCGCCGCTGGAGCCGCCGGTTCCGGTCTTCATGCCAATGGTCCGCTGCACCGTCCGCAGGTGCCTGAAACGCCAGAGCTGGAAGTTGTCCTCAAGGTCCACCAGTTCCTCGCAGGCCTCGTACGCCCCCCAGTTGTCCGCCGCGTGTTCGTAGATGTGCTTGAACAGCGGTACCAGTTCGGGGGTGTACTCGTGGGCCTTCGTTACATCCCGCTCCAGGACGGACGCCGGAACATCGAACCCCTGCCGCGCGAGGTACGCCAGGAACTCGTCGTAGATACTGGGCGCAGCCAGCAGCTCCTCCAGCAAGGCGTGCGCTGCCGGATCGGACTCGAAGACCGGCAGCATTTTGCGGTTCTTGTTGCCCAGGACGAATTCGACAGCCCGGTACTGGGCGGACTGAAAACCGGATGAGTTGCCCAGGAAGCCCCGGAACTGGGCATACTCGGTAGGTGTCAGGGTAGCCAGCACGGACCACTGCTCCGTCAGGGTCTTCTGGATGTGCTTGACCCGGGCGATGCCTTTAAGCGCCGACCCCAGGTCGTCGTCCCGCAGCCACTCCGCCGCGCTGCGCAGTTCATGCAGCACCAGCTTCAGCCACAGCTCCGTGGTCTGGTGCTGGATGATGAAGAGAAGTTCATCGTGGTGTTCCGGCTTACTGACTGGCTGCTGGGCACTCAGGAGGGTCGGCAGCTGCAGGTAGGAGGCGTAGCTCATCCGTGCGCTGAAGTCGCGGACGATGCCCTTGTCCAGTTTCCGGGTGTTCTTTTCGACGGACACGTGCTGCCTTTCCCTCGGGTGGCTGGCGCCCCTAGCGCCGGGCCAGCAGATCGTGGGCCTGGGCGACGTCCAGGCGCATTTGCTCCACGAGTGCCTCCGGCCCACGGTAAGCCACCATGCCCCGAAGGCGGGCAACAAATTCCACGATTACTGTCTGGCCGTACAGATCGAAGTCCTCCACGGCCTCCTTCGGCCTGTCGATCACGTGGGCCTCGACCTGGCGGCTGACGCCGTCGAACGTGGGATTCGAGCCCACGGAGATGGCTGCCGGCCAGCGGGTCCCCGCCTGGTCCACGAGCCAGCCCGCGTAGATGCCGTCGGCAGGAACCAGACCGCTGGCATTGCCGGCAAGGTTAGCCGTGGGGAACCCGAGAGCCCGGCCACGGGCTGCGCCGTGTACAACTTCGCCGCGCATCCTGTGCGGGCGGCCCAGGACGGCGGACGCCGTGGCGACGTCTCCGTCCTGCAGGGCTTCACGCACCCAGGTGGAGGAGCAGCGGCGGTCCTTGCCGTCGTCGTCATGCAGCGGGTACCCCTCAGAGCCAAACTCGCTGATCACCTGGACCTCAAAGCCGAACTTCTGGCCGAGCGCCTTCATAGTGTCCAGATCGCCAGAGTTGCCGCGGCCAAAGCGGGCATCGTGGCCGATCACCACATGTGCGGCGTGCAGGCGGTCCACCAGGTACTGCTCCACGAACTCTTCAGGGGTGAGGCCGGCGAGGTCCAGCGAATACTTCATGACAAGGATGGCGTCAAGACCGAGTTCCCCGAGCGCCTCAAGCTTGTCCTGCAGGCCCATGATGAGTTCTGGGGCAGATTCAGGACGGTGCACCACGGCAGGGTGCGGGTCAAAGGTGACTGCCACCGCTTTTGTGCGGGTGATGCGGGCGGTGCGGATGAGTTCGGACAGCACCTGCTGGTGCCCCCGGTGCACGCCGTCGAAATTTCCGAAGGTAACGACAGATGGGCCGAAGTCCGCCGGGACCTCGGACGGATCGTTCCAGATGTAGACCATCACCCTCGCCTTAACCGCTTGCAAGCTTCTGCGTCCGGGCCGGTCCGGCCGCGGAACTCTCTAAGATTACCCGCATTCCCGGCTCCGCCCTGACGAGGGAAAGCGCCCGGGCTGTCAGCCAGGTGCCTGCTGGTGATCGGCCGTGGCGCCCTGCCTGCCTCCAGCCCCTGACCGGAATCCAGTGCCGGCGGCCCGCCCCCGGGTGCTGCGCCGTTTTCCAGCGCCGGCCCGTCATCCGGCACCGCTCCCGAGAACAGGCCGGTCAATCCGTCCACTTCCTGTGCCGCCGTGGTGGGACGGCGGAAATGCTGATGCGGCCGGATGGTGCAGCGGGTCCGCGCCCCACCTTGGTCCGCTGAAGCTTGAGCTTCCTGGCCGCTGCCGCCGGATGTGTCCGTGCTGCCGCCCGGTGTGCGCGTGCTGCCGCTGGGCTTTCCCGGGCTGCTGCCCCGACTTTCAACTGCCATGGATGCTCCACGCCTTCCTTGTTATGGGTGGTCGGACCTGCCGGATGCCTGCCGGGCGAAGATCGCGGGGATGGAGTCGACAGCGAAGATGATGTCCGTAGCCTCTACGAGCACCAGGACGGCCAGCAGCGGGGCCGCCAGGAGGACGCCGTTGCGACTGATCAGGAACCGTTGCCCATGGAAGTTATTCGTCATGGGTACGTAGGGGCGGAAGAGCCGCAGCGCCCGGGACTTCTCCGGGTCCAAGTGCTCGTTCCGGTGCCTGAGCATCCGGCAACCCGTGACCAGCAGGAAGGCTGCGAACAGGTGCAGCACCCATCCCGCAATGGCGATGATGGAAGCACCGGCAGCGATGAAGATGCCGCGGAACCCCAGGACGCCGAAGAACAGGACGCGGTGCTGATACTCCCGGGGCACGGCGAAGTACGTGAAAATGATGGCCCAGATAAAGACGTTGTCCACGGCTAGGGACTTCTCGATCAAATAACCGGCAAAGTATTGCTGACCAAACTCTGCACCGTAGAACTGCCAGACCAGCACTCCGAAACCAAGCCGAAGGCACCCCAAACGGCGGACCAAGGGCTGCTTCGCGCACTCCGATCAGGCGATGCGTTCCGTCAGGCCGCGGAGGCCAGCCCGCCCGGCCGCCGCCGGTACAGCCACACCAGGCCGAGGATGGGCAGCACCAGGGGAACGAAGGCATAGCCGCGGCCAAAGAGGGACCATACGGTCTCGTGGGGGAAAGCCACGGGATCGAAGACGCTCAGGGCGCCCACCACCAGCACGCCCACCAGCTCAACCAGCACCGCAGCCACCGAAACCTTGAACCAGGTACTGCCGGCCTTGGCCAGTGAAACGGTGGCCACCACGTACACGAGTGCGGCGAAGGCCGAGAGCAGGTAGGCGAGCGGAGCTTCCGGGAATTTCGTGAGGATCTGATAGCCGGCGCGCGCGGACGCTGAAATCGCGAACACGGCGTAGACGGCGATGAGCAGCCGTCCGGGGCCGGTGTTACGGCTGTTGGAGGCAGCGGGGCCGTCCCCCGCCGGACCCTGCCCTGCAGGCGATGCGGTGCGCTGGTCTTTCACGTTGTGTGCCTCTTCCACTTCAGTACCAGATCTGGTTCATGCGCGCCGCCATCACCAGGGCGGTCACTCCGACGGCGGCCAGGACGAAATTGCTCCACCTGGTCCGCTCCAGGATGGACCAGTAAACAGCAGCCGGGGGCAGCAGCATGGCGGTCACCATGTACCCCCAGAATTCCCACGCCTCCCCCGCAATGGGCTCTCCGGCGATGACGCGGATGATGGAGCCCACCAGGTAGACCAGCAGGGCAACTTCCACGGCCGCGACGGACAGGATGGTGACGTCGTTCGGCGCCTTCTTGAGAATGCCCGCGGCCAGGCATACGCCCGTGGACAGGAGGCCCACCACCAGGAGGATGTAAAAGTAAGCGTCCACGGTCAGCCTGCCCCAAGACCGGAGCTGCCGTTGCCCGGCGCAAACACCAGGACCGGCTTGGCGAAATTGCCGGCATCGGCCAGCAGTGCCACCAGGCTTCCGTCCGGCGCGAAGGCGGCTGCCGGATGATCGGCCGTAGCAGCGGCGGGGCTTCCCGGAGCCGCGCCGGCGGCAATACGGCGGCCGAAGGAGATCTCCGTGGTTTCCTCGGCGCTGAGCTGGCGGTTGGGCATCAGTGCCCGGGCAGCTTGGGACATCTCAAGGATGTTGAGTTCCTCGGCCAGCTGCTCAAGTGTGCGTGCCTGCTCCAGGGAGTAGGGGCCCACGTGGGTCCGGCGGAGGGCGGTGAGATGTCCGCCCACCCCCAGCGCATTGCCCAAGTCCCGGGCGAGGGCGCGGATATACGTGCCGGAGGAACATTCAACCGTGACATCCAGGTCCACTACATCAGCGGCCGGGTCCCGCCGGATCGCGTGCACCTCGAACCTATGGATGGTGACGGGACGTGCGGCAAGGGTGACATCCTGGCCGGAGCGGACCCGCGCGTAGGCGCGTTCACCGTTCACCTTGATGGCACTGACGCTGCTCGGCACCTGCTGGATGTCGCCGGTCAGCCGGGCAACGGCGTCGTGAATTGCCTCATCGCTGACCGCGGAGGTGCCTGCCGTAGCGGTAACTTCACCTTCGGCGTCGTCCGTCACAGTGGACTGTCCCAGCCGGATAGTGGCGGTGTAGGTCTTGGCGGTGCCCACAATGTAGGTGAGCAGGCGGGTCGCTTTGTTGATGCCCACCACCAGGACTCCGGTGGCCATGGGATCCAGGGTTCCCGCGTGACCCACTTTCCGGGTACCTGCGATGCGCCGCATCCGGCCAACCACATCATGGCTGGTCCATCCCTGCGGCTTGTCCACTATCACCAGTCCAGAAAGCACGCCTCCCAGTATATCGGCGCTGGTCCTGCCGCCTTCGCACACCCAGGGCAGGAAGGCCTGCACCTGCGGACGTGCCAGCTAGGATGGCTGGCATGCCAGAGCTTGCCGCCCATGTCCGCGACGTGCCCGTCAACCAAATCCGGGAGATTACCGAGGCCGCCTGGCGTACTCCCGGTGCCTTGGTACTGAGCATTGGAGAGCCCGGCTTCCCGCTCCCCCGGCACGTGCTGGACGCCGCCATGGCCTGCCTGGACCGCGACGAAACCAATTACACGCCCAATGCCGGCATCCCCGCGCTGCGCGGGGCTTTCGCAACACGGTTCCTGGAGCAGCAAGGTATTGATGTGGGCGCGGACCGCGTATACGTGGTGTCCGGCGCGCAACAGGGACTGCACTTTGCCATGAGCCTGCTGCTCTCACCGGATGATGAAATCCTGGTGCCCAACCCCGGCTACCCCACCTTTGCCATGACCAGCCGGCTCCTCAATGCCGTGCCCGTGGGTTACCCGCTGTACCCGGACCACGGCTTCCAGCCGAGGACCCGGGACATCGAGTCCCTCATCACCGGCCGGACCCGCGTGCTGGTCCTGAACTCCCCCTCCAACCCCCTCGGAGCCGTGCTGGCCGAAGACCTGACCCGCGAACTGATGGAGCTGGCCCGCCGGCACGATCTGTGGGTCATTTCGGACGAATGCTACGAGGCCTTCACCTACGATGTGCCGCACGTCAGCCCTGCGAAGTTCGACGGCGATACGCCGGGTGATGCCCGCGTGTTCACTTCGCTGACTCTTTCCAAGACCTACGGCCTCACCGGCCTTCGCATAGGCGCGCTGATTTGCCCGCCCGGGCTGAAGCAGAAGATGGACAACGTCATGGAGTCGATCGTGTCCTGCGTTGCGTCGCCGTCGCAGTATGCGGCGCTCGCCGCCCTGACCGGCCCGCAGGACTATATCCAGCACGCCCGCGCGCACTACCGGGCAAACAGGGACGCCGCCTCCGCAGTCCTGGACGCGAAGGGAATCCCCCATCTCAGAGCCCAGGGGGCCTTTTACCTGTGGGCGGACGTTTCCCACGCCACCGGCGGGGACGTTCGCAGCTGGGTGCGCCGGTTCCTCGCGGATTCCCGGGTTGCGTTGGCACCGGGAACGGCCTTTGGTTCAATCGGCGAAGGATGGGTCCGGATTGCCCTGTGCGGAAAACAGGACGACCTCGTGGAAGGCCTAGGCCGGCTGCCGGGCCGGAATCCATAATTCCAGCCAGGCTCAGGTGCGGGCAGGCAGGGATCACTGCCGGGTGCTGGACAGGGCCCCGTCCAGCCAGGACCGCAGAACCTCTGCGGGGGCCGCTCCCGCCTGACGCGCCGCCACCCGGCCGTCCACCATCACCATCAGGGTCGGGATGGCCTGCACGTCGAAGCGGCGCGACAGGCCCGGAGACTTGTCCACGTCCACCTTGACGAGTTTGATGCTGCCCGGCCGCTCCCTGGCCAGCTTGTCCAGCACTGGACTCACCATCCGGCAGGGGCCGCACCAGGCGGCCCAGAAATCGACCAGCACCGGAACCGGCGACTGCTCCGCGACGGCGGCAAAGTCGGCATCGCCCGCTGACACGATCCATGGCAGTTCAGCCTTGCAGTTGCCGCACCGCGGCCGGCCGGCAGCCTGCGCCGGGACCCGGTTGGTCTTCCCGCAGGCTGGACAGGCGGTGTGCGCCGCTTCCATTCCTAGTATTCCTTCCTGTCTGTGAAGGCACCCCATGCCTGGAACGGGGCATCCGACGTCGGGATGTCACTCCTCGTGACCGGCATCAGCTCCGGGCGGGTTCCGTTGAAGTAGTCATAGAAGACGGCGTCGTCGAAACCCGCGGCAGCGGCGCCGTGGCGGTCTGCGGCGAAGTAGACGCGTTCGATCCTGGCCCAGAGCGCCGAGGCCAGGCACAGCGGACAGGGTTCGCAGCTCGCATAGAGCACAGCGCCGTGCAGGTCATAGTTGGCGGTTGCCGCTGCGGCGGCGCGGATGGCCACCACTTCAGCGTGGGCGGTGGGATCATTGTCACGGGTGACGCGATTGACGCCTTCGTGCGCCCGCCCGTCCGCCGTCACCACCAGCGCGCCGAATGGCCCGCCCCCTTCCCTGACGTTCCGGATGGCCAGTTCCACGGCCTGCTCGAGGTACTTGGTGCTGTGGTCCAGGTCATGCGGCTGAGTCATAGCTCGATCCTAATCATGGGGCAGCCGTTAGGGGATGACATTGGGGGGCGGATAGGGGGAAATCCCGGCGACATTCGACCCCTGCAGGAATAATCTGGCGCCGGGGGTTTCCGAAGTTCCTGCCTTCCGCCAGGGAGGCTCCTTATCCGGCCCTTCAAGGGCGCCAAACCGGAGTACCCAATGAAAACGAAAATACCGATCGTTGCATGGCTCGCTGCTGCGCTGCTAGTTATTCCTGCCGGCCCTGCAATGGCTGGCTCCGACCTTGAGCATTCGACGCCGCGCACCCTGGCTGAGGGCTTGGTTGGCCCTCTGAGCCTGACCGTAACTTACGATGAATCCGTCCTGGTGACCCAGAATTTCGCCGGCCTCCTCAGCCACGTCAACGACGATGGCTCTACCACTACCCTCCATCAGGGGGAAGAGGGCTGGAGCGTGGGAGGCGTTGAAACCCGCCACGGAACGAGGTATTTCGTGGAGAGCGCGGGCGCAGGAGGAACGGATCCGGCCGCGCTCAAGGGCTGGCTGAAGTCCCTTGACCCACAGGGTGCCATTCATGATCTTGCCGACCTCGCCAGCTACGAACGGGAAAAGAACCCGGACGGCGCTCAGCACTACGGCTTCGGCCCTGAGCTCTCGGACGCATGCCTGGCGGAGTGGCCCGCCTTCCCCCCGGCCCGGTACCAAGGAGGTCTTGACTCGCATCCTTACGGAGTAGCCGTACGCGGCGATAAGGCATACATCGCGGATGCGGGCGCAAACGCTATTTTGGAAGTGGACCTGGAATCTGGTGACGTCTCCACGCTGGCAGTCCTGCCGCCCCAGCCCGCGGTGATCCCGGCCGGGACCAGGATCCCAGTGGACATGGCGGGAAACACCGTGGAGGTCCCGGCGTGTGTTGTGGGGCACGAATACGCCTTTGAGCCGGTGCCGACGGACCTGGAGTTCGGCCCGGACGGACGCCTCTACGTGACCACCCTTCCCGGCGGACCCGAGGATCCTTCCCTGGGAGCCCGGGGCGCCATCTTCCGGGTGAACGCCTCGACCGGCGGCACGAAGGTGTGGGCGAAGGACATCCTGAGTCCGACCGGCCTGGCCATCGCTGACGACGGCGACGTTTACGTGGCGTCGATGTTCGGCAACGAGATCATTGAGATCGATGCCTCGACCTACGAGAAGAAGCAGTTCCTCGCCATCGGTGGGCCGGCCGCAGTAGAAATCCGTGGAAATTCGCTTTATGCCACGGTTGGGTTCAGTTTCGCCGATCCCACCCAGGGCAAGGTGATCAAAGCCGGCATCTGGTAGTGCCCGTGCATTGTCCGGGAAGCAGAAGGCCCGGACCAGTTCAGGTGCGGTCCGGGCCTTCTACCGTTCAGACGGTTTTATTTATGCTCGTCTTCGTCGGGATTCTCGTCGTCGTTGAGGTCAAAGTCCTCTTCGTCGAAATCGTCGTCGTCGAGGTCAACGTCCGCGGACGCATCGCTCTTGTAGGGGTCCGCGTCACCTGCGTGCTGGGCTTTGGCTGCAAGGGCAGCCACCTCGGCGTCCCGCTTCCTGGCCTCCCGCAGCAGCTCCTCGAGGTTGGAAGCAACCACGGGAATCTGGTCAGCCACGAATTCCAGGGTTGGAGTCAGCCGTACGGTGATGTTCCGGCCCACCTCCTGACGAAGCACGCCCTTGGCCTTCTCCAGCCCCTTGGCAGCATCAGCTTGGACGGCCTGGTCCCCAAAGACCGTGTAGTAGACGGTGGCATGCTGCAAATCGTTCGTCACGCGGGCATCAGTCACAGTGATGCCCTCAAGCCGGGGATCCTTAACCTTCCGGCTCAAGGCCTCAGCAACAACAACCTTAATCCGCTGCGCCAACTTGGCAGCACGTGCCGGATCAGCCATGAACAACTCCTAAAAAATTTGGAACGTACGACGGCGCGGGCATGGCTTGGCTAAGTTGCCTTCACTGCCGCGCACCTTGGTGAGTCAGAGACGATGCCGGAGAGTTTTGGGGGCGCCCGGGAGTGGCATCGGGCCTACCGGAGCTGGGCGGCAAAGGATCGCAAGATCCTTTGCCGCCCAGCGTAGGGGCGGGGCGCCCCCAAAACTAGGAGGCGGCCTGCGGTGGGAGAGCTAGACGCGCGGCTTCTCACGCATCTCGAAGGTCTCGATGATGTCGCCTTCGGTGATGTCGTTGTACGAGCCAAGACCGATACCACATTCGAAGTCCGTGCGGACCTCGGTGGCGTCGTCCTTGAAGCGCTTGAGCGACTCAACGGTGAGGTTGTCACCGATGATCTTGCCGTCGCGGCTGACGCGGGCCTTGGCGTTGCGGCGGATGATGCCCGAGCGGACGATCGAGCCGGCGATGTTTCCGAACTTGGAAGAGCGGAAGACTTCGCGGACCTCGGCGGTGCCCAGCTGGACTTCTTCGTATTCCGGCTTGAGCATGCCCTTGAGCGCCATCTCGATGTCATCGATTGCCGAGTAGATGACGGAGTAGAAGCGCATGTCCACGCCTTCGCGGTCTGCCAGTTCGGCAACGCGTTCTGCAGGCTTGACGTTGAAGCCGATAATGACGGCGCTGTCCACTGTCGCCAGGTTGACGTCGTTCTGCGTGATGGCGCCAACACCGCGGTGGATGACGCGCAGCTGCACGCCTTCGCCCACGTCGATCTTGAGCAGGGCGTCTTCGAGGGCTTCCACGGCACCGGACACGTCACCCTTGAGGATGAGGTTGAGGGTGTCGATCTTGCCTTCGGCGACGGCCTGGTCAAAGTCCTCCAGGCTGATGCGCTTGCGACGCTTGGCCAGGGCGGCGTTGCGGTCGGCTGCTTCGCGCTTCTCGGCGATCTGGCGGGCGGTGCGCTCGTCAGCGGTCACGAAGAAGGTGTCGCCGGCACGCGGGACGTTGGACAGGCCCAGTACCTGGACGGGCCGGGACGGGCCTGCCTCGGTCAGGGCGCTGCCGTCGTCGTCGAACATCGCACGGACACGGCCGTGGGCTGTGCCTGCCACGATGGTGTCGCCGACGCGCAGGGTACCGGACTGCACCAGGACGGTGGCCACGGAACCGCGGCCCTTGTCCAGGTTGGCTTCGATCGCGATGCCACGGGCGTCCTTGTTCGGGTTGGCGCGCATGTCCAGGGCAGCGTCCGCGGTGAGCAGGACTGCCTCGAGCAGCTCGTCGATGTTGAGGTTCTGGCGTGCAGATACCTCCACGAACATGGTGTCTCCACCGTATTCTTCAGGAACCAGGCCGTACTCGGTCAGCTGGCCGCGGACCTTGTCGGGGTTGGCGCCTTCCTTGTCGATCTTGTTCACGGCCACCACGATGGGCACGTTTGCTGCCTGTGCGTGGTTGAGGGCTTCAACGGTCTGGGGCATGACGCCGTCGTCCGCTGCCACCACCAGGATGGCGATGTCGGTGACCTTCGCACCACGGGCACGCATGGCGGTGAACGCCTCGTGGCCCGGGGTATCGATGAAGGTGATCTTCCGGTCGTCGCCCTCGTGGTTGTGCGTGACCTGGTAGGCACCGATGTGCTGGGTGATGCCGCCGTGCTCGCCCGCCATGACGTCGGACTTGCGGATGGCATCGAGCAGGCGGGTCTTACCGTGGTCCACGTGGCCCATGACGGTGACTACCGGAGGACGTGCCTCGAGGTCTTCGTCGCCTTCGGCTTCGAGCTCGGCGTCGAAGTCGATGTCGAAGGTGGAGAGCAGCTCGCGCTCCTCGTCCTCCGGGGACACGACCTGGAGCTTGTAGCCAAGCTCCTCGCCCAGCAGTGCGAAGGTTTCCTCGTCCAGCGACTGGGTTGCGGTTGCCATTTCACCGAGATGGAACAGTACCGTCACCAGCGCGGCGGGGTTCGCCTCGATCTTGTCGGCGAAGTCCGTGATGGACGAGCCGCGGCGCAGGCGGATCACAGTGTTGCCATCGCCGCGGGGTACGGTCACGCCACCCAGCGACGGTGCGCTCATCTGCTCAAGTTCCTGGCGCTTTGCGCGCTTCGACTTGCGCTGCTTGCCACGGCCTGCGCCGCCCTTGCCGAAGGCACCTTGGGTACCGCCGCGTCCGCGGCCGCCCTTGCCGAAGCCACCGCCGGCGGGAGCACCGCCGCCGCCACCGGGACCACCGGTACCGGGAGCGCCACCGGGGCGTCCGGGGCCGCGCCCGCCGCCGCCGGGACGGCCTGCACCTGCGGGTGCGGGACGTTCAGTGCGGTTGGGCATCATGCCCGGAGTAGGACGGTTTCCGCCGGCGCCGCCGGGACGCGGTGCACCCGGGCGGGGACCACCCGCACCGGCTGCGGGACGGGGGCCGCCTGCACCTGCTGCGGGACGGGGACCACCGGAACGGGGGCCGCCGGCGCCTGCTGCGGGACGGGGACCACCAGGACGGTCGCCGTCGGTGCGGCTTCCACCCGGACGGGGCATGCCCTGTGAGGTGGCAAACGGGTTGTTGCCGGGACGGGGAGCACGGTCGCCGTCGCCGCCGCGGCCGCGGGGCATGCCCTGGGACGTGGCGAAGGGGTTGTTGCCCGGACGGGGACCGCCGGGACGGGGAGCACCGCCTTGGCCCGGCCCGCCGGAACGGGTAGGTGCGGCGGGGGTTTCAGCCTTGGGTGCCGGCCGTGCCCCGGGCTTTGCGCCGGTGGACGGGGCAGCGGGAGCTGCCGGGGCGGAGGCAGCCGGCGCTGCGGGTGTGCTGGCGGCCGGTGCTGCCGGAGCAGCCGGCTGTGACGGTGCTGCCGGAGCGGCGGGGGCAGGTGCCTGCGCCTTGGGGGCGGGGGCCTTGGGTGCTGCCGGGCCGGGAGCGGGGGTTGAGGGACGTGCTTCTGCCGCCGGGGCCGGCGCCTTGGGCGCGGCTGCGGGAGCTGACGCCTTGGCAGCAGCGTCGGGGAAGGCGTTGCGCAGCTTGCGCACTACGGGGGCCTCAATGGTGGAAGAGGCGGAGCGAACAAATTCGCCCAGTTCCTGCAGTTTTGTCACTGCATCTTTGGAAGTGATACCGAGCTCTTTCGCAAGCTCGTGTACGCGGACCTTGGCCACATTTCTCCTGTCTCGGTCCGCACCGAGCCAGGCACGAACCGTCTACTTCTTACTGCGGGCCCCGGCCGCATAGCGTGCAGAAGGGCCCATTGCAGAGCGCAACAAAGTTGTCATCGTTACGCACTCATCGCTGGGAACTCATCGGGTTTCCATCAGATTTCTGACCCGCTTTCAGGTTGGACGGTTGGTGTTGCAGTTGCCGTAACGCCTGCAACGTTCGGGCCTGACTTGATCCGGCGCTCGACGTCAGCGGTACCGGTTGCGCCGTTGAGGGCACGTCCGAATGCTCGCCGCTTGATCGCCAGAGCCAGGCACGATTCGCTGGGGTGCAGCCATGCACCCCGGCCAGCCATCCGGCGTCGTTCATCCACCAGGACAGCGGACGAACCGCTGCCTTCGGCGACGAGCCGGAGTAACTCCGACCGCAGCCCCTTCTTTCGGCATCCGATGCAGGTACGCTCCGGTTGATTCCCGCTTGCTTCTGGCACGGTCATCTTCCTGACGTTCATATCTGCTGGCCGCGGACGGTCCCCTCCGCGGTTCACCTGAACCCCGCAATGGAGGTATCAGGAGCACACCGTATGGGGCACGCCCAAGGCGCACGGCTGCCGGCCGTTAGGCGCGGTCTTTACTATTCTAGCCCCTCCCTGCCGTTCTGCCCGAAATTTCGCGGGGGTTTCCGGCCCGGGAGGGGCCTGTGGGACGTGTCAGTTATCGCGGCCGGCCGCGGCGTCGGACACAATGTCGATCCGCCAGCCTGTAAGCTTCGCCGCCAAACGGGCGTTCTGGCCCTCTTTGCCGATGGCCAGGGAAAGCTGGTAGTCGGGAACCACCACGCGGGCCGAGCGGGTGGCTTCGTCGGTGATGGTGACCGAATTCACACGCGACGGCGAGAGTGCGCTTGCGATGAAGGTCGCCGGATTCTCGCTGAAGTCCACGATGTCGATCTTTTCATCGTTGAGTTCGGTCATCACGGCGCGTACGCGCGAACCCATTTCGCCAATGCAGGCGCCCTTGGCGTTGATGCCGGGAACGTTTGCCTTGACCGCGATCTTGGTCCGGTGGCCGGCTTCCCGGGCCAGCGCAACAATCTCGACGGAGCGGTCTGCGATCTCCGGGACCTCAAGTTCGAAGAGCTTGCGGACCAGTCCAGGGTGGGACCGGGACAGGGTGACAGACGGGCCCTTCGAGCCGCGGTGAACGTCGATGACCAGGGCACGGAGGCGGTTTCCGTGGACGTACTTCTCGCCGGGCACCTGCTCGGGCGGCGGCAGGAGCGCCTCCACCGATCCCAGGTTCACCTGGATCATGTGGGGGTTGTTGCCCTGCTGGATGGTGCCGGACACGAGTTCACCCTCGCGGCCCTTGAACTCGCCCAGGACGTTGTCGTCTTCAACGTCGCGCAGCCGTTGCAGGATGATCTGGCGGGCGGTGCTGGCGGCAATGCGGCCGAATCCCTCGGGGGTGTGCTCAAATTCGCCAATGGGAGCGCCGTCGTCGTCAATCTCCACAGCCCAAATGGTCACATGGCCGCTCTTGCGGTCCAGCTCGGCACGGGCCTTTTCGTGGGCACCCGGCGACTTGTGGTAGGCCACCAGGAGCGCTTGCTCGATGGTGGGGATCAGGAGGTCCAGCGGGATTTCACGCTCACGCTCCAGAAGCCTCAGTGCGCTCATGTCAATATCCATCAGGCCTCCTCAGAAGGTCCATTGTGTTCAGGTTCCAGACCGTCCTCGGAGAGGTGGCTGAATTCGATCTCGACTTTTCCGTTGCGGATCCTGTCGAAAGGAAGCTTTATGGGGTCACCCTGCTTGGGCTTCATGCCCTTTTTGACGGCGATCTCCGGGATGATCGTCACCCCGGCGTCGTCCACGGACTGGATGCGGCCGGTGACGTTCCCGCCCTGGAGCACGTTGACCTTGACCATGCGGCCCTTGGCCCGGTGCCAGTGGCGGGGTTCTGTCAGGGGGCGTCCGACGCCGGGAGAGGAGACCTCAAGATCGTAGGGGCGTCCGTCGTCTCCTGGATCATTATCCAGGACGTCGGAGAGGACCTTTGAAATGTCTGCAATGACGTCAAGGCTGACGCCGCCGGTTTCCTCCTGCGGCAGGTCCACCACCACATGGACCACCCGGTGCGAACCGGGCACGATGGCCACGTCCTCCAGGTACAGGCGGTTCGCCTGGACCGAGGGTTCAAGGAGCGCGCGGAGCCGGGCCGCTTCCGGATTTCCTGATGAAGCCGTGGCTTCTGCATTGCTCACGATGCCGGCCGCCTCCCTATAGATGATGTTCTGCTTACTAGCGTAGCTATTTTACCGGTCCGGTGGGACGGAGTTTCCCCGCCGGCGTGACACCATGGTCTGTTGTGAAAGCCGACAATCCGGAAAACCGCCCCGCGCTGCGCTATTTCCGGTATGCCGTCCTTGCCTTCACTGCACTCCTTGTCCTGAGCCTCGGATTCGGGCTGATTCCCGCGGCTCCGCCTCCCGCCGCGGTGCCGCCCTTCCCGGAGCAGGCCCGGGCGGCCGCCCTGCAGGAAACCTTGCGTCTTCGCGCAGCCGCCGTGCATCTGGCGACCCCTGCTGCCGGCGCCCCCGTGAACCCTGCGGTATTGGACGCAACTGTGACGTTGCTGACCCTGCAGGCACGCGCCCTCCTGTCGCCGTCGGATTCTCTCCCGACAGCGCGGCCAACAGCGCCCGGTTCCTCGCCGGCGGCGGAGGCCACGGCGGCAGATTCTTCCCCGTCAGGCCCGCTTTCCCAGCAGGAGCCGGGTCCGCCGGCAGCAACGACGGCGGCCCCGGCACATGTTCCAACTCCCGGGGAACTGGCTTCCGCGCTCTCGGCCAGCGGGGTTCAACGCCTCACCGATGCGGAAAAGGCCCACGGCGGGATGGCGCGGCTCCTGGCCGGGACCGGCACGGCCCAGTTGCTTGCGGCGGAGACCATGGCCGCCTCGGTCGGCGTCCCGGGAGATCCACTCCCCCACGCCCGGCCAGGGACGGCCACCGCCATGCGGGAGACCAGCGCCCCGCCCGCGGATGCGGCGGGAACCGGCCCCACGCCGACCTCCTGCCCCTCTCCGCGGCCGGGGCCTGCGGGAACTGAATCCGCCGGGGAGGAAGCGGGACAGGAAACAAGCACAGCAGGCACCCCTGCCGGACTGGGCAGTGCCTTGTCCATGGCGGTTGCAGTGGAACAGCGCAGCGTTTACGCCTACCAGGCCGCACTTCCACGGCTCGCCCCGGCCGACGCCGCCACCGCCGCTGCCTTCCTGGACCAGCATCAGGAACTTGCCGCCGAAGCCTCCGCCCATTCCAGTGCAGCCTGCAGCGATCCGGGCGCTCAACAGCCGGGTTATGTACTGGGCGCTGAATTCCTCGCCGCGCCGGCAGCCGGGCTGGCCAAACTGGAACTCGCCGCACTGCCTGCCTATGGGGACGTCGTTTCGCAGGCTGACGGCGGCCTGCGGAAGTGGGCAATTTCCGCCCTTGAGGAAACAGCACGGCGCGTTGCCCGCTGGGGCGGCGACCCCGGACCCGTGCCCGGCATCCTCCTTGACGCGGGCCAACTGCCGGAACTCCCGGAACAGGCGGAGAGCCTAATGCCGGCGGTGACGCGTGCAGGCAACTGAGGAACGCCTGCCCGCGTTCGTTCCTGGCCGGTCCCCCACTGACGGCCCGCACATGCCGTGAAGCAGGGTGGCCGCGAAGAACTTCAGATGGTTTGCTGAAGGCATGGATGCACAGGAACCGGCACGGGCTGACGCCGCAGGCCCCGACCTTGACCGCCACCTGGAGACGGAGCCGCACGCCAATGACATTGCCCAGCGGCTGAATTGGCTGCGGGCGGGCGTCCTTGGCGCCAATGACGGCATCGTTTCCGTTGCGGCGATCGTGGTGGGCGTAGCGGGCGCCACCTCGGAATCCGGGCCCATCCTCGCCGCGGGAGCAGCTGGCCTGGTGGGCGGTGCAGTGTCCATGGCACTGGGCGAATACGTCTCCGTCAGCAGCCAAAGCGACAGCCAGCGTGCACTGATTGAGAAGGAACGGCGGGAACTGGCCGAGCAGCCGGACGAGGAACTTGCAGAACTCACCGGGATCTATCTCGCCAAGGGACTCAGCCCGGAAACTGCTGGCAAGGTGGCCGAGGAGCTCACGGCCCACGACCCCCTGGCGGCGCATCTCTCCGCCGAACTCAATATCAACGAGACTGACATCGTGAGCCCCTGGCACGCCGCTTTTGCTTCGGCTGTTGCTTTCACCATCGGCGCGATCCTGCCCATGCTGGCCATCCTGCTTCCGCCGCCGGATATCCGGGTTCCCCTGACCTTCGTCATGGTTCTGGTGGCACTTGCGCTGACCGGCGGACTCGGTGCCTGGATCGGTGGCGGGTCAAAGACACGGGCAGCCATGCGGGTGGTGGCCGGCGGCGCCCTGGCTCTCGCAGCAACCTTCAGCATCGGCAGCCTGTTGGGTGCCACGGGTGTGGTGTAAAAGTTACAGGGCGCAGGGGTTGTCCCGTGCAGGGGTTACCAAGCGGGAGGGACCTGGCTTGGGGGTCATTCACCGGAGGCTTGCCGCCGGCGGGCCAGCGGAAGGGCACTGCACGTAGGCTTGGTCCGATGAGCCAGCCAGCCGTACTGCCTGTTCCCCCGGACCTTGCCGCAAGATACGCCCGCACGCATGAAGGACGTGCGTGGCTCCACTCCCTGCCCGATCTCGCCGGAACCCTGCTGGAACGGTGGGCGCTTGTCTGCGGCCTCGGCCCGGGTGCCATGCCCTGGCACGGCCACGGCGCCCTGGTTCTTCCGGTGCTGCAGGAGGACGGCGGCCCCGCTGCCCTCAAGATCGCCTTCCCGCACGATGAGGCCCGGGTGGAGCGCCATGCGTTGGCGCTCTGGGGCGGACAGGGCGCCGTGCGCCTGATTGCATCCGATGCAGGCACCTGTTCCATGCTCCTTGAAAGGCTGGACGCCGGGCGCTCGCTCGCTGCCGTCCCGATGGATGAGGCCATGGCCGTCTGGGGCGGGGTGGTCCGGCAGCTGAGCCTTGTTCCCGACGATCGGCCGGAGTGGCGGGAGTTCGAGCACTCGCTGCACGGGCAGAGCAGTGGAGCGATGACCTGCCGGCGCACTGGGAACACCTGGGACGGCCCTTTCCGCGTTGGTTGCTGGAAGCGGCGCTGGAGGTGTGCCAGACCCGCGGCGCGGTGGGACGGCGGACCGCCCGTGACGCCCTGGTCCACGCGGACCTCCATTACCTCAACATCCTGGTCAGGCCAGGCACCGCGGCCGCGGAAGGAAAGCCGACGGCGGATGCTTACGCCGCCATCGACCCGCAGCCTATGATCGGCGAGCCGGAGTTCGGTGTGGCACCGCTGTTATGGAACCGGCTGCAGGATCTGCCGCTCAACCGGCCTGAATCAGGCCTGCGGCAGCGCTGCGCGGATTTCACCATGGCCGCCGGCCTTGATCCCGAGGTTGCCCGGCAGTGGGGCGTGGCCCGGGAGGTTGCCAACGCGCTGTGGTACGCCGGGCTGCCGGGCCATCAGGGAGACCTGGCCCGGTCGCTCTGGGTGGCAAGCACGCTCGCGGGCCGGACTCTTGACGGGCTTCCCCCGGCGCATGCGTTGCCGGAGCCGGGGCAGGCCTTCATCACGGCCTGACCGACGCATCCCGGGCAGGTGGCGGCTCCCGCCAGCTGGCTTCGAGCGGCAGCCGAATCCCCGCTCGGCAGCCGAAGTCCCACGCAAGAGCCGAATTCCGGCGGGTCAGCTCACTTACCGCGCACTGCAGAGAGCGCGGAGTTCACAGCGTCCACGGCAGTGCGTACCTCTTCCCCGCCGGTTTGCCAGTTACTGACCGACACCCGCAGGATGTCCCGGCCCTGCCAGCGGGAACCGGACATCCAAACCCTGCCTTCACCGATGATGCGTTCGGTCACTGCCCGGGTGGTGGCGTCGTCGCCAAACGCCAGGGACACCTGCGTGTAGTTGACGTCGTTCAGCACCTCCACGCCGTCAATTCGGGCCAGTCCCGCAGCAATGTCCGAGGCCGCGGTTGCCATGCCCCGCACCTGCGCCTCCACTCCGTCCCGGCCCAGGCTCTTGAGGGCTGCCCATACGGGAACACCGCGTGCGCGGCGGGAAAGCTCCGGGACCTTTTCGAAGGGATCGCCGGGGCCTTCGGCGTCATGCACCAGATAGCTGGCGTGAAGACCCATGGCGGAGCGGAGGGCTGAGGGGTCACTGACAATGGCAATCCCGCAGTCGTACGGGACGTTGAGCGTCTTGTGCGCATCGGTTCCCCAGGAGTCGGCATCCCCGTGCCCGGAGGTCAGGTGCCGGAGTTCCGGAACGGCAGCTGCCCACAGGCCAAAAGCACCGTCAATATGGACCCAGGCGCCGTGCTTTTTTGCAACGGCGATGGCTTCGGGGAAGGGATCGAACGCGCCTGAATGCAGGTTTCCTGCCTGCAGGCACACGAGCGCCGGCCCGGATCCTTCCGCCAGGACTGCATCCAGCGCTTCCGGAATCAGCCGCCCCTGCTCATCGGCCTCCACCACCGCGGGTTTGCCCAGGCCGAGGTAGCGCAGCCCCAGGTCCACGGTGTCATGCCGTTCCCGGCCAACGAAGCTGCGGATCCGGGGAGCCCCAAACAGCCCGTCCCGGTCCAGGTCCCAGCCGGCCTCGGCCAGCAGCCGCCACCGTGCAGCGGCCATTCCGGTGAAGTTTGCCATCGTGGCGCCGGTGACGAAGCCAACGTCAGAACCGGCGGGAAGCCCCAGCAGCTCGAGGAGCCACTTACCTGCGCCCTCCTCGATGGCAGCGGTGGCCGGGGTGGCATACCGCAGCCCTGCATTCTGGTCCCATGCGCTTACCAGCCAGTCAGAAGCAAGGGCGGCAGGAATGGTCCCGCCAATCACCCAGCCGAAGAACCGGCCGGAGGGCATGGCCATGAGTCCCGGCTCCGCCGTCCGTGCCAGGAAGTCGACCACTTCCTCAGCCGGCGTCCCTTCCTGCGGCAGCGGCCCGCCGAAGGCCGCAGTGAGGTCGTGGGCGGGAAGTGCAGGCCCCACCGGCCGCTCCCGGAGGCTGCGCAACCAGGCAGTTGAGTGGCGGGCTGCCGCTGCCAAAGCCCGGGCATACTCGTCGTCCCCGTGTGACATACCTGCATGCTACGCCCGGAAACCCGGCGCACACGAGTCCTCGATGCCGGCGGCCGTCAGACGAAGTTTTCCTGCCAGACGTCGTAGCCGAGCTTGATGATGAGGGCCGACACCACCAGCAAGAAGACCACCCGGACAAAGCGGCTGCCCTGCTTCACGGCTGTCCTGGCGCCCAGGTATCCGCCGGCCATGTTGGCCGCACCCAACAGCAGGCCCAGCCCCCACAGCAGCGAGCCGTGGGGCAGGAAGAACAACAGTGCCCCGGCGTTGGTGGCCATGTTGACGATCTTGGCTTTGGCGCTGGCCTCCAGGAAGGCGTAACCCATGGCCGAGACCAGCGCGATGACCAGGAAGGAACCGGTTCCGGGCCCGATGAGGCCGTCGTAGAAACCGATCACGCCACCAATGAGGCAGGCCACCACGTAATGCTTGTGGCCGCCATGGCGCAAGGCGGTGATGCCGCCAACGTCCGGTTTCAGCGCGGTGAAAAGCGCTACGGCGACCAGCGCGGTGACGATGATGGGCTTGAAGACACTGGCGGGCAGCGCAGCCGCCAGCACAGCACCTCCGAAGCTGCCCGCGAGGGCGATCACGGCCATGGGCAGAGCCGTCTTCAGGTCCGGGCCCACCCGCCGGTAATACGTGGCGGCGCTGGTGGCGGTACCAAAGATGGACCCCATCTTGTTCGTGGCCAGTGCCTGAACGGGCGTGATCCCCGGGACCAGCAGCAGGGCGGGGAGCTGGATCAGCCCGCCCCCGCCCACCACTGCATCAACCCAGCCGGCGGCGAAACCAGCCAGCACGATCAGGAGGAGTGTCGTCAGCCCCAGCGATTCGAGTCCGAACTCCACCGAAGTCAGCTGGTGCGGACAGCGTTGACCACGTAATCAACGGCCTTGTCCACCGCCACGTTCTCGGCGTCGCCGCTGCGCCGGTCCTTGATCTCCACCACGCCGTCCACCAGCCCGCGGCCGACAGCCAGGATGGTGGGAACCCCTACCAGTTCCGCGTCCCCGAACTTGACGCCCGGCGAGACCTTGGGCCGGTCGTCGAGAAGGACGTCGAGCCCTGCTGCTTCGAGGTCCGCTGCCAGCCGCCCGGCCGTGGCGAAGATTTCCTCGCCCTTGCCCACAGCCACCACGTGGACATCCGCAGGCGCAACAGCCCGCGGCCACACGAGCCCCCTGGCGTCATGGTTGGACTCCGCCAGCGCGGCAACGGCCCTGGTGACGCCGACTCCGTAGGAGCCCATGGTGACGGTCACCTGCTTGCCGTTCTGGTCCAGCACTTTCAGCTCCAGGGCTTCGGCGTACTTGCGGCCCAGCTGGAAAATGTGGCCCATTTCGATTCCACGGGCGGTCTCCAGGGGACCGGAGCCGTCCGGGGCCGGGTCGCCCTCGCGGACTTCGGTGCACTCGATGACGCCGTCCCAGGTAAAGTCGCGGCCTGCCACCAGGCCGTACACGTGCTTGCCGGCCTCGTTGGCCCCGGTGATCCAGCTGGTGCCGCGGACCACGCGCGGATCCACCAGGTACAGCAGCTTCGTTGCGCTCTCGGTGCCCAGCAGCGGTTCCTCAAGGGACATGCCGGGGCCGAGGTAGCCCTTGACGATGCGGGGCTGCTTCTTGAGGTCTTCGTCGTTGGCGGCTTCGAGGCCTATTTCACCGGCGATCGGCAGGAAGGAGCCGATGTTGGCCTCGACACGCTTGAGGTCCACGCCGCGGTCGCCGGGGACGCCGATAACCACCAGTTGACGCTCGCCGGTGGGCAGCGTCACGGCGAGCACCACGTTCTTCAGCGTGTCGGCGGCAGTCCACGCGCCGCCGTCGGCCTCGCTCCGGGGGGCCAGCTCATTGGAGGCGGTGACCAGTGTATCGATAGTGGGGGTATCCGGGGTGTCGCGGACGACGGCTGCTGGGGCGTCGCTGAAGTCGATCTCCCCGGGGACGACAGTGGTGACGGCCTCGACATTCGCTGCGTAGCCGCCGGCGGAGCGGACGAACGTGTCCTCGCCGATTTCAGTGGGGTGCAGGAATTCCTCGCTCTTGGACCCGCCCATGGCCCCGGCAGTGGCGGTGACCGGGATGACTTCCAGGCCGAGCCGTTCGAAGATGCGCAGGTAGGCGCCGCGGTGGGCCGCGTAACTGGCGTCCAGGCCGGCGTCGTCGACGTCGAACGAGTAGGAGTCCTTCATGATGAACTCGCGGCCGCGCAGCAGGCCCGCGCGCGGCCGCGCCTCGTCACGGTACTTGTTCTGGATCTGGTAGAGGCTCAGCGGCAGGTCCTTGTACGAGGAATACAGGTCCTTGACCAGCAGGGTGAACATTTCCTCATGGGTGGGGGCCAGCAGGTAATCGGCGCCCTTGCGGTCCTGGAGCCGGAACAGGCCCTCGCCGTACTCGGTCCAGCGGTTGGTGGCCTGGTAGGGTTCGCGGGGCAGGAGCGCCGGGAAGTGGACTTCCTGGGCACCAATGGCAGCCATCTCCTCGCGGATGACAGCTTCGACTTTGCGCAGGACGCTGAGTCCCAGCGGCAGCCAGGTGTAGATGCCGGGGGCGGCGCGCCGGATGTAGCCTGCGCGCACCAGGAGCCGGTGGCTGGCAACCTCGGCGTCGACGGGATCTTCACGCAGGGTGCGCAGGAACAGCTGGGACAGTCGTATAACCACGGGTGGGTATCCGTTTCTGGGGAAGTGCTTAAGCAGCAGGGCCGGGATTTCGTCTGGGTACTAATCTACCGGCTGGCGGGACGATTCCCGGCGGCGGGTCCGCAGCCGCCCACGGCCGGGCGCGACCGGCCGGAACGCCGCCTTCAATACCCGGCAGGGAAAACAGTTGAGCCACGCCCGGACAGCAAAGCCCCTGGCCCCCCAAGAGGCTGGTCATCGCATCCGGGCGTGGCTCGACGCCGTGATCGCTTAAGTACTGGTGAGGACTGGTGAGACCGCCCACGCCACTCCAGCGCAGCTAGATCGAACCTATGTGATGACGCGCACGTTGACAAGTATTTTCCCTCTTTTCCCGCTGCTGACGAGCAGTTCCTGGAAGAGGGCGCCAGCTAGAAGAGGACGGTGGCGAAGGTCCCCACCTGCCGGAAACCGACCCGTTCATAGGTTGCCCGGGCGCGGGTGTTGAAGCCGTTGACGTAAAGGCTTGTGATGGGGGCGATCTTCTGTGCCTGCTCCACGACGGCGGCCATGTAACCTGCGCTCAAGCCCTGGCCACGGTGGAGCGGGTTCATCCAGACGCCCTGGACCTGCGTGACGTCCGGGGTGACGGCGCCAAGTTCAGCCTTGAACACCACCTCACGGGCTTCATTGATATGCACCAAAGAATGGCCCTGCCGGATCAGGCCCTCCACCCTGCGGCTGTAGAACTCCCGTCCGCCGAGGAAAGGGGAATATCCCACCTCTTCTTCGAACATGGCGGCGCAGGCGGGCAGGATCCGGTCAAAATCTGCCAGGTTACCCAGCGCGAGCCCGGGGTTCGGCTCCACGGACGGTGCCTGTTCAATGGTCATCAACGGCTGGTCCGGGCGCACTTCGTGCGCCCGGTGTCCCAGCTCAACCAGTTCAGCGTGCAGGGCAAGGACTGCGGGTGCCGGTCCGAAGGCGGACGCGTAGCGGCGGCCGGATGCGTTTGCGGCGACAGCCACCACTCCCGCCAAATCAGGATCAAGCTGGACGGGGACCAGGTTGGCGCCGGCCCAGCACGCACCCGCCAGCACGCCGTCCTCGAACACGCCAAGGACGCCGGCGCCGCCGCTGGTGGGTGCGGCGGTGCCGGCAGCGCGCAGGTGCGCAAGCATGAAGACGTTCGTGACCGGATCACGCTGCGCCAGGAGCCTCAGTGCGGCAGTGTCCTCCCCGTCAAGGGTGCGGACGGATATCCCCGGCGGATCGGGGACGTCCTTACGAGACGCTAACCACGGGGCTACCCTTGACAGCATCTTCGCCATCGGCCTCCCCCATCTCTTCGGCGATACGCATGGCCTCTTCGATCAGTGTCTCAACAATCTGGCTCTCGGGAACAGTCTTGATGACTTCACCCTTCACAAAGATCTGGCCCTTGCCGTTGCCGGACGCAACGCCAAGATCGGCTTCACGTGCTTCACCGGGACCGTTGACCACGCAGCCCATGACTGCCACGCGCAGGGGGATCTCCATTCCCTCCAGCCCGGCCGTGACCTGCTCGGCGAGCGTGTACACGTCCACCTGGGCCCGGCCGCAGGAGGGGCATGAGACGATTTCCAGTTTGCGGGGACGCAGGTTGAGGGACTGCAGGATCTGGTTGCCCACCTTGATCTCCTCCACCGGCGGGGCGGAGAGGGAAACGCGGATGGTGTCGCCGATACCCCGCGACAGCAGGGCACCGAAGGCCGTAGCAGACTTGATGGTCCCCTGGAAGGCGGGGCCTGCCTCGGTAACGCCAAGATGGAGGGGCCAGTCGCCCTTCTCGGCCAGCATCTCGTAGGCTGCCACCATGACGACCGGATCGTTGTGCTTGACTGAGATCTTGAAGTCGTGGAATCCGTGCTCCTCAAAGAGCGACGCTTCCCAGACGGCGGACTCCACGAGCGCTTCGGGGGTTGCCTTGCCGTACTTCTTGAGGATGCCCGGCTCCAGGGATCCGGCGTTCACACCGATGCGGATGGAGGTTCCGTGGTCGCGGGCGGCGGCGGCGATCTCCTTGACCTGGTCGTCGAACTTGCGGATGTTGCCGGGGTTCACCCGCACCGCCGCACAGCCTGCTTCGATTGCCGCGAAGACATACTTGGGCTGGAAGTGGATGTCCGCGATCACCGGAATCTGGGACTTCCGGGCGATGATGGGCAGCGCCTCAGCGTCATCGGCGGAGGGGCAGGCTACACGCACGATGTCGCAACCGGAGGCTGTGAGTTCCGCGATTTGCTGCAGGGTTGCGTTGATGTCCGTGGTGGGCGTGGTGGTCATCGACTGCACGCTGATGGGGAAATCTGAGCCGACCCCCACAGAGCCGACTTTGATCTGCCGCGTCTTGCGACGGGGGGCAAGGACGGGTGGCGGTGCTGAGGGCATTCCCAGGCTGACCGAGGTCACGAGGACTCCTTGAGATTGAAAGGGGCGGCTTTAGGCGGCGAGGCCGGCCAGCATGCCGGTTATTGGGGACCATTCGGTGATGCGGGTGCCGGCAATAACACCGGCGGCGGCGAACGGGTCCTGCTTGAGGATTGAGTTGAGGGCAGCCCCGTCGGCAGCCTTGAAGATCAGCAGCGCACCGGCACCGTCACCGTAGGGACCGCTGGCCAGGATGGCGCCGTCCTGGGCAAGGCCTGCGGTCCATTCGCGGTGCGCCGGCCGCACGGCGTTGCGTTCTTCAGCGGATTCGGCGGCATAAACGTACTCAACGGCAAAAACTGTCATACCGCTACCCTATCGCCCTGCCTGCCTTGGCACCCATCCGGCGCAGGAAGCTGGCGGATTGCCGGCGGCTGCGGAATGGGTTGTCAGGACAGGAACATCACCTTGACGACTGCTGCTGTTCCCGCCGCCCACAGCATGGAGGTCAAGGTCCCGATGATGAACCGTTCAGCCGCAACAGGCGTTTCCTTCAGCTCTGCGAACCTGCCCAGGCCTTTGATGGCAACAATGTAGGCGATGGCAACAGGCTGCCCGGTAAGAATTGCCAGGCACACGCCCAGCCGCTCCAGGATCCCAATGATTGCGCCGCCCCGGAGGATCCGCTGGGTGGGCGCCACAGGTTCGGAGCCGGGACTTCCCGACGGCGGCGGTTCGCTTGCCGCGGTCAGCTCGCCGTCGACGCTTTGGCCGGCAGCGGGCCGGGGGTCCACGGTGACGTCCGCCGAGGGGTCCTCTGCTGCCCGCTTCCTCTCTTCTGCGGCCTTCGCAGCGTCAGCCTTGTCGTCGATGGTCCTGGCCAGCCGGAACACCAGCGCGGTCACGGGCCATCCAGCGAACCCGGCAACAAGCAGTGCAGCCGTAATCCAGAGTGCGTTCACCGGTCTCCTTCCATCAGGTGCCGGCAACCTCTGAATGCGTGATTCTTGAATGCGCATGGTCCAGGAGCATTGCGGCTGCGGGCCTCGCCGCCCATTCTTCCTGCCAGCCTGACCTGAGCACGGCACGGCTCACCGATTGCTCGGTTATTCCAAGTTCCCGCGCCACCTGTTTCTGGCTGCCATGCCTGCCCTCGCCGGGGAGGGCCCGCAGCCGGTCCACGACGCGCCACTGCGCCGGGGTGCGCTGCTGCACCACGCGCCCGAGCAGCCGAAGCACAGCCTGGGCATTTGCACTGGCCATGGCGCCTTCCTGGATGTGGGCCTTCGTTTCCTTTCCTCGGACCATAGTGCCGGAGACTACTGACAACGGAACCTGCCCGGCGGCTGCCTTGGCCAGTTCCACGGCTTTGCGCGCAGCCACGAAACCGCTGCCGGACCCTTCACGCGGGCTGCCCCCTTCGGCCAAGTGCACGGCACCGATGCCGATGCCGACATACCAGTAGCCGCTGCGCAGCGCATGGAGGGCGATGTCCACCGCCTCGGCGGCGTGTTCCACCACGCCCTGCAGTTCATCCCCTACTGACCGTTCGAAGTGGGCGGGCGCCAAATGGCGAAGGTCGGCAATCAACCCGGGCACGCGGTCTATGTCGGAGCTGCTGCCCCGCTGGTCAATGGTGAGAACGTACATCCCTCAACCATAGGGAGCGGATCTGCCACGATCAATCACTTTCGGCTGATTTCTGAATATCAGCCGATAGCAGCTGAAAAGGCCGGTACGGGAGGCTGCTACGCTCCGTCAGCCGAAAAGGTTCACCGGTTTCACGATGTCGGCGTAGATAAGGAGCGCACTCATGCCCATCAGCAGCGCGGCCACCACGTAGGTCGCCGGCAGCAGCTTGGCGATGTCGAAGGCTCCGGGATCAGGTTTGCCGAACAGCCTGGCCACCTGACGACGGGCACCCTCGTACAGGGCACCGGCAACGTGTCCGCCGTCCAGGGGCAGCAGCGGGATCAGGTTGAACACCGCCAGGGCAAAATTCAGCCCGGCCAGCAGCCCGATCAGGGCGGCAATGCGGGACTGGACAGGAATTTCTTCCATGGCGGCCACTTCACCGGCCACCCGCCCCACTCCCACCACGCTGATGGGGCCGTTGGGGTCGCGGGGCTCCTCGCTGAACGCGGCCTTGGCCACACCCACTACGCGTGCCGGAAGGTTGAACACCACCCCTGCCACCTGACGGATGTTCTCCCCTGCCATTGGGAGGACCGACGACGCCGGCTGTGCGACCAGTTCAGTCTGCGCACCGATTCCCAGGAAGCCGACGTCCTGGTACCGGAGGTTGCCGGCGTCGTCCGTTTCCTGGCGCCCGTCCACCCCGATGACGGGCCGGGCCGACAGTACCGGGGTCACCGTGGTGGACACCTGGACACCGCCGCGTTCAACGGTGATGGGAACCTCGCGCCCCGCCGACGCCCGGATCCATTCCGTCAGCTGTTCCCAGCTGGTGACGGTCTTTCCGTCGAAGGACGTAACGGTGTCGTTGGGCTTGAGCCCGGCCGCTGCGGCAGGTGTCAGCCTGCAGTCCGCCGAATCCGGATCCACGGTCTCCCCTGCCGCCACCTGGCACTTGGAAACGTCCGAGATGGTGGTGGTGGCGGTGGCAATCCCGAACCCCATGAGCAGGACAGCGGTGAGGAGCACGCCGAGGACCATGTTCATGGCGGGACCGCCGAGCATCACGATGATCTTCTTCCACACCGGAAGCCGGTAGAACACCCGGTTTTCGTCGCCCGGGCCCACTTCCTCATGCGCCATGGACCGCGCCTCGCTCGCCAGGGTCTGGAACATGCCGGTGCTGGATGGACGGACGGAACCGTCGTCCTTGTTGGGCGGGTACATCCCGATCATGGATACGTAGCCGCCCAGCGGGATGGCCTTCACGCCGTACTCGGTTTCGCCCTTTCGCCGGGACCACAGGGTGGGCCCGAAGCCGATCATGTACTTGGTGACGCGGACCTTGAAGAGTTTGGCCGGCACGAGGTGGCCCACTTCATGGAGCGCGATGGAGGCCGCAATGCCGACCGCCACAAAGACGACACCGAGGACAAAGAGGAGAAGGGGGGTCATTGGCGCGCTGCTGCTTCCTAGAGACTGCTGACTGCTAAACGTTCGTGGGTGCGGGCACGTGCCCAGCCTTCAGCATCCAGCACCGACTCCACCGTCAGCCCGGAGGACCCTGAGTGTTCGCTGAGGACGTCCCCGATGGTGTCCACGATGTCGGTGAACCGGATGCGCCCGGCATGGAAGGCGGTCACCGCTTCCTCGTTGGCCGCATTGAAAACGGCGGGGAACGTGCTGCCTTGCCGTGCGGCGTCCTTGGCAAGCCCGACGGCGGGAAAGGCCTGGGTATCCAGCGGCTCAAACGTCCACGTGGCTGCCCGCGTCCAGTCGCAGGGGGCGGCAGCCTTGGCCACCCGGTCTGGCCAGCCGAGCCCCAGGGCGATGGGGAGGCGCATGTCCGGCGGGGAGGCCTGGGCAATGATGGACCCGTCGATGAACTGCACCATGGAGTGCACCACTGACTGCGGATGGACAACGACGTCGATCCGGTCCAGCGGCACGTCGAACAGCAGGTGCGCCTCGATGACCTCCAGCCCCTTGTTGACCAGCGTGGCCGAATTGGTGGTGACCATCACACCCATGTCCCAGGTGGGATGGGCCAGGGCTTCCTGCGGACTCACCCCATGCAGTTCGTCCTTGCTCCTGCCTCGGAAGGGACCACCTGAGGCGGTGAGGATCAGTTTTTCCACTTCCGCCGCCGACCCTGAACGCAGGCATTGGGCGATGGCGGAGTGCTCGGAATCGACGGGCACGATCTGGCCTTCCCGCGCTGCGGCCTTCACCAGGGATCCGCCCACGATGAGGGATTCCTTGTTGGCCAGTGCCAGGGTGGCGCCGGACTTCAGCGCGGCCAGGGTGGGGGCAAGGCCGATGGAACCGGTGATTCCGTTGAGCACCACGTCAGCTTCAATCCCGGCGATCCTCGTGGCGGCGTCCGGTCCGGCGATGATGTCAGGCCGGTATGCGTCCTTCCCTGCTGCAGCGGCTGCCTCGCCAATCAGCGTTGACAGCTTCCCGGTGTCACCGCCTGCAATGCCGACCACAGCGGCCCCGGTGTGAACAGCTTGGCGGGCCAGTAGCTCGAGGTCGCCTCCTCCGGCGCTGAGTGCCACCACTTCGAAAAGGTGCGGGGCGCCGTCGACGACGTCAATCGCCTGGGTGCCGATGGAACCGGTGGATCCGAGGAGGACGATTCTGCGTGGCTGCATTGCTTAAGTATCCCGCACGGTACAGGCCGGAAAATGCCGCGAAGCACGGGGGGACAGCGAGCAGCCTGCTCAGGATTGCCCGAGCCGCGATTCCGGCCGCAGGACAGCAGGAACGACGCCGGACAGAGCCGTTTCTGCCAGCGCCTCCCCCAGTGCCGGCGCCTGCTTGAAGAGGTTGTGGCCGGCGACGGCGCTAATCTTCCCCGCAGACCAGATACCCACGCCGTCGTCTCCCCAGGGCAGCCGGGTCACCCAGCAGTGAACGTAGTCAACCGGTTCAGGATCCAGGCCAGGCAGCGCCTGCCGGACATACGCGGAGGCACGGGCACAAAGCGACTCGAGGGAGGTGGGGTCGACCACGCTCCCGTCCTGGTGCACTTCGGTTGTTTCGCTCAGGCCCACCGCGTAGCGCCGGTTGTCTGCTGAGGGTGCGGCATAAACACCTGTCTCCCCGAAAACCCCGCTGGCGTCCTGGAACGTCGGCAGCGGAGCGTTCACGTCAGCGCGCACGCGGAACGTCACGCGGGCGTGGGCGGCAAGCCCGACCGGGATGTCCAGCCCCGCACCACGTGCCAGCCCTGCCGTGCCGCGCCCCGCACAGAGGACCACGTGGTCGAACCGGTCGACGCGGGTTCCGGTTCGCACCTCCACATCTCCGGCGGCAGTGTGCCGGACGGCCAGCACGTGGTCCGCCACCAGCGCGTCTTTCAGTTTCCCGGCCAGCGCGCTGAAGGCGGCGCGGGTGCGGATGGCACCGCCGTCTGCATCGACCATGGCTTTGCCCCGGAAGTCCGCGAGGATGGGCAACCTGGCGGCGAGTTGGGCCGGGGCAAGCATCTCCGACACCGCAACAGGTGTCATAGGTCCAGCAAAACATGTTTGTGGGCGCAGCGGGGAACCGCTGGTGTGCGGTACGGCTCTCAGGCTGCGGCCAGCTCCAGCAGGCCCTTGCCCAGGGTGGCGACGGCTCCGAGGTAGGCGATGACGGTGACGATGCGGCGCGCAGCCGCCGGTTGAACCCGCCCGGACAGCAGGTCGCCGGCCACGATCCCTGCGATCATCGCCGCGAGGATGGCAAGCCATTGCCAGCTCTCCAACCCCGGAACGTGTCCGCCGGACAGCATATATTTGCTGATCAGCGAGGTGAAGCCGGTGGTGATGAAGTAAGGCTGGAGGGTTGCACTGAAGCTTTTCTGGTCCCAGCGCGACGCTATGGCGTAAGCCGTAATGGCTGGGCCGCCAACACCCGCGGCAGCGTTCATGAGGCCGCTTGAAAAGCCCAGGGAGGCCATGGGAACCGGTCCGCTGGCCCGCCAGGTACTGCGGGTCAGCCGCTGGGAGGCGAGCAGCGCGATGATCAGCAGGAGTCCGATGCAGATCTCCAGCGGTGCTTCCGGCACGTTGCTGGCCAGCCAGGCGCCCGGCAGTACGCCGGCAAGGGCGGCCAGGGCCAGGCCGAAATACTTCTTCCAGGCCACGTGCCGCCAGACTCTGGAAAGGATGAGGAGGGATGACGAGGCGCCGCAGAGGTTTATGATCATCACGCCGTCAAACGGCCCAAGGAGCACCACCAGCACCGGCGAGACGAGCAGTCCGAAGCCGAGTCCTGCAATCCGCTGGGCCAGCGCGCCTGCAACAACGGCCGCGAGCACCAGTACAAACATCCCTCGATCCTAGTGGCAAGCGCGCTGACCGCGAGCGTAACGTGGATTGCGTGGAGTGGCTCTCCTGGTTTGATGCGCCGGAATACGAATTCGCCCGGCAGGTGCTGCAGCGGGGGGTGGCAGCACTGTTCTTTGTTGCGTTCCTGTCCTCGCTGAACCAGTTCCCGGCGCTGCTGGGTGAACGGGGCCTGCTTCCGGTGCCCGAGTACCTTTCGGGGTTCAGCCGCCTGCGCCGCCCCACGCTGTTCCGCTGGCGGTACTCGGACCGGCTCCTGCGGTGGGTTTGCACCGTGGGGCTCCTGGTATCGGCGCTGCTGGTGGCCGGCATTCCGCAGCAGGGACCGCCGTGGGTTCCGCTCATTGCCTTCCTGGTTTTGTGGCTGCTGTACATGTCCATCGTGAACGTGGGCCAGACGTTCTACGGTTTCGGGTGGGAGATGCTCCTCCTCGAAGCCGGATTCACGGTCGCTTTCCTGGGCTCGGACCAGACTGATCCGCCGCGGACCATCCTGATCCTGATCGTGTGGCTGGTGTTCCGGCTCGAATTCGGCGCGGGGATGATCAAGATCCGCGGCGGGCGGGAATGGCGCGACCTCACCGCCCTGTACTACCACCATGAAACCCAGCCGATGCCAGGGCCGCTGAGCCGGCAGGCGCACCTCCTGCCGAAGCCGCTGCACAAGGTTGAGGTGCTCGGAAACCACTTCGCCCAGCTGGTGGTGCCCTTCTTCCTGTTCGCGCCCCAGCCGGTTGCCAGCATCGCGGCAGGCATCGTCATCGTCACGCAGCTGTGGCTGGTTGCCTCCGGGAACTTTGCCTGGCTGAACTGGATCGCCATCGTCCTCGCGTTCGCCGCGGTCAGCGATCCGGTGGCCCATGCCGTGCTGCCCGCGATCCCCCTGGACTGGCACGGAGGGGCCGGCGCCGACCGGGAGACCCCGCTGTGGTGGGTTGGCATAACGCTGGCGGCCACCTTGCTGCTGCTGGTCCTGAGCTATTGGCCCCTGCGCAACCTCTTCTCCAGCCGCCAGCTCATGAATGCAAGCTTCAACCGCTGGCAGCTGGTCAATACCTACGGCGCGTTCGGCACGGTCACCAAGCAGCGGATTGAGATCGTGGTGGAAGGGACCCTCGACGACGACCCGGACGAATCCTCCGAGTGGCGGGAGTATGGCTTCAAGGGCAAGCCGGGCGACGTCCGCAGGATCCCCCGCCAATGGGCGCCCTACCATCTCCGGCTGGACTGGCTGATGTGGTTCCTGCCGCTCAGGACCGTCCACGAGGAGTGGTTTTATGCTTTCCTCGGCAAGCTTCTGGAGGCAGACCGCCCAACGCTGCGGCTCCTCCGCCAAGACCCGTTCGACGGCGTCCCGCCGCGTTGGGTGCGCGTCCGCAGCTACCGCTACCGGTTCGCCAGCCGGAAGGAGTTCCGGGAGACCGGGGACCGGTGGGTGCGGACGCTGCTGTACGAGCCCATCCCGCCGCTCTCCCTTCGGCGGTCCCCGGGCCGCCGGGGTTATTAGTTCATCAACAAGGGCTGCAGTTCATCAACAAGGCCTGCCGCCAGCAGAAGCTAGACGTGCTCCCCTGCCCGGCGGATAACGGCCTCTGCGTGTTTGAGGATGGGCCCGTCGATCATTTTCCCGTTGTACTGGAAGACACCTGAACCGGCAGCAGATGCCGCGCGCAGCAGCGCGGCAGCGGCGGCGACCTCTGCCTCCGACGGTGCATAAGCGCCCCGCACCACGGCTGCCTGGCTTGGGTGGATGCAGGCTTTGGAGCTGAACCCTGAAGCCACGGCATCTGCAGCTTCGGCGGCCAGGCCGGCAAGGTCGGGGATGTTCACGTAGACGGCGTCGATCGCCTCCTTGCCGAAGGCGCGGGCGGCCAGCAGCACAGAGGAGCGGGCATGAAGTGCCACGTCGCGGTAGCCGCCGCCATCCTTCCTGCTGGACGTTCCGCCGAGCGTTGCCAGCAGATCCTCTGCGCCCCACATCAGTGCGACCACGTTGGGGGCTGCAGCGATCGCGGGCGCGTTGAGCACTCCCAGCGCCGTTTCGCACAGGGCCACCACGTGGTAGCCCTCCAGGGCTTCCAGTTGCTCGGCGGTCTCCGCCTTCGCCAGCATGACTGTCCGGTACGGGGTGTGCGCCAGGCAGTGCAGGTCCTTCTCAAACTCCTCGGTCCCTGCCGGATTGATCCTGACGATGGTGCGCGTTGGTTCCAGCTCCGGCACGTCGCCGGTGGCCCCCACCTGGGCGAGGATGGCACCGCGGGCACGCTGCTTGTCCCCGGGCGCCACCGCATCCTCAAGGTCCAGGATGACGGCGTCCGTCCGGGTGGCGGCTTTCTGGTAGCGCTCCGGCCGGTCGGCAGGGCAAAACAGCAGGGCAGGCCCCATCACAAAAGTCATACCGGCATTGTCTCCTGTCCGCTCCCCTGTCCGCCGTTGAATTGTCCGCCGTCAGGTTGTTTTCCGTCGGACTGGCCGTGGCCACGTTGTCCACCATCACGTTGCCTCGAATGCGCCTCGCGCGTCCACATCAGGCAGCTCCGAGTGGCGAGTGCCACTACCGTGCCGTCCTGGTTGCGGCCCGTGTGTGCCATGGTGACGATTCCCTGCCCGGGCCGGGAGCCCGAGAGCCGTTTTCCGCTGATTACCGTCTCCGTGTAAAGGGTATCGCCGTGATAGAGCGGATGCGGGAAAGAGACGTCTGTGAGGCCCAGCTGGGCGATGATGGTGCCCTGCGTCAGCTGGGACACGGACTGGCCCACCATTGTCGCCAGGGTGAACATGGAATTCACGAGCCGTTGGCCGAAGGGCTGGCCTGCGCTCCAGGCAGCATCCAGGTGCAGCGCCTGCGTATTCATGGTGAGCGTGGTGAACAGGACGTTGTCCGCCTCGGTGACGGTGCGGCCGGGACGGTGGGCGTAGGTGACACCCTCCTCCAGCTCCTCGAAGTACAGCCCGCGCTGCTCGATAACTCGTGCCCCGCCGTCGTCCTTGATGCCCGCATCGGTCATACGGTGAGTTCCCGGTCTTCCTCGAACAGCTCCGCCCCGGTGGCGGCCGCCACTTCTTCAAGTGAGACGTTGGGCGCCAGCTCCCGCAGCACCAGCCTGGACCCTGTCTCATCAGCAACAACGTCGATGACGGCGAGGTCGGTAATGATCCGGTCCACGCAGCCCTTCCCGGTCAGCGGCAGGGAACACTGCTGGACGATCTTCGGGTTGCCGTTGCGGTCCACGTGCTCCATCATCACGATCACCTTCTTGGCTCCGAACACCAGGTCCATGGCACCGCCCATGCCCTTGACCATCTTGCCCGGGATCATCCAGTTGGCAAGGTCGCCGTTGGCTGCCACCTCCATGGCACCCAGGACGGCGACGTCCACGTGGCCGCCGCGGATCATGCCGAAGGAGGCAGCCGAGTCGAAGAACGCCGCCCCCTTGTTGACCGTGACGGTCTCCTTGCCGGCGTTGATCAGGTCGGGATCGACGGCGTCCTCCGCCGGGTAAGGTCCGACGCCAAGGATTCCGTTTTCCGAGTGCAGCACCACTTCCACACCGGCGGGGATGTAGTTGGGGATCAGCGTGGGCATGCCGATGCCGAGGTTGACGTACTGGCCGTTGCTGAGCTCCTTTGCCACCCTGGCCGCCAGCTCGTTGCGCGTCCAGCCCCTGACGGCGGCGGGGTCGGTTGAATCACCGGAGCCTGCGTGCTGCTGGCCGGCTGTGCGCCGGTACTCGGGCCGGACGGCTTCGGGGCGGGGGGCTTCAGGGCTGTTCGGGTCCATGCTCATGCTCCTGCCTGCTGGTTGCTGCCTGGTCCTGTTGAGGCTTCTGCGCCGGTTCCCGCAGCGGTGGGCGGCGCACCGGCCGCAAGGGCAACAGTCCGCTTTTCAATCCGCTTCTCCGCGTTGGCAGCCAGCACCACCCGCTGGACGAAAATGCCCGGCGTATGGATGTGCTCCGGGTCCAGCTCCCCCGGCTCCACCAGTTCCTCCACCTCGGCGATGGTGATCCGGCCCGCCATGGCACAGAGCGGGTTGAAGTTCATGGCGGTGGCATGGAAAACCAGGTTGCCGTGCCGGTCTCCCTTCCATGCATGGACCAGGCCGAAATCCGGCGTCAGGGACTCCTCGAGCACATAGTCCACGCCGCCGAAGGAACGCACTTCCTTCGGAACAGAGGCAATGGCGATGGCGCCGTTGGCGTCGTACTTCTGCGGCAGGCCGCCGTCGGATACCTGCGTGCCAACCCCCGCCTTGGTGTAGAACGCGGGGACGCCGGCGCCGCCGGCGCGCAGCTTCTCTGCCAGGGTGCCCTGAGGGGTGAGCACCACCTCGAGTTCGCCGGCGAGGTACTGCCGGGCGAATTCCTTGTTTTCGCCCACGTAGGAGCTGATGGTCCGGCGGATCCGGCCGTCGCGGAGCAGGATGCCCAGGCCCCAGTCGTCCACGCCGCAGTTGTTGCTGACCGTTTCCAGCTCCGACGTTCCTGCCTTGTGCAGCGCGTCAATGAGGGTCACCGGAATTCCACAGAGACCGAACCCGCCCACGGCCAGGGAGGCTCCGTCCGGTATGTCCGCTACGGCTTCCTCAGCGCTGGCAACAACCTTGTCAATCATCAGTGATCCTCTCAGGCCGGCTGCAGTCCTGTTTACTACAGACCCAGTTCGCGGGCGATCAGCATCAGCTGGACCTCCGTGGTGCCCTCCCCCACTTCAAGGATCTTGGAGTCGCGGTAGTGGCGTGCCACGGTGAACTCGTTGATGAAGCCATAGCCGCCGAATACCTGGGTGGCATCCCGCGCGTTGTCCATGGCCGCCTCGCCTGCGACCATCTTAGCGATGGCTGCCTGGGTCTTGAACGGCTTGCCGGCAAGCATGCGGAACGCCGCATCGTAGTAGGCAAGGCGGGCAGTGTGGGCCCGGGCCTCCATCCGCGCGATCTTGAACGAGATGGCCTGGTACTTGCCGATCCGGTGGCCAAAGGCGCTGCGCTCCCTGGCATACCTGACCGAGAGATCCACGCAGCCCTGGGCTGCTCCAGTGGCCAGTGCTGCAATGGCGATCCGCCCCTCATCCAGGATGGAGAGGAAGTTTGCGTAGCCGCGGCCCTCCACCCCCAGCAGGTTCGCTTCCGGGACGCGGACGTCCTTGAGCGTCAGCGGGTGCGTGTCCGACGCGTTCCAGCCCACCTTGTTGTACGGTTTTTCCGCCCTGAAGCCGGGCGTGTCGGTGGGCACCAGGATGGTGGAAATTTCCTTCTGCAGGGTTCCGTCCGCGCGTTCCTTCTGGCCGGTGACTGCCGTGACGGTGACCAGCCGGGTGATGTCCGTTCCGGAGTTGGTAATGAACTCCTTGTTCCCGCTGATCACCCAGTCCCCGCCGTCCCGCCGCGCCGTGGTCTTGGTTCCGCCCGCGTCCGATCCTGCCTCAGGTTCAGTCAGCCCGAAGCCGGCGAGCGCCTGGCCGGACGCCAGCATGGGCAGCCACTCCTGCTTTTGCCCTTCAGTTCCGAAGCGGTAGACCGGCATGGCGCCCAGGGAGACCCCCGCTTCAAGGGTGATGGCAACCGACTGGTCCACCCGGCCCAGCTGCTCCAGTGCCAGGGCCAGGGCGAAGTAGTCCCCGCCCATCCCGCCGAACTCCTCCGGGAAGGGCAGGCCGAAGAGCCCCATCTCCCCCATTTGCTTGACAACCTCGTACGGGAAGCTGTGCTCCTCGTCGTGCTTGGCCGAGACCGGCGCCACCACAGTGTCCGCGAAGTCCCGGACAGTGTCGCTGAGGTCCTGGTATTCCTCGCTGAGTTCAAAACCTGCCATGTCTAGGCTCCTTCGCCATTGTGTGGGTGTGCTTCTGCGGAGTCCGCGGTGCCGGGGGTGGCCGCGGCGGGATGGATGGTGGCCAGCACCTGGTCTGCCTTGACCAGGTCCCCGGGCCTGACGCCCAGGTGAACTGTCCCCTCCAGCGGAGCCAGCAACTGGTGCTCCATCTTCATGGCCTCAACCGACACGAGGAGCTGGCCGACCGCCACGGTGTCGCCGTCGCTGACCGGCACCGACACGACGGTTCCGGGCATGGGTGACCGCACGGCAGGATCGGCTGTGCCCTCCTCCCGCTGGAGGGCCGCGAGGACCCGTTCCAGCCGTGCCTCGCGGGTGAGTATCTCCAGCCGGCAGGACCAGCCGCCGTTTCCGAGGAACAGCCGGGAGGGTGCCCCTGGCACGGGGTTGTCCCAGCCTGGAGTGACCGGTCCGGTGAAGACCGGTGCCAGCTGGTAGGTTTGGCTCCTGCCGTCAACGTGAAGTTCAAGGCTGTGGCTGCTGGACATCTGCAGGGCAGCCCAGCGCTGCGGCCCATCGTTGACGCTCACCAGGACGGTCTCTCCCGCGCCCGGACTTCCGCCCACAGCCACGGTTGCCACTCCGCCGTCGGATGTTCCCACGCTGACCCGGCGGGGTGCGGGGACCCCCAGCCGCCAGCCATCCCGGCGGTGCCATGGTCCGGCCCCTGCGGCAGGCCGGTTCTGTTCCTCCATGGCACAGGCGTAGAGGGCGGCGGCCAACAGCTCGAAGTCGTCCATCTCCCGGAAGGCCAGGCCCGGCAGTTTCCGCTCGATGAGGCCGGTGTCAAGATGCCCGGCAAGGACATCGGAATCATTGATCAGCAGGCGCAGGTACTCCACGTTGGTGTCAACGCCCAGCGTGGTGTAGCCGGCCAGCGCCCGGTCAAGGATCGAGAGTGCCTCCGCGCGGTTGGCACCCCATGCGATGACCTTTGAGATCATCGGATCGTAGCTGGTGGAAATGGCCCAGCCCTCGAGCAGCGATGAGTCCACCCGGACCCGGCCCCCCAGTGCCCTTGTTTCGTTTCCTGCGGGGGCACCGGAGCGCTGCCGTAGGCCCGGCAGTTCGTCCAGCAGGAGCACCGTTCCGGCGGACGGCAGGAAGTTCTTTTCGGGGACTTCCGCGTACACGCGCGCTTCTACGGCGTGGCCGTTAAGTCCGACGTCGGCCTGCTGCACCGTTAGTTCCTCGCCGGCGGCGATCCGAACCTGCCATTCGACAAGGTCGACGCCGGTGACCATTTCGGTAAGGGGATGCTCCACCTGCAGCCGGGTGTTCATCTCCATAAAGTAGAACTGGTCCGGAGCGTCATCGGAAACCAGGAACTCCACGGTTCCCGCGCCGCTGTAGTTCACGCTGCGGGCTGCATTGCAGGCGGCTTCGCCAATGCGGGCACGGATGGCATCGCCGTCCGGAAGTCCTTCCAGCAGGGGCGAGGGTGCCTCCTCAATGACTTTTTGGTGCCGCCGTTGCAGGGAGCACTCGCGCTCCCCCAGGTGGATGACGTTGCCGTGGTTGTCCGCAAGGACCTGCACCTCGATGTGCCGCGGCGTGGAGACGAGACGCTCCAGGAACAGGGTGTCGTCGCCAAACGCGCCCGCCGCCACCCGACGCGCCGTTTCCAGCGCCGCCTGGAGATCCTCAGGGCGCTCCACCACGTGCATGCCCTTACCGCCGCCACCGGCGGACGGTTTGATCAGCAGCGGAAATCCCACCTCCACTGCGGCCTGGGCCAACTGCTCATCCGCCATGCCGGGCTCGGCAACACCGGGCACCACGGGTACCCCGTATTTCACCACGTGGTTCTTGGACCGGATCTTGTCGCCCATCACATTCAGTGCCTCGACTCCGGGGCCGATGAACACAATCCCGGCTTCCTGCAGGGCCCGGGCGAATTCCGCATTTTCGCTGAGGAAGCCGTAGCCCGGGTGCACCGCCTCCGCCCCGGTGCTGCGGCAGGCCTCCACGATGGCCTGGATTTTCAGGTAGCTTTCCGTTGCGGCAGCCGGGCCGATCCTGACAGCTACGTCTGCTTCCCGCACGTGCCGGGCGTCGGCGTCGGCATCGCTGTAAACGGCCACCGACCTGATGCCCAGTGAGCGGAGGGTACGGATGACGCGGCAGGCGATCTCACCGCGGTTGGCCACCAGGACGGTGCTGAACAGTGACGCAGCGCCGGTGGACGTGTCAGTGCAGGTGCCGGTGGCGGCAGGGCCTGCAGGGGCCGTGCCGGTGCCCGTCGTGCTGGTCAAGGAAGGTGTGGTCATCGCCGGCTCACATCCTGAAAAGGCCGAAGGAGGTCTCCGGCAGCGCGGTGCGGGACACGACGTCCAGCGCGAGGCCGAGGACAGTGCGGGTGTCCGCGGGATCAATAACGCCGTCATCCCACAACCTTGCGGTGGAGTAGTAGGGGCTGCCCTGGTCCTCATACTGCCGGCGGATGGGCGCCTTGAACGCTTCCTCGTCCTCGGCGGACCATTCCTGGCCGGCAGCTTCATACTGTTCCCGTTTTACCGTGGCCAGGACGCTGGAGGCCTGGTTGCCGCCCATCACCGAGATCCGGGCTGCGGGCCACATCCAGAGGAACCGCGGCGAGTAGGCGCGCCCGCACATGGAGTAGTTGCCCGCGCCGAAGGACCCGCCGATCACTACTGTCAGCTTGGGCACCCGGGCGGTGGCCACGGCGGTTACCATCTTGGCCCCGTTCTTGGCGATGCCGCCCTGCTCCGAGTCCCTGCCCACCATGAACCCGGAGATGTTCTGCAGGAAGACCAGCGGGATCCCGCGCTGGTCGCACAGCTCGATGAAGTGCGCGCCTTTGAGGGAGGACTCGCTGAACAGGACGCCGTTGTTGGCCACGATGCCAACTGGGTGCCCGTGCAGCGTCGCGAAGCCGGTCACCAAAGTGGTGCCGTACTCCTTCTTGAATTCGTGGAAGCGGCTGCCGTCCACCAGCCGGGCGATCACTTCATGCACGTCGTAGGGGGCGTTCACGTCTGTGGGCACGGCCCCATACAGCTCGGCAGGATCGGCGGAAGGTTCGACGGCGGGCTGCACCTCCCAGGCGGGCGGTGCCGGCGGCGGCAGCGTGGCCACAATGTCCCGGATGATCTGGAGTGCGTGGTCGTCATTTTCAGCGAGGTGGTCGGTGACGCCGGAGATCCTCGAATGCACCTCGCCGCCGCCGAGCTCCTCGGGAGTCACGATCTCGCCGATCGCGGCTTTCACCAGCGGCGGCCCGCCCAGGAAGATGGTGCCCTGGTTGCGGACGATGACGGTTTCATCGCTCATGGCAGGGACGTAGGCGCCGCCAGCAGTGCAGGAGCCCATCACCGAGGCGATCTGTGGAATCTTGGCCGCGGAGAGCCGGGCCTGGTTGTAGAAGATCCGACCGAAGTGGTCCCGGTCCGGAAAGACCTCGTCCTGTTTGGGCAGGAATGCGCCGCCCGAGTCCACCAGGTAAATGCAGGGGAGCCGGTTTTCGAGGGCGATCTCCTGGGCCCGCAGGTGCTTCTTCACCGTCAGGGGATAGTAGGTTCCGCCCTTAACCGTGGCGTCGTTGGAGATCACCAGCACGTGGCGGCCGTGGACCAGGCCGATACCGGCAATGACGCCGGCGCCGGGGGCCTCGTTGTTGTACATCCCGTTGGCGGCCAGCGGGGCAATTTCCAGAAACGGGCTGCCGTCGTCGAGCAACTGGTCGACGCGCTCGCGGGGCAGGAGCTTTCCCCGCGCCACATGCCGCTGCCTCGATTTTTCAGGACCGCCCAGGGCAGCATCCGCCAGCCTTTTCCGCAGTTCCTCCGTCAGCAGCAGCTGTGCTTCGCGGTTGGCCGCGAAAGCCCTGCCGGCGGGGTCGATCCGGCTGACAAGGGTCTCCATTGACGCGTCCTGTTCCTGTTCAACCTGGCCGGCGGGAGCCGACTCGGTTAGCGCTGAATAACTGAAATTCAGGTTAGTCCCGATTAACTGTGATGTCCAACACAGCAAGTCCCTTGCTAGACTTCCCGGGTCCGAGGAGGAATTGTGCCAAGCACCGACGCAGCGCCTGCCGGTAATTCAACACCGGCTGGTAATCCAATATCGGCTGGTAACTCAACACTGGCTGGCAGTTCAACACTGTCTGGTAATCCAACTCAGCGCAGCAGGGCGAAGGAGAACCGCCGCCAGGCCCTGCTGGCTGCTGCCGCTTCGCTTTTTGCGGTGCACGGCTTCAACCGCGTCTCCCTTGAGGACCTGGGCGCCGCCGCCGGAGTCAGCGGCCCGGCTGTCTACCGGCATTTCCCTGGCAAGCAGGCCGTGCTCGCGGACCTGCTGGTGACCGTCAGCCAGGAACTGCTGGACGGGGGACGCCAGGTGGTGGCCGGGAATGACGATCCGTTGACGGCCCTGCGGCGCCTGGTGGAATTCCAGGTGGACTTCGCCTTGGGCAAGCCGGATGTCATCCGGGTCCAGGACCGGGATTTCAGCAGCCTTTCGGAACACGACCAGTCGGCGGTACGGGCTTTACAGCGCAGTTACGTGGAGGTCTGGGTGCAGGTGCTTGCCAGGCTTCGGCCGGACACGGACGCTTCGGAGCTCCGGATGCGGGCGCACGCCACGTTCGGGCTGATCAACTCCACCCCGCACTCGGTGCGCAGCCACGGCCGGAAGATAGCCACCGGAACTGCCCGGCCGCTGCTCGAAAGCATGGCCCTGGCGGCGCTGCTGGTGGACACGCCAGAACCCTCCCCCTGAAGCGAAGTTTTGTCCAGGTATGCAGGGATAATCTGTCCGGAAACCTGCATACGTGGACAAAAACGCGGACGCTAGACCATGGTGAGGACCATGCCGGGGTCGGCCAGGACCGCACCGACGTCGGCAAGGAAGCGCGAGCCCTGTTCCCCGTCCACGAGCCGGTGGTCGAAGGACAGGCTGAGGGTCATCACCTGGCGCAGTGCTATCCTGCCCTGGTATTCCCACGGCATCTTCCGCACCGCACCCAGCGCGAGGATTCCGGCTTCCCCCGGATTCAGGATGGGGGTGCCGGCATCGATACCGAAGACGCCGATATTGGTGATGGAGATGGTGCCGCCGGATAGGTCGGCCGGCGCAGTCTTGCCGGTACGGGCTGTTTCCGCTAGCGCCGACAGGGCTTCTGCCAGCTGGACCAGGGACATGCCGTCTGCGTCCTTGATGTTCGGCACCGTGAGGCCCCGCGGCGTTGCGGCTGCTATCCCCAGGTTCACGTAGTTGAAGGTCACGATCTCCTGGTTTTCCCCGTCCCAGCGGGAGTTAAGGGCGGGACTGCGCTTCAGGGCGATGAGCAAGGCCTTGGCTGCAAGCGTCAGCGGCGTCAGCTTTATGCCGGCGAACTCCCGGCTGTCGCGGAGCTTGGCCAGAAGCTCCATGGCTGGCGTAACGTCCACAGTCAAAAACTCCGTGGCGTGCGGTGCTGTGAAGGCGCTTTGCACCATGGCCGACGCCGTGAGCTTCCGGACACCCTTGATGGGGGTCCGGGTTTCCCTCGCCCCCTGCCGGGCAGTCGTTTCGGCCGACGCGGCTGCTTGCGGCCCCGCGGCAGCACCGGTGGACAAACGGTCGACGAAATGCTGGACGTCCTCACGGGTGATGAGCCCCTGCGGCCCGGTCCCGGGCACGTCCGACAGGTCCACTCCCAGGTCCTTAGCCAGCTTCCGCACCGGGGGTGTGGACCGCGGGCGGTCAGGGGCGGGTTCCGTATGCGGGCTACCGGCCGGCCGGGATGCGACCGGTGCCGTTTCTGATTGCTTAACCACGAAGCCATTGGTTGCGGCAGGCCGGAGCGCCGGGGCAGCGCCTTTTGCAGGCCCGGCTGACGGAAAGTTCCTGGGCCGCCGTACCGGCTTGCCGGTGCCTTCGACGACGGCGCCGTACCCCACCAGGTTCGGCTTCCTTTGCGGAGTCCCAGCCGCTGGACCAGCCGCGGGACCTGCCGCAGCTTCCCCCGCTGCTTCCTCCCCCGCCGCCTCCTCAGCCCGGGTGGAAGTGCCGCCCGCCCCCGAGGGTGGCCGTCCGGCGTCGTCCGCCACTTCAAAGGAGACGATGGGCCTGCCCACCTCAACCACGGTGCCAGGCTGTTCGTGGAGTTCCCTGATGACCCCGGCAAAAGGGGACGGTAGCTCCACCACTGCCTTGGCAGTCTCCACTTCAGCGATGACTTGGTTCAGGCTGACAGTGTCACCCACGCGCACCTTCCAGCTGAGGATCTCCGATTCGGTGAGTCCCTCGCCCAGATCCGGAAGCCGGAATTCCTTGATCATGGTCCCGCTCATCCTTCCAGCCCGCTGAGGGAGTTCGGCCGGCCCAAGGCCCGCTCCACGCCGTCAAGGATCCGGTCCAGGCCCGGGAGGTGGTGCATTTCCAGCTTTGAGTAGGGGTAGGGAATGTCGAACCCGGTGACCCGGACAGGTGCTGCTTCCAGATAGTAGAAGCACCGCTCGGTGATGCTGGCTGCCACTTCGGCGCCGAGTCCGCCCGACTGCCCCGCTTCATGGGTAATAACCAAACGGCCGGTCTTACGCACGGAGGAAACAACGGTGTCGTAGTCCACCGGTGCGAGCGAACGCAGGTCGATGACCTCTACGGACACCCCTTCGTCGGCTGCCGCCGAAGCGGCGTCGAGGGCCGTTTTGACCAACGGGCCGTAAGACACCAGAGTGACGTCGGTGCCCGGGGTGAGGACACGCGCCCGGTCCATGGGCAGGGCAATCCCCGGATCGAGGGCCTCATCCACTTCGCCTTTGTCGTGGTAGCGGCGCTTGGGCTCGAAGTAGACCACCGGATCGTCGCAGGAGATGGCCTGCTGGATGACCGTGTAGGCGTCCTGGGGGCTGGCGACGGTCACCACCCGGAGGCCGGCAGTGTGGGTGAAGTAGGCTTCAGGTGATTCCGAGTGGTGTTCAGGCGAACCGATGCCGCCGCCGAATGGAACCCTGATGGTAATGGGCATCCTGACTGCCCCGCGCGTCCGGTAGTGCAGCTTGGCCACCTGGCTCACGATCTGGTCGAACGCGGGATAGATGAACCCGTCGAACTGGATCTCCACCACGGGCCGGTAGCCGCGGTAGGCCAGGCCAACGGCAGTGCCCACAATCGCGGACTCGGCAAGGGGGGTATCCACCACGCGGTGCTTCCCAAAGTCCTTTTGCAGCCCGTCGGTCACCCGGAACACGCCGCCCAGGGTTCCGATGTCCTCACCCAGGAGAACTACCTTGGGGTCGTTCTCCAAGGACTTCCGGAGACCCGCATTAATGGCACGGGCAAAGGTCATCTGGCTCATCAGCGTGCACCTTCTTCTGAAACGGCCCCTGCGGGATCACCGAAGGAGGCCAAATAACGGGCATAGTGGTCCTGCTGCCGGTCAAGCCAGGAATTGGGCGTGCTGTAGACGTGCTTGAAGACGTCCAGCGGCTCAGGGTCCGGCATTGTGGTGCAGCCCGCCCGCATCTCGCGGGCCACGGCGTCGGCCTTGTCCTTGACCTGCTGCTGCAACTCTTCCGTCAGCAGGCCCTTCCGCTCCAGTAGTCCAGCCACCCGGCTGATCGGGTCCTTGGCAGCCCAGTCTTCAAGCTCGTTCGCATCACGGTAGCGGGTGGGGTCATCTGCCGTGGTGTGCGGGCCCATCCGGTAGCTCACAGCCTCGATGAAGGTGGGGCCCCCGCCGCGCCGCGCCCGCTCCAGCGCCACCCGGGTTGCCGCCATCACTGCAAGAACGTCATTGCCGTCCACGCGCAGGCTGGGGATGCCAAAGCCTGCGGCCCTGTCCGCCAGGTGGATGTGCGACTGGAGCCGGACCGGCTCGGAGATGGCCCAGTGGTTGTTGGTGCAGAAAAAGACGACCGGCACCTGGAAGCTTGCGGCGAACACCATTGCCTCATTGACGTCGCCTTCGCTGGTGGCGCCGTCACCGAAATAAGTAACGGCTACGGAATCGGCGCCGTCGTTCTGGATGCCCATGGCGTAGCCGGTGGCATGCAGGGTCTGGGCGCCAATGATAATTTGTGGCGTGGCCATGTTGATGGTGTACGGATCCCAGCCTGAGGAGGCATTGCCGCGCCATACCCGAACGATGTCCGTGAGGTCCACTCCCCGGCAGTAGGCCACCCCGTTCTCGCGGTAGCTGGAAAAGACAAAGTCGTCCGGGCGCAATGCCCGCGCGGAACCAACCTGCGCGGCCTCCTGGCCCAGCAGCGGCGGCCACAGCGCGAGTTCGCCCTGCCTCTGCAGGGCTGTGGCTTCGACGTCGATGCGCCGGACCACTGCCATGTCCCCGTAAAGGGAACACAGCTGTTCGTCAGTGATGTCCCTGACCCAATAGTCGAATTCCGGATGGCTGACCCGGTCCCCTGCAGGGGTGACCAGCTGGACCAGCTCCCGCCGTTGCTCCTGGGCGTGCCCGGCGTCCTCAGGGGCGGCTGTTCCGCCCTGGCCCGTTTTGTCTGTAGACACGATAGCCCGCAACCTTCTCACGTCGTTGACCAGCAATTTCGCGACTTGTGGTCACGTCAGCAGCCGGCCTCCCGGGCGCCGTTGCCCCGGATACTGTGACCCTACTCACAATACTCAGGAGGTACAACCACCGGCGCGATCGCGGCGGATCAATCCGGCCGCGCTGGGCTACCCCCCTCATGGCCTTCATTTCCGTCCACGTCCAGCAGCAGCGGCTTAGCCAGCTGGCCAAGGAGCTGGCCGACATCCCGGAAATCCTGGAGGGCTATGGCCTGACCGGCTCTGCCGACCTTCTGCTGCGTGTGGTTGCCCTGGATGCCGAGGACCTGTTCCGGATTGACGGGAAGATCCTGGCCTTCGGGGGCGTGGAGCGTACCGACACCGCGTTGGCCATGGGAAGCTGATCCCCTTCCGGGTGCAGCCCCTCCTGGCGCAATACCGCGGGCGGCCAGCAGCCTTCCGCCCCTGAGGGAGGGCACGACGGCGGGGGGCGGTTAGGTGTGACGCCGGCCGGAGGGCTGAAGTAGGGACGCCGGCGGCCCGGGCGATAGGCTGGTGCCCGTTATCCGGCGGGGCCAGGTCGACGCCCCGTGTCCAGGCCGTCCCATGCACCACTTTTCCGGAAAGGCTCCCTCTTGAGCAGTCTGCAGGAACCGTATCAGCCGGGCCACGCCGGCCCGGGACAGCAGCAGCTGCCGCCCTGCCCGCAGCAGGCACCCGCCGCCAACCCCCACGAGCCACCGGCAGGGAACCCGCAGCAGCCGTTTCTCAGTCAGCATCCGGCGTCCGGCCCGTTTGGCCTTCCGGGGCAGCCGCCGGTCAGGAACAGGCGCAAGCTCTGGATCGTCCTGGCCGGCGTCGGCGGCGTCCTGCTGCTGGTGATCCTCGGCGTCGTCATCCTCATCAATGTGGTGGGCAGCGCCACCAACCAGGCCCGGGGCCTGGCGGACGAATTCAGCAGGCTGGTCATCGCCGGCGAGAGCTCCAAGGCCTATGACGATTACCTTGACCCAGCCCTGCAGGAGCAGCTGTCCAAGGAAGAGTTCATTTCCGGCGTCGGGAGCCTGGAGATGGAAGACAGCTGCAAGCCGGCCTACAACGACGTCAAGGTGAGCACCGAAAACGGCACCAAGACGGCAGATATTGCCGGCCTCATCGCCTGCGACGGCAAAGAGGTGGACTTCGCCTACCGCTTTGAGGGCACCGACGGCCTCAAGATGACCAACATCAAGCTGCGGCCGGCAGCCTAGCGGCACCCCGCCCAAAGGAAGAGCCTCCGCACAGGTTTCCCGGTGCGGAGGCTCCTTCTTTCACTGCCGTTGCTTCTGACAGATCAGTGGTTGACTGCCTTTTCGGCACCAACACCGGTGAGTGACCGGACTTCCATCTCTGCCTGCTTGGCACTGTCTTCGCGCTTCTTGTCCAAAGTGGTCCCCAGCCAGCCCAGGAAGAACGCGAGCGGGATGGAGACGATGCCCGGGTTGCTGAGCGGGAAGAGGGCAAAGTTGGCGTCCTTGATCATGGAGGTCGCGCCGCCGGAAACCACGGGCGAGAAGATGATCAGGATGATCGCTGCGCCCAGGCCGCCGTACATGCTCCACACGGCGCCCTGGGTGGTGAACTTCCGCCAGAACAGGGAGTAGACGATGGTGGGCAGGTTGGCGGACGCCGCCACCGCGAACGCGAGCGCCACGAGGAACGCGACGTTCTGCCCGTTGGCGAGGATCCCGCCCAGGATGGCCAGGACACCGATGACCACGACGGTGCGGCGTGCAACCTTCACTTCAGTGTCGGCGTCGGCCTTGCCCTTGGAGATGACGCTGGCGTAGATGTCGTGGGCGAAGGAGGCGGCTGCGGTGATGGTCAGCCCCGCCACCACGGCGAGGATGGTGGCGAAGGCTACGGCCGAGATGAAGCCCAGCAGCAGCGGCCCGCCCAGGTGGAAGGCCAGCAACGGAGCTGCCGCGTTCACGCCGCCGGGTGCGGTGCGGATGGTCTCCGGACCAACGAGGGCGGCGGCGCCGTAGCCGAGCACCAGTGTGAAGAGGTAGAACAGGCCGATCAGCCAGATGGCCCACACCACGGACTTCCGTGCTTCCTTGGCCGTGGGGACGGTGTAGAAGCGCATTAGGACGTGGGGCAGGGCGGCCGTGCCCAGGACCAGGGCGAGGCCCAGGGACATGAAGTCCAGCTTGGAGGTCTCCGTCTTTCCGTACTGCAGCCCCGGGTTGAGCACGGCGGGGTTGTTGGCCGTTTCCACCGCTGCACCCAGCAGGCTGGAGAGGTTGAAACCGTAGATCGCCAGCACCCAGAGGGTCATGACCGCCGCACCGGCGATGAGCAGCACCGCCTTGATGATCTGCACCCAGGTGGTGCCCTTCATGCCGCCGATCAGGACGTACATGATCATCAGGGCGCCGACGACGATGATCACCAGCGCCTGTCCGCCCCAGTCGCTGATGCCCAGCAGCAGTGAGATAAGGCTTCCTGCGCCGGCCATCTGGGCCAGGAGGTAGAAGAAGCAGACAGCCAGCGTGGAGATCGCGGCCGCGATGCGCACGGGCCGCTGCTTCAGGCGGAACGAGAGGACGTCGGCCATGGTGAACTTGCCGGTGTTTCGCAGGAGCTCAGCCACCAGGAGCAGCGCCACGAGCCAGGCCACCAGGAAACCGATGGAGTACATGAAGCCGTCATAGCCGTTGATGGCGATGGCACCGGTGATGCCCAGGAACGAAGCGGCGGAGAGGTAGTCGCCGGCGATGGCGGTTCCGTTCTGGGAACCGGTGAAGGAGCGGCCGGCCGCGTAGTAGTCGGCGGCGGTCTTGTTGTTCCGGCTGGCACGGAAAACGATCACCATGGTCACCGCCACGAACAGGGCGAAAACGCCCATGTTCAGCAGGGTGGTCTCCTTGAGGGCGGCTACGTCCACCGCCGTGGCAATTCCGATCATTTGTTTACCTCGCCCACGCGGTTGCCGTGCTTATCAAATTCGTGCCCCTCAATTTCGTTGCGGATCTCCGCCGCAATGGGGTCCAGGCGCTTGTTGGAGTAATGGACGTACCAGCCCGTGATGGCGAACGTCGAGACGAACTGGAGCAGGCCAAGGATCAGGCCGATGTTGATGTTGCCCCATACCTTGGTGGACATGAAGCCCACGGCATAGTCGGCCAGCAGGACGTAGGCGAAATACCACAGCAGGAATGCGACTGCCATGGGGAAGACAAAGCTGCGGTGACGCTTGCGCAGTTCCTGGAACTGCCCGGTCGACTGGACCTGTTCAAAGTCCACGGACGCCGCTGCGTCCGGAGTGTGGGCATCCTTACCCATCGTTCCTCCTCGTTGAGACTTGCCTGGACACACCGGCGGCGGACCCGGACAGGGGACGCCATACAATGTGACTTCAATCACTGTGCTGGGTGCATGGCCTGCGTTCCAGTCTTTTGCTGAGTGCCGTCGCTCAACGGTCGCGATGCTGCGACAAACGGCGCCCGCCACTACGCTGGCACCATGCCGGACTCCCCCCTCCTGACCGCAGCGGCCGTGGCCGTGATCGCCATGGCCATTGCCGTCGTCGTCGGCGTGGGGCTCAAGGTGCTGCGCTCCTTCCGTGACCTGGGCACTGACGCCGAGCGTGCCACCTACCATACGCTCCATGCCGCATCCCAGGCAGGCCAGCATCTCCGCCGCGGCCTCAACCCGGCCGGGGCGGCAAAGGCAAGCCGCCACCTCCGGACCCTGCTGGGGTGCGAAGCGCTCGCGCTGCTGGACACCTCCGGGGTGCTCGCTTGGGACGGCGCCGCGGAGGAACTGAAGCCGCAGCTGATGCGCCTGGCGGAAGGGGTGTTGGCGGGCGGTCGGACGGCGGTGCTTCCGGCGGGCCAGCCTGCGGGGCCCAACGGTGCTCCGAAGGATGGCACGGGCGGCCGGCTTGCCGCGGTCATCGCCCCGGTGCGGGCAGGCACCCGGGTGGTGGGCGCCGTCGCCGCCTTCGCTCCCTCGGCAGGAGCCGGCCTGGTCCGGGCTACCGGCGAAGTGGCCGACTGGGTGGCCGCCCAGGTGGAACTCGCCGAACTGGATGCGTCACGGACGCTGCTGATGGAAGCCGAAGTGCGTGCGCTGCGGGCGCAGATCAGCCCCCACTTCATCTACAACTCCCTCAACGCCATCGCGTCCTTCATCAACACCGACCCCGCCCGGGCCCGGGAGCTGGTGGTGGAGTTCGCGGATTTCACCCGGTACTCCTTCCGGCGGCACGGCGACTTCACCACCCTTGCCGAGGAGCTTCGCTGCATCGATCGGTACCTGCTCCTGGAACGTGCCCGGTTCGGCGAGCGGGTACAGGTCAGCCTGCGGGTGGCTCCTGAGGTGCTGAGCACCGTCATCCCCTTCCTGAGCCTGCAGCCCCTGGTGGAGAACGCAGTACGGCACGGCCTGGAAGCCAAGGAAGGGCCGGGGCACATCAGCATCACAGCCAACGACGCCGGCGCGTTCGCCGAGGTGACCATCGAGGACGACGGCGTGGGCATGGATCCGAAACAGCTGCAGTCGATGCTGGCGGGCCACACCGACGGCGAGCACGTGGGCCTGCGCAACGTCGATGCCCGCCTGCGGCAGGTCTACGGCAACGACCACGGGCTGGTCATCGAGACAGCGCCCGGGGAAGGGACCCTGATCACCATGCGCGTGCCGAAATCCCAGCCTGGCCACGATGCGTGACGTGCGAAAGCTACGCTAGGAAGATGATTAACGTCCTCGTCGTCGATGATGAGCTGCCCGCCGTTGAGGAGCTGGCTTTCCTGCTGGGCAGGGACGAACGGGTGGGCAAGGTCCTCCGGGCCACCTCCGGCAGTGAAGCCCTCCGGGCCCTCTCCTCCGCAGCGGTTGACGCCGTCTTCCTGGACATCCATATGCCGGCAGTGTCCGGCCTGGATGTTGCCCGCGCCATTGCGGGGCAGAGCCGGCCGCCGGCCGTGGTGTTCGTGACGGCCGACGAGGACCACGCACTGGACGCTTTTGAACTTGCTGCGGTGGATTACCTGCTCAAGCCGGTGAGGGTGGAACGCCTTGCCCGCTGCGTGGGGCGCATCAGCGAACTGCGCGACGGCGGCGCCGCCCCGGAGATGATCACGGTGGACCAGGGGGGCACCACCAAAATGATCAGGCGCGACGACGTCACCTACGTCCAGGCACAAGGTGACTATGCGCGGCTCCACACTGCGGAGGCCAGCTACCTGATCAGGGTCCCGCTTGCCGACCTGGAGCAGCAGTGGGCAGGCGCGGGCTTCATCCGGACGCACCGCTCCTACCTCGTGGCGCTGAAGCACGTTACCTCCATGAAGCTAGCGGCCGACGGTCCCAGCGTTACCGTGGCGGGGGCCGGTCTGCCCATCAGCAGGCGCCACCTGCCCCTGGTGCGGGAGAAGCTCGAGGCCACCCGCATCAGGCCCATCCCATGACCAGGGTGCGGGTGACGGCTCCGCGGACGGCTCCGCGGCCTGCCAAGGAGAGCCGGGAGGCAGCGCAGGACTCCGAGGTTGGCCAGGTCTTTGTCCGGTCCCTGATCCGGTCCCAGCTCCGGCTGGCGCTGGTGGTGGCGTCCGGTTTCCTGCTGATTCTTGGCGCCTTCCCGCTGCTGCTCGCGGCTGTCCCCGGCCTTGCCGAAACCCGGGTGGCGGGCGTTCCGTTCGCGTGGCTACTGCTGGGAGTGGGCATTTATCCGGTCATCGGCCTCAGCGCCTGGCTATACATCCGGATGGCTGCCCGCAACGAGTCCCGGTACCGGGACCTGGCTGATGACCGATGACAAGCGATTGGTGAGGGCGCCATGAATCCTGGTGTGGCACTCGCTGCCCTTGCAGTTGTTTCCCTGGCCACGGCGGTCATCGGCTTCTATGGCCTGCGGATTTCGCGGACCACCGGTGACTTCTATGTTGCCTCCCGGACAGTCCGGCCTTGGTGGAATGCCTCGGCCATCGGGGGCGAGTACCTGTCCGCCGCCAGTTTCCTGGGCGTGGCCGGCCTCATCCTGCTGTCCGGAACCGACGCACTGTGGTTCCCGGTCGGATACACGGCTGGTTACCTGATGCTGCTCCTCTTCGTCGCGGCTCCGCTGCGGCGGTCCGGCGCCTACACCATTCCCGACTTCACCGAGGCCCGGCTGGACTCCCGGGCGGTGCGGAGGGTCACCAGCCTGGTGGTGGTGCTGGTGGGCTGGCTGTACATCGTGCCCCAGCTCCACGGGGCTGCCCTGACCATCCGCATCACCACCGGCCTGCCGTCCTGGGCGGGTTCGGTGGCCGTAGTGGTGGTCGTCTGCCTGACCGTGGTTGCCGGCGGAATGCGCTCCATCACCTTCGTCCAGGCGTTCCAGTACTGGCTGAAATTGACGGCACTGGCCGTCCCCATCCTCTTCATCATCTTCGTCCTCGCCGGAAACGGAACCCCGGCGCTGGCCCCGCCTGTGGCAAATCCCACGGGCTTAGCCCCGGCCGGGCTCTACCAGAACGTGTCGCTGCTCGTGGCCCTGCTGTTTGGAACCCTGGGGCTGCCGCACGTTCTGGTGCGCTTTTACACCAACCCGGACGGGCAGTCTGCCCGCCGCACCACACTGATCGTCCTGGGCCTGCTGTCCGTGTTCTACCTGTTTCCCACCGCGTACGGCCTGGTGGGGCGTATATTCGCGCCCGGCCTGGCGCGGTCCGGGCAGGCGGACGCCATGGTGCTGCTGCTGCCGGGCGAGCTGGTGGGGGGAACGGCGGGCGACCTGCTGTCCGCCCTGGTGGTGGCGGGAGCCTTCGCTGCCTTCCTCTCCACCACCTCGGGCCTGGTGGTCTCCCTGGCGGGGGTCATCAGCCAGGATGTGCTGGGCGGCGGGGTGGACGGCTTCCGGCTCGCTGCCGTGGTGTCCGCCCTTGTCCCCCTGGGGTTCGCCCTAATGACCGACTCCTTCGCCCTGGCCGGAAGCGTGGGGTTGGTGTTCGCCTTCACCGCCTCCACCGTCTGCCCCGTGCTGCTCCTGGGGATCTGGTGGCGCGGCCTTACCGATGCCGGGGCGATCGCCGGAATGCTGACAGGAGGGGTGCTGTGCGGCGGAGCCATGGTTGTGGGCGCGATGGCCGGGGCCTCAAGCACACCTGCATGGCTTGCCCAGCCCGCGGCGTGGACGGTTCCGGGAGCCTTCGCAGTGATGGTCATGGTGTCGCGGGCAACCGTACACCGGGTTCCGAAAACCATGTCCCGGGTAATGACGCGGCTCCATACCCCGGAGCGGCCGCTGGCGACCGAACGCTGAACATCCCGTCTCCCCCGCGGCATCAGCTCCCGGGCAACCGGATCAGTCGATGGCCGCCATCAGTTCGATAACCCGGTCCAGAAAGGCGTCTACCTGGGTTTCCTCATACCCTTCCCGCCCAACGGCCGGGCGGAACACTGCCCGCCGCACACTGTCCACGCTGAGCGGCTTGTCCTGCTCCAGGTAGGCAATCAGCTCGCGGCAGAGCCGGTCGACGTCGTCCGTGTTGTAGCTGCGGGCCTTCTTTTGGCTGGGGCGGCGGAAGCGGTCCCCGTCGGGCCGGTGGAGCCGGCCGCGCAGGATGCCGGACAGGTTTCCGATCTCGCGCAGCCAGGCTTCCTCGCCGCGGGCTGCGATCAGCTCGTCCCGTTCCCGGCGGGCGAAGGCGTCCTCGAGCCGATCCAGGGCGGCGTCCACCACCGCGGCGGAATAGCCGCCCTTCACGGGATCGAAGGACACTGCCCTGACGTCCCCGCTTTTGATGGGGTCGGTTGCCGCCTCCGGGGTCTCCAATGACACGCGTGCCCGCTGCAGGAACTCATCCACCTGCCTGGCGTTATAGCCGTACTCACCGCGCTGCACGCGCTCAAAGGATGCAGGGATCTGCCGATGAATGTCCAATGCCACTTTGCTTCCTTCAATGCTCTTCAGCAGTAATGCTTTCAATGCTCTCCAGCCGTAATGCTTCTGCACCAGCTTATGTGTGGCGGAATCCGTCTGCCGCTCGGGCGCAGGTTCGTTTCAGGCGCCGGCCACCAGAACGTACAGTACAAAGGCAACCGGCGACGCAAACACAATGGAATCGAGCCGGTCCATGACTCCGCCATGCCCCGGCAGGATGCTGCTCATGTCCTTGATCCCCAGCTCCCGCTTGACCATCGATTCGGCCAGGTCGCCGGCCGTGGAAGCAGCCACCAGGCCGACTGCCAGCACCACGCCCACCCACCATGGCTTATCAAGGACAAAAAGGCAGGCAAGGATGCCGATGAGCATGGCGCCACCAATAGAGCCGGCAAAACCCTCCCACGATTTCTTGGGGCTGATTTTGGGTGCCATGGGATGCTTGCCCAGGGACGCGCCCACCAGGTAGCCGAAGGTGTCGTTGGACACCACCAGCAGCAGCATCACCGCTATCTGCCAGGCACCTTCGGGAATGGTTCCGCCCGGCCAGAGCCCCAAGGGTGTTGCACCGCTGGGTGCATGCAGCGGCAGGGCCGCGAAGCTGATGAAGAACGGCACCCAGCCCAACGTGAAGACGCCGGCGAAGATGCTGTTGGCGGAACCTGCAGCACTTTCGATCGAGCGCCACAGCAGCACGGCCACCGAGCTCAGCAGCATGGCGAACAGGAGGCTTTCAATGCCGCCGAGGTAGGCTGCGAACGGCATGGCCACCGTGCCGGTCATCACCGGAATGATGGGCATCCTGGTTCCGTTCGCCTCCAGGGCCCGGTAGATCTCCCACACGCCGAAGACGGCGAAGGTGGTGGTTACCGCAACGAAGCCAAGCGGGAGGAACAGCAGTCCGCCCAGCACGGCAAACAGCATGGCCAGACCCACCACGACGGCGGCCGGCAGGTTCCTGCCGGCCTTTGGCGTCGGGTTGCTCCTGGGCTGCTTCCCCCGTGTGCGCGCCCTTGATGCCGGGGCCTGATCTGCCTGGCCCATCAGACTTCGAGCAGCTCTGCTTCCTTGCGCTTGAGCAGCTCGTCGATGCCGTCCACGTGGGCCTTGGTGATGCTGTCGAGTTCCTTCTCGGCGCGGGTGCCCTCGTCCTCGCCGGCCTCGCCGTCCTTCACCAGCCTGTCCAGGGTTTCCTTGGCCTTGCGGCGGATGTTGCGGATGGACACCTTGGCGTCCTCACCCTTGGTCTTGACGATCTTGACGTATTCCTTGCGGCGTTCCTTGGTCAGCTCCGGGATGGTGATCCGGATGACGTTGCCGTCGTTGGAGGGGTTGGCGCCCACTTCGGAATCGCTCAGTGCGCGCTCGATGTCGCGCAGCGCCGTCTTATCGAAGGGGGTGATGAGGATGGTGCGGGCGTCCGGGATCGCGAACGAGGCCAGCTGCTGCAGCGGGGTGGGTGAGCCGTAGTACTCCACCAGGACCTTGTTGTACAGGCCGGGGTTGGCGCGGCCGGTGCGGACGGAAGCGAAGTCCTCCTTGGCTACCTCGACAGCCTTGTCCATCTTTTCTTCGGCTTCGAGCAAGGTTTCTTCGATCACGGTCTCTCCTGACGGTTCTGGTGCAGTCCGGGGCGCCGGCTCCATGCACAAACGTGGTTCTCTGTTGCTGGACCGTCCCCGCCCCAGGGGCAGGGACGGAACTGTCCTGAAAACATCCTAGCTGGAGCTAGGCGGTGACCAGCGTGCCCAGCTTTTCGCCAAGGATGGCGCGGGTGACATTGCCTTCACCCTCCATGCCGAAGACCACCATGGAAAGGTTGTTGTCCTTGCACATGGTCATTGCCGTCTGGTCCATAACCCGGATGTCGCGGCGGAGGGCGTCATCGTAGCTGAGGCTTTCAAGCCGCTCCGCGGTGGGGTCCTTCTTGGGATCGGCAGTGTAGACGGCGTCCACGCCACTCTTGGCCATCAGGACCACGTCGGCGTGGACCTCGAGGGCCCGCTGCGCGGCAACGGTGTCGGTGGAGAAGTACGGCAGTCCCGCGCCGGCACCGAAGATGACCACACGGTCCTTTTCCATGTGCCGGATGGCACGGCGTGGAATGTAGGCCTCGGCGACCTGCCCCATGGTGATGGCACTCTGGACCCGGGTCTCGACGCCGGCCTGCTCCAGGAAATCCTGCAGGGCCAGGCAGTTCATGACGGTCCCGAGCATGCCCATGTAGTCGGCACGCGAGCGGTCCATCCCGCTCTGGGACAGCTCCGCGCCGCGGAAGAAGTTGCCGCCGCCCACCACGATGGCCACCTCCACCTGGGGAACGGCTGCGGCGATCTGTTTGGCGACGTCGCGGACGGTCTCGGGGTCAACGCCCAGCTTCCCGCCGCCAAAAACCTCGCCTGAAAGCTTCAGGAGGACCCGGCGTCGGCTTTTCTCTGGCTGGATTACAGTGTTGACGGCTTCCATGATGCCTTCCCGTTGGTGAACTCTAAAAAGGTTATCCTGCTGCGCGGGCAAAGGTCCCGTTCCGGCTTGTCCCGCGCATGCAAAAGGGGCGGCCACCGAAGTGGCCACCCCCTTGCAGTTCCGGCTAGGAGCCGACGCGGAAACGCGCGAACGCGGTTCCCTTGACACCGGCCTCTTCGAGGACCTGTGCCACGGACTTCTTGGCGTCCTTGGCGAACGCCTGGTCAACCAGGACCTCACCCTTGTAGAAGCCGGTCACGCGGCCTTCAACAATCTTGGTAAGCGCGGCTTCGGGCTTGCCCTCGGCCTTTGCGGTCTCTTCGGCGATGCGGCGCTCGGACTCGACCAGCTCGGACGGAACGTCTTCGCGGGTCAGGTAGTTCGGGGCCATGGCAGCGATGTGGACGGCAACATCGTGGGCAGCGGTGGCAGCGGCTTCGCCCTCACCGTCAACTGCGAACAGGACGCCAACCTGGGCGGGCAGGTCCTTGGAGGTCTTGTGCAGGTAAGCGTCGACCGTTGCGCCCTCGATGCGGGAGATGCGGCGGACAACAACCTTTTCGCCCAGGACAGCGCCTTCTTCGACGACGACCTCGGAGAGGGGCTTGCCGTCAACGTCGGTGGCGAGCAGGGCGTCGAGGTCGGCAGCGCCGGACTCGACGGCGACGGCCAGGACTTTGTCGGCCAGCTGGATGAACTTGTCAGCCTTGGCAACGAAGTCGGTTTCGCAGTTGACCTCGATCATGACGCCGACGCCGTTGCTGACCTTTGCGGCCACCAGGCCTTCAGCGGTGGAGCGGCCTTCACGCTTGGTAGCGCCCTTGAGGCCCTTGATGCGGATGATTTCGATGGCCTTCTCGGCGTCACCGTTGGCTTCGTCAAGAGCCTTCTTGACGTCCATCATGCCGGCGCCGGTGCGCTCGCGCAGGGCCTTGATGTCCGCGGCAGTGTAGTTCGCCATGTGAACCCCTCTGTCTAGAAATGTGTTGTGGTGTACGGACCGACAGGACGGCAGCCCGTGGTGGGCTGCCATCCTGTCAGCAGCTCCGGGCACCGCAGGACGGTGCCGGAGAGTCCGGATCTACTTGTGTTACTTGGCTTCTTCAGCGGAAGCGTCAGCGGCGGGAGCCTCGGCAGCGGGGGCTGCAGCTTCCTCCGCCGGTGCGGCAGCAGCTTCAGCCTTGTTGCCTTCGAGGAGCTCGCGCTCCCATTCGGCCAGCGGCTCTTCCGGAGCTTCAGCAGCACCCGCGCCACGGTTGTTGCGGGCGATGAGGCCCTCGGCCACGGCGTCGGCAACAACGCGGGTCAGGAGGTTCACGGAGCGGATGGCGTCGTCGTTGCCCGGGATCGGGAAGTCGACCTCGTCCGGATCGCAGTTGGTGTCCAGGATGGCCACCACCGGGATGTTCAGCTTCTTGGCCTCGTCAACGGCGAGGTGTTCCTTCTTGGTGTCCACGACCCAGAGCAGGGACGGTGCCTTGGTCAGGTTGCGGATACCGCCGAGGTTGGCTTCGAGCTTGGTGAGTTCGCGCTTGAGGAGCAGCAGCTCCTTCTTGGTGTAAGCGGAGCCGGCGACGTCGTCGAAGTCGATCTCTTCGAGTTCCTTCATGCGCTGGATGCGCTTGGCGACGGTCTGGAAGTTGGTCAGCATGCCGCCGAGCCAGCGCTGGTTCACGTAGGGCTGGCCAACGCGGGTTGCCTGCTCGGCAATTGCTTCCTGGGCCTGCTTCTTGGTGCCGACGAACAGCACGGTGCCGCCGTGGGCAACGGTGGCCTTGACGAACTCGTAGGCGCGGTCGATGTAGGACAGCGACTGCTGAAGGTCGATGATGTAGATGCCGTTGCGTTCGGTGAAGATGAAGCGCTTCATCTTCGGGTTCCAACGGCGGGTCTGGTGACCAAAGTGGACGCCGCTGTCAAGCAGCTGGCGCATGGTTACGACGGGCATTCCGACGCTCCTTATTTTCCGGCAGGTCATTCATGAGAGAGCCCGGAGGCTTCTTACCCTGCCAATAGTTGACGGTTGATTAGCGTGGCCCGGTTGGGCCGTGCTCCTGGCATCCTTCACGCTTCCCATCCGTGCCTGGTGGCACGGACCGCAGGAGGCCTGATCCATGGAGGCGGAAGCCGAAGCCCCGCCCGGTCAAGGGCTGGATGCGCGTAGTCAGCCGCGGCTCCCCCACACTCCTGAATGAGTTGTGCCGACGCAGCCCAGACAGCGACATATACCGTTGGATTGACCATTGGGATAGACGCTGGACGGAAAGCGTTGAGGGCGCAGCAAACTGCTCCACCAAGTGTACTACAGGCCCCTGCGCGCGGCGGCCATCGATACGCCGGGGAAGGCCTTATCCACATAGCCGGCCCTGGCACTGCCGGCGCGTTTCGGGGAGGTGCAGGCTGATGGCATGAAACCACCGGTTCTCCTGGCCGCCGTGCTGCTTCTTCCCGCCTCGGTGGCGTCCGCCGCAGCGCCACTTTCACATGGTCCTCAACCTGCGGGATTCGAAATTCCGACAGCGGCAGGAGGCATGGGTGCCGCGGTGGAGGTGGGTGCCGCGGTGGAGGTGGGTGCCGCGGCAGAGATCCGTGCCGCAGAAGTTGAACCGGTGGCGGCCGAACCCTCGTGGCAGTGGCCGCTTACTCCACGCCCGCAGGTGCTGCGGGATTTTGATCCGCCGTCCAAACCATGGCTCAGCGGCCACCGGGGCGTGGACCTGGAAGCAGTGTCCGACGGCGTCCAGGTCACCTCCCCGGCGGCGGGTACCGTCAGCTTCGTGGGAGTGGTGGTGGACCGGCCGGTCATCACCATCGACCACGGCAACGGTCTTCGCAGCAGTTTTGAGCCTGTAGAGAGCACCCTTGCAGCCGGCAGTCCCGTTGCCGCCGGGCAGGCGATCGGCACCATCGTTGCCGGGCATTGCCCTGCCTCGTCCTGCGTCCATTGGGGTGTCCGCCGGGGAGACGACTATGTGAATCCGCTTCAGTTCGTCATGGACCTGCGGCCATCCATCCTCCTGCCGCTGACCCCGTAGCCTGCCCGCGGCAACCGGAATCAGACGATGGCGGAAATGCCGGTGATGGCCCGGCCCGTCACCAGGGTGTTGATTTCGTGGGTTCCCTCGTAGGAATAGATGGCCTCGGCGTCGGCGAAGATCTTTCCCATCCCGAAGTCGGTCACAATGCCATTGCCGCCAAGGATGCTCCGCCCGATGGCGACGCTCTCGCGCATGCGTTCGGTAGTGAACGCCTTGGCCAGGGCTGACTGCTCATCCTTCGCCTGTCCCGCGTCCTCCAGTTGGGAGAGCCGGACCATCATGCCCATGGAGCTGACGGCGTTGCCCAGGATCTGGACCAATTGGCTTTGCACCAGCTGGAACGAGGCGAGCGGCCGGCCGAACTGGTGGCGCTCCACTGCATAGCGCCGGGCCACATCAAAGGCAGCCAGCTGCTGGCCAACAGCCTGCCACGCCACCCCCAGCCGGGTGACCTTCAAGACCTTGTTGACGTCGCGGAAGCTGTTGGCATGGGCCAGTTTGTAAAAGTCCGGAACCATCACGTTGTCCAACGCGATGTCGGCATTCTGGACTGTCCGGAGGGCGATTTTGTTGTCGATCTTCGCTGTGCTGAAGCCCTCAAGAGTTGTGTCGACGAGGAACCCTTTGACCTGGTTGTCCTCCACATCCCGGGCGTAGATCACCACCCAATCGGAGAAAGTGGCGTTCCCGATCCAGCGCTTTGCGCCGTTGAGGATCCAGTTGCTGCCCTCCCTCCGGGCGCTGGTGCGGGTACCGCCGGCAACGTCGCTGCCGCCCAGCGGCTCGGTCAGGCCGAACGCGCCAATCTTTTTGAGCGAGTAGATGTCCGGCAGCCAGACGTCCTTCTGCTCCTGGGAGGCGAGGGCTTCGATGGAACCGGTGAAAAGACCGTCGTGGACGCCCATGAAGGTGGAAATGGAAGCATCTGCCCGTGTCACCTCTGCGTGCAGCAGGCCGGCGAAGAGGTTGGAGTGTCCTTGCCGGCGGACAGGACTGACCAGGTCAATGTCTGCCAGCTTGGGAATCAAGTCCATCGGGAACTCGCCCCGGTTCCAGCAGTCAACGGCGATGGGACGGACCTCGCGGGCCAGGAAGTTCCTGACCTCCGCAAGCCGGTCCCGTTCTTTGTCAGTCAGCATCTGCTCGAAGGCATAGAAGTCGCCGTCGGCGTAGGGCAGGATGGATTCGGCAGCAGAAGTGGACATGATTACCTCGCAAATGATCAGCGGTGACTGTTGCTCTGACAAGAACACCTTAAGTTACTGATGAGTAACATACCGCAGGGCGGGAGGTTAAGAAAGGAAAACCGCTGCCGGCGATGGTCGCGGGCAGCGGTTTCCTGGGATGTAGGGCTACTCGGACTTGAACCGAGGACCTTAGGATTATGAGTCCCGCGCTCTAACCAGCTGAGCTATAGCCCCTTGCGGCCGGGCCTTCCATACAACACTGTGCATGGCGGCTGGGCAAAAACACTCTAGCAAACCCCGGTCAGCGTTCAGACCACCTTGTCCTCGAAGCCCGCGCCGCGGTACAGGTCCTCGAATGTCTGCAGGGTTCCCTGGATGCTGTGCGGTTCCACCATCTGCCGGCTGACCTGGCCCATGGCGGCACGCTGGTCGGCCGGAAGCTCCAGGATCTGGGTGATCTTCTTCGCCAGGTCGTCGCTGTCGTTGGGGGTGAAAAGGTAGCCGTTCCCGCCGTCGCGCACCAGGTGCGGCAGCGCCATGGCATCCGCCAGCACTACAGGGGTGGAGGCCGACATCGCTTCCAGCGTGACCAGCGACTGCAGCTCGGCCGTGCCCGGCATGCAGAAAAGGTCTGCCCGGATATAGGACTTCCGCAGTTCCTCGTCGCTGGCAAGGCCAAGGAACTGCACCCTGTCCCCCAGGCCAAGCCGGCGGACGAGCTCCTCCAGTGCGGGCCGGACTTCCCCGCCGCCCACAATCTCCAGGTGCACGTTCAGTTCAGGCGGCGTCTTGCTGATGGCCTCGATCAGCACGTCCACATGCTTCTCTTCGGCAAGGCGCCCCGCGAACATCACCGTGGGGTGCGGATGCGGCTCGATCTGTTCGCCGGGCTGGAGTTCGTAGGCAGCGGAGTCTATGCCGTTGGACAGCGGCAGCACCTTACGCAGGAAGGCATGTTCATGCATGGCCTTGGCCGCAAGTGGCGTGGGGGTGGTCACCACGTCCGCCTTGCCCATGACCTTGCCCATGTCTTTCCAGGAGATGCGGCCGATGATGTTCTTGAACCACTGCGGGAACGGCAGGAACGGGTTGAGGTTTTCCGGCATGAAGTGGTTGGTGGCCACGATCCGGACCCCGCGCTTCACTGCCTCATACAGGACGTGCTCGCCGATCATATAGTGGCTCTGGATGTGCACCACGTCAGGGTTAACCCGGTCGAAAAGAAGGCTGATTTCCTTTTTGATCTCCCAAGGCAGGCAGATCCGGAAGTACTCATGCGTGGGTACGCCATGGGAGCGGAGCCGGTGGACCGTCGCTTCTGAACGGAACTCGGTGAAGCTTTTGCCGTTGTCCGCCCGGCAGGCGAGGACGTGCACGTTGTGGCCCCGGCCGGTCATGCCCTTGGCCAGGCGGTAGCCGAACTGGGCCGCTCCGTTGATATGCGGAGGATACGTGTCCGCCGCGATCAGGATGGTCAGGGGGCGCATGTCTGCGGGCGTGGTCACGGGGAAAACTCCTGATGGTCACGGTGCGGACAGCATGTACTGGCAGCACGGTTAGCGGCCGGCGCCGGGCGCCGGGGCCTCGTGGTTCTGACGAAATCTGGTGTGGAATCGGTGGGACAGTGCTAACGCGTCGCCCGGCCCGCGGCCTTCCGCGCATCCTTCTTGCGCTTCGTGACCTCCGGATGGTGCCTTGAAAGGGCGATTACCCCAACGATAGCAAGGGACGCGGCGGTTCCCATGGCAATGGCCAGAACTGCGTGGACATCCGGGCGGAGTTCGCCAAGGATCACAATGCCAATCGCGATCCCCACAATGGGGTCGATGACCGTCAGTCCGGCGATCACCAGGTCCGGCGGGCCCGTGGAGTAGGCACTCTGGACGAACCAGGATCCGAGGCCGCCGGCGGCGATGATGGCCACCACGGAGTACCACTGAACGTTCAGCAGGAACAGGCCGTTTGGGTCGAGCAGGTGCTTGCCGATGATCCGGGTGAGGACGGCCACGAAGCCAAAAAGAACCCCGGCCCCCATGATGTAGACGAAGGCGTTCATCCGGTGCCTGAACATGACGGCCAGGGTGCCAAAGAGCCCCACCGCAAGGGCCACCAGCAGCACGATGGTGAGCTCGTCATCCAGGCTCACATGGTGGTTCTCCTGGGTGACGTTGACGGCCAGCAGGACGAAGAGGGCAGAACCGGTCATGCAGGCAGCGATGGCGACCACCGTGGGGCGGTTGATGGTCAGGTCCTGGTCCCGGGCGTTGACGATGGTGGTGATCACCAGCGCGATGGCGCCGATGGGCTGGATGACCGTCAGGGGGGCGGACACGAGCGCCACCGCGTTCATGGCCATGCCCGCGCACAGCAACAGGAGGCCGAACACCCAGCGCGGGTTCCGGAGCAGGCGCAGGAAGCCGTTGGAGCTGAGGGCCAGGCCACCGGTGTCCGCTTTGACAGCACTCCCCTGCCGCTGCGCACCAAGGGCGAGGCAGAAGGCGCCCAGCAGCGCAAGCAGGACTGCCACCCACACCATCAGGCGCTCCCGTCGTCGTGGTGTGCCTGCAGGCGGCCCTTCCGAAGGATGGCCCAGAAGTAGTTGTAGGCGGCGATCCAGTGGCCCACCAGGCCGAGGCCCAGCACGATCCAGGCAGCAATGAACAGCCCGCCGGAGAATCCGGTGTCCAGCCGGGACAGCAACAGCATGGGGGTTCCCAGCAGCAGCAGGCCGGTGCGCACCTTGCCCACCATACTGACAGGGAGGTTCGGGTGGCCACCGAAGAGGGACAGTGTCAGCGCCAGCAGGACAACGTCCGGTATCACCAGCGCGGCGAGGTACAGCCAGTGGACGACGCCGGCAATCACCAGGGTGACAGCCACTGCTATCAGTGCGAGCCGGTCGGCTATGGGATCAAGGACCCTGCCCAGTTTGGACGTCTGGTTGAAGCGGCGCGCAATGTAGCCATCGATCCAGTCCGTGCTGCCCATGACCGCCAGCACCACGACTCCGGCACCGTATTCCTGCTGCGCCAGGATCAGCCAGATGAAGAGCGGTACCCCCATGAACCGCACCACCGTGAGCAGGTTCGGAATGGTGAACACAAGGTCATGATCCACCTGGGGACGTCCAGGACGGGAGCCGGCACCAATGAACTTCACCCCGCGACCCTTTCCTTCCTGCTGCCCCATCGGGGTCCTGCTGTCTGATTGTGAACCGCCTCCGCGGGCCGTAAGGCGCAGGCCCGTGAAAGCGTCCTAGTACGTGCGGAGGAGCTTCCGGACCAGCACCAGGAAAACGGTCCCGGCAGCAATGAAGGCCGCCAGCGGCTTCCAGCGTTTCTCAACGTCGGTGGACCCGGGCAACGCGGCAAGCTTTTGGGCTGCAACGTCCTTCCCATGGCTTGCCAGGGCCTGGCCTTCCCGCAGCTTGACCTGCGCGGAACTCAGCAGGAAGCGGGCCTGGGTCTTGACGTCCAGCTCATTGCCGAGTTCGTCGCGGACTTCGGTGAGGTGGTGGCGGCGCTGGCTCAGGCGGTGGACCAGCTCCGGCTCTGATGCGTGCGGGAATTCCTTGTCGTGCTCGGCAGCTTTCGCCGCCTTCTCGGCTTTGGCCTTCGCGGCGGCTTCGTCCTTCGCGGCCTTTGCGGCTTTGCCCTCCGGGCTCTGCGGGTCCAGCACAGCGGGATTGAACGCCGCCCCCTCCTTGGCCACACCGATATCGTGCTTGATGCCGCGGATGGTTTCCTCAGGCATGAGCGGCATTGCTTTCTTGAACTTCCGCGCACCAATCAGTCCGCCGATGAGCGCTATCAGCAGGAACGCAGCGGACACCAGGAGTGCGGCCAGCCAGGCGGGCATGATGGTTGCGAGCCCCATGATGGCCGCAACGATGAGGCCCACCACCAGGAACAGGAGGAAAACGAGCGCCACAGCCAGGAATGCCGCCGCGACTCCCACCTGCATTCCCTTGCGCTTGAGCTCAATCTTTGCGAAGGCGATTTCGTCGTTGAGCTGGCGCGGCGCCAACCGGAAGAGGAGTTTCAGCGTCCTGGGCAGGGCAGTGATACGCAATCCGGGGCTGGTAGGCCCGCTGTGACGTCCGCTCATCAGTTCCGCCTTACTGGTCATGGGTCGAATCGGCTCCGGTGTGACGCGGCAAAGTGCAGCTGCACAGTCCGTGCCACCAAAACTATCATTCAGGTTTAGGGCGAACTTCGGGGCTTGCCGGGCGGCGCGCCCTACAACGCTGAAGAAATCGGCAACGGCGGGCCTAGGATTGATCTCCGTGACCACACCCAGCAATCCGGGCGATTTGTTGAGCCGCCGACGAAAACTCCTGTACATCCTTCTCCTCGGCGCCCTGACTGCCTTGGGTCCGTTCACGATCGACCTCTACCTTCCTGCGTTCCCCGCGCTGGAGGCGAGCCTTGGGGTGACTGAGGCCCAGGTCCAGCTGACCCTGGCGGGTACTACGGTGGGCTTTGCCATCGGCCAGCTGGTGGTAGGCCCCTTCAGCGATAGATTCGGCCGCCGCACCCCGCTGATTCTGGCCACGGCTCTGCATATTGCGTCATCCCTGGGTGCTGCCCTGTCCACCGACATCACCTCGCTGGGCATCTTCCGCGTCCTGATGGGCGTAGGTGCTGCCGGCGGCGGCGTGGTGGCCATGGCCATGGTGCGCGACCTGTTCTCGGGCTACGCCATGGTCAAAATGTTCTCGCGCATGTCCCTCGTCAACGGCCTGGCGCCGATCCTGGCACCTGTCATCGGCTCACAGCTGCTCCTGGTGATGCCGTGGCCGGGAATCTTCGTGTTCCTTGCCGCCTACGGCACCCTGGTGATCGTCGCCGCCTTGTTCCTGGTGCTTGAGACTTTGCCGCCGGAAAAGCGCCGGCAGAGCGGCCTGACTGCCCGCCAGCGCTACCGGATCCTTTTCAGCGACAGGGTCTTTGTCGGACTGCTGCTGGTGGCGGGCCTGAACTTCGGCGGCCTGTTCACCTACCTGTCAGCCTCGCCCTTCCTGTTCCAGGACGTTTTCGGCTTTTCCGCCCAGGAGTACGGCCTGCTCTTCGGCATCAACTCGCTGGGCATCGTTGCAGGGATCCAGACCAGTTCCCGCCTCATCCGCCGGGTGCCGCCGCAGTGGATCCTCGCAGGGGCGACGGCCTGGATGTTCGTAATGGCCATGCTGATCGTGGTGTTCGACCAGCTGGGGTTCGGCCTCTGGGGAGTCCTGGTTCCGCTGTGGTTCTACATCCTGGGCACGGGCTTCATGTTCCCCTGCGTGCAGGTGCTCGCCCTGGCCGGCCACGCGGGCCAGGCAGGCACTGCCGCCTCCCTGCTGGGCTTCTCGACATTCATGATGGCCGGACTCATTTCGCCCGTGGTGGGCTGGCTGGGCATCACCAGCGCCGCCCCCATGGGGGCAGTGCAGGCCAGCTGCATCCTGCTGGCGATTGCTGCCCTCTGGATCGTGGTCCGGCCGCGGACCGTCCCCTCGATCCATTGATGCCGTGAAGCATCCTGGGAGGCGAAAGCCGCACCGCAACGGCCGGGGACTCTTCGTCGGGGCTGTGGTTGGCGCCGTCGCGGGCTACTTCGCCGGGCGCGCCCTGGGTAACCCTGCCATGGGCATCATCCTGGGCATGGTGGCGGGCTCTGCGCTGCTGTACCGGGTCAACCCCGGCCCCTGGAACCGTCACTGACCATTCTTTCCCCCAACCCGTTGCAGGGCTTTCGGCACCTGCCGCTGGGCACTGCTCCCGGGATAAAATATTGTCCGTGCCCCGCTGGCAGGAACAACCGCCGCTTCCGGCCACATGGCAACGGTGCGACAACCGGATACTGCCACTGTGGTGGGACCGGTTGTGTGCCCAGACGGGCGAGCAGTCAGCAGCCCTCTACGCCGCCGGGCTGTTCACCGAGGACCGGCGGCGGCCCATCGCCCAGTGGTACAACCCCGCCTTCAAGGCCGCGCTGCTGGTGGCCCCCGAAACCTCCCCGGAGTGGCCGGTGCAGCGCTTCGGGATCTTTTATGCGCCCCCGGACACCGGGTTCGTGCGCGTCCATTCGGCGCCGCATGAATGGAATCCCCGCCAGCCGCGGAAGTCGCCTACCGAAAAAGAGGCCTTCCTGGCCGCAGTCGAGGAGGCGGAGCGCTTCCTGCAGGTGGAAATGGACTTTGTGTGAAATAAAAAATCCCCCGGTCCTTCTAAAAAGGGCCGGGGAATTTTCCGTTGCTCCTCCTGCTGGACTTGAACCAGCAACCCTTCGATTAACAGTCGAATGCTCTGCCAATTGAGCTAAGGAGGAATGAAGCAGGTATGACATTAGCAAAGGATTCCGGCCAAAGTGAAATCGGCGTTACCACGGGGCGAACAGCCCCTTGCCGGCCCCCAAACAGCACTGCCCGGGCAACAAAAAATCCCCGCTCCGGTAAGCCGGAACGGGGATGTGCGCTCCTCCTGCTGGACTTGAACCAGCAACCCTTCGATTAACAGTCGAATGCTCTGCCAATTGAGCTAAGGAGGAATGAAGCGGGTATTAGCCTAGCAAACACCTGCCGTAGAAACGAAATCGGGGGCCTGACCCGTAGACAGCCCACGCGGTTACGCGTCAGCACGCAGCGCCCGGCGTTCCATCTCCAGCATCATCAGTTCCCGGTTGAGCCGCTGGAAGGTCTCCGGATCCGTGGCGGGATCCAGGCGCTGGAGCTGGCCCATCTTGTCCGCCTTGACGCGGGTAATCTGGAGCTCGAAGAGACGCGAAAGGATGTCCCGGCAGTACTTCTGGACGGCTTCCTCCGTACTCGCGGGCAGCGGTACCACAGCCAGCTCGGACACGAGGGGCCGCAGCGGTTCGGGGACCTCATGCATCACCTGTTCCACCCACCGGACGGGATCGGCGGTCAGGGCCGGGTCCGTGGCGCGCATGGCGTCGTGGACGGCCTGGAAGGCGGGGGTGGCGAAGCTCGCCGCGGAGAAGCGTTCCCAGTTGCCGCCGGCCAGGAGCGACGGCTCCTGCAGCGCCACCTCAAGCGCCTGCCGTTCCATGGACGCCACCGGGTCACGTGGGTCCGGACGGTGGTAGGACGGTACAGCTCCCGACGGCGGCCCAGCAGCTACACCGGGACCCCCGCCAGGGCCCCGGCCCGCCGCGCCCTGGTGGCCGTGCTGGTGGCCGTGCTGCGGGCCGGGTTGCTGGTGGTGCCCCTGGGGGCCGGAACCCTGTATACGCCCGGTGTCGCCGCGCTTCGCGGCATTCTTCACCTCGGCATTGACCAGGCGCAGTACCTCGTTGGGATCGGGCATGCCCAGCCAGCCGGTCAGCGCCTGGCAATAGCCTGTCCGGGTGGAGGCGTCCCGGATGGCGGCCACTACCGGCACGGAGGCCTTCAGTCCCTGCACGCGCCCTTCCACGGTGTCCAGGTTGAACTGCTTGAGCGTAGTCCGGATGGCGAATTCAAACAGCGGCCGGCGGGACTGCACCAGGGCATGCACGGCTTCGTCTCCTCTGCTCTGGCGCAGGTCGCAGGGATCCGCGCCGCTGGGCTCCACGGCCACGTACGTTTGGGCAGTGAACCTCTGGTCCTCCTCGAAGGCCCGCAGGGCCGCCTTCTGCCCGGCGGCGTCGCCGTCGAAGGTGAAGACGACCTCTCCCCCGGTGCCGTCATCGGACAGCAGGCGGCGGGCGATCTTGATGTGTTCGGTGCCGAACGCGGTGCCGCAGGTGGCCACCGCAGTGGTGATTCCCGCCAGGTGGCAGGCCATCACGTCCGTGTAGCCCTCCACCACCACTAGCTGCCGGTCCTTGGCGATGCTGCGCTTGGCGAGGTCAATGCCGTAGAGGACCTGGGACTTCTTGTAAAGCGCCGTCTCGGGGGTGTTCAGGTACTTCGGGCCCTGGTCGTCCTCGTAGAGCTTCCGGGCACCGAACCCGATGGTGTCACCGGCGATGTCCTTGATGGGCCAAATGAGCCGGCCCCGGAAACGGTCATAGATCCCCCGGTTGCCTTCGGAAAACATGCCCGTCAGCTTCAGTTCCGCGTCAGTGAACCCGCGGCCGCGGAGGTGCTTGAGGAGCGCATCCCAGCCCTGCGGGGCGTAGCCGCAGCCAAAGTGCTCCGCGGCTGCCCGGTCGAAGCCGCGGCCGTGCAGGAAGGTCCGTGCCTCCGCGGCCCCGGGCGTCAGGAGCTGGGCGCGGAAGAATTCGTCGGCGATCTTGTGGGCGTCCAGCAGCCGCTGGCGGCGCCCGACTTCCTCGCGGTTGGGGCCGGTGCCGCCGTCCTCGTACCGCAGCTCATAGCCGATCCTGGCGGCCAGCTTCTCCACGGCCTCCTGGAAGGAGCTGTGGTCCTGCTTTTGGACGAAGGCGATGACGTCGCCGTCCTCGCCGCAGCCGAAGCAGTGGTAGCGGCCCACCTGGGGCCGGACGGTGAACGACGGCGAGCGCTCGTCATGGAACGGGCACAGGCCTTTGAAGGTCCCCAGTCCGGCGCCCTTCAGCGTGACGTAGCCGTCAACCACTTCCTTGATGTCTGTGCGCTGGCGTACTTCGTCGATGTCTTCACGTTTGATCAGCCCAGGCACAGAGCCATCCTAGCGACAGGGTACGACGGCGTTCGACGGCCAGTGGCATGTCTCACCGCAGCGTTCATCACCACAGCCTTTATCACCACAGGGACGGCAGGCTCCCCACCAGGCGCTCGTACATCGCCAGGGCGGACCCGTCCGTCAGGGAAGCCACCTGGTCGATGACCACGCGGAGCCGGGCGGCGTCGTCGGGAGCATCGCGCCAGTCCGCCGCGAACATTGGCTCCAGGTGCCGGTCGCCGGTGGCGCTCAGTGCCGTGACAAGGGCGTGCAGCACTTCGCGCTGGCGTTCGTAGATGGGCTGCCGGTGTTCGGTGGTCATCACAAAGGTGGTGGCCAAGCCCTTCATCACGGCAATTTCCATGACGGTCTCCTCCGGGACCATGAGCTCGGCGTTGTACCGCGTCAGTTTCTCCGGACCGTAGACGGCCCGGGTGGTTTCCAGGGCACTCTGGCAGAACCGGCCGATCAGCTGGCTGGTCATGTTCTTCAGGGCGGCCATGGACTTGCGGCTGCCGTCCGCTTCCCGGACCCACACGTCCGTGGCTTCAAGCCGGGCCAGGGCGGCGTCGATGGCGGCGGGATCATTATGCGGCAGATACCACTGCCTGGCATACCCCACCACCCGGGCACGGTGGTCCGGGTTGTCCATCCAGCGGAGCTGGAAGTGTCCGGCCACGATCGCGTCCTCGACGTCATGCACCGAATAGGAGATGTCGTCGGCGAGGTCCATGACCTGGGCCTCGAGGCAGGACCGGCGTTCGGGGGCGCCTTCCCGGATCCAGTTGAAGATGGGCAGGTCATCCTCGTAGGCGCCGAACTTGCTGGTGCGCTGGCCATGGATCACGGGGGCTTCCAAGGCGGACCACGGGTATTTGGCGGCTGCGTCCAGGCTGGCACGGGTGAGGTTCAGCCCGGCCGGCTGGCCTTCTGCCGTCAGCACCTTGGGCTCCAGCCGTGTCAGCAGCCGGAGGGTCTGGGCGTTGCCTTCGAAGCCGCCGATGGCGTGGGCTACCTCGTTCAGGGCCGATTCGCCGTTGTGGCCAAAAGGCGGGTGGCCCAGGTCATGGCTAAGGCAGGCGGTGTCCACCACATCCGGATCGCACCCCAGGGCACGGCCGAGTTCGCGGCCCACCTGGGCGACTTCCAGGCTGTGCGTGAGGCGTGTCCTTACAAAGTCGTCCGTGTCCGGGGCTACCACCTGCGTCTTGGCACCCAGCCTGCGCAGCGCCGAGGAATGCAGCACCCGGGCGCGGTCGCGCTCGAAGTCGGAGCGGTAAATGCTCTTTGGCGGTTCTTCCATCCACCGGGCGGAATCGTGGGTGTCGTAGCCCGGAAGCACCGGGGCGGCAGTACGCGTTTCAGCCACCGGAGACGTCCAGTTCCGCAGCCGAAATGTCGGCCGACTGCTCGGCGTTGAGGGCTCGCGACTGCAGCCAGTCCTTGGGCAGGGCCGGCCGTTTGGGCGACCCTGCGCGGCCGCGCGGTCCTTCGGCGTCGCTGCCGGGGTAGGGAGATTCGGTGTCCAGTTCGTCCAGGGCTGTGCGCAGGTCCTCAAGGCTGCTTACCAGCGCCATCCGGGTACGGAGTTCACCGCCCACCACATAGCCCTTGAAGTACCAGGCGATGTGCTTGCGGATCTCCCGCAGCGCCTTGCCTTCGTCACCGAAGGTTTCCACCATCAGTTCGGCATGCCGGTAGACTCCCTCGGCCACCTGCCCCAGGTTGGGCCGGAAGCGGGTGTCGCTGCCTTCGAATGCGGCCTGCAGGTCGCCGAACAGCCAGGGCCGGCCCTGGCAGCCGCGGCCCACCACCACGCCGTCGACGCCGGTCTCGCGCACCATCCGGACGGCGTCTTCAGCGGACCAGATGTCGCCGTTGCCAAGTACCGGGATATCCGGCAGCGCTTCGCGCAGGCGGGCGATCGCGGACCAGTCAGCCTGTCCGGAGTAGAACTGCGCGGCCGTCCTGCCATGCAGCGCGACGGCGGCGACGCCGGCATCGCGGGCAATGCGGCCTGCGTCGAGGTAGGTGAGGTGGTCGTCGTCAATGCCCTTGCGCATCTTGATGGTCAGCGGGATGTTGCCCTTCGAGGCTTCCCGGACAGCTGTCTGCACGATGGAGGTGAAGAGATCGATCTTCCAGGGCAGGGCTGAGCCGCCGCCGCGCCGGGTGACCTTCGGGACGGGGCAGCCGAAGTTCAGGTCGATGTGGTCGGCGCGGTCTTCCTCGACCAGCATGCGAACGGCCGCACCCACTGTCACCGGGTCCACGCCGTACAGCTGGACGGACCGGACCTTTTCATCGTCGTCGTGGGAAATGATCCGCAGGGACTCAGGGGTCCGCTCCACCAGCGCGCGGGAGGTGACCATCTCCGCCACATACATGCCGCCGCCGTACTCACGGCAGAGCCGGCGGAAAGCAGAGTTGGTGATCCCGGCCATGGGCGCCAGGATCACCGGCGTGTCCACGGTGATCGGGCCCAGCTTCAGGGGCGGGAGTTCCAGCTTGGGGGCGGGAGGAGTTGCTGCAACAGTCACCTGTCCATTGTTGCAAAGCCGGGCAAATCGGGCGTCGGGCCTGCGGCATCCGGCGGCCGCCGTCCATCACCCGCCGCCCGTCAGCGGCGGTTGGCGCGGCGCCCACGCCGGGTGGCCAGCTCTCCGTCCGGTTCTCCTTCTGAGGGGCGTGACCGCCGGGCCAGGGCCGCAGCAGCCAGCGACCCGGGGTCGTCCACTCCGGGAACTCCCACGCCGTTGCCCTCCGGCCTGGTGCCCGCTGGGGCGGAATCCGACGCACGGGCCCGCCCTCCGCCGTCGGCCGTGTCCTCCGCTGGTGGGGAGGCTCCCTGCCGCGACAGTACCCGGTTCCGGGCGGTCCCTGGGGAGTTGCCATGGACCCGTGCTTCCGGGCCTGCCCCCGGAGCCACTGGCTGAATGCCGGTGGCCTTGACCACCAGGACGGCGATCAGCGTGGTCACCGGGATGGCCAGGACCAGGCCGATGGAACCCACGAGGGTCCGGATGACTTCTTCGGACAGCTCTGCGCTGGTGAGGGTGTCCGCCAGCGGGCGGTCGTACAACATCACGATGATGAGGATGGGCAGGGCCGCACCGGCGTAGGCGAAGGCAATGGTGTACACGGTGGAGGCGATGTGGTCACGGCCGATCCGCATGGCCGAGGTGAACAGTTTCCGGGCGCTGCTGCCCGGCGCCAGCTCGTACAGCTCCCACACCGCCGAGGACTGCGTGATGGTCACATCGTTGAGAACGCCCAGCCCGGAGATGATGAGCCCGCACAGGATGACGCCGGAGATGGAGATGTTGGCGGAGGTGTTCACCAAGGTGGTGGCGTCGTGGTTGCCCACCCCGGCGAGGTTGGCGGCCCCGGTGGCCCACGCCGCCAGGAGCGCGGTGATCCCCAGCCCGAAAATAGTGCCCAGGAGCGCCGTCGATGTCCGTGCCGAGAAGCCGTGGGCGAAGTACAGGACTCCGATCATGATCACCGTGGACCCCACCAGGGCAAGCAGCAGCGGCGGTTTCCCTTCCACCAGGCCGGGAAGCATGAAGCCGGCGAGCACAAAATAGGCGCCGACGAGGCCAATCAGAGCCCGGAAGCCCCGCCAGCGTGCCACTGCGATAACCACCACGGAGTACAGCAGGGCCAGCAGGACCATGGGCAGCGTCCGGACGAAGTCAACGAAGATGAAGGCCGGCGAACCCTGCGAAGCAGAGGCGCCCTGGGCGTTGGACAGATTCAGGTAGCGGATCTGGTCGCCGGGCTTCACCCCGTGGGACCTGGCAACGTCCGGGTTGATGACCACCTTCACCGGACTTCCGCCCTTGTCCGGCTCAGTCAAGGCAAACGTGCACTCAGATCCCTGGCTTTGCTGTCCTTGCTGAGTTGGAGCCTGCTGGCTTTGCTGGGCCTCCTGGCCCGGGCCCTGGCCCTGCTGCGTCACGCCCTGCATGCAGTTTTCGGTGGCCACGCTCTTGATGGTGCCGGTGTCAAAAGTAACACCTGGGGCAGCGGAGTAAGGGTTGGCAAGCGAGATGCCTTCCTTGCTGCCCGAGGGCCAGAGCATCGCCATCCCCGCCAGGGTGAGCAGGGTCAACGGGATCAGCACCGCCGCCAGGATACGGTTGGCTTTCTGCCGGGCAGCCAACGCCTGCGGTGTCAGCTCGGAATGGCCTGTGGAAGCGTGGGAGTGGCCGGACCCCATCAGCAGTAGAACCTCATACAGTGAACTCTACGTCCGGGCCCGTAGGGTTGATAAATGGATCATCGGGGACTGGAGGTACCAGGCATGGCCAACAGCAGTATCGGTGGAGACGGCGGATCAGGTCCTGCTGAAACCCCCGCCGTTGCCCGGGAGGCGGTACTCAGCGTCCTGGCTTCCCCGGGTCCCACCCGGGGAATTGCCCTGGTGCTGCACGGCGGAAAATCGCAAAGCCGTAAGCCAGTGGAGGCAAGGCATCTGAGTCCGGTGAGGATGGTGCCCTTCGCCCGGCACCTGCACCGCGCCGGCAGGAAGCACGGGCTGGCCGTGTGGTCCCTGCGCAACAGCGTCCGTGGCTGGAACGGCGCGGACATGTCACCGTTGCAGGACGCACGCTGGGCACTCACACAGATCCAGGAGCAGCACCCGGGCGTGCCAGTGTTCCTGGTGGGCCACTCGATGGGAGGACTGACCGCAGTCTGCGCCGCCGACCACCCCTCGGTGGAGGCCGTCGTCGCGCTTGCCCCCTGGCTGCGCCCGGACACTCCAGTCTCCGCAGTGGCCGACCGCAAGGTCCTCATCGTCCACGGCACCACCGACAGGTGGACCAGCCCCTCGGCGTCGCTGCTGTTCGCCAGGCGCGCCTCCGCAGAGGCGGCCAGCATGCAGTACGTGGCCCTCAGGGGCGCGGGCCACTTCATGCTCCGCAAGACCAGGCTGTGGCAGACGCTCACCACCGGCTTTGTCATGAAGGCCTTCGCCGAAAGCACCGGCGCCCAGATTGCCCTGCCCACGGACTTCCACCGCCTGCTCCCGGAAGCAGCGGTCCAAGTGACCCTGTAATACCGCAGAGCCCACCCCTGACAGGCAGCGCCGGTGACGCCGTGAGCATCACCCGGCGCCGCCGGCCGGTAAAGCAGGGGCTTAGCGGGACGGCTGCTTAGTCCGAGACCACCAGGGTTTCCGGACCTGCGAGCCGGGCTTTGCCGCTTTCGAGCAGGGGCTCGACGGCGGCGCGCAGGGCTGTCATGGAGTCGTCCAGTTCCAGCATCACCGGGTGCTGGTACGCGATCAGGGCCAGGATGTCCCGAACGGCCTCGGCGGCGTCGTCAGCGGCAAGGGCCGGTTCATGTCCGACGAACACGTCCGTGGGCACTTCGGAGCCGCCCGCCGGCAGATCCTGCGCCTGATCCTGGTCCGGATCCTGGGCCGGCGCCGCATAGCTGACGGCGAAGGCGCGGATCCGGCCCTTCCTGCTGGGCACCACGCCGGCACCAAACGCCGATTCCGGCCGGGCCCGCAGCACGATGGCGCCGTGGGCACCGGTGAGCTCGTCCAGGAACAGCTTCTGCACCTGGCCCACGGACAGGGCTCCAGGAGAATCCCAGTCGTGGATGGAGGTGTAGTACCGGCCCACGACGTCAGTCAGTTCCACAGATCCGGTGGCGAGGTCCATTACGACGTCGGAACCGGCGTTTTCATCGTTCGCCGTCCCGCCGCCGTCCTTGGCAGGGAACACCGGCAACCGCAGGGCGCCGGGTTCCACCACCACCAGCCGGGACCGCTGGATGGGAGCCAGGCCGAAGTGCTCGGCGAAGGCGGCACCGGCGGTGCCCGGCTCCACCTTGGCGCGGAGCTTTGAAACGCCCGACGGCGACTGTTCGGCCTCGCGGCGCAGCATGGTCAGCAGCGTGGCGCCGATGCCCGAACGCCGGTGGTCCCGGGCCACCTCGATGTAGGTCCACAGCCGCTCCGGGTGCAGGGAGGCCTCGTAGGCCACCCCCGCCGCAACGGGGATGCCGACGCCGTCGACCACGTCCTCGGCCACAATGCAGCGCCGCCACGGCATGCCGCCAGCACCGGCGGAGGAAACCGCCAGGGCGCCGCGGAACTGGCGGGCCTGGTGCGTTTCGGGGTCACCCCAGATTTCCAGGAGCGCCAGGTCGTCGCCCTCGCGCCACTCGCGGTATTCGATGGCCACGGGCTAGGCCCCGATCAGGCGTGCGGCCAGGTAGCCCTCCACCTTGTCCAGGGAGACGCGTTCCTGGCTCATGGTGTCCCGCTCGCGGATGGTCACAGCCTGGTCCTCGAGGGTGTCGAAGTCCACCGTGATGCAGAAGGGGGTCCCGATTTCGTCCTGCCGCCGGTAGCGGCGGCCGATGGCGCCGGCGTCGTCGAAGTCGATGTTCCAGTTCTTGCGCAGCTGGGCGCCGAGCTCCTTGGCCTTGGGCGACAGGTCCTCGTTGCGGCTCAGCGGCAGCACGGCGGCCTTGACCGGGGCAAGCCGCGGGTCAAGCTTCAGGACAGTGCGGACGTCCACGCCGCCCTTGGCGTTGGGGGCCTCGTCCTCGGTGTAAGCGTCCACGAGGAACGCCATGAAGGAACGGGTCAGCCCGGCGGCGGGCTCGATCACGTACGGGATGTAGCGCTCGTTGGTGGCCTGGTTGAAGTAGCTCAGGTCCGTGCCGGAGGCCTTGGCGTGGGTGGAGAGGTCAAAGTCGGTGCGGTTGGCGATGCCTTCCAGCTCGCCCCATTCCGAGCCCTGGAAGCCGAAGCGGTACTCGATGTCCGTGGTGCCCTTCGAATAATGGCTGAGCTTTTCCTTGGGGTGCTCGAAGAAACGCAGGTTCTCCTCGCGGATGCCCAGGCCCGTGTACCAGCCCATGCGCTCCTTCATCCAGTACTGGTGCCACTCTTCATCCGTGCCGGGCTCGACGAAGAACTCCATTTCCATCTGCTCGAACTCACGGGTGCGGAAGATGAAGTTGCCGGGCGTGATCTCGTTGCGGAAGGACTTGCCGATCTGGCCGATGCCGAACGGCGGCTTCTTGCGCGACGTGGTGAGGACGTTGTTGAAGTTCACGAAGATGCCCTGCGCCGTCTCCGGGCGCAGGTAGTGAAGGCCTTCCTCGCTCGCCACCGGGCCGAGGTACGTCTTGAGCAGGCCGGAGAACTCCTGCGGCTCGGTCCACTGGCCACGGGTCCCGCAGTTGGCGCAGGCAATGTCCCTCAGGCCGTTCTCGGCGGGGCGGCCCTTCTTTTCCTCGTACTCTTCCTCGAGGTGGTCGGCGCGGTAGCGCTTGTGGCAGGAGAGGCACTCCACCAGCGGATCGGAAAAGACCTCCACGTGACCTGAGGCTTCCCATACCTGGCGGGGCAGGATGACGGAGGAGTCCAGGCCCACCACGTCCTCGCGGCCGCGGACTATGGACTGCCACCACTGGCGCTTGATGTTTTCCTTCAGCTCGGCACCGAGGGGCCCGTAGTCCCAGGCAGAGCGCGAACCTCCGTAGATCTCACCGGCCTGGAACACGAAGCCCCTGCGCTTGGACAGGGAAATTACCTGGTCGAGTACGGATTTTGCTGCCATGGGTAACTCCAATTTCTACAGGGCCGCTGGGTGCGGTCCGCGGTTTTCAGGCCCCGGTGGCGCCAGCGGCGGGATACCTCTGGCTGCCGACGGGGGCGGATGAAGGAAAAGTGCGAAAAGCTGCGTGTCCTAGCCTACCGGCCGCTGCCGGCCCGGATGCTACCGGTGGAGGGCTCCCCGCGGCCAAGGCAGGGTGGCCAGGATGATGGCGCCGAGGGTGAGGATGGTGCCGAGCACTGTGGCGGGTGCCACCACCGTTCCAGGCGCGGGCAGGACAACATCCAACGCAAGCGAACCCAGGAGCTGCCCGGCGATCATGCCCAGGCCGGTGACCAGGACGCCCAGGCTCCGGACCAGCAGCGCGCCCAGCCCGATGAACACGCAGCCCATGGGACCGCCCAGGTAGTACCACCACTCCCCCGGCAGCGGGTTGCCGGGACCGGACGCCGAGACCTTGACTGCGTAGGCCGTCCACAGGACAACGCTGCCTGCCACGAAGTTGACCAGGGTCGCCGCGATCGGGCTGCCGTAGTGGACCGTCGCTGTTCCGTTCATGGCCTGCTGGAAGCTCATCAAAAATCCTGCCGCCAGCGGCAGCAGGAGTGGAACCAGCAAAGCAGCCGGGCCGCCGACGGGCTCCATTCCACCGGCCGTTCCGGCGAACCGGGGCGAGACAGCCCAGGAGACGGCGGCGATGGTCAGCAGGCAGCCGATCACCCGGATGGCGGTAACGGATTTCCGGCCGGCCGGACCTATACCCAACCGATCCACCACCAGGCCGCTGACCGTCTGGCCGGTAACGGTGGCCACCGTGAACAGGGCCACGCCCAGGATGCCCACAGTGAGAGACTGGGCAAAGACGAAGAGCGCGCCGATGCCGCCCGCGAGGACGTAGATGCGCGGAAAGGCCCTGCTGCGGACCGCCGGCAGGATCCTGGCAAGCCCCGCCCTGCCGCGCGGCAGGATCAGCGACACCAGGACCATGACCACCAGGCCTGTGCTGAAGCTCACCACAGCAGCGGCGATGCCATCATCGAGGCGCAATCCGAGGGCTCCGTTGATGCGGCCCTGGGCAGGAATGGCGAGGCCCGCGCCCACCGCCAACGGAAGGCCTGCGAGCAGCGGCAGGCGGGGGCTGGAGGTCATTGAATCCACCTTACGTCAGGCATTATTGCTTCTATGAGCAATGTTGAAGAGATCACCATCCGCGACAGCATGATCCGCCTGGGCCAGCTCCTGAAGCTCGCCAACCTGGTGGAGGACGGCGTGGAGGCCGCGGAGCTCATCAAGAACGGGCTCGTCAAGGTCAATGGAGAAATCGACGAGCGACGCGGCCGGCAGCTGCACAACGGGGACACCGTGACGGCAAACGGACACACCGTGAAGGTCGTCGCGCCGGACGCCGGCTGACCTCCCCGGCGGGTTGACCTCCCGGGCCGCCCGGCCGTCGTCGCCCTTCTACTTCACAGCGGGCTATTTCTTCAGCACCTCGTGTGTGAGGAACTCGCCCACGTGCCCGATTTCCTGCTGGTTGATCCCGTGCCACATGCCCGTGTAGAGCACCTTGGTCAGCTTCACATGCTTGCGGACCCAGGCCATGGTGAAGTCAATCTTGTCAGGGGTGATCACCGGGTCCTGCTGGTCGCGGCCCCAGAACATCGGGAGAGTCCCGTCCAGCTCACCGTCCCGGAAGCTGGGATCGTCACCGGCATCCACCACGAATCCTGAGAGCCCGACGACGGCCGCAAAGTCCGTGGGCCGCTGCCGCAGGAGCGTGGTGGCCATTGCCATGCCCATGGAGAACCCGAGCAGGGTCACGGACGGATGACGCACCCTGATGGTGTCGATCCAGTCCAGCACAAAGGAGGATGCGGCTTTCACGCGCTCCAGCGAGTATTCGATGGACGCCGTCAGCGGGAACCAGGTGAACCCGGGACCCATCGCGATCGGGGCCCGGATCGACGCGACGGCGAATTCGGCCGGCAGCAGGTCGGCCAGGCTCAGCAGGTCCTGTTCGTTCGCTCCGTAGCCGTGCAGCAGCACCAGCAGCGGCTTGCCATCGCGCTGGTCCTCCGGGTGGGACCACAAAACAACAGGGGCTGGAAATACTTCGGCGTCAGTCATGGTTTCCATTCATACCAGTTACCCCGAGGTAACAACCTACGTTGGCGTAGCCAGAGAGGCGGAAGGCAGGATAGGACCGTGAGTGACACAAGCGCCGTCGAGACCCCTCCTGTGACCCCCGGCTCCCACCCCTGGAGCCGGTATGTGGCCATGGGCGATTCCTTTACGGAGGGCATCGGAGACCCCGAACCCTCAAGCCCTGGCGGCTTCCGCGGCTGGGCGGACCGGGTGGCCGAAGAAATGGGCAGGACCCAGCCGGATTTCGCTTATGCCAACCTGGCGGTCCGCGGCCGCCTGCTGCAGCAGATCGTGGACCAGCAGCTCGCCCCGTGTCTGGCGCTGAAGCCGGACCTGGTCACCCTTTCCGCCGGCGGCAATGACCTGCTGCGGCCCGGGGGCGACCCCGATACCCTCGCCGAGAAACTGGACTCGGTAGTGCAGATCCTGGCCATGGGCGGCGCCACGGTAGTCCTCTTTAACGGGCCGGACACCGGCGCTTCCGTGCTGGGCAGGATCCGCAGCAAGGTGGCCATCTACAACGAGAACCTGCGCACCGTCGCAGCCCGGCATGACGCCATCATCGCGGACATGTGGTCCCTGCGCCAGCTCAGCGATCCGCAGATGTGGGACCAGGACCGCCTTCACTTCTCCCCGCTGGGCCACCACACCATCGCCGCCATGGTGCTGGATTCGCTGAACGTGGAACACACCCTGGAGCCCCTGCAGCCCAAACCGTTCCCGCCCCGGACCTGGCGCGAGGCGCGTTCCAGTGACCTCGTGTGGGCCAGGCAGTATTTTGTGCCCTGGGTGCTCCGGCGGCTGCGGCACCAGTCGTCCGGAGACGGGATCACCGCGAAACGTCCGACGCCGGGGCCCGTCTTCGGTCCGGGCGTCCCGCTGGGATCGGGCGAGGGTCCACTGGGCACGGCGAGCTAGGGAGAGGAACGGCCTCACCGCCCTGGGCGTTTAAGCTTGAAGGACACACTCGAGAGGCGCAGCACCGTGAGCAACCTGTTTTTCTGGATCATCATCCTGTCACTCCTGATCCCGGTGGCCATGCGGATGTACCGGAAGTCCGTGGACCGCCGGAACCAAGAGCAGAGCTTCTCGGGACGGTACCCGGAGCAGTTCCCGGGCGGCGGAATCCACCCCGGGCAGTTTGGCTCCGGCGGCCCGCAGAGCAAACAGCCGCGCGACGGCTTCACGCAGCAGGATTACTTCGCCGGCGGCTTCCGCGAGCTCGGTGGTCCCCAGCCACTGCCGCCCGGAGAGCCGCTGCCGCCCTTCCAGCCGGTTCCGCCCTTTCCCCAGGACCAGCAGTATCCGCCGTCCGGGCAGCCGCAGCAGGCCCCCCGCGAAGAAGCCCCGCAGCAGCCGGCCGGGCCGCCCACTCCCCCGCCGCCGTCGGCCCCCCAGGGATTCCGCGCGCGCAAGCTTGCTGAACTGGACCAGCAGTACAGCAACGGCGAACTGTCCGTTGAGGAGTACATGACCCGCCGCGGCGACATCATGAACGGCTAGCAGGGCGCTGCTCCACCTGCTGCTAGTCCACCTGCGGGAATCCGAGATCAATGACGGACGTGGAGGGATCGGGCCACCTGGTGGTCACCACCTTTCCGCGCGTGTAGAAACGGATGCTGTCCGGGCCATACATGTGGGTGTCGCCGAACAGGGAGTTCTTCCACCCGCCGAACGAGAACGTGCCCACCGGCACCGGAATGGGGACGTTGACGCCTACCATCCCCGCTTCCACGTCGAACTCGAACTGCCGCGCGGCACCGCCGTCACGGGTGAAGATGGCAACGCCGTTGCCAAACTCGTTTTCATTGACCAGCCGCACGGCGTCGCTGTAGGTCTCCGCCCGGACCACGGACAGGACGGGGCCGAAGATCTCGTCGTCGTAGACCTTCATGCCGGGCTTGACGTGGTCGATGAGACTGACGCCGATGAAGAAGCCGTCCGAATCAAACTGCTGCTCCCGCCCGTCCACCACCACGCTGGCGCCTTCGCCTTCCGCTCCCGCCACGTAGGACGCCACACGGTCGCGGTGTTCGGCCGTGATCAGCGGCCCCATCTGGGAGGAAGGGTCCGTGCCGGGGCCGATCTTCAGGTCCGCCATCCGGCTTCTGATGGCTGCCACGAGGTCGTCGGCGATGTTGCCCACCGCAACCAGGACGCTGACGGCCATGCACCGTTCACCCGCCGAACCGTACGCGGCGGAAACCGCGGCGTCGGCCGCCATGTCCAGGTCGGCGTCGGGCAGGACCACCATGTGGTTCTTTGCTCCGCCAAGCGCCTGGACCCGCTTGCCGTGGTCCGCGGCGCGCCTGTAAATGGACTGGGCAATGGGCGTTGAACCCACGAAGCTGACGGCTTTGACGTCCTGGTGCTCCAGCAGGACATCCACCGCTTCCTTGTCCCCGTGGACCACGTTCAGCACCCCTGCCGGCAAACCCGCTTCCGCGAAGACCTCCGCGATGAAGACAGCCGATGAGGGGTCCTTCTCGCTCGGTTTGAGCAGGACGGTATTGCCGCACGCGAGCGCGCTGCCGATCATCCACAGCGGAACCATCGCCGGGAAGTTGAACGGGGTGATGCAGGCCACCACGCCCACGGGCTGGCGGACGGAGTGTACATCGATGCCGCCTGAGACCTGCTCGGAGTGCTCGCCTTTAAGCATGTGGGACAGCCCGGTGGCGAACTCGATGTTCTCCAGGCCGCGGGAAATCTCTCCTTCAGCGTCGGAGAGCACTTTGCCGTGTTCGCTGGTGAGGATCGCGGCCAGCTCCGGCTTGCGGCGGTTCAAAATTTCACGGACCTTGAAAAAGATCCCGCTGCGCCGCGCCAGGCTGGTTGCCCGCCAACCGGGGAGTGCAGCCTTTGCTGCCGCTATGGCTTCGTCCACCCGGGCGCGGGATGCGAGCACCACCTGTTTTTCCTGTTCGCCGGTGGCGGGATTGAAGACGGGTCCAAAACGTTCTGCCTCGCTGACCCGCTGTGCGTTGATGAAGTGGGGAATGGTCTGCATGGATGCCTCTCTCAGGATGTACGCAGTACGGGTGTTATTCAGCGGGGCCGAGCGAGCCGTCCACCAGCTTGATGATCATGGAGCAGTCCTTGCCCGCCTCCCCCGCGTCGATGAGGCGCTGGAAGAGCTGCTGGACATGCTTGCCGATCTCAAGCGGCGTGCCGGTGTCCTCGGCAGCGCTGATGGCCAGGCCGATGTCCTTGTTGGCCAGTTCAGTGGTGAAGGTGGGCGAGAAGCCGTTGTTCGAGGCGGCGGTCTCCACCACGCCCGGCACCGGGTACCAGGTACGCAGTGCCCAGCTGTCCCCTGACGAGACCGAGGCAATGTCCCAGAAGACCTGCTTGTCGAGCCCAAGGCGGTCCGCCAGCACCGCGCCCTCGGCCGTCGAGGCGAGGTTGATGAACAGCATGAGGTTGTTGCAGATCTTGGCTGCCTGGCCCGTGGTGGCGCCGCCGGTGGGGATGATGTTGGCGGCCATGGGCCGGATGTAGTCCGTGGCGTCCGCTATCGCCCCAGCCTCGCCGCCCACCATGAAGGTCAGCGTCCCGGCCTTCGCCCCGCTCATGCCGCCCGAAACCGGTGCGTCAACGAAGCGGAAGCCAGCGGCAGCAGCGGCGTCGTGCAGTTCCTGTGCCGAGGCGATATCGATGGTGGAGGAATCGACGAGCAGGGTGCGGGTATCCGCGGAGGCCAGTACTCCGTCCGGGCCCAGGTACACGGCCCTGGCATGCTCGCCCTTGGGGAGCATGGTGAAGACGGCGTCGGCTCCCTGCACTGCCTCAGCTATGCTGCCGGCGGGTTTGACGCCACCGGCCTCCGCAACGGCAAGGGCGGCCGGGTTGAGGTCAAAGCCGCGCACCTCATGCCCGGCCTTGGCGAGGTTCACCGACATCGACCCGCCCATGTTCCCCAGCCCGATCCATCCGATTACTGCCATCGCGTATGCTCCTTTGCTTGCTGCCAGCCGCCTTGGCCGGAACGTTCAGTGTCCACCGTCACATCCTGTTAGGGTGCAATCAAGGGAAAAATTCACAGACGCCATGTGCGCTGATGCACAGAGAGGGAAGGTTGCGCCAGTGGCACGGCTTCCAAGCCCCGATGACCTGCTGATTCTCCTGACAGTGGCCCGGCTGGGGCGCTTCAACGCCGTCGCCGAAAGCCTGGGAACGACGCACACCACCATTTCCCGCCGCATCCTGGCGCTCGACCGGCAGCTGGGCGGCCGGACGCTTGAGCGGAGCCCCCACGGCTGGGAGCTGACTGATCTGGGCGCCTCCGCGGTGGCGGCCGCAGAGTCAATTGAGGAGACGCTGGGGTCACTCGCCGGCACCATCGGCCAGGAACGGGACGCCTTGTCCGGCATGGTCCGGATCAGCACGTCGGACGGTTTCGGTGCCGAGTTCGTTGCTCCCGCGCTGGTCCGCCTGCAGAAACGCCATCCTTTGCTGAACATCGAGATGCTCAGCGCAACCCGCAAGGTGAGCCGTAACCGGTCCGGAGTGGACCTGGAAGTGGTGGTCGGCGGAACCGACGTCAGCAATGCCCAGACGATCTTCCTCACGAACTACTGCCTCCGGCTGTACGCCAGCGCCGACTATGCAGCCCGGCACGGACTGCCGGAAACGCCCGAGGGCGTGGGGCAGCACGGCTTCGTGTCCTACGTCGAATCCGCCCTCCAGGTGGCGGAGCTCGGCCACCGGTCATCACAGTTGCCCATACCGAAATCCAGCTTCCAGGCCACCAGCATCTTCGCGCAGGTGGAGGCGGTGCGCAGGGGCGCCGGCATCAGGCTGCTCCCCAACTTCATGGTGGCCCGCGAACCCGGCTTCGTTCCCGTCCTCCCGGACGATTTCGAGCGCCAGCTCCCCATCTGGGCAGTGGCCCGGCCGGAGTCGCTGCGGTCCGGACGGGTCCAGGCCGTCATTGCAGCCCTTAAGGAAGAAGTGGCCGCCCGGCAGGACCTGCTCGCAGCCTGAGTCCCGCCACCGCCCACAAACGTTCAGGGACGGAACAGCCTGCGCACCACTTCCCCGGCTGCCAGTGCATCCAGGCCTTCGTTGATCTCGGCCAGCGGGCGCGTGTCCGAGTGCAGCAGCTCGACCGGCAGCCGGCCGTCGCGCCAGTACCCCAGGTACCGCGGGATGTCCCGTTCCGGCACGGCGTCGCCCATGTAGGAGCCCAGCAGACGCTTGCCCGCACCGGCAAACTGCAGCGCTGGGACCGTCAGTTCGGCCGACGGGTGCGGCAGGCCCACCGAAACCACGGCACCGCCCCGGGTTACCAGCTCCAGGCAGGAGGCGATGACACGGGCGGAACCTACCGCCTCCACGGCATAGTCCACGCCATCACCGGCGGCATCTGCGACCAGTTTGGCAGCGTCCCCGGGAGTACCTGCCGCGGTGGCACCGCAGTCCAGGGCCAGCTGATGTTTACCCTGGTTCGGATCAATGGCGATGATCGCAGCCGCACCCGCTATGCGGGCCGCCATGACTGCCGAGAAGCCCACTGCGCCGAGGCCAAAGACCGCAACCGACTCCCCGCCGTCGGCCTGTGCCGTATTGAAGACCGCCCCCATGCCCGTCAGTACCGCGCAGCCGAACATCGCGGCAACTGTGTCCGGAATATCGTCGTCGATCACCACCACAGATTCCCGTGCCACCGCCGCGTAGTCCGCGAAGGCGGAAATGCCAAGGTGGTGGTTGATCCGCTCCCCTGACGCGGTCCGGAGCAACGCTTCGCCGTGCAGCAGGTCGCCGGAGCCGTTGACTTCGGCAGCACGGTGGCAGAGAGCAGGCCTTCCCGCCCGGCAGGCACGGCAGTCACCGCAGCTTGGCACGAAGACCAGCACCACATGGTTGCCCACGGAAACGCCAGCCACTCCGCTCCCCACGGAGACCACCCGGCCCACCGCCTCGTGCCCCAGGGCCATGGGCAGAGGCCTGACGCGCGAACCGTCCACCACGGACAGGTCCGAGTGGCACAGGCTCGAATAGGTGATGGCAATTCCCAGCTCCCCGGCCCGTGGTTCCGGCCGCTCAAGCTCCTCCACCAGCAGGGGGCGCGTCTCGGCATAGCTGGTTCCCGCAGGGACGGTGTTGTAAAGGACAGCGGCTCGCATGGGAGTTCCTTGGTGTGAATCGGTTCTGGCATGCAGCTGCCCGGACCGGGATCCGGATCCGGGCAACTGTCCTGGATGTGCGGTCTACTTTTTGCTGGCGGCCAGGAGATCCGCGGTGCCCTTGGCATCCGCTGCATCCACATCGTGCAGCGAGATGCCCTTTGTCTCCCTGAGGAAGAGCACGGAGACGGCCGTTACGAGGCAGGCAGCAAGCAGGTACAGGGCGACCGGGAGAGAGGACTTGAAGTTGCCCAGCAGGGCGGTGGCGATGATCGGTGCCAGCGAGCCGGCAACGATCGACGTCACCTGATAGCCGAGTGACACGCCGGAGTAACGCATCCTGGTGGGGAACATCTCGGCCATAATGGACGGCTGGCCCGCGTACATCAGCGCGTGGAAGAGCAGGCCGATGGTGATGGCCGCCAGGATGACCATATCGTTGGCCGTGTCCATCATGGGGAAAGCGAAGAAGCCCCAGCTTCCGCCAAGAATGGCGCCCGCCATGTACACCGGGCGCCGGCCGAAGGCGTCGGAGAGCTTGCCCACCAGCGGGACGGCACAGAAATGGATGAAGTGCGCCACCAGCAGCAGGAGCAGGATCCGCGAGGTGTCCGTCTGGACGACGACCTTCAGGTAGGTGATGGAGAAGGTGACTACCAGGTAGTACAGGATGTTTTCGGCGAACCGCAGGCCCATGGCGGTAAAGACGCCACGGGGGTAGCGGCGGAAGACTTCGGCAACACCGTACCCCTTCTTTTCCGCGGCGACTTCTTTGCGGGCCTCGATAAAGATCGGAGCGTCCTGGACCTTGGTGCGGATGTAGTAGCCGACGATCACGATGACTGCAGACAGCCAGAACGCCACTCGCCAGCCCCAGCCGAGGAAGGCTTCCTGGGACAGGGTGGAGGACAGGGTGAACAGCACGCCCGTGGCCAGCAGGTTGCCCATCGGGACTGCGGACTGCGGCCAACTGGACCAGAAGCCGCGCGAGTGGCTGGGGCTGTGCTCTGCTACCAGCAGCACCGCGCCGCCCCATTCACCGCCGACCGCGAAGCCCTGCACGAAGCGCAGGAAGACCAACAGTGCCGGGGCCCAGTAGCCGATTTCGGCGAAGGTGGGCAGGCAGCCCATGAGGAACGTCGCAACGCCCACCATGATGATGCTCAATTGGAGGAGTTGCTTGCGGCCGAACTTGTCGCCGAAGTGGCCAAAGACAATTCCGCCGATGGGCCGGGCAACGAAACCTACGGCATAGGTGACAAAAGCGGCAATGATGCCGTCCAGTTCCGTTCCTGAATTGGGGAAGAACGTTTTGCCGAATACAAGGGTGGCGGCAGATGCGTAGAGGAAGAACTCGTACCATTCGACCACCGTGCCGGCCATCGAGGCCGTAACGACTTTCTTCAGGCCTGAGGCCTTGACATCGGTTTCCTCGATCCGCCCTGCGGCGGAGTGTTCCGTGCTCATGAGTGAACTCCTTTGGCGTCTCCGTCGACACCACATGGGGACCGGATAGCGGCTTTATGGCGCTCGCCACACAACCGCAGGTTCACACGAGTATTGTCCGGGACGGCGTGGGAGCTCAACGCCAAATACTGCAGAAAGCATCTGCAAAAATGCACATGTCGGGCACTGTGGCCAGGTTTGGCACCTGGCCGGGGTGGAGGCTCAGGGCAGGAGGTGCTCGCGTAGCTGGTTCCCGAGCTGCCCGATTTCCGTCAGGAACCCGTCGTGGCCGATCGGAGCCTGGATAAGGTGGACGTCCACCTCTCCCGGCAGGGCCTGGGCGAGTTCAACGGACTGGGACGGGAAGTAGAGCCGGTCCGAGTCAACGGCGGCAACGAAGAAGCGGGCGCTTGAGTGCGCCAGCGTCTCCGGAAGCGTGCCGCGCCCGCGGCAGATGTCATGGCTCATGAGCGCTTCAGTGATGGCTATATAGCTGTTGGCGTCGAACCGCTGGACCAGTTTGGTTCCCTGATGGTCCAGGTAGCTTTCCACCTGGTAGCGTCCACGGGCGCCCAGCCTGCCCGCCTGGAGCGGTGATTCCGGTGCCTGCGGGGCACGGCCGAACCTGCCCTCCAGCTCCGCTGCCGAGCGGTAGGTGATGTGGGCAATCCGCCGTGCCAGTGCCAGCCCGTCCTCGGGAAAAGGACCCCCGTAGTAGTCGCCGCCGTTGAAGTTGGGGTCCTGGCGGATGGCGAGGGTCTGGGCCTGCGCGAAAGCGATCTGCTCTGCAGTGCTGGCTGCGCCCACCGAAATCACTGCACAGCGCTGCACGCGTTCCGGGAAGGTGATGGCCCACTCCAAAGCCCGGGCACCGCCCATGGAACCGCCCAGCACGGCAAACCAGCTGTCGATCCCCAGCTGGTCAGCAAGCCGGGCCTCCGCTTCCGTGCTGTCCCTCAGGGTTACCAGGGGAAACCGGGAACCCCACGGTGTTCCGTCCGGAGCAGGCGACGACGGTCCGGTGGAGCCGTAGCAGCCGCCCACCATGTTGATGGAGACCACGAAGAACTGGTCCGTATCCACCGGGGCGCCGGGGCCGGCCAGTTGTTCCCACCACCCGGCCTCGTCGGTATCACCCCGGGTCACATGGGTGCTGCCGGTCAAGGCGTGTTCAATGAGGACGGCGTTGCTGCCGTCCTCATTCAGGGTGCCCCAGGTTTCGTAGGCCAGGACCACGTCCGGCAGGTAACCGCCCGCTTCAAGTTCCAGCCCGCCAATCGAGGCGTAGCGGACAATCCCGTGCTGGGGAGCGGTGGTACGGGCAACGGTTACCGTCATGGCAGGACCTCTTCTACGCACTTGCCCGCCGTCGTATGACCGGCAGGCCAGGTCTTCACCCGGGGCACCCCACCGCGGAAGGAGGGTTGCCGGCCAGCAAGCCGGGGCTGTCACTGGCACTCATGACCTGGTTCGAGTGTACGAAACAGCCCCTGCCCGCCGCCAAGAGTGTGACTGGTTGTGACTTCCCGGCTTGCTGCCCACCTGCCGCACCGGCCGCCGTCGTGCGTTGCTCCTGCCAGGCGCCGTTTCTCCGGTCAGGCGCCCACTGCCCCCTTGGCTGCGCGGAACCCGGCTGCCAGGTCCGCGAGGATGTCGTCGATGTGCTCAAGGCCTACGGAGAGGCGGACCAGCCCGGGAGTGACGCCGGCGACGGCCTGCTGTTCCGCCGAGAGCTGGCTGTGAGTGGTCGACGCCGGGTGGATGACCAGGGACCGGACGTCGCCGATGTTTGCCACGTGGGAGTGCAGCTCCAGGGCGTCCACGAAGCGCTTTCCCGCCTCGGCGCCACCGGCAAGGTTGAAGGCCACGATGGCGCCGGTTCCCCTGGGCCCGTACTTCCGGCCCCGCTCAAACCAGGGGCTGGAGGGCAGTCCGGCGTAGGCGACGGATTCGACGTCGGCACGAGCTTCCAGCCATTGGGCCACTTCCAGGGCATTGGCTACGTGTCGTTCCACTCGCAGGCTCAAAGTCTCCAGGCCTTGGGCAATCAGGAAGGCGTTGAAGGGCGAGACCGCCGAGCCCAGGTCGCGCAGCAGCTGGACGCGGGCCTTGAGGATGTAGGAGAGGTTGGCACCCAGGGCACCGCCCTCGCCCAGGTCCCGTGCATAGACCAGGCCGTTGTAGGTGGGGTCGGGGGTGTTAAAGCCCGGGAAGCGTTCCGGGTCCCTGCTGAAATCGAAGTTGCCGGAATCCACAATGACGCCGGCGATCGCTGCGCCGTGGCCGCCCAGGTATTTGGTGGCCGAATGCACCACTATGTCCGCTCCCCACTCAAGCGGGCGGATCAGGTACGGGGTGGACAGCGTGTTGTCCACGATCAGGGGCACCCCTGCCTCGTGGGCCGCGCGGGAGACACCTTCGATGTCCAGGACGTCCTGCCGGGGGTTGGACACCACCTCGGCGAAGAAGAGTTTGGTGTTGGGCTGTACGGCGTCGCGCCACTGGTCCAGGTTGTCCGGGTCCGCCACAAAGGTGACCGAGATGCCGAACTTCTTCAGGGTGTGTGCGAAGAGGTTGTAGGTGCCGCCGTAGAGGCTGGGGCTCGCCACAATATGGTCCCCCGCCTCCGCAATGTTCAGGACGGCGAAGGTCTCGGCGGCCTGGCCGGAGCTGAGCAGCAGGGCCCCCAGTCCGCCTTCCAGGCTCGCGATGCGCTGTTCCACGGCTTCCTGCGTGGGGTTGCCGATCCTGGTGTAGATCGGGGCCAGCTCAGCCAGGGCAAACCTGTTCGCAGCGCTCTCGGCACTGGGGAAAACAAAGGAAGTGGACTGGTAGATGGGCAGGGCACGGGCGCCGGTTGCGGCGTCCGGCTCCTGTCCGGCGTGGATCTGGCGGGTTTCGAATGACCATCCGTTGGACAACTAAGGCTCCTCTGACATGGGCCCGGCATGCTCGGAGCACCACGGGCCGCGCTTGCTCTCCGGCCGTTGCCGGACAGCCAGGTCCTCACCCGGGGCACCCCACCGCGGATGGAGGGTTGCCGGCCAGCGAGCCGGGGCTGGATGCTGGCGCTCATGACCTGAGCCCAGTGTAGGAACACAGCCTCCGCAACGGACAGGATTGTGACGAACATGGTCAGGACGTTGTCCGCCTGCCTTGGGGGGTTCGGGGGATGTAAAAGGCAAATTCCCAGTAAGGCTACCCTTAGCTGAGAGCCCGATCACAAAGTGCCAAGATGTTGGCATGCGCATGGATCACGTCTCTTACGCCTGTGAACAGGATGGCCTGGCGGCCACCACCGAACGTATTTCATCTGCCCTCGGCGTTGAGGCAGTGAAGGGCGGGGTGCACCCCCGGTTCGGAACCCGGAACATGATCATTCCCCTCGCCGGCCACAAGTATCTTGAAGTCGTTGAGGTCCTGGACCATCCGGCGTCGGACAAGGCACCGTTCGGGCAGGCTGTGCGTGCCCGCTCTGCGGCAGGCGGCGGCTGGATGGGCTGGTGTGTCGAGGTGGATGACCTTGCTCCCTTCGAGGAGCGGCTGGGCCGTTCCGCCGTCAATGGCAACCGGAAGTTCCCGGACGGCCGCGAACTGGTCTGGAAGCAGATTGGCATTCTGGGGCTCATTGCCGATCCGCAGGTGCCGTACATGCTCAAGTGGGAAGGCGACCCGTCCCTGCACCCGTCCAACGCCTACCAGAGCAACATCAAGATGAGCTGCCTGACCATTGCCGGCTCCGCCTCCCGCGTCACGGAGTGGCTGGGCGAGCCGGTGGAGAAGCCGCTGGAGGACGTCGCCGTGGAATGGGTAGCTCCGCATGGGACGCCCGGCATCCTGTCGGTCACCTTTGAAACCGCCAATGGAGCCGTCACCATCTGACGTACCTCCTGCCAGACTTCGGCCGCCATCAGCTTGTGACAACGGCGTCACCTGCCGATGGCGGCCGAATCCTTTTTCTGGCGAATGGTCTTCGGGCAGGGCGCGGTGCGGGACATGGATCTGACCTGTGAAGTCCAAGCGATTCTGGACACAGCTCTGATCGTGCTTGCTGGTATGAGGGCCGCGGCTCCGAATGTCATACCCTGCGGGGATCGTTCAGGTATGGAATCAAATTCGGTGTTGGAGGCTGAGGCAGCGGTTGATGCTTCGGTTGCAGCGTTTTTGGCTGCGCTGGCCGGGGGACGTTCTGCTGTTTCCTGTGCAGCCTCCGGTGGTGCTGGTTCCGATGCCGCAGGCGGTGGCGGTGGCGGGCTGGATGATGATCCGTTGCAGCGGGTCGCTGGATGCTTCGGCCGCGATGCCGCGGTCCGAGGCGAAGTTGGCCGCGGTGAAGGCGCAGGAGGTTACGGTCCTGGCCGGGGCGACGAAGACGCTGAACGGGCCGCCCGCCACACCACATGAGGCCACGGCGCAGGACCGGAGCCTGATGGCCGAGGGTCGGATGCGTACTCACCATCGTGGACCGGGCCGCCGGTGCTTTGCTGACCGACGCCCACGCCCTGACCGCCTGCCTCCCCCGATCGCTGGCGGCCCTGCAGGCCGGGACGGTGTCCTGGGCCCATGCGCGGACCATGGCAGACCAGACCACGGGTCTTGACCCGGACGCGACGGCGGCGCTGGAGGCCCACTTCCTGGACCCGACGGCACCGGACGCGGCGCGCGGCTGCCCGGCGGGGCAGGATGCCGGCGTACCGGTTCAACCAGGGCCCGGGGCTGGCGGGAACGCCACCATCCGGAAAGCCTGGAAAAACGGCACGCCAAAGGCGTCGCGGACCGGCGGGTAGAGTTCTGGCCGGACAGCGACGCGATGGCCTGGGTCGCCGCCCTGCTGCCAGCTGACCATGCCTCGGCGATCCGTAACCGGCTCACCGCCATCGCCCGCGGCATGCAGGGCCACCACGAACCCCGCACCCTGCCCCAACTGAAGGCCGACACCTTCACCGCCGGACTCCTCACCACCGGAAAAATCCTCAGCAACACCGGCGACGGCACCGGCATGGGCGGAACGGACCCCGGGAACGGTGCCGGCAGTCCGGACCAATCCGGCTGTCGCGCCGAAATCCGCACCGGCGGGACGGACACCACCACGGTGGCCGGAAGCGGCTGTGCCTGAAGGACTTTGTGCGTTTTGAGGACCTTTTGGAATTATGGCCTGCGCCCGTTGACCTTTCCAACTTAGTGCCTGCGCCCGATGAACTTTCTAAGTTGTCGCCTGCACCCAATCACCTTTTGCCCGTGCGCCAGACGTCGCCAGATTACCCGCCCCATGATCATCGTGCCGTGCGCACTAGCCCAGCCCCGCTGCCCTGCCAAAGAGGCTGAAGCCCACGAACGCAACGATGTCCAACAGTGCGTGGGCAATGACCAGCGGCATCACCCGCTTTGTCCGGGTGTAAAGCCAGGCGAAAACCACCCCCATCACCACGTTCCCGAAGAATGGGCCGAACCCCTGGTAGAGGTGGTAGGTGCCCCGGAGCAGGGAGCTCACCATGATGGACAGCGGGATACTCCAGCCGAACTTTCCGAAACGGTCCAGCAGGTAGCCCACCACAATGACTTCCTCCACCACGGCGTGGCGAATGGCTGACAGGATCAGCACCGGCACCGTCCACCAGTAGGCGTCAAGCGCACTGGGAATGATGGCCGTGGTGATTCCCAATGCCCTTCCAGCGGCGTAGAGGCCGAGGGACGGGACCCCGATCAGCGCAGCCAGCCCCAGCCCCTGGACCAGATCCCTGCCGGGACGCTCGAAGTTGAACCCGAGCTTCCTGAAAGCCGAACCTGGGTGGCTGCCGTCAATGGCGCCGGCCTGCCGGTGGTCCGTAAGGAAATAGATCACCAGCAGCACCGGCACCAGGGCGAAGATGATATCCAGCAGCTGGTACGTCAGGTCGAAGTATTCCCTGGTGCTTTGCGAGCGGTTAAGGGTGGAGGTGCCTTCCGCCAGCGGGGCCCGGGTCATCTTGTCCAGGAGCTGCACCACCGAGTACACGGCGGACTGGCCAAGGGACAAACCCAGGACGATCCAGACTTCTATCCGCAGGCGGCGGCGCGAGGGAACCAGCATGTACCCATCTTGCCCGGAGTTGCTGGATCCCGGCTGATGGCCCGGCCAGTGTCATCGCTGTCTGCCGGCGCCCCCTCCGCCGCGCTGCCACAGTCGCCCCGCTGGCTGAGCACAGCTAGCCTGCGGCGACGATTACTTCCGTGCCGTTGGCCTCGAACGCTGCCTTGTCCCGCGCCGAAATACCGGAGTCCGTAATAAGGCGGGTGAAGTTATAGCCGTGCATGGTGGCGAAGGCACGCACCCCCACCTTCGAAGAATCGGCCAGGACGTAGGAGACACGGGCACGGCTTGCAAGCAGCGCATTCACTGAGGCTTCCCCTTCCCCGGTGTTGGTGGGGCCAACCTCGGGATCGATGCCGTTGACCCCGATGAAGGCGATGTCCAACACCACCTTCTGCATGATGATGTCCGTGTAGGGGCCCACCAGTTCGTAGGAGCGCGGGTTGAGGATGCCGCCGGTGACCATCACCTTGATGTTGGGCCGTACCGCCAACTGCCCGGCAATGTTGATGGCGTTGGTCACCACCGTGAGCGTTGGCTGGTTGGACGGTGCATTCAGATCCTCGCGCGTGGCCAGGATCTGCGCCAGCACGGTGCTGGTGGTGCCGCCGCAGAGGCCGATCACGGCGCCGGGGGCAATCAGGTCGGACGCTGCCTGGGCAATCTGCTGCTTGGCTTCGGCGTGGTCGTCGCGGTTGTACCGGCCGGGGAGGTCGTAGGCCAACGCTCCCGTGGTGGCCCCGCCCCGGGTCCTGGTGAGCAGGCGCCGCTTTGCCAGGCTGTCCAGGTCCCGCCGCGCGGTGGCCGGGGATACCTTGAGCGTGCTGACGATCTCTTCGACCTCTACTTGGCCGGTCTTGGCGAGGAGGTCAAGGATTGCGGTCAGGCGGTCGGTGCGGGTCATTCTGGTCCTCCAAGGTACTGCCGCCACCAGCGTCGATGACGCTTTCTGATCATAACAGAACCGTTTTGATCACTAAGCGTCACGCTGAGTGAAGGGGAAGCTATCGCGCTCTCTTGCCGGCCCGCCATACAGCGTACGTCAGGGGCATGCCCGGGCGGTACGCGAGATGGGTGGGGGACGGTGCGTTAAGCAGGTGAAGGTCCGCCCGATGGCCGACGGCGACGGAACCCACCGCCCGTTCACCGTCCACGTCATTCCCGGTCTCCCTGTGCAGTGCCAAGGCCCCGCCGTACGTGGCGGCGCGGACCGCTTCATGGACGCTGAGACGCATCTGCAGAACGGCGGTAGCTACGCAAAAGGCCATCGAACTGGTGTAGGACGTTCCCGGGTTGCAGTTGGAGGCGAGCGCCACCCGGACGCCGGCATCCAGTAGTTCCCGCGCCGGGGCGAGCGGCTGTCTGGTGGAAAGATCGCAGGCCGGAAGGCAGGTCGCCACCGTGCCCCGGACGCCCGTTCCCGTGACGGGGTCCCAGCCCGACCACGTGCCGGCCAGCGCCTCAACATCACTGTCCGCAAGGTAGTTCACATGGTCCACGCTCGCGGCCCCCAGCTCCACTGCGAGCTGCACGCCCGGCCCTTCGCCGAGCTGGTTTCCGTGCACGCGCAAGCCCAGTCCGGCATCCCGGCAGGCCAGCAGGACGCGGCGCGACTGTTCGGCCGTGAAGGCGCCTTCCTCGCAGAACACATCAGCCCACTGAACATAGGGGCGGACCGCCGCCAGCATCGGTCCGCATGCGAGCTCGGTGTAACCATCCGGGTCCTGCCCGGCCGGGACCAGGTGCGCTCCGAGGTAGGTGACCTGGTCCGCCACCGTGGAGGCAATGCGCGCACTCGTGGCTTCGTGCTCGACGTCCAGCCCATAACCGGTCTTCGTCTCGAGGTAAGTGGTTCCCTGGGAGACGGCCTCATCCACCCGGGCCAAGGCCAGCCGGGTGAGGTCGAAGTCGGACGTGGCCCGGGTGGCGTTCACGGTCACCGCTATGCCCCCGGCGGAGTAGGACCCCCCTGCCATCCGCGCTTCAAACTCCGCAGTCCTGTCACCGGCGAACAGCAGGTGCGTGTGGGAGTCCACCCAGCCGGGAAGCATGGCCCGGCCGCCTGCGTCCACGGCGTCATCTGCAGCGGGAGCATCGGCAGCGGCACCGATCCAGGAAATCCGCTCGCCCTCGATCACCACCGCGGCATCCTTGAGGACCCTGTGCTCCAGGTCCTGCGTCATCAGCTCGGCGATGTTGGTGATCAGCGTACTCATGAAGACATTCTTCAGCGCCGGACGGACCAGCGGGTGGCCGCCAGCGCCTGAACTGTCCGGGATGCCGGACCCGTTCGGGCCTCCGCCGAAGCATCCGGGTGTCCCAGCTTGGCAAGGATCTGGTAAGCCGCCAACTCCGCCATCGCGGACGAGGTCTGGAAGCCGTAACCCCCCTGGCCGGCAAGCCAGTAGAAGCAGGGAGCTTCGGCGTCGAATCCTGCCACCGGGACGCCGTCGGCCGCTTCCGTCCGCAGTCCCGTCCAGGCCTTGCGGATCTCCCTGATCCCCAGCGTGGTCACCCTGTTCAACGTGACCACCAAACGCTCCACGTCCCCCGGCCTGGGCCGGGCGTCCTCAGGGCCGCTTGGTTCCGATTCGGAGGGCGAGATGAGCACGTCGGCGCCTTCGCGCCGGAAGTAGAACGTATTGTCCGCTGCCGCCACCATGGGACCGTGCTCAGGCAGGGGGTGCTCGACGGCGGCAATCGCCGCGGTGCGCCGGTACGGCTGCAGTCCCAGCTTCTCCACCCCGCTGATGACCGCGAGTTCGTCCGCCCATGCCCCGGCCGCGTTGACCAGGACGGCCGCCTCGAATGCCTCCGTGCCTGCGCCGACCTGCCAGCCTGAGCCAAGGCGTTGCGCGGAGTGGACGCGCGCTCCGGTGATGATGTCCGCGCCGGCGTCCACCGCCCGCTGCCGGTGGTCGGCCAGCAGCAGCGGGGCGTTGCAGCCGAAGGATCCGGTGTCCAGCCCCGCGGCGGCGAAGGAACCCGGTACCAGCGCGGGGCAGAGCTCCAGCGCCCCCGCCGTGGTGATCGGCCTCATGTGTCCACTGGCCTCCACGGCCACCGCTTCCTCGGTTCCGATGAGCATGAAGCTGCGGGGCGTGAGCACCGGCTCCGGCAGTTCGGAGTCTCGGGCGGCAATCAGCTCGAGGGTCCTGACGGTCAGTTCCTGCACCACCGGCGGCCCGTAGCTCGGGATCAGCTGGCGGGCCGAGCGGGACGACGTGTGGTACGCAAGGTCCTGCTCCGCCTCCACCAGGGCCACGCTGCACCTGCCAGCCAGTTCGGAGGCCAGGGACAGGCCGGCAATGCCGCCGCCCACAATCAGGACATCGTAATGTGCTGCCATGCGTTCATCCTTGCAGAACTAGGGATGCAGAGTTATGCTCCGCTGTGGCTGGCCTCAGGCTGCCGTCTCGGCGCGGCTGGCGACGAAGGCACGCACGCACGCTTCGACGTCGTCGGCTGAATGCGCGGCCGAAAGCTGCACCCGGATCCGAGCGGCACCGCGAGGAACCACCGGGAAGCTGAAGGCGGTGACGTAGACGCCGTGCTGCAGCATCCTGTCGGCCACCTTCGCGGCCATGACCGCATCGCCGAACATCACGGGAACAATGGCGTGCTCACCTGGCAGGAGGTCAAAGCCCTCCTCCGTCATGCGGCGGCGGAACAGCGCGGCGTTCTCGAAGAGCGTCCGCCGCAGGTCGCCCGAGTTCTCCACCAGGTCCAGCGCCTTAATGGTGGCCGCCACAATGGCCGGTGCGACGGAGTTGGAGAACAGGTAGGGACGGGCCTTCTGCCGGAGCATGGCAACGATTTCCGCCCGCCCTGACACGTAGCCGCCCGATGCTCCCCCGAGCGCCTTGCCGAAGGTTCCCGTGTAGATGTCCACCCGGTCCGGGACGCCGGCATGTTCCGGGGTGCCGGCGCCGGTGGGGCCCATGAACCCGACGGCGTGGGAGTCATCCACCATCACCAGGGCATCATGCTTTTCGGCGAGGTCGCAGATCGCCTCCAGCGGGGCAAGGTAGCCGTCCATTGAGAACACGCCGTCGGTGACGATGATCTTGCGGCGGGCGCCCTTGGCTTCCACGAGCCTGGCCTCCAGGTCAGTCATGTCCTGGTTGGCGTAGCGGTACCGCTGTGCCTTGCAGAGCCTGATGCCGTCGATGATCGAGGCGTGGTTCAGGGCGTCTGAAATGACGGCGTCGTCCGGGCCGAAAAGGGATTCGAATACCCCGCCGTTGGCATCGAAGCAGCTGGAGAACAGAATAGTGTCCTCGGTGCCCAGGAACCGGGAGACCCGGGCTTCGAGCTCCAGGTGCAGGTCCTGGGTGCCGCAGATGAACCGCACGCTGGCCATGCCGAAACCGCGCTGATCCATCGCTGCTTTGGCAGCACTGATGATCTCGGGGTGGTCCGCCAGGCCCAAATAGTTGTTGGCGCAGAAGTTCAGGACATCGGCACCGGGCTGGCCGATGATGCCCGCCCTGATGTGGCTCGACTGCGGCGAGCTGATGCTGCGTTCCGTCTTGAAAAGGCCGGCGGCACGGATTTCCTCAAGCTCGCTGCCCAGCTGGTCCTTCATTGAGGTGTACATGGTGTTCCTTAGAGTTGGGTCCAGTCGAGTACTACTTTGCCGCCCATGCCGCTGCGGGCCAGGTCGAAACCCTTTTCCCACTGGGCGGCGGGGAGCGTATCCGTGACAACGGCGGAGATGCCCGCGTGCAGCACGGGGTTGGAGGACAGCATGGCACTCATGGCGTACCAGGTCTCATACATCTCCCGGCCGTAGATTCCTTTGAGGGTGAGCATGTGGGTCACCACCTTGCCCCAGTCGATGGTGATCTCCTGGCTGGGCAGCCCCAGCATGGCGATCCTGCCGCCGTGGTTCATGTTGTCAATCATCTCGGGAAGCGCCGAGGGATGGCCGGACATTTCCATGCCGATGTCAAAGCCTTCGCGCATGCCCAGTTCGCGCTGCGCATCACGGACGCGCGTGGTGGAGACGTCGATGGCGAGGTCCGCACCGAGCTTCCGTGCCAGCTCCAGGCGTGGGCGCGAGACGTCAGTGATCACTATCTTTCGGGCTCCCGCATGGCGGGCCACGGCGATGGCCATCAGGCCGATCGGTCCCGCACCGGTGATCAGGACGTCCTCGCCGACCAGCGGAAAACTCAGGGCGGTGTGGACCGCATTGCCGAACGGATCGAAGATGGCTCCGAGCTCCGGCGTGACGGACGGGTCATGGTGGACCCAGGCGTTGGTTTCCGGAATGACCACGTATTCCGCGAAGGCGCCGTCACGCTGCACACCCACGCTGACTGTGTGGATGCACATCTGCCGGCGGCCGGCCCGGCAGTTCCGGCAGATCCCGCAGACCACGTGGCCTTCGCCGGAGACCCGGTCGCCCACCTTGACGTCACGGACATCCTCTCCCACCTCCACCACTTCGCCGTAGAACTCGTGGCCAGGAATAAGGGGAGCTTCGATGATTCCCTGTGCCCAGGCGTCCCAAGACTGGATATGCAGGTCCGTGCCGCAGATCCCGGTGGTCATGACCCGGATTTTCACCTCAGCGGGGCCCGCCGCAGGTTCCGGGCGGTCCACCAGTTCGAACCCTGCCTGTGGGCCGGGCTTGTACAAAGCCTTCATCGGCTTCCTTACTCTTGGCTGTTGCGGCACGGTCTGCCCTCCCCATTACAGCGAGGAAAAAGATTTAGCACAACAGCAAAAAACTCAATCAACGATGTAGCAGAAGCTAATACATAGACTGGGCTGATGGAGATTCATCAGCTCGAGATCCTGCGCGAACTGGGCGCCTTGGGGAGCGTCAAAGCGGTGGCCGACACCCTCATGGTCACCCCCTCCGCCGTATCCCAGCAGCTCGCCCTGCTGCAGCGGAAAGTGGAGGTGCCGCTGACCCGGAAGGAGGGCCGCAACCTGGTGCTGACCGAGGCTGGCCAGGTTCTCGCCGACGCCGGAGCCGCCGTCGTCAGTGCCTTGGCCGACGCCAGGGGTGCCATTGGGAACTATCACGGCTCGGCAGGCGGCAGGGTGACGTTGTGCGGATTCCACAGTGCCGGGCAGGCGGTGTTCGCCAAGCTGGCCAAGGTCCTCGATGCGCCCGGACAGCCCCGGATTGAGCTCTCGGATGAAGACGTGGCCCAGCAGGATTTTCCGGCGTTAACGGCCCGGTATGACCTGGTGCTGGCGCACCGAATGGACCACAGCCCCCGCTGGCCGGCGGAACGCGTCACAGTACTGCCGTTGCTGCACGAGCCCCTGGATGTAGCCCTCCCCGCCAACCACCCGCTGGCCGCGAAGCCCGCGCTGACAGCTGACGACGTCGGCGGCGAGGCCTGGGTGACCAGCCACACCGGCTACTCCCCCGCGGATGTGCTCTCCGCCGTCGCCGCCGTTTCCAGCCGGCAGCCGAATATCGTGCACCGGATCAACGACTACTCCACGGTTGCGGCACTGGTGGCCAGCGGCGGCGTAGTGGGCCTCCTGCCGAGGTACACCGCCGGCCCCGTACTTAATCCGGATATCGTGCTGCGGCCACTCGAGGGAATCAGCACCCGGCGGCGGATCGATCTGCTCGCGCGCCCGGAGAACCTGAAGCGGCGGTCTGTCACTATCGTGTGCGAGGCGCTGCAGGACATCATGGCCGGGCTGGTTAAACAGGGCTGAGCGCTGCCTACCCGGCGTGGCCCTTGCCATGGCCATGCCCCATGCCGGCCCGTCCGAGACCGAGGCCAGGACCGCCGCCTGCGCCCTCCCACGATGCGCTCAACGGTCAGCTGGTCCCCCGCTTTCACCCCCGGGATCCGCACTGCATCGCCGGCGGCGATGTCCGCGATGGTGCCTTCGGGAGTGCCCAAGCCGCTCGCCGCCGTCGGGCGCTGCTGACTGGGTCTCCGCGTTGACGCCATAGGTCTGCGAGTAGCCGTCCTCGCTCCTGACGGTGATGGCGGTGCCGCTGACAGACTCCACCGTTCCACGCTGGCTCAGCTCGGTTGCGAACGTCCCATCAGCTTTCCTCACCACACTCTCGCTGTGCAGATGCTGCGGACGCCGTGACTTGTCAGGTTTGCCCTGGGCCGGATTATTCTGTCCCGGTTTATTCTGCCCCGGTGCCCTGTCCGATTTGCCTGGGCTCTCCTGCGAGCAGGGCTTTGCGCATTCGCGGCCCCTTCGCGTGGTTGGCCGGGACCGCCCCATGCCATCCGGTCCCGTGCGGTCAAGTGTAGGACCAGGATGCGCCGCTGAACATAAGTACTTTTCCACCCCAAGAACCTGAGTACTTGGGGCGCCGACCCGAGTACTTAAAGCCCACCTGGGCCGCACTTAACGTCCTCAAAACGCGCTTTCGCGACGCTGTGTGCGACCCAGTGGGTGCGATGAACTAAACGGTTACGCCCAGCTTCTCCAGGATCAGCTCGCGGACGCGGCCGGCGTCGGCCTGCCCGCGGGTTGCCTTCATGACCCCGCCCACGATAGCGCCGACGGCCTGGACCTTGCCGCCCCGGATCTTGTCCGCGACACCGGGCTGGGCTGCCAGGGCAGCGTCGATGGCCTCGAGCAGGGGTCCGTCGTCGGAGACCACGGCCAGGCCGCGCTTCTCCACGATCTCCGCCGGGGTACCTTCGCCAGCGAGGACGCCGTCGAGTACCTGGGAGGCCATCTTGTTGTTGATCTTGCCGTCCTCCACCATGCGGGCGAGCTCCACGATAGTGGCAGGCTGGACACCCAGCTGGCCGGGATCAACGTCAGCAGCCTTGGCACGGCCAACGATCTCGCCCATCCACCACTTGCGCGCAACCGAAGCCGAAGCACCTGCGGCGATGGTCTCCTCAATCTCATCCATGACGCCGGCATTCACCACGTCACGGAATTCGAGGTCAGAGTAGCCCCAGTCGGCCTGCAGGCGCTTGCGGCGGGCGGCCGGCGGCTCGGGCAGGGTGGCGCGGAGTTCCTCCACCCATTCACGGGACGGTACCACAGGTACCAGGTCCGGCTCCGGGAAGTAGCGGTAGTCGTCGGCGTCGGACTTGGCGCGGCCCGAGGTGGTGGTGCGCGAGTCCTCGTGCCAGTGGCGGGTTTCCTGGATGACCGGCTCGCCGGCTTCCAGGACGGCTGCATGGCGCTGGATCTCGTAGCGGACGGCGTGTTCGACGGCGCGCAGCGAGTTCACGTTCTTGGTTTCGGACCGGATGCCGAACCTTTCACGGCCGTGCGGACGCAGCGAGACGTTGGCGTCGCAGCGCACGTTGCCGCGTTCCATCCGGGCGTCGGAGACGCCCAGGTTCTTGACGATCTCGCGGATGGCGGCAACGTAGGCCTTGGCCAGCTCGGGCGCGCGGGAGCCGGCGCCTTCGATGGGCTTGGTGACAATTTCCACCAGCGGGACGCCGGCGCGGTTGTAGTCCACCAGGGAGAAGTCCGCACCGTGGATGCGGCCGGTGGCTCCGCCCATATGCGTCAGTTTACCGGCGTCCTCTTCCATGTGCGCGCGCTCAATTTCCACCCGGAACACGGTGCCGTCGGAGAGTTCGACGTCCAGGTAGCCGTCGTACGCGATGGGCTCGTCGTACTGGGACGTCTGGAAGTTCTTGGGAGTGTCCGGGTAGAAGTAGTTTTTCCGGGCGAACCGGCAGCTCTCGGCAATCTTGCAGTTGAGGGCCAGGCCGATCTTGATTGAGGACTCTACGGCAGTCTTGTTGACCACCGGCAGGACGCCCGGCATGCCGAGGTCCACCTCGTTGACGTTCGTGTTGGGCTCGTCACCGAAAACGTTCGGAGCGGAGGAAAACATCTTCGTCCTGGTGTTGAGCTCCACGTGGACCTCAAAGCCCAGGACGGGATCGTACTTCTCCATGGCCTCTTCGAAGCTCAGGATTGCGTCAGTGTTCATTATTTTGCCTCCTGGCTTCCAACAAGGGTCTCAACAGGCCCGGCCACCGCGGCGGCCAGGTCCGGGGCGCTCTGCAGCAGCGGGCCGCCCCACTTCGCTTCCAGCAGCGACTCCAGCACGGCGCCCACCCTGTACAGGCGGGCGTCCTCCTTGGCCGGGGCCAGCAGCTGGATACCTACGGGCAGCCCGTCCTCGTCCGCCAGGCCGCCGGGCAGGGACAGCCCCGGAATCCCCGCCAGGTTGGCGGGGATTGTGGCGACGTCATTGAGGTACATCGCCAGCGGATCGTCCAGCTTCTCGCCAAGCGGGAAGGCCGTGGTGGGGGCCGTGGGCGAGATCAGGACGTCGGCCACGGTAAAGGCCGCCTCGAAGTCGCGCTGCACCAGGGTGCGGACCTTTTGGGCCGAGCCGTAGTAGGCGTCGTAGTAGCCGGCGCTCAGGGCATAGGTGCCCAGGATGATGCGGCGCTTGACCTCATCGCCGAAGCCGGCGGCGCGGGTGGCGCCCATGACGCGCTCGATGGTCATGGCGCCCTCTTCGGGGAGGACGCGCAGGCCGTACCGGACGCCGTCGAACTTCGCCAGGTTGGAGGACGCCTCGGACGGCATGATCAGGTAGTAGGCGCCCAGGGCGTACTGGAAGTTGGGGCAGGAAACCTCAACGATTTCCGCACCTGCCTCCTTGAGGAGCTCCAGGGCATCCCGGAAGCGGTTCTCCACGCCGGCCTGGTAGCCCTCGCCGTGCAGCTCCTTGATGATGCCGATCCGCAGGCCCTCGACGTTGCCCGTTTTCGCAGCCGCCACCAGGTCGGCCAGCGGGTCCGGGAGCGAGGTGGAGTCGCGGGGGTCATGCCCGCCGATGACCTGGTGCAGGAGCGCGGAGTCCAGGACGGTCCGGGATACCGGGCCGATCTGGTCCAGGGACGAGGCCATGGCGATGGCGCCGTAGCGGGACACGCTGCCGTAGGTGGGCTTCACGCCTACCGTGCCGGTGACGGCGCCAGGCTGGCGGATGGATCCGCCAGTGTCCGTGCCGAGGGCGAGCGGAGCCTCGAAGGCCGCGACGGCGGCAGCCGAACCGCCGCCGGACCCACCGGGGATCCGGTCCAGGTCCCAGGGGTTGCGGGTGGGGCCGTAGGCGGAGTGCTCGGTGGAGGAGCCCATGGCGAACTCGTCCAGGTTGGTCTTGCCCAGGATGGGCATCTTGGCTGCCCGCAGGCGCTCCACGACGGTGGCGTCGTAGGGGCTGTGCCAGCCTTCAAGGATCTTCGAGCCGGCCGTGGTGGGCTGGCCGATGGTGACGATAAGGTCCTTTACGGCGATGGGAACGCCAGCCAGGACATGGAGTGCTTCTGCTTCAGCGCCGCCTGCTGCCCGGATGGCGTCCACTTCGGCGGCGACGGCGAGCGCTTCCTCGGCGTTGACGTGCAGGAAGGCGTTGATGCCGCGTTCGCCTCCGTCCACTTCCGCGATCCGGTCCAGGTATGCCTGGGTGGCTTCTACGGAGGTTACCTCGCCGGCGGCCAGCTTTTCTGCCAGCGCGGCGGCGGAGAGGCGGATCAGTTCGTTGGTTTCAGTCATGTGCTTATGCCTCATCCAGGATGGCCGGGACCTTAAATCGGTTGTCTTCGGAATCCGGCGCACCGGACAGCGCCTGCTCGGCGGTGAAGGTGTGGCCCACCACGTCATCGCGGAACACGTTCCTCAGCGGAATCGGGTGGGACGTTGCCGGCACGTCGTCGCCGGCGGCCTGACTGACGGATTTGACCGAATCAACGATGACGGCGAGTTCTCCGGCCATCCTGTCCAGCTCTTGAGCACTCATCTCGATGTGAGCGAGCCGCGCGAGGTGCGCGACGTCGTCACGGTTGATCGCAGCCATGGATCTCCCCTGCAAAGTTCGAATTGGTTTCCGATCCATTCTAGTGGGGAAACAAAGATGCCCGTCTGACGACCCCCAGCGGGCGTCAGACGGGCACCTTTACGCCGAGGTCCCGGCCAGGGGCAGGGACCACAGGCAGCTACAGACTAACCGATACCGATGGCTCCAGTCAGCATGCCTATTCCCAGCATGACCAGGGACACTACTGCACTGCGCCACAGGACCTTCTTGTGGTGGTCGCCGAGGTCAACCTTGGCCAGTGACACCAGGAGCAGGATGGCGGGAACCAGCGGGCTCTGCATGTGGAACGGCTGGCCGGTGATGGACGCGCGGGCCATTTCAGCGGCGCTGATTCCGTAGTGGCCGGCGGTTTCGCTCAGGACGGGAAGCACGCCGAAGTAGAAGGCGTCATTGCTCATGAAGAACGTCATGGGGATGCTGAGGACGCCGGTAATGACTGCCATGAACGGGCCCATGCTGGACGGGATGATCTGGACCAGCCAGGCGGACATTGCCTCCACCATGCCCGTGCCGGTGAGGACACCGGTCAGGACGGCTGCCGCCATCACCATGCTGACAACTGCAACGATCGACGGGGCGTGGGCCACGAGCTGGGTGCCCTGGTCCTTGACGTTGGGGAAGTTCACCAGCAGGGCGATGGCGGAACCCACCATGAAGACGTACGGCAGGGGCACGAGGTCGGCGATGAGCATGCCCATGACCGCCACTGTCAGGGCCAGGTTGAACCAGAACAGCTTGGGGCGCAGGGTGCTGCGGTTGGGATCCAGGGCGGTGTCCGCCATGGCAGTGTCACTGTCGTCCACCAGCTCTTCGGGACGGTCCAGCACGGCCACGGAGGAACCTTCCGGGGAGAGACCGCCGACGGCGGGGGCTGCTCCGCCGGGGTTGGAGCCCTTGCGTCCGCGTCCGGTTCCGGTGCCGCCGGCGGGAGCGCCGCCGTCGAACGCTTCAGCGGTATCCGGCACTGCCCAGATCTCGGGCTGGGTGGCGCGGAGGCGGTTGCGCTCCTGGATGCCGAGCAGCCAGGCAAAGGCGAGGACCACGGCGACGCCGGCGATCAGCGACGGGAGCATGGGAACGAAGACGTCGTTCACGTCGATTTCCAGCGCGGTGGCGGCGCGGGCCGTGGGGCCGCCCCAGGGGACGATGTTCATAGTGCCGTTTGCGAGGCCGGCCACGCAGGTGAGGACCACCGGGCTCATCTTGAGCCGGAGGTAGATCGGCAGCATGGCCGCGGTGGTGAGGATGAAGGTGGTGGAGCCGTCGCCGTCCAGGGACACTGCGGCAGCCAGCAGGGCGGTGCCCAGGACCACCTTGGCGGGGTCGTTGCCCAGCTTGCGAAGGATGAACTTCACCAGCGGGTCAAACAGCCCGACGTCGATCATCAGGCCGAAGTAGATGATGGCGAACATCAGCAGGGCTGCGGTGGAGGTCATGGACTTCATGGAATCCAGGACCATGTCGCCCATACCGAGGCCGGCACCGGCGAAAAGTCCGAAAACGGTGGGGACGATGATCAGCGCCAGCACTGGCGTCAACTTTTTCGTCATGATCAGCACCATGAATACCGCGATCATGGCGAATCCAAGTATTACCAGCACAGCCGGCTCCTTCTTGTGAACGGCACCACAGCGTTGTGATGCGTGCTACAGACTGTAGGGTGGGCGCGGTCACGGCCGTGCCTTTGGCTCAATTGATTGGCATACTGCTTATTGGGAGCATTCTGCTCATTCTGCTCACGGGCTTATTGCCGCACTTTGCGGCCTGCCGCCACTGGGCAGTACCACATCGAGGAGGATCATGCAGCGTTCCGCGCCCCGCCGGCCGTTACGGTTCTCCACCCAGACCCTGCTGCTGCAGCTGTCGGTGGTTTTGCTCGTTGTGGTGTTCAGCGCGGCCGTGCACGCATGGCTGACCTACGACAGGGTGGGCAGTGAGGCGGAAAACCAGGCGCTGACCCTTGCCCGTACCGTGGCGTCGGACGCCTCCGTCCGGGCAGACGTGCTGGCCATCAGCCGGCAAACCGGGACTCCCCCGCCGTCCCAGCTGGCCGTGGGACCACTCATGGAAGCGGCGGAAGCTGCACGGATGCGTACCGGCGCACTGTTCGTGGTGATCACGGACGAGACCGGCCTGCGGCTGGCACACCCTGATTCGCAGCGGCTCGGCGAAAAGGTGAGCACCGATCCCTCCGAGGCCCTGGCCGGCCGGGAGGTCACCACCAGAAACACCGGAACGCTGGGGCCGTCAGCGGGTGCGAAGGTTCCCGTCTACGCTCCTGACGGCACCACGGTTGTGGGTGAAGTCAGCGTGGGCTACTCCATGGAAACAGTAGGACAGAGCCTGGCCCGCGACATCGGTCCGGTAGCCGTCACGGCCGCCGGCGCGCTCCTGGCCGGTGTGCTGGGGTCGTTCCTGCTGCGCCGCCGGCTGCAGCGGCTGACGCTGGGATTGGAGCCTGAGGAGATCAGCACGCTGGTCCATGACCAGGTGGCCGTGCTTGAAGGCGTGGACGACGGCGTGATCGGGGTTTCAGCCGACGGCCGGATCAGCGTCTTCAACTCCGCGGCGCAGCGGCTGCTGGGCCTGCCGGACCTGGCCGGGAGCCGCTGGGAGGATGCGCCCGTACCGGACCAGCTGAAGTCCCTGACCCGTCAGGGTTCCCTCCACGGCAATGGCACAGATCATGGTGATGCGCTGGAACTTGTGGCCGGCGGACGGGTCCTGGTGGCCAACGCACGCAAGGCCCTGCACCGCCGGGAGGACCTGGGCTGGGTGGTGATGCTCCGCGACAGGACGGAACTGCAGCAGCTCACGAACCAGCTGGACGCCGTGGGAACCATGTCCACGGCGCTGCGGGCCCAGCGCCACGAGTTCGCCAACCAGCTGCACACCATTGCCGGGTTCATGAGTATCGGCCAGCACCGGCAGGCCCGGGAGTACCTGGCCCAGCTGGCGGCCACCGGTCCCCTGAAGTTCCCGGTTGACCAGGCCGAACTCCTCCAGGACCCGTACCTGCAGGCCTTCGTGGGCGCGAAGGGCGTTGAGGCTGACGAGCGGGGCGTGGCGCTGCGGATCGGCCCCGAGACCCTGGTCCGGGGGCAGGTTGCCGAGGCCCAGGACGTCACCACAGTGCTCGGCAACCTGATCGACAACGCGGTCAACGCCGCGGTGCGCGGCACCTCGGCGGACCGCTGGGTGGAGGTGGAGGCACTGGACGAGCCGGCCGACGACGGCGGCACCCTGCACATCGTCGTCGCTGACTCCGGTGACGGGCTGGCGGAGGGAACGGATCCCGAGGAGATCTTCGCCGAAGGCTTCACCACCGCATCCGGCCCGCTTTCCAGGAATGGCGGCGGTGCCGGAGGCCACGGGTTTGGCCTGGCCCTGGCACGTCAGCTCGCGCGGCGCCGCGGCGGGGATGTCAAGGTGCTGGATCGGGGCACCAGGGGCGGACCGGGTGCGGTGTTCATGGCCACCCTGCCCCGGACCATTGCCGGGTCGGCGGGCAGGAAAAATTCAGGGACAGCAGGAAAGGACAACAATGCCTGACGACTTTCGGGTGCTCATCGTGGACGACGACTTCCACGTGGCCAAGCTCCACGCCGCCTACGTGGATTCGGTGGCGGGATTCCTGGCGCTGGCCCCGGCGGGCACGGCGTCACTTGCCCTGCAGTCCATCCATAGCCTGCGGCCGGACCTGGTGCTGCTCGATGTCTACCTCCCGGATGCCTCCGGACTGGACCTGCTCCAGCAGTTGGATGTGGACACCATAATGCTGACCGCAGCCTCTGACGCCGCGTCGGTCCGCGCCGCGTTCCGCCGCGGCGCCCTCGGCTACCTGCTCAAGCCGTTCACCTCTGAGGCACTGTCCCAGCAGTTGCGCTCGTACGCCCGCTACCGGCGCCTGCTGGGCCAGCCCGGGGCCCTCGACCAGGACGCGGTGGAACGCGCAAAGCGGGCCTTGATCCCGGGTGACGTCACCCCGTCGTCAAAGCCACGTTCGGCAACGGAAGCAGCTGTGCTGGAGTCGCTGGAGCCCGGCGAACAGTACTCGGCGGCCGAGGTGGCCGGCCGCGTGGGGGTTTCGCGTGCCACCGCACAGCGGTACCTGTCCTCCCTCGCAGACGACGGGGCAGTAGACATCCAGCTCCGGTATGGCTCGACGGGCAGGCCGGAGCACCGCTACGGCCTGCCCGCTTCGTGAACTAGCCGGCGCTCTTCTGGGCCACCAGCTCGATCTCCACCAGCATGTCTGAATCCAGGAAGGGCAGGACGTGCACCAGTGACAGCGTGGGGCGGATCTCGCCGAACACCTCGCCGTGCGCGCGGCCGGCCTCTTCCCATTTGCTGATGTCCGTCAGGTACAGCTTGGACTGGACCACGTCCTCGTAGCCGAAACCGGCGTCCGCCAGGACTTTGCCGAGCTTCTGCAGGATGTACTGCGTCTGGGTGTAGAAGTCATCCCCCACGATCCCGTCCTCGCCGCTGGCCGCGGTGGCTGAGATGTACAGGGTGTTGTCCACCTGGACGGCCCGGGAGTAGCCGAGGGTCTGTTCCCAGACGGAGCCGGTGCCGAAGGTTTTGCGCATGGTGGGCCTTTCACTGCTGGATTGGGTCGGCACCACTGTAGGGCGGCTACACTTTGAGCCGGTAAACCAGCAGTTTTATGTCAGTGCCCGGGACCAGCCAGTCACGCTCGGGGACTCTGCTGAAGCCGGTTTTGTCGTAGAGGCCGCGGGCGCTCTTCCACGTCGACCCGGTTGTCAGCGACACCGCTTTGACTCCGTTCAGTGCCCTGGCATGCGCCAGGACCGCTGCCATCATCGCCTTGCCGGCACCGCTGCGCTGCACTGCCGGATCCACCACCAGCATCCGGAATTCCAGCTCGTCATCAAGGGCTATGTCCGCGTAGGGTTCCCCCGCCCGCGCCAGCGTGACCGAACCGATGACTTCCCCGTCCCGTTCGGCAACCCAGACGGTAGCCTGGCCGGCGCGCAAGGCCACGTCCTGGACTTTGCGCATGTACGGGTGGTCAGCGTCGTCGAAGTAGCCCGCGGCAAGGTACGAATCACGCGTGATGCGGGCAACGGCGTCGAAATCCCTTTCGACGGCGGGACGGACGGTTATCTGCGGCTGCACCCGTCAATGGTAGTGGTACTGGACAGTAACCCGGGGCAAAAGGGGGCTTTCCGTGACTGAACTATCACCCGGCGCCGCACTTCGCCGCAGGGCACAACGCGGCGGGCGCCGTCAGAGCGGGAACCTGCCCGAGAGCTCCGGGCCGGCCGCGCAGGTCCAGGCGTCCAGCCGCTCCCCGTCAGTGGGCCCGCCATGCAGCGGACTGGTCAAGCGGGGGCGCCGTACCCAGCACCCGGCCTCTTCCGCGATCAGCGCACCGGCCGAGAAATCGTGCTCGTTGAGCCCGCGCTCACCGAAAGCATCATGGGTGCCGTCCGCCACCAGGCACAGGTCCAGCGCTGCGGACCCGAGCCGCCGGACGTCCGCAAAGCCGTCCAGCAGTTCGGCGAAGAACGCTGCCTGTTCCGCACGCACGGCTGGATCGTAGTTGAACCCAGTGGCCAGGATCTGCCCCTTCCGGCCGGGAACGGGCCCCTCCAGACGGGTGACCCTGCCGCCTTCCTCAAGCCAGGCGCCCTGCCCGTGCGCGGCGTAGTAGACGCGGCCCAGCGCCGGGGCGTTGACGACACCCGCCACCCAGGCGCCGCCGGCATCGGCCACTGCCACTGAGGTGGCGTAGTAGACGATGTTGCGGATGAAGTTGGTGGTGCCATCCAGGGGGTCGATGGACCAGCGGTAGCCGGTGGGGGCCTCGGGCCGGGTGGTTCCGTGTTCCTCGCCCGTGATGCTGTCCCCTGGCCGCGCCGCGGAAATTACGTCCCGGACCGCGTGCTCCGCGGCAACATCGAATGCCGTGACCCAGTCACCGGCGTCCCCCTTGCTGCTCTCCTGGAGCGCGTCCCTGCTCCTGCCGGCCAGCACGCGGGCGCCCGCTGCCGCAGCCGCCTTCGCCACCTCCAGCAGCTCGGCGGCCCCGGTCATCGGGCAGCCTCCGCTTCTGCCGGTTCTGCGCCTGCCGGTTCTGTTTCGGAAGCGTCCGCTTCGGCACTTTCACCGTCCGAAAGGGCCGCCGGGCCGCCGGCCAGGAGCTTCCGGAATCCGTCCTCGTCCAGGACGGGGATGCCCAGCTGTTCCGCCTTGTCCAGCTTGGTGCCGGCGCTTTCCCCGGCCACCAGGTAGCTGGTGTTCTTGGACACCGACCCTGCCGCCTTGCCGCCCCTGACCAGGATCGCTTCCTTCGCCTCGTCCCGGCTGAAGTTCGGCAGGGAGCCGGTCACCACCACCGTCAGACCTTCAAGAGTCCGCGGCATCGACTCGTCGCGCTCGTCCTCCATCCGGACCCCTGCCGCTGCCCAGCGGTCCACAATTTCCTGGTGCCAGTCCTCCGCGAACCATTCCTTCAGAGCTGCGGCAATGGTGGGGCCAACGCCGTCAACATGCGCCAGCTCCTCCTCCGAAGCGCGGCGGACGGCATCCATGCTCCCGAAGGCAGTGGCCAGGGCACGGGAAGCCCGCGGGCCCACGTGCCTGATGGACAGGGCCACCAGCACCCGCCAGAGCGGCTGGTTCTTGGCCTTTTCCAGCTCCTTGAAGAGCTTCTCCGTGGTGGCCGTGGGCCTGGACGGGGACTTGGCGGTGCCCTTGCTGTAGAAGTAGGGCACCAGCTCGTACTCACCGGTGGGGACGCCCTTGGACCGCTTCTCCCGCCGGATCCGGACGCCGGCCAGGTCCTCCGGGGTGACGTCGAAAAGCGCGGCTTCAGAGGTCAGCGGGGGGACCTCCGGTTCGGCGGGCTGGGTCAGCGCAATGGCGGCTTCCCAGCCCAGCGCCTCGATATCGAAGGCGCCGCGGCCGGCCAGGTGGAACACCCGCTCGCGCAGCTGGGACGGGCAGGATTTCGAGTTGGGGCAGCGGATGTCCACGTCGCCCTCCTTGGCAGGAGCCAGCGGTGTTCCGCAGGAGGGGCATTCGGTGGGCATCACAAAGTCACGGACCGGCGGGTCCTGCTGGTCGCGCAGGGCGAGGACCGGTCCCACGATCTCGGGGATGACGTCACCGGCCTTGCGCAGGATCACGATGTCGCCGATCTTCACGCCCTTGGCCTTGACCACGTCCTGGTTGTGCAGGGTGGCCATTTCCACGGTTGATCCCGCGACCTTCACCGGCTCCATGAGCCCGAAGGGCGTCACGCGGCCCGTCCGGCCGACGTTGACCTGGATGTCCAGCAGCTTGGTGTGCACTTCCTCCGGCGGATACTTGTAGGCCACGGCCCAGCGCGGTACGCGGGTGGTGTAGCCCAAGGCCCGCTGGGTGGCGAAGTCGTCCACCTTGACGACGATGCCGTCGATCTCATGGACAAGCTTGTGGCGCTGGTCCCCATAGCATTTGATGAAGGCCAGGACCTCTTCCAGGCTTCCCAGCACCTCGAAGTACGGGCTGACGGGAAGGCCCCATTCCTTCAACAGCGCATAGGTTTCCGACTGGCTGCCGGCCTCCAGCCCCTCACGGGCCCCGATGCCGTGGACGAACATCTTGAGCGGCCGCTTTGCTGTTTCCGCCGGGTCCTTCTGGCGGAGGGAACCCGCCGCAGCGTTTCGGGGATTTGCCAGGGGCGCCTTACCGGCCTCGATCAGGGCCTCGTTGAACTCGGCGAATTCCTTGGAAGGGATGAACACTTCGCCCCGGACTTCCATCTCCGCCGGAAACCCCCCGCCCTTAAGTTCCTGCGGGATCTCCTTGATGGTCAGCACGTTGTGCGTGATGTCCTCGCCGGTGGTCCCGTCACCACGGGTTGCTGCGCGCACCAGTTTGCCGTCGCGGTACAGCAGATTAACGGCCAGTCCGTCGATCTTCAGCTCCGTCAGCCACGCCGCGGGCGCTGTTCCATTGCTGAGCTTCTGGATCCCGGCCTCCGCCTTCTTCAGCCAGGCTTCCAGTTCCTCAAGGGAGAAGACGTCCTCCAGGCTGTACATCCGCTGGAGGTGCTCAACGGCCGCGAAGGCCGCGGAGACTTCCCCGCCCACCTCCTGGGTGGGTGAATCGTTGGCCACGAGTTCGGGGTGGAGCGCCTCGATCTCCTCCAGGCGGCGGAAGAGCGCATCGAACTCGGCGTCGGAAACCAGCGGCGCGTCTTCCTGGTAGTACGCGAACCGGTATTTCCTGACCAGGTCCACCAGGTTCTCATATTCCTCGCGGACCGACTCTGCGGGAATGGCTTCGGGTTCCTTGGGTGAACCCTCAGCGACTGTCCCGTCCTTGGCTGTGCGGGTCCGGGTTGCCGTCTGGTCTGCTGTGCCTGGTCCTGTGCTCACAGACCTATCTTGCCTTACTGCCCGCCAGTGTGCCCGGAGGCGGTTCCTGCCCCACAAGGCAATCGCCAGTCCCGGCCCCATCAGCAGGATGCCGGCGGCGACCACCAGCGGATCGTGGCCTCCGGGGTGGTCAGCCTGCCTGCTTCAGGCAGGCCGAACCGCACCGGCTTGCTGCTGCAAAGGCTGGGCGGACGCTTGGGCCGCCTTTGAGCGGGGAAGCGTGTCCGGCTCCTCAAGGTCAGCTCTCTGCCGATAGAGCCGTGGTGGCGGCGCCGGCCTCGTCCGGGAGGTGCCGGGCATCCACGACGATGACCGTGACGTTATCACTGCCACCGTTATGCAGGGCGGCCTGGATGAGGGCGTCGGCGGCGTCCTGGGGATTCCCGACTGTCGTGAGGATCTGGAGGATGTCGTCATCCGTCAGTTCGCCGGTGAGCCCGTCCGAGCACACCAGGACCCGGTCGCCTTCTTTCACGGGAAGCAGCCAAAAATCCGCTTCCGTCTCATCACTGGCACCCAGTGCGCGGGTGACAACATGCCGGCGCGGATGGACAGTGGCCTCTTCCGCAGTGATCTCGCCGGCGTCCACGAGTTCCTGCACCTCGGAGTGGTCCACGCTGATTTGCTCGAACCGGCCCTGGCTGAGCCGGTAGGTGCGGGAATCGCCGATGTTCATAACCAGCCAGTAGGGCACACCCACCAGCTCCACCACCACGGCACCGGCCAGCGTGGTCCCGGCACGCGCACCAGTGGCCTCTCGGATAGAGCTGTCGGCCATCACCAGGTGCTGCTGGAGGACAGCAGCAGTGACGCTGCGCTCACCGCTGGCGAGCTGGGGGATAGCAGCCAGCGCACGGACGCACAGTCCGCTGGCGACCTCGCCGGCCTCGTGGCCCCCCATTCCGTCCGCCACGGCGAAGACTGGATCGGAGGCGATATAGGAATCCTCGTTCAACTCCCGGCGGAGCCCCCGGTCTGTCCCGTAGCCGTAGCTCAGGCGAAGACCCGGCCCGGAAGTGGAGGGAACGCTGGCGGGATATTGGTTCATGCCTGTCCTAGGTAAAAGGTCCGGACCCCGAGGTGGAGGCGGGACCCTGGGGTAACAAAACTGGAAACACCCGGTGCAAGGGGCGTCCGGATGCCGGGAGCGCTCACGGCATGCTGCTCGCGCGGTGCCGGCTTCGGAACAAGCCGCTTCACTGCCATTCCCGTTCCTCCCCCCCTGCGACGGTCGCCGGCTGCCTGCCCGGTGGAACCGCCGGCGCTCCGCCGCCCGGTGCCGGCGTTGCGGGCCCGCGGACTGGAGGCGCCGGCGACCTTTGCATTACCGGGATAGTACCGGGAATCCCTTCCAGGTGGGCAGCGGGGGCTTCCGGCCAAGTCAGTCCAGGACCAGGCCCTTACCAAGTCCACGGCTGAGGCGCACCGGGCGGATCTCCCCGAAACCGCGGACGTTTTCGGGGGGCTGCGGTGCCAGCACGAACCGTTCGTCGTGTTCCAGGGCTGAAGCCGTCATGTCATCCACCAGCACTGTTCCGGGGTCCGCCAGGGTAGTGAGGCGCGCCGCCAGGTTTACGGTGGGACCGTAGATGTCCCCCAGCCTGGAAAGGATTCGTCCCCACACCATGGCCACGCGTGCCTCCGGAAGGATCTCATCCTCGGTAAAGGCCTGTGCAAGCGCCAGCGAAATCTCGGCGCCTGCTGCCGGGGTTTCGGCGATGTACAGGACTTCGTCACCCACCGTCTTGACCAGGCGGCCGCCGCCCACGGAGATGATTTCGGCACACTTGTTTTCGAAGCGCTGGACCAGCCGGGCCAGGGTTTTTTCGTTCATTCGCCGGGACAGGCTGGTGTAGGAAACCAGGTCGGCGAAGCCAACGGCACGGGCGAGCGGCAGCGGCGCATCGTCTTCGTCGCCTTCGCGGCCCTCTTCGCTGGCCTGCAGGCCCGCTTCGGCACGGACGGCGAGCCGCTGGACGCCTGCGTTCAGCTGGCGCCGCCAGGAGTAAACCAGCACTTCTTCGAGGGCATCCACGAGCGCCGGCAGCTCGTTGACCAGGCGCTTGCGGGCCACGGCGTCGGTGACGCCCTGTTCGTGAACCATGTCCTCCACCAGCGCCTCGATCTGCCAGACCACCATCCGGTCCGTCATTTGGCCGATGGAGCGGGTGACGGAGATGGCTGCTTCCTCAGTCAGCTTGCCCGAGCGGACCAGGTCCACGACGGTGGAGAGCGCAGCCTGGTCGCGTTCGGTAAAGGCAACGTCCTCGTCACCGAAGTTGGGAAATCCCAGGGCCCGCCAGAGTTTGCGGGCAGAGAGCAGGGACAGTCCGGCACCGGCAGCAACTTCACGACGGCGGAGCTTGCGTTCCCCGCCGAGCAGCCTTGCCTCGAGCGCCTTCATGGCAAGTCTGTCGGCGGAGAGGGTTCCGGTGGGGGGATGGTGGCCGTCATGGAGCTGGCCGGCAGGTGGAGTGTCAGGCGAATCACCCGGTAGGGCAGGCGCGGCGACATCGACGCGTTCCTGCTGGTCCTCATCGTTCATCCTGTCCACCTTCTCTCACATCCCATGGCAATGCTCCGGCAGGGTAATCGGTTGTCCCGCCGGGCTGGCCGTCACGTTCATCGGGCAATTCCCCGATCGCATCGAGGATGAAGTCCCGGAACCTGGCAACCTCAGGAACGTCCTGGAAAGTCACCACGCCCTGATACCCGGTTTCCAAGGATATATTCCCGGAGCGCAACAGGCGTTGAAGTACCGACTCGTGGACAGTCAGGTTGCGCACCGAGGCCAGGTTCACCTGCTGGTCCTGCCGCCGCAGCATGCCGGACCTGGACACCAGCCGCCGGCTGGTGAGGATATACCTGGTGCCCTGCCAGCGCAGGAGCCGGGGCAGGCAGTAGCCAGCCCAGACCGCCACGGCTGCGAGGACACAGGCGATCACCAGCCACGGCGTCCATCGGGAAGTAAGGCCGGGAAAGAGACGCGCCGCTTCCCCGCGGATGATCCATGCTGAAGTATAGGCAGCACCCGCGGGTGCCAGAATGAAGGCTGCGGCGGCCCCGGACAGCTTCCTCGGCTGCGGGCGGGTGGTGACGATTACCTGTTCGCCCGGAACGAGGTCTTTACGCATAACCGCCCTGGCCGGAATCCTCCGGAGCAGTCCATGGCCGCAAATGCACCACGTCGCCCGCGGTCACCACATGTTCGCGTGATTCGCGGTCCACCACCAGCAGCGACCCGTAGTCGTCGAGGCGTGAGGCGTGGCCGATGATCTCGTGGTCGCCCGGCAGCTGCGCCCGCACCTGCTTGCCCAGCGTAGCCATGACTGCCTCCACCCGCTTGTGCAGGGAAGCCCCGCCCGCCAGCCCTGCCGCCGGGTCGCCGTCGGCATTGCAGAAGCTGCGGTAGAGCACGGCAAACTGCGACAGGTAGCTTTTCAGCAGCCCGGTCCGGTCTGTGCTGCGAGGGGATTCCAGCACCACTGACGTGGCCGTGGGAACGGGGAGCTCCGATTCCCGCAGGGTGACATTGAGGCCCGTCCCGAGGATGACGGGCGGCGCTGAGCCGTCCACCATTGGACCCAGCTGCGCCAGGATGCCGGCGATTTTCTTCCCGCGGACCAGGACGTCGTTGGGCCATTTCAGCTCGGCAGGGAGGCCGGCGGTTTCCAGCAGGGTCCCGCGCAGTGCCAGGGCTGCGATGAGCGACAGCCAGAAGTAGCTCTGGGTGGGAAGCGGCCTGCCTTCGGCATTGACCGGTTTCAGGACCACCGAAACCGAGATCGAGCTCAGCGGCGGCGCCTCCCAGTGCCTGTCCAGGCGCCCCCTGGCAGCTGTCTGGTACTCGGCGGTGAGCACGGACATGTCCGGCCAGGCGGAGGGCTCCGCCGTCACGGACCGCAGAAGATCCGCGTTCGTGGATCCCGTGGAATCCACCACCTCGAGCCGGGGAATGCCGGCCGCGGACAGGAAGTCCTGGTCCGCGAGTTCCCTCCGGTTCAGAGGCGTGCCGGGGGCATGTGCGTCATCCATACCTAAACTCTACCGACACGGGCCGGGCGTCCCGGCTACAGGAAAATGTCCGGGACCAGGCTCTCCTCGGGCGTCCCCAGGCTGTACGGACGGAAGTCAGTGACTCCCGCTGCCGCGAGCACCTCTTCGTCTGTATAGAAATTGCCGCTGGGCCGGCCGCCGGCCCGCAGATTGCTGCCGGTCAGCACGGCATGGGCAGCGTCCGCCATGATTTGCGGACCACGGGCGGCCTGGACCATCGCCTCGCCTTGGGGCATGTTCCTGATGGCCGCCGTATCGATCAGGGTGCACGGCCAGAGCGAATTGACCCTGATACCGTCCGCCTTGAGCTCCTCGGCAAGTCCCAGGGTAGTAAGGCTCATCCCGTACTTCGCCATGGTGTAGGCGAGGTGTTTTCCGGCCCAGTGCGGATCGAGGTTCAGCGGCGGCGACAGGGTCAGGATGCGGCCCTGGCGCGAGGCCCGCAGCGCCGGCAACGCCAGCTTGGACATCAGGAAGGTGCCCCGGACGTTGATGTCCTGCATCAGGTCGTACTTTTTCATGTCGACGTCGTCCGTGCGGGAGAGGTCGATGGCGGAAGCGTTGTTGACCACGACGTCGATGCCGCCAAAGCGGTCCATCGCCGAAGCCACGGCGCGCGCAACGTCGTCGTCATTCCGGACGTCACCTACGAGGGGTAGAGCCTGCCCGCCCGCTGCCACCAATTCCTCCGCCGCGGCATACACCGTCCCGGCAAGCCTGGGATGCGGCTCCCCCGTCTTGGCCAGCAGCACGATGTTGGCACCGTCCTGTGCTGCCCGCCCGGCGATGGCAAGCCCGATCCCACGGCTGCCGCCGGAGATCAGGAGGGTCTGCCCCCGGAGCGATCCGGCCGCCTGATAGGGGCCTGCGTGGCGCTGGAAAGCGTCATTGCTCGAAGTCATGGGACCACTGTAACCCAATCAAGTTACCCCTCAGTAACATGCCCGTGCCGCTGAGGGCGGCGCAGAAAATTGTAGGTTCCCTACAGCCGTGGGGGCCGGAAGCGTCACTAGACTTGCCAGCAGGGTTCGTCCTTTGTGTGGAAGCTACTTAAACCCCACAGCACAGCCCGCGAGCGCCAGCACCACGAATCAATCTGCTACAGAGCCGGAGATACTTGATGAGCCACGATCTGACAACGACAGCGGGAAAGATCGCCGACTTCCGCGACCGCCAGGCACGTGCCGAACAGCCCTCCGGCCCAGAAGCAATCGAAAAGCAGCATGCGCGCGGCAAGAACACCGCACGGGAGCGCATTGGCCTGCTGCTGGATGAAGACTCGTTCGTCGAATTCGACGCCCTTGCCGTGCACCGCTCCACCGCATTCGGCATGGAAAAGAAGAAGCCGCTCGGGGACGGCCTGGTGTCGGGCTACGGCACGGTGGATGGCCGGCTGGTGGCCGTTTACAGCCAGGACTTCACGGTATACGGCGGCTCCCTCAGCCAGGTCAACGGCGAGAAGATCGTCAAGGTCCAGGAATTCGCACTGCGCAATGGGTGCCCGGTGGTGGGCATCCTGGATGGCGGCGGCGCCCGCATCCAGGAGGGTGTAGCGTCGCTGGCCATGTTCGCCGATATCTTCCGCAACAATGTCCATGCCTCGGGTGTGGTGCCGCAGATCTCCCTGATCATGGGCCCCTCCGCCGGCGGTGCCGCCTACTCCCCCGCACTCACGGACTATGTGGTGATGGTGGACAAGACCTCCCACATGTTCATCACCGGACCGGATGTCATCAAGACCGTCACGGGCGAGGACGTGGATATGGAAACCCTGGGCGGTGCCCGCCAGCACAATGCCACCACGGGTACCTCCACCTACCTCGCCTCGGACGAAGCGGACGCCATCGAGTTCGTCCGCGAACTGCTGGATTTCCTCCCCTCCAACAACCTTTCCGAAGCGCCCGTCCTTGAGCACACGCAGGTGCTGGAGCTCGACGACGACGACCTCGCCCTGGACGCACTCATCCCCGATTCCGCCAACCAGCCCTATGACATGCGCACCGTCGTCGAGCAGATCGTCGACGACGGACACTTCCTGGAGATGCAGGCGCTGTACGCCCCGAACGTGATGATCGGCTACGGCCGGGTGGAAGGCCACACCGTGGGCATCGTTGCCAACCAGCCGCTGCAGTTCGCAGGCACGCTGGATATCGCAGCCTCGGAGAAGGCCGCCCGGTTTGTCCGGCACTGCGACGCCTTCAACATCCCCATCATCACCCTGGTGGACGTTCCCGGCTTCCTGCCGGGCAAGGACCAGGAGTTCCAGGGCATCATCCGCCGCGGTGCGAAACTCCTCTACGCCTACGCAGAAGCAACCGTGCCCAAGTTGACCGTCATCACCCGCAAGGCCTATGGCGGTGCGTATATCGTGATGGGCTCCAAGAAGCTGGGCGCCGACCTGAACCTGGCCTGGCCCACCGCCCAGATTGGTGTCATGGGCGCTCAGGGCGCCGTCAACATCCTCTACCGCCGGGACCTTGCGGCAGTGGCCGAAGCCGGGGGCGACATAGAGGCCCGCCGCGCCGAAGTCATCCGGCAGTATGAAGAGGAGCTCCTGAACCCCTACCAGGCGGCCGAGCTCGGTTACGTGGACGCCGTGATCGCCCCGTCCGAGACCCGGATGCAGATCATCAAGGGCCTGCGTGCCCTGCGGGACAAGCGCGCGAGCCTGCCCGCCAAGAAGCATGGAAACATTCCGCTGTGATCCCCAACGAACCTGCTGACGGGAACCAGCCAGCCGCTGAACCGCTGCTCTCTGTGGTGAAAGGACAGCCCACTGCCGAGGAGCTCGCGGCCCTGACCGCCGTCGTCCTCTCCCTGGGCGTTGCTGAACCGGCCCGGACGGACAAGCCGCCGGTCCGGCACTGGGTGCGCCGCCAGCAGCTCAGGCTGGAGCCGACACCCGGCCCGGGCGCGTGGAAGCGGAGCCGCGGCTAGGGTGCTCCCCACCGCCTTCTCCAACCTCGCTGCGCTCGGGCAGGGCACCCTCGGCGGCGTGGGCCCATCCGCTCCAACCTCCTTTCTAAAGGCTAAGGGCGCGGTTAGTCTCGTTGAGTGACTACCGACACTGCACCTGCCGCCCGCCCGCACACCCGAATCGACGCCGTCGCAGATGACTACACCGAGACGCTCATCAGGCTCAACCCGTCCTTCGCCACCACCCTTGGCGTCCCCGGACACGAAAGCGAGTACCAGGACTTCTCCCCCGCCGGGATCGCCGAATTCGCGGAAGCTGCCCGGAAGGCCCTGGGGGACCTCGAAGGCCTCGAGCCGGAAGACGACGTCGACGCCGTCACCCTTGACGCCATGCAGGAGCGGCTGAGCCTGCAGCTGCTGATCCACGCCTCGGGCTGGGACTACGCGGACCTCAACAACATTGCCTCCCCGGCCCAGGACATCCGCGCCATCTTCGACCTGATGCCGACCGCGACCGAGCAGGACTGGCTGCATATCGCAGGCCGCGCCCAGAACGTTCCTGCAGCCATCGACGGCTACACCGAATCGCTGCGCCTCGCCAAGGACGCCGGCAGGGTGGCCGCAGTGCGGCAGGTGAAGATCGTTATCGAGCAGGTCACCAAGTACGCCGCGGAGGACGGCTTCTTTGCGAAGCTGGCTGCCGGAGCGTCCACATCCGCCGGGCCATTGCCCGCCGCCGTGCAGCAAAAGCTCGACGGCGGTGCTGCCGCCGCCCGATTGGCCTACGCCGGGCTGGCCGAATTCCTCCGCACAGAGCTGCTCCCCGCGGCGCCGGAAAAGGACGCCGTGGGCCGGGCCCGTTACGCGCTGGCCTCCCGTTCCTTCCTGGGCGCCACTGTAGACCTGGAGGAAACCTATGCCTGGGGCGTGGAGGAACTCGACCGGATCATCGCCCAGCAGGAACAGGTGGCGGATGCCATCAAGGCCGGCGCCAGCATCGCCGAAGCCAAGGACATCCTGAACAACGATCCCGCCCGCCAGCTGAAAGGGAAGGAAGCCCTGCGGGAATGGATGCAGGAACTCTCCGACAAAGCCGTGGCTGAACTGGCCGGCGTCCACTTCGACATCCCGGACGTCATGAAGAAGCTGGAATGCCTCATCGCCCCCACTGACGAGGGCGGCATCTACTACACAGGACCCTCCGACGACTTCAGCCGGCCCGGCCGCATGTGGTGGTCCGTCCCCGCAGGGGAAGACACCTTCACCACCTGGGCCGAAACCACTACCGTCTACCACGAGGGCGTCCCCGGGCACCACCTCCAGGTGGCCACAGCCACCTACCGGCGCGAACTGCTCAACAAGTGGCGGCGCAACGTCTGCTGGACCTCCGGCCACGGCGAAGGCTGGGCCCTGTACGCCGAAAAGCTGATGCAGGAACTGGGCTACCTGAACGACCCCGGCGACCACATGGGCATGCTGGACATGCAGCGGATGCGTGCCGCCCGCGTGGTGTTCGATATCGGCATGCACCTTGAACTGGACGTCCCCGAACGCTGGGGCACCGGCACCTGGACTGCAGACAAGGGCTACGAATTCCTCAAGGAGAACCTGCCCATCAGCGAAGGCCAGCTGAACTTCGAGTTCACCCGCTACCTGGGCTGGCCCGGCCAGGCACCCTCCTACAAAGTGGGGCAGCGCCTCTGGGAACAGATCCGCGCCGAACTCGAAGCCCGCCCCGGGTTCGACCTTAAGGAGTTCCATACAAGGGCCCTGAACATCGGCTCTGTTGGACTGGACACGCTCCGGCGGGCGCTGCTTACCTAGCCCTCGCCTTCGGTGCGGGAGGACAACATCCTCTGCATGCTGCTCCTTCCTCGCGGGCCCACGCCGGCACGGTTCCCTGGCCGAGCTTGCGAGGCTAGGCAGCCGGTGGGGAGCATGCTTCCGGATGCCGCCCTCCCACCCCTTGTAGCGAGACATTAAGCACACCTTGGCCGGGAATAAGTAACATAACGGGCTGACACCCTTGATTTTCCGGGGTTTTGGCGCTTTGAGTGGAACCTTGGGCCCGTAATGTTTCTCAATGTTCGTTCGCCGTGGTATTGGGTGGAGGTCTAGCTTGTTCTGGTGAGCACTCAGACAAGCACCCCCTCCCCCGCAGGGAAGACCGGTTTCCAGCTGCCCAAGTGGGCTGGCTCCTTCGGCTTCCAGATCATTGCCGCCCTTATCGTCGGGCTGGGCCTCGGCCTGTTGGCCAAGTACACCGGCAGCACCAAGGCCAGCCCCAACGGCCTTGGCGCCACGCTGCAGACCATCGGCTCCAGCTATGTGTCACTGCTGCAGACCGCCGTCGTCCCCCTGATCTTCACCGCTGTCGTCAGTTCCATCTCCAACCTTCGCCAGGTGTCCAACGCCGCGAAGCTTGCATGGAACACCCTGCTGTGGTTCGCCATCACCTCACTGATCGCCGTCCTGATCGGCATCGGTTTGGGCGTCCTCCTGCAGCCCGGTTCCAACACCGGCATCACCGGGGAAGCCAAGTACTCCGGCAAGTCCGGTGACTGGTGGGCGTTCCTGGTGGGACTGTTCCCCAAGAACTTCCTGGGTTTGGGTGCCAGCTCCACCGTCGCTGAGTCCGGTGCCGTCACCACGTCCGTCAGCTTCAACGTCCTGCAGATCCTGGTGATCGCCATCGCCGTCGGCGTCGCTGCCCTCAAGGTGGGCAAGGCCGCTGAACCCTTCCTGAACCTCAACGCCTCGGCCCTGGCCGTAATCCAGAAGGTCCTCTGGTGGATCATCCGCATCGCACCGCTGGGCACCGTTGGCCTCATCGGCAACGCCGTCGCCGTCTACGGCTGGGACACCATCGGCTCCCTCGGCAAGTTCACCTTTGCCATCTACGTTGGCCTGGCACTGGTGCTCTTCGCGGTCTACCCCATCCTGGTCCGCACCCACGGCCTGTCCGTCAAGCAGTACTTCTCCGGCGTGTGGCCCGCCGTCCAGCTGGCCTTCGTCTCCCGCTCCTCCGTTGGCACGCTGCCCCTCACCCAGCGGGTCACTGAGCGCAGCCTCGGCGTCCCCCGCGCCTACGCTTCCTTCGCCGTTCCGCTGGGCGCCACCACCAAGATGGACGGCTGCGCCGCCATCTACCCCGCAATCTCCGCGATCTTCGTTGCCCAGTTCTTCGGTATCCAGCTGGATTTCAGCCAGTACCTGCTGATCGCCCTGGTTTCCGTCCTTGGTTCCGCCGCAACCGCCGGAACCACCGGCGCCGTGGTGATGCTCACCCTGACGCTGTCCACGCTGGGACTGCCCCTGGCCGGCGTCGGACTCCTCCTGGCCATCGACCCGATCCTGGACATGGGCCGCACAGCCGTGAACGTGGCCGGCCAGGCCCTGGTCCCCACCATCGTGGCCAAGCGCCAGGGGATCCTGGACGAGCAGCTGTACAACGCCGCCCGGAACGGCACGCCGTTTGTTGACGAAACGGTCGACGCCGAGCCTGCCGCTTCCACCGATGGAATCACTACGGACACCGCTCCGCGCGACCTCGCAGGTTCCAAGGCCTAGCGGCCAGTTGCCCACCCTGAGCAGAAGAAGAAGTCCCCGGTTGCACTTGAACTGCTCCCCGGAAGTTGGACTGAGAAATTCAGTTCCGACTTCCGGGGAGCAGTTTTTTGCATGCACGTAGTTCGTTGTCAGAGGATCAGCGCGAGGCCGCTGTAGCGTGGTTTGAGAAGGGCATCGCAGATACGGCGACAGCCGGTTTGCTGGGAGTCTCTCGCGGGCCGGTAAAGCTTCTCTATCGGCGGTGGAAGATCCATGGTCGAGGAGCGTTGGTGGCCAAACCGACAAGGCATGCGTACTCGTTCGAATTCAAGCTTGCATTGGTCGAACGGTTCATCGCGGGTGAGACTGCCCCTGATCTTGCGGCAGAGGCGGGTTTGTCCTCTCCGGGGTTACTGAAAACGTGGGCCCGTGCGTACCGTCGCGAGGGAGCGGACGCGTTGCGCCCGAAGCCTAAAGGCAGGCCCCAGGCTCCGCCGGCCGCGCAGCACGCAGAAGTATCCGAACTGGAGCGGTTGCGGCGGGAGAACGAGCGGCTCCGGGCGGAAGTGGCTTACCTGGGAAAATTGCGGGCCTTGAGGGCGCAGGAACGACGGTGAAGGTCCAGGCCATCATCGCCCTCAAGGCTGACTTTCCGCTGCCGGTTCTGCTTCAGGTCTCCGGCTTGGCCGGGTCGACTTTCTTCTATCACCAGGCCCGTCTCCGGAATCCCGACCCCCAAGAGGCGATCAAGGCCGCGGTCACGGAAATTTTCAACAAGAATCATGGCCGCTACGGGCATCGGCGCATCCATACCGAGATGGTCAAGCACGGGTGGACTGCCGCAAAGAAGACCGTGCTGAAGCTCATGCGTTCCCTGGGGCTCGTCTGCAAAGTACGGCGGAAGAAGCGTTATAACTCCTACCAAGGCGGTCAGGGCGGGGTTGCCCCGAACGTGCTCAACAGGGAGTTCGAGGCGGATGCGCCGAACCGGAAGCGGGTAACGGATGTGACCGAATTGAGCGTTGGCGACCGAAAGCTCTACCTCTCGCCAATCATGGATCTCTTCGACCGGCAGGTCATCTCCTACTCCATTGGAATGTCACCGAATCTGGAGCTCGTCAACACTTCGCTGCGTCAGGCCCTTGCACGTCTTGAGCAAGGCCAGCAGCCGCTTGTGCACTCAGAACAGGGATTCCAGTACCAGCACGTGTCCTGGCGCAATCTGCTGCAGGACGCCGGCGCGGTCCAGTCGATGTCCCGTAAGGGCAACTGCTACGACAACGCCGTGATGGAGAACTTTTTCGGCCACCTCAAGGAAGAACTGTTCCACCGGGTCCGGTTCCTCAACGCTGAAGCACTGGAAGCGGCCCTGCACGAGTACGTCCACTGGTACAACAACGAAAGAATCTCAACAAAGCTCGAGGGCCTGAGCCCGGTGCAATACCGTGCCCAGGCCCTCGCGGCTTAGGATTTTATTTGGCCAGTCCAACTTTCGGGGAGCAGTTCAAAATCTCCCGGGGACTTCTTTCGTTTCAGACGCCGTCGGTGCCGGAGGCCTCAGCGCCAGGCACTTCAGTGGCAGCCGCCGCCAACCACTCCGTTTTCTGACGCCTTGGTGACGGCGTCAGAAACAGCCTGTGACAGCTTCCCGTCCGTTACCTCCTGGTCCAGCCGCGTCTTCAGCTCTGCAGCCTTCTCTGCCTGCCTTTCACTGCGGAGCTCCTCCAGCGCGGCGGTGACCTTGCACTCTTCAATGCCCAGTGATTCAGCCAGCGACCTGGCCAGGGCGGCGTCACGGGTGGCAGTGCCGGGCTTCTCCCCATCTGCCGGTGCGATGCTCGGTCGGATTGCCTCCCGGAAGGCCTGGAACGCATCCGCCACCTTGGCTTCATCCACGCCCAGTTACGGCGCTGGCCCTGGCTGCCGGAATCGGCGTTGCCGGGAGCCTGTTCAGAACCTTTCATTCTGCTGCGAACCAAGTTGCGCAGTGCAAACTTGCACGTAGTGTAAAAAAATGACCGCACCATCATCGACCGCTGACACTGCCACGGTCCCGTCCCGCCGCGAGCTGAATAAAGCCGCCACCCGCCAGGCCATTACGGATGCAGCCTTGGCCCTCCTGCGAACCAAGGGCCCCGGTAATTTCACGGCTGAGGAGATCGCCGACTCGGCCGGGATTTCGCGCCGGACGTTCTTCAACTACTTCAGCAGCACCGATGCCGCGCTGGCGTCCGTCGTCCACACGTTCCTGCACAACGCCATCCAACAGCTGAGGCTGCGGCCGGCGGAAGAACCTGTCCTGGAATCAGCCCAGGCGGCCCTGATGGCCCTTGCGGACCCCAAGGCAGTGGCACCGCTGGCGGAACTGTTTACCCTGACCCAGCACAGCCCGCTCATGGCGAATACAGAACTCCAGGCGTGGGACCACTGCCGGGAGCAGGTTTTTGCCGTGGCCCGGGAACGCGTGGCCGTAACGCCTGGCGGGGAGGACGAACTGTACGTCCACGCGCTGGCCGGCTCCGTCATCTCATGCGGCAAGGCAGCCATGGAGGTGTGGTTCAGCCGCCGGGGTGCTGACCTCTCACCGGAATCCCTCGCCGAGCTCCGGCAATTGCTCATCGACGCCATGGCCCTGCTCGGTGCCGGCTTCAACTCCCGCAGCCACACCATGGGCCCGGAGCGGTACACCCCGGCGCCGGCCAGCCCGGCTTCCTAAACTCCCGTTCCTCCTGATCAGATCGGTTTCCTTACATGGCTTTGTTCCTTTATCGCCTGGGCAAGTTCTCCTACCGCCGGCACTGGCTGGTGATCTCACTGTGGCTTGCCGCCCTGGTGGCCGTGGGCGGTTCGGCCGCCGCGTTCCACGGCACCCTGTCCAACAACTTCCAGATTCCCGGCACCGAGACGCAGCGGATTGCCGACAAGCTGAAGGAAGAGCTCCCCTCCGCCTCAGGGGGCACGGCGACGATCGTCTTCGAGGCACCCGACGGCGGCTTCACTGCCGAGAGCCGGACCGCCGTCACAGATGCGCTGAAGAAACTCGAGTCGGTGCCGGATGTGCGCGGCACCGTGGATCCTTTCGCCACGCAGGCCCAGGTGGACCAGGCAAGACGAGCCATCAGCGACGGCGAGCAGCAGCTTGCGGCGGGACAGGCACAGCTGGATGCCTCCCGCGGCGAGCTTGAAGCCGGCAAGGCGCAGCTCGCAGCAGCAGAACAGCAGCTGGCTGCAGCCGGTGCCCCTGCCGCCCTTACCGAGGCCCAGCTCGGCCAGCAGAAGGCCGCACTCGCAGATGGCGAGGCCCGCCTGCAGGCCGGAGCGAGTGAATTGGAGGCCAGCAAGGCAAAGCTTGATCTCGGCAAGCGCCAGGCGGAGGCGTCATCCGCCATCCGCTTCGTGTGGGAGGATGGCCGGGCCGCCGTGGCCCAGGTCCAGTTCGATACGTCCACCAACGGCCTGAGCCCGGAGGTCCGCCAGCAGGTCCAGGACATCGCGCACGAAACCTCCGCTGCGGGCGTCACCGCCTACGCCAGCAAGGAGATCACCGAGGACATTTCCGAACTCTTCGGTGCGGCCGAGATCATCGGCATCACCGTCGCGGCCCTGGTCCTGATCCTCATGCTGGGAACCCTCATCGCCGCCGGGCTTCCGCTGCTGATGGCCATCGTTGGAGTGGGGGTCGGCGTCGGCATCACCTTCGCCCTGTCCGGCCTCTTCGACATGAGCTCCATCTCCCCCATGCTGGCCCTCATGCTGGGCCTGGCCGTGGGCATCGACTACTCACTTTTCATCGTCAACCGGCACCGGACCCAGCTGCTCGCCGGAACGGAGCCTGAGGAGTCGGTGGCCCGAGCCACCGGAACGTCCGGCAACGCCGTTGTTTTCGCCGGCCTCACCGTGATCATCGCCCTTGCCGCCCTGGTGGTGCCCGGACTGCCGTTCCTGACGGTCATGGGCCTGGCCGCGGCCGGAACCGTGGCAGTGGCAGTGCTGGTGGCCATCACCCTTACCCCTGCCATGCTTTCCCTGATTGGGCGGCGCATCATCTCCCGGCGGGCCTGGGCCAAAGCCCAAGCGCACAATGCTGAACCGGGCCATGGAGTCGAGGATGAGGCCAAGGACCGCGAGCGCAGCACCCACGGCTGGGGCGGCCTGGTCACCCGGCACCCCGTGCTGGCCCTCCTGGCCGGCGTCCTCCTGCTGGGCACCCTGGCCCTGCCTGCCACCCAACTGCAGCTTGCCCTGCCCGATGGCGGATCGGAGCCGGTGGAATCCGAGGCCTATCAGGCATACGACCTGACCGCCCGCAGCTTCGGTGAAGGCGTCACCGGCCCCATCGTGGCCGTCGGCGAGTTGCCCGCAGGCCTGGACGAGGCCCAGGCGCAGTCCCTGCAGTACGACGTCGCCGGCGAACTCCGTGCCGTGGACAACGTTGTGGCAGCACTGCCCGTCGCCCTGAGCGAGGACCGCCGGACCGCGGTGTTCCAGGTCATCCCCAAGGAAGGCCCGGCCAGCGCCAGCACCGTTCAGGTGGTTTCCGAACTGCGCGGCCTGAACGACGAGGTCCAGTCCGAATACGACGTGACTCTGGGCCTGACCGGGCAGACCGCCGGAAACATCGATGTCTCCACCAAGCTCGGTGACGCCTTGCCGCCGTACCTGGCCATCGTCGTCGGACTCTCCCTGGTCCTGCTGCTGCTGGTGTTCCGCTCCATCGTGGTGCCGCTGCTCGCCACCGGCGGGTTCCTGCTCTCCCTCGCCGCCGCCTTCGGCGCCGTGGTGGCCGTCTACCAGTGGGGCTGGCTGGGCAGCGTCTTCGACGTGGCCAACCCGGGCGCGGTGCTGAGCTTCCTGCCCATCATCCTGATCGGTGTGCTGTTCGGCCTGGCCATGGACTACCAGGTGTTCATCGCCTCCGGCATGCGCGAGGCCTATATGCACGGTTCCACTGCCAAGGAGGCGGTCCGGGTGGGCTTCAGCCACGCAGCTGCCGTGGTGACGGCCGCAGCCATCATCATGGTCAGTGTGTTCGCCGGCTTCATCTTCAGCCATCTCACGATGGTCCGGCCGCTGGGCTTCGCGATGGCATTTGGGGTGCTTTTGGACGCGTTCGTGGTCCGCATGACCATCGTCCCGGCCGTGATGTACCTGCTCGGCGAAAAGTCCTGGTGGCTGCCGCGCTGGCTGGACCGGATCCTGCCGGACGTGGATGTGGAGGGCGCCAAGCTCAGCCGGCCCGAAGCAGCCCCGGCGGCGGGGGAACTGGTCCACTGAGTTTGTCGGACCGGCGCCGGTCTTCCTGGCCCGCGCCGGTCCACTAGGCTGGAGCCGTGGTCCGCCTGATTCTCGCTTCCCAGTCCCCCGCCCGCACCAAGCTGCTGGCGGAGGCCGGCATCCGGCACTCGGTGCTGGTCTCCGACGTGGACGAGGACGCCGTCCAGGCACGGTACGGCGTGACCGATCCCCACGACACTGCCTTGCTGCTGGCCAGGGCGAAAGCCGAGGCGGTAGCGGCGCTCCCGGAAGCGGAGGGCGCATTGGTCCTTGGATGCGACTCGGTGTTCGAGTTCGACGGCGAGGCCCACGGCAAGCCCTACACGGCCGCCGTCGCGCGGGAACGGATGCTGCGGATGAGCGGCAACTCCGGTGTGCTGCACACGGGGCATTGGCTGGTGGATTGCCGGGACACGGATCCCGACGACGGCGGGGAGCCCGGCACGGGTGCCACCTTGGGGACCGTGGCCTCGGCCGAAGTCACCTTCCTGGAGATGGAGCCGGCAGAGATCGATGCTTACATCGCTACCGGTGAGCCGCTGCAGTGCGCCGGGTCCTTCACCATCGACGGCCTGGGCGGCGCCTTCATCCGCAAGGTAGACGGCGACCCGCACACTGTTGTCGGGCTTTCGGTCTCCACGCTCCGCGACCTGCTGGCCTCCGCAAACGTCCGCATCACCGACCTGTGGTCCGCCTGACGCCCTGCATGCCCTGCCTGCCTGCGAAGGCAAAAGCGCCGCATTTGGCGTCGTCTTGTAGCTTCCCTACAAAGCCTGACCGGTTTACGCGCGGATTCCGCAAGTAATATCGGCGGAACCCTCAAAACCGCGCTAGGCTCCCTGAAGGAAAGAAGGAGACGCCTTGTCAGCAAATTTGGAGCAGTCCGCAGGAACCACGCAGTCGACCCTCACAAAGGTGCTGATCGCAAACCGCGGTGAAATCGCCGTCCGCATCATCCGCGCAGCCCGTGACGAAGGCCTCGCCTCCGTGGCCGTCTACGCCGAACCGGACCGGGATGCCCTGCACGTCCGCCTCGCCGACGAGGCCTACGCCCTGGGCGGGAACACCGCGGCCGAGTCCTACCTGGTGATGGATAAGATCATCGCCGCAGCCCTACAGTCAGGCGCCGACGCCATCCACCCCGGCTACGGCTTCCTCGCCGAAAACGCCCAGTTTGCCGCGCGCGTCATCGAGGCCGGCATCACCTGGATCGGCCCGTCCCCGGAGGCCATCTCCGCCCTGGGCGACAAGGTCCAGGCCCGGCACATTGCCGAGAAGGTAGGCGCTCCGCTGGTCCCCGGCACGGCCGATCCCGTGGAGTCCGCCGGGGAAATCCTCGATTTCGTGGACCGGCACGGCCTTCCGGTGGCCATCAAGGCGGCCTTCGGCGGCGGCGGCCGGGGCATCAAGGTCGCCCGCACCCGGGAAGAGATCCCCGAGCTCTACGAATCAGCCGTCCGTGAGGCCACCGCCGCATTCGGCCGCGGAGAATGCTTCATCGAGCGCTTCCTGGACGCCCCGCGGCACGTGGAAACCCAGTGCCTGGCGGACGCCCACGGCAATGTGGTGGTCGTCTCCACCCGTGACTGCTCACTCCAGCGCCGCAACCAGAAACTGGTGGAGGAGGCACCGGCCCCGTTCCTCACCGAAGACCAGAACCGGCGCCTCTATGAGTCCTCCAAGGCCATCCTTAAGGAAGCCGGCTACCTGGGTGCCGGCACCTGCGAGTTCCTGGTTGGCAAGGACGGCACCATCTCCTTCCTGGAAGTCAATACCCGGCTCCAGGTGGAGCACTGCGTTTCCGAGGAAGTCACGGGCATCGACCTGGTGCGCGAGCAGTTCCGACTGGCCCGCGGAGAAGAACTCGGCTACGGCGATCCTGAGGTGCGCGGCCACTCCTTCGAGTTCCGCATCACCGGCGAGGACCCGGGCCGGAACTTCATGCCCGCCCCCGGCACCATCCGGGTCCTGAAGAACCCCACCGGCCCCGGCGTCCGCATCGATTCAGGCATTGAACAGGGCGACGAGATCAGCGGCAACTTCGACTCGATGCTCTCCAAGCTGATTGTGACGGGAGCCAGCCGGCCCCAGGCACTGCAGCGTGCACGCCGCGCCCTGGAGGAGATGGTGGTGGAAGGAATTCCGACCGTCATCCCGTTCGACCTTGCCGTGGTTTCGGATCCCGCCTTCGCCCCGGCCGAGGGTCCGTTCTCGGTCCACACCCGCTGGATTGAAACCGAATTCGTCAACAACCTTCCCGCCTGGACGCCCGACGGCGCTGCCGCTACAGACGGTGCCGCGGAGGAGCGCCAGCGCGTGGTGGTCGAAGTGGGCGGCAAGCGGCTCGAGGTGGTCCTGCCCGCGTCCCTGGGTTCCGTGGGAGCCGGCGGGGCAGCATCTGCAGCGAAACCTGCGAAATCCAAGAAGCGTGCACGCTCCGGCGGTCCGGCCACTGTCACCGGCAATGCCCTGACCTCCCCCATGCAGGGCACCATCGTCAAGGTCGCCGTCACCAATGGCGACGTGGTGGCCGAGGGCGACCTGGTGGTGGTCCTGGAGGCGATGAAGATGGAACAGCCTCTCACCGCGCACCGTTCCGGCACCATCATCGGGCTCGAAGCGTCCTCCGGCGAAACGGTGTCCGCGGGTGCCATCATCGCCATGATCGAAGACTAGAAAGCCCCGGAGGCACCCATGCTCGCACCCAGCTTCCAGGAAGAAGTGGACCGCTACCACCTGGCCGTCCCGGATATCACCCAAGGCAACCCCGCGCCCGTCAAGGAGCTCTATTCCCGCCTCGACGATGTGACCCTGGCCAACCCGTTCGGTGGGATTGCCCGCGGCTGGGCCCAGGTGGAAGCCCGGCTGGACCAGGCAGCCCGGCAGTTCCAGGACGGCGAGATGCTCGGGTTCGAGACCATCACCTCCTACACGGCCCGCGACACCGCCTACCTCGTGGAGACCGAACACTTCCGGGCACGCCTTGACGGGGGCGCCGTGGAGGAGTTCGCGCTGAGGGTGACCAGCATCTTCCGGCGCGAGGAAGGCTACTGGAAGCTCGTACACCGCCACGCCGATCCGGCAGCCCGGCCGCAGTCCCGCCGCTCGCTGACGCAGCCGGCGGGCTAGCTGACAGGCCGGGTCCCAACCGGCACACTTAGCGCATGAAGCCTTTCCTGCTCCTGGCGTCAAGGGCCGAGGACGCTGCCGCCGAGGATGAGTATGCCGCGTACCTCCGGTATGGCGGTCTGCAGCCGCGGGAGCTGTTGAGGGTCCGGCTGGAGGCTGCCCCGCTGCCCGCACTGGACCTCTCGGACTACTCGGGCGTGATCGTGGGCGGAAGCCCGTTCACATCCAGTGACCCGCCGGAGAAGAAGTCCCCCGTCCAGCACCGCGTGGAACGGGAACTCTCAGGGCTCCTTGATGAGCTGGTGGCCCGGGACTTCCCTTTCCTGGGTGCCTGCTACGGAGTGGGCACCCTCGGCGCCCACCAGGGCGCCGTCATTGACAGGAGCTATGGGGAACCTCTGGGCGGCGTGGAGATCGAACTGACGGAGGCCGGGCTCGAAGACCCACTGCTCGAGGGCCTCCCCCGGACTTTCACCGCCTTCACCGGCCACAAGGAGGCGTGCACCGTTCTGCCGTCGCACGCCGTCCTGCTGGCCCGTTCCACGGCCTGCCCGGTCCATATGTTCCGGATCCGGGAAAACCTCTATGCCACGCAGTTCCATCCGGAACTGGATGCGGACGGTCTTTGCACCCGTATCGACATCTACCGGCACGCCGGCTACTTCCCGCCGGAGTCGGCCGAAGAACTGATGGAGAGCGCCCGGCAGTTCACTGCCATCGAACCCATGAAAATCCTCCGGAACTTCGTGGCCCGCTACGCCCGCTGAGGCAGCCACGCCATACCCAGCGCACCGCCGTCGTGCCTTCCCGCCCGGTTACTCCGGCCGGAAAGCCAAATGCCCGGCGCACTCCCCAAAAACTCGGGGGGAACGCCGGGCATTTCAGCCACAAACCGGACTGGAAGGCACAGGCTCCGCTGCTACGCCACGTTGTTTTCGTAGTCCAGGTCGCGGGTTTCCTTGCTCACGAACAGGGCGATGAGCGTCAGGACAGCCATGGAGGTCAGGTAGATTCCCACCAGCACGGGGCTGCCGTCGGCCATCTCCCAGAGCGCCACCGCGATGAACGGGGCCACCGCCGCGCCCAGGATGCTGGAGAAGTTGTAGCTAACGGCTGAACCGGTGTACCTGACGTTCGTCGGGAAGAGCTCCGGCAGCAGCGCACCCATCGGGCCGAAGGTGAGGCCCATCAGGGAGAAGCCGATGACCAGCAACGCCATGGTGCCAATGAAGCCGCCGCTGAACAGCGGAACGAAGAGCAGGCCGAACACGAAGATGCCGCCGGTCACTGCAAGGAGCATCTTGCGGCGGCCGTACTTCTCCGCCAGCGGCCCGGAGACGAGGGTGAAGATACCGAAGAAGACGACGCCGGCAATCAGCATCCACAGGAAGTCGTTGCGGGTGTAGCCCAGGCCGGGAACGAACGCTGCAGCGGCTGCTTCCGTCATCGGCTTGCCGGCCTTCTCGGCGGCGGCACGGGCAGCCTCGAGGCTTGCGGGACGGGTGCCGTAGGTCAGGGTGAACGTGGTCATCAGGTAGAAGAGCACGTAGGTGGCCAGCATGATGAACGTGCCCAGGATCAGCTGGCGCCAGCTGGTCTTGAAGACGCGGCCCAGGGGCAGCTTGGCCACCTCATTGGATTCGATCACCTTGGTGAAGGCGGGGGTTTCGATCAGCTTCAGGCGGACGTAGAGGCCGATGATCACCATGACGGCGCTGAGCAGGAACGGCACGCGCCAGCCCCAGGCCATGAAGTCAGCCGGGGACAGGGCGTAGCTGAAGACCAGGAAGATCACGTTGGCGATGATGAAGCCGATGGGTGCACCGAGCTGCGGGAAGGTGCCGTAGATGGCGCGCTTGTTGGCCGGCGCGTTCTCGGTGGCCAGCAGGGCAGCCCCGCTCCATTCGCCACCCAGCGCCAGGCCCTGGGCGAAGCGCATGACCACCAGCAGTGCCGGCGCCCAGAAGGCCCAGCCCGGAACCAGCGCGGTGGGCAGGCAGCCGATAAGGAAGGTGGCAATACCCATGGTCAGCAGGGACGCCACCAGGGTGCCCTTGCGGCCGAACTTGTCGCCGAAGTGGCCGAAGACGATCGAGCCGAGCGGGCGGGCGATGAAGGCCACGCCGAAGACTGCGAAGGAGCTCAGGAGCTGGGTGGTTTCGTTCTGGCTGGGGAAGAACAGCTGCGGGAAGACCAGCACTGCTGCGGTGGCGTAGACGTAGAAGTCGTAGAACTCAACCGTGGTGCCGATAAGGCTGGCTACGATCACGCGGCCCCGGGAGTTCACCGGCTGCGGCGATCCGGGCACCGTGGAGGTATCGGTGGATGACATATAAACGCTTTCGTGAGAGCCGTCCGGAGGCAGCAGATGCGCTCCGGCTCGAAATAGTTAGAGTTCAATATTAGTTCCAGCGGTCCAGTCAATGGACGAAAGGTCCAGGATGCGGACATGTGCGCTCCGTCTCATTTTTCGGTACCTGACGGCGCCTCACGTCCTCCCGGGAGCTCCGATAGGCAAATGTCACAGCTCGTTAACAAACATCGTCTGTCTGCGAAACGCGGCGTCCCTACCTTGGAAGGACAACATCCCCCCGAAGGAGGTACACCGTGACTGTTGATCGCACAGCTGATGCCGGCACCGGCAATTCCCTGGATCTTGACGACACCGCAAGGCCCGGAACCGCCAACGCATCCGCCAGCGCACAGCCCGGCACCACCCGCACCGCAGACGCACCCGCCCTTGAATTCCGCCCCGGCCGCTGGATCGCCAACTGGGACGCCGAGAACAAGGAGCAGTGGGAAACAGCCGGCCGTGCCATTGCCCGGCGGAACCTCAACTGGTCCATCTTCGCCGAATTCCTCGGCTTTGTCGTGTGGCAGCTCTGGTCCATCGTGGTGGTCCAGCTCCCGGCAGCAGGATTCACCTTCTCCACCTCGGAGATCTTCTGGCTCATCTCCATGCCCAGCCTCGTGGGCGCCACCCTGCGCATCCCTTACACCTTCATGGTCCCGCGCTTCGGCGGCCGCAACTGGACCATCGTCTCGGCCCTGCTGCTCCTGATCCCCTCCATCGGCCTGGCCCTGTGCGTCTCCAACCCGGAAACTCCCTTCGGTGTCATGCTGCTCATCGCAGCGCTGGCTGGCTTCGGCGGCGGCAACTTCGCCAGCTCCATGGCCAACATCACCTTCTTCTACCCTGCACGGGAAAAGGGCTGGGCGCTGGGCCTGAACGCCGCCGGCGGAAACATGGGAGCCGCCGTCGCACAGCTCGCCGTGCCCATTGCCATCACCCTGCTGGCCGCGGGAACCGTCAACCTGCCCCTGGCCGGCTGGATGTGGGTTCCGCTGATCCTGCTCGCGGCATTCGGCGCCTTCAAGTTCATGGACAACCTCACCAGCGCCAAGGGAGACATCGCCGGTTCGGTAGCTGCTCTCAAGGAACCGCACCTGTGGATCATGGCGCTGCTGTACATTGGCACGTTCGGCTCCTTCATCGGCTTCGCCGGAGTTTTCCCCAAACTGATCAAGGACTACTTCCCCGAGTTCTCCTCGATCGGAGTGGGCACCGTGGCACTGTCCCTGGCCTTCCTTGGCCCGCTGGTCGGTTCCCTTGCCCGGCCTTATGGCGGCCGGATGGCCGACCGGATGGGCGGCGCCCGCATGACCGTGGCGGCCTTCGCCTCCATGGCCGTGATCACCCTGACGATGATCTGGACCCTGCCGCTGAAGAACTTCTGGCTCTTCCTGGTCCTCTTCCTGATGCTCTTCACCGCCAGCGGCTTCGGAAACGGCGCCACCTACCGGATGATCCCGGTCATCTTTGCCACCTCCAGCCGGGCGGCCAGGAAGGGCGCCAGCTCGGTGGCCACCCAGCGCCTGGCCTCCTCCGCCCTTGGCCTGATCTCTGCCATCGGCGCCTACGGCGGATTCGTGATCCCCCAGGTGCTGAACGCATCGAACTCCGCCAGCGGCTCCTACACGCCCGCCTTCTACGGCTTCGTCGCCGCCTACGTCCTGATGCTCACGGTCTGCTGGGCCTGCTACATCCGCAACGCCAACCGAAACGCGATGGGACACGTCTAACATGACCAAAAGCGCCGACACGCACTGCCCCTACTGCGCCCTGCAGTGCGCCATGACGCTCACGTCTTCCCAGGATTTGGCCCCGGCTTCCCTGCCGGGGCCAAATCCGGTGCCGGCACCAATGGCAGCAGAGCCGCCCGACGCACAGCAGTCCGCCGACATCTCCCCCGGCCCGGATGTGCCCCTCACCGTCCAGGGACGCGACTTTCCCACCAACCGCGGCGGCCTCTGCCGCAAGGGCTGGACCTCCTCCACCCTCCTCAACCACCCCGGGCGGATCACCGAACCCCTGTTGAAGGGCGCCGACGGTGTCCACCGCCCCATCAGCTGGGAGCAGGCCCTGGACCTCGCCGCCTCCGCTGTCAGGGATGCCCGCGCACGTTACGGTGCCGACGCCGTCGGTGTTTTTGGCGGCGGCGGCCTCACGAATGAGAAGGCCTACATGCTGGGCAAGTTCGCCCGGCTCGCCCTGGGTACCTCCCGCATCGACTACAACGGCCGCTTCTGCATGTCCTCCGCCGCAGCTGCGGGAATGCGGGCCTTCGGAGTGGACCGCGGCCTGCCGTTCCCTCTGGAGGCCCTGGACACGGCCAGCACCATCCTGATGCTGGGCTCCAACGTCGCCGAGACCATGCCGCCCTTCGTGCAGCATTTGAAGGGAACGCGCGACGCCGGCGGGCTGATCGTCGTCGATCCCCGCCGTTCCGCCACAGCTGCCTTTACAGCCGACGGCGGTGGCATCCACCTGCAGCCTCTGCCGGGCACCGACCTCACCCTCCTCCTGGGCATCTCCCATGTGGTCATCCACGAGAAGCTGGTGGACACGGCCTACCTGGAGGAGCGGACCTCCGGTTACAGCGCCGTGGCCCGCAGCGTCAACTCCTTCTGGCCCGAACGGGTGCAATCCCTCACAGGCGTCCCCGCCGACCTGATCCGGGAAACGGCGCGCCGGCTCGCAGCCGGTGCCCGGCAAGGCGGCAGCTACATCCTGACCGGCCGAGGCGTGGAACAGCACGTGGACGGAACCGATACCGCCACTGCGGCCATCAACCTGAGCCTCCTGCTGGGCCTGCCCGGCTCCGCCCGCAGCGGCTACGGCACCCTCACCGGCCAGGGCAACGGCCAGGGCGGCCGTGAGCACGGCCAGAAGGCGGACCAGCTCCCCGGCTACCGGAAGATCACCGATCCTGCGGCCCGCGCGCATATTGCCGGCGTGTGGGGTGTGCCGGAGGAGCTGATCCCGGGCCCCGGGCTGCCGGCTGTCCAGCTTTTGAAGTCCCTGGGAAAGCCCGACGGCGTCCGTTGCCTTTTCGTCCACGCCTCCAACATTGCGGTGGCTTCCCCCGACGCCAATGCCGTGATCGACGGGCTTCGCAGCCTGGACTTCCTGATGGTCTGCGACTTCTTCATGTCCGAGACCGCAGCAGAGGCTGATCTCATCCTCCCGGTGCTTCAGTGGGCGGAGGAGGAAGGCACCCTGACCAACCTCGAGGGCCGGGTGCTGCGCCGCCGCCGTGCCCTGGCCCCGCCGTCGGGTGCCCGCAGCGAACTCTGGATCATGGCCCGGCTGGCCGAAGCCCTGGACGCCCCGTCCACCTACAGCGAGGACCCGGAAACGGTATTCGAAGAACTCCGCCGTGCCTCCGCCGGAGGGCTGGCCGACTACTCGGGCATCGACTACGCCATGCTGGACCGGGGCGAGGCAGCCTACTGGCCCTACCCCGCGGGCAGCACCGGGACGCCGCGCCTGTTCCAGGACCGCTTCGCCCACGCCGACGGCAAAGCCGTGATGGTCCCGGTGGCGCCCCGCCGCCGTCGTACTCCTGCCGCAAACCCCGCCCCGGCCGCACAGGCCATGACCCTGATCACCGGCCGCCTCCTGGAGCACTACCAGTCCGGTGCACAGACCCGGCGGGTGACGGAGCTGCTCGCGTCGCAGCCGGAGGCGAAGGTGCAGATCCATCCGGCGGCAGCGGCCTCCATGGGAATCACCGAAGGGGCTTTCGTGTCCGTGGCCAACGAGCGCGGCGAGGTGGTGTGCCGGGCCGAACTTACCAACGCCATCCGCCCCGAAACCGTCTTCCTGCCCTTCCACTTTCCGGAGCTGGAAAGCGCAAACCGCCTCACCGAGGCCGCCACCGACCCCATTTCCGGAATGCCCGAATTCAAGTTCAACAACGTGTGGGTCCGGCCGGTTGCCGTCCCCCATTCCACCAAAGTGCTTCAGACGACGGAGGCCTCATGAGCGAGCAGATTGTCATTGTGGGATTCGGCCCGGTGGCCGCCCGGCTGGTGGATGAGCTGCTGCCCGCCGTCCGCAGCGGCCTGGTGGCCCTGACAGTGGTGGGCGAGGAAACCGAGGCAGCCTACAACCGGGTGCTCGTGGCGGACCTCGGCGTTGGACGCACCACCGCGGAGGCGCTGGCCCTCTCGGACGCTGCAGCCCTGGCAGAAGACGGGGTGGATGTGCGCCTTGGTGTGCGCGTTCGGCGGGTGGACCGGGCCCGGCAGCAGGTCCTCCTGTCCGACGGTGCAGGTGTGCACTACGACCGCCTTGTCTTTGCCACCGGGTCACGGCCGGTCATCCCCAACCTGACGGGCATCAACCCGGACCCCACCTCCCCTGTGCTTCCGGCTGGGGTCACCGCGCTGCGCGACCTGCGCGACGCCGAGGTCCTGCGCCGGGCTGTTGCGGGCGGGAAGCGGGTGGTAGTGCTGGGCGGCGGCGTGCTGGGCCTGGAAACCGCCCTGGCCGCGGCCGAGGAGGGCGCCACTGTCACCGTGGTGCACAACGGGCCGCACCCGCTGGGCCGCAACATCGACCGCGGCGGCGGCGCCGTCCTCGCCGCCAGCCTCCGCCGCTGCGGCGTCCGGATGGCGGGCAACGCGCGCTCCACGGGCGTGGAGCACAACGCGTCCGACGGCGGCTTCTCGGCTTTGCTGCTAGACGACGGCTCGGCGATCGACGGGGACCTTCTGGTCATCTCGTGCGGTGTCCGTCCCCGCACGGAACTTGCCGAGGGCTGCGGGCTGTCCACCTCCGCGGGCATCCTGGTGGACCACAAACTCCGTGCCCACCATGAGCCGCACATCTTCGCCATCGGTGACTGCGCCGAGGTCCGCTGCCCGGACCCGGACTGCGCCCGGTGCCGCAGCGCCAAAGGCCCGTCCGGGCTGGTGGGGCCCGGCTGGCGGCAGGCCGAATGGCTGGCCGAATACTTGGGCGAGTTGGCATCTGCAGCACCGGAACACGCGGAACTCCTGCCTGAACTGCCCGCCGAGCAGGCCGGCGTGATCGTGCTCAAAGCCCGCGGCATGACCATGGCCGTGGCCGGCGACAACTCCGCGGAGCCGTGGGATGAGGACGTGCTGGCCGCCGGCGCTGTCAACGGCCGTCCCCGCCTGCACATTGCCCAGTGGGCGGACCCGGAACACGGCCGCTACGTCAAGATGACCACCCGCGGCGGGGTCCTTGAAGGCTTGGTTGCGGTGGGAATGCCCCGCACTGCCGCGGAGCTGGTGGGTTTGTTTGAGCGCGGCGCGGAACTGCCTGCCGACAGGTCCCTCCTCCTGCGCCTTGACGGGCCGGATCAGCTTCCCGGTACCGGCCCCGCCAACCCGGAGGGCACGGTGTGCCGGTGCGCCGGCGTCAGCGGGGCCACGATCCAGGGCGCTGTGGAGGATGGCTGCGCCACGGTGGCCGAAGTCTCCAAGGTAACGCGTGCCGGCACCGGCTGCGGCGGCTGCCACGAGGACATCAAGGGGCTCATTGAAAAGCACTTCCAAGCGGTCTCAGCTGCCTGACCAAAGTTCAGGGCCCTGGCCGCCCCCGCCTTGGCTTCCGGGCTCGCCGCACGGAAGGAAAGTTACGCCGGGGCCTTCGGAATGATGATCCAGAGCACGATGTAGGCGAGCTCGCCCACCCCCACCAGTCCAAAGATGACGAAACCAAGCCGGACCAGGAATTTCGGCAGACCGAACCGGGCCGCCAGGGCAGCACAGACGCCGCCGATGATCTTTCCGTGGCGCGGCCTTACGAGGGCGGTGGTCATTGCCTAGCCTTCCGTTTCGGCTGAAGAGTTGGAGTTGAAGTCTCCGTTGGCCACTGCCTCCGCGTAGCGGGTGAGGTCCGGTCCCGGCTGGAAGTCCACGAACTGGTCCTTCAGCTGTTCAAACAGGAACTTGTACACCTCGTCCTTGTCCGCGTTTGCCAAGGAAGAGCTTGCCTGCCGGACCGCTTCCTGCAGTGCCCGGTCCGCATCCAGCAGGATTTTTTCGCGCGCCTGTTCGTTCCACTTGACGTCCTTCAGTTCCACGAGCTACTCCTTGCGTCGATGGCTGATGCAGGGACGGCCGGGAAATTCGCTGATGAAATTCCCGGCCGGTCCTTGAAGGAGTTTATGCAGGCAGCGGCGGAAGGGTCCAGCTTCCTGCCCTGGTACGGGCCCAAATCCTGCCCGCACCACCTACAGGTGCACGTGGAGCCGCCGCGCCGCTTCAGAGATGGATCCGCTCAGGGACGGGTACACCGTGAAGGTGCTGGCGACGTCGTCCACGTGCAGCTTCTGTTTCACCGCGATGGAGATGGGGAAGATCAGTTCTGACGCGTTCGGCCCCACCACCACGCCCCCAATCACAGTGCCCGAGCCCTTGCGGGCGAAGATCTTGACGAAGCCGTCCCGGTGGTTGCGCATTTTGGCACGGGCGTTGCTCCGCAGGGACAGCTTGATGACGTCGCCCTGGTACTTGCCGGAATCGATCTCGGCTTCGGAAACGCCCACGTTGGCGATCTCCGGAGACGTGAAGATGTTCGATGCCACCTGGTGCAGCTTGAGCGGGGTGACGGTGTCTCCCATGAAGTGCGCTACGGCTATGCGGCCCTGCATGGCAGCCACCGAGGCGAGCGGCAGCACGCCTGTGCAGTCGCCTGCGGCATAGATACTCGGGGCGGAGGTCCGGGAAACGCCGTCAACCTTGATGTGCCCGCTCTCGCTGAGCGCAACGCCGGCCTCTTCCAGCCCGATGCCGGCAGTATTGGGGATGGAGCCCAGGCACAGCAGACAGTGGCTGCCGGTGACTTTTGAGCCGTCGCTGAGGGTGACCACTACGCCGTCTTCCGTCCGTTCCACGGCTTCGGCGCGGGAACGGGACAGGACGCGGACCCCGCGGCGCTCGAACACTTCCTCCAGCACTACAGCTGCGTCAACATCGGAGCCCGGCAGCACCCGGTCGCGGCTGGAAATCAGCGTCACCTTCGAACCAAGCCCGTTGTACGCGGAAGCAAACTCCGCACCGGTCACGCCGGAACCCACCACGATCAGTTCCTCGGGCAGTTCATCGAGATCGTAGATCTGTGTCCAATTGAGGATTCGTTCCCCGTCGGGCCTGGCCGTGGCGAGCTCGCGCGGATGGGCACCCACCGCAAGCAGGATGGTGTCCGCCTCTATTGTTTCGGTGCCTTCAGCGGTCAGGACCTCGATCGTATGGTCGTCCAGCAGCCGGCCGGACCCGGAAAGAATCCGCACCCCTTGGTGCTCCAGGCCGTCATGGATGTCCTTCGACTGGCTGCGGGCCAGGTTCAGCAGGCGGTCGTTGATGTGCTTGAGGTCTGCGCGCATCACCGGCACGAAGTCGCCGCCGTCGACGTCGAACTTGACTCCCAGCTCCCCCGCCTCGCCCACACGGGTCATGAGGTCAGCGGTGGCGATCAGGGTTTTAGACGGGACGACGTCCGTTAACACGGCCGATCCGCCGAGGCCGGCCCGCTCGATGATGGTGACCTGCGCCCCCAATGAGGCGGCCACCATGGCGGCCTCGTAACCGCCGGGACCACCTCCCAGGATTGCGATCCGGGGCGAACTGAAATCTGGATGCGTAGTCACAATCCCCCATTCTCCTCCAGCTATGCCGCTCCGCCAAAGAAAACGGTCTCTCAAGAAAGTCGGAGGGTGGGCGGCATCATGTGCGGCAGGATAGCTTGTACCAGTGAGTACAACTGATTTCCTGAACACCGATCCCTTCGCAGCCGCCCGCGCCGCAGCCGACTACATCGCCGAGGAAACAGGGGTGGACGGCCATGACGTGGCCCTGGTGCTCGGTTCGGGCTGGGCTGAAGCAGCCAACCTGATCGGCGAAACCACCGCCACCCTGTCCGCGGACGAGGTTCCGGGTTTCCATGCCCCTGCCGTCGAAGGCCACGTGGGAACCATCCGTTCGGTACTGACAAAGGGCGGCAAGAGGGCCCTGGTCCTGGGCGCGAGGACGCACTACTACGAGGGCAAGGGCGTGCGTGCAGTGGTGCACGGGATCCGGGCGGCAGCTGCCGCCGGGTGCAAAACCCTGGTGCTCACCAACGGCTGCGGCGGCCTGCAGGAACAGTGGGCACCGGGCACGCCGGTGCTCATCAGTGATCACATCAACCTCACCGCCGCCTCCCCGCTGGAGGGTGCCACCTTCGTGGACCTGACAGATCTCTACTCGTCGAGGATCCGCGCCCTGGCCCGTGAAGTGGACGCAACGCTGGAGGAGGGCGTGTACGCCCAGTTCCCCGGTCCCCACTACGAAACTCCGGCCGAAGTCCAGTACGCCAAGCGCATCGGCGCTGACCTGGTGGGGATGTCGACGGCGCTGGAGGCCATCGCCGGACGGCATGCAGGCATGGAGGTGTTCGGCATTTCGCTGGTCACCAACCTTGCGGCCGGCATCAGTCCGGAGCCGCTGAGCCACCACGAAGTCCTCGAAGCAGGAGAGGCGGCTGGCCCGCGGATTTCAAAGCTGCTCGCGGAAATCATCACCCGGCTCTAAGCCGGCCTGGACGCGAAGGGGCCGCTCCTTCCAGGCCGAGGGGTCCACCCTGGTGCCGGGTTGCGGGAACTGAGGGGCCAATGACGATAGCGTTATCCCCATGACGTCTTCCGATGCCAATTCCCGCCTGCTCAAAGAGGCCCGCGAATGGGCTGCCCAAGACCCGGATCCCGTAACGTCGGCCGCCCTCCTGAAGCTTGTCCAACTCGTTGACGGCGGCGACGCGGCGGCCCGCCAGGAACTCGAAGACAGCTTCCGCGGCCCCCTGCAGTTCGGCACGGCGGGACTTCGGGCGGCACTGGGTCCCGGACCGAACCGAATGAACCGCGTGGTGGTCCGCCGCGCGGCTGCCGGCCTGGCGGACTTCCTGCTGTCGGCGGTAGGCGAGGCCTCCCCTGGAAGCCGGCCGCGCGCCGTCGTCGGCTACGATGCCCGGCACAATTCGGACATCTTCGCCGAGGAGACTGCGGCGATTTTCACGGCAGCAGGGATTGAGGCCTTCCTGATGCCGGCGGCGCTGCCCACTCCCCTGCTGGCTTTCGCCGTGCGGGCGCTGGAGTGCGACGGCGGCGTGATGGTAACCGCCAGCCACAACCCCCCGCAGGACAACGGCTATAAGGTCTACCTGGGCCGGCACGCTGTGGCGGACAGCGGCCGTGGCGCCCAGATAGTTGCACCCTACGACACCGCCATCGCCGACAGGATCGACGCCGTAGGGCCGCTGGACACCATTGCCCTCGCACCCTCCGGCTGGACAGTCCTGGATGGTTCCCTCGCCACCGACTACGAACGCGAGACCGCGGCCTTGCCCCTTCCCGAGCATTTCCCGGCCCGTGACCTGCAGATCGTCCTGACTCCCCTGCACGGCGTCGGTGGCGGAACTGCACAGCGCGTACTGGGCGCTGCAGGTTTCACGGACATCACACTCGTCGCGGAGCAGGCCGAGCCGGACCCCGACTTCCCCACCGTAAGCTTCCCGAATCCGGAAGAACCCGGGGCGCTGGATCTGGCCCTGGAAGCAGCCGAACGGCTGGCAGCGGACATCGTAATTGCCAACGATCCTGACGCCGACCGCGCGGCTGTCGCCGCCATGGACCCCGGCACCGGTGCCTGGCGGATGCTCCGCGGGGACGAAGTGGGGGCGCTGCTGGGCGCGCATGTCGCGGCCCGGCTAGCTGCAACAGCAGGCAAGGGCGACGGCGGCACGGAGGAAAGCGCCACGGGAGTCTTTGCCAATTCCATCGTGTCCTCACGGCTGCTGGCCCGGATCGCGGCCTCGGCAGGCTACGCCCACCAGGAGACCCTGACCGGGTTTAAATGGATCTCCCGCGTTCCTGGACTTGTGTATGGCTACGAGGAAGCGCTGGGCTACTGCGTGGCGCCCCACCTGGTGAGGGACAAGGACGGGATTTCGGCTGCGCTGCTAATTGCCGAACTCGCTGCGGCCGCCAAGGCGGAAGGCAAGACGGTCTTTGACACCCTGGACGAGCTTTACCTGCAGCACGGCCTGCACGCCAGCGACCAGTTGAGCATCCGGGTGGCGGATCTGGGGCTCCTGGACGCCATGATGAACCGGCTGCGGGTCTCCCCGCCGGAGACATTCGGGTCTTCTGCCGTGGAGGTGTACACCGACCTCGCTGAAGGCAGTGACCACCTGCCGGCCACTGACGGGCTGTTGTACGTGACCCGGGACCTCACGCGGGTCATCATCCGGCCCAGCGGCACCGAGCCGAAGCTGAAGTGCTACCTGGAGGTGATCCACCACGTGGGCTCCGCGGCGGAGCTGCCGGCGGCACGTCAGGCGGTGCGGGCGGCGTTGGATGAGGTGCTCCGGGACGTCAGCGAAGCGCTGGGGCTTTAGCGCCTGCTACAGCTGGACCTGGACGCAGCCGTCCACGATCCGCGTGCGGAAGGTCGCCAGGCTCAGGCCCGGAGTGCTGAAGCACTCACCGGTTTCAAGGTCGTAGACCTCTTTGTGCAGGGGCGAGGCTATGGTGGGACGGGAGCCTTTCGAGCCCAGAATGCCCCGGGCCATGACATGTGCTCCGGTGGCGGGGTCCTCGTGCGCCACTGCGAAAACCTCGGTGGCACCCGTGCGGAAGAGGGCAACCTGGCGTCCTGCGATCAGCGCCGCTTCACCCCAGGCTGGTTCCAGGTCCTCGACTTGGCAGACGCTGTGCCAGCCGGATGCGGCCCCGTCCAGGCCGGTTGCAAGTGCCCCAAGTTCCAGTGTTGCCGTCATGTCCGGCTCCTCTCCCTGTGCGTATAGTCCTTCTCGGTGGCCCCTTCTGCGACCGTGATCCACGCTAGGCTCCGGGTGTTTCAAAGGCGTGCAGCCAATGTGTCAAGCGCGTAAAAGACACCTCACGCAGCCGGAAATGCGTTCGTGATGCAGAAGTTAAGTTGACGAAACAATCGGGAAACTGAAGCGAAACTGCGGCTTCCTAGTCTGGATGGACAGCTCGTCAATGAAGGTTGCAGGAAAACTGCCTGCGGCCCATGCGAAAGGCCCATCAGTGACCGAACAGACTTCCCGTACAGAGACTCCGCGCCGCATTGTCGTCGCCGGTGGCGGCCCGGCAGCCCACCGCTTCGCCGACGCGATGCATGCCCGTGGCCTCGATGGCTGGCATGTTACGGTGCTCACCGAAGAGGTCCACCTTCCCTATGACCGGGTCGCTCTGTCCAAGGCCCTTACTGACAAGGATGTCGACCTGACCCTTGGCACGGCTTCCATGTGGGACGACGCATCCCTGGAGCTGAAGCGTGGCGAGCGCGTGGTCCGGATCAACCCCGGGGCGAAGACGGTGGAGACCGCTGCCGGCCACACCTACCCCTACGACGAGCTGGTGGTAGCCACCGGTTCCGACGCCGCCCGCCTCCCAATCCCCGGCGCGGACAAGACCCACGTCTACCGCACGCTGGAAGATGTCTGGGCCATCAACGGGGCCATCGCGGAACTGCGCGAAAAGCTGGGCCGCAAGGTCAACGCCGTCACCATTGGCGGCGGACTCCTGGGCCTTGAGTCGGCCGCAGGCACCGAACAGCTGGGCGCCACGCCCATCGTCATCAACGGCGCACCCTGGCTGATGAACACCCAGCTGGACGAGGGCGCCGGCCAGGCATTGGGCCGCCTCATCGAGGCCAAGGGCTTCGAGGTGCACGGCGGCGTGTTCCCGTCCGAGGTACTGTCCGGCGACGACGGCCAAGTCACCGGCGTCCTCATGGCCGACGGCCGGGTCATCGACGCGGACATCGTCATTGTCGCGATCGGCGTCCGGCCGCGCGACGAACTCTTCCGCGCCGCCGAGGGTGAGGAACAACTGTTCAGTATGGGCCCCCGCGGCGGCGTGGTCATCAACGACTACTGCGCCACCGAAGTACCCGGCATCTGGGCAATCGGCGAAGTAGCCAACTTCGGCGGGATGTGCCTTGGCCTGGTGGCCCCCGCCAACACCATGGCGGAAATCGTGGCAGACCGGCTCCACGGCGGCGACGCCACCTTCCCCGGCTTCGACACCGCCACTAAGCTCAAGCTCTCCGGCGTGGACGTTGCCAGCTTTGGCGACGCCTTCGCCAAGACGGAGCACGCGCTCGAGATCGTCTACGCAGACCCCGCCCGCGGCGTCTACCAGAAGATCGTCACCACTGACGACGCCAAGACCCTCCTGGGCGGCATCTTCGTCGGCGACGCCTCACCCTACATGAGCCTGCGCCCGCTCCTGGGCCGCGAACTTCCCGCCGAGCCCGGCGCGTTCCTGAGTGCAGCCGGCGGCGGCGACGCCCCCGAAACCGAGCTCCCGGACGACGCCACCCTCTGCTCCTGCAACAACGTCACCGCCGGAAGTATCCGGGACGCGATCAACGGCTGCGGCACCTGCGAAGGCAATGCCCCGGTCCAGGAACTCGGTGAGCTGAAGGGCTGCACCCGCGCCGGCACCCAGTGCGGTTCCTGTGTGCCGATGCTGAAGAAGCTGCTTGAAACCGAGCTGACCAAGTCCGGCGTCGAAGTTTCCAAGGCCCTGTGCGAGCACATCGAACTGTCCCGCCAGGAACTCTTCGACGCCATCCGCGTCCTGGAGCTGACCTCCTTCGAGGAGATCATGGCCAAGTACGGCACCGGTGCCGGCTGCGACATCTGCAAGCCCACCATCGCCAACATCCTCGCCAGCCAGAACAGCGCCTACGTCCTGGATGCCGGCCGCGGCACGCTGCAGGACACCAACGACCGGGCCCTGGCCAACATGCAGAAGGACGGCACCTACTCGGTGGTCCCCCGCATTGCCGGCGGCGAGATCACCCCCAAAAAGCTCGGCGTGATCGCCGCCGTGGCGGAGAAGTACAACCTGTACACCAAGATCACCGGCGGCCAGCGGATCGACATGTTCGGCGCCCGGCTGGAGCAGTTGCCGGAGATCTGGAAGGAACTGGTGGATGCCGGCTTTGAGTCCGGCCAGGCCTACGGCAAGAGCCTGCGTACCGTGAAGTCATGCGTCGGTTCCACCTGGTGCCGCTTCGGGGTCCAGGACTCGGTGGCCATGGCCATCCAACTGGAACTGCGCTACCGCGGCCTGCGCAGCCCCCACAAACTCAAGATGGGCGTCTCCGGCTGTGCCCGGGAATGCGCCGAGGCCCGGGGCAAGGACGTTGGCGTCATCGCCACCGCTGACGGCTGGAACCTGTACGTCGGCGGCAACGGCGGCGCCACTCCGGCCCACGCCCAGCTGCTGGCCAAGGACCTCGACGACGAAACCCTGATCAAGTACATCGACCGATACTTCATGTACTACATCCGCACGGCGGACCGGCTGCAGCGCACGGCACGCTGGCAGGAAGAGCTCGACGGCGGCATCAAGCACGTCGAGGACGTCGTCGTGAAGGACACCCTCGGCATCGCCGAGGACCTTGAGGCAGCCATGGCGAAGCACGTGGACACCTACATCGACGAGTGGGCCGACACCCTCAAGGACCCCGAGCGCCTGCGCCGGTTCCGCTCCTTCGTCAACGCCCCTGACCAGAAGGACGATTCCATCACCTTCGTCCCGGACGAGCGCGGCCAGATGCGCCCCGCCACACCCGAGGAGAAGGGAAAGGTCCTGATCGGTGCCTCCATCCCGGTGCGCCCCGGCACGCCGGAAAACACTGGAATCGAGGCATAGGAATGCAGCTCAGCATTGATCTCACCGGCCGGGAAGTACTGGTGACCGGCTCGGACCAGGCAGCGCGGCAGGCGGTGCGCCGCTACCAGGCCGCGGGTGCCGTCGTCTCCCGACTCAGCAGCCCCCAAGGCGGTCCGTTTGACGGACTGCCCGAACGCCCCTTCCTGGTGGCCGCGGTGGACGACGGACAGCCCGGCTGGAAGAATTTCCTGGACCGGTGCCGCGCAGCCGGCATTCCCGTAGCCGCCGAACCCGCCGCCGGCGCCCCCGGCCAGGTAACCCTGGTGGGCGGCGGTCCCGGCACCAGCGAACTCCTCACCGTCGCTGCCACCAAGGCCCTCCGCGACGCCGACGTGGTCTTCTACGACCGGCTGGCGCCGTACCAGGAGCTTCCGTCCCTGACATCGGCCAAGCTGGTGGACGTGGGCAAGAAGCCGGGCCACCACAAGGTGAGCCAGGGCGACATTGAGAAGCTTATGGTGGAAAGCGCAGTGGCCGGCAACAATGTGGTCCGGCTCAAAGGCGGGGACCCCTATGTCTTCGGCCGCGGCGGCGAGGAGGTTGCCGCCTGCGTGGCAGCCGGTGTCAAAGTCCGCGTCATCTCCGGCGTTACCAGCGCGATTTCGGTGCCGGCCGCCGCCGGCATCCCGGTCACGCACCGGGAAGTCAGCCATATGTTCACCGTGGTCTCCGGGCACGCCCCGCTGACCGCCAAGGAGCACGAGCACCTTGCGGGCCTGGGCGGAACCATCGTGGTCCTGATGGGCATCGGCACCCTGCACCAGCTCGCGGCAGGACTGAGCCGGGCCGGGATGCGTCCCGACATGCCCATGGCAGTGGTGGAGCGCGGGTACCGGCCCGGACAGCGCACCACCATTGCCGACCTGGGCACCATCGCCTCCGCTGCTGCGGGGTGCAGCAACCCTGCAGTCCTGGTCATAGGCGAGGTGGTTCGGGTGGCTGAGGCCAACCGCGGTCATGCCGGGGCCGCAGCCGACCTGGACCGGCTGGCGGCCTCGCTGCTGGGTTCGTGAAAGGATTGACCCCCATGACTGCACTTGCCCCTGACGACGCCCCCCGGGTTGATGAAGCACCGGAGACCGCCGAATCACCCTTGGAGGGCTTCCGCATCGGCGTCACCTCCGACCGCCGCTCCAGCGACCTCATCGAGGCCCTGGAACGGCGGGGAGCCGAGGTACTGCACGCCCCCGCACTCAAGATCGCCCCCGTGCAGGAAGACATGCGGCTGATCGAGGACACCAGGGCCATCATCGCGGCCAAGCCGGACCTGTGCATCGCCACCACCGCCTACGGCATGCGCCGCTGGTGTGAGGCCGCTGACTCCTTTGGCATCGGCGAACAGTTGCTGGAAGTCTTGGGCAGCTGCCGGATGTTCGTCCGGGGACCGAAAGCCCGCGGTGCCGTGCGCGCGGCCGGCCTTGCCGACGTCGGAATCAGCAGCGACGAAACCACTGCGACACTGGTGGACATGCTGCTGGCCGAGGGCGTCCGGGGCAAGACAGTCGCCGTCCAGCTGCACGGCTACACCGACGTCAGGCAGCTTGAGCGCCTCCGCATGTCCGGGGCCACCGTGCTCACCGTCACCCCGTACCGCTGGGTGAAGCCCGACGGCGAGGACAGGCTCCCCCGCCTCATCGAAGCCGTGTGCAGCGGGAACCTCGACGTCCTCACCTTCACCAGCGCGCCCGCCGTCGACGCCCTCTGGAGCACCGCCCACGAGATGGGCGTCTACAAGCAGCTGATTGACACCCTGAAAACCAGCGTCACCACCGCAGTGGTGGGCCCTGTCACTGCCCAGCCCCTGCTCGACGCCGGGGTGACGCCGCTCATTCCGGAACGTTTCCGCATGGGCGCACTGATCAGGCTGGTGTGCGAGCACCTGGCCCTGAACCACGTCCGGCGGCTGGATACCAGGTCCGGCAACATCGAGCTCCGTGGGCGCAGCCTGCGCATCGACGGCCAGCCCGTGGAACTGGCACCCGCACCGCTGCTGCTGCTCCGCGCACTCCTGGGTGCCGGCGGCGCGGTGCTCTCCCGCGAATCGCTCTCCGACCTGCTGGAACTCCGGGGTTCGGTCCACGCGCTGGACATGACCGTGAGCCGGCTGCGTTCCTCCCTTCCCGACGGGCGGCTGGTGGAGACCGTCGTGAAGCGCGGCTACCGCATCCGGGTCTAGTTTGGCCTGCTCCCTGCGGGACCGGTGCCGAATGTGTCGGCCGGGGGACGGATGAGAGGCAGGTCACGGATTCTGTTACCGGCCGGTAAATACTGGCGAACACAGGGCCGCTAAACAGCAACTGCGGGGAAACACACTGGAAAAAGCAGGGTCCTACGCTGGGTTCCATCACGAAGTTCCGGCCTTCAACGGCCGCCAGCGAAAGGGCCAGCACATGTCCGCTCCGGCACCCTCCACATCCACCGTCCCCGCCACCCGCATTGTCATCGCCGGAGCAGGTCCTGCCGCCCAGTCGCTGGTCAGGCAGCTTGACCGTGCCCGGTTCGCCGGAACCATCACCGTGCTGAGCAACCGGGACGATACTCCGGCGGAGCTGCTGGAACTGGCGCTGCTGCCGCAGGTTTCGGTCCGGTTCGGCCAGCCCGCAAGCCACATCGACGCCGTCAACCGCACCGTTGCCACCGCTGATGGCATGGAATTCGCGTACGACCAGCTGGTCATTGCCACCGGCTCGGCAGCCGTGGCCAATCCGGTGGAGGGAGCGGCCCAGTGCCTGAGCTACTCAACCATCGACGACGCTGCCCGCATCGGGGAAGCCGTCAGTGCGGTGGCCCGGGAACTGGGCCGGCGTCCGCTGGGGATCCTGGTGGGCACCGGCGCCGCAGCGGGCCAGGCTGAAGCGGTGCTGCGCGCCAGGGGCGTGCGGCCCATCCGCACCACAGCCCGGCCGGCGGCCATCGTGCCTTCACGTTCCGCCGCCAACCCCGCCGCGTCCGCGGTGATTTTTGAGGACGGCAGCAGCATGAACGGCGACCTGGTGGTCTTGGCGGAGGAGCGGGTATCCCGGGACGGCCTCGCGGCAAGCGCGGGCCTGCGGACTGCTGCCAATGGAGGGATTGTCATCAGCGACAGCTTCCGCACGTCGGTTCCGGGGATCTGGGCCATCGGCGACGCCGCAGCGTACGACGGCGTCCGGCTGGGGCTGCTGGTTGCTGCGGCTTCCGCGGCGGGCGCCTGCGCCACCCAGCTGCTGACGGCTACCTCATCTCCGGCTCCCCTGCCTGCCGCCGCCTGAACGCGGGGTTGGGGCTGTCCCAGCTGTGGCAAGATGGTTCCCGAAACGTGCCGGCGCCACAAACGTCCCGGCCCACCGCCCCCTGGAGAGAACCACCATGAGCAACGAAGCCGCCCCGTCCGTTCAGGCAGCAGCCACCGGCACCGGAGGTTCCGGCAGCATCGCGTCCTTCATCGACCACACCATGCTGAAGCCCGAGGCGTCGGAGGCCGACATCCTCAAGGTCTGCGCGGAAGCCGCCGAATACGGTTTCAAGTCGGTATGCGTCAATCCGATCTGGGTTAAGACGGTGAAGAAGGCGCTCAAAGGTTCAGGAGTCCTGACATGTTCCGTGGTGGGCTTCCCGCTTGGCGCCACTCCCACCGACGTCAAGACCTTTGAAGCCCGCGGCGCTGTGCTGGACGGGGCTGACGAGGTGGACATGGTAATCAACATTGCCGCCGCCAGGGCGGGAGACAAGGGCGCGCTTGTTGAGGACATCACCTCGGTGGCGGAAGCCGTCCACGGCAGCGGCGCCATCCTGAAGGTCATCATAGAGACATCGCTGCTCACGGACAGCCAAAAGGTCCTCGCCTGTGAAGCAGCCTTGGAGGCCGGTGCCGACTTCGTGAAGACTTCAACAGGATTCAACGGAGGCGGCGCTACCGCGGAGGACATCGCCCTGATGCGCAAAACGGTGGGGCCGGACCTCGGCGTCAAGGCATCCGGCGGGGTGCGTTCCCTTGCTGACGCGCAGGCTATGATTGCTGCAGGTGCAACACGTATTGGTGCCAGCTCCGGGATTGCCATTGTCAAGGGTGAGCAGGGTTCATCCTCCTACTGACAGCAACCGGACGCCGCCACAGATTGAGGCCCGCGGGGGCCGAGGAGGAACGACATGTCGAGCAAGATTACCGGGTCCAGCGAAGGCTCAACGTCCCACGATGAATTTGTCCAGACCCCCCAGAACGAGAACAAGCTCGGAACCAGCATTGTCCTCTTCGTGGTCATGATCGCGCTCTTTTTCGGGGCCATTTACTCTCTTTCCTTCCTCACCCTGGACAACCCTTGGCCGCTGGCCGTCTGCCTGGTCCTGTTCACCCTGGCTTTCTGGATTCCGCAGAGCATCCTGGGCCGCTCGGACTCCGCCGGCGAGCACTAGGACACCCCACGCCAAGGACCCCCTGGACCGCGTCCAGGGGGTCTTCTGCTGTCCAGGGGTTTACGCTCCGGAAACCAGGGCCTGCTTAGAACCAGAGGCGGACCAAGGCCTCGGCCTCGGCTGCCACCCTGGCCCACTGGCTGCGGCCGATGGACCAGGCCGCCACAGACATTCCCACCATGGCGTAGGCGCTGACGGGGATCAGCACCAGCCACTCGCGTTTTGAACCGGCACGGCCCAGCAGCGGCAGGGACAAGGCGCCGTTGGGCCGCCAGACCTGGCGCAGCAACGGCACCCGGCGCAGCGTCCTGGGCGGTTTGACCACCAGCGGCCACAGCAGCGGCACGCCACCGGTGGTGATGAGGTCCCCCACGATATGGACCACCACGCCGGTCAGCATCGAGACAGGGAGCCAGGTCCACTGGTCCGGCGCGAACCAGGTGACCAGCCCGGCCATGGTCAGGGCGAAGATCCAGTTACTGATGAAGCCCGCTTTCGGAAACAGTTTCAGTGCCTTGGCCGCGATGTTGATCATGAACATGCACAGCAGCCCCGCTCCCACGGACAGCAATCCCCAGTCGGTCTCCAGCTGGACCTGCCCCGCCAGCGTAGCCAGCAGCACGAAGAAGGACGCACCGAGTACGGAATGGGTGCCCTGCCGGTGCCCGCCGCTGGCATTCTCAATTCCGACCGCAATCATGTTGGACAGCGGCGGCAGCGCATTCGCCACCGTGCTGTGGCGGTGGTCCCAGTCGCACACCAAGGCGCTTCCCGCCGTCGCCATCCCGCCGATCAGGATGCCTGTGGCGTCCAGCGGGTACCAGCCCAGCGTGTACGGCCCCGTTGAGGCAATAGCTACCCACGCCGCGGCCCCTGACGCGGCGTGGTGTCCTCCCATCAACTCCTAGCCCACTGGCAGGGGCTGATCGGAAAAGATGTTGCGGATGACTCCGTTGGCCCACTCCAGGATCTCCGCATCCTGGAGGTCCCGGCCACCGATCCTTGCGGTCTTCGGCTTGGGGATGAGCACGGCGTCCAGGGCGGGCTTGGACTGGGATCCGGGGTACATCCGGTTCAGCCGCATGACTTTCGACTCGGGCAGTGTGGCTGGTGAGAACTTGATGAAGTTGCCTTGCAGCGCCACGTCCGACAGGCCCGCTTCCCGCGCCGCCACCCGGAACCGGGCCACCTCCACCAGGTTCAGGGCCGGCAGCGGCAGTTCCCCGTAGCGGTCCACCAGTTCGGCGCGGACTTCGTCAATTGCCTCGTTGGTAAGGGCCGCGGCGAGCTTGCGGTACGCCTCCAGGCGCAGCCGCTCCCCCGGCACGTAGTCGTGCGGCAGGTGGGCGTTGACCGGCAGTTCGATCTTCATCTCGGCGGCCTTCTCCTCGGCCTCGCCGCGGAAGTCCGCCACCGCCTCGCCCACCAGGCGGATGTACAGGTCGAAGCCCACTCCCTGGATGTGGCCCGACTGCTCGCCGCCCAGCAGGTTGCCGGCGCCACGGATTTCGAGGTCCTTCATGGCCAGCTGCATGCCCGCCCCCAGTTCGTTGTGGGCGGCCACGGCCTTCAGCCGCTCCAGCGCCACTTCACCAAGGGGCTTCTCGGACGGGTAGAGGAAGTAGGCGTAGGCGCGTTCCCGGCCCCGGCCTACGCGGCCGCGGAGCTGGTGCAGCTGTGACAGGCCGTACTTGTCCGCGCCGTCCACGATCAGGGTGTTGGCGTTGGAGATGTCCAGGCCGGTTTCGATGATGGTGGTGCACACCAGGACGTCAAAGCGCTTCTCCCAGAAGTCCACGATGATCTGCTCCAGGCGGCTCTCGGACATCTTGCCGTGCGCCACCTCCACCCTGGCCTCCGGCACCAGTTCACGGATCTTCGCGGCAGTGCGCTCAATGGTGGAAACGCGGTTGTGGACGAAGAAAACCTGGCCCTCTCGCATCAACTCGCGCCGGATGGCGGCGGAGGTCTGCTTGTCGGTGTAGGGGCCCACGTAGGTGAGGACGGGGTGGCGTTCCTCCGGCGGGGTGGCCAGCGTGGAGGTTTCCCGGATGCCGGTGAGGGACATTTCCAGGGTGCGGGGAATCGGGGTGGCGCTCATAGCGAGGACGTCCACGTTGGTCCGCATCTTTTTGAGCGCTTCCTTGTGCTCCACGCCGAAGCGCTGCTCCTCGTCCACGATCACCAGGCCGAGGTCCTTGAACTCGAAGTCCTTGGACAGCAGCCGGTGGGTGCCGATCACCACGTCCACCGCACCGTTCTTGACGCCCTCGGCCGTCTCCTTCGCTTCCTTGGCGGCCTGGAAACGGGACAGCGGCTTCACGCGCAGGGGGAATCCGGAGAACCTTTCGGTGAACGTTTCGTAGTGCTGCTGTGCCAGCAGGGTGGTGGGCACCAGCACGGCCACCTGCTTGCCGTCCTGCACTGCCTTGAAGGCGGCGCGCACAGCGATCTCCGTCTTGCCGTAGCCCACGTCGCCGGAAACCAGCCGGTCCATGGGGATCTCGCGCTCCATGTCCGCCTTGACCTCGTTGATGGTGGTGAGCTGGTCCGGCGTCTCCACGTACGGGAACGCTTCTTCCAGCTCGCGCTGCCAAGGCGTGTCCGGGGCGAAGGCGTGGCCCCGGGACGCCATCCGGGCGGAGTACAGCCGGATCAGCTCGCCGGCAATCTCCTTGACGGCCTTGCGCGCCTTGGACTTGGTGCTGGCCCAGTCCGCACCGCCCATCTTGCTCAGGACCGGGGTGTCGCCGCCCACGTAGCGGGTCACCTGGTCCAGCTGGTCCGTGGGCACAAAGAGACGGTCCCCCGGAGCCCCGCGCTTCGAAGGTGCGTACTCGAGCACCAGGTACTCGCGCACGCCGTCGCTTCCACCGGCCACCTTGCGCTGGATCAGCTCCACGAACTTGCCAATGCCGTGCTGTTCGTGGACCACATGGTCGCCCGCCACGAGCTGCAGCGGGTCCACGGCGTTCCGCCGCTTGGAGGGCATGCGGCGCATGTCCTTGGTGGACCCGGCGGAGGTTCTTCCCAGCAGGTCGGCTTCGGTGAGCAGCCCGAGTTTGAGTCCGTCCAGGACAAAACCGCGTCCGACGGCGGCAGTGGTCACCTCAATGATGCCCGCCTGGGGTTCGTGGTCCAGGCTGTCCACGCGGGCGCACGGGATGTTGTTCTCGTGGAACAGTTCCGCCAGGCGCTGTGCGGGTCCGGGGCCTTCCGTGGCCACCACCACCCGCCACTGGTCCCGGACGTGGGAGCCAATGAAATCCATCATTTCCGCCACGTCGCCCTGGTAGCCCCGCGGTTCGCGGGCATGCAGGTTCAGGACGTCGATCTCCGGGAGCAGTTCCTCGTCCTGGGCCAGGGACGTGATGGACCACCACGAGACGCCGTGCTCGAGGGACGAGGTGCGCGTCTCGGCCAGGGAACGGAAGCTGGCGGAGTGGAGGGCGGCAGTGGCCTGCGAGCTCAGATCCAGCGGCGCCGCACCGCCGTCGGAGGCCGTGGACCAGGCAGCCTCGAGGAACTCCTCATTGGTAGCGGCGAGGTCGTGGGCACGGGTCCGGACCTTTTCCGGTTCGATGACTACGGCGATCGAATCCGCCGGCAGCTGGTCCACGAACGGGACCATGGAATCCACCAGCACGGGGGCCAGTGACTCCATGCCCTCTACCGCGATGCCGCCGGCGATTTTTTCCAGCATGTCCGCCGCGGCGGGCAGCTGGGACTTGAGGGTTGCTGCCCGGGACATCACGGACGGGGTGATGAGTATTTCCCTGCACGGCGGCGCATGCAGCTCAGTGGGGTGGTGGATGCCGGGGGCGGACAGCGAGCGCTGGTCCGCCACGGCGAACCAGCGCATCTGGTCCACCTCGTCACCGAAGAACTCCACCCGGACGGGGTGGTCCTCCGTCGGCGGGAAGACGTCGATGATGCCGCCGCGGACAGCGAATTCGCCGCGGTGGGTCACCATGTCCACCCGCGCATATGCTGCATCCGCCAGGCTCCGCACCACCTCCGAGAACGGAACGTCCTGGCCGACCTTCAGCGTGACCGGCACCAGGTCGCCCAGGCCCGCCACGACGGGCTGGACCACGGCGCGGACGGGCGCCACCACCACGCGGAGCGGCCCGGCCGGCGAAGTATCAGGATGTGCCAGGCGGCGGAGGACGGAAAGACGACGGCCCACGGTGTCCGAACGGGGCGAAAGCCGCTCGTGCGGAAGGGTTTCCCAGCTGGGGAACTCGGCCACGGCGTCGGCGGGCAGGTAAGCGCGCAGCGCTGCCGCGAGGTCCTCGGCCTCGCGTCCGGTGGCAGTGACGGCCAGCACGACACCCGGTGCCCCGCCGTCGGCCTGGTCTGGGGTGGCGGCCGCGAGGCCGTCCGCCATTTCGGCGAGGAGTACCGGCCGCAGCCCGGCGGGGGCGCTGATCTGGTAGTCCTGGCCCCGGACGGCGAAACCGCGCGCAGCCTCAGCGCGGACGCGGGCAAAGGTCTGGTCTGCGGCGAGGGCACGCCGCAGTCCGTCCAGCGATGGTCCTGTTCCCGGCTTGCCGCTTCCGGACTTGGCGGTGCCTGACTTACCTTTGCCTGGTTTGGCGGCGTTCGACTTGCCGTCACCGGAGGTGCGGTTGGTGGCTGCGCCTGTACTGGATGCGCCGGCGGTGGACTGGCCGGGAAGGCTCATGGCAGAAACTCCTGTGGTGTTCAGCGGATCGCAGGCAACGCGAAAACCCGAAATTCGCTGCGAATCCCGGGTTATCCCAGCCTACCGCGAGCCGGCGACATCACGGGCTCCCGCCTAGGGAGCGGGCGTAGGCTGGCACTGCCTGTTTTTCCCGGTGCATGCTGGTGCACGTTGTGGGCCGGCGGCAGTCCAACCGGCCCTCCGCTCCGAATGGACTGGGCATGACAGTGACGGTGGACGACAAGGAGCAACCATGACAGTAGCCAGCAACACCGCACGTCCGCCGAGGTCCGTCCTGGTCACAGGCGCCACCGGCTATATCGGTGGCCGGCTGGTGCCCAAACTCCTGGAAGCCGGCCACACCGTCAAGGTGCTGGTGCGGTCCCCGGACAAGATTGCCGGGGTGCCGTGGCGGGACAACGTGGACGTGGTGGAGAGCAGCCTTGATGACGGCGATGCCCTCCGGGAGGCGCTGGCCGGCGTCGACGTCTTCTACTACCTGGTCCATTCCATGGCGGCAGGGGCGGGATTCGAAGCGAAGGAAAAGGCCATGGCCAGGAACGCGGCGGATGCCGCGGCGGACGCAGGGGTTCACCGGATCGTCTACCTCGGGGGGCTGCACCCCCAGGGCGTGGAGCTCTCGACGCACATGAGGTCACGGGAGGCAGTGGGCGAGGTGTTCCTGGACAGCCCCGTGGACGCTATCGTCTTCCAGGCGGGCGTGGTGATTGGATCCGGTTCAGCATCCTTCGAAATGATCCGCCACCTCTCCGAAACACTCCCCCTGATGCCGGCCCCCAGCTGGGTACAGAACAGGATTGAGGCCATCGCGGTGCGCGACGTCCTGTACTACCTCGTGGCAGCTGCTTCCCTGGAAGGTCCGGTCACCAGGACTTTCGACATCGGCTGCCGCCAGGTCCTGACCTATGCCGGGATGATGAAGGAATACGCCAACGAGGCAGGCCTCCCGTACCGGGTGGTGCTGGCACTGCCCGTCCCCGCCCCCAAGCTCGCCGGGATGTGGGTTGCACTCACCACGCCCATTCCGCTGTCCATGGCGGTGCCGCTGGTCCAGTCCCTGCAGCATGACGCCGTGTCCAACGAACACGACATCGACCAGTACATCCCCCGGCCCGACGGCGGCCTGACCCCCTACCGTGCCGCCGTCGCCCTGGCATTGGGCAAAGAACGCGACGGCCAGGTGGAGACCACCTGGGCCAATGCAGGCGTGGCGTCCGACCCCCTCCCCAGCGACCCCGACTGGGCGGGCCACAAGGTGTACACCGATGAACGGACGTTCCATGGTGACGTGGATCCGGCCCACGTATGGACTGTCATCGAAGGAATCGGCGGACGCAACGGCTGGTATTCGCTGCCGCTGGCCTGGCAGGTCCGCGGCTGGCTGGACAAGCTGACCGGAGGCGCAGGGCTGCTGCGCGGCCGGCGCCACCCCAAGACCCTGTCTGCGGGTGAAGTTGTGGACTGGTGGCGGGTGGAAGGGATCGAGCACGGCAGGCTGCTGCGGCTGCGGGCCGAAATGCGGGCTCCGGGGCGCGCCTGGCTGGAGCTTGCGGTGGAACCTGACGGGAACGGCAGCCGCTACCGGCAGCGGGCCATCTTCTTCCCCAAGGGCCTGAGCGGCCGGCTGTACTGGCTGGCCGTCCTTCCGTTCCACCACGTGATCTTTCCGGCCATGGCCCGCAACATAACGCGGGCTGCCCGGAAACTCCTGGATGCGGAGCAGCCCACCGGGACCCCGTAGGATGTCTTGAGTTAAAACCGTTCCCCACGTCCCAGGAGGACCCATGGCCCTGAGCGCAACCACCACCCTTCCGCATCCCGTCGACAGCGTCGCAGCTGTCCTGGTGAACGAGGATTTCCAGCGCCACGTCAGCCAGCTGGTGGGCGGCTCGCTGGAGTCCTTCACGGTTGACGGTGACGTTGCCGGAGCCTTCAGCGCCACCTCGGTGCGGACCCTGCCCACCACCCGCCTCCCGGAAATCGCCCGTAAGTTCGTGGGCGAGCACCTCAAGGTGACCCAGGTGGAGAAGTGGGAAGCCCCGGCGGCGGACGGCTCCCGCCAGAGCAACATCTCGCTGAAGATCGCCGGCGCGCCTGTTGACGTCACTGCGGTGCAGCGGCTGGTAGCTGCCGACGGCGGCACCCGCGTTGAGCTTGAAGGCGCCGTGACGTCGTCCGTGCCGTTCCTCGGCGGGAAGATTGCCGACGCCGCGGAGCCGATGGTGGCCAAGGCCCTGAACCTGCAGGCCAAGCAGGCACAGGCCTGGCTGGAAAGCCACTGATCCGTGGAACTCCCCGTCTTCGCTGCGCTGGTCCTGATCATTGCCGGCGTCTGGTCGCTGGTGGTCTGGCCGCAGTTCCTTCGCCGGGTCATGAAGGATCCGCGTGCCAGGGACGCCGCCGGTAAGGCCACTAAATTCCTCACCGTCCACGTGGTGCTGGTCACCATTTCGATGGTCCTCGGCACCGCCACGGCCCTGATCGGAGTCATGGCACTGGTCAGCTGAACAGCCCTGTGAAAAGGCCCTCCTACCACAACCAACCGGTGCGTGGGAGGAGGGCCTTTTCATGCCCGGACATTGCGCTTAGGCCGCTTGGTTCAGCGCGTCCTCGGCGGCGACCCAGGAAATCATGGCGCACTTGACACGCGCGGCATAGCGGGCCACGCCCTCGAAGGCCGCGGCGTCGCCCAGCAATTCGGGGTCAGCGGGGATCTTCCCCCGCGACCGCAGGACTTCGCGGAAGCTGTCGATGGCCTGATGCAGCTCCTCCACTGTCATGCCCTCGGCCAGTTCACTCAGCACTGAGGCGGACGCCATGGATATGGAACAGCCCGCCCCATCCCACGAAACCTGGGCCACCTTTCCGTTCTCAACCGCCAGCCTCAAGGTGACCTCATCACCGCACACCGGGTTGAGCTGGTGTGATTGGCCCGTGGAGGTGCCCTCGGGCGCTGCCATCCCGGCAAGTCCGCTGCCGTGCCGGGCCTTGGAATGGTCCAGGATGATCTGCTGGTACAGCTGGTCAAGGCTCATCTGTTGCTCCCGTCTTCCTGCTAGGCGCGGAAATAGGCCCGCACGCCGGCTACGGCATCCAGGAACTGGTCCACGTCGTCAGTGGTGTTGTAGAGGTAGGCGCTGGCCCTGGTAGTGGCTGTCAGCCCCAGCCTGCGGTGGAGCGGCTGGGCGCAGTGGTGGCCCACCCGCACGGCGATTCCCTTCGAGTCCAGGAACTGCCCGACGTCGTGGGCATGGACGCCTTCGACGTCGAAAGCTGCCAGTCCAATGCGGTCCTGCCCGGCCGCTGGGCCAAGGACACGGATTCCGGGAATGGCCTCCAGCCCGGCCACCATGCACTGGCCCAGCTCCGATTCCCAGTGGTGAATCCGGTCCAGTCCCGTTTCCGTCAGATAATTAACTGCTGCAGCCAGCGCCACCGCCTGCGAAATTCGCTGGGTTCCGGCTTCGAAGCGCTGGGGGGCGGGCAGGTATTCGGCGCGTTCCATGGTGACAGTGGTGATCATGGAGCCGCCCGTCAGGAAGGGCGGAAGGATGTCCAGCAGCTCCTGCTTTCCGTACAACACGCCGATCCCGGTGGGGGCAAGCATCTTGTGGCCGGAGAACACAGCAAAGTCAACGTCGAGTTCCTTGACGTTCAGCGCCAGGTGCGGGGCGGACTGGCAGGCATCCAGCACCACCAGGGCGCCGGCCCTGCGCGCCATCCCCACCAGCTCCGCCACCGGGTTGATGACGCCCAGGACGTTTGACGCGTGGGTGAAGGCCACCACTTTGGTCCGGGATCCGATGATGCCTCCCGCGAGGTCCATACGGAGGGAACCGGCGTCGTCAACGGGGATATACCGGAGTGCAGCCCCGGTACGGAACGCCAGTTCCTGCCACGGGATCAGGTTGGCATGGTGCTCCATTTCAGTGACAACGATTTCGTCACCCGGGTTCAGGGCGAGCTCGCTGAGCCCCTCATCACCCCGGCCTTGGGCAGCCCACAGTCCTGCATTGGAGAATGCGTAACTGAGCAGGTTGAGACCTTCGGTGGCGTTCGACGTCCAAATAACCTCTGAGTAGTCGGCCCCGACGAAATCCGCTACGGTCTGCCGGGCATCCTCGAAAACCTCGGTTGCCTCCACTGCGAGGTGATGGGCGCCGCGGTGAACAGCGGCATTGCGCTGTTCGTAGAATTCCTGTTCAGCTTCAATGACGCTCAGGGGGTTCTGGGACGTTGCCCCGGAATCGAGGTAGACCAACGGTTGGCCGTTGACCAGCTGGTTCAGGACCGGAAAGTCGTTGCGGATACGCAAAACCTCGGCGTCGTCCATAGCGGGCAAGGCACGCTCCAGCGTGACTGGCGTTGATACTACGGCCAAGACTTACTCCTTGAGATGCCAACGGATGACACTCAATTGTCCCACAGCACGGCTGTGGCGGCCGCCCTTGGAAGGGCAACCGCCACAGCCGCTCCGGGCTTCAGCCCGCGGAAAGAAGGGCCGGCGACGGCTGGGGGGGAGAGTCTCGGTCTCAGAAGACTCTAACGTCGCCGGCCCCGTCTGGCCCGGCCACTGGGACCGGAAACTTCGGAGGCTTCCAGAGCTGTCGGCAGGTTCTGCTTGCTTTTTCCTGCCGCTGCTTTGCTTCCTTAAGTAAATCCTGCAGTGACCGGGCGCACACGAGTAGGCAGTACTCTAATTCGCCGACGGGGTACTACCGGGGCAACGGGCCGATACCCGGGGGCGCTCTATGCTGGGCAGCCTGAAGCCCCAGCCGTGACCATGGCGCGGTCCGCACCGTTAACGGCGGCTGCTACTTGGGAAGCGCCGACTCCAGCTCATCCCGGCTGCGCACACCCAGCTTGACGTAGGTGCGGTACAGGTGTCCCTCCACAGTGCGGACCGACACCATGAGCCGCTGGGCGATCTCGCGGTCCGTCAGGCCCTGCACGGCAAGCTCCACGATGTCCTGCTCACGGCGGGTCAGGTGGACGGCAGGAGCTGCCGCAATGAAACGGCCCTCCCGGAACCGTTCACCCAGTTCATGGTCGCACTTTTCGCGCTGGGCAACAGCCTGCCGGGACCGGCGGCGCTCCCCGGACTGCTCCAGCACGGTGCTGGCCCGGGCATAGGCCTCGCGGGCGAGGTTGACGAAGCCGGATTCCTCCAGCATGGCCGCTGTGGCCATCAGCGTGTCCCCGTTGGCAGCTTCCCAGTCAGTGGCGAGCTTCAGCATTGCTCCGGCCCATCGGCCCTCCACGCCCCGGGCCGCCTCCTGCACCATGGGGATCACTGAGGAGTCTCCCAGATCCCAGCAGAGTGCGAGGAGTTCCAGCAGGGCACCCTTCCGCGAGGAGGCCTCCGCAGTGGTAACCAGCGTGTGCAGTGAGGCCAGCCCCTTGCCGTCCCGGGACAGGTACTCCCCAGCAGCAGCGACGTAGGCGGCGGCCAGGAAGTCATGGGCGGGGCCGCCGGCCACAGCATCCTTGTAGTCCTGTTCCAAGCGCTTTGCCTGCGCAGTGTCCCCCAGCCTTGCCGCGGCATAGAAGCCCAGGGCGGAGCCGAAGCGGAACAGCTGCAGGGGGTCGTTAAGCCTCAGCGCTTCCACAGCCGGCAGCAGCAGCTGGTAGGCGCGCTCCATCCGGCCTTGCCGCAGCATGGAATAGCCGCGCAGTACTTGCAGGCTGCCGTTAAAGGTTGCCGCTCCGGGCGCGTGTCCTGAAGCGTAGCTGTCAAGCTCACGCTCCGCCGATGCCCATTCGCCCATCGCCAGGTAATCCGACACGAGCCGTCCCAGCACGAATTCCGAGAAGAAGAAGAGGCTGTTCTCCAGGGGCCCGAGTTCCGAGGCCGCCAGGAGCGCCGCATCAAGTCCCTCCGCCGGCCTGCCCGCTGCTGCCAGCGCATGGGCCAGGAGTGCCTCGCCAATGGCCCTGACCGGGTCACCGCCGGCTTCCGCCGACCTGCGGCTCCTGAGATCCGCTGCGCGGGTTAGGAGAGCCTGGAAATCCACCTCCGCACCGGCCTGCAGCAGCTGCAGAAGTTCGTCCTGCCAGGCCGGGGCCGCTGCCTGCGTCTCCCGGGCCTGTCCCCTTATTGCCTCCGCCAAAACTGTGAGCGGCTGGCCGGTTGCCAACTGCGCCGACGCCCTCAGCAGCAGCACAGCGGGACCCTCGGGATGGCGGGCCAACTGCGGCCAGCAGTCTTCAAGCAGTCCCGCAGCTTCCGCATAGGAGCCCTCGTTGTAGAGGGCCCGTGCCTGGATGGCCCGGGCCAACGGCAGGAGTTCGGGGTCGTGGACCTTGGCCGCGATGGAGCGCGCACTCTGGTTACGGAAGCGTGTCAGCGCCTCACGACCGGCCTCCAGCATCCCGGCGTCGGACACCCGCAGGCCACATTCCAGGGCCCATTCCACAGAACGCAGCCAGCCTTCGCCACGAAGCGCAGCGGGATCCTGGTGTTCGCGGAGTTTTTCCAGCAGTTGGAGGCTGCGTGATACCGAGATGGTATTTCTGATGGCCTTCGCGAACAATGCGTTCCACAGTATCAGCTCCGCCGCGATGCCGGAGTTTTCGACAACCATTTGCTGGTCCAGCAGGGACCGGACCACGGCTGCCCCGCAGACATCCTCGATCGCCTTCCTGCTGACGGGGCCGGCCAGCGCAATGAGTTTCAGGGCTTCCTGTTCCTCCGGCCGCCGCCGAAGGTGATCCTTGGTAACCACTGATGTCAGCCGCACCCCGTCCGTGGGCAATGCTCCCAACAGGATCCAGATCCCGTTCCTCTTCGCCAGGATTCCGGCCTCGGCAGCATCGTGCAGCAGGGCATCGAGGAGGCGCGGGTTGCCCCCGGAGGCGGTCCAGACGGCATCAACGGTGGCCGCAGGAACCGTACCGTCGAGAAGGTGGGCCAGCGCTTCCTCGATCTGTTCACGGTTCAGGGGACGCAGGTCCACGCGCTCGGCCAGCCCGTCATACCACAGCTGGTCCAGCGGCTGGGGCAAGCCGGGCCGGGGCCTGGCAGCCGCCACCACTGTTGCCCACCCGGCGGAGATCAGGTCGGCCACTACACCTGCGGAAGCCTCGTCCAGATAGTGCGCATCATCAATTACGAGCAGGACGGGCGCGCCGTTGCCCGCCTTCAACTTCTCAAAGTAACTCCACATGGACCGCAGGACGGCCACGGGCGAAACTGATTCCTCGGCTGTCAGTTCGCCGGTGTAGGGAGTCAGGATACCGAACGGCACCGCCGCCAGGGCGGAACTCCCATGCATCTGCAGCACGTTCAGTTCCCCGGTGAGACGCTCGGCGATAGCAGCCGCCAGGGAGGATTTTCCAATGCCCGGTCCCGCCATGACGAAGACCGCCTGGCTGGTGACGTTCCGCACAATCCCGCAGATCCGCTCCAGTGGCTCCCGCCTTCCCGAGAGAAACCGGTGTGCTGTGGTGGGCTTGTGGCCGTTAGACGAGTCCAGTCAGATCACCCCTGGAAGTTACGCCGAGCTTGGTAAAGACCTGGTACAGGTGGCCCTCCACGGTGCGCACTGACACGCCCATTTCCAGTGCGATGTCCCGGTTGGAAGCACCCCTGCCCGCCAGCCGGGCGATCTGGCGCTCCCTGCTGGTGAGCAGCGGGCTTCCGCTGCTGGGCACAATGGGAAGATTTGCCACGGTGGCGGCCAGGATGTCCAACCGTGCCTGCGCTGTCCGGGCGGTGAGGGAGTCGCTGTTCTGGCGCGCAAAGTCCACGGCGAGGGCCATGCACCGCGCCTCCACCGCATCCAGCTCCAGGGTGGCCGCCAGTTCGCCGCCGGCCAGGAGGATCTTGGCGTCCTTGGTCCGGCTGCCCACCGCGATCAGCCGGGAAACCTCAGCCAGGGGACCCTGGCGGTGGCCGGCGATATCCTCCAGCAGACGGAAGTCAGCGTCGCTCCCGTTCATGGTGGCGGCGAGCAGGTTGACTCCAGCCAGGGTGAAGCGCCCCGCCTCCATGTTGTGCCGCGCGGCCTGCTTAAGGCCGGCAACGGCGTCAGGATCGCCAAGCCAGCGCCCCGCCACGAGAGAGCAGAATTCGATGATGCTTTCGGTGATGAAGCTGGACTTTCCCGGCACCCGTTGCAGTTTGGCGAGGTACTTACGCGCCTGCGCCGTGTTGCCCGTCTGGGCGTGTGCCAGGGCAATCGCTGCATAAGCGCAGCGGAGGGCAGCCTGCACGGGTTGAAGCTCCAGTTGCGCCGCCGCGGAGATGAGCGGGTCAAGGGCGGCGGCACCCCGGCCGGAGTAGACATAGGCCAGGCCTGCCCCGAGTTCAGTTGCTGCGCTTCGGACCGGGAGCCCGTACGGTTCCTCCGCTGCCTGCGGACCCAGGAGGTCGATGCACCGCCGCCACTGTCCCGCCATCAACAGGACCAGGTAGGCCTCCCTGGTGTAGCGTTCCCGCAATCCCACGACGTGGGACGCATCGCTGATTTGGCCTCCCAACTGGCGCAGGATGCTCAGCGCATCCATCTCCCGGCCCGTCATGACCAGGGCTTTCATGAGCAGGATGGCTGAATGCATACGGTAATGGGTGTCCGGATTCATCGCCGGATCGGCCGCTGCCTCAAGGGCGGGAATGATGGCGGCGTACTCGCCCGCGAAAACCCGGTATTCGAACTCGCTCAGCGCCACCCGGTTTGCTGCGGTAGCGACCGGTTCCGGCCAGGCCTTGTTGTTCGCGGCCTCCTCCAGCCGGCTCCGGGCCTCCTGCAGCAGGTCCGGCACCCGGCCTGCCTCCTCGGGCAGCGACAGCATCACCTGCGACTTGGCGGCTATGACCTGAGCATATTCCCCGACGTCCAGGCCCTCCAGCTCAGGCTGCGAAATGTCCTCCAGCGCCGCCATGGCTTGGACCGGCATATCCAGCTGCAGATACGCGGCCGCTTTCTGGCGCTGACCGGCCACCCACTGCCGGTCCGTCCGCTGGAGCATTTCAGCGTACGTCAGCGCAAACCGGGGATCGAACAGCTGGACTGCGGCTTCTGCTGCCGCGAGGGCCAGGGCAGGGCTGAGGTCCGCCTCGCATTCGCGGGTCCAGGCGGCGAAGGCCATCAGCTCTTCCACGGTCATCCCTGCCGGGTCCGGTTCGGAGCCGTCCAGGAGCAGGGCGCGCAGCTCACGGCGCCGCGCGATGCTGAGCCAGGTACGTACCACGTCGCCGATGTATTTCTCGCGCAGAGACACCCAGCGATGGTCGGACTGGTCGATCTCCAGCAGGCCGCCGTCCTCCATGTCGGCCACGACTTCGGCGCTGTAAATGGCAGTGAGCCTGGACAGTTCCACACGGCGGGCGCAGGAAAGCATTTCGATGACTTCCCGCGCTTCCGGGGTTTCCCTTGACCAGCGGGACCGGACGATGTCGTCAAGGCTGGCGGCACCGTCGAGGACCACCTTGTCCCGCAGGGTCCAGACTGAGTCGGACAACACCAGGTTCCCGGACAACTGCTGTTCGGTGACAAGCGCCCTGAGTAGTAACGGGTTGCCGCCCACCATGTGGTGGTAGGTACTGACCAGGGACGCCGAGACCCGGTGGCCCAGCAGGGACAACAGAACCTGGCGGGTCTGCAGCTCGTTGAGGTTGCTGAGCCGGACCTCGGTCAACCGCCGGTCCGTCAAAAGCCAGTGGAAGTCCGGGGGCAGATCACTGATTTTGGGTGCCACAGCGACGATTTTTGCCGTGCCGGTCAGGAGTACGTTCAGCAACACTCCGGCACTCATGTCGTCAATGCTGCCCGAGGTGTCCAGGGTGATAACGCAGGGCCTGCCCCCTGCGTCGCTTCGAATGAGCGAGGTAATGCCCCGCAGGATGGCCGTGGGGGAACCCATGTACGCCTGCGGAAGCCTGGCCAGGAGGAAGGAAAGGCAACCGTAGGGCGTGGCGGAACCTCCCGGCCCGCTTCGGAGCTGCAATGACCAGACGTCCGGTCCCAAATCCATCACCGCGGCACGGGCAAGGGAGGACTTTCCCACGCCGCGCCCGCCGGTGATCACCACTCCAAGGGAGCCTTCGGTGGTGAGTGCTGTCCGAACGGATTCGAGGTTTGCGCCGCGGGCAGGGGCAGACCACAGTTGCCCCTCCCGCCTTCCGGAGGTGTCTGTGTTCAGCCCAGCGTCGTGAAGTGTTGACCCACGTCCCCAGCTGAGTGGCTCGATTGACATGAACTTATCCCCTACATCCCGCGATAGCGGGATGTAGCCCCATTGCTCCCCCGCATAGGAAGTAGCGTACCCCCTGGCAGAGACAAGGAAACAGGGCTAAAGGCCTTTAAGTTCAGATTGCGCTAGCCCTGGGACTTCGCGGGATGGAATTTCTGCTGTGCTGCGGTCAGGCCATCACGCAGCAGGGCTTCGACCGCGTCTGCCGCTTCATCCAGCAGGAATGGCAGTTCCTTGAGCTCCGCACTCCCAAAGTCGCGCAGGACGTAATCGGCAGTGTCCATACGTCCGGGTGGCCGCCCCACCCCCACCCTGACCCGCAGGTAATCCTTGGTGCCCAGTGCCTTCGAGATGTCCCGCAGTCCGTTGTGGCCGCCTTCTCCCCCGCCGATCTTGAGTTTTACTGTATTAAAGGGGATATCGATCTCATCGTGCACCGCCACAACATGGTCCGGCGCGATGCCGTAGAAGTTCGCCAGGGCCGCCACCGGCCCGCCGGAGACGTTCATGTAGCTCATCGGTTTTGCCAGCACCACCCGCGGTCCGCCGAGGCTAAGGCGTCCTTCGAGAACCTGGGCCCGGGCCTTGTGGCTTTTGAACCCGGCTCCCATTCGGCCTGCAAGTTCGTCGAGCACCATCTGGCCGATGTTGTGCCTGTTGCCTTGGTACTGTGCTCCGGGGTTTCCGAGGCCAGCGATGAGCCAGGTATCAGTCATAAGTCAATCCTAGGGTGGGGCGCCGGTCCGGCCTGCACCGGCAACGGGCGGTGGACATGCCAGTGGCCGGACCCCGTCGGAGTCCGGCCACTGACAGAAGGTGCGGCTGCTTACTCGGCTGCGGCTTCTTCGGAAGCTTCCCCGGCAGCGGCTTCTGCGCCCTCGCCTGCTTCAGTCCCTTCCTCGGCCACGGTGGCGTCGGAGATGTTCACCACGAGAGCCTCGGCGTCGGTCAGCAGGACGGAACCCTTGGGCAGAGCCAGGTCGGAAGCGTGGATGTGCTCACCGGCGGCGCGGCCTTCGATGCTGACGGCAAGGGTCTCGGGCAGGTGGGTAGCCTCAGCCTCAACGGAAACCGTGGTCAGTTCGAGGTTGTGCACGGTGCCGGGGGCGGTTTCGCCTTCAACGTGGACCGGGACGTCAACCGTGACCTTTTCGCCCTGGCGGACAGTCAGGAGGTCGATGTGCTCAATGATCTGCTTGATCGGGTCACGCTGGACATCCTTCACCAAGGCCAGGTGGCCTTCGCCGTTGATGTCCAGGGACAGCAGGGCGTTGGGGGTACGGACGGCCAGGGTGGTGGCCTTGGCGGGCAGGGTGACGTGGATGGGGTCCGCACCGTGGCCGTAGATCACGGCCGGGATGAGGTTGGCCATCCGGGCGCGGCGGGCGTAGCCCTTGCCGAATTCGGTGCGTACTTCTGCTGCGAGCTTCTGCTCAGACATGGAAATCTCCTTGAAGACTAAACGGTGTTCAGCAAGGGCGGAGGTCTGTTGCGACCTTCAACGCCGGGCCGCTCGAGGCGGCCCTTCAAGAAGGCAGCCCTTCAGGGGAAGGGCAGATCAGACCCAGTCGATAACGGAGACCTGCGCACCGGCTTCCCGGTTGCTCTCCCTCGCCAAGGTATCGCTGAACAGTTTACCAGCGCCGCACCCGTTTACTGAAAACGGTCCCCACCGGCTCCCTGAGCTCGCAAGGCCACCTCGGCTCCCTGCCCTCGCAAGCTCGGGCTGGGGCCCTCGCCGCGACGGATCCACGCCCAGGGAACCCTGCCGGCGTCGGCCCTGGCGGCAGGCAGTCGCCGGCTCGGGCCTCAGGCGTTGCCGTCGAACAGGCTGGTGACCGAACCGTCGTCGAACACCTCACGGACAGCGCGCGCGATCAGCGGTGCGATGGAAAGGACTGTCAGCTGCGGGAACCGCTGTGCAGCGGTGAGCGGAAGGGTGTTGGTGACCACTACTTCACGGGCCCCGGATTCCGAGAGCCGCCTGGCAGCCGGATCGGAGAAAACGGCATGGGTGGCGGCGATGATGACATCCTTGGCACCGGCGTTCTTCAGCACCTGGACGGCACCGGAAATGGTTCCGCCGGTGTCGATCATGTCGTCGATCAGGAGGCAGGTACGGCCCTCGATCTGGCCAACCACTGTCTTGGAAACGGCCTGGTTAGGCACGGTGAGGTCGCGCATCTTGTGCACGAACGCGAGCGGCGCGCCGCCCAGGCGCTCGGCCCACTGTTCAGCAACACGCACACGCCCGGTGTCCGGCGAGACGACCGTGACGTTTTCGATGTCCACGCGCGTGCGGATGTAGTCGGCGAGCAGCGGGATGGCCATGAGGTGGTCAACCGGGCCGTCGAAAAAGCCCTGGATCTGCGAGGTGTGCAGGTCAACGCTCATGATCCGGTCAGCACCCGCGGTCCGGTAGAGGTCCGCCACCAGCCGCGCGGAAATGGGCTCACGGCCGCGGCCCTTCTTGTCCTGGCGCGCGTACGGATAGAACGGCGAGACAACGGTGATGCGCTTGGCGGAAGCACGCTTCAGCGAGTCGATCATGATTAGCTGTTCCATCAGCCAGTTGTTCAGCGGCGCGGGATGCGCCTGGATGACGAAGGCATCGGTGCCGCGGACGCTTTCGCCGGCACGGACGTAGATCTCACCGTTGGCGAAGTCGTAGGCATCGACCGGCAGCAGGTCCGTGCCAAGTTCCTTGGCGATTTCCCGGGCCAGCTCCGGGTGTGCCCGCCCGCTGGCGAGCACCAGCTTCTTCTCGCCGCGCGCCGTAATTTCGCTCATGGTTACTTGCCCTCTTCTGTAGATGCCGGGGTACTTGAGGAGTCTGTGGAGGCCGCTTTTGCCAGTTCGGCCGACCGGGTGCCCGGACGGTTGGCGGCGACCCAGCCTTCGGTGTTGCGCTGGGCGGCAACGGTCAGTGCAAGGGCGCCCGCGGGCACGTCCTTGCGGACCACCGCGCCGGCGCCGGTGTAGGCACCGTCCCCCACGGTGACCGGGGCAACAAAGACCGTGTTGGAACCTGTGCGGACGCCCGAGCCGATGACCGTGCGGTGCTTCTTCTCGCCGTCGTAGTTTGCCGTGATATTTCCGCAGCCGATGTTGGTGTCCTCGCCGATTTCGGCGTCGCCGGCGTAGCCGAGGTGGGACAGCTTGGAGCCGCGTCCGATGGTCACGTTCTTGGTTTCGTAGAAGGCGCCGATCTTGCCTGCTGCGCCCAGCACGGTGCCCGGACGCAGGTAGGTAAAGGGACCCACGGCGGCGCCGGCGCCAATCGCGGCATTCGAACCATGCGTGCGGGTAACCTTTGCACCCTCGCCGATGGTGACGTCCGTCAGGGTGGTGTCAGGGCCGACGACGGCGTCCCTCGCCACGGTAGTGGCGCCGTGCAGCTGCGTGTTGGGAAGAAGGCGGACATCCTCGTCAAGGATGACTGATGAGTCGATCCAGGTGGTCGCGGGGTCCACCACGGTGACACCGGCGCGCATCCACGCCTCCACGGTGCGGCGGTTCAGTTCAGCACCAAGGGCGGCGAGCTGGACGCGGTCATTGGCGCCTTCGACCTGCCATCGGTCCGCGGTGACGACGGCGGCCACGCGGCCGCCCGCCCGGCGGGCCAGTCCCACCACATCGGTCAGGTACTTCTCGCCCTGCGAGTTGTCCGTGGTGACGTGGCCGAGCGCATCGCGGAGGACAGCGGCGTCAAAGGCGTAAATGCCTGAGTTAACTTCCCGGATGAGCCGTTCGGCCTCGGATGAATCCTTGTGCTCCCGGATGCCGGTGACGGTTCCGTCATCCCCGCGCAGGATCCGGCCATACCCTGTGGCGTCGTCAAGGACTGCGGTCAGGACCGTCACTGCGTTCGCTTCGCGCTCATGGGTGGCCACGAGTTCAGCGAGCAGCTGCCCGGACAGCAACGGCACGTCCCCGTAGGTCACCACAACGGTGCCGGTGAGCTCCTGCTCAGCATCAAGCGCCTGCAGGGCGACCTCCACGGCACGGCCGGTACCGGGAACATCGTCCTGGTCCACGATCACGGCAGCAGGGTCCAGCTCCGATACGTGCCCTGCCACGAGGTCGCGTTCGTGGCGGACCACAATGGCCAGCTGGCGGGGGTTGATGCTGCGGGCTGCCAGGAGGGCGTGGCCCACCATCGACCTGCCGCCGATCTCATGGAGGATCTTGGGAGTACGCGACTTCATCCGGGTACCGGCGCCTGCCGCCAGGACAATCACTGCGGCCGGGCCGGCATTCTCGGGGATCACGTACGGGCTCCTTGCTTGGTTGCGCTGGCGCTGGAGGTGCCCGGCCCTGTTGCGGGCGGCACCGGATGTCATCCTACTGAACGCTCCACGCACAGCAGTTCCGCCCATAGGATTCGAACCTATACTCCACGGCTCCAAAGGCCGGGGTGCTGCCGTTACACCAGAGCGGACCATGCCGGAGGCGCGAGGCCCTGGGCACAAGTCCTTATTTTGCCACGGGTTTGGGGCGGCGCGCGACACGCGCCCCGCGCGCCGGGGCCGGTCACCCCGGAATGCGGGCGAGTACCGGTAGGGCATGATGGAAATGTGAGCAACAACCCTCCGCGGACCCGGATGACAGGCCTGCAGCGGCGGAAGCAACTGATCGACGTCGGGCGCGGCCTCTTCGCCGTCCGAGGACTTGACGGCACCACCATAGAAGAAATCGCGGCGTGCGCAGGAGTGTCCAAGCCGGTCATCTACGAACACTTCGGCTCGAAAGAGGGACTGTACAGCCAGGTGGTGGACTACGAGTTCAGGACGCTCTTGGACTCAATCAATGCCGCCCTTACGGAGGAGGCGAAGCCGCGCGTCCTGGTGGAGCGTGCCGCCCTCGCCCTGCTGACCTACATCGAGGAGCGCAACGACGGCTTCCGCATCCTGATGCGGGACGCACCGCCGTCACAACCCGAAGGCGCCTTCTCCACCCTGCTTTCCCACGTCACAGCACGCGTTGAACACATCCTCTCCGACGAATTCTCCCGCCGGGGGCTGAGCGGCGAGGACGGCGCCATGTACGCCCAGATGCTCGTGGGCATGGTGGCAATGACCGGCCAATGGTGGCAGGACAGCCGCCAGCCCGACAAGCACACCGTCGCCGCGCACCTGGTCAACCTCGCCTGGAACGGCCTGACCGGCCTCAAAAAGGATCCTGAGCTGCGCGTCGCCGACTGACCACCTTGGTTCCGTCCGCGGAGCAGGCATCCCCTTCGTCAGTCCCCGAGGAGCTCTGAGGACTCCAGCCATTCGAGTTCCAGGGCGTCCTTTTCGTCGGCCAGGTCCTTAAGCTGTTTGTTCAGTTCGGCGAGGGCGTCGAAGTCGGACTTCTCGGTGCTCTTGACCATGTCGTCGTGGAGTTTCTTCTCCTGCTGGTCCAGCTTCTTGAGCTGGCGTTCGATCCTGTTGAGGGCTTTGCGGGCTTCCCGTTTTTCGGACTCGGAGGGTCCGGTCCCGGTGGTGGCGGGCGCTCCCCCTCCGCTGGCGGCCGGGTTTCCGCCGCCGGTGACGGTCGAACCAGCCAGTGCCGCTTCCCGGAGTTCGAGGTACTGGTCCACTCCGCCCGGCAGCCCGCGGAGCTTGCCGTCGCCGAGCAGAGCCATCTGGTGGTCGGTGACGCGTTCCAGCAGGTACCGGTCGTGGCTGACAACCACCAGGGTGCCGGGCCAGCCGTCGAGCACGTCCTCAACGGCGGCGAGGGTGTCAGTGTCCAGGTCGTTGGTGGGCTCGTCCAGCATCAGCACGTTGGGCTCCCCTACGAGCAGCCGCAGAAGCTGCAGGCGGCGCCGCTCGCCGCCGGAGAGGTCCCTGACCGGCGTCCACTGCTTCTGGTTGGTGAACCCAAGCTGCTCCACCAGCTGGCCGGCCGTGAACTCCTTGCCGCCCACGTTGAAGGAGCGCTTTTCCCGCTCGATCACCTCGATGACACGCAGGTCCGCGACGTCGTCGAGCTCCTTGACCTCCTGCGTGAGCACGGCGGTGACCACTGTCTTGCCCCGCTTGAGCTTCCCGGCGTCCGGCGTGATCTCCCCGTTGAGCAGTTTCAGCAGCGTCGTCTTGCCGGCGCCGTTGACGCCCACGAGGCCAAGGCGTTCGCCGGGGGCAAGGCGCAGGGTGATGTTGTCGAAAAGCTTCCGGCCGTCGTCGCCGCCCTGGAAGTTCAGGGAGACGTTCTCCAGGTCCAGCACGTCCTTGCCCAGGCGGGCTGTAGCCATCTTGCTCAGCGCCATGGAATCGCGGGGAGCCGGGACGTCCTCGATGAGGGCGTTGGCGGCCTCGATCCGGAACTTCGGCTTGGAGGTGCGGGCCGGTGCACCGCGGCGCAGCCACGCCAACTCCTTCTTAACCAGCTGCTGGCGTTTGCCTTCCACTACGGATGCCATTCGGTCGCGTTCGGCGCGGGCCAGCACGTACGCGGCATAACCTCCATCAAAGGGGTCAACAATGCCGTCGTGCACTTCCCAGGTCTTGGTGCAGACTTCGTCGAGGAACCAGCGGTCGTGGGTCACCACCAGGAAGGCACCCTGGTTGGCCCGCCACCGCGACTTCAGGTGCCGGGCAAGCCAGGCAACCCCCTCAACATCGAGGTGGTTGGTGGGCTCGTCCAGCATGATGACGTCATGGTCCTCAATCAGCAGTTTCGCCAGCGCCACCCGGCGCTTCTGGCCGCCGGACAGGGCGTGCACGTTGGCGTGCCAGTCGACGTCGGACACCAGCCCGCCCATGATCTCCCGGATCTGCGGGTTCCTCGCCCACTCGTAGTCCGCCTGGTCCCCCACGATCGCCGCACCCACGGTGAGGTCGCCGTCGAGCACGTCGCTTTGGTCCAGGTAACCAATGTTGACGTCACCCCGCTTGGTGACACGGCCGGAGTCAGGTGTGGACCGCAAGGCCAGCAGCCGCATCAGGGTTGACTTGCCGTCACCGTTGCGGCCCACCATGCCGATCCTGTCACCCTCTTCGAGTCCCAGTGTGAGGCCGTCCAGGACGGTGCGGGTCGCGTAGGAAACCGTCAGGTTTTCGCCGCCAAGAAGGTGTGCCAAAGGAACTGCTTTCTGATTAGGGTAAGGACTGGATGTTTTACAGGACCGTGTCGGAAATAATGCGTGCGCCGGGAACCGGGCCGTGGACAGCCATCGCTGACAGACCGTGATGCCGTAAATCCGCGGCCAGGGCCTCTGCAGCCACTGAATCATCACTCAGCAGGGCCACGGTCGGTCCCGATCCGGAGACGATTCCCGCAAGGGCTCCCATCGACTCTCCCATACCCAGCGTATCCCGCAGGGCCGGTGCCAGTTCGATGGACGCCCGCTGGAGGTCGTTGACCAGGACTCGGCTCAGCGCCTCGGCGTCTCCGGCGCGCAGGGCAGCAAGGATGTGGGGGTCCACTCCCGTGGGTTCCTCCGCCCTGACGCCTTCAGCCTCGCGCATCCGGTCCAGTGTCCGGTAAACCTCGGGAGTGGGAAGCCCGTAATCGGCAGTCACCAGAACCCAGTGGGTCTGCGACTTGGCCAGTGCCGGAGAGAGCTCGTCGCCCAGCCCCAGCCCCACCGCCGTACCGCCAAGGAGGGAAAACGGGACGTCGGCACCCAGCTCGGCTGCCAGGTGCGCAAGCTCTTCGCGGGACAGGCCGCTGTTCCACAGCGCATCACATGCCACCAGCGTGGCCGCGGCATCTGCGGACCCGCCGCCCATCCCGCCCGCCACCGGTACGCGCTTGGTGATCTCCAAATGAACCCCGGTAGGGCGTTCCGAGACGTCCGCCATGATCGCGGCCGCCTTGCAGGCGAGGTTGCTGGCATCCAGCGGGATGTTCGCAGCGTCCAAGTCCAGGGTGCTGTCGGGGCTGAGGCTGACCGTAATCCCCGGGGTGTCGGTGCTGGTGGCGGCCACTTCCTCGTAGAGGGATACCGCAAGATAGACGCTTGCTACGGAATGGTAGCCGTCCGCACGCAAGGGACCCACGTCCAGCGAGACATTCACCTTGCCCGGCGCTTTGACCCGGACGGTCCTGGCAGCAAAGCGGCCCGCGGCTGAACTCACTGGGTGACCTCTTTGGCTTCTGCAATCCTGGCAAAAGCCGCAATGTCGATGACTTCACCCCTGGCTGTGGGGTCGACCCCGGCGGCCACCAGGAACCGTTCCGCCTGGGGCCCTCCTCCGGCCCAGCCGGCCAGGGCCGCGCGCAGGGTCTTCCGCCGCTGGGCGAAGGCGGCGTCCACCACGGCAAACACCTGCTCCCTGGTGGCGGACGTGGCCGGAGGCTCGCGGCGCGTAAAGGCCACCAGTCCGGAATGGATTTTCGGTGCCGGCCAGAAGACGTTCATGCCAATGACGCCGGCCTTGCGCATTTGGCTGTACCAGGCGGCTTTGACCGACGGAACCCCGTACGTTTTCGATCCGGGACCTGCAGCCAGCCGGTCCGCCACTTCATCCTGGACCATGACCAGCCCGTGCTGCAGGGAGGGGAGATATTCCAGGAGGTGCAGCACGACGGGCACGGCGACGTTGTACGGCAGGTTGGCCACCAGCGCCGTGGGCTGCACCGGCAGCTCCGTGACCTTCATGGCGTCGCCCTGTACCAGGTGGAATGCCCCCTCGGCGGAAGGGCGCCATTCCCTGACTGTTTCTGGCAGCTTGGCGGCCAGGACAGGGTCTATTTCGACGGCGACGACGGCCGCTGCGGCGTCGAGGAGTCCGAGCGTCAGCGAGCCGAGTCCGGGACCGACCTCGAGCACCGTCTCCTCTGGACCGATGCCGGCGGCCGCCACGATCCTGCGGATGGTGTTGCCGTCGATCACGAAGTTTTGGCCCAGGGTCTTGGTGGGCCTGATGCCGATCTCCTCCGCCAGCCTGCGAATGTCGGAAGCTCCTAACAGCGGTGCGGGCGCGGCGGGGATGGGTTCAGTCACCTAGGTATCCTATCCCCAGCGGCACCCCCGGACGGCTTAAGCGGTTGCGCCCGGGAAGGGTTGAAGCGGAAGCGTGCGGAGGCAGCAGGCCCGGTTAAACGGCAGCGGCCGGGCCCGAAGGTTCGGGGCCCGGCCGCTGTGTTCCGCAGGGTGGTAAGCGCCAGGGTCAGCCGCCGGCAGCCCACCCGCAGCCCCACGGCTGCAGGCCGCGCTGCGCGTAAACGCGGTTGGCAATGTCGATCTGCTGGGCCTTGGTGGCAAGGCTGGCGTTGGGGGCGTAGGCTCCGCCGCCGGCGCCGATCCAGGTTTGGATATCGAACTGGAGGCCGCCGTAATAGCCGTTGCCGGTATTGATGCTCCAGTTTCCTCCGGACTCACACTTGGCAATGGCGTCCCACATGGCTTCGTTCATCATGGCCGGAGCGGCGGCACCGGTGTTGGCACCTGCGCTGGCTGCCGGAGCAGCAGCCTGGGGCACGGGCTTCGGCTTCGGCTTCGTACCTACCGTGACCTTCTCCGTGACGGGCTGGACCGAAATCGCCTCCGACACCAGGGTCCGCGAGGCTTCGCGGCCATCCACCAGTACGAGTTTGAAGGTCTTCTCCAGCTTGCCTGCGGCGCCCGCCCGGGTGATTTCCTTTTCGCCCTTCAGCAGTTCCGCACTCTCGCTGGTCTCCGTCTCGAAGGGGATCTCCTCGGTGGTGACAGCGGTCTGGCTGTTGTCCACACGGGACACCTTGATGACCATGTTGTTGACCACGTGGGCGTTGGCGGGCTGCGAAGTGCGGTCGTTTGCCCCCAGCGCCAGGCCGGCATCTTCAAGAACCTTGCCCACCGTGGCCGCCGTGGTGGTGGCGGTGTCCACCTTGCCGTCGGCAACAATGCTGACGGTCTTGGGGGTGGAGATGGAGACGTAGGAACCGGCGATGGATAGCTGGGCGTCCTTGGGGACGGAGACGGACGATGCACTCGCGACGCCAAGTTCTGTCACCAGGCCTGCGACGTCCTGGGCGGTGGTGTTCACCGTTTTTTCGGAGCCGTCAAGGCTGACCTTGACCTCTTTGGCCTTGTTCACGTTGATGACAGTGCCGTCCTGGACGGACTCACCGACTGCCGGGGACACACGGTCAGCGGGATCCAGCTCCAGGTTGGAGCTCCTGATCACCTGCTCCACGGTTCCGCCGAAGGTCTGCACAGACGAAACCTTTCCGTCAACATTGAGTGTGACGGTTTTGTTATTGCCGACAAAGCCTACGAGGCCTACGACGAGTGCGCACAGCACCAGCAGCTGAGCCCCAACTTTGAGAAAGCTGAACTTGCCGTCCGAGGTGAAGAACTTGATCACGATTGCCCGTAACTCTAGGTCTGTCCGGGCACGGGGAATCGCGCAATGAAATGCCCGGCACCGCCTATGGGGGCAGTCCGGGCACCGTTGCGCCGCCACACTCCACGCAACAGGGCTGCCGGGCAAGGCGCGGCAGTCCTGTTGCAGAAAGAAGTGAGATTACCCGATGGCCTTCCCCGACCCCGGCTAATAGTTGTTCACTGTAACCGTAGCGTTATAAAGTCGCCAAGAAAATTGCATACCAGGTATTGATTCAATAACGCTGCGAAAACGCTGTCTAGTTCCAGGTGCCGTACGCCTGGACAGTGTTTTCGCTGATTCCCGAGCACAGCGCGGCCAAGTCAGTTCCCGTGAATTCCGCCATCGCCCGTACGGTATAGGGGACCATGTAACTCGCGTTCGGCCGGCCCCGGTGCGGATGCGGGGTAAGGAACGGCGCATCCGTTTCCACCAGAATCAAGGCCGGGTCCGCGATTGCGAGTGCGGAGCGCAGATTTGCGGCGTTGCGGAAGGTGAGTGTGCCTGCGAACGACATCCACCAGCCCTCCTCGTTGCAGGTCCTCGCCAGCTCCTCGTCCCCGGAAAAACAGTGGAATACCACCCGCTCCGGCGCACCTTCCTCCCGCAGCACCTGCACGACGTCGTCATGGGCGTCCCGGTCATGGATCTGGAGCGTCAGGTCCAGGCGCTTGGCGATGTCGATGTGGCGCCGGAAGGAGTAACGCTGGTGCGCCAGGCCTTCCCCTTCCGTGCGGAAGAAATCGAGCCCCGTCTCCCCAATGGCCCTGATCCGGGGATGGGAGGCCAGCCGTTCGATCTCCGCCAGTGCCTCCTCCAGCTCTCCGCGGGCAGCGTAGCGGGGAGCGTCGTTGGGGTGGAGGGCGACGGCTCCCAGCAGTCGCTCATCCAGATCCACGGCCTGCACCGTGAACCGGGATGATTCAAGGTCGCAGCCCACCTGGACAGCACCCTGCACCCCCACCGCCGCGGCCGCGTCCAAGGCCGCTTTCACGCCAACAGGTTCTTGGCCATCCGGGAAATCCAGGTGGGTGTGGTTGTCCATGACGGGCATCGGCAGGGGCTCCGGAGCCGGGGGAAACGCCTTTTGCCGGGAGCCGGAAGGCTCTTTAGCGTCAACCGTTGAAGGACCCCGGTAGGCGGCTGGGGGAAGCGAAGTGCACATCCGTCCAGCCTAGCCGTGGATGGTGCCCCCACATTTGTCGGAACTCTCTGTCAGCAGCGGCAGTTGTGTTAGTAGTCTGGTACGAACACATGCAACGCCCACCGACGGGCGAAGGCAGGCTTGCTGTCCCGTCCAGGTGAACCCCGGGCTGAAAGGTTGCCGATGGAATCCCAGCGACGTACTGCCAACGATGTGAGCGCTGCGAACCGTGCACTATCGGGGGTTACCGACCCCGTCCCGCTGAACGGGCACCGCCCGGCCGCAATGGACGCTGCTTCGTTCCATGCCGCCAGCCAGCGAATCCTCACCTCTGTCAACACTGTCATCGATGGGAAATCCGACGCCGCCAAGCTTGCGCTGACCGTCCTGCTGGCCCAGGGACACCTGCTGCTCGAAGACGTACCGGGGGTGGGCAAAACCCTCCTCGCCAAGACCCTGGCGCGGACGATCGACTGCAGTGTCAACCGGATCCAGTTCACTCCCGACCTGCTGCCCTCGGACGTGACGGGAGTATCCGTCTACAACCAGTCCTCGCGGCTGTTCGAGTTCCGCCCCGGTGCGGTCTTCGCCAACATCGTCATCGGCGATGAAATCAACCGGGCCTCCGCAAAGACCCAGTCAGCCCTGCTGGAATGCATGGAGGAGCACCAGGTGACGGTGGACGGCACTTCCTACCGGCTGGACGAACCGTTCATGGTGGTGGCCACGCAGAATCCCATCGAGATGGAAGGGACTTACCCGTTGCCCGAGGCGCAGCGGGACCGGTTCATGGCGAGAATCTCCATGGGATACCCGGACATGGCTGCCGAGATCGAAATGCTTGAAACACATCAGGCGGCGTCGCCGCTGGCCAAGGTCTCCGCCGTCGTCACTTCCGCCGATGTTGCGGCGATGATCACCACGGTCCAGCAGGTCTACGTGTCCCAGGCAGTCAAGGAGTACACGGTATCGGTGGGAAGGGCCACCAGGGAAAGCCCCCTGCTTCGGCTGGGCGCCAGCCCCCGTTCCATGCTGCAGCTGCTGCGGGCAGCAAAGGCTTCCGCTGCCCTCGACGGGCGCGACTTCGTCCTGCCCGACGATGTGGTCCTTGTAGCTGAAGCGGTGCTGGCACACCGCATCATCCTGGACCGGAAGGCTGCCAGCACCGGGGAGACCCCGCACAGCGTCCTCATGGGCATCCTGTCCCGGCTTCCCATCGCTGCCGAAGGTGCCGGTGTCGGCCGGAGTGGAGCCGGCAGAAGCGCGGCCGCCCCAGTCACCGGACTGGGCAGGAACCACTAGGCGGACATCATGGCGCTGCTGGACAGGGTACCCCGACACCTCTTCACGCATCGCGGCTGGGGCATGATTGCCGCGGGCGGCATCGCCCTTGGTGCTGCCCATGTCATGGGCCGCAGGGACCTGTTGACGTTGAGCGTGCTCCTGATAGTGCTTCCCTTGGTCTCCCTCGCCGGGATCCGGCTGATCAAACCCAGATTCCAGGTGTACCGCGAGTTCAACCCGTCGCCGGTGGAAACGTCAGCGCCCACCGTGGTGCGGCTCGCAGTGGCCCGCACAGGCAACAGCAGCGGCAGGGCAACAATGGAGGAACGGCTTCCACCCCGCTTCGGCCAATCGCCCGCGTTCCGCTTCCCTTCGCGTTCTGCCACCGGGGGCACCAGCCGGTATGAATACCACCTGCGTTCAGCACAGCGCGGCCAGTTCCTCATCGGCCCCGTGACCGCGGAATTCACCGACCCGTTCGGTCTTTCACTGCACCGCCAGGCAATAGACGACGGCGACACCCTCACCGTGACCCCTGCCGCCGTCGTCCTTCCCCTGACCGGGCTGGCCGGCGCACGGGGCAACGACGGGATCACCGCCACCAGGATCCGGGCCAACCCCAGCGACGACGACGTGATGACGCGCGAATACCGCCACGGCGACCCGATGCGGCGGGTGCACTGGGCTGCCACTGCACGGCACGGAGACCTCATGGTGCGGCAGGAGGAATCCGTCACCACGCCAGAAGCCACCATCATCATGGACCACAAATTCAGCGCGTTTGCCGGGGGCTCCTGGGCGGGAGTGCCCGGGCAGGCGGCACAGCATGGACATGCCATGGCCACCAGCGGGACCTTCGAGTGGTCCGTAGTGGCCGTCATGTCCATCAGTGCGCACCTGGCGGAGAGAAACTACGCCCTGCGCCTGCTGGACACCGGCGGCGAACCGGCCTTCCTCCGCTCACCGTCCGCGCCGGAGCCCGAAGTGGAGGAATACAGCGGAGCAGCCGGCCTGCAGTCCATCAGTGAGAGCCTGGCTGCAATCCAGTTGGCCGGGCCGCTCCATGGCCGCCGCGAAAACCCCCTTTATGATCTGGCGGGCAGGGGCGTACTTGGGAATACCTCGCTGGGGCGGGCGGCCGGCGGCAGGGAGGGCAGCATTCATGAGGCGGGGCCCGAGGTATTTGGTGACGTGCTCATGGACAAGCTGTCCGCCCACCGGATGCGGGGGCCGGTGATAGCGGTGCTGGGAGCCGTCTCACGCATGGAGGCACTTGCCCTGGCCCCGGCCGCAGCGTACGCCACCAATGCCTTCGCAATCATCGTCGTTGAGAAACCGGAAGAATTCACGGAGGTGCTGGAGGTGCTTCGGCAGGGAGGTTGGCGGGCGGTGGCTGTGGCGCCCTCGGCGGCGGTGGCTGCGGCCTGGAACCAGTTCGACCAGGAGGTGGCCGTGCCCGTCCCTGCAGCGGAGGTCCGGCGCGGAGCGGGGGTGGCACAGTGACCCTGGCACCAGCGCGGAGTCCGGGAACCGGCCAGCGGCCGGGAACCTACGCGGAAAGGCCGGCAACCCGCCCCCGGGTCGGCGCCTATCCCTGGGCCATGGCGGCAGCGATTACCGTTGCGGTCTCCGGCGCGGCACTCTCATTGAACGGCGTGCTCCGGGGCTGGGGATGGTACTGGGCTGCGCTGACCACCGTGCTGGTGGTCAGCTTTACGCTTGCCGCCCTCAGGTCGCTGCGTGCGCAGCCGCTGCTGGTGACAGCCGGCGGGTTCCTCTCCCTGGGCATGATCCTGACCCTGACATTCTTCCGCGGCTCCAGCATTGCCGGCGTTATCCCCACTCCCGGCACCCTGGGCGACCTGGACCGCCTGATTCGCCGTGCCAGCGAAACGGTACTTTCCGAGACCGCACCCGTGGCGCCCAACGTTGGGATCGTCATGGTCATCTGTGCCGTCCTGGGTTTGGCGGTCATCCTGGTGGACGCACTCGCGCTGCCCCTCGGCATGCCTGCCGCCACCGGTGTGGGACTGCTGGCCCTCCTGGTGGTACCGGCGATGATCAAGCCGCAGAGCGTGGGCTTCTGGGGGTTCTCAGCCACCGTGGCCGGGTACCTGATGATCCTGGCCTGCAGCCAGTGGTTTGCTCCCGATGCGAGGCTGCAGACCGATTCCGCCCGCACTCCTGGGCAAACGAGGCGCGCAGTACTCACCGGCTCCATTGCCCTGGCGGCCACCCTGGTGGTGCCCTTGGCCATTCCCGGCTTCGATCAGGGGACCTTTCCGCAAGGGTCCCGCCTCAATCCGTGGGGCGCTTCTACAGGCCTGAATCCCATGATCACCCTTGGCAACAGCCTCCGCACCCCTGACGGCAGCGGGCGGATCACCTATGCCACCAATGCGTCAACGCCGCTGTACCTGCGCTCTGTCACCGTGGACCACTTCGACGGCGATTCCTGGGGCCCCGACGACCGTGACTCCTCCCGCCTGCCGATGGCCGGCCGGATCGAGCCTGGTTACACAGTGCTGGCGGATGAACAGCTGCGGCTGGTCACGGCCATTGACGCCGGGAGCTTCAACAGTCCTTACCTTCCGGCCCCCTACGCGCCCGAATCCGTTCGGGGGCTCAACGGCCGCTGGACCTGGGACCCTGCCACTTTGACCATCAAGGGATCCGAGTCCACCACCTCACGGCGACAGGAGTACCTGGTCACCTCCTCCGTACCCAAACTGACGGCCAGCGTCCTCGCGCGGTCCTCAGCTCCGGTGCAGGGCATTCCGGACGATTTCACCAGGATTCCAGGGAATGTGCCCGACATCGTCCGTACCACTGCCGGAACCGTGGCCGGCTCCGCAGGCACGCCGTACCAAAAGGCACTGGTGATCCAGAAGTACCTCCGGTCGGCCGAATTCACCTATTCCCTGCAGTCGCCGGTGCAGGGCGGCTATGACGGCAACGGGCTCTCAGTCCTCGCGGACTTCCTGGAGCAGAAGAGCGGCTACTGCATCCACTACGCGTCCGCCATGGCAGTCATGGCACGTCTGGAGGGCATCCCCAGCCGCATAGCCGTTGGATACGCCCCCGGCAGGCTAACCGGCGCCACTGTTACGGTGACCGGCCAGGGAGCGCTGCCCGAGTACGAAGTGGATGCCCGAGATGCCCACGCCTGGCCCGAACTCTATTTCCAGGGCCTGGGCTGGGTGCCTTTCGAGCCCACCCCTTCCCGCGGTGTGGTTCCCGATTACGCCATCGAATCAGCGGCCCCCGCCGCCCCTAATGCGCTGGAAAACAACCAGGACCTGGTGCCGGACGCCACTCCGGCACCTGCCCCAGTACCCAGCGCCACCCCGCTTCCCGCCCCCGGCGGCGGCGGAAGCACTGAAACGGGCGTGCCGCTGCTGCCGTGGCTCCTCGGTGCGGGCGCCATCATGGGGATCGTGCTTTTGCTGGCTGCCCCCCGGCTGGTGAGGACAGGCATCCGGGCAAGGCGGCTCCGGTCGCAGGACCGCGGCGCCGCGGTGCCGCTGGGATGGCGTGAGTTGTTGGACCTCGGCACGGACTACGGCCTGCCCCCGGGCGCAAGCGAGACACCGCGGGCGTATTCCGCACGCCTCCGCGACGCCCTGCTGGGAGATCCGGACGGGTTGGACCGGGATGCGCACCGGGCAGCCCTCTCACTCACGGCGGATTACGAACGCCACAACTACGGCCGCCCGCCGCTTCCCGTTCCTGGGACCTTGGCAGAGAATGGCGGTGCGCCCTCCGCCAAGGCTAACGAAAGCACAGTGGCCACGAGGATTACTGCCGTGGAACTGTCGCTGCGGGCCAACGCCCCGTTGCTGCGCAGGCTGCAGGCTGCCTGGATCCCGCCGTCAATCACGGGCCGTCTTGGCCGGTTGCTGGCCGCCCCGTTCGCCGCTGCCGGGAAATTCGCCGTCAGGACAGCAAAAGCCGCCGCCCACTCCTGGCCTGTTGCTTCCAGGCCGGGAGCGCGCGACGGCGTTCAGCAGTAACGCGGGACCGCGGTCCCTACGCCGGACGCAGCTGCTATTCGGCGTAGGGATCGGCGATGCCGATGTACTGCGTGTAAAGGTATTCTTCGATGCCCTCCAGGCCGCCTTCACGCCCCAGGCCGGACTGCTTGACGCCGCCGAAGGGTGCCGCGGCATTGGAGATGACGCCGGCGTTCAGGCCGAGCATCCCGGTTTCAAGTTTTTCGCCCATCCGGATGCCGCGGTTAAGGTCCTTGGTGAAGACGTAGGCCACCAGTCCGTATTCGGTATTGTTGGCCAGGCGCACGGCGTCGTCTTCGCTGCTGAAGGTAATGATGGGGGCGACGGGGCCGAAGATTTCCTCAGACAGGATGCGGGTGCCTTCGGTGACGCCGGAGAGGATGGTGGGCTGGTAGAAGTAGCCCGGGCCCTCCACCGGACCGCCGCCCAGGACGGCCTTCGCGCCGGAGGCAACGGCGTCGGACACGAGTTCGTGGACCTTGTCCCGGCTCTTGGCATCAATCAGCGGGCCCAACTTGGATTCCGGTTCAGTGCCGCGCGCGGTGGTCATCTCCTTCATCTTCGCGGCGAACTTCTCTGCGAACTCTGCGGCGACGGATTCGTGAACAATGAAGCGGTTCGCTGCCGTGCAGGCTTCACCCATGTTCCGCAGCTTGGCAAGCATGGCACCGGCGACGGCGGCATCCAGGTCCGCGTCCTCGAAGACGACGAACGGGGCATTGCCGCCCAGTTCCATGGAGGTGCGCAGGACCGTTTCGGACGCGTCCGCCAGCAGGCGGCGCCCTACCTCGGTGGAACCCGTGAAGGACAGCTTCCGCAGCCGGGAGTCCTTGATGAGCGGGCCGGTAGTGGCACCCGCCGTCGAGGTGGGTATGACATTGAGGACGCCGGCGGGCAGGCCCGCTTCCATCATCACGGCGGCGAAGAGCTGCGAAGTGAGCGGGGTGAGGTTGGCCGACTTCAGGACCATGGTGCACCCGGCAGCGACAGCAGGGGCGATCTTTCGGGTGGCCATCGCCAGCGGGAAGTTCCACGGCGTGATCAGCAGGCACGGACCCACCGGCTTCTTGGTCACCAGCAGTCGGGACTTGCCGTCCGGGGAGACGGAGTAACGGCCGAAGGCGCGGACGGCTTCTTCGGAGAACCAGCGCAGGAATTCGGCGCCGTAAGTGACCTCGCCGCGGGCTTCGGCCAGCGGTTTGCCCATCTCCATGGTCATCAGCAGCGCGAAGTCCTCCGCGCGCTCCGTGACCAGTTCGAAAGCCCTGCGGAGGATCTCACCGCGTTCGCGAGGCGGCACCTTCGCCCAGGACTCCTGGGCAGCCACGGCGGCATCCAGTGCGGCCTTCCCGTCTTCGGCTCCGGCGTCGGCAATGCTCAGCAGCACCCTCCCCGTGGCTGGGTCTTCGACGTCGAAGGTCTTGCCGGAAGCGGCGTCCCGCCACTCACCGTTGATAAGCAGGCCAGTGGGAACAGAGGCCAAAAGGGCGCTTTCGCGTTCTGCGGAAACGGCCGGCTGTGCAGTGACAGTCACGATGACTCCCTTGTCAGTAGGGGTTATTGCAGCCCGCCGATGTCGGGCGGAAATGCCGTCCGGATTGCGGGCTGATTAGTTGCCAGACTACTGCTGGCTGCTGCAAGGGTCTACGCCTTTGCGCACTGCCGAAGCTTTAGATTGCTGTGCACCTGCACAGCAGAGGATGCAGCGGCGCAGCAGCGCTACCGTGCCGCAAGCACTGCCGAATAGAGTTCCCTTTTGCTGACCCGCGCGTCGTCCGCCACGGCAGCCACGGCTTCCTTCAGGCGGATGCCCTGGGCCACCAGCTCATTAACGGCTGCCACATGATCCTGCGGTGTCCCTGCAGCCTGCCCGGGCGCACCGCCGAGGACAACGGCGATCTCTCCCCTGATGTCCGTGCTCTCCGCCCACGCCAAAAGTTGACCCAGTGTCCCGCGGACCACCTCTTCGTACGTCTTGGTCAACTCCCGGCACACGGCAACCGGGCGGTCCGGTCCGAACCGTTCCCGCAGGGCCCGGAGCATGGCCTCCAGCCGGTGCGGTGCCTCAAAGAACACCATGGTGCGCCGCTCCCCCGCAAGGTCCGCCAGCCGTGACGCCCGTTCGCCCGCTTTCCGCGGCAGGAACCCTTCAAAGCAGAAACGGTCAGTGGGCAGGCCGGACAGGGCAAGGGCCGTGAGCACCGCTGAGGGGCCCGGAACAGCGGTGACGGTGAGGCCGGCCGCAACGGCGCCTTCAACCAGCCGGAAACCCGGATCCGACACTGATGGCATACCCGCATCCGTGACCATGACCAGAGTGCTCCCCGACCGTACCTGTTCCAGCAACTCGGACGTCTTCGCCGCCTCGTTGTGCTCGTGGTAACTGATCACCCGCCCCGCGACTGTCACACCGAGGCTTTGGACCAGCCGGTGCAGCCGCCGCGTGTCTTCCGCAGCGACGATGTCCGCTGTTCCCAGCAGTTCCACCAGCCGTGCCGAGGCGTCACCGGTGTTCCCGATCGGAGTGGCGGCAAGGACGATGCGCCCTGCGGTCGGTTGGCCGGGATCAGGAAGGGTGCTGGGGTTAGGGTCCACGCCTCCAGCCTACTGCTGCGGCCGTGTGCAGGCCGCAAACGGTAGCATGGGGCTCGTGACGCAGACCTCGACGCGGCCAGGCGGGACCGGGCAGGCCATCCCAGCGGGGTTCGGCAATGAAACCGGGGGGTCGCCCGGCAGCCGGGGGAGTTCCCCCATGCGGCCCTGGATCAGCCGCCCTGCCGAGGCCTTCACCGTGGACGCCCTCCTGGCGCGGCTCCTGGGGTCCGTGCCTGCTTGGCGGGATTACTCGCCCTCCCTGAGATTGTGGTTCCTGCTGGTTCCCGTACTGACAGCCGTTGCCGGCGGGATTCTGAGGTTTTTCCGGCTGGAGGTTCCACCCAAGCTGGTGTTCGACGAGACGTATTACGTCAAGGACGCCTACTCTTACCTAATCAGCGGCTATGAACGCAGCTGGCCGGACAAGGCCAACGATGCCTTCAATGCCGGAAACCCGGAAGTGCTGCTGGGCTCTCCCGAGTATGTGGTGCACCCACCCGTGGGCAAATGGATGATTGCCGCCGGGATGTGGCTTTTCGGTCCGGACAACCCGTTCGGCTGGCGTTTCGCGGCGGCGCTGACCGGCACGCTGTCCATCCTGCTGGTGTCCCTGATTGCCCTGAAGCTGTTCCGGTCGCTTCCCCTCGCGGGAGCCGCCGGCCTGCTGCTGGCGGTGGACGGCCACCACCTGGTGATGTCCCGCACCTCGCTGCTGGACATCTTCCTGATGTTCTGGATTCTCGCCGCCTTTGGCGCCCTGCTGCTCGACCGCGATGACGGTCGGCGGCGGCTCGCACTGCGGCTGGCCGGCGCTGCCGTTGCCCACGGCGGTGGCCCGGCTGCAGGCCAGTTGCTCTCCGGGCCCTGGCTCGGAGTCCGCTGGTGGCGCCTTGCTGCCGGAGTCTGCCTGGGCCTTGCCGTGGGGACCAAATGGTCGGGCCTGTTTTTCCTGGCGGGCTTCGGACTCCTCACGGTCTTTTGGGACCTCAACGCCCGGCGGGTGGCCGGAATTCGTGGCTGGATCAGTGGCGGCATCATCAAGGACGGAATTCCGGCGTTCCTCGGCATGGTTCCGGTGGCCGGCCTCGTCTATACGGCCGCGTGGGCAGGATGGTTCCGGTCGGAGGACGCATACTTCCGCCGGTGGGCCGAGAGCAACCCCTCCGATGCCTGGGGCTGGGTGCCGGACCCGGTCCGCTCCCTGGCCCACTACCACCGCGAGGCCTATACCTTCCACCAGGGGCTGGGATCGGAGCACCCGTACGAGGCAAGCGCCTGGAGCTGGCTGGTACTCGGCAGGCCGACGTCGTTCTTCTATGAATCGCCGCAACAGGGCAGCCCCGGGTGCGTGGTGGAAAAGTGCACCGCGGCCATCCTGTCCGTGGGAAACCCTTTGATCTGGTGGGGCGCCGTGATTTCCCTGGTGGTGCTCCTCTTCTGGTGGGCCGGGCGGCGTGACTGGCGGGCTGGCGCTGTGCTGGCCGGTGTGGCTGCCGGATACCTGCCGTGGTTCCTCTATCCGGAACGGACCATGTTCTACTTCTACGCCGTGTCCTTCGAGCCTTTCCTGGTCCTTGCCCTGGTGTATTGCCTGGGGCTCGTCCTGGGCAGGGCTGAGGATCCGCCCTGGCGCCGCCGCGCCGGGCTGTACCTGGTGGCCCTGTTCCTGGCGGCCGCCGTCCTGCTGTCAGCCTTCTTCTATCCTGTCTGGACTGCCGAGACCATTCCCTACGAGGACTGGAAAGTCCGGATGTGGATGCCGTCCTGGATCTAGGGCAGGATGGCGTCAGACCCCCGAACGGAGCCGCTGCCGCGCTATGGCAGCGGAACGGAGACCTGCTGTGAGAGAAGCGAACACCGAACTGCTGGTTGAGGTTGACGCCGCCAGCAACGTGACCGACCTGCTGCTGGAGCGGCATGCGGCCAATCCCGCCCATGCCCTCTACCGGCGGAAAGGTCCCAACGGCTGGGTGGACGTCCCCGCCCACAGGTTCCTGCAGGACGTCAGCGCCCTCGCCAAAGGCCTGATCGCGGGCGGAATCGAACCGGGCGATACCGTTGCCGTCATGTCCCCCACTTCCTATGAGTGGACCCTGGTTGATTTCGCCGTCTGGTTTGCCGGCGCGGTGACGGTGCCCATCTACGAGACATCCTCCGCCCAACAGGTGGAATGGATCATCCAGGACGCGGGGGTCCGCCGCGTTTTTGCCGGGGACCGCGCCACCGTGGACCTCGTCAGCGGAGTCGTGGCTGGCTCCGCGCTGCTTCGGGACCGGCTGGTCAACGTGGTGCGGATGGACTATGACGGCGAAGCGCCGGACCTCGCCAGCCTCGCCGCTGCCGGGACGGGCGTCACAGACGCGGAGCTTGAACGTCACCGGAGCAGGGCGGGCCTGGACGACGTCGCCAGCCTGGTCTACACCTCCGGCACCACCGGCCGTCCCAAGGGATGCGAAATCACCCACGGCAATTTCGCCTTGGTAGCAAAGAACATCGTGGCGTTCCTGCCGGAGCTGCTGCAGCAGGAACAGGCGCGCACCCTGATGTTCCTGCCGCTGGCGCACGTCCTTGCGCGCGCCGTGCAGGTGGTTAGCCTCGCTGCCGGGGCAACCCTGGGGCACACCCCCGGGCCAGCGCAACTCCTCGACGACCTGGGCACGTTCCGGCCCACGTTCCTGCTGGTGGTGCCCCGGATCTTCGAAAAAGTCCGGGCCACAGCCGCGCATGAGGCCACGGTGGCCGGCAAATCCGGGCTCTTCGGGGCAGCGTCAGCCGCCGCTATTGAATACTCGCGGGAAGAGGACAAACGAAGCCGAAGGGAGGGCACTGGCCCGGGCCTGCTGTGCCGGATCCGGCACGCGGTCTTCGACCGCCTGCTGTACCCGCGCCTCCGGCAGGCCTTCGGCGGCCAGGTGCGGTACACGGTATCCGGCGCCAGTCCCCTCGGACTCGGAGACGCCCACTTTTTCCGGGGCGCCGGAATGCCGGTCCTCGAGGGATACGGCCTGACCGAAACCACCGCCCCCTGCATCGTCAACACCCGTCCCGGACCCGCGTGGGATCAGTTGGAATTCCCATTCCGGGCACCACCATCCGGGTAGCTGAAGACGGCGAGATCCTGGTCAAGGGGATAGGGGTCTTCAGGGGCTACCACGCCAACCAGGCCGCAAATGCCGAAGCATTCGTGGACGGGTTCTTCCGCACCGGCGACCTCGGCGAACTGGATGCCCAGGGTTTCCTCACCGTCACCGGCAGGAAGAGGGACCTCCTAGGGCGGAGTCCATCCGAAGCTTCTCGCTCCTGGACACCCAGTTCACCGTGGACTCAGGACACCGGACGCCCTCCCTGAAACTGAAGCGTGCCGTCGTCGTGCGTGATTACGGCGAGGAAATCGTCAAGCTGTACGGCTGACTGCCAAGGGCTACGCCGCCTGGTCCGCGGCTGCTTCCCGTTCCTCCTTGACACCACCACGGGCGTCCTTGACCAGGCCGCGGCGCCGGCGCGTGGGCCAGGTGAGGATCAGCGTCACCAAAGCCGCCAGCAGCACCAGTCCCGCGATCACCATGCCGGCATCAATCCAGAACTGGCCGGGGAAAAGCCGGATCAGGGTATCCTCCAGGCTGAAGGTCCAGGACCCGTCGGCGAAAAAGATCCGGTGGAACTCGGTGAAGAACTGCTGCCAGCCCAGGACGGCCAGGGTGCCCAGGCCGAGGATGAGCACCAGCGTGATAATTGAACCGGCGAACAGGCCCCGCCGGACTCCCCCGGTGCTTCGCCTGCGCAGGTAAAGGACGGCGATGATGCTCAGCAGGACCAGCAGCACGCCGGCACCGAACGTTGACAGGATCACCAGCTTGACGTCAGCCATGTGGCTGACCTCGCCGTCCTTGAACAGCTTGTCCCCGCTGCGATGGACCAGGTCGCCCAGGTAGCGCGGTCCGGCCCAGTTGCTGAGGTAATCCACGGCGTAGGAGCCGTAGGTCATCCGGTCGTCCGTGCTGAAGCCGTATCCGTCGCCGGGGAAGCCGGGCCGGTTGTATTCCACCCACAGAAACAGTGGACTGGCCACCGCCCGGACAGCCAGGATCAGCAACACCAGCGGGAAGAAGACGGCCAGCAAAACCTGCATCACGCGCGGTGCCACAGGCTTGGCGTTGGCGGCACTTTCCCGCTGCGCGTTCCGGCGCTCCACCTCTTCCTCGGGCGGCCGGACGTGCAGCGCCGAGGTGGGAAGCGGCTCTTTGAAGGCAGCTGAACTCTCGTCTCCGGAGCGTTCGGAGGCGGCCTCGGCAGCTTTGCGGTCCGCCCGGCTCCCCGGTTGGGCGGCTCCGTCCCCGTCGTGTTCAATGGCATGGGCGCCGGCAGGGCTGGAATCGGCACGCCCGGAACCGGCAGGGCTGGAACCGGCAGCAGCCGCGGCCGAAGAGCCAGCTGCCGCGCTGGACCCGCTTCCGCCGGGCGTGAGCCAGGAAAAGGCGGGCTCGTCGGAGTCCCCGGACGTATCCAGGAGAGGTTCCGGCTGCGGTTCCGCGCTTTTGGCGCGGGCCGGTGTTTCGTCTTTCACAGCAGCGTCACTTCCGTTGTGCTTCCACGCCGAACCGGGGCCAGCCGGCGCGCTTCATCTGTTTTCGAGCCTACCGTCCGGGCCGTCAGCTGGGCGAGGAACCACCCCGTTCCGATTACAACGATTCAGGCAGCGATTTCCGTATAACCGGCATCCTCCCGCCGAAGGTCACCCCGTTCACCCGACAGGTAGGCGCGCCGCCCCCAGACCATCACATATGTCCAGTAGGCCGCCAGCACTGTTGCCCCAATAGTGATCTTGGCCCAAACCGGCAGCCCACTCGGCGTGACGAATCCCTCCACCAGGCCGGACACGAACAGCACCAGCACCAGGCCCAGCGCCACAGTTATCAGGGATCTCCCCTCCTCCGCCACAGCCCTGCCCCTGGTCCGCGGGCCCGGGGACACCATGGCCCAGAAGATCCGCAGGCCTGCGGCGCTGGCAATGAACACGGCGGTGAGTTCCATGAGGCCGTGCGGCAGGATGTAGCTGAAAAAGACGTCGGTCTTGCCAGCGGCGGCGAAGATTCCGGCTGCTATGCCCACCCCCTGTGCATTCATGAACAGGATCATCGGGACCCAGAAGCCGGTGATCCCCAGGGCAACCGCCTGGGCGCTGATCCAGGCGTTGTTGGTCCACACGGCACCGGCGAAGGAGGCCGCCGGGTTTTCCGAGTAGTAGTCGATGAAGTCTTCCTCGATGTATTGCCGGGCGGCCGCCTCTGAGGCCACGGCCCGCAGGGCCTCGGGGGACGTGCCGATCCAGAGTGCGTACGCCGCGCCGATGAGGGTGAATGCTGCGCCGCAGGCGAGTGTCAGCCAGGTCAGCCGGTAAAACGCGGCCGGCAGTGCCACGACGAAAAACCGTGCCAAGTCCGCCATCAGGTTGGACCGCGCGCCGGTGAAGCGTGTCCTTGCCTGTGCCAGGGTGGCGGACAGCGAGGCGGAAAGTCCGCTTTCGGGGGCAACCGAGCGGATCAGCGACAGGTGCGAGGACGTGGACTGGTACAACACCAGCAGTTCATCGGCCTCGCGCCCGCTCAGCCTGTTCCGGGATGCGAGCTCGTGCAGCCGTGCCCACTTGTCCGCGTTGACAGCGGTGAAGGCGTCCATATCCACGGCACCAGCCTAGCGGCACGGCACTAGACTTTGAGCGACCACACCTTATGCCGGAAGACCAAGGAGCAACTGTGAGTTCGATAGTCACCGGCGAAGCAGTGCTGCTGGAGCTGCGCCCGGCATCTTTTGCCGCTCGCGCACTCGGCCTGCTGCTGGATGTTGCTTTCAATGTCATCCTGCTCGTGGTGATCCTGATGGGCCTGGCTGCTGCCGGTGAGGACCTGGACGAGGCCGCGCTGCGTGCCCTGGTCCTGTCCAGTGTGGTCTTTTCCCTGGTCATCGTGCCCGTGGCAGTCGAAACGCTAAGCCGCGGACTGTCGCTGGGAAAGCTGGCCGCCGGCCTCCGGGTAGTCCGGGAGGACGGCGGCGCCATCCGCTTTCGCCACGCCGTGATCCGGGGCCTGACAGGGTTCCTCGAGATTTACCTGACGTTCGGCGGGATTGCGCTGACTGTTGCCATGTTTAATGACAGGTCCCGCCGGCTGGGGGACCTCATGGCCGGAACCTACGCCATCCGCACCAGGGTACCGGTTGAGCAGCCCGTTGCGGTGTTCGTGCCGCCCCGGCTGCGGGCCTGGGCCGCCAGCGCCGACATCGGCAGGATTCCGGATGCGACCGCGCGGAGGGCTTCCCAATTCATTCGGCAGGCGGGACGGATGGCTCCCCGGTCGCGGGCGGAGCTGTCAACATCCATCGCTTCGGAGCTTTCCGCCCACGTGGCTCCGCCGCCGCCGCCGGGGACCACCCCGGACGACTACCTCGCCGCCGTCGTCGCTGAACGCCGGAACAGGGAACTCAACCGGCTGACGCAATCACGACGGCGCAACACCGAGGTTGGCGAGAGGCTGCACCGGCTGCCATTCGGTAGCTGAGCCCCTAGTTGTCGTATTCACTCCAGGGGATGTTCCAGTCCCCGAACCCGTCGTCGTGTGCGGCGTAATCACCTTCGGTGTTCACAATGTTGACCACGTCCCCGGTGCCCATGTTCTCAAAAACCCAGGCGGCGCCGTCGGGAGCGAAACCAATGCAGCCGTGCGAGACGTTCGTGTTACCGATAAACGGGTAGGCGGACTCCAGTGCCTGGTGGATATAGGCACCGCTCAGGGTGAGACGGATGGTGTACTCCACGTCCTTGTCGCCATAGTAGGCGGGGTCATCCGGTTTCAGTCCGATGCTTGAGGCCCGGAAGTGGTCATACCGCTTCTTTTCCATCAGCACCCCGTAGCCGCGGGCAGACGGGAAGCGCTTGTCCCCCATGCTGACCGGCAGGGTCTTGACCACCTGGTCGTTGACGCTCAGGGTGAACGTGTGCGCGGCGGCGTCAGCGACCGCCACCTTTTTGTCACCGATGGAAACGTTGACTTTCTTGTTGAAGTTGGCGATCTGGCCGTTGCCGAGGTCCACGCCGAAGAGCTTCATGTCCATGGAAACAATGGAGTTTGCAGTCCAGAAGTTTTCTGCCCGGTACCGCACCATGGTGTCGCTGTGCCAGTGGAACGCGCCTACCTGGCCTGCGCTGCTGGTGATGGTGATGGCCTTCTCAACGGCGTCGCGGTGAAGCACGGGCTCGCTGAAGATGATCTGCAGAGGCTGCCCCACACCGACTTTCATGCCGTCCAGCGGGTAGATGGCGGCGTCCGCCTCATGCGAGCTGGACACTGTGCTGAAGGACTGGGTGGTGCTTGTGTCCCGTCCCGCACTGTCCTTGACGACGTAGGTGTAGCGGTACTCGGTATTGAACTTCAACGGCGCGGCAGCTGACCAGCCTGTGCCTCCGGCGTCGATGCGGCCCTCCACCGTTTCACCTGAAGTGCTGGTAAGTGTGACCCGCTCGATGGTGCCGTTGGTCACCTGCAGCGAAACTGGTGCTGCCGGGTTCACCTGCTTGGCGCCGTCAGCCGGTGTGGCCTCGGACTTGACCGGGGCGATAACCGGCGAGGCTATGCCAGGGGACGTCCTGACGGTGGAGCCGGCCTCGGACTCAATGGCGCCCCGGGCGAGGCCCGGAGCCACGGCAGCGAAAACCCCGCCGACGGCCGCGAGAACGCAGACGGCCACCACGACGAGGATTTTCTTGAGGGTCCCGGGGCGGCGGGATTGGACTTCAGGCTCCATATTTTGATCCTAGGCGCAGGAAGTAACAGCCCGGGTGCGCGCAGCACCCGGGCACCTCACTTCTTAGTAACGGTAGTGCTCGGGCTTGTAGGGGCCGGCAACATCGATGTCCAGGTACTCGGCCTGGTCCTTGGTCAGCTCGGTCAGCTCAACGCCCAGGGCCTCGAGGTGCAGGCGGGCCACCTTTTCATCAAGGACCTTGGGGAGGACGTACACCTGGTTTTCGTATTCGCGTTCGCTTTCCGGCTGATCCTTCTTGGTCCACAGCTCTATTTGGGCGATGGTCTGGTTGGCGAAGGAGTTGCTCATCACAAAGGACGGGTGTCCCGTGGCGTTGCCCAGGTTCAGCAGCCGCCCTTCCGAGAGGACGATGATGGAGCGTTCTGCATCACTGCCCTCGTCAAAGACCCATTCGTGGACCTGCGGCTTGATTTCCACCTTCTTGATGCCGGGGACCTTGGCCAGCCCGGCCATGTCGATCTCGTTGTCGAAGTGACCGATGTTGCCGACTATCGCCTTATTCTTCATGCCGGCCATGTGCTCGGCCATGATGACGTCCTTGTTGCCCGTGGTGGTGATGAAGATATCGCCCTGGGAAAGGACGGATTCAAGCTTTGCCACTTGGTAGCCGTCCATCGCTGCCTGCAGCGCGCAGATGGGGTCGATTTCGGTGACAATGACACGCGAACCCTGGCCGCGCAGCGCTTCCGCGGCTCCCTTGCCAACGTCGCCGTAGCCGCAGACGACGGCGACCTTGCCGCCCATGAGTACGTCCGTGGCGCGGTTGATGCCGTCCGGCAGCGAGTGCCTGATTCCGTACTTGTTATCAAACTTGCTCTTGGTGACGGAGTCGTTGACGTTGATGGCGGGGAACAGCAGCTTGCCCTGTTCGGCAAGCTGGTAGAGACGGTGGACTCCCGTGGTGGTTTCCTCGCTGACGCCCTTGATGGTGGCTGCGATCCTGGTCCACTTGTGCGGGTCCGCCCCAATGGAACGGCGCAGCACGTCCAGGAAGATTCCGTACTCTTCGGAGTCAGTGGGGTCCGCGGACGGCACGTTGCCTGCGGCCTCGAACTCGACGCCCTTGTGCACCAGCATGGTGGCGTCCCCGCCGTCGTCAAGGATCATGTTCGGTCCGAGCTCCGGGTTGGACTCGGCGCCCGGCCACGTGAGGATCTGCTCGGCGGTCCACCAGTACTCTTCGAGGGTTTCGCCCTTCCAGGCGAACACGGGCACGCCCTGCGGGTCCTCAACAGTGCCGTTGCCCACAACCACGGCCGCGGCGGCCTCGTCCTGCGTGGAGAAGATATTGCAGGAGGCCCAGCGGACCTCAGCGCCCAGGGCGGTAAGCGTTTCGATCAGTACGGCAGTCTGCACCGTCATGTGCAGGGATCCTGCGATCCGTGCACCCTTGAGCGGCTGAGTGGGCCCGAATTCCTCCCGAAGCGCCATCAGGCCGGGCATTTCGTGTTCGGCAAGGCGGATCTGGTGGCGGCCGGCTTCGGCCAGCGTGATATCGGCAACCTTGTAATCAAAAGTCATGAATGGTCCTTAGTCCCGTCCGGAATGCTGATGTCCCGGTATTTCTGTATGGGTGCGGAGCGGCAACCGCGGTGCTTGTGCTCCTGGGGTTGGATAGCCCGGTGGTTCCGCTAGGGGGCCTCAGAAGTTCCGGAAGCGGAATTGTGCTGGTCCATCCCGGCGGCGGTGGCTGCCGGGAGCAGCTCTGGAGGCAGGAGCAGCGGAATCCCGTCCTCGATGGCATACCGCGGTGCGGCCCCGGCTTCGCCGGTGAGGGCGGCCACCAGTTCCTCGCCCTCCTGGACCAGGGGTGCGCCCGTCACGGGGCACCGCAGGACGGACAAAAGCTCAGGACTGATTTTTGGCATGTAGTGATGCTCCCTGGCGGGCGCGCTCGCGCCGGTAGCGGACTGGTTTCAGCTACCAGCCTACCGCCAGACGGTGCTCAGGAGGGTTCACGCAGCACGCGCAGGTGTCCCCTTCGGGTGCCTTCTGCCCCGGCCGGCGCTTCGAGGGCTGAATGGTGGCCGCGCTGGGCAGGAGGCTGCTGGGCCTGGGTGGGCAACGCCGCTGCGTCCCGGACAGCGTTGGCCAGGGCCAGAAGGTCGTCAGGGCCGGGCTGCTGGGGCGTTGCGGGCATGGCCAGCCGCAGGACTTCCCAGCCGCGGGGAACGGTGAGGGAGTCTGCGTGCTGTTCGCAGAGATCGTAACAGTGGGGCTCGGCGTACGTGGCGAGCGGACCCAGGACCGCGGTGGAGTCTGCGTACACGTAGGTCAGAGTTGCCACCGCTGACTGGCGGCAGGCCGATCTTGAACACTGACGGATAGCTCCCACGACATCACAGACTACTCCGTGTCGGTGCCAAAACGGCGCATTGGCACTGCGGGCAGGACGCGCCTTCGCTGCAGGTGGAATCTATCGCGTAAATCAAGCGGCGGGTTTAGAGTCGAAGTATGCAGTCATCGAACCAGAAATCAGGTTTCACGGTCCGGTTGGCTGATCCGGATGCCCCGGAAGTTCAGGGCACCGGTTCTCCGGGCAAAAGCTTCGCAATGCGCCGCCGGAACCGCCACGGACGGGGACTCCGCGGGGAGGTCATGCTCCCAACACATCCCGGTTACCGCACGCGCTCGGACCGCTTTGATGACATGGTGCTCGATTCGGCACAACGCCTCCACGATATCTGGGGAAAGACTTTGGACGGCGTCCGGTTCGGCGTGGATGAGATTCCGCCCGATCTGGAACAGTTGGCGGCCAACGCCGCCACAGCCCCCATGGGCTCCTACACTCCGGCTACGGACGGCGAAGGACCGATGATCACGGTGTACCGGCGCGTGGTTGAGCAGGCCTGCCCCGGCCCCGAAGAGCTCCAGGACCTGGTTCATGACGTCGTGGTGGAGCACACCGCTGAGATGCTGGGAGTTGCTCCGGAGACACTGGACCCGGTCTACCGCCGCCGGTACTGACGCCGGCAACTGAGCCCCTGAGGTCCTCAGTAGCTAAGGGTAACCGGCACTGTTTCCTGGCCTGCGGCTTCCGGCAGGAACGCCAGGGTGGATACGTCGTTCCTGCCGTCCTGCTGCACCAGCAAAGCCCCGTAGGCCGCTCCGCCGGAGGCGGACACCACGTAGCCCACCACGCCGGCATCCTCCACCTTGTCAGGAACGGCGATGGAGGACGTGGTGCCGCCGGCGATATCTGCGGTGGACGCCGCGCGGACCTTGCCGTCGGATGTGATGGCTGAGTAGGTGATGGTAGCCCTGTCATCCAGCGCACCGAAGACCATGTGGCGGACCCCGCCCTGGGGCACCGGAACAACGTGCTGGCTCCCGAGGCGAACTCCGGACGCTGCCCACGCCACGTCCGAGGCCTGGCCTTCCTGGAGCCCGCGTGAGACGCGCGCAGCGGCCACAAAAGAAACGTCTGATAATGCGGCCACCGTGTATTGCCCGGCGGGGACACCCGCGAGGGAAACTTCGGTGACAGCCCCGGCCTTGGCAGTGACGACACCGCCGGAGGGCAGTGCCTTCTGGCCGTCACTGCCGTAGAGCTTGACTTCCACCACTGCATCCGACGGACCGGGCACTGTCAGGTGGAGCGCGGGTCCGGCGTCCTCGTACCCTGGCTTGCCGGTCAGCTGGGCCAGTCCGGCAGGGTCCTGGATGTCGACGCCCGCCATGACCTGCCGTACTGCAGGCGCCGCGCCGGGGGCGATGAAGTCCACTCCTCCCGGCGTTAGGCCGCGCAGGACGCTTTGCTGGATCACTGCTGCGACAGGACCGCCCGCACTGCGGACATGGACGCTGAGCTGCTCCTCTCCGGGCGCGAGCCCCGCGAGGACTATGGACCGCGACGTTCCCGGCGCTACCAGCAGGCCTCGGCTGCCTGGTGCCTGGATCTGTCCGCCGCCGCCGAAAAGCTCAAGGCTCACCGTGGCCGGTGTGCTGGAGGCATTTGCCAGGATCAGCACGGACGTCCGCCCCACAGTGGTGCTTGCCCCCGCGAGCCACTGGTCGTTGGAGGGCTGCTGGCAGTTGGACGTCGCGGTGCCCTGGAGGTCACCGTCGCTAGCGGTGAATTTCATCGCCCCTGCAGATGAAGCCTGTTGGTTCGACAACGCATCGGCACTGAGAATGGTCACCTGGTCCACCGGCCGGGACGCGAGCACGCCCGCCACAGGTTCCTGGGGCGGGCCGGCCGGAGCCGGCGACTGACCGGATTCTTTGGCGATCTCGACGGCGGCAGTCCCGTCCAGCTGGGCCAGCCGGCTGGCAGGCAGTACCCCTGCCGCACCCAGCACCGCACCGGTCACGGCACTGGCCGCAGTAGCAGAAACGGGACTGAATTGTGGATCGGTTCCCGCTTCTGTGCCCTCGAGCAGCCGGGCAGGACCAGGACAGACGCCCAGGCTAGTCCCTGCCGGGACCGCTGCTGCCGTGGCGGGCACGGGCCGGGTCGACTCAGGAACCGGCAGGAGCGATCCGCCGGCAACTACCGCTCCGGCGCCGGCCAGGATGAGTGCTGCCGCCGCGGCCCCGATCAATGCCGCCCTGTTTCCTTTGCCGGCAGGCCGCTGGCCGGTGGCTGTTGAGCCGCTGCCTGCGGGCCTCAGAGCTGATGACTCCGTCCCTGTCGGCGTGACGGGGCCACCATCGTGGTGGGCATCGGGCGCCCCGCCGGGGACTTTGTGCTCATGCATTCTGGTGTTCCTTACGCAGGGAGCCCTCGTCACGGGACAGGCCGGTCCTCGGCCGCCGGGCCGGTATTGGGATGGCGAGCAGGACCGTCAGCCCAATCACTGTGGCCTGGGCAATGGCCGTCCACAGCGCCCAGGGGTTCTCGTAGCGGACTGTCAGATGGCCTCCGGCCGCGGGGAGGGTGAAGGCCTGGGACCAGCCGGAGGTGGTCGATGTCAGCCTGCGGCCGTCAAGCCACGCGCTCCAGCCGGAATCGGCGCGTTCAGCGAGCACCAGCAGGCGCCCTTCGGGGCCGGCCGGCACGGGGGCGTCCACGTCGTTATAGGCCGAGGGCACCAACGCGATGGCAGCGCCGCTCCCATCCACGATCCTCACCCGGTGTGCCACATCGGCGGCCTCCAGCGCCGGCCGGTTCAACGGGGTAATCCGCCAGAGCCAGCCCACATCGGTCTGGCCGACCGCCACGAGCCCCGGTACCGCATCCATTCTGCTTGCCGTCAGCTGGGCCGCGGTATCCGTTGAGCGCAGGACGAGGAATCCCACACCCAGCTGCTCCAGGTCGCTGCGCGGGTCCACTCCCTGGCCCACAACGAGGGTGGCCACCGCACGCCGGACTGTGGATGAGACGTCGTCGTCCTCGCGGACGGTCTCGCTTCCGGGGCTGCCGATGATGTTCCGTGCGGAGGCAATGGTGGACAGGTTGTCGAGGGTGGTGCCGGAGCCGCGCACCACGGATGCGTCAAACGTTCCGTCGTCGCGCGTGCTGATGAGCAGCGTCCGGGTCTGCTCCGGCCCGGTTCCCCGGTCGATCGCAGTGGCGGGAAGCGTCCTGGCATTAACGGCTTCCACCAGACGCTTAGCACCGAGCGGGGCGGCTGGGCGGTCTCCCCCGGAACCAGTTGCCGCGGAGCCGGTTTCGGCGCCGGCGGACGGGGAACCGGTCCCGGCGGCGGAGGCAGCGGTGCCGGGGCGGAGCAGGTTTTGGGCTGACCAGGCAGCCATTCCGGCCAAGGGCCCGGCAAGCAGGATTACCATGCCAAGGGCAACGGCTGAGCGAAAAGCTGCCTTGTGCCTGGCCCGGGTGCCGGCCGCCGCGCTGTCCGCCATCGCCAGGAGTCTCTCTCCTCCCAGGATGCCTGCTGCCAGGAGGGCGAAAGCGGTGGCTGAGACAGCCGGACCCGTGAAGGGAGTCACGAGGACGTCCGCGTTCACCGCAGTGGCCACGTGGCTGGCCAACCACCCACCGACGAGAGCGATGATCCCAGCGACCCAGAAAGACCCCGCCAGCCTGGCACGGTTCCCGGGTATCAAAAGCCCGGCAAGAGCCAGTGCCAGCACCGGGGCGGCCACGAGGAGCGCCAGCAACAGCGCCCAGGGCACCGTGCCGCCGGCGAAGAGTGGAAGCCCTTCCAGCCCTCCCTGCGGATCAAACCGCAGGGGCTGGCCCAGGAATTGCTGCCACGCTGGAGCGGCGTCAAAAGCCAGGGGCAGGCCAGGATCCGCCAGCAACGCCCGCGGCCGGTCAAGCACGGAGAGTCCGAAGGGAATGAACAGGGCGGCTGTGGGCAGCAGTGCCCACCAGACTGTGCGGCCGCGGCGGCCAAGCAGGAGGCCGCAGAGCACGATGACCACGGCGGACGGGGCCAGGAGTGAAGGAGCAGAGGCAACAACAACAGCCAGCACAAGACCGGCTGCGGCCGCTGCCGTCCACGACGGGATGCCGTTGATGCCAGGCCTTGCAGGTGGCTTTTCAAAGGGGCGGCGTTCAGAAGGGGGCGGCAGCCTGAAGCGGCCGTGCCCTGCAGCTGATCCAGTCGCCCTCAGCAGTGCGAGGACCAGCAGGGGGAGCATGATGTGGGCAATCAGGGCGCCGGCCCTGCCTTGGTTCAGTGCCACCTGGAGTGCAGGGGCGGCGGCCCAAAGGACTGCCGCGGCAAGCCGGAGCCGGCGGCGGACCGTCAGCCCTCCGGCGGCGAACCATGCAGTGAGCGCGGACAGCGGCGCCGCAAGCAGGAGCAGCCAGGCCACGGCCGGGTTGGCGTCGCCTCCTCCCAGGACGCCCAGGATCCAGAGGACGTAGTCGAATGGATCTCCCCTGCCGGGCAGCCCTGCCCCCAGGTTAATCCACCAGCTGGAGGCGTGGTGCCAGATGTCACCCAGGCTGGCGGAGACTGGAATAAGGGCACCACCAGCGACGGCGTCAGCCCGGAAAAGACCCGTCAGGGCCAGGAGGGACGCAACAGACGCAAGGATGACGGCGGCAAGTGCACCGTTGCCCACCCAGCCCCGCTTCGTGGTGGCCAACGCCGCAAAGTCGTCGGACGCATCGCCCGACGGCTGGTGGGCCAGCGGATCCTGCTCAAGGTCGTCCGGGGGCGATGTATCCGATCCAAGAGCCTCCATCAGGGACCGCCGATGGCTCCAGACTTCGCGCCTGGGCGTCTGGAGCTTGCGGATGACGGAGCGACGGATCCGGCGGGTTTGCCGCGCGCTGCGGCGGGTCCTCGCGACCGCCCGCGGCCGGCTCAAGGCAGCGCAGGTGGCAACGAGCTGCGACACGCCGTGCCCTGGGTCCTTGACCAGAATGCTCAGCACGAGTTTGAACAGGCTGCCCAGGAGCGCCCCTGCCCAATGAACCGGAACCATCCCCAGTGGGGCATGCTTGAGGCGCAGGTGAACCTGGGCTTTCCGCGCTGCTGCGGCGTTGCCCAGGGCATGGGGCCGGTGCGCCACGTGGAACATCCTGGCTGCCGGTACAACCACCACGCGGTGCCCGGCCAGCCGGTTGCGCCAGCAGAAGTCAACGTCGTCGCCGCTGCCCGGCAGGGCAGGGTCGAAGCCGTCCAGTTGCTCCCAAACGTCGCGGCGCACCAGCATGCCGGCGGAATTCACCGCGAAGGTGTCGCTGCGTCCGTCGTATTGCCCCTGGTCGAGCTCGTCGGCGTCGATCAGGGTCAACCGCTCCGCCCAGCGGCTCGTGGAAAGGCCGACATCTATCAGGTTCCTCCCCGCATGCCAATCCAATTGCTTGCAACCGGCAACGGTCACGGAAGGGGCACGTTCGACGGCGCTGAGCAGCTCGGCCAAAGCCTGCGGGTCAGGGGCTGCGTCGTCGTGGAGCAGCCAGATCCACTCGGACCTGCCGCCGGCAGCGCTTCCGCTCCACGGTGCGAGCTCTGCCAGCCCGGCGGAAACAGCGGCTCCCATGCCGCCTTTGCCGCGCTGGTGGCTGACCACGTTAGCTTCACCCAGGGCCCGTTGAAGCAGTTCCTTGGAATCGTCGCGGGAACCGGTGTCGACGCCGATGGCGTAGTTCACGGGCCGGGTCTGGTCCGCCAGGGCCGCGAGGGTTCGGGGAAGATAGTCGCTGCCGTTATGGGCTACCACAACGGCAGTGACATGGACATCCTGGTGAATTAGACTGCCCGCTTCCTCAGCCGCCGGCGCTCGCGCTCGGAAAGGCCTCCCCAGATCCCGAACCGTTCGTCATTCGCCAGTGCATATTCCAGGCACTGGGAGCGAACGTTGCAGGCCCCGCACACCTTCTTCGCATCTCGGGTGGACCCGCCCTTCTCCGGGAAAAAGGCCTCCGGGTCCGTCTGGGCGCACAGGGCGTCTGTTTGCCAGCCCAGCTCGCCTTCGTCGTCGAAATCCTGCTGGAGGGGCAATCCAATCCATACCGGCTGGCTTGCGCTGGCGGCTGCCAGTTCCATGGGCGGGTCGAGGTCATCGTCGGGGTCCGCACCGCCGTCCAGCAGGGCTTCATGGGCCGCGAGGAAGGCAGTTGCCTGGTCTTCCAGCAGGCCGGTGGCGTCCCTGTTGTACCGCTCGGCAGCATCAGGATCGGCCGGGTCCACGAACCAATCGCTGGGCACCCCCCGGGCCCGGTACTTCGCCGTCGCCTGACCGGCCACGACGGCATCTTCCTGGATACGCTCTGCTTGCCCCACGGCGACCCTCCTGATGTTGCAGCCCCTGCCTGATAGGTGGCACTCGGTGATGTGCCGGCATTTACGCAGTTGCCTTTAGTTATCTAATTACACGTGTGTAACTAGGGCGAGTCAAGCCGCTGCCGGATAATAATCACTCCGGCTGTTGAAGTTGGCGCACGCCACGCCCGGGAATTTTTCCGACGCGGCCGCCGGAAGTCCTCGGCCGGCAGGTGAGGCTTCCGGAAGCCGCCAAATTGCCGTCAAATGCTGGAAAATACCTGCATCCCGAAAAATTAGCAAGCAAACTGAGCGTTCCATGTGAGATATTTCACACCACGCTGGTCTGATGTGTGCTGTTAGGCCTGGCAACGGCAGCATCGGCAGTGACCAGCTTCTGTGCCGGTGGCAGGATGTAGCCATGGACACCCCCGCATCTGATCTCATGGCAGCCCTTCGTTCCGGCAATTCCACCGCTCCGCGCCTTACCTGGTACGGCCCGGACGCCGAGCGGGTGGAGTTGTCCGGCAGGGTGCTGGACAACTGGGTTGCCAAGACGAGCAATCTGCTCCAGGACGAACTGGACGCTGAACCAGGCATGCGGCTCCGGCTTGACCTTCCGGCGCACTGGAAAGCCATGGTGTGGGCGCTGGCCGCCTGGCAGCTCGGGCTGGAGACTGTACTGGACGGGGAGGCAGCGGATTTCTTGGTCACCGCCGAGCCCGCATCCGCAACAGGACGCTACGACGCCGTGATTGCCGTTGCGCTTCCGGCGCTGGCCATGCGCTGGCCCGGTGAGCTGGCCTCCGGACACCTTGACTATGCGGCCGAGGTCCGCTCCCATGGGGACGTCTTCATGCCGCACGCGGATCCCGATCCTTCAGCATGCGCCATTGTGGGCAGCGACGGGCGCCGGCACCTTCACCGGGACCTGCTGGAGGGCTTCGCCGTTGCCCATGAAGAAGGCGTCCGTCTCCACATACCCGCCGGTGACGGACTGGAGGCTGCCCTCTCCAATGCCCTTGGTGCCTGGCGGCGTGACGGCTCAGTGGTGCTTACGCATCAGGACGTGGAACTGACGGACAAGCTTCTGGCGGCGGAGCGGATCCACGGCAGCTAGAAAAGCTGAGGCTTCCGGCGGACCGGCCCTGCCAAACCGGTTCCGCTACTGCTTGGCGGGACCTTCAGGGGCAGGCTCGCGCTCCACAGCCCGCTCCACTGCAACCTCGTGTTCCTTGTGGTGGTGGAGCTCGATGAGCTCGTGGTCGTGGGAAAACTCGGGTTCCTGGTCCAGTTCCTGGTTGAACACCAAAAAGCGGTAGGCGAAGAATCGGACCACCGTAGCCACCAGGATGCCCAACACCCCGGCAGAGAACAGCAGGTTCTTGTCCGTAACGCCCAGCCCGTACTTGGCAAGGGCCGTAAAGCCCGTGGAAATGCCGATGCCAATCCCGTTGATAAGGACAAACATCAGGAATTCGCGGAGCACGTTGGCCTGGCGGCGGTGCCGGAATGTCCACAACCGATTGGCGATCCACGAGAAGACCGTGGCCACCGAGGCGCCAACAAACCTCGCCTTGGCCTCGCTGTCGGTCATCGGGCCATGCATCAGGTAGTAGGTCAGGCCGTTGTCAATGACGAACGCCACCCCGCCTACTGCTCCGAACTTGGCCACCTCGCGCCAAAAAAGCGAGGCGAGCCCCCGAATACGGTCTGCAAGTGCGGTGATCATGGCCCTCCATGGCTTTGTGAACTGTGGGCCATCGGGCCAGAGGCCTATTTTAGCCCCCAAACCTGTGCCACAGCCTCCCTAACCTGTGCCCGCGGAGTGGGCAGCCGCCGAAACACTCCCCGGCCGACGGCACGGAAACGCGGGATACGGGCGGTCTTCGGTAGGCTGGCTACTGTGACTTTTCCAGTGATAGGTGTAGTTGGCGGCGGCCAGCTAGCCCGAATGATGGCGCCGGCCGCAACTGCGCTCGGCTTCGAACTCCGCGTCCTTGCCGAAGGCGACGACGTCTCCGCCGTATCGGCAGTGTCCTCTTCCCCAGTGGGCGACTACAAGGACCTCCAGACGCTCCTGGACTTTGCACAGGGCCTGGACGTCATGACCTTTGACCACGAGCACGTGCCCACAGGGCATCTCCGCGCCCTTCAGGAGGCCGGCGTCAATGTCCAGCCGGGGCCGGATGCACTCGTCCATGCGCAGGACAAGCTGGTTATGCGGGCAGCGATCGACCGGCTGGAGCTGCCCAACCCCGCGTGGGCAGAGGTGCAGGACGTGGCAGCACTGGTCGGCTTCGGTGAAGAGACAGGCTGGCCCGTGGTGCTGAAAATGCCACGCGGCGGGTACGACGGCAAGGGGGTCCGCATCGTTTCATCTGCAGAGGAGGCCGCGGAGACCAGTGACTGGTTTGACTCCATGAGCCCGCTCCTCGTCGAGGCCAAGGTCGACTTCACCCGCGAGCTTTCCGCGCTGGTTGCCAGGACCCCCGACGGCGAAGCCCGTGCATGGCCGGTAGTCCACACCATCCAGGTGGATGGTGTGTGTGACGAAGTGATAGCGCCTGCACTGGACATCCCGGTGGAAGTTGCGGCAGCCGCCGAGGATGCGGCGCTGCGGATTGCCGGCGAACTGGGCGTGACGGGCGTGCTGGCCGTGGAACTGTTCGAGACCCCCGGAACCGGCGCCGGATTCCTCATCAACGAACTTGCCATGCGCCCGCACAACACCGGGCACTGGACGCAGGACGGGTCGGTGACCAGCCAGTTCGAGCAGCACCTGCGCGCAGTGCTCAACCTCCCCCTGGGAGCCACCGATGCGCTTGCCCCCGTCGCGGTGATGAAGAACTTCCTCGGGGGCGAAAACCAGGACCTGTTTTCCGCCTACCCGCTGGCGCTCGCCAGCGAGCCTGCTGCCAAAGTCCACTGTTATGGCAAGTCGGTGCGCCCCGGCCGCAAGGTCGGACACGTGAACCTGGTGGGCCAATCCACCGCGGACGTCGAGACCGTCCGCCGCCGCGCCGCCCTGGTAGCAAACATCATCCGCGACGGTCGGGTTCCGGCAGAAGAACGGTCGCAGACTTTCGAGGAGACCGCATGAGTGCCCAAGCACAGTCCGCCGCTTCGCCGACCGCCCCGCTGGTGGGACTGGTCATGGGCTCCGACTCGGACTGGCCGGTGATGGAGGCAGCGGCTGATGCGCTGGCGGAGTTCAGGATTCCCTTTGAAGCGGACGTGGTGTCAGCGCACCGCATGCCCACGGAGATGATCCGCTACGGACAGACGGCACACGAGCGCGGACTGCGGGTGATCATTGCCGGCGCAGGCGGTGCAGCACACCTGCCGGGCATGCTGGCAAGCGTCACGCCGCTTCCGGTCATCGGCGTACCCGTCCCCCTGAAAACCCTGGACGGGATGGATTCACTGCTGTCCATCGTCCAAATGCCGGCCGGCGTTCCGGTGGCCACCGTCTCCATCGCCGGGGCCCGCAACGCAGGGCTCCTTGCCGTGCGGATGCTCGCTGCGGGCACGGACGAGCTGGCGGCGTCGCTGCGCACCGACCTCTTGGAATTCGCAGCCGACCTGAACGCCGTCGCCTCCCGCAAGGGCGCGAACCTGCGGCAAAAAGTCAGCGAAGTCTTCGCCGATGGCAACGGCACGCTCCGGGGCAGCCGCTAGGCGGCGCGTATGACAAGCAGCAAAGTCCCGCAGTCAGACACGGACACCGGCCTGACCGATCCCGTCCGGTACCCGGTCAGTGCCTCCCCTCCGGTCCGCACCAAACGTGCCTTCGTGCTGGTGCTGCTTACCCTCTTCATCCCGGGCAGCGCGCAATTGGTGGCCGGGGACCGGAAACTGGGCCGGGCCGCGCTGCGCGTGACGCTCGGGGTGTGGGCCGCGGTCCTGCTGGCGGGACTCCTGCTGCTCCTTAACCGGAGCCTGCTGATCAGCATCGTCACCAATCCTTTTGCCTCGCTGGCGATTGTCATCCTGCTGGTAGCGCTGGCCGCGGGATGGGCAGTGCTCTTCATCAACACACTGCGGCTCATCCGTCCTGTGCTGCTGGCACCCTCCGCACGGCCCGCCGTCGTGATTGTGCTCGTGCTCGCGCTGGTCCTGGGCAGCGGCTCGCTCAGCTACCTCGCCTACCTGCTCAACGTGGGCCGCAACGCCATCGGCAGCATCTTTTCTTCCGGTCCCGTCATCGAACCGGTGGACGGGCGCTACAACTTCCTGATGATGGGAGGGGACGCCGGCGACGACCGCACCGGCAGGCGTCCGGACAGCCTTTCCGTGCTCAGCGTGGATGCCGAATCGGGCCGGACCGCGATCATTTCGGTGCCCCGGAACCTCCAGAACGCCCAGTTCAGCAAAGACTCGCCCATGCGGGCCATCTATCCGGACGGTTACAACTGCGGCGACGAGTGCCTTATCAACGCCATCAACACCGAAGTCACCAACGAATATGCCGATCTCTACCCGGATGTAGCCGATCCCGGTGCCCAGGCCACGCTGGAAGCCGTCTCCGGAACGCTCGGAATCACGGTCCAGGCCTATGTGCTGGTGGACATGGAGGGTTTCGCCAAGCTCATTGATGCGATGGGCGGCATCAGGATCAAGGCCGGCGGCTGGGTGCCCATGAGCGGCTACTTCGACGAGGCCACCAAGACCCACGGCATGCCTCTGGGCTGGATCCCTGCCGGTGAGCAGACCCTCGACGGCAACCAGGCGCTCTGGTACGGCAGGTCGCGGGAGTACGTGGATGACTACGCCCGCATCCAGCGTCAGCAGTGCGTGCAGCAGGCGATGCTGAAGCAGCTCGACCCCGCAACCCTGCTGTCGAAATTCGAGGACATCGCCAACGCGGGCACCAAGGTGGTGGACTCCAACATCTCCGCGTCGCAGCTGGGCAGCTTTGTGGATCTGGCGATTAAGGCCAAGGGCCAGGACATCAAGCGGCTCACCATCGGGCCGCCCGACTTCGATGCCTCCTTCTCCACCGTTCCGGACTTCGACCAGATTCATGACCGGGTGGACCAGTTGCTGGCATCGGCATCGGCCGGGGGTAGCCAGTCCACGGGCATCCCCGACGACGTCATGGTGGCCCCGGGTGCCGGTGCCGGGCACATCCAGGCAGCCGCGGCGCCGCACTTCCAGGCTGCGTCGCTGGCTGGAAGGGTCAAAACGCAACAGTCCCCCGCGCCGTCGGACTTCACCCCGGTGACCACCACACCGGACGGCGAACTGATTACGGAAGAGATGCTGAACCAGCTCAAGCTCGAGGGCAATGAGCCGTACATCAGTGAACTCGTGGCAACCAACGGCCAGTGCGCTCCGCTGTAGCCGGATTCAATAAGCAAACCTAGGGGAACGGAACGGCTTTGTACGAGATTGAGAATGTCCTGCGGGACTACGCCTGGGGTTCGACGACGGCCATCGCCTCCCTCCTGGGACGGGAGGAGTCAGGCCGGCCGGAAGCAGAGCTGTGGATTGGCGCGCACCCGGACTCACCGTCCGTAGCGCACGTCCCCGAAGATGGGACGGCCACCCCCCTTGATGCTTTGGTGGCCAGCGACCCGGAGCATTTCCTGGGCACGGAGTCTGTGACGCGTTTCGGCCCGCGGCTGCCGTTCCTGGCAAAGATCCTGGCCGCGGCGCAGCCGCTGTCCCTTCAGGTTCATCCCAGCCTCGAGCAGGCGCGGGCTGGCTTTGCGCGCGAAAATGCCGAGGGACTGGCGGCAAACGCGCCCAACAGGAATTACCGGGACGACAACCATAAGCCCGAGATGATTTTTGCCCTGACACCGTTCGAGGCACTCTGCGGTTTCCGCCCGGCGGCGGAAACACGGAACATCCTGGCCCACGTGGCAGCAGCGTTCGATGAAGCGGGAGGCGATGTGCCGCCGCTGATCGGTTCGCTGCTTGGAGACCTCGCCTCCACCGATGAAGGTGCCGGTCTCCGGGCGGCCTTTGAACGCCTGATCACCGGTGGCGGGTCCGTCTCTGATGACACGGCGCTGGTAGTGGCGGCGCTGGTCTCCGGCGCTCCCCTGGCCCCGTACGAGGCCGAACTCAACACGGTCATCAGCCTCAACGAGAAGTACCCCGGTGATCCCGGGGTACTGATCTCACTGCTGCTGAACCGCATCTCGCTGGCGCCGGGTGAGGCTGTCTACCTCCCCGCTGGAAATGTCCACGCCTATTTGCACGGTCTGGGCGTGGAAGTGATGGCCTCCTCGGACAATGTCCTGCGCGGTGGCCTGACTCCGAAGTTCGTGGACGTGCCCGAACTCCTGCGGACCATTGACTTTCGTCCTGTTGCAGTGCCCATGCTCCCGGCCGAAAGGACGGAACTGGACCAGGAAGTCTTCCGCCCGCCGTTCGAGGAGTTCCAGCTTCAGCGCATCGAGCTGGCACCGGACGCGGGCCCGGTTCCGCTGGCACAGGCGGGAGCAGCAGTGGTGATTGTGGTGGCCGGGAATATATATCTCGATTCGCCCAAGGGTGACCTTCAGCTCTCCCGTGGCGGCAGCGCTTTCCTGGCCGCGGCCGAGGCCCCCGTCAACGTCCACCCCGTGGCGGGCAGTACCGTGCCCGCCCTGGCGTTCGCGGTGACCACCGGCCTTCGCTAGCCGGCTTGGCGGCCAACCGGCTGCTATGAAGCCCCGCCAGCCGCCTGTGAAGCTAGCTGCCGGGGCGCAGGCGCTGCAGTACCGGACGGACCTGCCGGGCAGCTGCCTTCACGAGGCGCCGAGCGGTTTGCAGCCCGCGGCGCGCCAGGGGCATTGCCTGTGCATAGACGGGGTAGAGCGGCGAGAGCGGCTTCTCCCAGGTGCCCATGAGCATGTTCTCGTGCTTGGCGAACTGCTTCTTAAAGTCCGAGATTCCGTCATTGAGCAGGCCGTTGAAGTCGTACCGTGTGCAGCCATCTTCGCGCATGGCCTGGAGCGCGGCCCACTTCACGCCGTAGTTGACGCGCTGTTTCTGCCCTTCGGCAGAGACGCCACCGTACAGCTCAAAAGCCGTGGAGCCGCTCCTGGCGAGCCAGGCGAATGCCAGCAGCTGCTCGCCGTCGAACGCGCCGATGATTGGTGAGCCGTCACCCATGTTGCGGAAGATGTCGCGGTAATACTGGTCTTCGTGGATCCCGAACCCGGCGCGTTCCGCCGTCTCGTGGTAGATGGCAAGCACCTGCTCAAGTTCCGCATCGTTCTTCACCTTGCGGAACTCCACGTCGCTGCGCATAGCCTTGCGGATATTGGCGCGGGTGGACTTGGACATGTCCGCCATCAGCTCGTCGTCGGACCTGTTCAGGTCGAGGATCAGCGTGCGCGGAATCAGCACGGTGTTCGTGGAGGGACGGAATCCGGCTGCAGCCACGGCACCCGCAACAACGGAGTCGTGGTCCCAGTCCGGTTCGATGCTCAGGGCGACTCCGCGGTGCCGGACGGCCGCATGCTCGGCCAGCCGGTTGAGGACTACCTGTGCGTTCTCGGCCGAACACATGGGCCCCCGGGGGATGTAGACCAGGGCCCGGAACGGAAGCGGAAGGCGGCGGACCAGCAATTGCGCGCAGCCGATGGTGTTGTCACCGTCCTTGACGAGCACCCGGTCCACTGACCAGCCGTGCATCGCCTTGGTCTCGCCCCAGCCCCACAGCTGCTGCGGATGGCCCTGAAATTGGTCAACGAATTCGTCCCAGAGGGCGCGGTCAGTACAGGGCACAACAGCAGGAATCATGGCTTCAACCCTATACCAAGGCCATAATGGCGGGCTCCGCG
>NZ_VAHM01000050.1 GCF_005796185.1 Pseudarthrobacter sp. NamB4
GCGGTGGAGATCACTGATTTCTTCGGCAACCCTGCCCAGGGCAAGGAATACAACGTGGACTGGGACCCTGCCTCTGCCGAGAAGGGCGGCGGGTTCAGTTCGTTCATGGAGAAGGAAATCCATGACCAGCCCGACGCCGTGGCGCAGACCCTGCTGGGCCGATCTGACATTAATGGCAAGCTGACCCTGGACGAGCTGCGGATCGATCCGGAGCTGTTGAAGAAGGTCAACAAGATTATCGTGCTGGCCTGCGGAACCGCCGCGTATGCCGGGACC
>NZ_VAHM01000051.1 GCF_005796185.1 Pseudarthrobacter sp. NamB4
ACGGTGGAGATCACCGATTTCTTCGGCAACCCTGCCCAGGGCAAGGAATACCACGTGGACTGGGACCCTGCCTCTGCCGAGAAGGGCGGGTTCAGCTCGTTCATGGAGAAGGAGATCCATGACCAGCCCGACGCCGTGGCGCAGACCCTGCTGGGCCGATCTGACGTTAACGGCAAGCTGACCCTGGACGAGCTGCGGATCGATCCGGAGCTGTTGAAGAAGGTCAACAAGATCATCGTGCTGGCCTGCGGAACCGCCGCGTATGCGGGCACG
>NZ_VAHM01000052.1 GCF_005796185.1 Pseudarthrobacter sp. NamB4
GAATGTCTGACCCCCTTGGGATGATGTTGGTATGGGTAAAGCGGCAGTGGCGGGGGCTTTCGCGGCGATCGATGCTGCCCTTGCCGTGTTGAATGCTGAGCTGGACGGTTCGGGTCCGGAGGCGTTTTCGGAGGCTGATCCGTTGGCCGGCCTGGCCGGTGGTTGCCTGGACGTTCTCGCCGGCGCCGCAGGGGTGCAGGCGAAGGTGGCCGGACTGGTGGCCAGGGCCACGGGGAC
>NZ_VAHM01000053.1 GCF_005796185.1 Pseudarthrobacter sp. NamB4
TGGCCTGCCAGCGGCTCGAGGGCGCGTTCACGCTGCTCGCCGTGCACGCGGACCAGCCCGACGTCGTCGTGGCCGCCCGCCGGAACTCACCGCTGGTGGTGGGCCTGGGCGAGGGGGAGAACTTCCTGGGCTCGGACGTTTCCGGTTTTATTGACTACACCCGCCGTGCCGTGGAGCTGGGCCAGGACCAGATCGTCACGATCACCGCTGAC
>NZ_VAHM01000006.1 GCF_005796185.1 Pseudarthrobacter sp. NamB4
GCAGCAGCTCCAGGCAAGGAAAGGCCGGCTCCATACGGAGCCGGCCTTTCCGGCGTTTCGCGGTGTTTAACAAGGAGTGCTTCGTGCCTGCCCTAACGCTTGCCCTTTTTCCGTGATCCTTTGCCCCGCCCTTTGTCCGGATTGGGCGCATACCGCTGCGCAACCTTCGGTGCTTTTTTAGTGCCAGTGCCCCGGCGGTCCGGTTTGGGTTCCTTCTTGACCTTGGCCGGCTGGGCGGAGGGCTGCCGGGAACTCTGAGCTGTTCGTCCGCGGACGATGCCAATGAATTCCTCGAGGACTTCGTCCGTTGAGTCTGTTGGCCAGACCAGGGCGATTTCAGTTCCCGGCGCACCGCTGAGCGGCCTGGCCACGGTGTCCTTGACATTGAAGTGCCGGGCCACGGACATAGGCAGGATCACCATACCGGCACCGGCGGCGACCACCTGCAGGGCAGCTTCCGGTCCTCCGAGTGCTGTGACATCCATGAAGGATTCCTGCTCCAGATCGGCAAGCGCCACTTCCTCAAAGACCGAGATTTCATGCCCCTTCGGAGCGACCACGACGGCCTGCTCCTCGTACAGCGGGATAACGCTCAGGCCCTCGCGCTCAATAGGAAGGCGGACAAAGGCCATATCCGCCGAACCGGCGCGGACCGCCTCGACCTGCGGGCCGCCGTCGTGCATGAAGGAACGCAGCGGAACGTCCGGCATGCGCTCTTCCCAGCGACGGATCCACTTGCCCGGCGTTACGCCGGCGACATAGGCGATTCGGAGCTCGCGCGGTGCGTCCTGTTCAACAGGACCGGTGGGACCAGCTGGATCTGCATCCGGCGGGGAGCTATTGGAGGAGGGCACGTCTTCACAGTACCGTCCACCCGGATACCCTTGAAGCATGAGCTCTGCTAACTCCCAGTCCATGAAGCCGGCCACCGTTGCCAAGAAACTTGGCATCTACCTGCCCGCCACACCGCAGGAGTTCCAGGATTCGACCATCACCCGTGCCGAGTTTGCGGAGCTCCAGGCCAACCCGCCGGAATGGCTTGCCGAACTCCGCCGCAACGGCCCGCACCCCCGCCCGGTAGTGGCCCAGAAGCTGAACATCTCCATCGGCGGCCTGTCCCGCGGTGGTGTCGAGGAACCGCTGACGACGGCGGAAATCACCGCGCTGCTCCAGGCTCCCCCGCAGTGGCTGGTCACCGAACGGGCCACACATGCCGCCGTCAGGGCCGAAGCCCAGCGCGTCAAGGAAGAGGCGGCTAAGAAGGCAGCCAAGAAAGCCCGCGCCGCAAAATAAGGGCTCCGCCCGGCAACTCAGGAGCCTGTTCGAAGATCCAAACCTCAATGGACCGGTTCTGCGAACAAGCTTCTGTTGGGCGCGGCGGCTGCGCGTCAGTCCTGGTGCAGCTGGATGTAGTTTCCGCAGCCGTCGTCGAACACGGCGCTGATGCCGGAGGGATCCTCGGCCGGTTCGCTCTTGAAGGTAACCCCCGCCTTCACCAGCCGCTCGTACTCCGCCCGCACATCGGGAACGCCGAAAACAATGGCCGGGAGGCCCGCGTCGTGCACGGCATTCATGTACGTGGCACCGATCGGGTTGTCGCTGGGTTCCAGCAGCAAGCCCACGGAGCCTGCGGCCGCGCCCGGGTCCTTGATGATGAACACGTTGTGCTCGGGCATGGCCATCAGTGTGTCGAAACCCAGCGTCTCGGTGTAGAACCGGTGGGCGGCGGCAGGGTCCTTGACGTGAATACTGCACATTTTGATTCGCATGGTCCCCAACATAGGCGGAGGCACTGACACCGGAAAGGCCAGCCACCGGACCTGCAGCCTGAAGGCGCTCCCATACGGAAGGACTTAGGCCGGAGTTGTCTTCCGGTTAATGCAGCGCCGGCCCCATGTTGGCTTTGCCGCCTTAGCTTCGGGTCGTGACCAGCATCCATGTTTTCCCCACCTCGCAGGAGCACGCTGTTCTTCGGAGACCTGCGGCCGGTTCCATCAGCAGCACCAGCAGTAGTTTCCTGCCCCGCCGGTTCCTCATCACCGCCCACCGGGGGGCCATGGCTTTGGCCCCCGAGAACTCCGGCCTTTCCTTCAGGCTTGCCGCCGCCGGTGGCGCCGACGAGATTGAGTTGGACGTCCGGTTTACGGCCGACGGAGTTCCCATAGTCCTGCACGATGCGACGCTTCGCCGCGTAGCAGCAGGTGATGGTCCCCTTCTGGACGTTCCCGTGGCGCAACTGTCCCTGGCGCAGGTCCGGTCGGTGACGCTCGAGTCGGGACATCCCGTTCTCACGCTCGCTGAAGCGCTTGATATCGCGGAGGTCCCGCTGCAGATCGAGATCAAGGATCCGGCTGCCGTGACCGCCGTGGCCCGCCTGCTCGGCAGCCGCACCGCCAGGCTGCCCCGCCTCAGGTTCAGCAGCTTCCTGCCTGAGGCCTTGGCATGGCTGCAGCAGCACCTGCCTGACGTTCCGAGGGGCCTGATTGTTGGAGAATATCCGGCCACTATCCGGCGGCAGGAGGCATTGTCGGCCTTGCTGGCAGGTGCCGGCGCCACCACGCTCTATTCCGGATTCCGGAACCTCACCCGGCGGGAGGTGGAACGCCTCCGCTGCAGGGACATCGACGTCCATGCCTGGCCGCTTTCGGGTTTTGAGGATCTTTGCCGGGCAACAAGGCTTGGGGCATGCGGCGGAACCGCCGATGACCCCGGCCGGGCGCGTGGATGGCTGGATTCGATGGCAGGCCCGGACTTTGACGGGCTGGACATGAACGGCGAAGCGCCTCCGCGGGACAGGCTGCACCGGATTCCACAGGACTGTTCAGGCTGACCTTCCTCAACCGTTGACCCTGCCTCCTGAACACGGTGCAATGGAGTAACCAGCCCGGGATTCCGAGGCCCGGGCGTGCGCTGGAGGTCAGGTGGCGGCCATGGGGGAAGCATTGTTCGAGGGAATGTTGCAGGGAGCCTGGGCCCTGATGCTCTGCGCCTCCGTGCTGGTTGCCAGTGTGGCTGCGACAGTCTTCGTGGTCCGGCGCCGTGCCCTTGCCGGAGACGACAGCCAGGTTGAGCGCTCGGACCAGCTGTTCTGGGACTTGTTCCTGGGCGCAGCTGTTGCTGTTCCTGCGCTGTTGATTCCCACCCTGCTCTCGCCGTGGACAGGCCTGTTCCTGGGAGGGGCGGGGGTGGCGGCCGGTATCGCTGCCTACCGCGGGACGCCAAAGTACCTGGCAAGGCGCAACGCCAAGAGGGAAAACCAGGCGCTTGGAACCGCGCAGGTGGCGGCGCAGGCGCAGCATGACGAGCTGATCGCGCGGTGGCGCCGCTACGAACTGGACCCGGCGTGCAGCATCGATTTTCCGGCGCTGACGGATGTGCGCACGCCGGAAACGTCCGCCCTTATTAAGGCCATGCGCCATGCGGAGGCCCTGCGTCTGGTCGCCCACCGAAACTATCCCGACGCCGTCAGCAGCCTGGGTGCCAGCCTCGCCGCCGCTGAGAGGGCGGCCGGGCTTCCGGCGGAGCAGGCGTAGCAGGGGGAGCGCCAGACATTAAGGGGTGTGTCGGCGGCGCTGGAGCAGGCGGTAATGCCGGGGATAGCATCCCAAGATGAAGCCAGACGAAATACGTGATCGTGACCAGTTCGGCCGGCTGCTGGAGGACCGCGGCGTGTGGCGGCAGGCCACCACCCTGGAAGCGGCCGGCGAGCTCACCGCCCGCTGGCTGGAGGGCGGCAGCTCCTACCAGCCAGGACACTTGGCTGCCGGCTTTGACGAGGAAACCTCCCCTATCGCAGCGGAGTTGGCGAAACTGAACCGGAACGGACTGTTTACCAAGGAGTCGCAGCCCGGCCTGAAGTCGGAGACAGCGGCGCAGCGGGAGTACGTGACAGGCTTCTGCAGCGCGGCTGTGGCCGGCGAACTGCTGTCGCTCTCCACCCGGACCGAGTTGGTGACCATAGCCCATGCCCCCGGTGAGTCGAGCAGCGCTGCCGTTCCGGTCACGCTGGCGGAGACGGAAGTGACCACGGTGCTGGGCTCCAGTGAGAACCCGGTGACTGGGGACCAGATCCGGGACTGGGCGGAGGAAACCAACGATTCCCTGGCGCTGCTGCTGGCTGACTCCTGGTACGTGGAAATCCTGGACCCGGTATGGGGCCGCAATGATGTCCTGCTGCCTGCGGTCCTTGAGTCACTGACCGGCAAGCTTAGGACAGCCACCTAACAGCTTCGGCCCCAAACACGACGAAGGCCGGGGCACCCCCAGGCTGCCCCGCCTTGTTTCGAGCGGCCTTAAAGCTCCACCGTGCCGCTTTCCCCGACGCTCATCCGGCTGTTGGTGACTTTAGACTTTACCCACTGGAACACAGTCGCTGCTGTCCCACCGGGGCTGGTCCAGTACTCTGCCGAATCCGAGTCGATGCGCAGCAGGCACACTTCGGGAGTGTCCGGCCCGTCCGGGAACCAGGCTTCAACGGCCTGGTTCCACATCTCGCGGATCTTGGTTCGGTCCGTTACCACTTCCGCGGTTCCCGCCACGGACACCCACTCGGTGTTTTTGCCGAAGGCGACGTTCACGCGCGGGTCAGCCCGGACATGCGCAACCTGCGATGTGCCAAGGCCGGTGAAGAACCACATGTCGCCGTCGTCCTTGACTTCCTGGATGGCCAGCGGACGGCTGACGAGGGCACCTTCTTCGTTGATGGTGGTCAACATTCCGATCTTGGAATCGTTGATGATTTCCGTAACCTTGCCGATGCCCTGGGCGTCAGACATGCCTCACCTCTTCGTCTGCAGTCGGGGACGCTCCCCATCCGGCCAGCCTATTAGTAAGCATGCTTATTTACCAGCGGACGTGTCGCCCCGACCGCGGGTAACCGCGGCGCTCAAGCGCCCGCAGGAACAGCCACCCTTGCCACTTCGGCGATGCGGGCAGCCGTCTGCCGGCCCGTGCGGATGGCACCGTCCACATGCTGGTAACCCTCGGCCGCAAGATCGGAGGAGGACCAATAGATAGGGCCAACGGCAGCGTGCTGGTACTTGCCGTCGCGGTGCAGGCCGCCCAGGTCGTAGCTGGCGGCGTACGCGCCGCGGGTCCATTCCTCGGACCCCCAGTCGGACTCGTAGTAAACCTCCGGCGTCAAAGCGGCGTCACCGAGGTAGCCGGCGATGGAGGCCAGGATCGCCTTCTTCCGGTCTTCGGCACTCAACTCGAAGACATCGTCGGCCTTTTCATCGGAGACAAAGCCCACCAGGGTGCCCCGGGAGTCGCCGTGGTTGGTGTTGTCGTAGACCTCCTGCACCAGGGCGTCGGCGCCGAAGCAGGTGCCGGAGAGCCCGGCGTCCCGCCAGAACGGCTTGCTGTAGACCGCGTGCACCTTGATGACCAAGCCAAGGGATTGATGCTGGTGCATCTGGTGCTGGCGGCGCGGCAGGGGCGGGTCGAACGAGACGCGGGAATAGAGGTTGGGCGGCACGGCCATGATGACGAACCTGGCATTGACGGTAGCGCGGTCCGACTGGACCGTGACCCGGTGGCCGCCCTCGTCGTCCGGCTCCCACGTCACGGTGCGCACCGGGGTATTAAGGACGACATCGTCACCCAGTTCCTGCGCCAGCAGCTGGGACACCTGCTGCATGCCGCCCACCACGCGCCGGTCCAGGATGAAGTCCTCGTCCGTCAGGTGGGTGAAGGAACCGGCGGAAGCTGCCATTAGGACTGCCTGCAGGGCGGAGAACGCGTGGGCCGGCTTGGTGAGCATGCCCCCGGCAACGAACAGGCCGATGTTCTTGCAGGCTTCTTCATTGGCCGAGTTCTGCCGCAGCCAATGGTGGAACGAGATGGTGTCCAGCTCGCGGGCCTTCGGGTGCGCCCAGGGTTCGGTGGCGCCGATTTCTGCGGCGAGTCCGTCCAGCAGGGACACCAGGCGGTCCATTTCGACGGCGGTGGCGGGCTCCACTGGGAAAGTGTCGCCGGTGTACCGGACGGGGATGCCGTCCGCGCCGAGGTACACTGACTCGCCCTGCCGGTAGCGGGGGTAGGTCTGCAGGCCGAGTTCGTCGAGGAGTTCAAGGAGGACGGCCTGGTCCGGCGAGACCCACTGGCCGCCAATTTCCAGCATTGCGCCGTCTACAGTGCCGGTCCAGGTGCGGCCGCCAACCCGGTCACGCGCCTCAAGTACAGCAACGGTAAGTCCGGCCTTCTTCAGTTCGCGGGCTGCCGTCAGTCCGGAGGGGCCGGCTCCGACGACCACGACGTCGCGGTTCAGGTTCAGCATGATGTCCTCTCTGCCTCCCGGCGAAATAACCGGAAGCACTAAATGAATAGCATTCATTTACCAGAACTATAGCCGGTTGCGCCGGGGACCGGAAGTGCCGGATGGAATAATGCAGGAGACCACAACAGAAAGGGCAGGAATGCCGGCAGCATCAGCCGCACAGGGACGCTCCACCGGAGATGTGGGCGTCCGACGACGGCGGGCCGGCCGCCCCTCCGCCGCCGTGCTGGACAAGGCCGGAATCACCGCTGCCGCCTTGGAGCTCATCAGCCGGAAGGGCTACGACGGCCTTACCATGGCCGCACTGGCGAAACAGCTCGAGGTCGCGCCGTCCGCCCTGTACAACCATGTGGCGGCCAAGCGTGACGTCCTGCTGCTCCTGGAAGACCACCTCACGTCACTGGTGGACGTTTCAGGCTTCGGCGCTGCAGCCTGGGAGGACGCCGTACGGACTTGGGCCTGGAGCTACCGGAACGTGTTCGCCGAGCACACCCCGTTGATTCCGGTGATCGCAGTGCTGCCTGTCACTGACGCGCCGCAGACCCTGGCCATGTACGAAACCGTGAGCAAGGGCTTCATCGAGGCAGGCTTCCCGCAGGAGCAGGTGGTGCCCGCCATTGTGGCGCTCGAGTCCTTCATTTTCGGGTCAGCGTACGACGTCACGGCGCCGGAGGACATCTTCGAGTCCGGCTCCCTTGCTGAGTCCACCCCGCACTTCACTGCCGCCGTCCGCAGCTCCGCCAGTGCCGCCGGCTGGGCCAGTGCCGGCGGGGAGCGGGGCCGGCCTGCCGATACCGCCTTCAAGCTGGGGCTTGAGCTGCTGATCTCGGGGCTGGGGGCATTGCGGGGCTGACAGCCAAAGTGCAACAGAGCCTCCTCTCGCGATCGCGACCACTCACTGCTTGTAATACAAGTTTTTAACTTGTATCCTAAGAAGGTGGGCGAAGGAGCCCAGTCCCGCCTCTAGGAGAACTCATGAGCACCGTCGACCTGATCCGGCACGTAAAGCTGTCTACCGCCCGCCTCCCCCTTGCAGTTCCCATCAGCGACGCAAAAGTCTTCACCGGCCGGCAGAAACCCATGACCGAGGTTGTCTTCCTCTTCGCCGAAATCGCCACGGAACTGGGCCACACCGGCGTCGGCTTCAGCTACTCCAAGCGGGCCGGCGGACCCGCTCAGTACGTGCACGCAAAGGAAGTGGCCGAAGGCATCATCGGCGAGGACCCCAACGACATCGCCAAGATCTACACCAAGCTCCTGTGGGCCGGCGCCTCTGTGGGCCGCTCCGGCGTCGCCACGCAAGCACTCGCCGCCATCGACATCGCGCTCTACGACCTCAAGGCCAAGCGCGCCGGCCTGCCCCTGGCCAAGTTCCTCGGCTCCTACCGCGACTCCGTCCAGACCTACAACACCTCCGGCGGCTTCCTCAACGCCACCTTGGACGAGGTGAAGGCACGCGCCACCCAGTCCCTTGAAGAGGGCATCGGCGGCATCAAGATCAAGGTCGGCCTCCCGGACAGCAAGGAAGACCTGCACCGCGTGGCGGGCATCCGTGAACACATCGGTGGGGACGTTCCGCTCATGGTTGACGCCAACCAGCAGTGGGACCGTGCCACGGCACTGCGCATGGGCCGCCAGCTGGAGGAGTTCAACCTCATCTGGATCGAGGAACCCCTGGACGCCTATGATTTCGGGGGACACGCCCACCTGGCCAACGTCCTGGACACCCCCATCGCCACCGGCGAGATGCTCGCGTCCGTGGCCGAGCACAAGGGCCTTATTGACGCCAACGGCTGCGACATCATCCAGCCGGACGCCCCCCGGGTGGGCGGCATCACCCAATTCCTCCGCCTGGCCGCCCTGGCGGACGAGCGGGGACTCGGCCTGGCACCGCACTTCGCCATGGAGATCCACCTGCACCTCGCCGCCGCCTACCCGCGCGAGCCCTGGGTGGAGCACTTCGACTGGCTTGACCCGCTGTTTAATGAACGCCTCGAGACCAAGGACGGCCGCATGATCGTTCCGGACCGCCCGGGCCTTGGCGTCACCCTCAGCGACCAGGCGCGCGCCTGGACCACCGACTCAGTGGAGTTCGGCAAGTAACCTTGTTGCCATGAGCCGGAACCTCACCGCGGACCTCGCCGCAGACCTTCGCAACCGCATCGTGGACGGGGTCATCCAGCCGGGCGAGAAACTGCCGAGCGAAAACACGCTCATCAGTGACTTCGGCGTCAGCCGGACCGTGGTGCGCGCGGCGCTGACGAGGCTCCAGGCCGAGGGACTTGTTGAAACCGAACGCGGACGCGGCAGCTTCGCCCTCACCCCGCCGTCGGACGGGCCCCAGGCAGCACCCGGGGCCCGTCCCGTGGCAACCATGGAGGACCGCCTCCACCTCCTTGAGTTCCGCATGGGCGTGGAAACGGAAGCCGCCGCCCTTGCCGCGCGGAACCACACCGAACGTCAACTGCGGGCTGTCAAGGCGGCTCTGGAGGAGTTCACTGCCAGTGCCGGGCACCCGGCGCACGCCATGAAGTCCGACTTCGAGTTCCACCGCGCCGTCGCCGCAGCCTCCGGCAACCCTTACTACTCAGACTGCCTCGGCGCACTGGGCCAGACGATGATCGCAATGCCGCGCACCCGGCTGATGACCGGCGTCGAGCATTACGCCCGGGACCACTTCGACCAGGTGGTCCAGGAGCACCGGTCCATCTCGGATGCCATCGCGGACGGGGACGAGGCTGCCGCGGCGGCCGCCATGCGCAGCCACCTGGCGAATTCCCGACGCCGTTTCAAGGCTTCGGCGCGCCCCTGACCCGGAACGGGTCCCGGCCACCGCCCAAAGAACCAGGCTTGTTCGCAAACGGAACCTTGAAGGCCAGGACCCGCGAACAAGCCGGGGCATGCGGTCCACGTACAACGAAAAAGAGCCCCGGTCCTAAGACCGGGGCTCTTTCATCTGCGTGCGCGAGGGGGGATTTGAACCCCCACGCCCTTTCGGACACTGGCACCTGAAGCCAGCGCGTCTGCCGTTCCGCCACTCGCGCGCAACTCCTCCACAAGTCCGGCAGGTTTCCCTAATCCGAAGCCTTGTAAAAGCAGCGAGATCAAGCATAACGGACACTGTAGGGAAAACACCAATTGAGCATCTCCTGCTCCACCGGAAGGGCAGGAAGGCTTCCCGGGCCGGGCCTGGTTTCTGCATCAAGCCACCCCGGGAAAGGGGCCTGCCAGCACCGCAACGCGAACTTTTGCAGGTGCCCGGGCGTTGCCGATTAAGGTCATTCACAGGCCTGCCCAGTAGTATCTGATGTAGGAGTGACTGCCGAAGGCGGGCACACCGCTGACTTGTGAGCTGCACTGACTGTGCGGCTCCTGAACTGAAACTGCACCGCAGCCGGGGGAAAGGAGAAGAACCATGGGTCTGCTGGACAAAGTTGAACGCGGCATTGAAAAGGCCGTACGGGGCGTCTTCTCCACCGGCTCCCGTGCGCAGGTTGAACCTGTGGAAATTGCCAGCAGGCTGCGCCGCGAAGTGGACCACAAATCCCTGACGGTCACGGCCGGCAGAACCCTGGCGCCGAACGTTTTCGACGTCCAGCTCAGCGATGACGACTTCAAGCGCGCCCAGGACTGGGGCACCCCGCTGGCCGAAGAACTCTGTGATGTGGTCATCAACCATGTCCGAAGCCAGGGCTACACCCTTCAGGGTTCGGTGCGGATCTCTTTCCGCAGGGACCCGGACCTTCGGCCCGGCGACTTTGAAATAGTCTCTTCCACGGAGAAATCCAGCGGCGCAGCAGGTGCCCGGGCACCGCGTCCCAACTTACCGGCGGCGCCCAACCGGCAGCCGGTCAGGCTCCAGCCGGTACTGGACATCGACGGGCAGCGCTACTCCCTCAACGCGCCGTCCATAGTCCTTGGCAGGTCCTCCGACGCTGATATCCATGTTGAAGACACGGGCGTGTCACGGCGCCACCTGGAAATCCGTACGGCCAATGGAGTAACCAGCGCAGTGGACATGGGTTCCACCAACGGCAGCTACGTCAACGGCCAGAAGGTGTCAGGGAGCACTGAACTGACTGACGGCTCCACCATCACGATGGGACGGACAAAAATCATTTTCCGCCTTCTGCCCTCCAGCCCTGGTGGCCGCACATGAGTGACCTGACCATCACGGCCCTCAGGTTTGGCTTCCTCCTGCTCCTCTGGGTGCTGATCTTCAGCATCGTTTCGGCCATGCGCCGGGACCTGATGGTGGGGCGCAAAGCCGCCTCCGGTGCTCCCTCCATGCGCGAGGTCCGCAGGAACCCCGGACTTGCCGATGCCGCGCCACAGCCGGTTAAGCAGCAGGCCCGCCAACTCGTGGTCATCGAGGGCCCGCTCAAGGGAACCTCCCTTCCGCTGGCTGCCAGCCCTATCCTGCTCGGACGCGCACAGGAAGCAACCCTGGTCCTGGAGGACGACTACGCCTCGGGCCGCCACGCCAGGCTGTTCCCCCAGGGCAGCCGCTGGTTCATTGAGGACCTCGGTTCCACGAACGGAACCTACTTGGGGGACCAGCAACTTACCCGTGCCCTGCCGGTTGAGCCAGGGGTACCCGTGAGAATCGGCAAGACGGTCATCGAATTGAGGCCATAACCGTGGCCCTTCCGCAAGACCCCGCCAACGGGCCCCGGCCCGCGCAGCGGCCCCTCATCATGCGCTTTGCCGCGCGCTCGGATGTAGGCCGGATCCGCTCGAAGAACGACGACTCCGCCTACGCAGGCCGGCACCTGGCCATTGTTGCGGACGGCATGGGCGGCCATGCCGGCGGCGACGTTGCCTCCGCCGCCACTGTCCTGGACATGATCCACCTGGACCGTGGAGACTATGACGGCGATGCCGCCACAGTCCTGGCCGACGAAATCCAGACCGCGAATTCCCTGCTCTCCGAACTCGTGCACCAGAACCCCAAGCTGGCAGGGATGGGCACCACGGTCACGGCGCTCCTGCTGGCCGAGGGAAAGCTGCACTTCGCGCACATCGGCGATTCCCGGGCCTACCGCCTGCGTGACGGCGAGTTCAAACAGGTCAGCGTGGACCACACCTTCGTGCAGCGGCTGATCGATGAAGGCCGGCTCAAGCCCGAGGAGGCGGAAAGCCACCCGCACAAGAACGTCCTGATGCGCGTGCTCGGCGACGTTGATGCCAGCCCTGAGCTCGACCTCGACACCTTGGACGTCCGGCCCGGAGACCGCTGGCTCCTGTGCTCCGACGGACTCAACTATGTCGCCGGCCATGCCGTGGAACGCACGATCAAGGAGACCAAGGACCTCCACGAGTGCGTCGAAACACTGGTGGACCTCACCCTGGAGGCAGGCTCCCCGGACAACGTCACCGTTGTGATGGTCGAAATCGTGGAAGAAACGCCCGACGACGTCAGTACGGCCGCCGTCGACGTCATTCCTTCCACAGGCGCCGCCTCAGCCGCTGCCCGGGGGGCGTCAATAAGCATGTCGCAAAAGGAATCCGCGACGCTGGAGGCCGCGGTCCGAAATGCCCGGGCCAAAGACGCAACGGGCTCCGGTTCCCCCAAGGACAGTCTTGCCAAGGAAGAGGCCTCCGTTGGCGGTAATCCGCCGGGTGCTGCTTCGCAGGGCAATGAGCCGAAGGAGAATGAGGACTCCGGCTCAGTCGAACCGGGATCAACAGATCCCCACCTGGGTGAGCACCTTTCCGCGGAAGTCCTGCGTGAAGAGCTGGCCTCCCGGCCGCATGAACTGGTGGGTGCTGCAGCAGCGGCAGCAGAATCCGGTTCCATTCCCACCGTCGCCGGCCGCACGGTTGCCAGAAGGGCCGCCACGCTCCTGACCCACAAGGCCGAGCAGCCGGGCACCGACACCGAGGACACCTTGGTGCCGCTCAAGCCGCGCCGCTGGGTGACCTGGTCCATTGCAGCAGCAGTTCTGGCGGTCCTGACGGTTGGCCTGTGGTTGGGCTACGCCTGGACCCAGACCCGCTACTACGTCGGCGAGTTCGATTCCCGCGTTGCCATCTACAACGGCGTCTCGCAGCGCCTTGGACCAATCCAGCTTTCCAGCCTCGAAGCCGTTACCGACATCCGGATGGACTCCCTGCCGCCCTTCTCCCAGCAGCGGGTCCGCCAAACCGTCCCCGCCAACGACCTCTACGACGCCCAGCGGATCGTGAAAAACCTCGAACTCACGGGGACCACCTCCCCGGAGGAGGAGTGCGCGACGCCGTCACCATCCCCGGGTGCATCCACACCTGCGCCCACGGAGCCCGCTTCTCCCGCACCCTCGCCGGATGCCTCTGCCGCCCCGGCAGGCTCCTCCCCGTCACCTAGTCCCACCGTCACCTGTGAGGCGGCCCGATGAGCCAACTCAGCACCACCCCCAAACCGCGGCGCAACGTTGAACTCGCGCTGCTCCTGCTGGCCCTGGCGGTCGGCATCGGCGCCAACATGCTGGTCGGCGTCGACCAGGAAAAGGCATTCGACTCGGATTTCTGGTTTCAGTCCAGCCTTCTGGCCGTCGCGGCCCTGGTGTTCCACGGGGTCCTCCGCTTCCGCGCTAAATATGCTGATCCGGTAATACTTCCGCTCGTCGTGGCGCTGAACGGTCTCGGGCTTGCCATGATCCACCGCCTCGACGCCCCGGGTGACGACACGGGCAACAATCAGCTCCGATGGACGCTGATAGCCATGGCTGTGGCCATCGCGGTCATCTGGTTCCTCAAGGACCACCGGATCCTGCGCCGATTCACGTTCATTTCACTGGCGGCCAGTGCCTTGCTGCTCATCCTGCCCCTGATCCCCGGAATCAGTGCGGGAGAGATCCTCGGCGCCCGGGTGTGGATCCGGCTCGGACCCATGACCTTCCAGCCCGGTGAAGTCGCCAAGATCACCTTGGCTATATTCTTTGCCGGGTATCTTTCCTCAAACCGCGACCTCATCCTGCTCGCCGGCCGGAAGATCGGGCCGCTGCAGTTCCCACGGTTCAAGGATATGGGACCGATGATCACCGCCTGGCTGGTCAGCATTGGCGTGCTCATCTTCCAGCGCGACCTTGGTTCATCGGTACTGTTCTTCGGCCTGTTCATCGTGATGATCTACGTGGCCACCAGCCGCATCAGCTGGGTAGTAATCGGCCTTGCCCTGATCCTCGGCGGCGGGTTTGCGGCATCCCGCGTCTTCTCCCACGTGCAACTCCGCATCGACGGCTGGCTGAACGCCTTCACGCCCGAGGTTTACGACCGTTCGCCCGGCGGCAGCGGCCAAATTGTCCAGGGACTCTTCGGCATGGCCAACGGCGGACTGGTGGGAACCGGCCTGGGCCAGGGGCGCCCGGACCTGGTGCCGTTTGCCAACAGCGACATGATCATCGCCTCCCTCGGCGAGGAACTTGGCCTGGTGGGCCTCTTCGCCGTCGTCATGATGTACCTGCTGCTCTTTACCCGCGGCTTCCGCGCCGCCCTGGGCACCCGGGATGCCTTCGGAAAGCTCCTGGCCTGCGGGCTGTCCTTTGCCGTAGCGCTGCAGTGCTTCGTAGTCATCGGCGGTGTCACCCGCCTTATCCCGCTGACCGGACTGACCACGCCCTTCCTGGCCGCCGGCGGTTCATCCCTGCTGGCCAACTGGATCATCGTGGGCCTGCTGCTGATGATTTCGCACACGGCGCGTGGTCCGGTGGACACCACCCCGCTGAGGCCCGGTGAGGCTGCGGAATCCATGGGCATTGATACTCCAACCGAGGCGGTGAAGCAGGCGTGAACCAGGCAATACGGCACTCATGGGTGGCAGCCATCGCCATGTTCGCCCTGATTTTCGGCGCCATCAGCTACGTCCAGGTGGTGGGGGCCGATGAGCTCAAGGCCAATCCGTGGAACCAGCGTGCCATCCTGCAGAACTACTGCAACGACCGCGGGGCAATCATCGTGGGCGGTTCCCCGGTAGCCGAGTCAGTGGAGGGTACCTCCGAGACCTGCAAGTTCCAGCGGACCTATCCGCAGCCCGAACTCTATGCCGGAATCACCGGGTACTTCTCGCAGAACTTTGGTGCCACCGGCCTGGAGCAGTCCATGGGCGAGGTGCTGACCGGCAACTCGGACCAGTTGTTCCTGGACCGGGTGGGCCAGCTTTTCCTGGGGAACCAGCCGAAGGGCGCCTCGGTGGAGCTCACCATCGACCCCGAGATCCAGCAGCTCGCCTACAGCCTGATCCCGGACGGGCAGCGCGGGTCCATCGTGGTAACCAACCCGAAGACCGGGGCGATCCTGGCCATGGTTTCCAAGCCGTCCTACGATCCCAACCGGATCGCCACCCAGGACCCCACCGCCGAGAGCGCGAACATCAATGAACTGCTCAAGGTCCCCGGCATCAACCTGAACCAGAACGTCAGCGGTCCGACCGGCGAACTCCTGGCACCCGGGTCCGTCTACAAACTGGTGGACACAGCCGCAGCCCTCGCATCCGGGAAGTACAACAAGGACAGTGTTCTCCCCAACCCGGCAGAAATGCCGTTCCCGGGCATTCAATACACGCTGCCCAACTATGCCGGCGGCAACTGCTATACCCGTGACACCGCCGGATTCGCGTTCGCCCTGCAGCAGTCCTGCAATACGCCGTTCGCGAGCATTGCGCTGGACCTCGGCAGGGATGCCATCGCGGAACAGGCTGCAAAGTTCGGGTTCGGCGAGGACATGGGAGACCAGCTCAAGCTCGGCTACGCCCAGGACAACAGTTTCCCGGACGACCTTGATGCTCCGGGGCTGGCACAGTCGGCCATCGGCCAGAAGGATGTCCGGGCGACCCCGCTCCAGGTGGCGCTGATGACCGCGGCGATCGCCAACGACGGTGTGCAGATGAGGCCGAACCTGATCAAGGCCCTGCGGTCCCCGGACCTGAGGATCATTGACGAACCGCAGCCGGAGCAGCTGCGCACCTCCACCACGCCGGAGATCGCCAACCAGATCACGGAGTGGATGGTCAGCGCGGTCAGCGAAGGCATCGCCAACCGGGCCGCCGTCCCCGGTGTCCAGGTGGCGGGCAAGACAGGAACTGCTGAGCTGGGAAACGGCAGCAACAACTCCTGGTTTACCGGTTTTGCCCCAGCGAACAACCCGCAGGTGGGTGTCACGATCGTCATGGAGGGCGTGGACATCACCACCGGAGCCCAGCTAACCAGTCCGAACGCGAAGAGAATTTTTGAGGCGGTGTTGAATAAGTGAGGCCTACAACCGGAATCACCCTCGGCGGCAGGTTCCAGCTGACAACGCGGATCGCGATTGGTGGCATGGGGGAAGTCTGGAAAGCGAAGGACCTCGTCCTGGGCCGCATCGTCGCCATCAAGGTGTTGAAGGAGGAATACACCGGTGACCCCGGGTTCCTCCAGCGTTTCCGTGCCGAGGCCCGCCACACCGCACTGCTGAACCATGTTGGCATTGCCAACGTCTTCGATTACGGCGAGGAGGAGGGCTCTGCCTATCTGGTCATGGAACTGGTCCCGGGCCAGCCGCTCAGCAGCATCATCGAGCACGAGCAGGTCCTGTCGCCGGACCGCACCCTGTCCATCATTGCGCAGACCGCCCGTGCATTGGCTGTTGCGCACGCCCAGGGGCTGGTGCACCGGGATGTTAAGCCCGGCAACCTCCTGATCACTCCCGACGGTCGGGTTAAGGTCACCGATTTCGGGATCGCCCGCCTCGCCGACCAGGTGCCGCTCACCCAGACCGGGCAGGTTATGGGCACCGCGCAATACCTGGCACCGGAGCAGGCCACCGGACAGACTGCCACCGGATCCTCGGACATCTACTCACTCGGCGTCATTGGATACGAGTGCCTGAGCGGCCACCGCCCCTTCTCGGGGGAATCCCAGATCGCCATCGCCCTGGCGCAGGTCAACGATGCTCCGCCGCCGCTTCCGGAAACGCTCCCCGCCCCGGTCCGTGCACTCCTGATGTCGATGCTGGCTAAGGACCCCAAGAACCGTCCCGAGAATGCCATCAAGCTGGCAGAGGCCGCCGAGGCCATCCGCAACGGCGACATCAGCGCCGCGCGCGCCGCGGTCCCAGGCATGCTCCTCTTTGACGCTGACACCGGCCCCATCACCGCTCCCGTGGACACAACGACTGCCCCCACCGGCGTCATTGGTGCCCAGCGGGACACTTCCCCCACGCCGACGTCGGCCCTGCCGGTGCTCGGCGCGGGTGCGGCAGGTGCCGCCGCCGGGGCAGCAGCCGGCGCTGCCGGGGCATCTGCCGCGGACGGCGACGCCCCCCAAGGCGCCCTGGCCCGGGCCAATGCCCTCGCTGCCGAGCGCAATTGGGTTCCGGAAGAAACAACATACGACGACGAGCCCGCCGATGAGCCGCAGCGCAAGGGGCGCAGTCCATGGACCTGGCCGCTGATCGCCCTGATCCTGTTGCTCCTGTTTGCGCTGGTGGGTTTCTTCCTCAGCCAGCGGGGAATCCTTTTCCCGTCCAACGACCCCACCAGTGCGGCCACGACGAGCAGCCCCCAGACCACCAGTGCCGCCCCCACCCGGACATCGCAGGCTCCTACACCCACTCCCACCCGGAACACACCGACGCAGGCCCCCACTCCCACCCAGGAACTGGTGAACGTGATACCGGCCGCCTACCTCGGCAAGGACTACCGGCAGGTCCAGGCCGAACTGGCCGCGCTGGGGCTCGCCGTCACGGTTGTTCCACAGGAAAGCACTGCAGCCGTACCGGGCAGGGTCCTGGAGCTGAACCCATCCGGCGCAGTGCCTGAAGGGACCCCCATCACCGTTATTTATGCCGTAGCTCCCGAGCCCGCACCTACCACCAGTTCCGCTCCGGCTCCCACCCCGTCACCTACCACTTCCTCGGTGGCAGCGCCCACCCTGGAGTCCCCCCTGCCCGACTGCACCGACGGCGAACTGCCGGGTGCCCCGCCAACCTGCAAGCCGTAGCCGCCAGGACAGCCCGTGAATGAGTCACCGCGCACACCGTTGCACCGGGAAGACAGCCTCCCGGTGGATAACCGTCGCGTCTTGAGCGCCCGCTACGAGCTGGGCGGCCTGATCGGCCGCGGCGGCATGGCCGACGTCTACCGTGGAATCGATACCCGGCTGGGGCGGACTGTAGCCATCAAGCTCCTGCGCCCGGACCTGGCACGCGATCCCCAGTTCCAGGCCCGGTTCAAGCGGGAGGCGCAGGCAGTGGCTGCCCTCAACCATTCATCCATCGTTGCCATCTACGACACAGGTGAGCACCTGGTCCACGACGGCTCGGAGGAGAACGTCCGGGTGCCCTACATCGTGATGGAGTTCGTGGAGGGTAAGACCATCCGCGAGCTCATCCGTGCCCGCGATGTCACCATCGACCAGGCAATCGACTACTGCCTCGGCGTACTCAGTGCCCTGGAGTACAGCCACAAGGCCGGGATCGTCCACCGGGACATCAAGCCAGCCAACGTGATGTACTGCGAAGGCACAAACTCGGTCAAGGTGATGGACTTCGGGATTGCCCGCGCCATCGCCGATTCCTCTGCCACCATGACCCAGACGCAGGCCGTGGTGGGCACGGCCCAGTACCTTTCGCCCGAGCAGGCCCGGGGCGAATCCGTGGACGCGCGCAGCGACCTTTACTCGGCTGCCTGCCTGCTCTACGAAATGCTGACATCCCGGCCGCCGTTCATTGGCGACAGCCCTGTTTCGGTGGCGTACCAGCATGTCCGGGAGATCCCCGAGCCTGCCAGCAGCCTGAACCCCCAGGTGGGTCCTGCCTTGGACAGCGTGCTGGCGAAGGCGCTGCAGAAGAACCGTGATGACCGGTTCCAGGATGCCGCTGCCTTCCGCCGTGCGCTCCGTGCGGCGAGGTCGGGGGTCCCGGTTCCCGCCGTGCCGGCCTCGGAAGCTCCCACCGACCCCAACGACCATGTCCCGGCGCCGTCGGCTCCGGCCACCGGAGCCCTCGCGGTCACGGGCGCCGCTTTCCTTGACGACGCACCCACGGGCCGCCTGGCTGCAACCCATGCCGCCGGCCACCGGCCGGCCGTGCCCTTCACGCCCGACGCGGATGGTTCCGCTGCCGATGCCCTTCCCCTTGGCCTCCCTCCCGAACGTGAGCGGAGCGCACGGCAGAAGTCGCGCCGTCGTGCGTGGATTGCCACGCTGGTTGTCTTCACCCTGCTGGTCCTTGCCGGCGGCGCCCTGTGGCTCACCAGCATTATCAACCGCCCCGCTCCCGTGATTCCTAAAGTCCAGGTCCCGGTGGTGGCTGCCATGACAGAGTCGGCGGCGCTGCAGGAATTGTACGGTGCCGATCTCGAACCCAGAATAGTGCGGTCGCAGCATGAGACGGTGCCCAAGGGGATTGCCATCGGAACAGATCCTGCTTCCGGTGCCTCCCTGGACCCGGGGGCAGAGGTCGTCCTGAACATCTCAGAGGGCCCAAGCGCCGTTATGATCCCGCAGGACCTGCCGGGCAAGACCGAAGCCGCGGCCAGGGATATCCTGCGCCAAAGCGGCCTGGTGGGAGCCCCTTCCACCACGATGGCCAACAGCGCCACGGTCCCGGCAGGCATTGTCATTACCACCAGCCCGGCCCCCGGACAAAGAGTGGCCCTGGACAGCACTGTTGAACTGGTGGTGTCCACCGGAAAGGTGATCGTCCCCGAGTTGCGCGGGCGCACCCGTGAAGAAGCAGAGGCAGCTCTCAAGGAACTGGGGCTGGTGCCGGTTGTCGCCGAGGCCGAAAACCCGCAGGTGGAACCCGGCAGGGTAACGGATCAGAGTGATCCGGCCAATGCCGCGGTGGAACAGGGCAAGACCGTCACCATCGTAGTAGCCACGGCCCCGCCGCCCCCGCCGCCAAGCCCCACGCCTACGCCGACCCCCAAGCCGACCCCCAGCAAGGACGACGATGATGACTGACCGTTCCCGGCGCGGTACGGTCAGTGCTGGATGAGCGGGCTCAGTTTTGCTGCCCGGTCAGCCGCGCCTTTCATCCCCAGCGACTCCAGCCAGTTGCCCAGCATCTGGTAGCCGCCCTCGGTCAGCACCGATTCGGGGTGGAACTGCACGCCGCACAAGGGTGCTGTCCGGTGCTGCAGCCCCATCACTACGCCTGAGGCAGTCTCTGCCGTGACCTCAAGGACGTCGGGGATGGATTCCCTGACGGCTGCCAGGGAGTGGTAGCGGGTTGCGGTAACGGGGGAGGGAAGCCCGGCAAAGACGCTGGTGCCGATGTGCTGGACCAGTGACGTCTTGCCGTGCATGAGTTCGGGAGCGTGCGTTACTTTCCCGCCGAAAGCTTCCGCGAGGGCCTGGTGCCCCAGGCAGACGCCGAACATGGGAACGCTGTTCTCGCCGCACCATCTGATCAGTTCAATGCAGACGCCGGCTTCAGCGGGATTGCCGGGACCGGGTGAGATCAGCACACCGTCCCGCGTCCTTGCCAGTTCAATGGCTTCAGCGAGCGTTACGTCGTCATTGCGGACAACGGTGGTCTCGGCACCGAGCTCCTGCAGGTACCCCACGAGGGTGTAGACGAAGCTGTCGTAGTTATCCACCACGAGGATCTTTTTTGTGGTCATGGCTGGCTTGCTGAACCAATCGTTGAGTCGGTGAATGCGGTGTATTCGGACATCCAGGGGAAAAGGAACTGAACCATCAATACCAGTGCGGCGGCAATGAGCACCAATGAGGTGACGATCCGGAGCCAAAGTGGCCCGGGAAGGTGTCGGAAGATCCAGCCGTACATGTTCAGGCCTTTCCGGTCGCTGCGGCCACCCGGTCCGCAATCTCTGCCGGCGGTCCGGCGGAGGCGGGGCGCCAGCTGTCCAGCAGGGCGTACGCGATGATGCGTTCTTCTGCCCCGAAACGCGGGTTGCAGCTTGTCATCGTCAGGAATCTTTCGGTGGGGGCGGCGCCCGGGAGCGTGGGCACCGGCTCCAGCACATCGGTGCGGGAGGGCATCACGACCTGATTGTTCCGGAAGACGTAAACGTAGTAGCCGTCCCTGGTCTGGACGTAGATCTTGTCCCCGGGAACCAACGTGTGGATATTGTCCAGGACCGCGCCGTGGGTCTGGCGGTGCCCGGCGACGGCAAAGTTGCCCACCGCTCCGGGCATGGCGGTGGTGTCGTAGTGCCCCAGCCCCAGGGTGTCCAGCACGTCACTGGTGGTTCCCTGCACGATGGGCCGGGTGTAGTTCGCGCCGAACCTCGGGATGTACATGATGCCGATGGTGCCGGCATGGGCGGGGGCTGACGCCACCACCGGCTCACCGAAGTCCTCTTCGCCGGCGGGCGGAGCGGAAGTATCCGGCGCCGCCGGAGGAGCAGCACCAAGGTCCTGGGCGAACTCCTTGATGACCTCGCTCTGCCGGGCGTCGGATTCGACGTTGGTCCACCACAGCTGCCAGGCGACGAAGAGCAGGAGGATGATGCCCGCCGTGATGAGCAGTTCGCCCACCACCTGGACCGTCCCGCGGAGAATCACGACGCCCGCAGGCGGCGCACCGGCTGGCCTTGCCTTCTCCTGCAATACCACGCGTTCTCCTCCGGGCGGTTCGGGCGGGCACCGGCGGCCCCTGAACTGCGGCTAGAATTGGCTGCTAGTAAGAATCAAGATTTGACCAAGATCGTGCAGACCGCTGGCAATTTCCTTCTTGCAGGATACCAAGCCCGGAACGCCGAGCTTGCCTCAGTCAGCCAAGGAGAGCCAGTGCCCGAGTCAAAGCCACGCAAGAAGACTGCCAGCACCGTACAGCCGGCCTCTTCTTCCCAGACTTACAAACCCAACCCGGTATGGTTCAAGCCGGTTATGTTCGGCCTGATGCTCATCGGCCTTTTCTGGATCATCACGTTCTACATCAGTGAGGGCCGCTTTCCCGTCCAGGCATGGGAATCGTGGAACATTGTTGCCGGCTTCGGGATCGCCATTGTGGGCTTCCTGATGACCACCCGCTGGCGCTCCTAGCATCTTTCCGCCGGAGCCCGGCAGGTACGTCACGAAGGAGCGATCGCATGGCTCCCGACACCGCAGATGTCATGCTGGGCGAGGACGGCCTGGCCCGTCCGGCGTGGGCTGCCTTCGATCCCTTGATGCGGGACTACTACGACCAGGAGTGGGGCCTCCCGGTCCGAGACGAGCAGGGGCTTTACGAGCGCATCTGCCTGGAGGGTTTCCAGGCCGGGCTTTCCTGGGCAACAATCCTGCGTAAACGCCCCGCTTTCCGCCAGGCGTTTTCTGGCTTCAACCCCGAGGCGGTGGCGGCGTTCACGGACGCCGACGTGGAGCGGCTGATGCAGGACCCGGGCATCGTGCGGAACCGCGCCAAGATCCTGGCCACCATCAAGAATGCCCGAGCCACACTCGCGCTGCGGGCAGAGGGAGGGCTGGTGGATTTTGTGTGGCAGTTCCAGCCCGTTGCTACCCCGCGGCCGATGGTCCATGCGGACATCCCCACGCAATCGGTTGAATCCATTGCACTTTCCAAGGCCCTCAGGAAGAAGGGCTTCTCCTTCGTCGGCCCTACCACCATGTTTGCCCTGATGGAAGCCATAGGAATGGTGGACACCCATCTGTTGGGAAGCCACCGCCGGGGGTCCTCCGGCATCTGGCCGGACGCCGCCCAGCCATCATCGAATACCGGCCAGCCACCAGCTACTGCCCGGTAGGCTGATCCGCTTTTCCCCAGCTGTTGGGAAAGTTATCCACAGTGTGGATAAGCTGCGGATACCTGTTCGCGGCGCAGCACCAGCGCGGGGCACCGGGCACTGGAGTCTACATTTGCGCGCCGCATGCAGTTATTAACACTGTGGAATACCTGTGGATAATCCTCCGGCGGAGGTTGCCGATCTAACGTTGTTGGCGAACCGGGTGGTGGCTGGTTATCGAAATCCGATTGAAGGCGTTCATGGTGATGACGAGCCAGCTGACCACTGAAAACTCCTCCTCCGACAGGTGTTGCCGCGCGTACGCCTCCTCTTGCTCCTGGGACAGGTGGCCCGGCAGTTCCGTGATGCTCTCCGCCAAGGCCAAGGCAGCGCGCTCTTTCTCCGTGAACAGCGCCGTGTCACGCCAGGCGGGCAGGACAGCCAGCCGTTGCTGGGTCTCTCCCTCCTGGAGGGCTTCCTGCATGTGGAGGTCCAGGCAGTAGGCGCAGCCGTTTAACTGGGAAATTCGTACGTTAAGGAGTTCCATCGTCCTCCGGTCGATGCCTGCGTCCCTGGCCGCTTCCTTGACCTTGAGTCCCAGGCCATTCAGGGACCGCCACAGGACCGGATGCTGCTTATCAAGGAAGATGTGCTTGGTGGTAGCTGTCATGGGCTCTCCTGGGACGGACGCTAATACACAAGGGTCGGCACCTGAAGCTTATCCACTTACCAACATGGCAATACCCACAACTTATCCACAGCTGTGGAAACACGACAGGTTGAGGACGGCAGGAACGGCCAGCGCACTGTGATGCGGGCTCCCGGTATGCAGAAAACTACATGGCTGTTCTTATTAACAGTGTGTATAACCCTGTTGAAAGGGCGCGCGGCTGCCGGGCGGAAGGTGCTTTATTGCCTGAGCAGCCTTCAGTTATCCACACCGGCACGTTTTATCCATGGTTTGTCCACTTAAGAACAAGGCTATCCCCAGAACTTATCCACAGGTGTGGAGAAAAATGGGCGCATTTGGGGAAATTTGCCCGGGACTTGGCGGTTGTTGACTGACCAGGAGAAGAACTACAGGCGTGTAAGTTACCAACATTGTGGATAAGGGTTGTGGATAAAGAAAAACACCGCTGTCCCGAGGACAACGGTGTTTCCCTCTGCAGGCGCCGGTCCGGAGCCCTGAAGCTGGAGTTAGATGGAGACCCGTACCCAGCTCACGGCGATCAGCAGCGCCAGCACGGCCAGCAGGCCGGCGGCCTGCAGGAGCCCCTGGCGTGGGCTACGGGGGGTGTAGGCGAGGACTGCTGCGCACAGCCCGCCGGTGACGAGTCCGCCCAGATGGGCCTGCCAGGCGATTTGGGGAATGAGGAAACCGATGACCCCGTTGATCACGATCAGGACCCACAACTGCCGGGTTTCGCCGCCGCGTTGGCGCTGGACCAGCAGCATGGCACCAAAGAGCCCGAAGATAGCTCCGGAGGCACCCACCACTCCCACCAGTCCCTGGCCGGGCACCAGCACGGGGTTCAGGAGCAGGTAGCCCACAGAGCCGCCCACGGCGGACAGCAGGTACAGCGCCAGGAAGCGGACCCTGCCGAGGAGCGGCTCGAGGGCCTGGCCGAAAATCCACAGCGTGTACATATTCAGCAGGATGTGCAGCAGGGAATCCGGCGAGTGCAGGAAGGCTGCCGTGAGCATGCGCCAGGGTTCGAAAACGCCGTACTGCGGCGTAGCGAAGATGTTGTTGTAGGCGAACTGTTCGTACACGGCCTGGCCCGGAACCAGCCACTGCAGCGCGTATACCACCACGCAGGCAGCGATGATCCCGAACGTCACCATAGGTTTGCCGCTGGCTACGGCGCCGCCGTAGACCGTCCGGACTTCCGGCGTCGTACGTTTTGTTTCGTTGACACAGTCAACGCATTGGAATCCGACGGCGGCCGCCCGCTGGCAGTCGGGGCACGCGGGACGTCCGCAACGCTGGCAGCGCACATAGGAGGGCCGGTCCGGGTGCCGCGGGCAGACCGGAACCTGCGCGGACGGCTCAGCCGACGGAATTCCGTAACTCATGGACGGGTGTTACAGCTGTTCAATGTCGATGCTGTTGATGGTGACGTCCTCCACGGGGCGGTCACCCATGCCGGTGCGCACGCCCTCAATCGCGTCCACAACCTTCTTGGAGTCCTCGTCAGCCACCTCACCGAAGATGGTGTGCTTTCCCTGGAGCCAGTCAGTGGGGATGGTGGTGATGAAGAACTGGGAGCCGTTGGTTCCCTTGCCCATCTGGATGCCGGCGTTGGCCATGGCCAGCTTGTAGGGCTGGTTGAAGCTCAGTTCCGGGTGGATTTCGTCGTCGAAGCGGTAGCCGGGCCCCCCCGTTCCGCGGCCCAGCGGATCGCCGGCCTGGATCATGAAGTCCTTGATGATCCGGTGGAAGATGGTCCCGTTGTACAGCGGGGTGCCGGTCTTGTCCTCGCCCGTTTCCGGGTGCGTCCACGCCTGCTCGCCCGTGGCAAGGCCAACAAAGTTCTTGACGGTCTTCGGCGCGTGGTTGCCAAAGAGGTTGACGACGATGTCGCCGAGGCTTGTGTGGATGGTTGCTTTTGCAGTTGCGATGGCAGTCATAACGTCATTCTTTCACGGCGCCCACAGGCAGAAAGGGCTCCGGCGAGAGTTCCGCGTTCGGTGAAATCTCCCTAAAATCCGCAGAGAGAATAGCCGGTGAACAGCAAGCCACGTAGGCTAACCACAAAACCGTCACATTAATCGGGAGGTAGTTGTGAAGAAATCGGATCGTATTGCCCGTGACCTTGAGTTGTCTGTAATCGGCGCCGTAGGAAACGCCAAGGATTGGGCTGCCCCCCGTGTGGAAGCAGCCGTGGACCTTCTGCAGCACAGCCTGGACACGGCATCCCCCAAGATCCAGGAGGGCCTTAAGACCGCTGCACACAACCTGGCTGACGGCGTGGCCACTGTGACTCCCCGAATCCAGGACGGCCTGGCGCAGCTTGCCCCGAAGATCAACGATGTTATGGAAGGGGCCTCCCCGCGCCTGCACGAGGCGCTGGACAAGGCCACGCCCGTTGTCCTCAATGCCCGTGACCGCGTGGTGGTTGAGTACCTGCCGCGGCTGTCTGACCAGATCGGCCTCGCGTCGGATGCAGTCCACCGCACGCTTGAAAGCACTCCGGCCCGCGTGGATGCCGTCGCCCAGAAGCTTGGCGATGCGGGCATCATCCACGCCATCCAGGAGCAGGCGCAGGCAACCGGCACCCAGCTGAAGGCAGCTGCCTCCGAGGCCGGACGCACCGTGGGCATCCAGCTCGTTCAGCCCGAACCGCCGAAGAAGCAGCGGGGATGGTTAATTTTCGGCGTCGTCGCCGCGGCTGTGGCTGCAGGTGTTGCCGCCTGGAAAGCCTCCAAGCCGGTTGAAGACCCGTGGAAGACGCCATCTCCGGTAACCCCCGCCCCTGTCCCGGCCACCACCGTAAACGACGTGCAGGAAGCAACGGCCGAGGCTGTGGAAAAGGCAGGAGCAGGTGCCGCTTCTGTTGCCGACGCCGCCGCCGGCAAGGTGGAGGAGTCCGGCGACAAGGCAAAGCACGTGGCTGAGAATGTTTCGGACAGCACGGCATCGGCCGGCGAGGAAGCAAAGACAGCCAGCCGGAACGTCGCTTCAAACATCGGCAGCGGCGACAAGGGTACTGCCCAGTCCTGATGCAGAGGTAAACGGTCCTGGTGTTTCCCGTCCTGCTGGGCGGGCAACACCGGCAGGAAGTGGCTCCGTCCTTGGACGGGGCCATTTCTTTTCCCGGCCTTCTCTGTCCGCTCCTCTGCAGCCGGTCCGGCGTCCGGGGGCGAAAGCTGTTGGATGCTAGATTTGAACTGATGTCAGCCGAACGATTCTCTGGGGATGCCTTGAACGACGCAGCAGACCTGCCCCGCGTGTCCATTGTTATCCCGGCCTACAACGAGGAGAGCGTCATCCGGCAGTGCCTCATTGCCGCCATCTACCAGTCCGTGCCCGCCCACGAGATCGTGGTGGTGGACAATCTGTCCAAGGACCGAACCGCCCAGATCGTGCGCCAGATGCAGCTCGAGTACCCCGAAAGCCCCCTGGTCCTGCTCAGCCAGGACAAGGAGCAGGGGCTTATCCCTACCCGGAACTTCGGCCTGGACCATGCCACGGGGGACATACTGGGCAGGATCGATGCTGACTCCGTTGTGGAGCCGGACTGGGTGGAACAGGTCCAGCGGGCTTTTCTCGACCAGTCCGTGCAGGCGGCCACCGGGCCCGTGGTCTATTACGACATGCCAATGCGCCGTTTCGGCCTCAAAGCTGATGACAAGATGCGCCAGCTCATGCTCAAGCTTGCCAAGCACCAGTACCATTTCCTTTTCGGCTCCAACATGGCCCTGCGATCGTCCGCGTGGGACATCATCAGGACCGAGACGTGCCGGGACGAAAAGGACGAGATGCACGAGGACATCGACCTGTCCCTGCACCTGGCCGAGCACGACCTGAAGATCCAGTACTGCCCGCAGATGGTCTCGGGCATGTCGGCAAGGCGGCTTGAGGACTCACCCCGGGACTACCGCTATTACGTCACCCGGTTTGACCGCACCTACAAGGCGCACAACGTCAAGAAGATGGCGTTGAAGGCTCCGATGGTGGTCTTCTTCTCGGTGTATTTCCCCGCCAAGCTCCTGCGGGCCATCCACACAGTCAATACAGCACAGCCGGTACGCCGCGGCGGCCAGTAAAGGCTAGTCCGTCCCCAGCTCTGCAAGCGGCCGGTCCGACGGCGGTTCCTGCCCGGGAACCTTTCCCCGCCTTCCGGCCCTGCCTGGCCTTTGACCCGTAACGACGACGGCGAGTCCCGCCAGGATCAGGGCCAGCCCGGCGTAGGTGCCGGCAGGGAGAGTCTCCTGCAGGAAGACAGCAGCAAGAATTGCCGCTCCAGGGATTTCCAGGAGGATGATCATGGACACCAGGAGCGGACTCATGGTGGCCAGCAGGTGATTGAACGCCGTGTGCCCCACCAGCTGCGCACAGACGGTAATGGCCAGGATGCCCAGCCACCCCGCCGCCTCAAATCCCGCGAGCGGTTGGCCGCCCAGCACCGCCATGACGGCGACAGCCGCCGCGCACATCCCGTAGCAGAGCGCAGTGTACGTTCCGGTCGTCATACTTTGCCGTGCCTTTCCTCCCGCCAACGTGTAGAGGCCAGCCAGCACTCCGCCAGCCAGTGCCAGCAGGTCGCCCAGCAGTGCCTGCGGTGAGGAACCCATGTCGAACCCGGTGATGGCAACGACGCCGCCAAAAGCGATGCCGAGGCCGGCCAGCACCTGCCAGCGGTGGCGCGTCCCCCGGAAGAGCTGGAACACAGCGATCCATGCCGACTGCAGGCACACCAGGGCGGTTGCCGCTGCCACCGAGGTCAGCTGCAGCGACGTGATGAAGCAGGCGAAATGCAGCGCCAGTGCGACGCCGGCCAGCAGGCACCAGCGGAACTCGCCTTGCGTGATCCTGCCGAACTGCCGCGGCTCCCGGACCAAGGTGGGAGAGGCCATGACAACGGCACCGATGGCGTTACGCCAGAAGGCTATGGCGAGTGCACTCACGGTTGTGGCGCCGAGGGTGGCAGCAATCAGTGGTCCGGAGGAGGCCACACCCAGGACGCCGATGGCTGCAAGAAAGAAAGTCACTGGACAACCCTAATGGGCGCTCTGCCGGGTTGCCTGCCGCGCTCTGCAGACCCGTCCGTACGGTTGCTGGAGGAAAGCAAAAGTCCCGGCCAGCGTTTCCGCTGACCGGGACTTTCCTATGGTGGAGGCACGGGGACTCGAACCCCGAACCCCCTGCTTGCAAAGCAGGTGCGCTACCAATTGCGCCATGCCCCCATAAGAAGCAACCCGTCCATCATACCCTAGAACCCGGGAGCCTCTGACCGGCTCCGGTCCAGGGCGCCTGCGCTAGTCCACCGTGTCGGTTGACTTGCTCCAGACATCTTTCTGGGCCTCAGACTCCTGTGCTTTCCGGTAGACCAGGACGCCTGCGATCGCTGCTGCCAGTACAAGCAACTTCTTCACATGCTCCCCGTTCCGGTCCGGCTGCACATTGTGCGAACCAAACCTCCACTTGAACCTGCACAGGTTCCGTGGGCGTACCAGGACTTGAACCTGGGACCTCTTCGTTATCAGCGAAGCGCTCTAACCGCCTGAGCTATACGCCCCGATGCCTCATCGGGCCGAGACATGACTTTACAGCACATCCCGGCCCGATCTCAAATCGGGCAGTTTCACCGGCACAACGCCGGTAAAACCGGGACCTTAGTCGTCTGTGAGGGTGACGCCAACGCCGCCCACCAGGGTGGCGGAGATGTTGTAAAGCACAGCGGAGAGCATGGACAGTGCGGTCAGCAGAACCACGTTGACCACAGCGATGATGGTGGCGAAGGATGCCACCTGTCCCAGGGAAGCCACCTTCTTCAGTTCAAAGCCGCCGCCTTCGGTGCCGGCCAGGGTGCCCAGCAGGCTGTCCACCTGGTCGAAGATTCCTGTGAGGTCCAGAACGGTCCACAGAACGATGGCAGCAACCACCGTGACAATGCCCAAGGCGACGGACAGCAGGAATGCCATCTTCAGGACGGACCACGGGTCCACCTTGCTGATCAGCAGGCGGGCACGCCGGACTTTCGCCTTGGGAGCAGGCTTGACCAAACCGGGAGTGCCCTGCACCTGCGCGCCGGGGGCAGGTCGCTGGCCGGGCTGTCCTGCGGGACGCTGCCCGGGTTGGCCGGGAACCGGACCCTGGCCCTGCTGCCCTTGCTGTCCTGGCTGGCCCGGCTGGCCGCTGGGACGGTCACCCTGGAGGGGCCGCTGGCCGGGAATTGGGGCACGCTGGCCCGGGGCAGCCGCAGGCGCCGAGGGCCGCTGCTGCGGACGGACGGGGGTGTTCACGCGTGGTGCGGCCGAGGGCCGGTTACCGTCGGGAACAGTGCTGTTCGACTTGGGAAATGAGTCGGGATTACTCACTCGTTGCCTCCGTGTAGTCTTCGTTCGGCTCAGCGTCGCCCGAGGCGTCCTCTGACTCAACGGCCGGTGATCCTTCTGCCAGTGCTGGGTTGGCAGATTCCCCGGGGGTTCCGCCATCTTCAGCCAACGTTACGTCATCCTCCGGCGATTCCTCGCCCACAAGACCGCGTTCACTGTTGCGTGCCACTTCGATGATCCGGTCGTTCTTATCCGGCTTGGCAAAGATCACGCCCATAGTGTCGCGTCCCTTTGCAGGCACTCCGGCAACGGAGGAACGGACCACTTTGCCGCCCTCCATGACCACCAGAACCTCATCTTCCTCCTGGACGATGAGCGCTCCCACCAGGTCACCGCGTTCCTCCGCGAGCTTGGCCACCTTGATGCCCAGCCCGCCGCGCCCCTGGAGGCGGTACTCCTCCACTGCGGTGCGCTTGGCATAGCCGCCCTCGGTCACGATGAACACATAGGAACCGTCAGTCACCACGTTGGCCGCGAGCAGTTCGTCGTCCTCGCGGAACTTCATCCCGGTAACGCCGGAGGTGGCCCGGCCCATGGGCCGCAGTGCGTCTTCGGTGGCGGTAAAGCGGATGGACTGTCCCTTCCGGGACACCAGGAGCAGGTCGTCGGTCTCGGAAACCAGCTGCGCGGACACCAGTTCATCGCCGTCACGCAGGTTGATGGCAATCACACCGGCGGAGCGGTTGGTGTCGTAATCCTCCAGCCGGGTCTTCTTAACCAACCCGCGCTTGGTGGCGAGCACCAGGTACGGCGCCTGCTGATAGTCCTTCAGGTCCAGTACCTGGGCGATGTGTTCGTCCGGCTGGAACGCCATCAGGTTGGCCACGTGCTGGCCCTTCGCGTCGCGGCCCGCTTCCATCAGCTCGTATGCCTTGGCGCGGTAGACGCGGCCCAGGTTGGTGAAGAAAAGCAGCCAATGGTGGGTGGTGGTGACGAAGAAGTGCTCCACCACATCGTCACCCCTGAGCTGCGCGCCCTTGATTCCCTTGCCGCCGCGCTGCTGGGAGCGGTAGTGGTCGCTGCGGGTCCGCTTCACGTAACCGCCACGGGTAATGGTGACCACCATCTCCTCTTCGGGGATGAGGTCCTCCATGGACATGTCGCCGTCGAATCCCATCAGGATCTTCGTACGGCGGTCATCGCCGTGCTTGTCCACGATCTCACCGAGTTCGGTGCTGATGATCTCACGCTGGCGCTGCTCAGAGCCAAGGATTTCGTTGTATTCGGCAATGAGTGCTTCGAGTTCCGCGTGCCTGTCCTGGATCTTTTGCCGTTCCAGGGCGGCAAGGCGGCGCAGCTGCATGTCCAGGATGGCGCGGGCCTGCAGTTCATCGATGTCCAGCAGTTCCATCAGCCCATCGCGCGCGGCTTCGGTGGTGTTGGACGCGCGGATGAGCGCGATGACTTCGTCAAGCATGTCCAGCGCCTTCAGGAGCGCCCGCAGGATGTGGGCTTCTTCCTCGGCCTTGCGCAGCCGGTACCGGGTGCGCCGGGCGATGACATCCATCTGGTGGGTGACCCAGTGCCGGATGAACGCGTCCAGGCTCAGGGTCCGGGGAACGCCGTCCACGATGGCCAGCATATTGGCAGAAAAGTTGCTTTGAAGTTCGGTGTGCTTGTAGAGGTTGTTCAACACCACCTTGGGCACGGCGTCGCGCTTGAGCACGATGACCAGGCGTTGACCCGTGCGGCCCGAGGTCTCATCGCGCAGGTCGGCGATGCCCTGGATCTTTCCGTCCTTGACCAACTCGGCGATCTTGATTGCAAGGTTGTCCGGGTTCGCCTGGTACGGCAGCTCGGTCACCACAAGGCAGGTGCGTCCCTGGAGTTCCTCAACATTCACCACGGCACGCATGGTGACGGAGCCGCGCCCTGTACGGTAGGCGTCTTCGATGCCTTTGTGGCCCAGGATGGTTGCGCCGGTGGGGAAGTCGGGTCCCTTGACCCGCAGTAGGAGCTCCTCGAGCAGCTCCTCGCGGCTGGCCCCGGGATTGGCCAGGTACCACTGCACGCCATCGGCTACTTCACGCAGGTTGTGCGGCGGGATGTTGGTGGCCATGCCGACGGCGATGCCCGAGGATCCGTTGACCAGCAGGTTGGGGAACCGTGCCGGCAGGATGGTGGGTTCCTGGTTTTTGCCGTCGTAGTTGTCCTGGAAGTCGACAGTTTCCTCGTCGATGTCGCGGACCATTTCCATTGCCAGGGGCGCCATCTTGGTTTCGGTGTAACGGGGTGCCGCAGCTCCGTCGTTGCCCGGTGAACCGAAGTTGCCCTGGCCTAGGGCCAGCGGGTAGCGCATGGTCCAGTCCTGGATAAGGCGGACCAGGGCGTCGTAGATCGCGGTATCGCCATGCGGGTGGTACTGGCCCATGACCTCGCCCACCACGCGGGCGCACTTGTTGAAGGAACGGTCCGGCCGGTAGCCGCCGTCGAACATTGCGTAGAGGACCCTGCGGTGCACTGGCTTGAGGCCGTCCCGCACATCGGGGAGGGCTCGGCCTACAATCACAGCCATCGCGTAGTCCAGGTAGGACCGCTGCATTTCGGTCTGCAGGTCCACCTGTTCCACGCGGTCGATCAGCACGTCGCCTTCAAGAACGGTCTCCGGAGTACCGGCATCGGGTACCGGTGTCTCGGGTGTTTCGTCGCTCATATATTTATTTCCGTTTCAGGTATATGTCGGTATTCGAATATCTGAGGAAGTGCTTTCTAGATATCGAGGAACCTGACGTCCTTCGCGTTCTGCTGGATGAAGTTACGGCGGGATTCGACGTCCTCGCCCATGAGGACCGAGAAGAGCTGGTCCGCAGCCAGGGCATCGTCCATGGTTACCTGCAGCAGCGTGCGGTTGTCCGGATCCATGGTGGTGTCCCACAGTTCCGTGTAGTCCATTTCGCCGAGGCCCTTGTAGCGCTGGATGCCGTTGTCCTTGGGGATCCGGCGTCCGGCAGCCTGGCCTGCCACGAGCTTCGCATCGCGTTCGCGGTCGCTGTACACGTAGTCGTGGGCGGCATTGGACCACTTGATGCGGTAGAGCGGCGGCTGCGCCAGGTAGACGTAGCCATGCTCGATGAGCGGACGCATGTACCGGAACAGCAGTGTCATCAGCAGGGTGGTGATGTGCTGGCCGTCCACGTCGGCATCTGCCATCAGGACGATCTTGTGGTACCGCAGCTTCGAGAGATCGAAGTCTTCGCCGATGCCGGTACCGAAAGCAGTGATCATGGACTGGACTTCAGCATTGCCCAGGGCCTTGTCCAGGCGTGCCCGCTCTACGTTCAGAATTTTGCCGCGCAGGGGCAGGATGGCCTGGGTTTCGGGGTTGCGTCCGCGCTTGGCGGAGCCGCCCGCAGAGTCACCCTCCACGATGTAGACCTCGCACTTCTCCGGATCCTTGGAGGAGCAGTCGGAGAGTTTCCCGGGCATGCCGAACGATTCCAGGGGGCTCTTGCGGCGGGCATTGTCGCGTGCCTTGCGGGCAGCCATGCGGGCCTGCGCTGCCGAGATCGCCTTCCGGATAACGTCGCGGGCAGGGCCCGGGTTGCGTTCCAGCCAGTCTCCCAGTCCGTCGGTGACCACACGCTGGACGAAGCCCTTGACCTCGGAGTTGCCGAGTTTGGTTTTGGTCTGGCCCTCAAACTGCGGTTCGGAGAGTTTGACGGAGATGACGGCGGTGAGGCCTTCCCGGATGTCGTCACCGGTGAGATTGTCCTCTTTTTCCTTGATGATGCCCTTTTCCCGCGCATAGCGGTTGACCAGGGACGTCAGCGCGGCGCGGAAACCCTCTTCATGGGTGCCGCCCTCATGGGTGTTGATGGTGTTGGCGTAGGTGTGGACGCTTTCAGAGTATGCGTTGGTCCACTGCATTGCCATTTCCAGGGCAACCCGGCGGTCCTTGTCCTCGGTTTCGAAGGCAATCACGTCCTCGTGGACCACCTCCACCTTCTTGCTCGAGTTCAGGTGCTTGACGTAGTCCAGCAGGCCTTCGTCGTACTGATACACAACGGTGCGATGTTCGGCCCTGACTTCACCTTCGGTGACGACGCCGTCCAGGTCGAGGTCAGCGTCGGGATCTTCACTGGTGGAGGTGCGCTCGTCCGTGAGCGTGATGCGCAAGCCCTTGTTCAGGAAGGCCATCTGCTGGAAGCGTGCGCGGAGCGTTTCGAAGTCGAACTCGGTGGTTTCGAAGATCGCGGGATCGGGGTAGAACGTCTGGCTGGTACCAGTGACGTCCGTCTCTTCGCCCTTAACCAGGCTGCCCTGGGGCTTGCCGCCATCTGCAAAGGACATCCGCCAGACATGGCCCTGGCGCCGTACCTCGGTGTCTACCCGGCTGGACAGCGCGTTCACCACCGAGATGCCCACGCCGTGCAAGCCGCCAGACACCGCATAGCCGCCGCCGCCGAACTTGCCGCCCGCGTGCAGGATGGTCATGACCACTTCAACCGTGGGTTTGTGCTCTGTGGGGTGCATGTCAACGGGGATGCCGCGGCCGTCGTCAACCACCTTCACGCCGCCGTCGGCCTGCAGGACAACCTCGATGTGGGTGCAGTACCCGGCCAGGGCCTCGTCCACAGAGTTGTCCACAACCTCATAGACCAAGTGGTGGAGCCCGCGGGGGCCTGTGGAGCCGATATACATGCCCGGGCGCTTCCGCACCGCTTCCAGCCCTTCGAGGACAGTAATATCGCTGGCACCGTATTCGCGGGGGGTCGCCTCGGCGGCGGGGGTGTCAGGCTTAGGGGCATCCTCGACTGCGGGTTCAGCTGCCAGAATATCTGTATTGTCGTTAGCCACAGGCGCTGTCGACTCCTCTGTTCTCAATGGTGGCCGGCCGAGTCCTCTCCCTGGGTTTCCTTCAGGAAATTCATCCGCCAACAGGCACGAACGTGTAGCGCAGGTGGCATGTTGGCGGAGGGATCCGCACTCCGCGTGCTGACAGCGCACGGAAAACGGACTCAGTCAACGTTTCACCGGCGCCCAGTTATCTACGACGATTCTACCGCGGATCGCGGCTTTTCCCCGCATTCCAGGACCGTCGGCGGGCACTTGCGTGGCTGTTAGAGGCCATTGGCCACGCCTAGGGCGCGCTGGCAGTACTACCTCTGGGTGACCATACGCCCTCCGGCCTCCACGGGGCTCTATTCCCCCTTGGAAGCACGCCGGCGAATCCGGGCCGGGACATTCCTCCCGGGAACCATGGCAGTGGGAAGTTCGGCGACGCGGGCGGAGACCCTCAATTCCCACTTTTGCTGCGCAGCGGGAAGTGAAAAGACGATCGCCGACGAAAGTCGGCGTTTTTCCCCCGCCCTTCCGAAGTATTTCGAAAGAAAAGAGGGTTTAAAACGATAGAAATCGACAAGCTTCCCGTGTTAACTGATGGAGAGTTGTCGAACAACGATCTTTCCGGCTGCAGACGGCGGGTTTGCTGGAGCGATTAACTCAAACCCAGTACCCGGCCCGGCCCCGTCCGGCCGGCTCGCTGCATACAAGAGGAGCGCAATGAAGCGATACATCAGTAAGGCAACTTTCAGCATCATCGGAACGGCACTGGTTGTTCCTGCCCTGGCGATAACTCCAGCCCAGGCCGAGCCCGTTCAGGCTAAAACGGAGGTAACCCAAAACTATGACGTCCTCGTGGTTGGAAAAACCACCGGCTTCCGCCACAGCAGCATTGACGAGGCAACCACAGCGATCATGGCCCTCGGTGAGTCAAACGGGTTCACCGTCGATGTGTGGGACCCCCCGACCTCCACGCGGAACCAGGGTCAGCCCGAGCGGACGCTGCCAAGCACGCCCTTTACCAGCGCCTCGAACCTTTCCAAGTACGAGACGATTGTTTTCGTTTCCACGGTCGACGGCACAAACAACCTGGATCCCGCAAAGCCGACACTGCTCGATCAGGCCGAGCTTGCAGCATTCCAGGGCTATATCCGCGACGGCGGCGGGTTCGCCGGAGTCCATGCTGCCACCGATTCAATGCACACTGTCCCTTGGTACAGCCAGCTCACCGGCGGCGGCGCACGGTTCGTCAGCCATCCCGAGCAGCAGAACGCCGTCCAGATCGTTGAAGACAGCACTCATCCTTCCACGAGTCACCTTGGAGGAACCTGGACGCGCTTTGACGAGTGGTACAACTTCTCGCAAAGCCCCCGTGATTCCGTCCGCGTCCTCACAAACCTCGATGAAACCACCTACAACGCGCGCGGTGGCGCCATGGGTGCCGACCACCCGCTGTCCTGGTGCCAGAACTTCGAATCCGCCCGCTCCTGGTACACCGGCGGTGGCCATACGGAAGCATCGTACGTGGATCCAGCCTTCCTTGAGCACCTCCTCGGCGGCATCGCATGGTCGGCCGGCGCGGCAAGCGGCGGCGGGAACTGCGTGACCTGGGCAGAGGTTGCATCACTGACCGACGCACTGGTCACCGAAGGACAGATCTCCGCGAAGGTCGCTATCCAGCTGGCAAAACAGCTGGAGAAAGCCCAGGACCTGGCAGAAGCAGGCCTGCATGCCGAGTCTGCAGAGAAATTGAACGCGGCTGCGGCCCAGGTCCGTGCCCATGTCGACAACCATTCCGAGGCCCACGGGCTGCTGCTCGGAAAGGTACGCGACCTGCAGACCTGGCAAAACGAACTGCAGTAACCGAAGGGCCTGCCGCGCTGGCACTCGTGTGACCAGCCAGTGCGGCAGGCACTGACCACTGGACCCACGAATGCCCGTCCACCCCGCTTTGTCGGCAAAGCCGGCAGAGGAACAAACCGCTTGGTCTGCAAAGGAAATTGATGCTCGTGAACCGCTCTCCACATCCGTCCCGCACAAAGCGGATTCTTGCCACAGCCGCCCTGGCCGCCGGCTTGGTGGGGGTGACCGGTGCACTTGCCGCCGGGCAAACCCAGCCTGGCGGCGATGCCCGCCAAGCCAGTTCAATCGAGGCTGTTGCTGAGAGACTGGCTGCCGACCAAGCCCGTGAAAGGGCAGAACATAACGTGCATCTGACGAAAGCTGCCGGCGCCGCCCATGATCATATGGCCCACGTCCTGCAGGGACTCGCCTCCGCTGTACCCGTGGAGGGCCCTGTTAGTCCGCGTCCAGCCAGCATCGGTGATGTGGAGGAATGGAATCAGGACTTGGCCCTGGCGGTGTCAGTGCTGGAAGCAGTTGAAGAAGGCGCAAGCGAACAGGCGGTTACGCGGGAGGCTTTCATCGGCGCCGCTCATCTGCTCCAGTCAGCAGCAGGCGGCTATGGGCAACTTCTAAATGCGCCTGCCGCCGAACGTGAACTACTCGCTGCAACCGTGGCAGAGCGACGCGACGCAGCCGTGCGCCTCTGGCAGGCCGGGGCAGCACAGCTGGACAGCCTGACCGTGGGATCAGGTGGAGGGCATGTACACCTGTTCCTTGCTCCGGACGGTGATCCTGATGCTGTCCCACAGGAGTTCCAGGAGCCGGACAGCCACAAGTGATCCGGCGGCCGCGTCCCGATAGTGAGGTGACATAAGGCTATTTGCTCCGTCAGCGGGTCCTCGAGGGCTTTGCCGGACTACCCGTAAGTGTCCCGCGGTCCCCGGCCATTCACGGACCGTCCGCCCTTGCGCCAGCTCGGTGCAGCAGGGCCAAGTACCTGGATACTGGTAACCACGCCTTCGCCCAGTTCAACCCGGAACCTGTCCAGCAGGCTGGTGCTGAGGAGCCGCAACTGCGTGGCCCATGCCGTTGAATCACAGCGGACGTGAAGGGTGGTGTCCGTAAAACTCTCCGGGGTGCAGTGCGCCGAAATTTCAGGCCCCACCAGTGTGTCCCACTCCGCCATCACCGACCCCACTGCCACCGGGGAAGTCCAGCCGCGTTCGGCCACCAGGCGGCCAACCACCTTTCCCAGGCCAAGGGGGTCGCGGCCGGTGGAGTGGAACTGGCTGAAACCGCGGGTATCGCGGAGGCCTTTTTTAGCTTTCGCCGATCCCGGGCGGGGTGCCGTGCGCCGGATTTCCCCACGCGCCGCAGCGGCCTCGCGCATGCGGTTCAGGGCAACCTGCGGAGCATCGATGGCGTCGGGATCGCGGCCGGGCTGAAGTCCGCCGCCTTTTTCATTGTCCCTGCTCATCAATACCTCCCGGGATAACCTTCACCCGCCGTCCGGACAGCTCTTCCGGGATATCGGCGTCGACGGCGGCGGTCACCAGGACCTGTTCCGCGCCGGAGACCGTTGCGGCCAGTTTACGCCGCCGCTGGACGTCCAGCTCGGCAAAAACGTCATCGAGGATCAGGATGGGGGCCGAACCTCCAGTGCGGGTGTCATCCAGCATCACGTAGTAGGAGGCAAGCCGTAGGGAGAGGCACATGGACCAGGTTTCGCCGTGGGAGGCATATCCCTTCGCGGGTGCCTGCCCCAGGACAAGGTCCAGTTCGTCGCGGTGCGGACCCACCAGTGAGATGCCCCGCTCGAGTTCCTTGCGGCGGGATTCAGCGAAAGCCCGGACGTAGCGTTCGGTGAGCTGCTCCACGGTGAACTGGCGCAGGTCCTCCCCGCCCGATGAAGCACCTCCAGCTCCGCTGACGGTAGCGCCTGCCAGCGGAGCGCCGTCGTCGTCCATCTGGTTTTGGAGGGTTGAACGGTAGACGGCATCAGCGGGCTTTGACCCGTCAGTCAGCTCTGCGTACGCCCTCGCGAGGTGCGGGCGGAGACGTTCCACCAGCTCGAGGCGGGCGTGCAGCAGCTCGGCACCCGCCCTGGCCATGTGCTGGTCCCAAACATCCAGGGTTGACTCATGGGCGGCAGTGAACTTGCCGGCCCGGCCGGACTTGAGCAGGGCATTGCGTTGTTTCAGGACGCGGTCGTAATCGCTGCGCGTGGCGGCGTGGTGCGGAACGAGGCTGGCCAGCAGTTCATCCAGGAAGCGGCGGCGGTTGGACGGATCCCCCTTCACCAGTGCCAGGTCCTCGGGTGCGAAAAGCACCATCTGGCAGATGCCCAGCAGGTCACGCGCGCGCACCGGGTTGCTGCGGTTAATGCGGCCGCGGTTGGCCCGGCCGGCATTGATCTCGAGTTCCAGGACGGTAGTCTGCCCGCCCCGGACCAGCCGTGCCCGGACCAGGGCCCGGTCAGTCCCGAACCGCAGGAGTGGCGCATCGGAGCTCACCCGGTGGGAGCTGAGGGTGGCCAGGTAGCCGATGGCCTCCATCAGGTTGGTCTTGCCGATGCCGTTGGATCCCACCAGGACGGTGACACCCGGGCCCAGGGCAAGGTCCACTTGGGCATAGCTGCGGAAGTCAGTGAGGGAAAGGTGTTCCAGGTACACGCGGAATTCGACAATTCTGGGAACCTTATCGGGCTCCCGGTGGATGCTGTTTTGCGGCTACTTGGCGGGACGGGTGGCATGCCCGCCAAACTGGTGGCGCAGTGCGGACACCATCTTCATGGCCGGTGAGCTGTCCTCCCGGGACTCGAAGCGGGCGAACAGTGCCGCCGTGATGGCAGGCGCCGGAATGGCGTTGGCAATGGCCTCTTCCACGGTCCACCTGCCTTCACCGGAATCCTCGACGTAGTCGTCGATGTTCTGCAGGCCCGGATCCTCATCGAGCGCCTTGACCAGCAGGTCCAGCAGCCACGACCGGACCACCGTGCCTTTCTGCCAGGCCCGGAAGGTGCCGGGCAGATCACTGATGATGTCCTTGGAGGCAAGGAGCTGGTAGCCCTCGGCATAGGCCTGCATGAGGCCGTACTCAATTCCGTTGTGCACCATCTTGGCGTAGTGGCCAGCGCCGATTCCGCCCACGTGGACGAAGCTGTCCTCACGTTCGCCTTCAGGACGCAGCGCGTCAAAGACGGGAAGCGCGCGCTGGATATCCGCGGCATCGCCGCCGGCCATCAGGCCGTATCCGTTCTGCAGGCCCCAGACGCCTCCGGAGACGCCGCAGTCGACGAAACGGATCCCCTTGGCGGCGAGAAGCTCGCCGTGCTTCTGGTCCTCCGTGAACCGAGAGTTGCCGCCGTCGATCACCAGGTCACCTTTGTCGAGCTTCTCGCCCAGTTCGCTGATAACGGCGTCGGTGATGGCGCCGGCGGGAACCATGACCCAAATAAGCCGGGGTGCCGGAACTGTGGCCAGGAGTTCGTCGACGGAACCAACGTCAGAGGCGTCGGGGTTGCGGTCGTACCCGGTGACGTCAACACCGCCCTTGCGAATGCGTTCCCGCATGTTGAATCCCATTTTGCCAAGGCCGATCAGTCCGATGTGCATTGTGGAACTCTTTTCTGCGCTAGGGAGCAGGGACAGGTCGCGGGCACCCCATCTGGGCAGCAAGGGGTGTCGTTTTGTGGTCCGGAATGACACCCTGGCGCTGCCTAGTTGGGAAGGCGGACGGGCATCACCAGGTAACGGTAGTCGTCCTGGTCCTCGCCGTCAGCGTCCGCCTGGGCTGTGATCATGGCGGGCTTCGGGGCAGTGGTGAACGAAAAGCGGACGAACTTGGTCTCGATTACGCTGAGGCCTTCCACCAGATAATGCGGGTTGAAGGCCACGGTGATGTCATCACCGGAAAGCTGCGCCTCAAGTTCTTCAGAAGCCTGGGCGTCTTCGCCTGTACCGGCATCCAAATTCAGTTGGCCCTGCGTGAAGGCCAGCCGCACCGGGGTGTTGCGCTCAGCCACGAGCGAGACACGGCGCACGGCTTCCACCAGCTCCTGGGTCTGGACTGTGGCATGGATAGGTGTTGAATCCGGGAACAGTGACCGGATCTTGGGGTAATCGCCGTCGACCAACAGGGACGTGGTGGTCCGCCCGCCGCTTTCGAAGCCGATGAGGCGGCTGTCGTCATCGGAGAGGGCCAGGCTGATGTCGCCGCTGTTGCCAAGTGTCTTGGCCACCTCGTTGAGCGTTTTCGCCTTGACCAGGGCACTGGTGGAAATTCCGGGAGTGACAGGCTTCCACGGCACTTCGCGCATGGCAAGACGGTAGCGGTCAGTGGCCAGGAGCGTGATGAGGTCGTCCTCGATTTCCATCCGCACACCAGTGAGGATGGGCAGGGTGTCATCCTTGCTCGCCGCGATGATCACTTGGGACACCGCCTGCGCGAAGGAGTCACCGGGAACTGTTCCGCTGATGGCCGGGAGTGCAGGAAGGGGCGGGTATTCAGCCTCAGGCATCGTGGCGAGGTGGAAGCTGCTTCGACGGCAGGTGAGGGTGACTTTATTCCCGTCGGTTTCCACGTCCACAGGAGCTGAGGGCAGGCTGCGGCAGATGTCAGCGAGAAGCCGGCCCGAAACCAGAATGGTGCCTTCATCGCGTATGTCCGCCGCGATCTCAAGACGTGCGGACGTCTCATAGTCGAAGCTGGAAAGGCTGACGGTCCCGGCTTCAGCCTTCAGCAGGAGGCCGGAAAGAACAGGCACAGGCGGCCGCGGAGACAACGACCGGGCGGTCCAGGTGACGGCTTCTGCCAGGACGTCCCGATCGACTCTGAACTTCACGGAAGGGTGCCGCCTTTCATTGCTGTTGCCATGTGAGCCCGGGAATTCCGCAGGGAAACTCCGGAAGATGTTTCCGGCGCTCCGGCCGGTGCATGGTCCGCGCAGATGGAAACCACACAAAAACCCAAGGATGGGAGCGCTTGCTGACAGCTTAGCCCGAAGATCCGGGATTAACCCATCCCCCAGGCCCCAGCCCCGCCTCTCCAGCGGGCCGGCAGGCCCCGCACCGGACGGACGGATCGATCTTGTTGTTTGAGGGATTTCAATTTTTTGGGATTCGTAGTGTTAATAACTGCTGTGGATTCTGTGGATAACCGGCTTTTGAGGCTTGTATCCGCGGTTAAGCCCTGTTCACGGACTGTGCGTTACCTGGGTTTTAAACAGGGTGTGGATGGGGACAACGTAAAGGGCAGTTTTTGACGATCCACAGATGCCTTAAGGGTTTTAAGCCCATTAACCGCGCTTGTCCCCTTAACTATCCACAGGCTTATCCACATGCACCTGTTAATAAGGTACGGAGTGCGTGACGCGATGTGGATTCAGGAGTCCCGCTGCTGCTGTTTGATCCGGTTGGTCAGCTCGGTCACCTGGTTGTAAATCACACGGCGCTCCGCCATCAGTTCCCGGATCTTCCTGTCCGCATGGATCACCGTGGTGTGGTCGCGGCCGCCGAGTTCCTGGCCGATCTTGGGCAGTGACATGTCCGTCAGTTCCCGGCAGAGGTACATGGCGATCTGCCGGGCGGTGACGAGGGTCCGGGTCCGGGACTTGCTGCAGAGCTCCTCCATGCTGAGCTTGAAGTAGTCGGCCGTCTGCTGCAGGATCTGAGCAGAGGTGATTTCCTGGGCTCCGTCGTCCGTGATGAGGTCCTTGAGGACCATCTCGGCAAGGGCCACGTCAACGGGCTGGCGGTTCAGGCTGGCGAACGCGGTGACCCGGATGAGGGCGCCTTCAAGTTCGCGGATGTTGCTGGAGATCTTGGACGCTATGTACTCCAGGGCGTCATCCGGGGCGGACAGCCCTTCGCTCAGCGCTTTCTTGCGAAGGATGGCTATACGGGTTTCGAGTTCCGGGGGCTGGATGTCCGTCAGCAGGCCCCACTCGAACCGCGACTTCATGCGGTCTTCGAACCCAGCCAGCAACTTGGGCGGCTGGTCGGAGGTGATGACCACCTGCTTGTTGTTGTTATGCAGGGAATTGAAAGTGTGGAAGAACTCCTCCAGCGTCCGGTCCTTGCCAGCCAGGAACTGGATGTCATCAATCAGCAGGACGTCCACGTTCCGGTAGGTGGTCTTGAAGCTGGCACCTTCGTCGTCACGGATGGAGTTGATGAAGTCGTTGGTGAATTCTTCAGAGTTGACGTACCTGACGCGGATTCCGCTGTAGAGGCGGCGTGCGTAGTGGCCGATGGCGTGCAGCAGGTGTGTCTTGCCGAGGCCGGAGTCCCCGTAGATGAACAGCGGGTTGTAGGCCTTCGCCGGCGCTTCGGCCACTGCGACGGCGGCAGCGTGGGCAAAGCGGTTGGAGGAACCGATCACAAAGGTGTCGAACACGTACTTGGGGTTGAGCCGGCCGAATTCATGGGACGTGCTGGGCAGCATGGGCTGCGGCTTCTGTTCGACGAGCTGGTCCGGGGAGAAGGAGGGTTCGACGACGGCGGGTTCAGCTTCCTGATGGATGGGAACCAGGTCGGTGTCCACGTCGATGGCGCAGCGGATGTCCTCCGAGAAGACGTTGTGCAGGGCGTCGTCCAGGGCTTCCTTCACCTGGGTCTGCAGGACTTCGCGGGTGAGTTCGTTGGGAACAGCCACCAGGAGCGTGGAGCCGATGAGGCCCTGGGCCTGGGCAAGGATGACAAAACCCCGCTGCCGCGGTGAAACGCGGTGATCCTGCTCCATCAGGCTGACCACCCGCCGCCAGGAACTTCCGACAGTATTGGCTTGGTTGGCTTCGTCTACCGTCATCAATGGGTTCCCTCAAAACTTGCTTTGCCTGCATTGCCTGCAGCCGCAAGCACGGAACCAGGATCTGGTTCAGCTTCATCCACAGGGTTATGCACAGCACGTGGATAATCGGCTACTGGGCCACTCTAGGGGATCAAAAGCCTAGAAGATAGCTGGCAACTAGCTTGTGGATAATTACACCGATGTCGTTCTGAAAAAGGGGTTGTGAGCCACTTCATCCACAGGCTTTCGGGGCATGTTAGGCACAGCTGGGGATAGCTTCCGCAAGCCACTCCGGTTTGACTCAAGGCTGCAAATTGCCCTAACGTTGTGAAGTCCTTTGTGTCCGCTTTTTGGCCCCATCTGAATCTTCCAGGCGCAGTGCGTCTGGGCAGCCGGGGGAAGCGTGCATATACAAAACTTAGCGTCGGCCAGTTCTTCCCCATACTGATCGGGTGGGCGCACCTTTGATCCACTGGAGTAACTAACGTGAGCAAGCGGACTTTTCAGCCGAATAACCGCCGTCGAGCCAAAAAGCACGGCTTCCGCCTTCGTATGCGTACCCGTGCCGGCCGCGCCATCCTGGCAGCCCGCCGTGGCAAGGGCCGCACCGAGCTGTCGGCGTAAATAAATGACTCGTCGGTAGACATTTCTTTGCGAGTTTAAGGTGCTGGCCACCCGTAACCGTTTGAGGACTGCAGCCGATTTTTCAACAACTGTACGTTCCGGTGTCCGCAATGGACGCCGGAACGTAGTGTTATATACGGCAGCCATTGCTGCTGACGAACCCAGCCGGATCGGGTTCATCGTTTCCAAGAGTGTAGGGAACGCTGTGGTCAGGAACCTCGTTAAGAGGAGACTGAGGGAAGCAGGTGCTGCCTCACTGCGTGAGTACGGCACCGGTTTTGCCATAGTGGTCCGCGCGCTTCCTGCGTCAGCTACTGCCAGCTGGGACCAGCTGCTGTCGGATTACAACGCAGCCTTGGAATCGACGATGACCCGTCTGGCCGGCCGCCCTGCCAGGAATGCGGCCAACCGTTCGGCCGGTACAACACAGGAGGGGACACCGCGTGCGTAACGCCACCGCCGTCGTCGTTACCTGTCTTCAACGCGGTGCCGCCGCTACCGGTCTGTTCCTCTGGAACCTGCCCCGGAACATCCTTATTTTGCTGCTGATGGCCTACCGCAAGGTGATTTCTCCCTTGTACGGGCAGGTGTGCCGCTTTTTTCCTTCATGCTCGGCCTATGCCCTTGAAGCGATTACAGTCCATGGTGCCGTCAAAGGAAGCTGGCTTGCTGTCCGGCGCCTCGGCCGCTGCCATCCATGGAACGCCGGCGGTGTGGACCACGTCCCCGCCGGTCATCGGGAATGGCCTGAGCACCAGACCCCCACAATTGTTGTGCTGAACAACCCGGACAAGTACCTGGCTGCTCGGACTGATGGAGAAGGCCGCAGGGCGGCCTGACGAATAGGGATAAGTAATGGACTTCTTTGAAACAATCATGTTTCCGTTCAAATGGCTTGTGTCCGTCATCATGGTGGGATTCCATGAGGGCCTAAGCGCCATTGGCATGCCGGAAGCCTCCGGCTGGACGTGGACCCTGTCCATCATTGGCCTGGTGTTGGTGATCCGTGCGGCGCTGATTCCCGTGTTCGTCAAGCAGATCAAAGCACAGCGCGGCATGCAGCTGCTGCAGCCGGACCTGAAGAAGCTTCAGGACAAGTACAAGGGCAAGACGGACCAGCTGTCCCGCCAGGCAATGGCGCAGGAACAGATGGCCATGTACAAGAAGCACGGGACCAACCCGTTCTCGGCCTGCCTGCCCATGCTGATCCAGATGCCGTTCTTCTTTGCACTGTTCACGGTGCTGGCCGGTATTTCGACTGCGCGTGACGCGGGCGAAGGCATTGGCGCCATGAGCCACCAGCAGGTCACCCAGTTCGATGACTCCACTATTTTCGGGGCCACGCTGTCGGCGTCCCTGCTGCATGGCGGCGAGGGAAACCTCACTGCTGTCTGGATTCTCTCGATCATCATGATCCTGGCCATGACCGCTTCGCAGTTCATCACCCAGAAGCAGATCATGGCAAAGAACATGTCCGAAGAAGCCATGGCGAGCCCGTTCATGCGCCAGCAGAAGATGATGCTCTACATCCTGCCGATCGTCTTCGGCGTTGGCGGCATCAACTTCCCCATCGGTGTCCTGATCTACTGGACCACCACCAACCTGTGGACCATGGGCCAGCAGTTCTTCGTGATCCGCCGCATGCCGACCCCGGGATCCCCCGCAGCGAAGGCCCTCGCCGAGCGACGCGCCGCCAAGGGTCTGCCGGCCCTCCCCATCCTGGGCGGCAAGAAGGAAGAAGCTGGCGATGCTGCCGCGGCTGCGGCCGTGGCACAGGCTAAGGGCCAGCGCATCCAGCCACAACGCAAGAACAGGAAGAAGAAGTAATGTCAGCCGAGAGCACTGAACCCGCCCTGTCCGAGGAGATCACGGACGACCAGGACGCCACCGCCAACGAGGGAACTTCCGCCCCCCAGGTCTCCTTGGCCAGCCGTCTTGAGGAAGAAGGGGACGTCGCAGCAGACTATCTTGAAGAGCTGCTCGACATTGCTGACATCGATGGCGACATCGATATCGAGGTACGCAACGGACGCACCTACATTTCGATCGTCACCGACGAAGAATCCGATGCGCTGGACAGCTTGGTAGGTGAGGACGGCGAGGTCCTCGAGGCGCTCCAGGAACTCACCAGGCTCTCGGTGTTGTCCGCAACGGACAACCGCTCACGGCTGGTGCTGGACATCAACGGGTACCGCCAGGAGCGTAGCGGCCACTTGCAGAAGATCGCTGAAGATGCGGCAGCTTCCGTGAAGGAAAGCGGCAAGCCGGTCGCACTGGAACCGATGAGCGCCTATGAGCGCAAGATTGTCCATGATGCCGTGGCTGACCTTGGACTGGTCAGCGAGTCCGAGGGCGAAGGCGCCGGACGCCACATTGTTGTATCCGCAGACTAGAGAATTGCTGATCCGCTAACCATGGTTGACATCACGGCAACTGAGCTGGCCGCCGCTGAGAAGATTTTCGGCGACCGGCTGGACCTGGCAAAACGCTATGTGGAGCACCTGGCCACCTCCGGTACGGAACGCGGCCTCATCGGGCCGCGGGAGATACCGAGGCTTTGGAGCCGGCATGTCCTGAATTGCGCTGTCGTTGAAAGCGAGATCGCGGAGGGAAGCCATGTGGCTGACGTCGGCAGCGGCGCCGGACTGCCCGGCCTGTGCCTCGCCATTGCACGTCCGGACCTGGAACTGACCCTGATCGAACCCTTGGAGCGCCGGGTGATCTGGCTCCAGGAAGTAGTGGACGATCTGGGGCTGGACAACGTGACGGTGATGAGGACCCGGGCTGAGCTGGCGGTGGGACAGATTGAGGCGGATGTGGTGACTGCGCGGGCGGTGTCAGCCTTGACCAACCTCGCCGGCCTGACGATCCCCCTGCTTGCCGGCAAGGGAGAAGTGGTGGCCATCAAGGGCCGAAGCGCGGGCGAGGAGATCGAGAAGGCGGCAAAGACCATCCGCAAGCTTGGCGGCGTCGAAACCACCGTTGTCGCCGTGGGCGAGAACCTGCTTGAGGAACCCACTACCGTAGTCCGCATCGTTGTAAACAAGTCCCAAAAGTAGGCCTGGTTCAGGCCCGGTGACCAAACTCTGCCGGGTCCAGCAGTTAGGCTAGAGAACGGCAGCATTTTGGCTGAATGAGAGTGAGTGTGCCCCAGTGACCAGTAGCGAAGCCTCCACGCAACGGATACCGCCGTTCGTGTCCTTGGGGTCAGCGCCTTCCGTCGCTGGTCTAGGTGGAGCCCCGGGAAGGGGCGGAATGCACCCGGAGAAGGTTTCAGACCGCTCTAAAACTGTCGAGGTTTCACGTGAAACAACCACTGTTGGTAGAGCCAACATTATCGACTCCATTGATGACTCAAGTCCCATAGCCCGCGAACTGGCGCACGAGACAAAACGTCGGGAACGGTTGGTGGGACGTAAACTGCCGCGGCCGGAAAATACCCGCGTGTTCACCGTCTCGAACCAGAAGGGTGGGGTCGGGAAAACCACCACCACGGTTAACATTGCGGCCGCTCTTGCTGCGGCTGGCCTCAACGTCCTGGTGATCGACATCGACCCTCAAGGCAATGCCTCAACGGCTTTGGGGATCGAGCACCATGCCGACGTGGACAGCATCTACGATGTCCTGATCAATGATGTTCCCCTCGCCGATGTAGTTGCCCAATGCCCGGACATCAGCAACCTGATCTGCGCTCCTGCCACCATCCATTTGGCAGGAGCAGAAATAGAACTCGTCTCGTTGGTGGCACGCGAGCAGCGGCTGCGGCGGGCGATTGACGTTTATGCCAAGATCCGCGAGAAAAACGGCGAACAGCGCCTCGACTACATCTTTATCGACTGCCCGCCAAGCCTGGGACTATTGACAGTCAACGCCTTCTGCGCGGCCAACGAGGTGCTTATCCCCATCCAGTGCGAGTACTACGCACTTGAGGGCCTGAGCCAGCTCCTGAAGAACATTGAGATGATCCAAAAGCACCTCAATGCAGACTTGGTGGTTTCCACGATCCTCCTCACTATGTACGACGGCCGGACCAATCTGGCAGCCCAGGTGGCCGCTGAAGTGCGGCAACACTTCCCGGATCAGGTCCTGTCTGCTGTTGTCCCGCGTTCAGTGCGTATCTCCGAGGCCCCCAGCTACCAACAGACGGTCATGACGTACGACCCTTCCTCCAGTGGAGCCCTGTCTTACCTGGAAGCGGCTGCTGAAATAGCAGAACGCTAAAATCTTCAAACTGCAACGACCGGAGCACGGCAAGGCCTGGCTCTACCACTGGAGGGATTACCAATGAGCGAGAAGCGACGTGGCCTGGGCCGCGGTCTTGGCGCGCTGATTCCAAGTTCCGCCGCCGCCAACGGGTCGGGCAATGCGACGGCAGCGTCACGTCCGGTTGATCTCTTTTTCCCAGAGGGACGTAAGAAAACGGACTCTGGCTCGGAAAGCAGCGAACCCAGGCAGGCAACGGGGAATGCAGCGAACAAGCGTCCTTCTTCTGCCGCCGGCAAACCAGCCTCTGACAAGTCCCCGGCCAGCGGGACTCATGCTTCGAAGGGCACCTCGTCGAAGCCCCCCACATCAAGCAACCCGGCGCTTGGCTCTGATACTGAAAAGGATGCTCCCGCCCAGCCGACGGAGGCTTCACAGGCTGAGGAATCCCTCGCTGATGTGACTGATGCAGCCCCTCACGACGCCTCAGCTGAACCAGCTGAGGTACCACCGGCAGTGTCCAGCGCCGGTGTGGAGCTGGTGGAGGTTCCGGGTGCCCACTTCGCCGAAATCCCTGTGGCGGACATCCACCCTAACCGCAAACAGCCGCGGTCCGTCTTCGATGAAGACGACATGGCGGAGCTCGTCCACTCCGTCCGCGAAATTGGCGTCCTCCAACCAATTGTGGTGCGGAAGTCAACCGAAGAGGGTGTCGAACCCTTCGAGTTGGTTATGGGTGAGCGCCGGTGGCGGGCGGTCCAGGCGGCTGGCCTCGACACCATTCCGGCAATCGTCAGGGATACCACTGACGACGACCTGCTGCGGGATGCGCTGCTGGAGAACCTGCACCGCAGCCAGCTGAATCCGCTGGAAGAAGCAGCGGCGTACCAGCAGCTCCTGGAAGATTTCGGAACCACCCACGAGCAACTCGCTGACCGTATCGGCCGTTCCCGTCCGCAGGTGTCAAACACCCTGCGACTCCTCAAACTGCCGCCGCTGGTCCAGCGACGAGTGGCAGCAGGCGTACTCTCCGCTGGACATGCACGGGCCCTCCTGGCCCTTCCTGACGCCGCTGCCATGGAGCGTCTGGCGCAGAGAATCGTTGCTGAAGGCATGTCGGTCCGCGCAACCGAGGAAGCGGTGGCGCTGTACCAGGACCCCTCGAAGCCGGCAAAGAACAACATTCCCCGCCCCGGTGCCCGCCATGAGCGCCTGGATTACCTTGCATCCTCGCTCTCTGACCGGCTGGACACGAACGTCAAGATATCCCTTGGGGTTCGTAAGGGAAAGGTCAGTATCGAGTTCGCCAGCGTTGAGGATTTGAACCGCATTATGGAGGTTCTGGCTCCAGGGGCAAACAACTAGAGTAGAGTTCTTTGAAGGGCCTGATCCAACCGGATCGGGCCCTTGTCTTTGCCCGCACGCTTCGGTACGAGGGAGAGCTCCCGATTTTTCTAACCTTCCTAGCTCCAGCAGCTTTGGGCGAAGCAGTTCCGCTATTGCTGATAGCGCCACGGAGTATAACTGTCCACGGTCGTTCTTTGCGGCAGGCGTAGCTTCCATCCCCTTCGGGCGAATCGACCCATGACCCATTGATGAAACTTTGAAGTTGCGCATCTGGTTCTATCGGAGTATGAGAAGGTAGCTGAACGGCGGGGCCCTCGTAACGAGCGCCGCGTTTCACGTGAAACGCTGCGAGGCCTTCACGACTTTGATCGATATTGTGACGCCCGGGCAAAGCCCTGTTCGGGCCACCACCTCTAGCGTGTAAGCCCCCCGACTGATCGTGCCCTCTCTCCGTATCTTGCGAGTTGCAGAGCTTTTCCTGGTGTTGCGACTGCTACGGTGTGGAAGCTCAAGGTACAGGAACATCCCCAAGGCCTCACAGTATCATCCTGCTCTCTCGAAGGTTCTGTGCAGCTTCATACACTGCACGTTCTGCTACCACCGCCCCCTTACAGCGCAGATCTTCCTGGAAGCCGATACTTGGGCCTGCTGCTCGGGACACATGCCCGGTCCCGCGATCATCCGCATTGTCGTCGGGTCCTCGATCGAAGTCGCCTTGAAATGATCCCTGTTGCCCGGTCTGGAGAACCAGGGCCGCCCTAATCGCGGCCAACATGGATGTGTCACGTGGAACATCAGGCCTACCTGCTGACACATAATCTAGGCGCTGCGGGCGATAAAAGGCGACGAGCAAAGTAAACGACCCAAGTCGCACGACTGGCCGCGACTAGTGCATGCACAGAGTCCGAGGAACATGGCACCCAGCAGCGCGGCGGCGGGACCGAGCAGCCGAAGTAGCCGGGCGTGGAGGAGGGCGAGTCCGCCTCTGATTGGGCGCCTTCACTGGGCATGAAAATGCTCCGCGGAAGGGATTCCCTACTAGCCTTCAGGGCGATCATGCTGAAACCGGGCAGCGGGCTTCACAGCGTCCCGGGCTGGCTAGTCTTTTGCTCAAAGCGAGTCCCCTCTTCAGGCTTGGGACTACTTACGTGAGTTCTGGGGCTACTCGTATACGGCTAGCGCTTCGACCCACCGACGATGGGTCTGTGGCGCTTAGTGAGACGGTCGAGGCCCTACTCTCCTACTCGCGGTGCGTTATCCCCGCTCCGCGCGCAGCGGCTCCGTGGCAAAATAAGCGGATAGCTGAACGGCCGCTGTTTCACGTGAAACAGCGTTCTCTGCCTTCCAGGACATAATAAGAAGATACTCGGCCACGGGGTCGCGTCTACGGCCACAGGAATAAGCGCACCATGGGCCGAGATACTTCCCGAGAGACCGCAGCCGACCCTGCAGGCTGTCATAGGGCTGCGAATCAGGGCGTTAGAGGACTACCGGAGATTCGAAGCCTACTCGAAGTACGACGACCATTGGGTACCAAGAGGCGCCGCTCATCGTCATTACCCAACAGGCGATTCTTCTAGCGTGTTCTAGGGGCTACACGCCGCCTTCTTGAACACGCGCCTTTCAGATCCATAAGTACTCGCTCTCTCTTCCGCAGTGTCGCTCGCAGCGGATGGCTGCGAATTGCTCGGAACCACGGGAGGGCCTACTGCACGCAGGCGTGCGACCACCTGTCCGCGCTCCCCCGATAAGCCGTCCCCTATGGCATAACCGGATGTCATTGTCTACGGCTAACGGTGCAGAATGGAGGTCCAACCAGGGAGGAATCAGGCAGCGGTAAGAGCGCACCTTTGGCATGCGGCGTAACTAGGTCATGAGGAGGTTCTGCGAGGCACGCGAAAGTCGCATCAATGGAACGATCGTTCAGGTTTCGTGCTAGCTGCCGGAAAATTTGACGGGCTCCGTCAAGACGACGGACGCATCCAATGCAGACGACATACGGCCGGGGCCGCGTCGACGGTCATATGCCTGCGAATTTGGATAGCGCGGGTGTGCCCGTCGCAAGGCGGCACCCTCGAAATGGTGCGGTGCTCCGGTGGATATAGCTGTGGATAACTGTGTGGACGGTGTAACTGCCTCTACCCACTCAGGACGGCGTTCGTTGCTATCCTGCCTGCACCCGACCGCCACGGATTAGTTCTGCTCTTGTTGCCGGAACGCCTGCCCGGTGGGCGTTTCACGTGAAACGCCCATCCTCAGGCGCATGCAAGACTCAGGAGGGCCCTTTTTCACCCTGATATGGCTGTTCCGGTCCCGCCAAACGGGGTCTATCCTCCGTTTGGCGAGGAGGTCTACCCGCCCATCTTTTTGTGCCCGCTTCAACGATGGGGGTGTGCCACGCCGTCCGGGACTTGTGCTCTCGAATTCGTTCTCTCTTGCCCTGTGGATAAATATGTGGAGAAGCTGCCGTGTGCCCTGTGGACCGGCTGTGGATAAAAGCATCCGTGAGGTCTCAGAGATGCCGGTCCGGCGCTGTTTCCGCCCTGATCTGAACCGGGACGATCACGGGTTCATGCTGCTCCTATGGCCGAAGACGGGTCGCCCTCAGGTTGGCAAGCATCGGGTGGCCATCCAGTATCTGCGAATCCCGCAGGGTGTTTTGCTGGGCATTCAATGCGGGGTTGTTTGCGAGAGGTCGAAGCTGGAGCGGCATGGACGGACAAGATCCAGCAGGGCGGGTGGCTGAGTTTGTTACCCAGTGTCGCGCGCAAGTCCTATCGGCCCGCCCGCCAGGGGGTGCGAAGGCGGAACCGAGGAGCCGTCTGTGTATATTGACGTTATCGTAAGGCCATAAGTACTCGCGATCGCTCAGTAACACTTGGGTGCAGCCCGGCGCTTTCTCTACGAACACCCACGGTTCCGCGCATTGTCGCATCCGTGGGGTACGTTGGGCCAGGTAAAGACATGCGCTGGAAGGGTTTGCTGGACGTGCCACTGGTGCCCTTAGCTACTTCCGCATTACAGTCGCGCATGATTAGGAACGACAAGCGACCGTACAGTCGCTCCTGAAGGGAAGAACCTGGTCGCTTGTTTCGAGTGAAACAAGCGACCGGAGGACCACTCGCCCCAGCGGCCCGTCTTAGTCGTGCACTGCGCACCAATGTAGCTGGGCTTTCAGGTGGCCTTCGGGCAGGAAAGACCGGGCCTGCCTATTAGCTACAACTCTTCTGCCGGTAACGGTGGTAGCACGGCCGGCCTATTGCAAGGGAGTACGCGCCGGATGGTAGCGACGTGCTGCCTTGGGCAGCTCTGCACGTTCTGAACGGACTGCATGAGACGCTCAATACCGTACGCTGGACCAGCGGATTCTGGAAGCTTCGTTTGAGGCATAGCGGAGCTGACCGGGGCCACCAAACCGCCCCCACCCGCTTGGCTGTGGCTAGAAGCACAGCATATCGCCCTGCAGGTCGGCTGCCGTCTGGGGCAGTGCACGACAAAGACGGGCCGCTGGAGCGAGTGGGCCCTCCGGTCGCTTGTTTCACGTGAAACACGCGGCCGGGCCCTCGAGTGCGGGCGGCGCATGCAGGATACGGCCTTGGCAAGACAAACGATGGGTGGGCGTCAAGGTGGCAATACCGAGTGCGGCCGCCCTCCCCACGAGGATGACGAACCATTGGTCTGAGCAGCTCGACCACCTGGTTCTTCCGGGCAAGTGCTTCTGCGCGCTAGCGACCTTGCAAAAGAAGCATCGATGCGAAATCGGCATCTCTATCCTTTTAAGCTATCGCCAGTACCTGGGCCTTGGGCCCTCGTGTAACCGGAGCCCGCGTTCGCAAGAGTTGCCCTAGCAGAAGTCCTGCTGCTGAGAATGCCTCCAGCTGGTAGGCGTCTGGGAATCGGTGCACCTCCCCTCGGTTCACGTGAAACGAGGGGAGGAGCTGCATCAGCACGAAGGCTGGATACGGCGCTCTGCACCCGACAACGTGGCGCTTCAACAGGTAGCGGGGCTCGCGCCCGCTGACGGCGATTAGAGGAAGCGCCGTCTCGCAGTCAATAGAGGCGCACTCGGACGTGCGACGTGATTCAGAGCCTAGCCGCCTATCAAGATCAAAGATCGATCATTCGGGTCCGGTACCGTTCTGGCAAAGCATCGGGCGCAAACTGTGCACTGTTAGTTCCGCAACGGAAGCGTTGTCCTCGGATACGAGCACCATATGCGTCATGGCTTGGCGTCTGAAGAATCTTTGACTGGGCACGTCAAGCGACTGCTTACCGTGAGGACTACTAGGCAGCGCTGCACCGCGAGCAGGTGAGTCAGCGACGCTGGGCATGCAACGATGGCTGGAGCATCTGTTTCACGTGAAACACCATATGAGCTCCGTCTGCCTTCTACTAGCAGCGGCAACGTACGAAGCCACGAGATGCAACCGGCACATCCGCCCACCCGGCAACTGTCACCTTAAACGAGAAATGACCACCGCCGCAGGCGGTGGTCATTTCGTTGTGACGCTGAGGTCTATTGGCGGTGACGCCTAAAGACTAGGAAAGAACGTCGGAGAATTCCTTTTCGAAGAACTGCTTGGGCTTGGCACCGATGACGGTGTTCTTCACTTCCCCACCCTGGAACAGGTAGACAGCGGGAATCGAGGTAATGCCGTATTCGGCAGCGATAGCGGGGTTGTCATCGACGTTAACCTTGACAACGTCGACTTTCTCGCTGTACTCGACGGAGATCTCATCCAGGATCGGGCCGAGTTTGCGGCAGGGGCCGCACCACTCTGCCCAGAAATCAACAATTACCGGCTTATCGGAGGACAGAACGTCCGTGCCGAAACTTGCGTCAGTTACATTTTTGGCGTTGCTCATAACCTTTTCTCTCTCTTCGGATAGCGGATCGGAAATTATGCGGGGAGGTCTGCGAGGTAGTGCTCTACGTCAATGGCGGCCACGCATCCGGAGCCGGATGCAGTAATAGCCTGTCGGTAGGTGGGGTCAACCACATCGCCGGCAGCGAATACACCGCGGAGGCTGGTCTTGGAGCTGCGCCCTTCGACGGCAATGGTTCCCTCAGGCGTCAGCTCGAGGAGGTCCTTGACCAGGTCGGTCCTGGGATCATTGCCAATCGCTACAAAGACGCCCGTGACCGGCAGTTCAGAAATCATGCCATCGAGAATGTTCCTCAATTTCAGGCCGGAGACCTTGTCATCCCCCAAAACATCTTCCACAGTACTGTTCCAGAGGAAGTTAATTTTCTCGTGTGCCAAGGCGCGCTCGGCCATGATCTTGGACGCCTTGAGCGAGTCGCGGCGGTGAACCACCGTAACCGACCTTGCGAACTTCGTCAGGAACAGCGCCTCTTCCATGGCAGAGTCACCGCCGCCGATGACAGCGATGTCCTGATCCTTGAAGAAGAAACCGTCACAGGTTGCGCACCAGCTGACACCGTGGCCTGAAAGGCGTTTCTCATTCGGCAGCCCGAGCTCCCGGTAAGCGGAACCTGTTGAGAGGATGACTGCTTTCGCCTGGAAGCTCTCGCCGGTGGCGATGGTCACGGTTTTCACAGGACCGGCCAGATTCAGTGCCGTCACATCCTCGAACTGAATCTCCGTGCCGAACCGCGCCGCCTGCTTTTCGAAGTTCTCCATCAAATCCGGACCCATGATCCCTTCCGGGAATCCCGGATAGTTCTCGACCTCCGTGGTGTTCATCAGCTCACCTCCGGCAGTGACGGAACCAGCCAGCAAGAGCGGCTTGAGGTTGGCGCGGGCAGTGTAGACAGCTGCCGTGTAACCAGCCGGGCCGGAGCCGACAATGATGACATCACGTACTTCTGACGCCCTATTTTCTGCGGTGGTCACTGAACGGTGAACCTCTTCCTTTTTGACGCGCCTCCCGGTGGAGGCCGGCCACATGGCACAACTGTTACTTGACGCCGAATATTCCGGCGCGAATATCGGGTGAACAGCGCCGGAGAGACAGCCTGCGCCTGGGTAGGCGCCCTGACAAGGTTACAGTCCGGATGGCCGCACCCAGGCATCAGTTATTCAACCGTGCCGCTGTTGGGGTCCTCGCCGCTCCCCCGACGTAGCCGACACCAACGCACGCAGCGCGCACTGATTGGCCCGACGCCGTGCGCCCGCGTCTGTTGGCTGGTTTTACTTGACCGTGACCTCAGCGAGCCGGATGCCATACCCGTAACGTGTCTTCGGGGCAGCAAGCCGTGGTAGCGAGTTGATGGCGACAATTACGTACTGCGCCTGCACGGGCTCTGCCAAGGGCATGGTCAGCTCTGTGGACGTGAAACTGTTGGTCCCAACAGACTTGGCTCCATCGAGTGCAGGCCTGTCGTTGGTGTACACCGTGATGTTGCCGCCCGAACCGCCCAGCTGTGAAAGCGTGATGGAGGAAATCTTCGCCGGGTTTTCAAGCTTGACCACCAGCGGGACGCCCTCGGGTGCCAGTCCGCCCCAGTTCTCCGTCGCAAACTCCATGTCGGACCAGTAACTGGCGGCGTTACCGTCGTACGCCCTGACCAAGTCACGGTCGAAGGTGGCGGCGAAGTCGAAGGTCCCCTGCCTCGAAATGCTTTCAATAGCCGGAGGCACGGTGGGCGGAGCAGCAGACGTAGGAGCCTGGGTTGCAGCCGAAGTGTTCGCCGGGGCACTGTTGGTGGCGGGTCCGGTAGGCGCAGCCTCCGGGTCAGGGGAGATGAAGCTGCCCAGGTTTGTCACGGCGAAGACCAGCCCCACGATGAGGACCACCGCAAGCAGTCCGCCCACCAGCCACCGCATGGAGCGTGGTTCGCGGCCAGGTTCAGGGTCGTTATTGTCGTAGCGGTCCTGGTCAGCCAGCAAAGCCCCGGAAGCACCCGTAGCGCCGGCACCAGCCGGAGAAGCCGACCGTGCAAACAGTGATGACTTCTTCTGCGCCGTCTGCGGTTCATTGTCCGCAGGCGCTGTCTCCGAAGGCTGCTCGTCCCTGTAGTCGTAGTCGTCATCCGACCAGAGTGACACCTTGGGCTTTGGCTCCGGGGTGCCCTCCGCCGCTCCTGAACCTGAAGCCGCATTGCGCTCTGCCTGTTCCCCGCCCCGCAGCGGGGAACGGTCAGCCGCGGCAGTCCCACGTCCGGACCCACTGCCAGCAGCACCTGCTCCCCCAAGGGCGCCGCCAACAGCCGCTGCCCCGCCAACAGTGGAAGCCCCGGCGGGCCTGCGGCCGGAGGAAGGCGCGGTGGCCGGACGGACTGACGGCTTGGGCGGCACAACGGGTGCAGCACGGTAAGGATCAACCGGGTTGGGATGCCTATCCGCGTAGTTGATGTATCCGGCCTCGACGTGGTCTTCCTCGTCGTAGGGTTCCGGCTCGTGGGACCTCGGCTGCCCGAAAATTTCGCTTCCCAGGGTGTCAGTGAAGAACGGCTCCACATACGGAGGGTTCGAAGCCACCACAAGGTCCAGCAGGTCCGCGGCCGATGTGTGGTTGGTGATGAGGTAGGTGGCTGCCTCGGTCATGCCAAGGTCAAGGACCTGGACAGTGCCTGGGCGTTCACCGGTGGCAACTTCACGGGCGCTCTGCGCCACCTGTTCCGTATTTCCGGGCCCGGCCACCAGGATGCTGACGGGACGGTTCAGGACCTGGTCGACGCCGTCCAGCACCAGATCGTGGTCGTGAGAGGCCAATACAGTGGCTGTGACCTTGTAGCGGCCGCCCAGTACTGATCCGACATCGATCGGGTTGGACACGTGTTCCTCCTAGACTGTCCGGGATTGCCGGCTTGGATGATGCAACCGCCGTTCAGCAGCCCGCCCGGCGGCTGACCCTGAATGCAACTACCCCTGTACCTTCACGATCCTAGCCGATTGTGCCCCTTCCCCCCGGAACAAAGACGTCCGGAAGCCGCGGGAAAGTCACTTTTTTCGCGGACGCCGCGGCTTGAAATAAGGGTTCTCTCCGGCCTTCCCCTGGAAGGTGCGGCGGCCAGGCAACGGGATTTGCTCGCGCAGGAAACCTCCCCGGGCAGTGCTGGGCTGGTCCTCCCCCGGAAGGTAGCCGAGGTCGGAAGAATCCTGCCCGTCGTCGTCGGTGCGCTGGCTCCGCCGCGTCCCGTGGTGGTGGCCTTCCTGCTCCGGAGCCGGCCCGGCGCGGAAGGAAACAGCGTCGAACTCGCCCGAAATCCGCGGAATAAGCCCCGTGTCCACGGACGTGGTGGCGCGCTCCGGAGCCGCCCGCCTATGCTCACCGGACGGGTCACCAGGGGGAACGTCCGACGGCGGGGTCCCGCCTTCCGCGGCAGGGGCAGGTGGGCCGCCATTGCCGCGGCCCAGGCGGCCAAGGAGGGGGCGGAGCAGGTCGTGGAGTTCGGCCACGCGGAAGAGTTTGAGCAGGAAGAAGTAGGCCACCAGCATGACCGGGCCCACCACGATGACCGTGATGAGGGCACTCAGCCGGTCGCGCCAGGCGAAGCCGTCGGGGCTGTAGCTGCCCATCAGCCACAATGCCCCGGCACCTGCGATGGCGGAACCCAGCGCCGCCCAGCCCATGCGGATGTAGGAGTTGGCGATCCGTGCCCCGTCCAGATGGCCCAGGAGACGCCGCAGGAAGAACGCACTGATAACAACGGAGAGGATATTTCCCACCATGTAAAGGACGGCGATGGCGTAGATGATCTGGGTGACCGGGAGGAACTGGATGGCGAACGCACCGGCCACGTAGACAACTGCCAGCTGCAGCTGGACGTAGAAGGGGGTGCGCGCATCCTCATTCGCGTAGAACACCCGGGACATCATGAAATTGGCGCTCATGAACGGTGTACTCAGCGCCAGGATGGTGAGCGTCTGGGCCAGCATGACGCCGTCCTGCCGGAGGCCGCCCGAGAAGAACATTCCCAGCGGACCCGCAAGGGCAAAGAGGGCCAGCGCGCCAAACACCGTGGCCACGGCCATGGTCCGCAGACCGTGCGAGAGGGCATCGCGGAGCTCGTCGCGGTTACCGTCCTGGGAGGCCCGCGTCATCCGGTTGAACAGCACCGTGGCAAGGGACAGCGCGATGATGGAGTGCGGCAGGAGATAGAGCTGGCTGGCCACCTCCAGGACGGCGTTTCCCGGCAGCATGTACGCCGCGGGGTCCCCCGCCTGCTGCAGCCGGAGGCGTTCCGCGCCGGGGATGGTGGCAATGCGCATGACGTACAGGAAGGCGAGTTGCCCGACGGCGGCAGTCAGCAAGGTCCACACGCTCAGTTTGGCTGCCTTGCCCAGCCCCACCCCGCGCCAGCCGAACCGCGGCCGGAGCCCCAGCTTCAGCTTCAGCACCGGGATCATCAGGATGGCGGTCTGCGACACCACCCCGATGGTGGAGAATCCGGCAACCAGCAAAGTCTGGGTGCTTCCCCAGTTGTCCAGGGTGTGGGCATTGAATTCGTTGGCGCCGAAGATCCAGATAAACATGCCCAGCCCGGCAATGGCCACCAGGTTATTAAGGATGGGCGCCCACATGGCAGGGCCAAACGCGCCGTTGGCGTTCAGGACCTGGGTGAGGAGGGCGTACAGGCCGTAGAAGAAGATTTGCGGCAGGCACCAGAAGGCAAAGGTCACGGCCAGCGCCTTTTGCGGCGGCGAGTATCCCTGAGTGGTCAGTTCAATGACCCATGGGGCCGCCAGCGTTACCAGTGCCGTCAGCCCCAGCAGCAGCAGGACAGCCAGCGTCAGCAGCCGGCTGATATAGTCCGCCCCCTTGTCCGGAGCCTTGCTGGCCTTGATGATCTGCGGCACCAGGACTGCATTGAATACCCCACCCGCCACCAGCAGGAAGATAAGGTTTGGCAGGTTGTTGGCGTTGATGAACGTGTCATTGACCGTGGAGCCCAGGCCCAGGGCGGTACCGAGCATCCAGGTCTTGCCGAAGCCCAGGAACCGCGACACCAGGGTTCCGGCCGCCATGATGGCACTGGACCGGGTTTCGCTGGCTTGGACAGCGCCGGTTTCTGCGCTGTCCGCTGCTGCGTTGGCCGCAGCCGCACCGGGCTGGGCTGCGCCCTCCATTGCGGGACCGTCCAGGGGAACACCGTCGCCGGGCACGCCATCTGGCGTGCCGCCGGGCCGCCCGGCTTGATCGGAAGGAAAATTGGAAGCTGACATCGAGTTCATCGTCTCACCCGCAGGCGCCTAACACCGCAATGCCGGGGGCAGTGGCCGCGCTAAAGGTGCTCGGGCAGGACTTCGCGGGCGAGATCGGCGATCCGGCGTTCATTGGGGAAGGACAGCTTCCGGGCCAGCTCCTGGATGGGAACCCATGCCACGTCCACGGCCTCCTGGTCCGGATCGTTTTCGATGGTTAGTTCGCCGCCGGTGGCCCGCAGGAGGTAGTGGTGCACGGTCTTGTGCACCCGGTGGCCGCTGACGGTGAACCAGTAGTCGATGCTTCCCAGCGGTGCCAGGATGTCGCCCTCGATACCGGTTTCCTCGGCAATTTCCCGGACAGCGGCCTGCTCGTTGTTTTCCTTGCCCTCCGGATGGCCCTTGGGGAGGCACCACTCCAAACGTCCGCCGCGGTTAAGGCGGGCGATGATCGCAACCCTCAACTCGGCGTCGGACGTGTCCACCACAACGCCCCCGGCGGAAACTTCCTCAACAGTGGGCAGTGAGGCCGGTGCCGAATGCTGGGCAGGGGCAACGTGCGCACCGATCGCCGACGGCAATGGTGCGTTTGTCCTCCTGCCTGGAGCGCTCGGTACTGGATGGGCCATGCAGTCCACTCTAACGACTGTTCCCCGTTCGTGATGACCGGAACATGACACCAACATGGACGGCATGTGACGCAGTTTGCGGCGGGTGGAGTGATTCAACCCGATCTTGACCCTATTTTGGCCTGCCGCGGCGCTGGTTTCTGACAAGCTTAAGTAACTATGGCGCACGCACATCACAAGACTGACTCCCAGACCGTCGATTTCCAGGTGGACCCGGTGGTCCTGGAGCTCGGCCAGCGCTTCGTGGACGCCGGTCATGAGCTGTCGCTGGTGGGTGGCCCGGTGCGGGACCTGTTCCTGGGCAGGACTTCCCCTGACCTGGATTTCACCACGGACGCAACGCCGGACCAGACCGTGGGTCTTATCAAGAAGTGGGCGGACAACTACTGGGAGATCGGCCGGGCCTTCGGTACCATCGGCATGCGCAAAGCGGGCTTCCAGATCGAGATCACCACCTACCGGGCCGAGGCCTACGATCCTGACTCACGCAAGCCTGTGGTGGCATTCGGCTCCTCCCTGACCGATGACCTGCTCCGGCGGGACTTCACCATCAACGCGATGGCGCTGAAGCTGCCGTCGCTGGAGCTGGTGGATCCCTTCGGCGGCGTCCGCGACCTCCACGCCTCGGTCCTGGCCACACCCGGCGCGCCCGAGCTTTCCTTCTCGGACGACCCGCTGCGGATGATGCGCGCGGCGCGGTTCGCTGCCCAGCTGGGAGTCTCCGTCCGCGACGACGTCCGGCAGGCCATGACCCGGATGGCCGACCGCATCAGCATCATTTCGGCGGAACGGGTGCGTGACGAACTGGTCAAGCTCATCTGCGGAGCGCGCCCGCGCGTGGGGGTGGACCTGCTGGTGGATACCGGGCTGGCCGAGCATGTGCTGCCCGAGGTTTCCGCGCTGCGGCTTGAGTCCGACGAGCACCACCGGCACAAGGACGTGTACCAGCACTCCCTGCAGGTTCTGGAGCAGGCAGCGGAGCTGGAGACGGACGCCGAAGGCCCCGTGCCCGGGCCGGACTTTGTGCTGCGCTTTGCGGCATTGATGCACGACGTCGGCAAGCCGGCTACGCGACGGTTCGAACCGGGCGGAGCGGTAAGCTTCCGCCATCACGACATGGTGGGTGCCAAGCTCACCGCCAAACGAATGAAGGCGCTGCGTTTCGACAACGACTCCACCAAAGCGGTGGCCCGCCTGGTGGAGCTGCATATGCGCTTCTACGGCTACGGGGATGCCGGCTGGAGCGACTCGGCAGTCCGCCGCTACGTGACGGACGCCGGTCCCCTGCTGGAAAGGCTGCACCGGTTGACCCGCTCGGACGTCACCACACGCAACCAGCGAAAAGCGGAGCGGCTATCCTTCGCCTACGACGATCTGGAAGACCGCATTGCGGCGCTGCGCGAGCAGGAATCCCTGGACGCTGTGCGGCCAGACCTCGACGGCGCCCGGATCATGGCACTCCTGAACCTCAAGCCCGGACCTATGGTGGGGCGCGCTTACAAGTTCCTGCTCAACGAGCGCATGGAAAACGGGCCCCTTCCCGTGGAGGAAGCGGAGGCGCGGCTCCTCCGCTGGTGGGAGGAACAGCCTGAATCAACGCCTGCCGCTCCCGTGGCCGGACAGTCTCCGGCCGGCGTCGAGCCTTCCCCTTCTGAGGAGTCCAAGTGACCGTACCTGCCCTTGCCCCGCGCCCCCAGCTCTGGATCCTCCGCCACGGCGAGACGGAATGGTCCAAGAGCGGCCAGTACACCGGACTCACCGACCTCCCGCTTACCGTCGAGGGGGAACAGCAGGCCGTGGAGGCCAGGAAGGTTCTGGACCCGGTGGAGTTCGACCTGGTCCTGACCTCCCCCCTAAGGCGTGCAAGGCGCACCGCGGAGCTTGCCGGTTTCCCGGACGCCCAGCACGAACCCCTGGCCGTCGAATGGAACTACGGGGACTACGAGGGGATCAGCTCCGACCTGATCCGCAAGGACAATCCCGACTACCTGATCTGGACGCATGGCGTGCCCAACGGGGAAACCCTGGACGAGGTTGCCGCCCGGGCGGACAAGATCATCGGACGGGTGCTGGAGTCCGGGATGGATAACGTGTTGATCGTGGCGCATGGCCATTTCTCGCGGATCCTCACCGCCCGCTGGCTGGAACTGCCACCCACAGAGGGCCGTCACTTCATCCTGGGAACCGCTAAAGTCTGCACCCTCGGCTGGGACAAAAAGACTCCCGCTATTGTCCGCTGGGGGCTTTAAGGGACATTGCCGAAATCTGCCGGTCCTGCCAGGCGGCGGTAAGCTCAAACGCATGCAGGAGACCCAACCGCCGGAGCGCCGAGGACGGTTACGGCTGGTGGTTCCCTCCAGGAGCGACGTGTTGCTCAGGAACTTCACGGAGCTGGTGGGCGGACCTCTTGGGTCGAAGGCTGCTCCTGGGATGGTGTCGCCCGGGGCCTTCACAGTGGAGCGGGTACTGGTCATCCTGACCGTAGTGGCTGCGCTGGCCGGCATCCTCGTGAAGGGGTACTGCCGTGCCAACGGCTGGGAGTCCCCCACCCAGTTCTACGCCACGTGCTATTCCGACTTTCCCGAGCTTTTCCGTAACCGCGGGCTGGCGGAGGGACAGTTTCCCATCCTGGGCGGCGGCACCGCGTTTGAGTACCCGGCCCTGATCGCCCTGATCGCCGGAATAACCGCCTGGCTGGTCCCCGGTGCGGGGCTCTCGGATGTGCGGGTACTGGCATATTTCGATATCAACGCTGTGCTTCTGGCGGCCGCCACCGTGGTGGCTGTCCTGGCCACCGCGAGGACGGCAGGCCGGCGGCCGTGGGATGCAGCCATGGTGGCACTGGCTCCGGGCATCGTGCTTGCCGGGACCATCAACTGGGACCTCTGGGCGTTAGCCCTGGTTGCAGTGGGCATGTATCTCTTCTCCCGCGAACGGCTGGTACTGGCCGGCGTCTTCATAGGGCTCGCAACCGCCGCGCAGGTGTATCCACCGCTCATCCTGGTCGCCATCCTCCTGCTTTCCTTGCGCACCGGGCGCTTCCAGCCGCTGTTGAAAACAGCAGGTTCGGCGGCCCTCTGCTGGTTCGCCGTGAACCTGCCGTTCGCCCTCGCGAACCCTGCGGGCTGGGCCTACTACTTCCAGTATTCGGCCGACCGCGACGCCGGCTACAGCTCCCCGTGGTTCGCCGTCAACCTGCTGCTGCAAAGGACCAGGGGACAGGAGTTGAGCGCTGCGACGGTGGACGTGCTGTCGTCCGGCTTTTTTGTTCTTGCCTGCGTCCTCATCGCGCTGGTTGCGCTCACGGCGCCCACCCGCCCGCGCCTGGCCCAACTGGCTTTCCTGATCGTGGCGGCTTTCATCCTGACGAACAAGGTCTACTCCCCCCAGTTCGTGGTGTGGCTGATTCCACTGTTGGCCTTGGCGAGGCCCCGGTGGCGGGACTTCCTAGTCTGGCAGGGCATCGAAGGCCTGCACTGGGCCGCTGTCTGGATGTACCTTGGACAGGTGACCAGCGCAGGCTCTTCCCAGCACAACCTGGACATGCCCTACTACGTGCTGGCGGTGGCGGCGCACATGACCGCAGTGGCCTACCTGATGGCGCGCGTGACGTGGGACATCTACGACCCCAATTACGACCCCATTCGGCGGCACCACCTGGACGATCCCCACGGCGGACCTTTTGCCGGTGCCCCGGACCGCTTTCGGCTGGACCTCCTCCACCCGAAGAACTCCCTACTCTTCCGGAAGGCCCCACCCCATGCCTGATGCAGTAGTTGTCGGAGCAGGACCGAACGGGCTGGCAGCAGCGGCGATAATCGCCCGTGCCGGGCTTTCGGTGGAAGTGTTCGAAGCTTCTTCCTCCATGGGCGGCGGAACGCGGACCTCGGAACTGATGCAGCCAGGGCACTTCCACGACATCTGCTCCGCCGTGCATCCCATGGCCCTGGCCTCGCCCTTCTTCCGGGCGTTCGAACTGGCGAACAGGGTGGAACTCGTCAGCCCTGACATCTCCTATGCGTCACCCCTGGACGGTGGACGGGCCGCCATCGCATACCGCTCATTGGACAGGACCGCTGCGGAACTTGGCAGGGACGGTGCTGCATACCGGCGCTTGATGGCACCCCTGGTCAGAAACATCGACGACGTCATGGACTTCACACAAAACCAGCTGTTAAGGATTCCCCGCAATCCGCTGGTAGCCGGAATTTTCGGGCTGCGGACAATGGAACAGGGTTCCCGGGCCTGGAACGCCAGGTTTCGTGAGGACCTGGCCCCCGCCCTTCTGGCAGGCGTCGCCTCGCATGCCATCTCCCACCAGCCTTCGCTGGCTGCGTCCGGGGCCGGACTGATGCTCGGCGCACTCGGGCACGCACAGGGCTGGCCCATCCCCATCGGCGGCTCTGCTGCCATCTCCGCAGCACTCGCTGACGACATCCGTGCCCATGGGGGGCAGATCCACACCGCTGCCCCGATTGAGCGGCTCAAGGATCTTCCCGCCGCGCGGGCCACCCTGCTGAACGTTTCGCCCCGTGGACTGGTCCGCATGGCCGGGGATGCCCTGCCCGCCCGCTACCGCTCGTCGCTGGAGGCTTTCAGGTACGGCAACGGCTCCTGCAAGGTGGACTTCATCGTGTCAGGACCTGTTCCATGGCAGGCCCCGGGGCTGGCTGATGCCGGAACAGTGCACCTGGGCGGCACGCGGAAGGAACTGGCCCACTCGGAAAACGAAGTGAGCGCAGGCCGGCACCCGGAGAAGCCCTACGTCCTGGTGGCGCAGCCGTCACGCTTTGATCCCGGCCGGGCACCCGCCGGGCGGCAGACGTTGTGGACCTACTGCCACGTCCCTGCCAATTCCACCGAGGACATGACGGAAGTCGTTACCGCCCAGCTGGAACGCTTCGCACCGGGTTTCCGGGACCTCGTGGTGCAGTCCCGCGCCGTCACCGCTGCCGGGCTGGCCGAGTACAACCGCAACTACATCGGCGGAGACTTCAGCGTCGGAACCATGGACCTGCGCGGCCTGCTGCAGCGGCCGGTGGTGTCGCGGGTTCCCTGGCGGACTCCCCTGCCCGGCGTCTACCTCTGTTCCTCCTCTACTCCGCCGGGGCCCGGGGTTACCGGCATGCCCGGCTTCCATGCGGCGAGATATGCCTTGAAGGACATATTCCAGTTGCCTGTTCCTGCACTGGGTATGGCCACAGCCGAGTAAATCCGCGCACCCCTTGGTTACGGGAATGGTAAGAGGCGGGCAAAAGCCGGGGATAATGGCCCCCATGGGGAAAAACACAAAAATTTCGGTTGCCGTAGCTGTGATTGTTTTGGGGACGTCGCTGGTGGCTTGCGACGACGGGAGGAGCGGCGCGGAAACAGCCGTGCAGCAGTACGCGGCGGCCGTGGCCGCGGTGGACCTGAAACCGGTAGCCTTCGACGGCAAAGACGCCGCAGCCGCCACTGACCAGCTGCGGAGCGTCTTCGCTGCTCTGGAGCCACAAAAGCCGGAGGTCCAGGCAGGTGAGGTGGCCCTTGACGGGGACAACGCCTCCGCACCCTTGAATTACACGTGGAAATTCGGCGACGCAGAGTGGAAGTACACGGTCCCCGCGAATTTCAGGAAGTCCGGAGACAAGTGGCTCGCCGTGTGGGATCCCGCCACACTGGCTCCAGGGCTGGCGGACAGCGAAATCCTCACCAAAGGCGCCCAGTCCCCGCCGCGCGCGGACATCCTCGGAGCGGGCGATGTCCCCCTTGTCACCTACCGGCCCGTCGTGAACGTCGGTATTGACAAGCCTCAGCTGGGCGGGGCCGATCCGGCCGATTCCGCCACCAAACTCGCCGCCCTCGTCGGGGTTGACCCGGCCGGCTACGTCCAGCGGGTGCAGGCCTCGGGAGCGGAAGCTTTCGTTTCCGCGATCACCCTGCGGGAAGAAGGGCGGACCGTCACGAACGAGCAGATAGCAGCCATTCCGGGGGCCCGCGCCATTCCCGGCTCCATTCCGCTGGCGCCCAGCCGCACCTTCGCGCGCGCCGTGCTCGGTACCGTGGGTGAGGCCACCGCTGAGCAGATCGAAGCATCCGAAGGCGCCCTGACCGCCGGCGACGTGACCGGCATTGGCGGTCTGCAGCAGCAGTATGATGACCAGCTCCGGGGGACTGACGCCGTCGTCATCCGCGCCCAGCGCGCTGACCTCACACGGGAGCAGATCGAAACTGCGGCAACGGACCCCCGGCGGGTGCTGTTTGAAGTGGCGCCCACGCCTGGAACCCCGCTGAAAACAACCATCGATCCACGGTTCCAGTCACTGGCGGAATCCACCCTGGAGGACGTGGGCCCGGCGTCCGCGATCGTTGCTCTGCGTCCGTCCAGTGGAGCGGTCCTTGCGGTAGCGTCCGGTCCGGGCAGCAACGGCTACAACACGGCCATGCTGGGCCAGTATGCACCGGGGTCAATCTTCAAAATGGTGGACTCGCTGGCCATGTTCCGCAACGGGCTGACCCCTGAGTCGAAGGTGCAATGCACGCCCACCCTGACGGTGGACGGGCGCACCTTCAAGAACGCCGAGGGATACCCTGCCACCTCCCTCGGCTCGGTGAGCCTGCGCGATGCCTTCGCCCATTCCTGCAATACGGCATTCATCGCGGCACGGGACACTGTGTCACAGGGGCAACTTGAGGCTGCGGCACTGGCCATGGGAATCGCCGTCGAAGCGCCCTCATTGGGAGCCGAAGCGTTCCTTGGCTCCGTTCCCGGCGAGGCGACCGGGACGGAGCATGCCGCTTCCATGATCGGCCAGGGTAAGGTGCTGCTCTCACCGCTGGCGGCAGCGATGATGGCCGGCTCCGTGGCCAAGGGAGCGCCTGTCTCACCCCAGCTGGTGACAAATCCCGACGGCGGTGCTGCAGTTGCCGGCACTACGAGCGGTTCCGCGGCGCCGGCCGCCCAGCCGTCCGCCACCGCTACGGCAGAAGCGCCGACCACTGCCTCCGACGAGCCGATTACTGCCGCCGAGGCTGCCTCTTTGGCCGACATGATGCGGGCCGTAGTTACGTCGGGCCATGCCGGATTCCTTTCCACCGTGCCCGGCGCGCCTGTGGGAGCCAAGACAGGGACAGCGGAATTCGGCAAGGAAAACCCCCCGAAGACGCACGCCTGGATCGTGGCCGTCCAGGGCGACCTGGCCGTTGCCGTCTTTGTGGAGGATGGCGGCTTGGGGGCTACTACGTCCGGTCCGCTGCTGAAGGAGTTCCTCACCGCCGCAGGCTAGTGTTTTTGTCCAGATATGCAGGCTTCTGTGGGCATTCAAGCCCTGCATATCTGGACAAAAACTCCAAGGGTGGCCGTGGGAAGATGGAACGTGTGGCCCATATTGACGTTTCCGGCATCGATTACTTCCTCTCCGACGGCACCCAGCTGCTCAACGGGGTGACCTTCAAGGTCCCGGACGGCAGCAAAACGGCCCTGATCGGACCCAACGGCACAGGAAAAACCACGCTGTTCCGGATCATCGCCGGAGACCTGGTTTCCGACGAAGGGGTCATCGGGCGCTCCGGGAACATGGGCATTATGCGCCAGTTCGTGGGCCGGGTCCGCGACGGTTCCACCGTCCGGGACCTGCTGGTTTCCGCTGCGCCGCCCGCACTGGCCGCCGCGGCTCGCGAGGTGGACGAGGCTGAGCTGGCAATGGTGGAGCACGACGACGAACCCAGCCAGATGCGCTACGCCCAGGCGATCGTTGACTGGGGGGATGCAGGCGGCTACGACGTCGAGACCGTCTGGGACGAGGTGTGCATGGCCGCGCTGGGACTTCCCTTTGACCGCGCACAGCACCGCCCGGCGTCGAGCCTTTCCGGAGGTGAGCAGAAGCGGCTGGTGCTCGAGGCGCTGTTCGCCGGGCCCGACGACCTGCTGCTGCTGGATGAACCGGACAACTACCTGGACGTCCCGGGCAAGCGCTGGCTTGAGGACAAGTTGAACGAATCCAGGAAGACGGTCTTCTTTATCAGCCACGACCGGGAGCTGCTCAACAATGCGGCTGGACGCATCGTAACGCTCGAACCGGGAATCAACGGCGCAGGGGCCTGGGTTCACGGCGGCGGATTCGGTTCCTATGTTGAGGCGCGCGCGGACCGTAATGCCCGGTTCGAGGAGCTGCGCAAGCGGTGGGACGAGGAGCACGTGAAGCTCAAGGAACTCGTCAACATGTACAAGAACAAGGCCGCGTTCCGTTCTGACATGGCCAACCGTTACCACGCTGCCCAGACCCGCCTTGCGAAGTTCCTGGAAATTGGCCCGCCCGAGGCGCTGCCGATCGAACAGAACGTGCAGATGCGGCTCCGCGGCGGGCGCACCGCCAAGCGGGCCATCGTTGCGGAGAATCTGGAACTTACCGGGCTCATGAAGCCCTTTTCCACCGAAGTGTGGTTCGGCGACAGGGTGGGCGTGCTCGGCTCCAACGGGTCCGGAAAATCGCACTTCCTGCGGCTGCTGGCCACCGGGGGAACCGATCCTGAGCGGGAGCACCTCCCCGTGTCTGATGTCGAGATCGCCGAAGTCCCGCACGAGGGGACGGTGAAGCTGGGCGCCAGGATCCGGCCCGGTTTCTTCGCCCAGACGCACGTTAGGCCCGACCTCCTGGGCAAGACGCTGCTGGAAATCCTGCACCGCGGTGATGAACACCGGTCCGGCCTGGGCCGCGAGGCGGCAGCCGGAGCGTTGGACGGTTACGGACTGGCAGGCCAGTCGGAGCAAAAGTACGAATCCCTCTCCGGCGGCCAACAGGCCCGGTTCCAGATCCTCCTCCTGCAGTTGAGCGGGGCCACCCTGCTGCTCCTCGACGAGCCCACGGACAACCTGGACCTGCACTCCGCGGAGGCGCTGGAGCGGGCCATTGACCACTTCGAGGGAACCGTCCTCGCCGTGACGCACGACCGCTGGTTTGCCCGGACGTTCGACCGCTTCCTGGTGTTCGGCGCAGACGGCAAGGTGTACGAGTCCAGCGAGCCGGTGTGGGATGAGAAGCGAGTCGAGCGCACCCGCTGACCCAACGCTCTCCCAGTTGATGCGCGTTTTCGGCCAACCCTCTCTCACCCGTGCAGGAACGTTCGGGTAAAAGACACATTAAGGGAGAGAGCGTCTGATCAGTTTATCGGCAAATGATCAAGGGTTGCTATCATTTGATCATGAGGACGGAAGAACGCCAGAGGGCAATTGCGGAGATTCTCCGCCAACGGTCCCAAGTGACGGTGGACGAGTTGACCGAGGCGTGCCAAGCCTCTGGCGCCACCATTCGCCGCGACCTTGAGGTACTCGCAGGCCACGGCGTCCTGCGCCGCATCCATGGCGGGGCCCAGAGCCTGATTGGACGGGGAGAGAATCCAGGCTACGGCCAGCGCGAGCTGGAGGACCAGGACGTTAAGAAGCGGATCGCCGCCGCGGTGGCGGCGCTGCTCAGGCCCCGCGAACATGTCTGGCTGGACAGCGGCAGCACCGCCACCGAGGTGGCCCGGCAGCTGGCTGGCCGGGAACTGACGCTGATGCCCATGTCCCTGCAGGCCCTCAATGCCGCGGTGGCCGGGGAAACAGCGGGGACCAGGCCGGCTCTCCTGCTGCCAGGAGGGGGCCTCATACCGGGCGAGCTCTGTCTCCGGGGGCCCCTCGCCGAATCGAACATCCGGTCCCTCCGCTTCGACACCGCAGTGGTCACCCCCTGCGCCGTGGACTCCAAGGACGGGTTGCTGGCCCATGACCTGGAGGACGCCGCGGTGAAAAAGGCGGGACTGGAGTCAGCCGGGAGGGTGGTGGTGGCCGCTGCCGCTTCCAAGTGGCATGCGCAGGCCCGGGTACTGGTATCCGGCCTTGAACGGGTGGATGTCCTGGTGACGGACAAGGTTTTCAGCGCGGAAGAGCGCGTGCATCTGGACGAATACTCTGTGGAAGTAGTGAGTGTATGAGCATCAATACCGGTACGGAACAGCAGGCGGGGCTGAAAGCGGCCGCGGCAGCCACTTTTGTGGTCTTCGGAATCAACGGACTGGTGTTTGCCAGTTGGGCCGCAAGGATCCCCGCGGTCACCGAGACCCTCCAGATCACGTCAGGGCAGATGGGAACACTGTTGCTGTGCACGGCCATCGGTTCGCTGCTGGCACTGCCCACGGCAGGACTGGTGGTGGGCAGGATTGGAACCGCCAACACGGTCCGATTTGGCGGGCTCCTGGCCGCCCTGGCGGGCGTCGGTATCGCACTCTCGCTCCAGGCCACATCGATTGCAGGCACGGCAGTTGCCCTGTTCTTTTTTGGCATAGCGATTGGTCTGTGGGACGTGTCCCAGAACATTGAGGGGGCCGATGTGGAACATAAGCTGCGGCGCACCATTATGCCGCAGTTCCACGCTGCCTTCAGTGGCGGCGCCTTCATCGGGGCACTCGTGGGCGCCGGGCTTTCAACCCTGGGGGTTGGCCTGCCGCTGCACCTGCTGGTCATCGTGGGCATAGTGCTGCTGGTGACCATGGTTGCGCCCCGCTACTTCCTTCCACACATTGCGGCACCCGTTCGCGCAGACGGCGAGGCCAAGCCGGCCAAGGGACCCTCCGCCTGGCGTGACAGCAGGACCCTGCTCATCGGCGTCGTGGTCCTGGGTGCCACCCTGACCGAGGGCGCAGGCAACGACTGGATCGCGAAAGCCTCCGTGGATGGGCTCGGGACCTCGGAGTCCACCGGTGCCCTGATGTTTGCCCTCTTTGTCCTGGCCATGACCGCCATGCGGTTCCTCGGTGGCCGGGTGATCGACAAGTACGGGCGGGTTGCCGTCCTGCGGGCAAGCATGGCGGCAGCGGCTGCAGGGTTGTGCCTTTTTGTGCTCGCCGGAAATGTATGGCTTGCTGCCGCCGGGGCAGCCCTCTGGGGCATTGGAGCAGCGCTTGCCTTCCCCATGGGCATGTCCGCCGCAGCAGATGATCCAAAGCATGCGGCCGCAAGGGTGTCGGTGGTATCAACCCTGGGCTATATCTCCTTCCTGGCTGGACCTCCCCTGCTGGGATACCTGGGTGACCTCACCGGAATCCACCTTGCGCTGTTGGCCATTCTCGCGCCAATCCTCCTTGCCCTGCTGCTGGCCGGTGCGGCCAAGCCCCTTAAGGCGGAGTAGCGCCGCAGTTGTGGGCCCTCCCAGCCCAACCGCAATCCTGCTCCTGCTCCGGCGGTAGGGTGAGGGAATGCAGAGCAAATGGCGGGGAAGCCATCGTTGGATCAGCCGGGCAGATCGATACCTGGTCCGGCATGTATCGGATCTGCCCGGCGGGAACCATGACGACTTTTTCCGGAAGCTCTCCGCGTCCGCCAACCACGGGAAACTCTGGATGGCGGCCGCTGCTGCCATGGCTGCGTTTCCGGGACGGACCCGCCGCGCCGCCCTGCACGGACTCATAGCCCAGGCATTCGCTTCCGCGGTGACCAATGGCATTTTCAAGACGCTGCTCCCCCGGGCCCGACCGCTTCCGGAGCACCTCCCGGTGTTCCGGTTTGTCCACCCCCAGCCCACCAGCTCTTCCATGCCATCCGGCCACTCCGCGTCTGCCGTAGCCTTCGCTACGGGCGTGGGGCTGGTGCAGCCGGCCCTCGGTGCCCTGTTGGCCCCGGCAGCTTTGGGCGTGGCATATTCCCGCGTCCACACCGGCGCCCACTGGCCCTCCGATGTCCTCTTCGGTTCAGCCCTCGGTGCCGGCGCAGCTTTGCTGACGCGCCGCTGGTGGCCGGTCCGGCCGGCTTTTCCGCAGGTAACGCGGACCTGGACGCCTGCGCCCGAACTGCCGGGCGGCGAGGGCTTGAGTATCGTCGTCAACACCCTCGGTGGGTCCTTCACGGAAGAAACCGCCGCCGCGCTCCAAGAAGTATTCTCAAAGGCGTATATCAATACCGTCCGCCCTGAGGAGGATCTGCTCCAGGAGATCAGGAGGACAGCCGACCACCCTGGAACCCGTGCCCTTGGCGTCTACGGCGGGGACGGGACCGTCGGGGCTGCGGCGGCTGCCGCCGTCGAACGGTCCCTTCCGTTGCTGGTCCTGCCGGGCGGCACGCTTAACCATTTTGCCCGCGACGCCGGAACCGGGAGCCTCAAGGGGGCGGTGGCCGCCGCGTCGAAAGGGGGAGCGGCACTGGCTGACATCGGCATCGTCACCGTCGAGCGGGGGCTGCCCGGCAAACCGGAAAGGGCCCGGTTGACCATGTTGAACACCTCCAGCGTGGGCCTCTACCCCAACTTCGTTCGCCGGCGGGAGCAGCTGAAGCCAGCCTTGGGAAAGCCACTTGCCGGTGTGGTGGCGATGCTCCGCACCTTCTCTGCGGGCACCCCCACCACACTGACCGTGGACGGCAGGCAGCACAAAGTATGGATCGCCTACGTCGGCCGCGGCCGCTACTACCCACGCGACCATGCCCCCTTGCTGCGGCCGGTCATGGACGACGGCGTGCTGGACATCCGCATGATCACGGCCGATGAATCCTTTGCGCGGGTCCGGCTGCTGTGGTCAGTGCTGACCGGGACGGTGGCAACTTCCCGCATTACCCACCTGTCAGAGGCAACAAGGGTGCGCATCGATGCCGGCGGATCACCAATGGCCTTGGCGGTTGACGGCGAAGCGCTGGCCGGCGTGCGCAGCGTTGAATACACCCTGCGGCCCCGCGCCCTCACCTATTACTCTCCCCATTCCTGACGGTTTACAGCGCCCGGTGGCCGGTCGCCGGGCCCGTCATTCAAGGGGAGTACCTGACCTCCCCTGAATCATCCCTGAGACCGGCGCGAATCTTCGCCTGCCGTGGGTAGCGTGGTGCTTACCAATCCTCCGAAAGGCATCCCGCAGTGCACAGCTGCCGTCAGAAGGAACAACCCATGATTGAGGCAACAGGACTGACCAAGGTCTATGGCGATAAAACCGCGGTGGACGGGGTCAGCTTCACCGTCCAGGCCGGGCACGTCACCGGCTTCCTGGGACCGAACGGAGCCGGTAAGTCCACCACCATGAGGATGATCATGGGGCTGGACCGGCCCACCTCCGGTTCGGTGACGGTCAACGGGGTGCCCTTCGCCCAGCACGCCGCCCCGCTGCGTGAGATCGGTTCGCTCCTTGACGCCAAGGCCGTCCACACCGGCCGGACCGCGTACAACCACCTCCTGGTCATGGCTGCGACACACAGGATCCCCAGAAAGCGGGTCCAGGAGGTCATCGACATGACCGGCCTGGGTGAGGTTTCCAAAAAGAAGGTGAAGGGATTTTCGCTCGGCATGGGACAGCGGCTGGGCATAGCAGCTGCCCTGCTGGGCGATCCGCAGACCATCATCCTGGATGAACCCGTCAACGGCCTTGACCCCGAGGGCGTGGTGTGGGTCCGGAACCTGGTCAAGTACCTTGCATCAGAAGGGCGGACGGTCTTCCTGTCCAGCCACCTGATGAGCGAGATGGCGCTGACGGCGGACCACCTGATTGTTATCGGCCGCGGCAGGATCATCGCTGATGCCCCTATCGGGGAGATCATCACGGGCAAGGGCCAGTCGCGGGCGCGGGTACGGACAGACCAGCCGCAGCAGCTGATGCGCCTGCTGGCGGCTGACGGCGTCTCGGTGGAGGTCCAGGACCACGAACTTCTTGAGGTCACCGGCCTGCCACCGCGGGAGATCGCCAGGACAGCACTGGACAACCGGATCATGGTCTACGAACTCACACCCCTGCAGGCCAGCCTCGAGGAGGCGTACATGGAACTGACAAAGGATGAGGTGGAGTACCACTCCCTCATCACCACGGGTGCTTCGGCGCCTGCCCGGACTGGAGGAAACCGATGAGCACGGCAGCCCTGCAATCCCGCCGCCCGGAGGACAAGGTTGGTCCCGGCCCAGGCTTCCCGCGTGTACTCCACTCTGAATTCATCAAGTTCAGGACCCTTCTCTCCACCCTGATCCTGGTGGCATCAACGGTGCTGGTAATGGTTGGCTTCGCAGCCCTCAACGCGTGGGGCGTCGGGCAGTTCTCCGAAGCTTCGAAGAGCGATCGGCAGGCTGCCGCGGCCTTTGCTGCCCAGGGGGCAGACCTGACGTCCGGTATTCCGACGTCGGGTATCGCCTTTGCCCAGCTCATCATGGGGTCCTTGGCGGTTCTGCTCATGAGTTCGGAGTTCACCACGGGCATGGCCAGGTCAACCTTCTCGGCTGTTCCGAAACGCACGCCCGCCTTTGTTGCCAAGCTGCTGGTGGTAACGGTGTGCGCCTTTGTGGTGACCGTGGCGTCCTCCTTCCTCGCCTATCTGGCAGCCAGTCCCATCCTGGAGAACTACGGCTTTGACATCGACCTTGGCACCGAGCACTCCCGGCGCCTGCTGCTGGTCAGCGGGATCTATGTGGCGGCGGTAGCGGCGATCGGCATGTCCCTGGGAACCCTGCTGCGCAATTCCGCAGGCGGAATCATGTCCCTGGTGGGGCTCTTCTTCGTAGTCCCCATCGCCTTCCAGCTCATCCCGGGCGAATTCTTCGAGGAGGCGCGGAAGTACCTGCCGGACAATCTTTTCCAGCGGATTATCGCGTCGGCGCCCGCGGAAGGTGCGCTCGAGGTATGGCAAGCGTCAACTTGGCTCGGAGTTTGGGTCGTGGTGCCCCTGGTCGCGGCGATGGCCGCGCTGAAGCAGCGGGACGTCTAGCAGGGCGGACGCGCCGGCCGGGCAGGCCGACGCGTCCTTCGCCGAACTCACGGCACGGCGCAGGGGGCGGCTCCGCCGCTAGCTGCACCGGCACCCGGTGGTCATGGACAGCGTGGTGGCTGGAAGCTACAGCCTGCTGGTGGCGCCGACGGTGGTGGACACTAGACTCGGGACCATGCCTTTCCCAGCTTCCGCCGCAGACCACGTCCAGGACCTTGGCGCATTCGTCAGCGCATCCCCGTCGAGCTTCCACGCCGTCCATGAGGCGGGGCGGCGGCTGGAGGAAGCGGGCTTCACCCGCCTGGACGAGATGGAGCCGTGGGAGGGCGGGCCGGGGCTGTTCTTCATCATCCGGGACGGTGCGCTGATTGCCTGGGCGGTTCCGGAAGGTTCGGGGCCGACAACCGGCTTCAACATCCTGGGTGCCCACACCGACTCGCCCGGCTTCAAGCTGAAGCCCAAGCCGACCACGGGCGTGCACGGCTGGCTCCAGGCCGGCGTGGAGGTGTACGGCGGGCCCCTGCTGAACTCGTGGCTGGACCGGGAACTGCAGCTCGCGGGCCGGCTGGTGATGAAGGACGGCACTGAGCACCTCACCGCCACCGGCCCCCTGCTCCGGTTCCCCCAGCTGGCCATCCATCTGGACCGCACGGTCAACGAGGGGCTCACCCTGGACAAGCAGCGCCACATGAATCCCGTGTGGGGGCTGGGCAACCCTGCGGACTTTGACCTGCTGGAGCTCCTGGCGTCCCGCGTGCCTGATGGCGGCGTAGATCCTTCTGCCGTGGGCGGGTACGACGTCGTCATTGCAGACACGCAGGCCCCCGCGGTTTTCGGGGGCAAGGGGGAGTTCTTTGCAGCAGGGCGGCTGGACAACCTTTCATCCACGCATGCAGGGCTGGTGGCGCTGGTTGCGCACGCCGGGGCGTTGTCATCCTCCAGTGCCTCGGACGCTGCTCCGGGTGGGCCCATTGCTGTCCTGGCAGCCTTTGACCATGAGGAAATCGGCTCCAACTCCCGCTCGGGTGCCTGCGGCCCAATCCTCGAAGATGTCCTGATGCGCATCTCGGACGGACTTGGGGCCTCGGTGGGCCAGCGGCGGCAGGCCCTGGCGGCGTCATTCTGTGTATCCGCAGACGCCGGCCACGCCGTTCACCCGAACTACGCCGAGCGGCACGACCCCGCCAACCATCCTGTACTGAACGGCGGCCCGTTGCTGAAAATCAATGCAAACCAGCGCTACGCCACGGACGCCACTGGTGCGGCATTCTGGGGGCGGCTCTGCGGCGAGGTTGGGGTGCCGTACCAGGAGTTCGTCTCCAACAACGCAATCCCGTGCGGCTCCACGATCGGTCCCCTGACGGCAACCCGGCTGGGAATCCGCACAGTGGACGTCGGCATTCCGCTGCTCTCCATGCACTCGGCCCGGGAGCTGTGCGGGGTGGAGGACCCGCGGCGTCTCGCCGCCGTGACGGAGGTGTTTTACCGGACGGGTTCCTAGGGCTTGGGCTCCTTTGTGAAGGTGAAAATTGAGGGCTCAATCTCGTGCGCAGGAACGCCAACCCAGGTCTCTTCGTCCGGAACGTTGCTGAGTACCGCTGCGCCCATGCCTACGGTGGCGTAGTCGCCCACCGATGTTCTTTCACGGACGCTGGAGTTCATTCCCAGGGATGCCGCCTTTCCTATCCGGACGCCGCCGCCCAGTGAAACGCCCGCGGCAAACGTCGCAAAGTCGGCGACGTCGTCGTCATAAGCGAGCGTTACGGAAGGCATTGCCACCACGTGTGATCCCAGGGTCACGGCCGTGGTGAGGGTCACATTGCGCAGCAGGATACTTCCACGGCCAATGCGGCACCCCTCTGGGTACTGTACGGAAGGATCTATCGCTGTGGCATACCGCGATTCATGGATCCCCAGGGAGGTGAGGCGCTCCACCACGGCCTCCCGTGCCTTCCCGGACGCCAGGCAAACCAAGAGGAAGGCGTGCGGGTAGTTGGCCGCGTCATCAATGCTTCCCAGGACCGGCGCCCCGTCCACAATGACGCCCGCCAGCTCCTGGTCATCGTCCAGCAGTCCAACCACGTCGTACTGGCCGCTGCTTCGCACCATGGCCAGGACTTCGCGGGCAAGTCCGCTCACCGAAATGAGGATCAGCTCGCTCATACGCCCACCGGATGCGCTGCGTTTCGAATGACGTTAATGACGCGGTTGATGCTGGCCGAGTCAATCTCGTGGAACACGGGCAGGACCAAGGTACGGTCGCTCAGCCGTTCCGTATTCTGAAGGCTGGCGTTGCCGCTGTCCCGCCAGCGGTAGGCGGGCTGGCGGTGGGCCGCGTACGATCCCCGGCGGGCCGTTATGCCTGCGTCAGCAAGCCTTTCCAGCAATGTTTCGCAGGTGCTCCCGAACCCCGGTAGGACTTCGAGCCAGAGTGACTGGAAATTGGATGAGCCGTACGGGGGGTCGGCCACGATCCTCAGTCCTTTGATGCCACACAGGGCTTCCATGTAGGTGGACGCTATCTTCCGCCGTCGTTCCACCATTTCCGGGAGGCGCCGCAATTGGATAATTCCCACCGCTGCCTGCAGGTCAGTCATGCGGTAGTCGAAGCCGATTTCGAGGCAGACCTCCCGGGGTGAGAGGAACAGTTCTTCCCGGCTGAGGGCTGTCAGGTTGCTTGAGTGCCCCCGCAGGGCCCTGGCACGGGCGGCCCAGTCCGCGCGGTCAGTCGTCAGCATCCCGCCTTCACCGGTGGTCAGTATCTGGCTTGGGTGGAAGGACCAGACGGCTATGTGTGCTCCGGCAGCCACCGGCTTGCCCTTGTACTGCGAGCCCACCGCACAGGCCGCGTCTTCAATGACCGTAATGCCGTGCCGGTCGCAAAGTCTGCGGATGGGGTCCAGGTCAACCGGGACTCCGCCCTGATCCACTGCTATCACTGCACGGGTGTCCAGGGTCAGGGCAGCGTGGATGGTTTCCGCTGTTAAGTTCCCGGTAATGGGGTCGATGTCGCAAAAAACCGGCCGTGCACCGACGTAGGTGACGGCATTCGCTGTGGCAATGAAGGACAGTGAAGGCACAATAACGTCGTCGCCCGGGCCGATTCCTGCCACTACCAGTGCCAGATGCAGCGCCGTGGTGCAGCTCGACGTCGCCACCGCGAAACGGGCGCCCTGGGCCGCAGCGAACTTGTCCTCGAATTCCTTGACCTTCGGGCCTTGGGTTACACAGCCGGAGAAGACGACTTCGGCAAGGGCGCGTGCTTCCTCCTGTCCCAGCCAGGGCTTCATGACGTCGATGCGGGCAACGGCTGATTCAGTGGCCACGGGGCACCATCTTTCCTAGGAGGAGCAGGACGAAGACCGGCTGTTGTGTCACCTGGACCACAAAACACTTTCAAGCCATCGGTCCGGAGTGTGCTGACCATCGTCGTCCTCCGGTCCTGGTACATGGATGCTTGACGCCTGGCCTTCAAGGCTCCTGCTGCGGGCAACAGCCTCCAACATCCCAAGCACGCGCAGGCCGGAGGTATTGGTGGACGGCATTTTCTGCTGCGCCCCGGCCCGGCGGGCAAACTCAGCAGCCACTCGCCCCCGCGCCTCCTGCCCGAACGGGGGCACCGGCCCATCTTCCGCCGCGACCTGAAGCGCGCCAGGCTCTGCCCAGTAGGGGGACCGGCGCCGCTGCTGCACGGATGAATCAGCATCGAAGATGCCCAGTTGTTCGTCCTGAAGCATGGCATCCCAGACCAGGACAAGCTGCGAACCTGCGATGACCAGTTGATGGCTTTTCACGCGGCTCAGATTGTTGACGTGCAGGTGCACCGTGGCGTCGTTGGGAAGCCGGAAATTCACGTGGCCAACGCAATCCCGCCCGGTTCCCAGCGGGTCACCGCCAAGTGCCGAAACTCCTTGGGGGTTGAGGCGCCCGGTGAAGACGTAGTCAAGGAGGGCAAGACTATCGGGGGCAAGGTCCCAAAAGACGTCCCGGTCAGTCCGGGCCAGGTTGCTTTCGGTCCGCACCGCTTCGACAAAGAGGATGTCGCCCAAGGATCCGCTGCCCACCAGCTTCTGCATTTTTTGCACAGCAGGTTCGAAGCACTGGGCTTTGTTGGCCATCAGGACCACGCCCCTGGCATCGGCCTCGGCAGCCATCTCCTGCCCGCGCTCCAGGCTGTCCGCCAGCGGCTGCTCCACCAGGACATGCTTGCCTGCGCGCAGTGCAGTCATCCCGGTTCCAAACAGGGCACGGAGGGGGGTGGCGATCGCCACCGCGTCCACCTCCACGCTGTCCAGCAACTCATCAATGGCCTCGAACCAAGGCGTGCCGCCGAGCCTCTCCGAGACGTTGCCCGCCCGGCGGGAGTCCACGTCACAGATGGCCGCCAGGTCCCAGTCGGGGCTGGCCTGGAGAGTTTCGGCCATGCCCGCTCCCCGGGAACCTGCGCCCACCACTGCAATCCGCAACCTGTCGGCGCTCACGTGTTCCCTGCCATGGCTGTTGTCCGTAGCGAAAGGTTCCATTCTCTTCCTCTTTGTCAGTAGGCGCCTGAAGGCTGAATGACGGCACGGAAAGTCCGCCACAGGATTAGCAGGTCACCTGGAATTGACCAGTTTTCGACGTAATACAGGTCCAGGCGCACGGCCTCGTCCCAGGACAGGTCGGATCGCCCGTTAATCTGCCAGAGGCCGGTGAGGCCGGGCTTTATGAGGAGGCGCCGGTGGGTGTGCCGCTCGTATCCGCTCACTTCCCGTGCGAGGGGAGGCCGCGGGCCCACCATGCTCATATCGCCGAGAACCACATTCCAGAGCTGCGGCAGTTCGTCGAGAGAGTACTTGCGCATCCAGCGGCCGCAGCGCGTAACCCTGGGATCATTGCGCATCTTGAACAGGACCCCTGCACCTTCATTGGTTTCGTGCAGTACGGTCTGGCGCGCCTCGGCATCCACCACCATGGAGCGGAATTTGTACATGCCGAACGTCTGCCCGCCCTTGCCGACGCGGTCCTGGCGGAACAGGATGGGACCCGGGCTGTCCAGCCGGACGATGACGGCAAGGAGCAACAGCAGTGGCGACAGTGCGATGATCGCGGTACCCGCAAGTGCCACGTCCATCACCCGCTTGAGCACGTGTTTTCCACCCGAGTATTGGGGGATATCCACGTGCATGAGTGGAAGCCCTTCGACGGGGCGCCAATGGATACGGGGGCCCGCGACGTTCGTGAGGGTCGCGGCCAGCACCATTTCGGCAGAGCACTCCTCCAGCTTCCACCCCAGTTCCCGGATGAACTTGTTTCCGCCCGGGAGGGGCCCGGCAACTATCACGGCATCCGCTTCGGCGAGGCGGGCAGTCCGGGCAATGTCGTCCGTGGAAGAAAGCACGGGCACCAGCTGCTCGTCCACCCGCAGCCTCGCACCACGGCGTGAACCAGGGAGGCAGACGCCAAGGATCTTGTAGACGGGTCCGGACTTTTTCTCGATCTGGTGCACAACGTAGCGGACGTCCTCAGGCTCACCCACAACGATTGCGCGTGACAGATGCCGTCCTTTGGCTTTTTCCGCCGCAAGCCGGCGACGGAAGAACCAGCGGTTTGCGGTGAGCGACACGATACCCACGGGGAGAGAAACCGCGAACATCGTGGCGCCGCTCTGAATCGAGAAAACGACGGAAGCAATGGCGATCAGTCCGAAGAGGCGGAAGGTGGCCGTAACGACCCGCTTGTACTCGTCCGCACCGACACCCAGGACCTTGGGATCGCGTGTCTTGTAAATTTCCAGTGCTGCCATCCAGGCCAGTGCCAGCCCCATGCTGGCCATGATTCCCGCAGCCGTCGATGTCCTGCTCAGAAGTCCCGGACTGGCAAAGTGGTAGCCGAGGGCGACGGCTCCGGCGATGAGAACCGAGTCCGCGGCACGCAAGAGGTTGATGTGGACGGCAATCCAGTCCGCTGACGCTTTGCGGCCCGCCGGCGGTGGCACAAGACGGAACGTCCCGCGCGGGCCGGGGGAAACTGACGGGACAGGATGTTCGCCTGCCAGGCTGCCGGCAAGCGCAGGACGTGCCGTCCCGTACAGCAGTGGACGCCGTGGTCCGGTGATGGGTGCTTCTGCCATGGTGACCCCTTCCGGTATGTCCGCTCCTGCTCCGGGCTGTGAAGCAAAACTAGCCGCGGGAGGTCAGGTGCGGAGGGTTCAGGCGGGCCGTTTGTGGCTCACGCCAATGAATAATGTGGTTAATGCGGATAGCTGCAGCAGTGTGGATGCGGGCCTAAAGAACGGGCAGGACATAGGGTTCCGCAGCGGCCCTCTCCTTGCTGGCTGCAAGGGCAGTCAGCTGGGCGCGCGACTCCACCCCGAGCTTGCGGTAGATGGCGGTTAGACGCACTTCCACGGTCCTCACGGAGACGAAAAGCGTGGCCGCGATTTCCTTGTTGCGCATCCCACGGGCCACCATTTTCGCCAGTACCCGTTCATGGTCGGCGAGCAGCTGCATGGCAGGGTTTCCCTGTTGGCCCGGAGGCTCCACCCTCTCGTCCAGCAGGAGGGCATCCACGTGTTGTATCCAGGCATCTGCCCCAACCTCGTCGAACATGACCTTGGCACGCAACAGCCCATCCCTCGCGTCCCGCAGCCGGCCAAGTGCCTTCAGCCGTTCCGAGTAGCACAGCATGGTCCTTGCCCGTTCCAGCAACGAATCACGGGCGTTCCTGCTGTCCAGCGCCTGGCAGAACAATTGCAGTGACTGCTCACCATCGGCCAGAATGGCCCGGCTCCGCGCAACTGCCATCATCAGCCACGGTGAACGCAACCCGACGGCGCGGCTTTCAAGGTTGAGGAGCGCCTGCGTGGCTTCGCGGTGCCGCCCCAGCCGGACCAGCACCTCCACGAGGTCCGAATCGCACCGCAGCAGGGTGGGATTCGTGAAATAAGCGCCAATCTCGGCGGCACGCGACAACTGGGCGAGGGATTCCGCCAGATCACCCCGAAGCAGCGCGAAGTGGCCCTGCCATGCGGCAAGCTGGGCAGTAATGCCAGGGTGGCTTTCGGCACCGGCGAACCGGTGTGCCTCTGTGGCACAGGTCTGCGCCTGTGCATCATCCCCGGCAGCAAGGGCCCGCCACAGGCGAAAGACGTGGCGCATGCCCCGGTGGTACTTCAGCTCAGGTTCACGGAGCTCAAGGTCGTCTATGAGCCTGGCCGCCGTGCGGACGTTGCCGGCCCTTATTTCATTGTCAACCGCCAGGAACAGGGCAGTTTCCCGCCAGTTGGCATGTGTGTCCTCTGCAGAACTGCGCACCATGGCAAACATTTCCTGCGCCTGGTCGTAGCGCTCCAGGTAGGTCAGCACGCGGCCCTGGACCAGAAGCCCTGGCACTGCGGCGTCACCCTCCGGAGTGTGCTTTCGCGCAGGCTGCAGCGCATCCCCCTTGATCGACTCCATCAGCAGGCGTGCGTGTTCTGTCATTTCCCGGCATTCAGCTGACGCGGCGTCCTGGAAATTCCCGGCATATTCAAGGAGGGCAGTGGCATCCTTCAGTTCCCAGCGTTCCGCATAGTAGACGGCGGCCGCGGCGAGAAGGGTGGCGGCGAAGGCAGGGTCGTGCTGGCCGAATTCCTTTACCAGGCGCAGCACCATGCCGGAGCGGACCGCGCCGCCCTGAATGAATTCGATTTCGAAGGAAAGGCCCGTCAGCCGCAGGATCAGGGCGGGATTGCGGGTCACCCGCTGGGCCCATTCAAGGTAGCGCTTGGCGAAAACGAACTCACCCCTGTTGAACAGCAGTTCCGCGACTGTGGCCAAGCGGGCAGCCGTTTCAGCTTCCCAGGGATTGATCGTCAAGGCGCGTTCAACGTATTCGATCGCGAACGGCACTTCACCGCCCCGAATCAGGTCCACAGCATGGCGAAGCAACCCGAACGGCGTCTGCCGCTCCAGTGCCGTGAAGCTGAGATGCCACCTACGGGCGTAAGGATCAGTGTCCTCGGACGCTTCTGCCAGTTCGCGGTGACTGGCGGTGCGGACAGCCGGTGTCATGGCGGCAAAGACATAACCGCGCAGCAGTTGGTCGTGGATTCCGATGTGCGGTCCCCGCCGCTGCACTATTCCACACGCCAGCAGTTCGTCCACGCCAGCCCACACGTCCGGGGTGATCTTCTCGAGCGTGGTGATATCGCTTCGGCACGAGAGCGACAGGAGGTCCAGTACAGTGCGTGCGGGCGCCGTGAGGCCGCCTACAACCAAGGCAAATTCCGCCTCGAAGCTTCCCCTGCAAGGCAGGGGAATGGGAAGGGCGAACTTTCCTTCGGCATGCCGTTCCAGCAGCCGGCCGTAGAGTTCGACGGCGGCGAGAGGGTTTCCCCGGCTGGCCGCGGCAACCGCGTGCGCAGCCGCCGTCGTGGTTTGCCGTGCGGGAATTGCTTCGAGCATCCTGACGGTATCGCTGTAGCTCAGCGGTTGAAGACGCAGGACGGGCAGGCCGCTGAACGGGCTCTCGGGGGTGTCGTCGCGAAGGCAGACGAACAGGGCGATGTCCGTTCCGGCCAGGCGGCGGGCCAGGAAACCGATCACTGCCTGGCTGCTGGGGTCCAACTGGTCAGCGTCGTCGATGACGATGACGGTCCTTGATGATGAACGCTGGTGCAAACCGTTCAGAAGCATGGAGGAGATTGCCGGCACATCCAGGGCTCCTGCGGTATCCCGCAGGAGCTCGTCTGCAATTCTGTTGAGGACGGGATCATCCATGGTGTTCAGGAGGGCAGTCAGGCCCGACATCGGCCAGTCCGACTCAAACGCGGTGGCACCGAGGAAAACGGTTTTGTAGTCCGAGAGCGTGGGAATTTCAGAAAGTAAAGCCGACTTTCCGATGCCGCGACCACCGATCACCGCAAGGGCCGTGTCCTTGGGACCGCGGATCACCGAAAGAAGCCGATCCAGCTCCTTGTTCCGTCCTAACAATGACATGGGTCCCCAATTCTCGAAGAAGGAGACCAGATTCTTTCGTTAGCAGATAGTTCCAATATTTCACCGCCGTCCCGGTTATGCGAAGATAACCCGTTCGGTCGGCAGGCTGTCAGCTCATCGCCTCCAGCGCGGTTCCCAGCCGTTAAGCGAATATAGCCCTGAATTTGCACAGGGCGCTATGTTTTGTTCACTTAGTATTCGCTCAAGATCACCCCTGCTTTTCCTCAAGAGAGGAGCTGATGCCCTACCTACCTAATCGCGGCCGAGGGTGCACTCCCCTACCTAACGCTCTTGATCCGCCCAGGAACCCTGTATCAATCGAACTGGCCTGGAGAGGAGCCCTCTACCTACGTACTGCAGGGAGTCCATGCCGGAAAATCCGAGTACCCACTACTCGTGCGGCGCCATTAGGTAGGGCGTACGCTCTCGGGACGACCCAGGGGTGGGCCGTGGCTGCTGGTGGCCAGTAGATTTGTCAAGAATAAAAACCAAAAGCACGTGCAGAACCAAAGACCCTCCGTCCGTATAAATGTCCAACCAGTCAGGAAATGGTGAGCTAATTGTCGATATCTCCCCAAGTTCCAGTTCCGAATTCTGGTACGGAATTGGCCGGTCAGTATTCAGCCGGAACTAATGCAGGGGTATTTCCGGAGGTTAATACAAGCCTGGCCACGGTACTTAGGGCACTGGACAAAACTGGTTCGCCGTGGGTGCTCCTGCGGGGTGAACGGGATCTGGTCCGCCCGGCGGGGGACGTGGACCTGCTTGTTGCGCCTGAACTGCTGGCGGGCCTGGATCACCTTCTTGCCGGAGTGGGCTTCCAGCGCGTCGCAGCACTGGGTCATGGGAGCCATCGCTTCTACTTCCGCTACGTCCCCGATGAGGACCTCTGGATCAAACTCGACATAGTGTCGGACATCAGGTTCGGTAAGTTCCAGGAGCTGAGGACCCCCCTCGCCGCTGGCTGCCTGCGGCGGCGGGTAGCCCTAGGTCCCTTGTGGTTGCCGGAAGCCCGGGACCAGGCGTGGCTTCAGCTCCTGCACCTGGTGCTGGATAAAGGTGAAATTGCTGCTGACAGGATCCCGGCTGCCCGCAGCGCAGCCACAGTGGCCTCAGCCGGAGACCCGGTAGCAACTTACCTGGACGGGAAGCTGGGCGAAGGGACTGCACAGAATCTTTTGGATATGCTGAATTCCGGGAATTTTAGTGACGTCCCCGCTGCGGCGGCGAGGATTCGAACGCAATGGACGGACCCGGCGCTTCCGCCCCGGCTGATCCGCATGGTGAACAGCGCGCTGAGGCGTGTCGGCCCACGTCTCAAAGGTCGCGGTCCGGTGGTCGGTGTGCTTGCGCCTGATGGCGCCGGCAAGACCACCTTGCTCAACGGCCTCCGCTCCCACTGCCCCTTGCCGTCGGCCTATGTCTACATGGGGTTATGGTCCAGCAGCCCCCATGACCGTTGGCTTCAAAAGATACCTGGCGGCTTCCTCACTAGGAAGGTGATCCGGATATTCCGCAGCGGCCTGCTCGCCAGATACCAATCCGTGCGGGGCAGGGTGGTGCTGCTGGACAGGCTGGCCCTGGATACCTTGCTGCCGGGCTCGCAGTCAGCCAGCCCCTGGGGAGCTGCCACCGATGCTCTTGCCCGGCGTTTCCAGCCGCGGCCTGACCTTGTGTTGATACTCGACGCACCGGGTGACCTGATGTTCGCCAGGAAAGGGGAACACAGTCCCCAAAAACTGGAGGAGTGGAGGAATGCCTACCTGGAGTTGGCTGAGCAGATCCCCACGTCGTCCATCCTTGACGCAGGGCAGCCGGCGTCCGCCGTACGGCGGAAGGCATCTGCGCTCCTGTGGGACATCATTTCGCGCAGCGGACCGGAACGGGTGGCCGGCGGTGACCCGCTTCCCCTGCATTTGTGGATGCTGCTGGACTGGCGTTTCCTGCTCCCGGTGGCTAAACCCGAGAGGCTCGGTTATGGAGGCAGGATCAGCAGCGATGCAGTTGCCGCTTTGAATCTGCTGGATCCGGCCGCCCGCCGGATCCGTGCAGGGGACCGTCCTGATGAATTTGACGTCGTACTACTCTCAGAACCCGATACGGGCGTCTTCCGGGATGCAGTGGCATCCCTTAGGCCCGGGGGCTGGATGTGCATACAGGTGCGGCGGACATTCCGTCCCGGTCCGGGACCGAACACCCTTGCCGGGTGGAAGCAGGCACTGGCGCGGTCCGGCTTTGAAGACGTTGCTGTTTATTGGCATGTGCCGTCGCTGGAGCGGCCCGCGCGCTTTGTCCCGACCTCGTCGTCGAGCGCAGTCCGCGATACCCTCGCCCATTATTCGAGCGTACGCTTTGGAAAAGCCAAAGCTGCGGCCGGAAGGCTGGCGTTGAACCTGGGCCTGTTCAACATTGCCGCTGCAGAGGGCACGGTGGTTGGCCGCCGGGCGCCGGAAGCTGACTACGAGGAGTCGGCGTGAAATACATTGATCAGATTCTCCGCGAAAACTTTCGTGACCTGGACCTTGAGCAGGTTGGCCTTAAGGGCCGGTGGGACATACTCCTGCTAACGCCGCAGTTTGTTACGTCGCGGCACGTGGTAGCCCTCATCTTTGCGCGCGGCGCCCAGGTTCCCGCTCTCGTGGTGAAAATCCCCCGCCAACCGGGGGACAACGAAAGCGTGCGCAAGGAAGCTGACGTTCTGCTTCAGCTCAAGGCCCTGGGTGTCGGCTCTGAGCAGGGCGCTCCGGAGGTCGTAGGAGTGCTAAATGTCGGTGGGCAGACCGTCCTGGTCGAAACCGCCGTGGTGGGCAACCTTCTGGAACCTCAACGTGTCGTCGAAAACTTCCCCCTCGCAGTGGCAGCGGGGATGAAGTTCGTTGCTGCCATGCCCTGCACCAGAACGGTGCCCGAAAACACGGATTGGTATGAGCGGACGATAGCCGGTCCCCTCAGTGAACTCGCCTCGTTGCTGCCCAGGGATGCGGAAGTAGCAGAACTCATCGACCGCACCCACGAAGTGTTGGAGCCATTGCGTTCCAAACAGCTGCCGGCAGTTGTGGAACATGGAGACCTTAGCTACCACAACCTCTTCCTGCAGCCGAACGGCCGGCTCCAGGTGGTGGACTGGGAACGCTCGCGGCTTGACGGCCTGCCGGCCCATGACCTGATTTTCTACCTGCAGTACATCGGTCAGTCGCAGGAAAACGCCCTGGCGTCCCGTCGGCTTCAGCTCCGTGCCTTCGAAAATGCCTTCAGTCCAGGCGGCTGGGCCGTGGGGCCTGTGGCGGAACACCTCCGGTTGCGGAACGTGGAAAGGGACCTGCTCCCCTACCTCGTGATTGCGACGTGGGCGCGTTCAACAGCCTCTATGACCTACCGGCTCGCGGGCCAGGCGGAACACGAGGGGGAAGCAGGCAACCTTCGGACCGCCGTTACGTCGGACCGGGATTACTGGCTCTGGCGGCATGCGGTGACCGACTGGACGCCACCGCTGACTGCTTAGTTTGGCTACGAGTGCGTTGCCTGCACGCCGACAGGATGGGGATAACTTGCATACTACAGAAACGGCCTCAGGGTTCTCGCCCAAGCTGGACACCGTTCCATTTCTGTTGTTCGCCGCCGGGTTGGTGCTCATCACCATCACGGCCGGCTTCGGCTCCGGCCCCATGCTTTATGCGGCAGCGGGGGTAGTCTTCTTTGCCGTCACAGTGCTGCTGATTCGCCGCTTAGCCGCTCCCAAAGCCGAGATTTCCTTTTTCCTCATCATTCCGACGATCATGTCAGCCACGCAAAACGTCTACCTGACCTCTGTCGCAGACGCTTTGGACAGTGGCCGGCTTCAATTTGCGATCATCCTCAACTTCATGTTTTCCGTAGCCCTGTATGCGGTCCTGGCGTCGGCAGGCACGAAGCCGGGATTCAATCCGGCCCTCCGGAAGCTGATCAGAACGGTAACAGCCTCGCTGGCCGTCCTTGTCTTCTACGGTGTTGCCACCGTGGCCCTGTTCCAGCATGAACTGGCAGCAGCGGCCGCGTCTTCAAGGAACATCATGGCACCGTTCCTGTTCCTCCTGATTGGCCTGTACGCCAGCGCCTGGGCGAAGCACACGGTATATCTTCGCTATCTCGTGATGCTGGGCGGTGCGGCAATCATCTTTGGGTTCATCGAAGCGAACACCCCTGAGTTCTGGCAATCCCTCGACCTTCGCAGCCTGTGGGAAAAAAAGGGCATTTCGGTACAACAGGACTCGGGCCTGCCCAAGAATTTTTTTGCTTCGGAACAGATAGTCCCCGGCGAATTCTTGAGGCGCATGGCGGGTCCTTTCGCTGACCCGGTCAATTTCGGGACGTTCCTCTTTGCGGTGTTCATGGCCTCTTGGTACCTCAAGGGGTGGCTCTCCAGGATTGGCGCCGCGGTGGCCATCGTGCTGGCCGTCAGCAAGGGCGCGCTCCTTGGACTGATCGTGTTCTTCGCGTTCTGGACCCGCTACTACGCGTCGAGAATGAGCCACTTGATAGCTTTGCTGCTCCTGGCTGCTGGTGCCTACAACTTTTATCTGTTCACCATTACCAGTTCAACGGGCAGCACGACGGCCCACATCGACGGGTTCACTGCCGCCTTCATCGAGTTCCCGCACCACCCCCTCGGGCGGGGCCTGGGGAGCTCCGGCGTCCTCGCCGGCCTGTTTTCAGAAGGGTCTGAGTCCGGATCCGCCGTGACAGAAAGCGGCCTGGGCATGGTCATCGGGCAACTTGGAATTGTGGGGCTGATTGTCTACGTTGCGTTCTTTGTCCAGGTATCGAAATACGTCCTGAGGATCAAGGACGTACGCGACAGGACGCTGGCTGCAGGCCTGTTGGGCGGGTTCATGCTGAACGCCGCATTCAACGAGGTTGCACTCAGTCCCAATTCGGCCGCGCCCTACTTCATCATCCTGGGTCTGGTCATCGGTTCAGACCTTGCCGGACGGGGCGAACAGAGCCTGGACCCTGCTGACCGGACGAGTTACGGTCCTGCATCATCACGGGACTTCGGGCAGCCGGAGTCCCTGCGGGTTGAGCAGGCGTAGACCGCCGGAAGTCCCACTGGAAAGCTTGGATTGAGGACCAATAAGTTTCTGGCGGTCAATGATGAGACAGCCGCAACCGGTCTCAAGGGTGCCTCGTCGCCTACATGATCCTGTTTGCAGTGGCGTTTGTATCCGTGCCGCTCGTGGCATCCCTCAACCAGGCACAGACTGTCAACGTAATGCCTTGGACGATGGGGTGCTTTGGGCCTGTCAGCTGTGGCGCTTTGGGTGGTCCTGGCCTTCGACGTGCACGGTTCCGCACGTCCCTACGCGGCCATGACGAAAGACTTTCGGCCCTTGGGTATCGACTACTCCAAGTCGGTTTCTCGAAGCCCAGGGGCCGTTGGCTAAGCCGACAGTGCTAGCTGCGACGAAGAAGGTGAAGCAGCTCATCGTGCAGGCGGGGGAAGCCGAGCCGGAGAACGCCGTATACCGCGGCCAGCGCGACAACCACCACCGATGCTGTGGTCGGCACAGGGCCGAGATAGGGGAGCAGGAAGATCACCGATCCGGCCGCCGCCACCGCCAGACTGCATGCCAGGGCCGGCAGGATGGAGAGCAGGAAAGCCTTCGGCCGGATCTTCAGCACTTTTGCGGCCACAGTCTGCATTCCAGCGGCGAAGAGCAATGCCGTTGCCATTTGCGCGCAGGCGACTGCCGTGATTCCCCACTGGGCCGCCACCAGCAGGATGGGCACCAGCACGGCGAGCCGTACGATCGAGAAGGCGATCGAAATGCCAGGGCGGCCAATCGCCTTGTAGACGTCGTTTGCTCCTGCACCCAGGGAGCGTGCGGCCGCGTACAACGACAGGAAAACAAGTGGCATGACCGATTCTGCCCACTGCCCGCCAAAAACAAGCGGGACAATGAGGGGGGCAAGCACTGCCAGGCCAACGCCCGCTGTCATTCCGTACAAGGACTGGATCCGCACGCCCTTCAGGTATCCCTCACGTAACCGTTCCGGCTGTTTTTGAACCTGCGTGTAGAGCGGGAACAGAACGGTGGACAGCACGAAGAACACATTGATGATGAGAGCTTCCGGAAGGCGGAAGGCCAGGGTGTAATAACCCAGGGCCTGCGCCCCGAGAACCACACCGATGATCAAGTAATCGACGTCGAAGATCAGACGCGCCAGCAGATTACTTCCGGCTACTGGGACGCCAAATTTGAAGTTGGCCCGCAGGGCGTCCTTGCCCACCCGCCAGATCTGCCATGGGGCGTCCCGGCGGACGAGCCACCAGCAAGTGGCAGCGTAGGCAACGGCTCCGGCGGCGGTGCCGGCCGCAAGGGAGAACGCACCGTAGCCTGCAAAAGCAAGGGCGAGGCTTAGCGCGCCAGTGACGAGCGCCCTCACAATTGGGGCAACCGCGAGTTTCTTGAACAGAAGATCGCGGCGCAGCAGGGCTTCCGGAACCGCGCCCAACGACGTGGCGAGCAACGCAATAACCAGGACCTGCACCAAGGGGGCAACGTCCGGCAGCTGGAACAGTCCGGCAATCCACGGTGCTGCCAGGAACGTCACAAGTCCAAGAGTCCCGCCAAGCACTACGGACATCAGCAAAGCTGACCGGGCTGCCACACCGGAGGGCGGCAAATAGACGAGGGCCTGTGCGACGCCGGCATCGGCAATGGTTTCGATATAGAGCATGAGGACCAGTGCCGCAGCGACGAGGCCGTACTGTTCGGGGGACAGGAGGCGTGCCAGCACGATCGTCGTCACAAGCACGATGGCCTTGCCACCCACAAGGGCCAGTCCTTGCCAGACCGCTCCCCGGAAGCCGACCCGCGCCAGTCCACCCGCAACATTCGTCATGGTTTTGAGCCTTTCTGTGGCCTCATTGCAGAAGTTTACTGTCTTCCCGCGGTGGGATGAGGAGAAGTCTGTGTTATTTGAGCTGTTATTGAGGTTGGGGTCCCAGGAGGGCTCTTATCAATAGGAAAGAGTTCCATCCAGGGCGTTTTGGTGCATACTGGATAAATCTCTCTCTTCCCTGATTTGAGGGATCTTGTCTTCTGAATCTATCGTCCTTTTCGACGTAGAAAGCGGAGTATCGTGAGCGAATCAGCTGCAGTGCCTGCGTCAGGTAATTCAACAATTCCTGCGACGCTCATACTTGTTGCACCCCGTGCCAGTTCAGGCGGAGTAGGCGATTATGCGGAGGAGTTCATTTCCGCGGCTGTTCCCCTCTTTTCTTCATTTCGGGAGATCAGAACGGGGGGACCGGGCCACGTCGGCCTGAGGGATCTGGTCCGGGACCGAATGAAACTTGCAAAACAGATCAAGGAAGCACTCGCGGCTGGCCCGGCGGTGGTCCATTTCGAGTTATCGGCAGCATCGTTGGCGCCCTTCTGGCTACTGGCTGGCCGCCCGCGCGGCATAGTCACAACGGCAACTGTGCATGATCCCCCACGGGCCGTCTGGTGGCCCTTCCTGACCAAATCAGTAGCCAGGAGCAAGGTGATCCACCACGGGATCCATCTCCCGCTTCGTCCCCTGACGGCAAGGCTCGAGCGACGGCTGCTGAGGGATACAACCCTGTTCGCCCTCAGCGATGTGGGAGCGGCAGCTCTGCGGGAGGCCTTTCCGCAGTGCCGCGTAGTGAGCGCACATCATTTTGTCCCGGCCAGGATCGCTTTGAAGCCGACCTTCGAGCGGCCACTCGCGGTAGGGCTTTATGGGCACGCCACCAAGGGCAAAGGCTTCGACAGGCTCCTTGAGCTCCGCCGCGAGCTGCCGCCGGAAGTCGAAATCTGCGTGGCCGGGCGGGGAACGGAAAAGCTTCCGCCGGTGCCCGGAGTCACTATCCTCGGTGCCGTCGAGGGACCCAAGGAGGACGCATTTTTCGAATCCGTGCGGGCCATCCTCCTGCCCTACAACAAGACGAGCCGTTTTTACGGAAGCATCCTGCCTGCCTCGGGTGTCGCATCGCGCGCTTTCGCTTACCGCACCCCCGTGATCGGCTTTGATTCCGGCACCCTTGGTGAAGCCTCAAGAGCCGGCGGCCTGATCGCAGTACCTGCTTCCGTAAAGGCCCTCGCCGACGTCGCCTACAGAACCATCACGGATGAAGCGGAACTTGAACGCCTCGAAGACCAGATCAGGGATTTGCAGAAGGAACGGGAAGTCCGCCAGGCGGCTGGACCATTCGTGGCGCACTGGAATGACGCAATCAGCTCGTCTGCATAAGGAGGATTTCGAGTCCGCCCGGTCCAATACGCGGCCTCCCGCACCCGCCGCAGTGGCGAATGCGGGTTTCCACATACTCGTGCCGCTGCCCTTGAGGGGGTGTGCGGGTCCATCTAGCGTGGGGGAGGACGGGATGCCCGTCGTTACCCGAATACCCGCAATGTCGCGGGGGTTGGAACCAGCACGGAAGAGTCCGGCGCTGGACCCGGCATTGCAGCGAAACTGGAGGCGTTGCAGCGATTCTGGAGAGGGACGATCAACTCGTGCTGCTGCCTTTCGTTGTTACCGCTTCCGCAGTGATCAGCCTGGTGCTGATCCTGGGACGTGCATACCATGTACTGATCCTGTTCGTTATAGCTGCTGGCTGGTCACAGGCTCCGCTCATTAGTCTCACCCGTTCGGACGCCTTCCAGTATCTTGATGACGTCCCGGCGGCTGTCCTCGTTGTGGCTGCGGCCGTAAGGGCGTTCAACGTGCCGGACAGGCGCTTGAACAGGGCGCTTCTGCTAATGCTGGCGCTGGTCTTCTTGGCAGGTTTTGGCTTCCTTCGTTCACCGGACACGGAGATCGGTATTGCCCAGGCACGGCAGGTACTTATGCCACTTGGCCTGATATTTGCCGGCTTCGTCTACAGGGACGACATCGCCTGGTCGAAGGTCTTCAAGTATCTGCTGCTGTTCGTCGGACTGACCGTGGCATGGGTTATGACTGAGGAAATCAGACAGGCACCGCTGTTGGACCCGGTCTGGTATCACGTCAACGTTGTGGGCGGTAATCCACGTAGTATGCGGGAGGGCCTGCCCCCCGCCTACTACGCCGACGGGGTGTCCGGCGGAGAGCTCGCCTTCCGCCCCGGTGGCCCCTTCATGAACCCGCCTGTCATGGGTTTCCTGCTCGGAGCGGGAGCTTTTGCCGCCGTCGCAAGACTGCGCGGCCTTGTACGCCTCGGGATGCTTGCGGCAATTGCCGTCGCACTGCTCTTCGCGTACGCCCGGGCAGGAATCCTGATCTTCCTTGTCGTGACTGCGGTTTACTTCATCTGGCTTAAGGTTGGCAAGCATGCCGGCCTGGTTACTGGCTTGGCGCTGGCCGGATACCTCTTTATAACGTTCGTGGAGCAGGGCAACACTGCAAGCCACTCCGATGGGCTCTTTTCCGGCTTCATGCTCGGGCTGCAGTCACCCCTCGGCCTGGGCTTTGGCACCACGGGGTACCAAGCAGCGCTTGAGGGTGCATCCACGGGCGTGGGCAGCGAGAGCCTGTTGGGACTGTACTTCGCCTGGATGGGCTGGCCCATGATTATTGCCGTGGTTCTGATCCTGTTACGCCTCTTGAATCTACTCCGGCGGGTGCCGAAAATTCATAGCCTCCCTGTGTGGCTCGCTGTCGCCTTCCTGATTGCTGTTGCCTCCTCCGAGTCCGCCTCTTCAGTCGCTTCCACGCCAACGCTCTGGCTGTTGGCGGGCGCCGTGCTCGCCATGCGGGTACCGCCAAAGCGGGGACCGCTGGCGAGTCGCAAGGCCTTGAGCGGGCACATGCAGGCCCGGCTGGCGCTTGTCGCATCCCCGCCGCTGAGGAGGCAAAACAGTCATGCCGACGAAATCTCCCGCGGCGGCACGACTGGTTCGTTTTGGATCCACTGATTGGCGACTGGGGTGCTGGGGTCATTCTTTCGACAGCAGCATGCGGCCCAGCGAGGCCCAACTCTTGGACGACTCGGTATGGAATTGCCTGGCAGCCTGGATCGTCTCGGCCCTTCCTTCACCCAGCGCATACTCGATTGCGGAGGCCCAGGCTTCAACCTCCACTATGGGCGACTCGTCCCCAGCCGCGACCAAAAGGCGTGATTCAGGTCCGTACAGGTCGCTAAGACTGGTTTGGACGCGTCCGACAACCGGAACGGCCTGCTCAAGAGCGCGGATAGCAATACCGCTCTGATAGAAGCGCTTGTAAGGGATAACAATGGCGTCGCTTGTTGCAATCAATTCGTCAAGCTCATCCTCAGGAACAAAGCGTGCATCTACCTTCCAGCCAGGGATGGCGGGCCAACCGCGGCCGACGATATCCAGGTCGTATGTGGGGCCGAGCCTGCCCGCCAGCAATTTGAGGAGGTCGAGATCCCGGTCGGCCTTATATTGTCCAAGTACACGAACGCGCGGCCTGGCACCGTCCCGCCGTGTGCGAGCGGGTTCATACCCGGAATCGGCGGGGCGCAGCATGGGATGAGGTACCACCGCCAGGTCCTCTGACAGTCCGACGGCGTCCATGGCCCGGCCAGCGTCCATACTGTGCACCAGGGTTCCTGGACGCTGCCGCAGTAGCCGTATTAGAGCCGCTATTGCTCCGCTGCTGCCGACGGAGCGGACGAGGGGCCGCGGATCGTGGTAAACGATGACGCCGGAGTTGCCACAGAAAAGCTTGACCAGGAGAAGATCCAAAAAGCCCAGTACGGGCCAAGTAACCAGAACCTTTCCCGGGGAGTCCTGCTTCCGCGTCCGCCGGCCGGCAGAATAAAGCAAAGCGGAGTAGTCTGTGAGCCATTTCAGGCGGCCTTTACCGGATTGGGAAGGCTCGACAATAGAAAATAATTCCACGGATATTCCGGCGTCGGCCAATTGCTGCATCAGCGCTTCGGTGTAATGATGCAATGCCACTCCGAGCGGGTTTACAACCAATATCCCGGAGTTTCCATTGCGAGCATTTGCAGTGGGCATTTCGCTTGGGCGCAATCCAGATGTCATCGCATTTGCCCGCTGCTTACTTCCATGCGCTTTTCGCCGGACATTGCCTCTTCCAGGGTCAGTTCGTATTTCCGGCACACATCTTCCCAGTTGTAGTGGGACGCTGCCCGTTTCCTGTTCGCGGCGCGCGCCTTGGCTCTGAGGCCGTGGTCCGTCAACATCCGGCGGAGCGCGCTCTCGATCGCTCCAGGTTCGGGTGGGACAAGGTGCTCCTCCGTTGCCAGAACCTCAGCGTTGTAGGGCGTTTTCCGTGCCACCACGGGTGCCCCGCAAGCCATCGCCTGTACCAATGCCGGGTTCGTTCCGCCTACGCTGTGGCCGTGGAAGTAGGCCCCGGCGTGGTGCCAAAGGGACAGAAGTTTTTTATCATCGCTGAGGTGCCCTAGCCACTGGACGTTTGGATGTTCACCAAGGCGCTGGGCGGCTTCGTCCAGTTCCCCGCCGTAACCGGTGGATCCTACGATCACCACCGGATGCTGCTCAGCCAGGCGCTCAGCTGCCTGGAAGAACTCCCGTACCGTATTTTCGGGGACAAAGCGGGCAACCATGAGTACGTAGGACTCGTCCTTGAGGCCAGGAACAACTTCATTGGGACCGGACATCAGGTTGGCGCCGTACGGTATGAAGACGCTGTCCCGTCCGAAGTCCTGTTTCCAGCGTCGTTGGATCTCAAGGGAGTCGCTGATGAGGACCGTGCCGTAGCGTGCCGTAAGCCGGGCGCCCAGCCGGAATATCCGCTTGGCAAGCCAGTTCCACTTCGCCCGTTCCCACTCAATGCCGTCCACATTTACCACACTCGGTATCCCCCTAAGCTTCAGCAGCGGCAGGAAGAAGCCGTTGGCAACGTTCATCACCAAGGCGACGTCTGGCCTGTGCCACATGGCATGGAGGACAGAGGACAGGCCGAAGGAAAGGGTGCTCAGCGTCTTGTTCTCGAGCCCAAAGGTATTTGTGGTCCGGATGCGGGGGTCGCGTGCCTCGTCGTCGTCTTTGGTCTGGCCGGCCCGGCAGTAGACGTTGACATCCCAGCCGGCGTCGGCGAGGAATGGAGCCAGCCGCCGCACGGCAGTCTCAAAACCGCCATAGTAGCTGGGATAACCGCGTGTTCCGACGACGACGACAGACCTAGACATTCCTTCTCCTCTGTAAGTGTGGCAAGGGTGCCCGAGGGCCCCGTACAGGGGCCCTCGGAAAATGACGCGCCGGGGTATCGGCGCTGGACTTGACCTAGAACGAGGTGGAGCTCTTCGAAAACTTGTCCCTGCCAACCTCAGACACCGGGCTACGGGTCTCCCGACTGTTGGCCGGCTGTGGGCGCGCAGCCTTGTCCGGAGAAGCAGTCTTGTCCCGGGCAGCAGCCTTCTCCGGGGAAGAGGTGCTGTCCAGCGAATCCGGCTCGGGCGAGTAATACGAGTAGCCTTCAAACTCCTTCGCCGGGACGCAGTTCAGCAATGTCCCGAGAATGGTGGCGTTCACTTTTCGGATGTTTCCAAGCGACTTTGTGAGCTGCTCCTTTGTCGTTTGGCCGGCCCTGACAACCACAATCGCGCCGTCTGCGATTTTGGCAAGGAGTACGGCGTCCGTCACCGGGAGCAGGGGAGGAGCGTCAATGATCACGATGCCCCTTTCTGCCAGTGAGTTCAAAAGCTGCTTCATGGCATGCGAACTGAGAAGCTCGCTGGGGTTTGGGGGAGTGCGGCCGGCGCCCAGGATTGACAGGTTTGGCAGATCGCCCCGCTGCTGGAGGACATCATCCACCTCCGCTTTTCCTGTCAGGACGTCAGTTATCCCGATCCCAGGGACAACATCGAAGATTTTAGCCACGCTCGGGTGCCTAAGGTCTCCGTCGACCACGATGACAGGATCCCCGGCGGCTGCCATCGCCGATGCCAGGTTGGCGGCAATCGTTGATTTTCCTTCCCCGCTGACCGAGCTCGTAACGACGATGATGCGGGGCGGATTGTCGACATCAAGAAAGGTCAGGTTGGTACGCAACTCGCGGAGCGCTTCTGAGAACGCGGGACTTTGCGGGCGTGAACCCGGGGCGGGAGCTGCAGGCAGGCCCCCCAGCACTTTGTTTTCCCCGGTCAGTCTGAGATCGACGGGAAGCGTACCGACCACCGGTACCGAAAAGAGGTTCTCAACCTCTGCCGCGGTACGGAGGCGTCGGTCCAAGCGGTCCCGAAGGAGAGCGGAAGCATAAGCCAAAAGGAGTCCTACTGCCGCCCCATAGAGGGCCGTAAGCCCCATTCCGGGGGAAACAGGATGGGTGGGAACTGTTGCCGGATCCAGGGGAACCAGGGAAATGGGAGGTGTCACGACGGGCGCGGGCTGTCCTGCCGGAGCTGCCGGCTGCCCTGCTGCTGCCGCCGCACGTTCCCGCTCCTCGACCTGCCTGGCCAGTTCCACAATCCAGGCATCTGCAACCCTTTGCGCAGTCGTCGGATTCGGCGATTCAGCTTTGATCCTCATTTCGGCGGTGTCACGCGGAACTGTGACGGTGACGGCCCCCAAAAGGGACTCACCTGTCATGTTCACTCCTGTGGACGCGCTTACCTTGTCCGCCACAAGCCGTGATTCGGCCAAGGACTTGTAGGTCTTGGCCTTGGCCTTGGCGAGGGTATCCCCGGCCAGGAGGCTGCTCACGTTATCCGTCCCGACCGCGAGCACTATTGCGGTGGCTTCCGCGGCAAACACCCGAGGCCGGAAGGCGCTCCACGCCGTAGCCAACACAGTGACGATCAGGGTGATAACGGTGATGTGCTTCCAGTAGGTCCTGGCGACCCGGGCATAGTCGCTCACGCCCATTCCGGCAGCGGATGCTTCGCTGCCGCCAATCTCCGGATTACTCAAGGATCCGATCCCTCCTGCAGGTTGACGTGCCGAATGGGCAGGCATGGCGAAGGGCCCGGGTGCGACCGGGCCGGTGCGAAAGAACTCTTCTTCTGCCATGACTTCCCCTTTTTCGTGGTTTCCTGTGTCTGGTGCTGCTTCGGCGTGTTGCCAAGCTAGTACGCGGCCAAACGTCGAAGTTTGATATAGCCGGGAGCTTGTGGGTGCCCGGGGGGAAGAATGTGGAAACTGCGGATATCTGCAGCAGGCCACCCGCCTGCCCGGCTCCCGGTTAATAAGGCAGTGCCGGGGCCCCATCCATACGGATGCAACTCCAGCACTGCCTTTGGTCCTCCTGCCTCGCCTAGCGCAGGGTAAGGATGAGTTTGGGTGCGGCGGTGCTGCCGGCTTCCTTGGAGTTGAGGTCCAGGCCGTCGGTGCTGCTGGAATCCATGCCGAGGCTTAGTTGTTGTCCGAGTTCCCCGGCCAGGGCGCTGGCGGTCAACGTGATGCTGTAGTTGGTGTTGGTTGTTGTTGGGCCGAAGGTGCCGATGCCGGTGCCCAGGGCCGGGCGGTTGTCGTAGGTGATCCCGCCTTCGGTCCAGCTGTCATCGGTCACCAGCTGGATGTTCTGCTTGCCCGTGGACCCGCTTCCGGCGCTGCGCAGCTGCAGCGTGGCACTCTCCAGCGTCCTACCCGCGTACGCTGACAGGTCGAACTTCAAATACGAGATCTCCACCGGGCTGGCGTCCACACCCATAATGGTGCTCGTGCCATAGTTCGTGCCCGTCGCCCCGGCCGATACATAGCTGTCGGCGGTGACCGTGAGCGTCACGGTCTCGGACGTGCCGGTGGACGCCGAAGCGGTGGTGAACGTCCAGCTCTTGTCCGAGGCCAGCGCGTTACCGGCAACATCCTTCACGCCGCTGGTGCCGCCCTTGATCGTCGCCGTGTAGATCGTTCCTGCCGCCAAGTCCGCACTCGGGTCCAGCGTCGCGATGCTGCCTGTGCTGTTGTACGTCACAGCGGCCGGCACCGTCGTCGTGCCCGCCGTCAGCGTGAACGTGGTCGACGTGATGGTCGAGGCGTTCATCGCCTCCGAGAACGACCCGGTCACATTCACGCTTACCGCCACACCAGTGGCACCACCAGCAGGAGACGTACCTGTCACCGTCGGAGCCGTCGTATCAGCACTCCCACCGCTGCCGGCGAGGGTAAGGATGAGTTTGGGTGCGGCGGTGCTGCCGGCTTCCTTGGAGTTGAGGTCCAGGCCGTCGGTGCTGCTGGAATCCAGGCCGAGGCTTAGTTGTTGTCCGAGTTCCCCGGCCAGGGCGCTGGCGGTGAGTGTGATGCTGTAGTTGGTGTTGGTTGTTGTTGGGCCGAGGGTGCCGATGCCGGTGCCGAGGGCCGGGCGGTTGCTGTGGGTGATGCCGCCCTCGGTCCAGCTGTCATCAGTGACGAGCTTGATGTTCTGTTTGCCTGTGGACCCGCTTCCGGCGCTGCGCAGTTGCAGCGTGGCCGTTTCGAGTGTCCTGCCTGCGTAGGGTGACAGGTCGAACTTCAGGTACGTGATTTCCTCTGTGTTGGCGTCTACACCCAGGATGGTGGATGTGCCGTAGTTGGTCCCCGTGGCCCCGGCCGAGACGTAGCTGTCGGCGGTGGCCGTGAGCGTCACGGTCTCGGACGTGCCGGTGGACGCGGAGGCGGTGGTGAACGTCCAGCTCTTGTCCGAGGCCAGCGCGTTGCCGGCAACATCCTTCACGCCGCTGGTGCCGCCCTTGATCGTTGCCGTGTAGATCGTTCCTGCCGTCAGGTCCGCACTCGGGTCCAGCGTCGCGATGCTGCCTGTGCTGTTGTACGTCACTGCGGCCGGCACCGTCGTCGTGCCCGCCGTCAGCGTGAACGTGGTCGACGTGATGGTCGAGGCGTTCATCGCCTCCGAGAACGACCCGGTGACATTCACGCTTACCGCCACACCAGTGGCACCACCAGCAGGAGACGTACCCGTCACCGTCGGAGCCGTCGTATCAGCGGGCGCCGTTCCGAGTGGCCGGTCCGAGTACCAGTAACGCGAGGTGGCCTTGTTGCTGGCCATGACCACAACACCAGTGGTGGCGTTGACCTCCTGTTTTGTCGTGGTGACATTGTTCATGTTGGCGGACGCGCCGTCCTGGATCACCGGCGTTCCCCGCCCCGTGCCAAAGACAGGGCTGTCCATGGAAGCGGTCTTTTCGTAGATACTGCCGGACATACCCGAATACTCGCAGCCGGATACTGAGGTGGACGGCGCGGTATAGAACGCCCTTACCTGGTTGTTCGCCGTGTCCAGCAGTATCTGTGGGCGGGAAACACAGTCAGCGATGGTGGCGATGGTCGATTTCGTGAATGAACCTGTTCCGGGTTTAAAGACCAGGAGCTGCAACTGGGGCAGGGTCTTGTCCGAGGAGGTGGTGTCGAGGCTGGTCTTTGTTGCGGCGTATACGCGTCCTGCCGAATCAGCCAAGAGCGCTTTCAGATTCAAGTGGTCATCTGCCTGGCCTTTGCCTTGGATAGCAGGCTGCACATTCCACGACGATGCCGCAGTTGGGGAGGTTCCATCGGTACGGGTGGCCCAATAGACGGTTCCCGCTGGTTGGTCGCTCCACATCACTCCGATCTTTTTGCTGCCAAAGGCAACAACAGCCGAAATGTCATCCGGCGCAGGGTTTGGATCCGCAACAGGCAGGACGAACGGTGAGCCCCAGCTCGTACCGCCAGGAGCGGATGCGTTCACGTACACGCTGCTGGTGTAGCCACTGGTCGAGCTGCCGGAAACCTGCGTCCACGTCGCCCAGATGGCACCGGTGGTGTCCTTGTCGATGGTCAAGGACTCGCTGCTGTTGTTGTTGATGTTGGTGGGGAAGCCAGTGTCAAGCGTGTACTTGCCGGACGCGTAGCTGTACCTGTACAGCTTCGCGGGCTGCCCTGACACTGAAACCTTTGTGCTGGAGTCCCCGGACACCGTCACCACATGAGATGCAATGTAGAGCTTGTTGCCATCCCACAACGTATCCGACGAGGCACTGCTCCGGGTGTCATTCAACACCCCGGTGTTCACCCACGTCTTGGTGGCCCTGTCCAGCCGGTAGATCTGCCAACCAGTTCCCGTGGTCCACATCTGCGCCCACCACGACCCGTCGTTCCACCACAGCTTACTTTGCGGCTTATCCGCGGTCGGGGGATTTTCCAACCCGGAGTAACTGATGCTCTGATAGCCGTAGTTTTCGGCGGCCTGCGCAGGGCTGACAGCAGCAATCAGGCCAGCGAGGAATGCCATCGCAAGGGCGAGTGCCTGGGCCGTTGCGGTGGCAGGTTTGGGTCGTCGCATCTCGGAATCCTTGCTGGAAGAACGCGCTTTCGCGGCACCCCAACCGTGCCGGAATTGCATTGGTGAACGTGAAGATGAAGGACAAGTTAGTCCGCGCTTCTCTCCGGGGGCAATAGGGTTTTTGGGGCCCACAGTCAATAGGGAGTTGGGGGAAAGGGGAGCATTTCGTCCAAACTTGGTAGTTGCACCCAATAATCGGCGGTTCCTGGGGCTGATCACCTCGGGTACTTCGCAGGCCCCCGTCCGGAAGTTGCATGCTTTCCGGCGGGCGGTTTTCCACATACGGCCACATGTCCTACCCGCCCGCAACGGCGGCGGTTAGGCTCGAAGTCAAGGGCGAATCGCCTATCCGGTACAAATGCACTAAGATATTGAAGTCTGTGCTGCGTCCTGCCTCCGTTCCGGCGGTGGGGCTTCGCACGGTATCGCAAATGAACCTCCTGTTACGGAAATGCCGTAACCGCTTAGCCCAAAGGAGGTGGGTTCACATATGCGTCCTTACGAATTGATGGTAATCATCGACCCCGAGGTCGAAGAGCGTACCGTTGAGCCGTCGCTTCAGAAGTTCCTGAACGTCATCACCCACGATGGTGGAACCATCGAAAAGGTTGACATCTGGGGCCGTCGCCGTCTGGCTTACGACATCAAGAAGAAGTCCGAAGGTATCTACGCCGTGGTGAACTTCACCGCCAAGCCGGAAACCGCGAAGGAACTTGACCGCCAGCTGTCTCTTAACGAGACCATCATGCGCACCAAGATCATCCGCCCTGAAGAGCAGAAGGTTGTTGCTGAGTAATTTCAGCACCGAACTTCATTTACCCCGCAGGAAACGCACTCTTCACCCAAAGGCTCGAACAAGGAGGCAGTAGATGGCAGGCGAAACCACCATTACGGTCATCGGTAATCTCACCAATGACCCGGAATTGCGGTTCACACCGTCCGGTTCGGCAGTAGCGAACTTCACCATCGCTTCCACCCCGCGCACCTTTGACCGTCAGTCGAATGAGTGGAAGGACGGGGAAACCCTGTTCCTCCGCGCTGCCGTTTGGCGTGAAGCAGCCGAGAATGTCGCCGAATCCCTCACCAAGGGCATGCGCGTGATTGTCACCGGCCGCCTGAAGAGCCGTTCCTACGAAACCAAAGAAGGCGAAAAGCGCACCGTTATCGAGCTTGAGGTCGACGAAATCGGCCCCAGCCTGCGCTATGCCAACGCCAAGGTCAACCGCACCCAGCGCTCCGGCGGGGGTCAGGGCGGCTTCGGCGGCGGCAACAGCGGCGGCGGCTTCGGAGGAGGCAACCCTGGTGGAAACCAGGGCGGCAACTCCGGCGGAGGATGGGGCGGCGGCAACCAGCAGGCTGCACAGGACGATCCATGGGCAACGCCCGGAGTCTCCAACGCAGGCGGCTGGGGCAACGGTCCGGATTCCGAACCTCCCTTCTAAACACTAATTAAGGTCCGACGCCGGGACCGCAGCGGGTGCCTATGGCACTTGTGCGGATGCCGCCGCCGGACCACCACCATCCCGTGGATCATGATCCACGGGCTCCCTAGAATAGGAGCTCCACGATGGCTAAGGCTGAACTCCGTAAGCCCAAACCAAAGTCCAACCCCTTGAAGGCCGCTGACATCACTGTCATCGACTACAAGGACGTAGCATTGCTGCGCAAGTTCATCTCCGACCGCGGAAAGATCCGCGCCCGTCGCGTTACTGGCGTTACGGTGCAGGAACAGCGCAAAATCGCCCAGGCAATCAAGAACGCCCGCGAAGTTGCCCTGCTGCCTTACTCCGGCGCTGGCCGCGGTTAAGGAAGGGATTAACTAACATGGCAAAGCTCATTCTGACCCACGAAGTAACCGGTCTCGGTGCTGCTGGCGACGTAGTTGAGGTCAAGGACGGTTACGCACGTAACTACCTGCTGCCCCGCAACTTCGCCCTGACCTGGACGAAGGGCGGCGAAAAGCAGGTTGAGTCCATCAAGGCTGCCCGCGCTGCCCGCGAGCACGCTTCCCTGGAAGATGCTCAGAAGCAGGCTGCTGCACTGCAGTCCAAGCCCGTCAAGCTCGTTGTCAAGGCCGGCGAAACCGGACGCCTGTTCGGCACCGTCAAGCAGGGCGACGTTGCTGCTGCCGTTGAGGCCGCTGGCCTCGGCAGCATCGACAAGCGCAAGGTTGAACTGCCCGTGCACATCAAGTCGGTTGGTTCGTACCAGGCCAACGTCCGTCTGCACGAGGATGTTGCTGCTGTCATCGAACTCGACGTGGTAGCAAGCAAGTAGTCTTTAGGGCCAACAGTCCTGACTGCACGAGAGACCCCCGCTGCCGCATTCCGGCCGCGGGGGTCTTTTGCGTGCCGCGTGCTGGCGGTTCAGCTGGTGATAGCCTGCACCGGTGACTTTCGAAGCGCCCCGCCGCCGCCCCTTCCATCAAGTCGATGTCTTCTCCAGTGAGCCGTACCGCGGCAACCCGCTTGCCGTCGTCATCGATGGCGAGGGGATGTCTGCTGAGCAGATGCAGCAGTTCGCCAACTGGACCAATCTGTCCGAAACCACCTTTCTTCTGCCCCCGGCGGATCCCCGCGCCGACTACCGGGTCAGGATCTTCACCGGCAGTGAAGAGTTTCCCTTCGCGGGCCACCCTACGCTGGGATCGGCGCACGCGTGGCTCGAGTCCGGCGGCATGCCGCAGTCCAGTGGCTTCCTGGTGCAGGAGTGCGCTGCCGGCCTCGTCCGGGTGAAGTGCGACGACGGCCGGCTGGCCTTCGCGGCCCCGCCGCTGACGCGCTTTGGTCCCGTGGATGGAAGCGTAAGGCATCAAATTTGCGCATCCCTCGGGCTGCCCGCTGCCGAGCTGCTGGACGCCTCATGGTTGATGAATGGCCCCGAATGGATCGGTGTGCTGCTTCGTTCCGCCGAGCAGGTCAGGGCGCTCAAGCCCGACTTCGTTGCCATGGGGAGCTTGAAGCTTGGTGTCATAGGCCCCGAGCGAGGGTCCAGCGGCACCGATTTCGAAGTCCGCACCTTCATCCCCGGCGACGCCTCCGTGGAAGATCCTGTCACCGGAAGTTTCAACGCCGGTGCAGCGCAATGGCTTATCGGCAGCGGAAGAGCGCCCAAACAGTATGTTGCTGCCCAGGGGACCATGCTGGGCAGGGCGGGCCGGGTACACGTGAGCGCCGAGGGCGGGGAGATCTGGATAGGCGGTGACTCGACCACCTGCATCCGCGGGTTGGTGCTGGTATAGGCGGGCCGGGAATACCCGCGGCCTCCCCGCAGTTCAGCTATTACATGCATATGCATGTAGCATGGAATGAACGAGCCCAGGAGAATGCTATGGAAACCCGCCGCATCACCGTCCTATCCGCCGGACTCGGCTTACCGTCGTCAAGCCGCCTGCTGGCTGACCAGCTGGCTGCCTCGGCCGAGCGGCAGTTGCGCGATGCCGGCTTCAGCGTGAGCGTGGACGTGGTGGAACTTCGCGACCTGGCCGTGGACATCGCGAACAATTTCGTGACCGGCTACGCTGCACCCCGCCTGGCCGAGGTGATTGCCAACCTGGGGGCCTCGGACGGTATCATCGCTGTTTCGCCCGTCTTCAGCGCGTCCTACAGCGGGCTGTTTAAGTCCTTCATCGACGTGCTTGAACCCAAGTCCCTGGAGGGGAAGGCCGTCCTGCTGGGCGCCACTGGCGGCACCGACCGGCACCAAATGGTCCTGGACTACGCCATGCGCCCGCTGTTCAGCTACCTGCGCACCAGGATGGCTGCCACGGGCGTCTTTGCCGGTCCCCAGGACTGGGGGACCACGGACGACGGCGGTTCGTCGCTTTCCGAGCGGATCGACCGGGCCGCCGGGGAGTTCGCGCGCCTCCTCGAAGGCCCTCAGCCGGGTCGCAAGCCCGCCCCCATGGAATCCCTGCCGTTCGAGCAGCTGCTGGCGGGCATTTCCGGGAACGGCTGACGGTTTCGCGCCTAATCGTCCAGCAGCTCGATGAACTCCCTGGCCTGCTTCATTGAAATATCTGAATGCCTGGTGAGCGCCGTGGCGGCAGCCTCCATGTCCCCATTGCGCGCCAGGGTGCGGATCCTGCCGTAAATTTCGTCGTTCAGCATGTTGCTGCTTACCTCACGGGTCACATCGCCTTTGCTGGCGATGGCGCGGTAGCGGTATGGGAACCGCTGAGGGACATCGTCCTCGTCATCGGCTTCTGCGGGGGGAGCCTCCGGGCCCCGGTAGGGCTGGGGGTGTGCTGCCAGGGCTCCGACGGCGTCACGTGAGGCGCGCAGCCCGTCGCCGGTGACTTCGTAATACAGCTTGATGGCGGCCATAGCCTGGCCTTGAGCGATGAGTGCATACAGACGGCGGTGTTCGTCTTCCGAGAGCTTCGCAGCCGCCGCACGGGCGAGGTCGGCTCGATTAGCTGCCGGCGCCGGGGGCACCGAGTCAGCAACTGCCTTTCGCCGGGTCAGTGCCCGTGCCGCCAGGATGACTCCCGCGGCCACGGCCAGGAGGATGAGCACAGGGACCACAAGCGATTCCATTTTCAAAGCCGTTCTCTGTACTTCCTGGCCGCGGCCAGGTCTGATTGCATCGCCTGGGCGTTCTGGCTTGGCCGCGTCGCGGCCTCCAGGCGGGCCCGTGCAGCCGTAGCAGCCTGGACCTGGGCGGCATAGTGCCGGGCCGAGCGCTCGGCCAGGTCACGCTGGTATTTTTCGGCATCCGAAATGCCTGAACTGCGCGGGCTGAGGGCGGTGGCCAGCCCCCAGATGAGCGCCACCAAAACGAATGCCGGCAGCAGCACCAGCAGCAGTTCGCTCATGTATAGAGCTTATGCCAGATCCCGTTTATCCACAGCAATATGCCTGCCTCTGCATAGCGGCATGGTTCGCGGCCAGTGGGGTTCCCTCCCGGCATATTCCGGTCGGGACCCACCTGTGAATGAACTGGGTCACGGCCCCTTGGGGCGGCACCACGTGACTTGGCGCCAGCATGGCCTGTGGATGAAATTCTGTGGAAGAAATATTTGCTCCACATGCTTGGGTCAGTGTTTTTGCAGGTCAAGCGGCTGTAGAGCGGCAAACTTTGTTTCTTTCCACAGCCTTTCCCACAGGCTGTGCACAAGCTAAGCCGCTTACTGCACAGGTTCTCCACAGGCAGGCCTGCTTGCTGGCTTGGTGGCTGGAGCGAGGGGGGCTAGCGTAGCGGGGTGCCTGTTATTCAGGGCCCCTAAAGTTCCGGACCAGTGCTGAAACAGCACTCTCACGGCACCACGGGAACCCGAAGAAAGGCCTGTTGTGGAAAACCTGTGGATGCTGGGGATAACTCCCGGTGTTCCGGCTGGTCACGGTGGGCGCCCTGCATTGTCAGGCCCTGCTGGTACACCTGTAGAGGCGGCTGGGCACGGCTTGCGGGCAACGCCACAGCAGGATGGTTAAGTACCGGGCAGGTCCCGGATCACATGGAGGACGGCAGCTTTGTCAATCGCGCATCTGGACCCGGTCGAAGCAACCCGAGGATCGGACGCGAGCCGGAAGCCTCCGCAGGACATCGCCGCGGAGCAGTCCGTGCTGGGCGGCATGATGTTGTCAAAGGACGCAATCGCGGACGTGGTTGAGATCCTCCGTGGCCAGGACTTCTACCGCCCCGCCCACGAGACCATTTACGAAGCCATCATCGACCTCTACGGCCGGGGCGAGCCGGCTGACGCCGTTACAGTCTCCGATGAGCTGACTAAACGCGCCGAGATCAACAGGATTGGCGGACCTGCGTATCTGCACGAGCTGATCCAGACCGTTCCCACGGCGGCCAACGCCGGATATTACGCCGAGATCGTGGCTGAGCGCGCCGTCCTGCGCCGCCTGGTCAATGCGGGCACCAAAATCGTCCAGCTGGGATACGGCTCTGACGGCGAGGTGGAGGACCTGGTGAACCAGGCCCAGGCCGAGGTCTATGCCGTGGCGGAGCGGCGGACCGCCGAGGATTATGTGGTCCTCAAGGACGTCATGGAGTCCACGGTGGACGAGATCGAGGCGTCCGGCCACCGGGGTGAGGGCATGACCGGCGTTCCCACGGGCTTTTACGAGCTTGACGAGCTGACTCACGGTCTCCACCCGGGCCAGATGATTGTCATTGCGGCCCGTCCCGCTGTAGGTAAGTCCACGTTCGCCCTGGACTTTGCCCGCTCCGCGGCCATCAAGAACAACCTGTCCACGGTGATGTTCTCGCTGGAAATGGGCCGCAATGAAATTGCCATGCGCCTTCTGTCCGCAGAGGCGACCATCGGCCTGCAGGACCTCCGCAAGGGAACTATCAAGGACGAGCAGTGGTCCAAGATTGCCACCACCATGGGCCGCATGAACGATGCCCCGCTGTTCATCGACGACAGTCCCAACATGTCGCTGATGGAAATCCGAGCCAAGTGCCGCCGCCTGAAGCAGCAGCATGACCTCAAGCTCGTTATCCTCGACTACCTTCAGCTGATGAGCTCGGGCAAGAAGGTGGAGTCGCGCCAGCAGGAAGTCTCCGAGTTTTCGCGTGCGCTGAAACTGCTGGCAAAGGAGCTGCAGGTTCCCGTTATTGCGCTGTCGCAGCTGAACCGTGGCTCGGAACAGCGCCAGGACAAGCGCCCCATGGTCTCGGACCTTCGTGAATCCGGTTCCATCGAGCAGGACGCCGATATGGTCATCCTGCTCCACCGCGAGGACGTCTACGACAAGGAGTCACCGCGGGCGGGTGAAGCCGACATCCTGGTGGCCAAGCACCGTAACGGCCCCACCAAGGACATCGTGGTGGCCTTCCAGGGCCACTACTCCCGGTTTGCCAACATGGCGGCCGACGCCGGCGGGGGCGGTTTCTAGGGGCGTCTGGCGCTCAGTCTCCGGCCGATCCAGGCGCGCGGCCTGCTGAAGCCTGCGTGAGCAGATGGTTCGGCAGGCGGTTGCCGGGAGCGGTCCCCCGGATCTCCAGAAGCTCCCGGGCATGGGCGTGCAGCCGCTTGTCCTCCTCGCTGACCGGCACCCAGGCGGGGACGGGCACGGAGTTGCCCTCGTCGTCGCGCGCCACCATGACCGTGAGGCAGTAGGTGGTGAGGTCCATCTCCCGGCTCTTGGGGTCCCCCGAGCGGACATGGACGGCAATGTGCATCCCCTTGGTCCCGGTGTAGACCAAGCGCGCTTCCACCTCAACCACGTGGCCGATCAGCAGCGGCCGGTAGAACCGGACTCCGCCGGAGAACACTGCCACGGTATCCATGCCGCAGTAGCGCGAGGCGCACACGTAGGCGGCCTCGTCGATCCACTTCATGACGATTCCGCCGTGCACTTTACCGCCCCAATTCACGTCAGTGGGCGCAGCCATGAAGCGCAGCGTCACCCGCTCGGCCGTGCCGGCGTCAGTGTATTCCTGCCGGTTCATAGCTTCGACGATCTGCTCGCGGACCCTGATCCGCGCCAGTGCATGGTCCCGCTCCTCAATCTCCCCCACCGTCACCGGCTCGAACTGCTTGACCGGGATCGGCTTCCCGTCGTCGCCAACCGCCACGAAAATGACCATGCACTGGCTCCGCATGGTTGCGGGGCCCCCCTTGGGGTCCCCGGAGGAAACCACGGTGCGGATATGCATTGAGGAGCGTCCTGTGTAGACGATGGTGGCCTCTACCTCCACCATGTCGCCGCTGTTGACGGGATCCGCGAAATGGATGTTGCCCACGTAGGCCGTGACGCAGTATGACTTGGCCCAGCCGACTGCTGCCGCATATGCGGCCTTGTCCACCCACTCCAGCACGGTTCCGGCATCCACGGAGCCGCTGTGGCCCACGTCCATGGGGGCGGCCAGGAAGCGAAGGGTGACGGAATTGGGGGTATGGGTCTCGGTCATGCTGCGATCATACTGAGGCGCAGTGTTACCGGCGGGTTGGAGAGTCAAGACTGGCAGCACCGTTCCTGCCCAGGACACTGCCCCGCCCACCGGGCGGCGGACGGGGCAGTGGAACCGTCAGCGGTGTTGGTCGGCGGTGGTGTAAACGATGTGCGGCTGGGCCGGCAGCTCCATTCCTTCCCAGATATGGAAGCCGGGGTGCGGCGGCTGGTTGTACGAGATGTTCTCACGTGCAACCGAGAGGCGGTACACGGGATCATGCATCAGTGTCCGCAGCCGGAGCTCCGTGCCCGCGGTGGTTGTGTAGATCCGCAGCGCGCCCGCATGGCGGGAGTCGTTGTCGGCGGCAGCTGCGCGTCCCGTGTCCTTGGCGGCCGGGATGCTCCAGATTGCTTTACCGGTCCGTGAGTCGCGGAAAGTTGCACCCCTGTTGCCGCTCGATCCCATGTCCTCGTGGGCGGCGAAGGTCTTCCAGCCCGGGGCGGGAAGGATCCAGGTCGCTCGTGTGGATGGCGTCGCCATGGCCAAGACCGGTGTCGTACAGCGGCTTGCCGTTGTCATCGATGCTCAAGGAGCCGAAGACCAACTCGTCCTTGCCGTCCGCATCCACATCCGCTACTGACAGGTTGTGGTTGCCCTGGCCCCGGTACTGGGCGCCGGCAGCATCGGAACCGAGATTTAGCGCTTGGTGATCTTGCCGCCCACCATCTCGTACGTGGCCAGCACGGTCCGTGTGTAACAGCCTCGGCTGAACATCATGGACGGGGGTTCGCCGTCCAGGTATGCCACGGCCGCCAGGAAGCGGTCCAGACGGGTGGCGTCACGGCGATTTCATGTATGGAGGTACCGGCGGGCGGCTGGGGGGTCAGTTGAAACGCCGACGGCGGCCGGGCATCGAGGGGCCAGGCCGCCGTTAAGCAGTAGTTGGCTAGGCCAGCGCCGCAAGCTTGGAGTTGCGGCGGCCGAAGAGAGTGTAGTCCACGGACAGGCGGCCGGCGCCGGTAAGGGCCAGGGCGAAGGCCGCGGCGGCGAAAAGCAGCACCAGCTCGTAGCCGCCATTGGCGGCGAAGACGCCGGCGGAGGCGTGCACCAGGAACAGGGCTCCCAGCATGTCCACGGCCAGGAGGGCGGCGACTACCCGGGTCAGGATCCCCAGGATCAGGGCGACGCCCCCTGCCAGTTCCAGTACGGCAACCGCAGGCGCCGCTATTTCTGCTGCCGGCACACCCATCTTGGCGAACGACGCCTGGGTGCCCGCGATGGTCCATTCGTTGAACTTCTGCCAGCCGTGGGCTGCGAAGAGGAAGCCCAGGACAATCCGGAGGGCGGTGATGGCGGTGGTGGTAAGTCGTGACTGGTTCATGGTTCAAGTCTCGCGGATAAATAGTTGAAGTGTCAACCAATAGCGTCATAATGTGTTCCTTGTCATGCGCAGGCGGCTGCCGGCATGAGGGCGGTTAGGCTGGGCATCGTGCCCCACTTGCCTGCCCCCGCTGCTGCTGCGCCCGCCAAGGGACATGGCCGCGAAATCCTCCGGCTGGCCATCCCTGCCTTAGGTGCGCTGGTGGCTGAACCGCTGTTCCTCCTCGCCGACTCGGCCATTGTGGGCCACCTTGGCGTTGCGCAACTGGCCGGCGTCGGCCTGGCGTCCGCCGTGCTGCACACCGCCGTCGGACTGATGGTCTTCCTGGCGTACTCCACAACACCTGCCGTTGCCCGCGCTGTCGGTAACGGCCAGCTGGGCAAGGCCCTGGCGGCGGGGCGCGACGGCGTGTGGCTGGCTCTGCTGCTCGGCATGGTCCTGGCGGTGGCCGGCTTCGTAGCTGCCGACCCCCTCATCGGCCTTTTGGGAGCGGAGGGTGAGGTCCGCACCTTCGCCGCCGACTATCTCCGCTGGTCCATGCCCGGGCTGGTGGCCATGCTCCTCATTTTCGCCGGCACCGGCCTCCTCCGCGGCCTCCAGGACACCCGCACTCCACTGGTGGTGGCCACGGCCGGCTTTGGCCTGAACATCGTCCTGAACCTGTGGCTGGTCTACGGGCTCGGATGGTCCGTCACCGGTTCGGCGGTGGGCACCAGTTTGGCCCAGTGGGCCATGGCTGGCGTCTACCTGGTCATCGTGAGGCGCAACGCTGCCGGATATGGAGTGGGCGTGCTTCCCAGCTGGCGGGGCATGCGCAGCATGGCCAGGGTGGGCTCATGGCTAATGCTGCGCACCCTCAGTCTCCGTGTTGCGATCCTGGCCACAGTGCTGGTGGCCACCGCGCAAGGGGCCGTCAACCTTGCCGCCCACCAGCTGGCCATGACCATTTTTTCCTTCCTGGCCTTTGCCCTGGATGCCTTGGCCATCGCGGCCCAGGCGCTGATCGGCAGGGAGTTGGGGGCCTCGAACCCTGTCAAGGCCCGGGTTCTGACCCGGACCATGATCCGGTGGGGAGCTGGCTTCGGCGTTGTGACGGGGGCCCTCCTGGCTGTGGCCGCCCCCTGGGCCGGCGCGATTTTCACCTCCGATCCCGAGGTGCAGCGCGTCCTGACCCTTGCCCTGTGGATCCTCGCCGCAGGCCAGCCCATAGCCGGCTATGTCTTCGTGCTGGACGGCGTCTTGATCGGTGCCGGGGACGCAAAGTACCTGGCCCTGGCCGGAGTGGTCAACCTCGCTGCCTATCTGCCGTTGTTGGCAGCGGTGGCGCTCTCGAATGCCTCAGGCGGGCCCGGACTCGGGGGGCTGTGGGCGGTCTTTGCCTTGGGCTACATGGCCGCCCGCGCCGTAACCCTTGGCCTCCGCGCCAGGTCCGACCGATGGATGGTGCTCGGTTCGGCGTAGGGCCAGCAGACCAGGCCCACCGCCTCAGCCGTGCACCACATGCAAGCCGGGGCCGAGCAGGAGCGGCGGGGCAGGAGCGAAGTTCTTCGCGGCACCCACCGCCACTAAACTGGTTTGGTGACGCAACCAAGGACACCAGCAGGAACTGCTTCCGATTCCCGGCCCCGGCCTGACCTCTGGAAGCCCGTCCTGCTGCGCGCCGTGGCAGCCCTGCTGTTCGGCGCCGTAACCATCTTCTGGGCTGCTCCATCCGTAGAGGTCATGGGCTGGGCCGGGGGGCTCTACCTGCTGTCCACCGGCGTGCTCCTGCTCCGCGGCATTCCGGCAACTGGATTCCAGCGGGACGCCGCGCCGGGCAAGATGCTGTCCGCGGCGGGCGCCGTGCTTGCCGGGGCCGGGCTGTCTGCGGTGCTGCTCCACGGGGACCTGCTGTTCGGCGTGGTTGCGGCTGTGGGCCTGGGTGTTGCGGGGGCGCTGGAGCTTTTCTGTGGACTGACGCTGCGGGGCCGCCATGTGCTGGCGCGGGACTGGATCACCTCCGGCGCCATAGGCCTTGGCACCGCTGCCATCCTGCCGTTCTTCATCCACCTGGGGGCGCACGCCCTGCTGGGAGTGGTTGGCGGAGGAGCGATTATCTCCGGTGTCCTGTGGGTCCTCTCCGGACTGACGCTTCGGCACGATGCCCGCAGGACCGCGCAAACCCCGTAAACTAGGAGAGCGCGGTTCTACTCCTTGTAGAAAATTTGGCCGGGCAAACACCGCAACACGTAAACCAGGCCGGCCCCGTGCCGCCTGCAGGGAGGAATTACCGTGGCAGACCAGCATCCAGGAAAACCGCGCGATCTGCGGGCCTCGGTGAAGGGCCCGCTGATGTTCTCCGCGTTCTTTGCCGTGATCGCCTTCGTGGCCGTCCTGATCTTCGCCTCCGGTGGCAGTGCACGTGCGCCCCGTTTCGACCTGGCCTTCACCTCCGCCGGCATCGCGTTCATCGTCACCCTCGTGATTGCCGCGATGCTGTCCATGAGCTACAAGGACAACGCTGAGCACCTGGGCAAAGGATCCGGCGTAAACCTCAGTTCGGCACGGAAACCCACTCGCGGGTTTGGGCCTGCACGGCCGCAGGATCCGCCTTCCCCGGCCGACGGTCCGGATGCCCGGAGCGGCCACTAGCCCCGTCGCTTCACGCGCCGGAACTGACAGCCCTACCCGGCGGCCGCCTGGCGTGCCCGGTAAGCAGCGACGTGCGCCCGGTTGGCGCAGTTGCCGGTGTCGCAGTACCGCTTCGACCGGTTCCGGCTGAGGTCCAGCACCGCTGCGTTGCAGTCCTCTGCCTCACAGCTGCGCATCCGGTCCATCTCCTTGCCACGGATTACATCGGCCAGTGCCATCGCAGCTTCCGTGCTCATCCTGTGGACCAGGGGAGCTTCCGGTGTGGTGGCGTGGAGGTGCCAGTCCCACTGGTCGTGCTTGACCAGCTGCGGCAGCGCCCGCGCCTCGCGCAGCAGGCGGTTCACCGTCTGGACCGCGGCATCTTCATCCGCCGTCCATAGTTCTGCGAGCTGTTGGCGCAGCTGACGCACGCTTGCCAGCTCCTGCCCGTCCCGGGTGCGGGAACCGCTGAAGCCCTCGGCCGCCAGGAACCTGTCCAGGTCTTCCGGGGTGGCCAGCGCTTCGCTTCCGTTCGCCGCTGAATTGATCAGATTCACCACAGTGCGCAGCGCCACCTCGGTGTCAGGGGCAAAAACCATCTTGACTCCTTACAGTTCCATCGCGTACTGTCATGACCATAATCCCACTTTACTCCTGACAGGAGGCGATCAATGTCCGCTGCCGGCAACCGCACGTCCAGCCAGACGCCCGCGCGCAGGAGCAGTTTCGCCGCCTCCGGCCTGGGGGTGGCGCTGTTCTCCTCCGCTGTCTTCGGCCTGTCCGGATCATTCGCCAAGGCGCTGCTTGAAACAGGCTGGTCGCCGGGAGCGGCGGTCACTGCCCGGCTCACCGGTGCTGCCCTGATTCTCGCCGTTCCGGCGCTACCCGCTTTGAGGGGGCGCTGGCACCAGCTCCGGGACAACTGGATGACCATCGTGCTGTTCGGCCTGATAGGGGTGGCAGCCTGCCAGTTGTTCTACTTCAACGCCGTGGCCAGGCTCTCCGTTGGCGTGGCACTCCTCCTTGAGTACCTCGCCCCCGTGATCATCGTGCTGTGGCTGTGGGCTGCGAGCCGGAAAAGGCCCCGGGCGCTGACTTTCGGTGGAACGCTGCTCTCGCTGGGCGGCCTGGTCCTGGTCCTGGACCTTACCGGCGCCGTCACTGTGGATCCCGTGGGGGTCCTGTGGGGTGTTGCCGCCGCGGTGTGCCTCGCCATGTACTTCTTTATCACCGCCAAGGAGAACGACACCCTGCCGCCCATCGTGCTTGCCTCCGGCGGGCTGCTGGTGGGTGCCGCAGTGATGTGGCTCGCCGCAGCCACGGGGCTTGTGCCCATGGCGTTCAGCACCGGGGACACCAGGCTGGGGCCCTGGGTTACACCATGGTGGGTTTCCCTGGCCGGGCTGGTGGTCCTGGCAACGGTACTGGCCTACGTGTCCGGGATCATGGCCGCCCGGGCGCTGGGTTCCAAGGTGGCATCCTTTGTGTCATTGACCGAGGTCCTGTTTGCCGTGATCTGGGCATGGCTTCTGCTCGGTGAGCTGCCAAAGGCCATCCAGCTCCTCGGGGGCGCCCTGATCGTCGGCGGAGTGGTCCTGGTCCGCCTCGACGAGCTGCGGGGGACGTCGGCCGCGACTGAAGAGGGCGCCGCTGCAGACGCGGCCAAGCCGCCGAGGGCGGGCAAGGGGACGGCACTTCCGGCGGCGTCACCGCTGGAGCACGCGAACGACGTCGAACCCGTCCCTTAAGCGGGCCGCCTGGCCTTGGTGCCGCAGCAGGGAGGGCAGAGGAAAAATGCGAGTGGCCCGGACACCGCCCCTCTGGACAGAGTTGCCGGACCAGGGCTGCCCACACGCTGCAGGAGGGGGTCGATCCCAGGCGGTCCAGAGCCTAGCATGGCACTATGTGCCGGAACATCCGAACCCTCCACAACTTCGAACCGCACGCCACCTCCGAGGAAGTGCACGCCGCCGCACTGCAGTACGTGCGAAAGATCAGTGGCAGCACCAAGCCGTCCAAGGCGAACCAGGAAGCCTTTGATGAAGCAGTCCACGAGATTGCCCACATCACCCAGCATCTCCTGGATTCCCTGGTCTCACAGGCCCCGCCCAAGGACCGGGAAGCCGAGGCGGCCAAGGCCAAGACGCGGGCAGCCGTGCGGTACGGCGCAGCCTGACGCCTCCGCCTACCTGCCGGCGGGCTGTTTCCCGAAGGTCCGCAGCCTCAGCGAGTTGGCAACCACCAGGACCGAGCTGGCGGCCATGGCGGCGCCGGCGATCATCGGGTTGAGCAGGCCGAGGGCGGCCACCGGGATACCCACGGCGTTGTAGAAGAACGCCCAGAAGAGGTTTGTTTTGATGGTGGCCAAGGTCCGGCGGGACAGTTCGATGGCCTGCGCAACCTGGGCGAGGTCGTTGCCCATCACGGTCAGGTCAGCCGCTTCGATGGCAACATCCGTACCGGAACCCATGGCAATACCCAGATCCGCCTGGGCCAAGGCGGCAGCGTCGTTCACACCGTCGCCCGCCATGGCCACGATGGCTCCGCCGGCCTGCAGCCTCCGCACGGCCTCGACCTTCCCCTCCGGCAGGACCCCGGCGTAGACGTCCTCCTTGGCAATGCCGACGGCGGCCGCCACCTGCGCTGCCACGGCAGCGTTGTCGCCCGTGAGCAGGACGGGGCGCAGGCCCAGCCGCTTCAGGCGTTCGACGGCGGCGGCGGAACCTTCCTTAACGGTGTCGCGGAGGCCGATGATGCCTGCAACGGCGCCGTCCACGGCAACCCAGATGGCAGTGGCTCCAGTGGCTTCCGCCCCGGAGAGCTCCTGCTGTTGCCCGTCCGTCAGCACGATCCCGTTCTCCTGCAGCCAGCCCGTGCGCCCGGCCGTGACGTGCCTGCCCTCGACGGTCCCCGAGACACCGCCGCCCGGCGCCGACCGAAAGCCCTGCACGGCCGGAAGCGGGCCGTCGTCGTCCATGTCATCCGCTGCCGCAGCAGCGATGGCGTGCGCCACCGGATGCTCCGATGCCGCTTCCACGGCACCTGCCAGCCGCAGCACCTCCCGCTCCCGGAAGCCATTGAAGGCAATTGTCGCGTCAACCGCGAGGATGCCGGCGGTTACCGTACCTGTCTTGTCCAGGAGGATGGTGTCAACGGTCCGGGTGTCCTCCAGGACCTGCGGTCCCTTGATGAGGATGCCCAGCTGGGCACCGCGTCCGGTTCCCGTCAGCAGGCCAACCGGGGTGGCGAGTCCGAGCGCGCAGGGGCAGGCAATGACCAGGACGGCCACGGCGGCCGTAAACGCCGACCGCAGGTCACCGCTGCCCAGGTCCGCTCCCGTGAAAAGAAGCCACAGCACGAACGTGAGCGCTGCGATGGCGAGGACCACCGGAACGAAGACAGCGCTGATGCGGTCCGCCAGCCGGGCGATGGGTGCTTTACCGGTCTGGGCCTGGGACACCAGCCGTGCCATCTGGGCCAGGGTTGTTTCGGAACCCACCCGGGTAGCGCGCACCAGGAGGCGGCCCGAGGTGTTGATAGTGGCGCCGGTGACGTGGCTGCCCGGGCCTACTTCCACCGGCACCGATTCGCCTGTTACCAGGGAGGCGTCCACCGCGGAGTTGCCGCCCGTCACCACGCCGTCGGTGGCGATCTTCTCCCCGGGGCGCACCACCAGGACGTCGCCCACCTGGAGCTGGCCGGCGGGGATCCGCTGTTCGCTGCCGTGCCGCAGTATGGTGGCATCCTTGGCGCCCAGGTGGAGCAAGGCCTGCAGGGCATCGCCGGCTTTCTGCTTGGCGTTGGCTTCCAGGTAGCGGCCCAGGAGCAGGAAAGTAGTGACGACGGCGGCCACCTCAAAGTAAAGGCCGCCCGTCTCCATGCCTTCCATGCCGGGGTGCTCCGTCATGCGGGGATCTGCGAGCAGTTGCCAGCCGGAGAACAGGTACGCGGCAGCAACACCAATGGATACCAGGGTGTCCATGGTGGATGCCAGGTGCCGGGCGTTGATGGCGGCTGCGCGGTGGAACGGCCAGGCGGCCCAGGTGACCACCGGCAGTGCCAGTAGTGCCGCCGCCCAGCCCCAGTGCGGGAACTGTGCTGCGGGGACCATGGAGATGAGGAAGACGGGCACGGTCAGTAGTGCCGCCAGGATCAGCCGGGGGCGGAGCTGCGCTGCTCCATGGGCATCTGCCTCTTCAGCGGATCCGGCACTGGCTGGCGGCTCCGGAGTGCGGACCGCAGCCTTGTAGCCCGCAGCGTTGACGGTAGCCACCAGCTGCTGGTCTGTGATGCCGGCGGGAACTGTCACGGAGGCTGACTCCATTGGAAGGTTCACCGAAGCGTGGACGCCGTCGAGCTTGCCGAGTTTTTTCTCCACCCTGCTGACGCAGGAGGCACAGGTCATGCCTTCGATATCGAGTTCCACCACCCGGATTCCCGGATCGTGGAGAAGTTCCTGTTTGCTCATGGGCTCCCCGAATCCAATGCCGCGATGCTAGGCCTCGTTGGCGACGACCAGGTAGCCGGCCTCGGCCACGGCCTCGCCGATTTCCGGGGGTGACAGTTCCTTGCTGGAAGTGATGGTCACGGTGGAGATGCCTCCGGCGTTCAGATCCACGTCCACTGCTTCGACCCCCGTCAGGGCCTCGAGTTCTTCGGTGACGGCCGATACGCAGTGTCCGCAGGTCATCCCGGAAACGCTGACCGTGGTGGTGGTGGGGGAGGTGGTGCTCATGGCTTGCTCCTTTTGGCTTTGCCGGCGGTGGCCGGATGGTGGGTGGACGGCGGTTCAGCGGAGCAGGCGGCCGATGGCGTCGGCTGCTTCTTTCACCTTCGCGTCGATTGTTTCGGCACGGACCGCAGGGTCAGGTTCAGAGGCGGCACCCACGACGCAGTGGCCGATGTGCTCTTCCACCAGGCCGAGGCTTACCGCGTGCAGGGCCTTCGTGACGGCCGATACCTGGGTGAGGATGTCGATGCAGTATTTGTCCTCGTCCACCATGCGCGCGATTCCGCGGACCTGGCCCTCGATGCGCTTGAGCCGGCGTAGGTAAGCCTCCTTGTTGCCGGTGTAACCGTGCTGCACCAGTTCAGGCACCTCTGGCACCGCGTGCGGGGCGGGACCAGCCGCTTCTTCTGTCGTACTCATACACCGAGACTATACCCCCCAAGGGTATATCGCAACTACCCCCTGGGGGTATTGATTCCGGTGGCACTCCAGAGCGTTTCAGGGACACAAAAAAGCTCCGGAGTGCGTTATTGGGGGATACGCACTCCGGAGCAGCTCTTAGGCAGTTCCGACTTCCATCTGCTGGAACCGGCCTGCTTGAATCAGCTTAGTGGCTGGCAAAGCCGTCCGCCACCCTGGGGAATAACTACTTTCGCTTTACTTTCCCCGGCCATATCTAAGGGCTACACAGCCCGGCGGCAAGGATCACGCCCGGTCCTCATGGGCGGGCCTCCGGTAAGGGACCACCAGGACCGGGCGGCTCTGGTGATGGGTCAGCCAGCCCGCCATCGACCCATTCAGCACCTCCGCCAACCGGTGGGAGAACCCCCGCTCGGAGGTGCCCACAATGATCATGGGCGCGTTGGTTTCTCCAGCGAGCTGCGCAAGGGCCCGTGCCGGGTCTCCCGCAAGCGTCCGCAGCGTCCATTCCACGCCGGCTGGTCCTGCCGGCACTTCCACCACGGCAGCTTCTATGACTGCACTAAGCTCCGCTGTCAGTGCGCGGATCTCCTTATCATCATCCGGGTGCAGGGAGAGCCGGTGGGCGGACCGGGCCGGATCCCAATCCACGAGGTAACTCGCCTCGTCCACATAGGCGCAGAGCAAGGGTGCTCCCATGCGCGCGGCGAGGGTTGCTGCGGTCTGCAGGACTTCAGGGTGCTGCTTGGGGGTGACGCCCACCAGCAGCGGGGGCGTGCCACTGAATCCTTCTGACGTCATAGCTCATTGTCCTCTTCCGGAAAGTCCATTGGACAGGCCCAGCGGCGCTAGGAAACCGCAGATGAGGCCGTCACAACCACATTTTTTCCCCATGGATCCTCCGTGTAGCAGCTCATCAGGACCAGCCGGTTGGGCACCATCTCCCAGATGGGGCTCTCCTTCAGGCTCGACTTCAGGTAGGTGGTGACGCTGTCCACCTGGTACGTGATGGTGCCGGCCGTGGTCTCCACCTCAAACCGCCCACCCACTGCGGCCGCTGACTCAAGTGGTTGAACGGTGCCTCCACTCCATCCCAGCTGTGGCCGATTACGTAGGTGGTGTTGGCTGAGCAATGGCCGGGGGTGCCGAAGGCAGGTTCCGGCAAAGCACCGGTAGGAGGACCGGCAGTTGCGGCAGCGGCCTCGGCCGTGTCCGTTTTCGCCAAGGGAACGGGCTGCGCCGGCGGAACTGCAGGGGCAGCGGGCTCAGCAGTGCGCGCTGATTCCACGGCTGACCCGACAGCAGCGGAGCGCGGTTGGTGGAACAGGGGCGCCCGAAGGTGATGGACAGGAAGGCCAGTACGCCACAGAGGAGAATGGCCACGTCTCCCCGGTTCCAGCGCCGCCGGGAATGTTTAGCTTCTGCCGCATGCCGGCTGCGCGTCAAAGGGCTGTGGTTGGTGCCTAGGGGCAAGGGCCACGAGCCAGGCTTGATGGACGGCCGGGCGGACTGCCACTGCGGCCCCGGCAGCCGTCAGTGCTTACAGGCCCGCCAGCCAGGACGGGGCGCTTCCAGAACCATCGACGGCGGTCTGGGCGTTGTAAACCTGGTTGGTACCCCGGCTTGTGGCTGGCGGGGCAGCGGAGGAACGCGCCGGTGCCTGCTGCTTCGCGGTAGTCCGTGGTGCAGGAGCAGCGGTCGGTGCCTTGCTTGCGGGGGCGCCGGCTTCGGGGAGCTTGGCAGGCGGGACGACGGCGGTGGGAACTTCTGCCTGTTCCTCAACCACCGGGGTGACAGCAGGTGTTCGTCTTTCCCCGTTCCCGACTGTGCGGGTTACTTGCGGGTACCCACATTGTGGAGGGACTACCTGCACTGGCTACTTGCGGGGCGGGCAATGTATCTTGTCCGCTGACCCGGCCCGGCCTAACGTGGGAGCAAACGAAAGGTGCGTGGAAGCCATGGAAATTTTCATGTGGTGGCTGGACCTGGACCTGGCCAGCAAGGAATGGCTGCGGGAGAATCTCCGCGCCGAGGAGTTGCCCCTTTTTGTGCTCCAGGGAATTGCGGAAGCGGGAGGACCGCATCCGGGCAAGCCCACAGGGATCCTGACCGACGAGGACTGGGATTTCATCGAAACCCAATCCGAGTTCGTCGACTGACGCACCTTCGGGGCCTGTTTCCCCCACTCCGGCGTTCCCCACATTGTTGAAAAAACCGTTGCGGGCAGCCCGGGCCGGTGGTTGCATGGTGGCCATGGCAACCGCAGAGAGTTTTGTCTTGGCGATCGGCACCAAAAAAGGCCTGTGGCTGGCCACCAGCCCGGACAGGCGCCAATGGTCCTTCACCGGCCCCCACTTCCTCATGAGCGAGATCCCCAGCATCGGGATCGACACCAGAGACGGCCGCACCCGGATCATGGCGGGGGTCCGCAGCGAGCATTGGGGGCCTACCGTTGCCCATACCGATGATTTGGGCGCCACTTGGTCCGAGCCCGAGCAGGGTGCCATCCGGTTCCCCGAGGACACCGGAGCGGCCGTGGAGCGACTCTGGCAGATTCACCCGGACGCGGAGTCCCGGCCCGGAGTGGTGTGGGCGGGGGCGCAACCCATTTCAGTCTGGAAATCCACCGACGGCGGTGAGCACTTCGAGCTGAACCGCGGGCTCTGGGACCATCCGCACCGCAGCGAATGGGGCGCCGGCTACGGCGGCGCAGCAGCGCACTCGATTGTTGTCCATCCGGCGGGGGAAACGGTCCACGTGGCCATGAGCACCGGGGGGGTTTATCGGTCGCTCGACGGCGGGACCTCCTGGGAGCCGCGCAACCGCGGCATTTCCGCATATTTCATGCCGGACCCCAACCCCGAGTTCGGCCAGTGCGTGCACAAGATTGCGGCGGACGCCGCCGTCGAAGGTCGCCTCTATGCCCAGAACCACCATGGCGTCTACCGCACGGATGACAACGCGGACACATGGAACTCCATCGCCGAGGGCCTGCCGGCCGACTTCGGTTTCGTTATGCTGACCCACCCCCGCCGGGAGGGTAGGGCCTGGGTGATCCCGCTGAAGGCTGACGGAGAACGCATCCCGCCGGATGGTGAGCTCGCCGTCCATCGCACTGACGACGCCGGCTCGACCTGGAAGAGGCTCGACTCCGGCCTGCCGGCGGGGGAGTACAACAGCGTGCTGCGCGATGCTGCCTCCGTGGACACTGCGGAGCCGGCAGGAGTGTATTTCGGGACGCGCGGCGGCACCGTCTACGCAAGCGCGGATGAGGGTGAGACCTTCCAGGAGGTGGTGTCCCACCTTCCGGATGTGCTCTGTGTGCGGGCAGCAGTGGTCACCGGTGCCTGACATCACGGTGGTGCTTCCCAGTGTCCTGCAGCCCTTGGCCGGCGGGCAGTCCGTCCTGACTGCGCCCGCCGACGGGCCGGTAACCGTGGGAAAGCTGCTGGATTCAGTGACCTCGGACTTCGCAGTGCTCGCCCGGCGGCTCCGTGACGAGACAGGTGCCCTGCGGCGCTTCGTGAACGTCTACGTGGACGGGGACGAAGTGCGCCGGCTGCAGGGGCTGGACACCGAGGTTGCCCCGGGCCAGGAGGTGCTGGTCATCCAGTCGGTGGCGGGAGGTTGAGACTGGACGGCAGGGGCGGAAGCTCCGGCACTGCGGGCAGCCCTTACTGGCTACACCCGCAATACCCGCTTCCTGGCACGGGTCAGGCAGCGTTCAGGCAACCCGCCAGACGCTGCATTCGTCCGTATTGATCGCTTTGCGCAGGCCGGTGAGCCGGTCCAGGATCCACACCACGCCGATGCCCGGGGCTGTTTCCTGGACGCTGCCGCGGCGGATGACCACGTCGTCGTAGGATGGCCCGACGGAGAGGCGGGCTTCTATCTCATCGCCGCGGTGGAGCTGGTCCAGGGCGCGGACTCGGGTTACATGAGGTGTCGCTTTCTGCTTCATGGCGGGGCTCCTGGCTGGGGCTGGTGCCGGCTCTTGCCTGCAGAATCAAGTGTGCCGACGCAATGTTGCGCAGGGGTTTCCTGACGGTTAGGCGTCGGTTAGTTCTTCGCGCCGGAGCTGTTTCCTAGGGCAGTTCCAGGCTTGCCCGGTAGGACGCCAGGAACGTGGAGATCCTCCGCACTGCCTCACGGATGTCCAGCACTGTTGGAAGGATGACGAACCGGAAGTGGTCCGGCGCCGGCCAGTTGAAGGCCGAACCGTGTGAGACGAGGATTTTCTGGTCCTGCAGCAGGTCAAGGACAAACTGCTCGTCGCTGCTGATGGGGTAGATCTCCGGATCCAGCCGGGGAAACAGGTACATGGCTCCGGCCGCGGGCACGCACGTTACGCCGGGAATCGCTGTGAGCAGTTGGTGGGCAAGGTCCCGCTGTTCCCGGAGCCTGCCGCCGGGCCGCACCAGCGCGTCGATGCTCTGGTACCCGCCGAGGCACGTCTGGATGGCGTGCTGGGCGGGGACGTTGGCACAGAGGCGCAGGGAGGCGAGCAGTTCCAGCCCCTCCCGGTACGCGGCGGTGGCGGCGAGCGGGCCGGTGACTGCCACCCAGCCGGCCCGGTAGCCCGGCATCCGGTAGGCCTTGGACAGGCCGCTGAACGTCAGGCAGCACACGTCCTCCGCCACGGAGGCCGTGTGGAAGTGCCGGGCATCCTCGTAGAGCACCTTCTCGTAGATCTCGTCCGAGAACAGCACCAGGTGGTGCTTGCGTGCCAGCGCGGCAAACTGCTCCAGGATATGGCGTGGGTACACCGCCCCGGTGGGGTTGTTGGGGTTGATGATCACAATCCCCTTGGTGCGGTTGGTGATCCTGGCCTCAACATCGGCCATGTCCGGCCACCAGTTCTCCGCCTCGTCGCAGAGATAGTGCACGGGTTTGCCGCCGGTCAAGGTGATGGCGGCCGTCCAGAGCGGGTAATCGGGTGCCGGCACCAGGATCTCGTCGCCGTTCTCCATGAACGCCTGCAGGCACATCGAGATGAGTTCGCTGACGCCGTTGCCGATGAAGATGTCCTCCACGCCGATCTGCATCAGGCCGCGCGTCTGGTAGTACTGCGAGATGGCGGTGCGGGCAGTGAAGATGCCTTTCGAGTCGCTGTAGCCCTGCGCCCCGCGCAGGTGGTGGATCATGTCCACCACCACGGACTCCGGCGCTTCCAGCCCGAACGGTGCGGTGTCCCCCAGGTTCATCTTGAGGATCCGGTGCCCCTCCGCCTCCATGTTCTTGGCGGCCTGGAGTATGGGTCCGCGGAGTTCGTACCGCACGTTCTGGAGTTTGCTGGAGTGCTGCATCGGGCGCATGGTTAATTTTTTCACAAAAGGCTGCCGCCCCGACGCCTTGGAGGCCGGGGAATCATCGGCGCCACCAAGCACGAAAACAACCGCCCCCAGCGCCACAACGGGGAGTGTGATCAACCACTTCACGGCTTCTCCGTCCCTTCGGCGCCAGCGCTTTCGGCGGCAGCGCCGTCGGGGACCCACTCGAGCAGGTCGCCCGCCTGGCAGTCCAGCACCCGGCACATTGCGTCCAGGGTGCTGAAGCGGATCGCCTTGCCCTGCCGTTTTTCAGCACCGCCACGTTGGCGGGGGTGATCCCGACACGCTCGGCGAACTCCCCCACGCTCATCTTGCGCTTGGCGAGTTCCACGTCGATGTGCACCACGATCGGCATCAGCACGCCTTCCATGTCGCTCTGCAGGGACGTCGCCTGCCGCAGCAGATCCCGCACCCCTTCCTCGGTGGTGAAGAGAAACTCCCCGGGAAATGACCGCGCCGCCAGTTTCAAGGGGCCAGCCGGTCGCCTTTCCGGTGCAGGCGGAACCAGCGGTGCCCGTACCGCCCCAGCTCGAGGGTGAAGCTGCCGTCGGGATCCAGGGCGACGTTGTCGCCGTCGAACAGGTCCAGCAGCAGGGCATCCCTGTAGGCCTGCGGCGGGTCGTCCTCCCCGCACACCTTGGTGCTGACCTTCACCGTGTCCTCGCCGAAGTTGTGCAGCAAAACCATCGTGCCGCCGTCGGAACTGCAGGTGTGGGCTAGCACGGCGGGCTCGGGCTGGGCGATCACCGCGAATTCACCCCAGCCCAGCTCAGGTGCCTCCCGGTAACGCGCGATCAGCGCGGCCATGAAGGCAAACAGGGATTCGGGATCGCGCTTCCCGGCCGCAGCGTTGACGTGCTCGGGCCCGTACTCGCCGCGCACCAGCGGCGCCACCAGCTCTGCGGCATGCGCACTGGAGAACCCACCGTTCTTTTCGGTGTTCCACTGCATGGGCGTGCGGACCGCGGCCCGGCTTTTTTGCCGGAGGTCCTCGCCCATGCCGATCTCCTCCCCATAAAAGAGCACAGGTGTCCCGGGAAGGGAGAACATCAGGGAGTACACCATCCGGAGGTGCTCCGGGTCGCCGCCGAGCATTGGCGGCAGGCGCCGGCGCAAGCCCCGGCCGTAGATCTGCATGTTCTTCTCCGGGCCGAACGCGGCGAACACCTCCTGGCGCTCGCCGTCGGTGAGCTTGTCAAGCGTGAGCTCGTCGTGGTTGCGCACGAACATGGCCCACTGGTTGTCCGGGTGGATCGGCGGCCGGCTCTTCAGCGTCTCCACCAGCGGCCGGGCATCGTGGCGGGCCAGCGACAGGTAGATGTGCTGCATCGACATAAAATCGAACTGCATGTTCAGCTCGTTGCCTTCCGGCCCGCCGAAATACTCCAGCTGCTCCTTGTACGGCAGGTTCACCTCGCCCAGCAGCACCGCGCTGCCGTTGCGCCGGCTGACGAAGCGGCGCAGCGCGCAGAGGTAGGCATGCGGATCCAGGTTGGCGGCCTCGTCCTTGGGCTGGCCCCGGGTCTCAAGGAAGAACGGCACCGCGTCCAGCCGGAACCCGTCCAGGCCCAGCTCCAGCCACAGTCCCATGGCCTTGGCAATCTGGTCGCGGACCTGCGGGTTGGTGACGTTCAGGTCCGGCTGGTGCTTGGCGAACATGTGCAGGTACCACTCGCCCGTGGCATCGTCCTGGGTCCACAGCGAGTCCTCCTCGCCGGGGAACACCACCTGAGACGACGTGTCCGGGGGAGTGTCGTTCCGCCACACGTAATAGTCCCGGTACTTGTTGTCCGTGGATTTTCGGGCTTCCACAAACCAGGGGTGCCTGTCCGAGGTGTGATTCACCACGAAGTCCGCGATCACCCGCATGCCGCGGTCCCTGGCCGCCCGGATGAACTCCACCAGGTCTCCCAGGGTGCCCAGCCGGGGGTCCACGGTGAAGAAGTCGGTCACGTCGTAGCCGTCGTCCCGGTCCGGGGAGGGATAGAACGGCATCAGCCAGATGCAGGTGACGCCGAGCGCAGCGAGGTAGTCCACGCGCTGGGTCAGGCCGGCGAAGTCACCGGTGCCGTCGCCGTCGTCGTCAAAGAAAGTCTCCACGTCCAGGCAGTAGATCACCGCATTCTTCCACCACAGGTCGGACGTCTCGGCGAGCCTCATGCGGAGGCGCCCGACGCCGGCTCGGCAGCGGATGCGACAAGTTGCGGTTCGGCGGTGGTACCGGCGGAGGTGGTGCCGGGAGCGCGGAGCTGCGGGAGGACCTCCGCGGCGAACGCGTCGATAAAGGGAGCCTGCTCCTGCCCCACGAAATGCAGGTAGAGTTCGTCAAAGCCCAGGTCCGCATACCCTGACAGCCACTCCGCGTGCTGTTCGAGGCTGGCCGAGATGTTGACCGTTGTGCGGACCTGCTCTTCGGTTACGTGCTCGCCCACGAGGTCGAAGTGTCCGGCGGTGGGAAGATCCCAGGGAATGGGAGGCTGGTAAGTGTTGGTCCGCCACTGGTCCAAGGCAACTGCAACCGCTTCCTGCTCGCTGCCGGCCCATGACAGGTGGACCTGCAGCACGGCCTTGCCCCTGCCGCCGTTGTCCCGGTAGGCCGAGAGCATGTCCCGCAGCTTTTCCGGCGGCTGGTTAACGGTCACCAGGCCGTCCGCCCAGGCGGCCGCGCGGCGGGCGGTATCCACGCTCACCGCGGGGGCAATCAGCGGCGGCGGGCTGTCCGGAACGTCCCAGATCCGCGCCTGCTCCACCGTGACCAGGCCGCGATGGGTGACCTCCTCGCCGCGGTGCAGCCGGCGGATCACCTCCACGCATTCCTCCAGCCGGCGCTGGCGGATGTCCTTGGCGGGCCACCCGTCACCCGTGATGTGCTCGTTCATGTTCTCGCCGCTGCCCGGCGCGAACCAGAAGCGGTCCGGGAACATGCTCGCGAGTGTGGCGGAGGCGTGGGCGATGATCGCCGGGTGGTAGCGCTGGCCTGGCGCCGTGACCACGCCGAACCGGAGGTTGGTGGTGGCCAGCGCGGCCCCAAGCCAGGACCAGGCGAATCCGGAGTGGCCCTGCCGGGCGGACCAGGGCTCTATATGGTCCGAGCACATGGCGGCATCAAACCCTGCCTGTTCCGCGTGCTGGACGTCCTTGAGCAGTTGGGCGGGACTGATCTGTTCGTGAGAGGCGTGAAAGCCGACGGTAACCATCGTTAACCTCTACCGTCCCGGGTGGTGCGGTGTCGAGGGGTTTGTCTTGAAGGCGGCAAGGCAGGCAGCCGTGCAGCGAGCCAGCAACTTGTCAGATAAGTTTGAGACTTGTAATACTGCGCTTCCGGAACTTCTTGCTCCTGCGCAGGCGGCGGAAGGGAAGGAAGTACCACTTGTGGGCGGTGTGCTGATCGGGCTGGCAGTGATCGGCGTCGTCATTGCGGTGGGATACATCGCCGCACGGTGCGGACTGGGCGGGGAGCCGACGGTCTCCGCGCTGACCCGCACGGCGTTCTTCATCACCAACCCCGTGCTGCTGTTCACGGTGGTGCTGGAGTCAGACCTCAGCGTGGTGTTTTCCGCCTACGTGCCGCTTGCCCTGATCACAGCGGCCGCCACCGCCATGGTGTATGTGCTGGCCAGCAGGCTCTGGTTCCGGCGGCCCCTGGCTGAAACCGCCATCGGGGCCATGGCCAGCTCCTACGTCAATGCCAACAACATCGGCATCCCCATCACGCTCTACGCCTTGGGCGATGCGACCCCCGTGGCCCCGGTACTGCTGGTCCAGCTCCTGCTGTTCGCCCCGCTGGTCCTCACCCTGCTGGACCTGTCCGGGACCAGGAAGTTCTCCCCCCGGCTGCTGGTCACGCAGCCGTTCCGGAACCCCATGATCATCGCTTCCCTGCTGGGCGTGATCCTCGCAGCGTTCAATGTGGAACTTCCGGATCCGGTGATGGCGCCGCTGGCACTCCTGGGCGGAGCCGCCGTCCCGGTGGTGCTGCTGGCCTTCGGCATGTCCCTGCACGGAACGCGGATGCTGCAAAGCGGCGGGCACACCGCCGAAATCCTTACCGCCACCGCCCTCAAGTCAGCGGTGATGCCGGCGGTGGCGTTCGTCGTCGGCCGCTTTCTCTTCAACCTGGACCAGCACATGCTCCTGGGGGTGGTGCTCATGGCAGCCCTTCCGTCGGCCCAGAACGTGTTTCTGTTCGCCGGCAAGTACGGGCGGGGTGTTGCGGTGGCCCGGGAAACCATCATGCTGTCGACGGCGGCGGCTGCCCCGGCGCTGATCCTGATCGTCTGGCTGCTGGCGGGCTGAGGCCTTGTGCCGCGCTGACCGCGCCGGTCTACCGCCGGGGCCGTGGCCGGGCAAGAATGGGCAGCATGAGACTTCCCGTGATGCCTCCCGTCCCGCCCATGCTCGCCAAGGCCGTCAGCGGCATCCCGGAAGGCGACCTCAGCTACGAACCGAAATGGGACGGGTTCCGGTCCATCATCTTCCGTGACGGCGACGAGGTTGAGATCGGCAGCCGCAATGAAAAGCCGATGACCCGCTACTTTCCCGAGCTCGTCGAGGCACTGAAGGAAAACCTGCCGCCGCGGTGCGTGGTGGACGGCGAGATCATCCTGATCGGTGCTTCCGGGGACCGGCTCGACTTCGACGCCCTCCAGCAGCGCATCCACCCGGCCGCGAGCCGGGTGAAGCTGCTCGCGGCGCAGACGCCGGCTTCATTTGTGGCCTTCGACCTGCTCGCCCTGGGCGACGACGACTACACGGGCAGGCCTTTTACCGAGCGGCGGGCTGCGCTGGAGAAGGCGCTCGCGGCCAGCACGGCCCCGGTGCATCTCACCGCCGCCACCACGGACAAGGACACGGCCGAACAGTGGTTCCAGCAGTTCGAGGGCGCGGGCCTGGACGGCATTGTGGCCAAACGCCTGGAGGGCAGGTATGAGCCGGACAAGCGGGTGATGTTCAAGACCAAGCACGAGCGGACGGCCGACTGCGTGGTGGCCGGCTATCGGCTGCACAAGAGCGGGCCGGACGCCATCGGTTCGCTGCTGCTGGGCCTGTACAAGGACGACGGCGGCCTGGCCAGCGTGGGCGTCATCGGTGCCTTTCCCATGAAGCGGCGGCTGGAACTGTTCGAACAGCTCCAGCCCTTGGTCACCGATTTCGACGACCACCCGTGGGCGTGGGCCAAGCAGGAGGAAGGCGAACGGACACCCCGCAATGCCGAGGGCAGCCGCTGGAGCGCCGGCAAGGACCTGTCCTTTGTGCCGCTGCGACCGGAACTCGTGGTGGAGGTCCGCTACGACCATATGGAGGGGGACAGGTTCCGGCATACCGCCCAATTCAACCGCTGGCGGCCGGACCGGGATCCCGAGTCATGCACCTACGCCCAGCTTGAGGAACCGGTCAACTTCGACTTGGCGTCAGTGCTGGAGACCGGCCGGCCGTAGCCGGGAGGTGCTGCCTGTGGAGCTTAGGTTTTCACCGCTTCCAGCACCGTCCACTGCCCGTCCGCGCGGCAGGGGATCGAAGCCGACACCAGCGCCCGACTGTGCTCGTGCTGCGGTGCCGCGAAGAAGTCTTTGGTCTCCGCCACCTCGACCACCTGCCCTTCGAGCAGGACGGCCACCCTGTCGCACATGTACCTGACCACGTCCATGTCATGGGAGATGACGATCAGGGACAGGTTGCGTTCGCGCTGCAGCCGCAGCAGCAGGTTCAGGATGGTGCGCTGCGTGAGGGCATCCAGTGCCGAGGTTGCTTCGTCGCAGATCAGGACCTGGGGTTCCAGCAGCAGGGCGCGGGCAATCGTCGCCCGCTGCAGCTGGCCCCCGGAGCATTGGCCGGGCCTTTTATCCAGCAGCGACGGGTCCAGCTCCACCTCCTGCATGGCTGCCGCGATCCTTGCGTCGCGCTCCTCAGGCGAAAGTTCCCGGTGCGGGCGCAGCGGCGCCTGCAGGCTGGTGCGGAGTGTCATCCTCGGGTCGAAGGCGCTGTGCGGTTCCTGGAATACCAGCTGCACGGCGGTGGCTTCACGCGGCGCAGCGGCATCGAGCTGCCGGGCAATGGAACCGGTGCTTGCAGTTTCCAAACCGACAATGGCCTTGGCGAGGGTGCTCTTGCCGGAGCCGGACTGGCCCAGCACCCCCAGGATTTCACCCCGCCGCAGGGCCAGTGAAACGTCGTGCAGTGCAGCATGCCCCAGTTTCCGCCGCGGGCCGAAGTGCTTGCCCACGCGGTCCAGCACCAGGATGTCGCGTTCCCTGGAAGGGGGACGGCGGCGGGACTCCGGTGCCAGGCGCGCGGCAGCCAGCAGCTGGCGGGTGTAGTCCGTCTTTGGCCGGGTGAGCAGCTCACCCGCCGGGGCGGCCTCCACGATGGAACCCGAGTTCATCACCAGCACCCGGTCCGCGTAGGCCGCGACGGAGGCAATGTTGTGGGTGATGTAGAGGATGCCCAGCCCGCGTTCCCGGCGTTCCCTGTCCAGCAGTTGCAGGATCTGGCGTTCCAGCACCTTGTCCAGGGCCGACGTCGGTTCATCAGCCAGCAGCATCCCGGGCTGCCCGGCCAGTGCCACGGCCGTCATGGCGCGCTGGGCCATACCGCCGGACAGCTGGTGCGGGTAGGCGCGGATTCCCTTGCCCGGATCGGCGAAGCCCACCTCCTCAAGGAGCTCCAGGGCCTTGGTGCGCGCCTTGGCGCCCCGCAGGCCGGCGTGGAGGCGCAGGGGCTCCTTCAGGTGCTGTTCGATGGTCCGGTTCGGATTGAACATCCGCTTGGGCTGCTGGAACAGCATCCCCAGCCTGCCACCGCGGATGGAGTTTAGCTGGTGCTCGGGGGCCTGGGCCAGGTCCTGGCCGTCCAAGGTTATGGAGCCTCCAGTAATGTGCAGGCCGGGCGGCAGCAGGCGAAGGCAGGACATTGCGGTCAGCGTCTTGCCGGAGCCGGAACTGCCCACCAGCGCAAGAAACTCACCCGGTTCGACGGACAGGGAGACGCCGGAGAGCAGGCGCTTCCCGGGGGCTCCAGTACCTGCACTTGCCTGCCGCACCTCCAGCCCTTCCAAAACCAGCCGCGTGCCCACTGGGCTCACTTGTCCGTCGCCTGGGGCATCAGAAGCGGCGCCGCAGCCATGTGGGCTGCGCGCTGGCCGATCAGGGTGACGCAGAGGGCCACGGTGAAAATCACCAGGCCGGGGGCGAGGATTCCCATCGGTGCGCGGTCCGCATAGGGCTGCGCCGCCGCCAGCATGGAGCCCCAGTCGGACTGCGGCGGCTGGACACCCAGGCCCAGGTACGAGAGGGCGCCCACACTGATGAGCAGGTGCCCGAAGCGCAGCGTTGCCTGGCCCAGGATGGGCGCGGCAAGGTGCGGCAGGACGTGCCGGAACACAATGAATGACGGCGGGCAGCCCACCACCCGCGCCGCGTCCACGAAGCCCCGGGCGGAGACGTCATAGGCGAGGGTCCGGGCCAGCCGGGCGAAAGGTGTCCAGCCGGTGACCACGAGGGCGAGCAGCAGCGGGCCGAAGCCGGTGCCCAGCGCCGCGACAATGAACAGGGCCACCACCATTTCCGGCAGCGCCAGCAGGACGTCGTTGCTGCGGGTCAGGAATTCATCCACCCACCCGCGCCGCCTGGCGCTGAGGATGCCGATGGCCACACCCAAAAGACAGGTCAGGAGGGTGGCCAGCGCGGCTACGGACATGGAGAACCGGCCGCCTTCGAGGATCCGGCTCAGGGTGTCCCGGCCCAGGTTGTCCGTGCCCAGCCAGTGCTCTGCCGAGGGCGGGGCCAACCGATCGGCCAGATTCTGCTCGGCCGGCGGATAAGGCGAGATCCATGGGGCCAGCAGCACACCCAGCACCATCAGGGCAAGGACAGCGGCGGCCAGGGTGGTCATTGTGAAGCGCTTAGGCAAGGGTTCCTCCTACTGTCCTGCTGAGGAACTGGTGGACGAAGTCAGCCAGCGTGGTCACGCCGACGGCGAGTGCCACCACAACCACCACCCCGCCCTGCGCCAGCGGAATATCGCTGTTGACGACGGCGTCGAACATGAGCCTGCCCATGCCGGGAACGGCGAAGATGACTTCCACGATGACCGATCCGCCCAGCAGCCCCGCGAACCACACGGCAAACAGGGTGGACAGCGGCACCAGGCCGTTCGGCACCACGTGCCGGAGGACGGCCTGGCCCTGTCTGAGCCCCCTGGCCCGGGCGGCCGGGACGTGGTCGGCGGCTGCCGCGTCAATGATCCCCGCCCGCACAGCCGACGTGAAGAAGCTGATGGGCCGCAGGGCCAGGGTCAGGGCCGGCAGCACAGCGGAGGAGAGGTCATTCCAGCCCGCTGTTGGCAGGATGGAGAGCTTCAGTGCGAAAACCAGCACCAGCAAGGGTGCCACCCAGTATTCCGGCATGGCAATCAGGGCCTGGGTTACGGCTGTGATGGCTCTGTCGGCTGCGGTTCCGGGCCGCAGCCCCGAGAGGATTCCGAGGGGGAGCGATAGTGCCGCAGCCAGCCCCAGGGACATGAGGACCAGGCTGAGCGTGACCGAAAGGGCAGGCAGCACCTGCTCCGCCACCGGGGTGCGGCTGACGAAGGACAGACCCATGTCGCCGCTGAAAAAGTCCGCGAGCCACCGGAAGTACTGCACCGCCAGGGGATCGTGCAGGCCCAGGCTTTCGCTGAGGCCCTGCACTGCTGAATCGTCGATGGCGTCACCAGCCACCCGGGAGCGGATGATCTTCCGGACGGGGTCGCCCGGCGTGAAGTATGGGATCAGGAAGACCGCAAAGGAGGACACCACAACGGCGGCCACCAGGGTGACCGTACGTTTGGTGATGAACTGCAGCATACGCGGCTGGTTTTGCGGCGCCGGCTAGGAGGCGGCCTTGGCCGTCTTTGCTGTCAGGACGTAGCGGGACAGCGGGTCCTGGACGTAGCCGAGGACATTCGTGCGGATGGCATCCGTGGCCTGTTCGTTCACCAGCCAGGCGTTGACCGCTTGGTCCTGCAGGATCTGGCCTGCGGCGCCGTACAGCTTGTAGCGCTCGCCGGTGTCCACGGTCTTGGCCGCTTCGGCGATGATCCCGTCGTATTCCGGGTCGCAGAAGTGGCTCAGGTTGTAGGTGCCCTTGCAGGTGTAGTCGGCGGTGAGGAATCCGATGGGGTCGGCGATGTCGATCAGCCGGTTGCGCTGGCTGAGCAGCATGTCGTAGTTTCCGGCCAGGACGTCGGGTTCCGCGGAGGCGTATTCCTTGGACGTGATGGTGACGGGAATTCCGATGTTCTTCAGGTTTTCCTGCACAACGGCGGCGACGTCCGCGAACTCCGCGCGCTCCACGATGGCGATGATCTCCAACGGGCGGTCCGCGGTGTAGCCGGCGCCGGCGAGCAGCTTGCGGGCTTCCTCGAGGTCCTGCACCTGCTGGTCCTGCTTGTCCCCGGCCCAGGGCTCGGACGGCGCGAACGGCCCGGTTGCCGGCAGCGCTGCGCCTTCATAGACACTGGCAGCCAGGGCGTCGAGGTCGAGGGCCTCCCGGACCGCCTTGCGGACGTCAATGTTGTCCAGCGGGGCGCGGCCGTTGTTCATGTACATGGTGGCAGTGCGGGGGGAATCGGCACCCAGGACGCTGACGCCGTCGTCCGCTTTAAGTGCCGCGAGGCTGGCAACCGGGATGGACAGCGAGATGTCGGCTTCGCCGGTCTGCACCTGGGCGGCCCGGGTGGCGCCGTTGGTGATGAAGCGGATTTCTGCGCCTGCGAGCTGGACGTCTCCGCCCCAGTAGTTCTCGTTGCGGTCCAGGGTCAGGGACTGCTTTGCCTTCTCCGAGACGGGAGTGAAGGGCCCGGTGCAGTGCCCGAACGGGTCCAGGCCTTCGGGCTTGTAGGCGGCCGGCGCCAGGATGCCGGTGTTGACGCTGGCCAGGCGGTACGGAACCAACGGGTTTTCAGCCGGAGTGCTGACGCGGACGGTCTGGGCGTCCACGGCGGTGACGCTGCTGACCATGGTGCGGTTGAAGGCCCGGGCGGGGACCTTGGCGTCCAGGACGTGGTTCAGGGCTGACACGACTGACTCCGCGGTGAGGTCAGTGCCGTCCTGGAATTTGACGCCTTGGCGGATGCTGAAATCCCAGTCCAGGGGCGAGGTCTGCTTCCACTCGGTGGCGAGTGAGGGCAGGACCTTGCCCTCGGCCTGGTTGAAGGTGGTCAGCGTCTCCAGGCACCCGGACAGGGAAAGGATGTAGGCGGCATCGGACTCGACGGCCCAGTTTGCCACCGGCGCCCGGAAGTTATCCACCACGATCCGCTGGCTGGTGTCGGCCGTGGCAGTGGGCTGCACGGCCTGGGTCTGGGTGCCGCTGAAGCCGCAGCCGGTCAGGGTAAGGGTGGCCAGTGCTGCCACAAGGACGCGGGGCCGGAGGAACGAGCGCACAAAAACCACCTTGCAGGGCTGCCTCGGGGAAGGCAGGAACAAAAGAAGGGAACGACTTAGGATAGCCTTCCCTTGCTGCAAACAGTGAATTGATGAAGCGCCTGCTCAGGCCCCGGAGCCCGGTCCGTGGCACCCCGGCCGGACCGGGACGCCTGCGGCCGGAGTGCACGCCCCAGGACTGTCCCTGCGCAGGGACAGCTTCTGCGGAATAGCCGGAAGGTCATTGCGCACCCCGGTACAAGGCGCGCAGACTGTGGCCCATGGCCACAGTCGAGGACGTCCGCAGGATCGCATTCGCGCTGCCCGGCGTCACCGAACGGCCCAGCTGGGGCCAGCCCGCCTGGTTCGCCAGGACATTGATGGCCCGGATCTGGGAACCCGGAGTCCTCACCGTCAAAACTCAGGAGCGGGAGGCACTGGCCGGAACCGAACCGGATGTCTACTTCTGGACCCCGCACCACGAACGTTCACCCCAATTGGTGCTGGTCCGGCTGGACCGGATCGACGAAAGGCTGCTGGCGGAACTGCTGCAGGATTCTTATGTGATCGCCGGCGGCCGATCGGGCAGGTCATAGTGCCAGGGTGCTGGAAGCCTTCGTCGGCATAACCCCAACATCACCGTTCTGCATCCAAGCAGGCCGCCCTACTCCCGCAGCAACGGTGTGGGCCATAGACTCTAGCCAATTACGTGCAGCAGTGACGCTCCGCGCTCCCTGATCCAACAGATCCAGGCCCTGCCGGGGGCGGCGCTGCCGCACCCGTGCTGCGAGGGGAGTCGGCGGGTGAAACTGGGCATTCCGCGGGAACGCCGGGAGGGTGAACGGCGGGTTGCCGCAACCCCGGAAACGGTGAAGCAACTGGCGGCGCTTGGTCTGGAGGTGCTCCTCGAGGCAGGCGCTGGTGCGGCCACGGGCCACCCGGACTCCGCCTACCGCCAGGCCGGAGCGCACATCGTTGAGGAACTGGACCTGGCGCAGCTTGACGTCCTCGCCCACGTCCGGCCCCTCAACCCGGACACCGCCACGTCCCTGAAAAGGGGCGCCGTCTCGGCAGGCCTGGCGTCGCCGTCGTCCGAACTGCCAACCGTGCAGGCGCTGGCCGACGCCGGCGTCACTGCCTTCGCCCTCGAACTGGTGCCCCGCATCTCCCGTGCCCAGTCCATGGACGCGCTCAGTTCCCAGGCGCTCGTGGCCGGTTACCGCTGCGTCCTTGAGGCGGCCATCCGCCTGCCCCGGTTCTTCCCGCTGTACATGACCGCCGCGGGGACGGTGCCGCCCGCGCGGGTCCTGGTGCTGGGCGCGGGCGTGGCGGGCCTGCAGGCCATCGGCACCGCCAAGCGCCTGGGTGCGCGCGTCTTCGCCAACGACATCCGTCCCGCCTCCGCTGACGAGGTGGCGTCCATGGGCGGCACCTTCATCCGGCTGGACCTCGAAACAGCGGAAGCGGTCGGCGGCTATGCCCGCCAGCTAAGTTCCGACGCCGGCACCCGCCAGCGCCAACTGCTCGCACCGCACGTGGCCCAGGCGGACGTTTTGATTACGACGGCGGCCGTCCCCGGCAGGCGTGCCCCGCTCCTGGTAACCACGGAGATGGTGCAGGGCATGCGGCCAGGGTCTGTCGTGGTGGACCTCGCCGCAGAGTCCGGCGGCAACGTGGAGGCAGTGGTTCCCGGCCAGGACATTCCCGTTCCGACAGCGGATGGCTCCGGTTTCGTCACCCTTGTGGGCCTGAAGGACGCCCCCTCCACCATGGCGTCCGACGCTTCCCGCCTGTACGCCAAGAACGTCGCCAACCTGTTGGCCCTGGTGATCCGGGACGGCACCCTGGCACCTGATTTCGACGACGAAGTTCTCGCGGGCGCGTGCCTGACACACGACGGCACGGTACGGCACCAACCGACGGCGGAGCTGCTGGCCGAGCGGGCCGGCAGCCGGCGGGAAGGAGTGCTCTGATGGACGGGATGAGCCTGCTGACCATCACGGTCCTGGCGGTGTTTGTCGGCTTCGAGGTGGTGTCCAAGGTCTCCAGCACCCTGCACACGCCGCTGATGTCCGGCGCGAACGCCATCCACGGGATCATCCTGGTGGGGGCCATCATTGTGGCCGGCCAGGCAGCCGACCCGTGGGTGCTCGCGGTGGCCCTCCTCGCCGTCGTCCTCGCCACCGCAAACCTGGTGGGTGGCTTCGTGGTGACGGACCGGATGCTGCACATGTTCCACGCCCGGAAAGAGGTAGGGCGCAATCCGTCTGCAGGGAAGGTGGAAGGACCATGACCCTCCTGGACCCCGTCTGGACCGCGCTCCTGTATCTCGTTGCCGCCGTCTGCTTCATCCTTGCGCTGCGCGGCCTCAGCTCCCCGCGGACCGCCCGAAGGGGCAACCTCATCGGCGCACTCGGCGCGCTGATCGCCGTCGTCACGGTCTTCCTGTCCGCCCGGCTCGAAAATATCCCGTGGATCCTTGGTGCCATTGCCCTGGGGTCAGCCGTGGCTGCCCCCGTGGCGCGGCGGGTCAGAATGACCCAGATGCCGCAGCTGGTGGCCCTCTTCAATGGCGTGGGCGGCGGCGCCGCTGCGCTGGTGGCGCTCCTGGAACTCAGCCATGCGGACAATCCCTGGGTGCGGCTGGCCATCGTGTTCACGCTCCTGGTGGGTGCCGTCTCGTTCGCCGGTTCCGGGGTCACGTTCGCCAAACTCCAGGAACTGATGACCACGCGCCCGGTGCTGTTCCCCGGCCTTCCCGCGGTGATGGCGGCGGTGCTGCTGGCCGCGGTGGCGGCTGCCGGCGTCGTCATTGCCACCGGGTCCCCGCCGCTGGCGGTGGTGCTGCTCCTCCTCGGCCTGGCCGCAGGCATCCTGTTGGTGCTGCCGGTGGGAGGGGCCGATGTTCCCATCGTGATCTCGCTGCTGAACGCCTTCACCGGCCTGGCCGTGGCAGCCTCCGGCGTGGTGCTCGGCAACGTGCTGCTGGTGGTGGCCGGCACCCTGGTGGGCGCCTCCGGCACCATCCTCACCCGTGCCATGGCGGCCGCCATGGGCCGCAGCGTCACCGGCATCCTTTTCGGCGCCTTCAGGGGAGGTTCGACGGCGGGATCCACCGCGGTGAGCGAGCGTCCGGTGCGTTCCTCCAGCCCCGAGGACGTTGCCGTGCTCCTTGGTTACGCCCAGCGCGTGATCATTGTCCCCGGCTACGGCCTGGCCGTGGCGCAGGGCCAGCACACTGCCGCGGAACTCGCGCAGGCCCTGGAAAGCCGCGGCATCGAGGTGGACTTCGCCATCCATCCCGTCGCCGGCCGGATGCCCGGGCACATGAACGTGCTCCTGGCCGAGGCCAACGTGCCCTATGAGTCGCTTAAGGAAATGGGGGAGATCAACCCGGAGTTTAAGACAGCCGATGTAGCGCTGGTGGTAGGCGCGAACGACGTCGTGAACCCGGCGGCCAAGACATCCTCCGGGTCCCCCATCTATGGGATGCCCATCCTGGAGGTGGCGGAGGCGCGGCAGGTGGTCTTCCTGAAGCGTTCGATGCGTCCGGGGTTCGCCGGGATCGAGAACGACCTGCTGTACGAGCCGCAGACGTCCCTGCTGTTCGGTGACGCCAAGGACTCCCTGGCCCAGGTGCTGGGGGCGGTCAAGGCGCTGTGATCCCCGTGCACGCCCCCCGCCCTGCTTCGAACAATGCCGGCGGCAGGCTAGTCTTTTTCAGAAGTAGCCTTTCTATCCGCCACTGAAGGACGCCATGACTGCCAACAGCTTTACTGCCCCCCAGCGCGCAGCCATCATCATCAATCCGGCAAAGACGGTGGAGATTGACGTGCGGGAGCTTGCAGCCCGGCACGCGGAGGAGAACGGCTGGGGCGAGACGCTCTGGTTTGAGACCACCAAGGAGGACCCCGGCGTCGGCCAGGCCAAGGAAGCCCTTGCCCAGGGAGCCGATATCGTGATCGCCGCCGGCGGTGACGGAACGGTGCGGTGCGTGGCGGAAGTGCTGTGCGGCGGGGACGTGCCCATGGGCTTGCTGCCCCTGGGTACGGGCAACCTGCTGGCACGCAACCTGGGAATGGACATCACGGACTACGACGGTGCCATGGCCGGAGCCCTGGCAGGGACCGAGCGGAAGATCGACGTGGTCCGTGCACGCCGGAGTGATCCGGACCTGGAGCAGCTGTTCCTGGTCATGGCCGGCGTCGGGTATGACGCCACGATCATGGCCGACACGGACGAGGAGCTGAAGCACAAGGTGGGCTGGCTGGCGTACGTGGACGCCGGCATCCGCAACCTGCCGGGCAAACCGGTCAAGGCCACCGTGGTGATCGACGGCAGGACGGCCGTGCAGCGCGGGGTCCGCAGCGTGATGGTGGGGAACTGCGGCAAGGTGCAGGGTGGCCTGGAGATCTTCCCCGAGGCCAAGATGGACGACGGGCTGCTGGATGTGGCCGTCCTTGCCCCCCATCACGGCAGGCTTGGCTGGCTCTCCGTGCTTGCCGGGATGATCGGCAAGGGCCGGGGCAAGGACACCGCCGTCGAGTTCTTCCAGGGCAAGACCGTGGAGATCATCCTGGAGCACAAGGACGACTACCAGCTGGACGGGGATCACGAGGGCCAGGGCAAGCACGTGCTGATGACCCTGGACCCGTCGGCGCTCACGCTGCGGATGTAGCTCACTGCGCCAGCAGCCGGCCCCACTGCCCGTCCAGCAGCGGTGCGCCGGCCAGCTTCAGGCGGGCGCCTAATGACAAGAAGCCGTAGGCCTATGCGCCAGGATCTCGGCGAGCTCAGCCAACCGGTGGGCGCGCGCTGATTCCGCGGGGGTGAACGGCTCGCCGGGGCGGGCAAAGGTGATGGGGCCGTGCCACGCGGTGGGAATCTTGAGGCGGGCGCCGTCGTCGTCCGCCTCAAGCAGAGCCTCGTCGGGAGTAAGGATCCCCGCCCGCAGAAGCTCAGCCACCGCCAGCGGAAGCTCGCCCGGCGCTTCGGCGACGCGCGCGGCCAGGCTGAGGGCCTTCGTCTGGCCGTCGGCCATGGCCAGTGCTGTGGTGGGCCAGACGTGCGGACTGGTGCCGCCGCCGTCGTGCAGGGCATCCAGAAGCCCGCGCTCGCCAATGTCGCCCGGGGCCGAAAGGACGAACTCGTCCAGCACCCCGCCCGCTACCGGATGGACGTGGATGCTCAGGATGTTGATCTCCGTGCGGGCCAGGGCCCGGGTGAGCTTCTGCAGGGAACCCGGCTCGTCGCGCAGCACTGTGCGGGCCCGCCACAGCGTTGGGGCTGCGGCGAGGCGGCTCCGCTGGTGCAGGGCCGGTGCGTGGAGCCAGGTGCGCAGGAGCCGGGCAGCCGACGGCTCGGCAACCCAGATCACCAGGACCGTGGCAGCAAGGGTGAGCACCAGGACCTTGGCTGCATAGGGCAGGGCAGTCTCCACCACCAGGGCGTGCACCAGGAGTTCGATCGGAAGCATCACGGCCACGTTGGCCAAGGTCAGCCGGGTCTTCGGAGGTTCGGGCATCAGGCCGCAGACTTCGCAGCTCAGATCAGCCCCGGGCGTGTTCGCTGCGGTGTGCTTCATGGCTCAAGCATCAGGCGCAGCTGTTTCGGCAGTATTGCCTGCCGGTTCCATTCATGGGAACGTCCCGGCAGGCTTCGGAAGCCTGCAACATAGGATTTAGCAGGAACGTCAGCGCGGCCGCCCCCCCCCAGAAGTCCACCCGCCCCAGGAAGGCGCCCCGTGAAGATGCTCGCTGAGATGTTCAGCATGGCCCCGGCCAACAAGGACCACCATCCGGCCTTGAGATGCGCGGTGGGTGTGTTCGTGCCGCTCTTCACCCTGGTGCTGCTGGGCCGGCTGGACCTTGCCATCTTTGCGTCCTTCGGCGCATTCACCGGGATCTATGGTCGCGGCGAAACGCACGGCGTCCGCTTCGCCCTGCAGTTGCGGGCCGGCCTGCTGATGCTGCTGGTCATGTTCGTCGCCGCGCTCGCAGCCCGCGCCGGCTTCGCTTGGGGGCTGGACTCACCCGGCAGCACCTGGCTCCTGGTCCTGGCCACCACGCTCGTGGCGGGCGGCTGTTCGGTGGCCATTTCATGGTTCCGCCTGCGGCCGGCGGGATCCCTGTTCCATATCTTCGCCTTCGCGGCCATCGCCTCCATTCCCAACCAGCCGCCGTTGTGGGAGGCCATGCTGGTGGCCGTCCTCACCACGGCTTTCAGTCTCCTGGTCGGGTTCTCCTCGCGGGCTCTTCCCGGCCGCCGGACACCGTGGGTCCTGCCCCGCCACATCAGGCGCACCCTGGCGGAAAAGCGGGCCGCGTGGCTTGAGGGCGCCGGTTACTTGGTGGCCGCCGGGCTGGCAGGGGCCCTGGCTACGTGGGCGGGGGAGCTGCTGGGATTCGGCCACAACTACTGGGCCATGGTGGCGGCCGTTGTGCCCCTGGTAGGCCGCACCACCCGGCACCGCGTCCACCGCGGCATGCAGAGGATCATTGGCACCATCCTTGGCCTGGTGGTCATGGCGGGGATCCTGCTGCTGGACCTGCAGCCCTGGCAGACCGTGCTGGTCATGGCGCTGTGCCAGTTCGGCGCCGAGCTGTTCATCATCAGGCAGTACCTGTTGGCTCAGGTCTTCGTCACGCCCCTGGCGTTGATCTCCACGCTCCTAGTGGTCCCCTCTTCTCCCGGAATCCTGCTTCGGGACCGCATCATCGAGACGGTGATCGGGGCCGCCGTCGGCATTGCCGTAGTGCTGGCACCGGAGGCATGGCGCCGTTTCCGTGCACGTACGACGCCGGCCTGATCAGTGCCGGAGTCAGCGCACCGGGGCAGCAGGCAACTTGCTGTCCTCGCCGGATATGGAAGCGCCGGCGGGCGGGGGAGCCGCGGCAGCGGCCACGGGTGGAACAGCCGCACGGCGCTTCCGGGAACCGCGCCGGCCAGCCCGCCCGTAGACGAGGTACATGGTTATCCCGGTGATCACCATCAGGAGCACCGTGTAGACGAAGGTGTTGGCCACGCCGTCCACGCCTTCCGCCCCGTCGGTGTTGGCCTTGATCACCAGGCCCAGCGGCTGGACCAGCGGGTGGGCCAGGAAGATGGCGGTGTCGTAGTCATCCAGCAGGCTGTTGAAGTTCAGTGCGGTGATGGCGGCGGCCGCGGGCAGCACCAGCGGGAGCAGGATCCGCCGGAATACATACAGGGTCCTGGCACCCATGATGGCGGCGGCTTCCTCCAGCGACGCATTCACAGAGGCAAAGGATGCCTTGAGCATCCGGAGCGTGAACGGAATCTTTACCGTGACGAACGCGATCAGCAGGATCACCGTGGTTCCGGTGAGCACGGCTCCGCCCACGATGGGGTTGGGACGGTCGTAGCTGATGATGAGGCCAAGGGCCAGCAGCGCGGAGGGCAGAATCCAGGGGATGTGCAGCAGGTATTCGAAGAGGGACGCCACCCAATTCCTGTATTTCTGCAGCAGACGGGCCACGAACAATAGGCCGCCCACAGCGATGAGCGCGGCAAGGGCGCTGTAGACCACGCTGACCAGGAACGGTCGCAGCCCGGACTGCTGGGTCAGTACCCGCACATAGTTATCCAGGGTCAGGCTGCTCAGCGAAAGCTGTCCGGTCTGAATGGCCGCGCCGTCCGCGAACGAATACAGCACGATGAGCACCACCGGCAGCGTATACACCGCAAACAGCAGGTACGCCGCGGCATGAACGGCGATGTTGGCCACGGGGTTGGTTATGTCCTGCTTCTGCAGCTCAGAGGACACCTTGGACACCGAGAAATACGTCCCGCCTTTCTCCAACCGGGTCATTACGGCGAGCATCAACACGGTGGCGAGGCCCAGGATCACGGCCAGCAGGGCAGCCAGGTCGCGCGAGGTGGGGCTGTTGGTGAACGTCAGGATCATCGGGGTGATGGTCTGGAAATCACGGCCGCCCAGCACCTGCGGGGCGCTCAGGGCGCCAAGCCCCGTGAGGAAGGACAGGATGGTCACTGCGAACAGCGTGGGCTTGAGCATGGGAAGCACGACGCGCCGCAGGATGGTCCAGGTGGAGGCGCCCAGGTTCTTCGCCGCCTCAACGGTCTGGTAATCAATGCCCTTCAGAGCGTTCGCCACGAACAGCATGTGGTTGGTGGTGGTGGCGAACGTCATGACCACCAGGACCGCGAAGAATCCGGAGAACCAGGCCGGATCCATGCCGGGAAACACCAGCACCAGCAGCGAGGTGACAATTCCCTTGTCCCCGTAAATGAACTTGTATCCGGCAGCCAGTACGATGCCGCCGTAAATGAAGGTGGAGGCGTAGCCCAGGAAAAGGATTCTGGAGCCGCGGATCCGGAAGTAGTATGTCACCAGCACAATGAAGATGCCCACCACGTTGACGGTGATGGACAGAGCCACCGCCAGGAGGAAGCTGTTGCCCAGGGCCTTCATAGCGCGCTGCGAGGAGAAGAGCTTCTCGGCAGCCCGCCCGGAAAAACTGCCGTCCGGAAAGAATGTGGCCATCAGGACGTTGATGTTGGGCCACACCAGGAATGCCGCGATGAACCAGGTGAGCACCACCCCCACCACCAGCACGAACGGGGAGCGGGCCATCCTGCGGACCGGGGTGCTGCTCATGGGAGGGCTGCCGCTGGGTCCTGCTGCCGCAGGGCGGCGCCGGTGTCCTGGTGATACTGCAGAATGTGGTCCGGCTGAAGGTAGACGGTGGTTTCCGTCCCGGGTTCGGGGTGGCTGCCCCCGTCCTCCTTCACCAGCAGGCGGATATCCGCGCCGTGGCTGCGCACCACATACCGGCTGTGCAGGCCATGGTATGTGCGGGACAGGACCCTGCCGGAAAGTCCGACGGCGACGCCTCCGTGGGCGGGGGCGTCAACGGACGCCTTTTCCACCCGCAGGTAGGAGTTGGCGCCTGTGCTGAGCCCGGCCCCGGAAACCCTGTTAACTTCAGCCACGAATTCCGGCGTCAACGCCGAGCTGTCCCCGATGAAATTGCACACGAATTCGGTGGCAGAGTGGTCATAGATGTCCTGCGGCGTCCCCACCTGCTCCACCACGCCCTTGTTGAACACGGCAACGCGGTCGCTCATTGCCAGGGCCTCGTCCTGGTCATGGGTGACGTACACCGTGGTGATCCCAAATTCGCTTTGCAGGTCCTTGAGCTGCTGCCGGAGCTGATGGCGGAGCTTGGCGTCAAGGTTGGACAGCGGTTCATCCAGCAGGAGGATCTTGGGCTTCAGTACCAGGGCCCGGGCCACCGCCACCCGCTGCTGCTGCCCGCCGGACAGCTCCGCCACGTTTTTGGGCAGCTGTTCATCGCTGAGTTCCACCCGGCGGGCAATGTCCCGCACCAGGCGGTCGCTTTCTGCCGGCTTCTCTTTCCGCACCCGCAGCCCGAAGGCGATGTTCTCCCACACGCTCATGCTGGGGAACAGGGCATAGTTTTGGAACACCATGCCCACCTTCCTCCTGTCGCTGGGAAGTCGGGTGACGTCCTGCCCGTCCACCCAAACGGTGCCCTTGGCCGGCTGGATGAAGCCGGCCAAGGTGCGCAACGCCGTCGTCTTTCCGCAGCCGGAAGGCCCCAGCAGGGTGAAGAATTCACCTGGCCGGACATGCAGGTCCAGCTGAGGAATGGCAGTGAAATCGCCAAAGGTAACTTCGATGTTGTCCAAGCGGATCATGGCAATCCTGTCTGGTGGAACGGGAGCGGAAGCGGGCGGGGGGAGCGGACTATGTCATGTACTCAAGTTCGATCTTCTCCACCCAGGCGCCCATGTTTTCCTGAACGAAATCCCAGTCGATGTCCTGCTGCTTAAGGTCGGCGAAGAAGTCCACCACCTCGGGGTTGGCCTGGGTTCCGGCCTCCTTGTTGACCGGCATCGAGTTGAACTGCTTCGCAAACTCACCCTGGGTCTCTGCACTGCCGAACCAGTCGATGAACTTCTGGGCCTGCTCCTTCTTCTCCGTTCCCTTCACCAAGGCAATCTGTTCTACGGCCAGCGGGACACCCACAGACGGGATCACAGTTTCGACGTTCACGTTGAAGGACTTCTCACGTTCGGCAATGATCGAGGACGGCATCTGGCCCATGTCCACCTCACCGGATGCGATCCGGGCGAAGAGGTCCGTTTTTGCCACTGCCGGGCTACCGTTCTGGAAGTACTGCTCCACCTGCTTCCAGCCTTCATCCGAGATGCCAAGATCGCCGGAGTCGTCCCGATACCGGCTTAGGATGCCCGCGAACACGAGCTGTGCAGTGGCGGTGCCCAGGCCGGTGACCCGCTCGTAACGGGCCTTAAACTCGTCCTTCGTCCACAGATCGGTCCAGTCCTGCGGCGCCTTGTCCTCGGAGATTTTGTCCGAGTTGTAGCCCAGGAGGATGGCCTGCTTCACCAGCGGCCAGTAGGTTTCACCGTCGCCAAGATCCTCCTCCACCTCACCTGCCCAGGATGGCTCATACGGCTCGAGCGCATCCTCGGCCTTGATCTGCGAGAAGTACATGTTGTTCAGGCCGAAGGCGACGTCGGCAATCGGGTTGTTCTTCTCGGCGATCAGTTTGTTGGTGGCATCAGCACCACCGGCACCGACGATCTCAATCTTGAAGCCGGCTTCGGCGGCCTTGGCGGTGACCCATTCGCCGCGGCCTTCGCCGTTGGAATTGGTGTAGACAACAAGGGTGTCGCCACTGGTCGCCGGAGCCGAGGAAGCTTCTCCCGACGCTGCGGGCACGGAAGTACCACCGCCGCAGCCGGCAAGAAGGGTGACGGCGACGGCGGCGGCAACCAAAGTCTGCAATTTACGCACGATCAGGACTCATTTCTGGACTGGAACCGGAGCATGTCCGCACAGCCTATAGCGGGACATGCGGAATGGCGGGCTGTTATTTCTATCGATTCGATAAACAGCCCGGCAGTTTACTCTGGTCCAGTTGCAGGAACAGCGTGGGGCGTCCAAGTGAACGTCCAGTTAAAGTTTGCAGGCGTTGCTGGCGGCATGGGCGGCACGTGCTTCTGGAAGCCCGGGCGCCGCCGTCGTCAATCCTGGCTGACCGTCTCCGTGAGGTGGTGCGTTGGGATCCTGTCCCTGTCGTAGGTGATCTTTGTGTAGCCGTGCGGCCCGGGCTTGCCGGAAGCGTTCAGGTTCACGAAGACGATCTCCGCGATGGTGAGGATCCGAACCGGGGGCCGGGCTTCCCAGTGTGACAGGGCACCTACGCCATTGCGGTGTGGGCGGCGCTTCGGGCATTGATGCTCTTGGCGTAGCAGTGGGAGTGCTCAACCCCGATGTAGGGCCCGAAATTCGGCACCGCCTCAAAGCCGGAGTTCTGGTAAAAGTTCCGTCCGTCCGGCTGGGCTGATCCTGCCTCCGCCTTGATCCGCGTGATGCCCTGCTTGAAGGCTTCGGCCTCCAGGGCGGCCAGGATCGAACTCGCCACCCCTGAACCGCGGGTGTATGGAAGGACGTACAGCCGCTTGATTTCTGCGGTGGTGGCGTCGAGCATCCGCAGGCCGCCGCATCCCACGGGCTGGCCCGATCCCTTGTCATAGGCCACCAGGAACACCGCGCAGTCAGCGCCCGACGGCGGCGGGCCGGGTTCGTGGTCCGGCGTTCCGAAGCGGGCGTCGAGCTCGGCCTGTTGGGCGCGGCGCAAATCCGCGCCAACAGGGTGGGACCAGGGCACTTGCCGGATGTTCAGCCGCGGGTTGGTCTGCATATTGCCTCGATTCGCCGAAGGGTTATGCAGACTTAGGCTAAGGGGAAGCGATTACGCCGGTGTTTCCGGCCGGTTAGGGCCTCGAGACGTCAAGGAGTGGCTTTGCAACTCACTTGTCTGGCTAGTTATCAGCTGGTCTAGGATGATCGTATGGGTTCTACGGGTAATGAAGGCTCCGGCTATTGGTACGGGCCGGACGGTCAACTGGATTACAGCGCTGCGGTGCTGAAATCACTGCGCGACTACCGGGCTGCAGAGACGGCGGTGCGGCGGTCCACCCGTGACTCCATGGGAATGGGTGAGACGGACATCCTCGCCCTGCGCTATCTTCTGCGGGTCCAGGCGTCCGGCAAGACCGTGGTACCCAAGGACATCAGTCATTTCCTGGGTATTACCAGCGCTTCCACCACCTCACTCATTGACCGCTTGGTGGCAAGCGGCCACGTCCGCCGGGAGGCCCATCCCACTGACCGGCGCTCAGTGGTGGTGGTGCCCACTGTTGAGTCGGACCGGGAGGTCCGCGTAACGCTGGGGGCAATGCACCGCCAGATGATGGCAGTGGCCGAGTCCCTTACCGCGGATGAGGCCCGGGTTGTCATCGAATTCCTTGAACGGATGACGGAAGCGCTTCAGCGCGGCCATCCCGAAAAAAGTAACTAGCCCGACTAGCTAGACGCACTAGCAATATGTATGCTTACGACTAATCCCGTAATTTCCTGACCTTCGGAGTCGTGAGCACGTTGATGACCTTTACTGAGCTTGCTCCTTCCGGTTCGCCGGAGGGTGCCACTATCAACAGCCCCCGGCGCGCCACCGGCACCGTTAGCGGCCCGGCTGTCCACTGCGGAACCGCCATGGAACTGGTCACTCCCGCTGTTGGCCCTGCCGCCGTCCGCTACACCTTCGGGCCCGAGGAAACCACCGTCCAGCTTCCGCATGTATGGCGCTGCGGATGCGGCTTCCAGCTCGACGCCTGGATCCAGTCCCCCTACGCTCTCGGGCCGCAGGGTGGAGCGGCTGAGCAGGGCGCCCGACATCTAATGGCGCTCTCCGCATGACCTCCTCCAACGCGGCGACCCTGCAAAGGCCTGCCGACCTCACTCAGCCCAAGACCGTCGTGGCTGGCCGGTACCAGCTTAGGGACCGCCTGGGCCGCGGCTCATTTGCCGAGGTTTTCCGCGCCGTGGACCTCAATGGGGGACCCGATGTGGCCGTAAAAGTGGCTGTGGGCGGCTCCGCGAAGCACTTCAGGCGCATAAGCAGCGAGGCCGCTGTCCTGGCGGCCCTGCGGCACCCTTCCATCGTCAGGTTCATCGGCGAGGGCGTTGTGCCGGGCGGTACCCCGCTCTCAGGGCGTCCCTTCCTGGTTGAGGAGATGGCCCTTGGGGGAACCCTCTCCGAGGCCGTCCGCACCACCGCATACCAGCCTGGCGTCGTGGCCGGCTGGGCCCAGGGGCTCTTTGACGCACTGGCCCACCTTCACCGGCAGGGGCTTGTCCACCGCGACATCAAGCCGGCCAACCTGATGCTGAGCGGCCTGCGCCGGAGCCCTGTGCGCATTATCGATTTCGGCATTGTGGCCCCTGCCGGTGCAGCTCCAGAGCCCGGCATGTCGTCCGGGACGGTGCACTACATGAGTCCGGAACAGGCATCTGGGGGACCGGCCCGTCCGTCGTGGGACGTGTATGCCATGGGTTTGGTCCTCCTGGAACTCCTCACAGGAACGAAGGCCTTCCCCGGGACCGCAATAGAGTCACTCGTGGCCCGGACCCTTCGAAGCCCGCAGGTTCCGGACTCCCTGGGGTCCGGCTGGTGTTCCTTCCTCCACTCATTAACGGCGATGGACAGTGCAGCGCGCCCGACTGCGGCGGAGGCCGCGGGCATGGCCGCGCAGCTTGTCCCCGCACCGGCAGAAGAGGCGTTCAGTCCCTGCCGGAGGATGGCGTTTTTTCCGGCCCGCCGGATCCGGCAGCTTACCTAGGCCCCTTTGACGTCCCGGCCGGTGGGGTCTTCCGCTGTTGGATCGGCAAGAGCGAGCCCGCCCACAGGGCTGCCGTCCCAGTGAATTAGTTTCCACCCGTTGTCCGGATCGCCTTCCAAGGCCACGATTCCGGTATTCGCCAGCACATGGCGCGCGGCGAATTCATGGTCAGCGTCCTCAGCGCGGCGTCCGGCCCAGGTACGGATGGCCGCACCATGGCTGACCACCGCGGCCGTCTCGTGCTGCCCGCCGGGCGCACGGTCCACGATCCGGCGGATCGCAGCGTCAAAGCGTTCAAAGAAGGTATGCCCGTCCGGACCTGCCGGCATTCTCTGGTCCAGGTCCCCTGCGGCCCAGGAGAAAACCGTGCCCATGTACCGCTTGTGGGCTTCGTGGTCGGTCAGTTTTTCCAGCGACCCGGCTTCGATCTCGTGCAGGCCATCAAGCACCTCCACTTCCAGCCCGTGCACCCGGGCCAGCGGCGCCGCCGTGATTTGGGTCCTGATCAGCGTTGACGCGTACAGGGCGCCGATGGGCTCGTTGGCAAGCGACCTGGCCATCGCCTCTGCCTGCCGTTCACCCAGCTCCGTGAGTCCCGGCCCCGGGTGCGCCGTATCCAGCTGGCCGAGCACGTTACCGGGGGTCTGTCCGTGGCGGATGAGCAGCAACTTCATGCTTCCAGTTTCCCACCCCATCAACCAAGGGTGACGCCGGGGAAAGACGAAGGCGCCCGACCCGCCCGGGCCCGGCGCCGCCGTCGTAATTTCCCTGTACCGCGGGGACTACTTGAGGTGGTCCACCAGCTGGTCCGCGATGCCCGTGTACTTGCCGGGTGTCAGCGCGAGCAGCCGTGCCTCGGCCTCCCGCGAAAGGCCGAGGCTCTGCACGAACTCCTGCATGCGGGCCGCATCCACGCGCTGGCCGCGGGTGAGGTCCTTGAGGCGTTCGTAGGGATTTTCCATGCCTTCGACGCCGGCGATCGCCTCGGCGCGCATGACCATCTGGATCGCTTCGCCCAGGACCTCCCAGTTGGTGTCCAGGTCTCCGGCCAGGACGTCCACCGCGACGTCAAGGCGCTCCAGGCCCTTGGAAACATTGGAAATCGCCAGCAGTGAGTGGCCGAACGCCACGCCGATGTTGCGCTGGCTGGAGGAGTCCGTGAGGTCCCGCTGCCAGCGTGAGGTGACAAGGGTGGCGCCCAGGGTGTCCAGCAGGCCGTTGGAGATCTCCAGGTTTGCCTCCGCGTTCTCGAAGCGGATCGGGTTGACCTTGTGCGGCATGGTGGAGGAGCCGGTGGCACCGGCAACAGGGATCTGCGCGAAGTAGCCGATGGAAATGTAGCTCCAGATGTCCGTGCAGACGTTGTGCAGGATGCGGTTGAACCGGGCGACGTCGGCGTACAGCTCCCCCTGCCAGTCGTGGCTCTCGATCTGCGTGGTCAGGGGGTTCCAGGTCAGTCCCAGCCCTTCCACGAAGGACTTGGAGACCTGCTGCCAGTCGACGCCGGGAACGGAAGCAACGTGTGCGGCATAGGTGCCGGTGGCTCCGTTGATCTTCCCCAGGTACTCGGTCTTTTCGATCCGGTCCAGTTGGCGGGTCAGGCGGTGCGCGATCACCGCAAGCTCTTTGCCGAGCGTGGTGGGCGTGGCGGGCTGGCCGTGCGTTCGGGACAGCATGGGGACTGCCCGGTTTTCGTTGGCCATCGTGCTGATCTGGGCCACCAGGCTGCGGGCTGCGGGCAGCCACACGTCCTCCACAGCACCCTTGATGCCCAGCGCGTAGGACAGGTTGTTGATGTCTTCGGAGGTGCAGCCGAAGTGGACCATGGCGGTGAGGTTTTCGATGCCGATGGCAGGAAGGCGGCGGCCGATGTAGTACTCAACGGCTTTGACGTCGTGGACCGTGACGGCTTCGATGTCGGCCAGCTCGGCCACTGAACCGGCGTCAAATTCGGTGACGATTGCGCGGAGCTGGTCCTGCTGCTCCTGCGTCAGCGTACGGGCGCCCGGAAGCACGTTGTTGCTGGTCAGGTGGATGAGCCATTCAACTTCCACCGCCACCCGGTCCCGGTTGAGCGCCGCTTCGGACAGGTAGTCCACCAGGGGTGCCACGGCCGACTGGTAACGGCCGTCCAGCGGTCCCAGCGCGATTTTATCCGGGGACGCGGCAAGGGCCAGGCGTCCTGAGGGCGTACGGGTGTCAGCTGTGGCGGCGGTTTCAGGCATGTGCTGATTCTTTCACGAACTCCACCACGCCCTTAAGCGGCGGCCGGGCAGGTTACTTGTCCACATAGCCGACGGCGGTCCTGCAGCCCGGGGGTGCCCCTCCGTACCGTCGTGGGAAGGGTATGCGGCAGCAGGCGAAGGGAAAGGGTGCAGTGGGAACGGTAAAGGCAGGGTGGAAGCGGCTATGAGCGTCGAGCTTGCAGGCCCGGATCTGCGCAGCGACATGCTGCGCGCTGCCCGAGTGGACCAGTTGGCCGCCCGGGTCGTCGGATGCCTGGCCAGTGCCGAGGAGGTCCTGGCAGGCTTCACAGACATACAGCTGCTTCGGTGGGAATCGCCGGCTGGGAGGGCTTATCGGGATGCTGTGTCACTGCAGGCTGCCGCCCTTGGGCGCTGCCTTGAATCGCTGGGCGCAGCAAGGGCTGCCGTGGAACGGCACAGCCAGGAGACCCTGGTGGCGGGCTGCTCCCACAACGGCATGTCCTGATGGCCGAGGTTACGCCGTCCGGCAGCGGAGGTCCGCTGAGGCTCTCCGGCCCGGCACAGGATGGGCCGCTCATGGTCCGGGGCGGCGTGGGCGGCATCAGCTTCCAGCTGGAGGAGCTGACGGGCGGCGGCGAGAAGCTGGACCAGCTGGCAGGAAAACTCGCAACTGTTGAGGTTGAGGTCCGTCGAATCTGGGAGGACCTCATTCCTTTCCATGATCTGCCCAGGTGGACGGGGTCCCTTGCACTGAGCGCGGTGGGCGAGTCGGAGCGGAGCCTCAAGGCGGTGCGGACCGAGCTGGAGGGGATCAGCAGCCGGGTCCGGGCCTGCAGGCAGGAGTATGAGAGGGCCGAGTTTCTGGCCGGGGCCGCAAGGTCCATGGGGCTGGTCAGTCCTGAAGATATCCGCAACTCCTGGTCCAACTTCAGCACTACCCGCAGTCCCGACGAAAAGATGGCGGAAACGCTGATTGCCCGGTTGGGCATGGAAGCGTCGGATATCAGGCGGCTGACACAGCGGAAAGGCTGGGGTGCGGAAGGGCCGGACGAGGCAGGAGCGTCCGGGCCACGTCCCCTGACACTGCGCCGCGAGGAGACAATACGGGTGGACCTTGATGCGTCCCCTGCCGGACTGTTGGAGCGCATCCGCCGGATAGATGCACGCGGTGCCGGTTTCATTGAGGTCATCGAGGTGCGCAACGGGGCGGAGGACAACGCGTTTGTTGTCGTCATTCCGGGTACCCAGCCTGCCCTCCTCGGTGCCGGCGGGGAAAACCCATTTGATGAGGTGGGGATAGCGGAAGCGATGTTCAACGGGTCAAGGGAACTGACTCCGGCTGTCCTGCAGGCGCTCCGGGAAGCCGGCGCGGAGCAGGGAGACCCGGTGGTGGCCGTGGGTTACAGCCAAGGCGGCATCCATGCCGCGAACCTGGCTGCAGACCAGCGCCTGCTGTCCGAGTACGACCTGCGGTACGTCCTCACAGCCGGTTCGCCGGTGGCCGGGATCGACCCAGCCCCGGGAGTCCAGCTGCTGCACCTGGAGCATCAGGCAGACTGGGTGCCCGGCGGTGACGGTGCCCCCAATCCGGAGACCAGGGACCGGATAACAGTCTCCACCACCAACGCCCTGAAGAGGGTGGAGGGGGAGGGAGGGCTTGGAATGGGCCACGGGCTCAGCAACTACCAGGACGCCGCACGGCTGGTGTCAGCCAGCGGCGATCCATCCCTGGTGGCATCCACCGGGACGCTGGCCGCCGTGCTGGGGGCAGGAGGCACCGCGACGGCTACGAGGTTTTCCCTGGCCCGGACACAGCCTCCCGCCCCGGCCCCCGCGCCATCTGGTCCACGCAGGCTCGAGCGGGGACATGCGGGGCGGTAGGAGTACGGCGTCAGGGGAGGGCAGTTTCGTTGGGGCGCCGATAGGGAGGCACCGCTGGGAAGCGCCGATAGGACGGCACCGGCCGGGCATTGAAGCGCAGCTACCGCCGGACTCCGGTGAGCCGGCCGGCCACCAATGAGATCAGGGTGATGATGATGGCCCCGAGCACCGCCGTCCAGAAGAAGGAATCGATGGTGAAGTGCACCGGAGTGAACGTGCTGATCCACGATGTCAGGTACAGCATGGCGGCGCTGATGACGATAGTGAAGAGGCCCAGTGTGAGGATGGTGATCGGCAGTGAGAGGAGGCTGACCAAGGGGCGGATAAAGGCATTGACCAACCCGAAGATCAGGCCGACGAACAGATAGGCCAAAATGCTCCCTGCTACATCTGTTCCCTGCGAGAGGCCGGTCTGTGCAACCGCATCTGTCGCTGCCGCAGTGGAGATCTCCAGGCCTGGCAGTATCCAGCTGGCAATCCACAGGGCCAGTCCACTGATGAGGACCCGGCCAATGAATGAGCGCATGCGCCTATGTTTGCACACCCCACGTTTGGGCCGCGTGGCAGAACCGTCAGTCAGCAGGATTCTTCAGGGCCTGCGCCGGCCCAAACAGCTGATGACGGCGCGGTCACGGCAGCGTGACAGGCGGCACAACGCACTTGTCAAGATACACGAAAGTCTTGACGACGGGAAAGCTTTTTCTGAATAGTAGAGAAATCGCTTTCTTACGTGCCGTGCCAGCGGCACCGAGCGTGGTTCATTCCAATGGAGGAAGAGAGATCATGCGTAACACAACGCCACTAACGGTATCGGTCGCAGCGGGTGTTGCACTGCTGCTCGCGGCACCTGCCCCGTCGTTCGCCTCGCCGGCACGGCAGGCCGATCCCACAGCCCAAACGGTCCGCCAGCCGCTCGAACGCCAGGTGCTCCCCGCCAACGACGGCTGGGCAGCCGCCGGGACGGGAACCACGGGTGGAGCAGGCGCAACTCCTGACCGCGTTTACGACGTTTCAAACCGCGGAGAACTGCTGGCAGCGTTTGCAAGCGGAGGCTCAGAGCCGAAAATCATCCGGGTCCACGGCGACATCCAGGCCAACGTCGGCGCAGCTGGCGCTCCCCTGAGCTGTGAGGACTACGCCAGCGGTACCGGATATTCCCTGGCACACTACCTGCACGATTTCGATCCCGCCCGTTTTGGGACAACCAGGGAGCCCGAGGGTCCCCAGGAAAGTGCGCGGCGGCTTGCGGCCGCGAAACAGGCTTCCACCATCCGCTGGGACATTCCCAGCAACACCACCATCGTGGGGGCTGGCCCGGACAGCAGCATCACGGGAGCAGCTCTGCGGATCAACCGGGCGCAGAACGTGATACTCCGGAACCTGACCGTGCGCGACGCTGCCGACTGCTTCCCGTCCTGGGACCCCACCGACGGCGCCACCGGCAACTGGAACAGCGAGTACGATCTGCTGCAGATTATCAACGGCTCCACCAACGTCTGGGTGGCCCACTCCCAATTCACAGATGCCCCCAACCTGGACAGCGCACAGCCCAGCTACTTCGGCCGGCCCTACCAGGTCCATGACGGCGCCGTCGACGTCACGAACGGCTCGGACCTGGTCACCATGTCCTACAACCGCTTCTCCGAGCACGACAAGCTGCTCCTGATCGGATCCACCGATTCCACCAGCCGGGGTGACGTGGGGAATCTGCGGGTGACCATCCACCACAATGTGTTCGAGAACGTGGGGCAGCGGGCACCCCGGGTCCGCTACGGCCAGGTGGACGTCTACAACAACCACTTCAAGGCCGCTGCCGACTCAAAGGTGCCTTACGGCTACACCTTTGGCGCAGGCGTGGAATCGCACCTGCACGCGGAGGCCAACGCCTTCACGATCCCCGCCGAAGTCCCCGTGTCATCGCTGATCGCCTATTTCAAGGGCAAGGTCATCACCACCACCGGGAACGCGGTCAACGGCAAGATTACGGATCTCAGGGCGGAGTACAACGCAGCGGCTCCCGCTGACCGGCAATTGGCGCCGGACAACACCTGGACGCCCGCGCTGCGGACCCATGTGAACGCCGCCCAGGCCGTTCCGGCCCTCCTGGCGGACGCCGTCGGACCCGTCTTTACGTCTGGGGAGGCCCGCTGATGCGCCGTTTCAAACCCAGCCGCCGTTCCCTCCTCACGGCGGTGGCCGCTGGAGCAGTCACAGCCGCCGCTGGACTCGCGGGCCCGGGAGCAGCTGCTTCGCACGCGGCGGCCCGTCCCGTTGTTGCCCCACCCCCGGGCCGTCCCAAGCCGGTGATATTCGTCGTGGGCGATTCCACGTCCTCCGCCTACCAGCACTCGGAACGTCCCCGCACCGGCTGGGGGCAGGCACTGCCCCTGCTGCTGGGGCCGCAGGCCGCTGTGTTCGACTACGCCTGGTCCGGCGCCTCTTCCAAGAGCTTTGCCGACGCCGGCCTGCTGCATGAGGTGCTGGAAATGCTGCGGCCCGGCGATTACCTGCTCATCTCCTTTGGGCACAATGATGAGAAAGTCCAGGATCCGGCAAGGGGCACCGATCCGCAGACCACCTTCAAGGAGTATCTGCAAAAGTACATCGGCGGCGCTGCAGAGCGCGGTGCGCAGCCCGTGCTGGTGACGCCCGTGGAGCGCCGCCGGTTCAGCGCCCTGGGTGTTGCCCAGGATTCCCACGGCCCCTACCCGGAAGCCGTCCGTGCACTGGCAGCAGCCACGGGAACGCCGCTGGTGGATCTCACCGCGTCCTCCAAGGACCTCTGGCAACAGCTTGGTGCGGAAGGAACCAAATCCCACTTCCTCTACGCAGCGCCGGGGCAGTACCCGCAGTACCCGGAAGGGGTTGCCGACAACACCCATTTCCAGGCCGAAGGTGCCCTGGCAGTCGCGCGGCTGGTGGCCCGCGAACTGCAGGCCCACCAGACAGTGCCGCCGGGATACTTCCAGTACCTCGATGCCGGGCTGGATGCGCTCAACGGGATTCACTGGCCCAGCGAACGGCCAGTGGACAAGCCCCTGGTCCTGGAAGTCGGGGCAGGCTCGGCGTTCGCTACGGTGCAGGCGGCAGTGGATGCCGTGCCGGCCGGGAGCACCCGCCGCACGCAGATACGCATAGCCCCCGGAACTTACCGGGGAACCGTCAGGGTGCCGGCAAACAAGCCGAGGATCTCCTTTATTGGGCTGGGGGAAAAGCCCCAGGACGTCGTGCTGGTCTACAACAACGCCTCGGGTACAGCCAAGCCGGACGGCACCGGAACCTTCGGCACGGGCGGAAGTGCCAGCGTAAGGATTGACGGGCCGGACTTCACGGCCTCCAACCTCACCTTCAGCAATGACTTCGACGAGGGTGCGAACCAGGACATGAGGAACCGGCAGGCAGTGGCTCTCTTCCTCACCGGGGACCGCGCCGTCCTGCGCAACATCCGCTGCCTCGGCAATCAGGACACCCTGCTGGTCGACTCCCCGACCCGCGGGGTGCAGTCACGCTTCTTCTTCAGTGACTGCTATGTGGAGGGGGACGTGGACTTCATCTTCGGCCGGGGAACGGCAGTCTTTTCCGGCTGCGAGATCAGGTCCCTGGACCGCGGCTCGGACACGAACAACGGCTACGTTTCCGCGGGCAGCCTGAACACCCAGCTCAAACACGGCTACCTGTTTACGGGATGCCGGTTCGTTTCGGATGCCGCGTCCGGCTCCGTGCACCTGGGCCGCCCATGGCACCCCAGCGGCGATGTTGATGCCATTGCCCAGGTGCTGGTCCGGGACTCATGGCTGGGTGCCCACATTTCCAGCGCTCCCTGGACTGACATGAGCGGCTTCTCCTGGCAGGAAGCGCGCTTCCACGAGTTGAACAACAACGGTCCGGGATCCCGCATCACCGCTACCCGGCCGCAGCTGGATCCCGCGCTGGCCAGGGAGTTCACGCTGGAGGAATACCTGCGTGGCGCGGACGGCTGGGCTCCGCAGTTGGCGGGTACCAGGGCGGACAGCACGCAGGAGATGGCGGGGACGGCCGCGGCGGCAGGAACAGTCACCCGCTGACCCCTGCTTGAAGTTGGGGCGGCCTGCCGGACGCGTCCTGGCCGGATCTGTGCCGGGCAGGACGTGCCGGCCGCCCCAATCCCGCGGAGCACCCCCGGGAAGGCCCGATCTTCCCTCCCACAGCGGGGGAAGTAGGCTGGTCTGCATGACCTCATCCGAGACCGTAACGGGGGGTATCGAGCCCCGCCCTGTGGTGGCCCGTTTACCGCGCTATGCCGCCGGGAAGCCGCCCGCCGCCGTTGATGGCCTGACCAGTTACAAGCTTTCTTCCAACGAGAATCCGTTACCTCCGCTTCCTGCAGTCGTCGAGGCCATTGCCCAGCAAACCGATTTCAACCGCTACCCGGACCCGCTCAGCAGCGGGCTCCGCGCCGAGCTGTCAGGGTTCCTGGGCGTTCCCGCGGACGACATTGTCACCGGGGCAGGCAGTCTGGGTGCGCTGAACCAACTCCTGGCAACGTTTGCCGGGCGAAACGACGACGGCACGGCCGACGAGGTGATCTACGCCTGGCGCTCCTTTGAGGCCTACCCCATCAGTGTTGGCCTCGCCGGTGCCGAAAGCGTCAGGATACCCGTCACCGCGGATGGGCGGCATGACCTTCCGGCGATGGCCGCCGCCGTAACTCCACGTACCAGGATGATCCTCCTCTGCACACCCAACAATCCCACCGGCCCGGTCCTTGGAACGGCCGAAACCGAGGAGTTCATCCGGCTCGTCCCGCCGGATGTGGTGGTGGTGATCGACGAGGCCTACCAGGAGTTCGTGCGGGCGGAAGGCGCAGTGGACGGCATCGCCATGTACCGGAAGTATCCCAATGTGGTGGTGCTTCGGACCTTCTCCAAGGCACACGGCCTTGCCGGTCTCCGGGTGGGCTACAGCGTGTCCAATCCTGGGCTCACGCAGCATCTCCGGGTCGCGGCAACACCGTTTGCCGTGTCCCAGATTGCCGAAAAGGCCGCAATCGTTTCGCTGCAGAACTACCCCCAGGTTGTAGAAAGAGTACAAAGACTGGTGGACGAGCGCGATCGGGTTACGGCGGGGCTACGCAGCCTTGGATGGGCCGTTCCCGACGCCCAGGGGAACTTCGTGTGGCTGGACCTGGAAGCGGAGAGCTCCGATTTTGCAGCGCTGGCAGGGGCTAGGGGCCTGTCTGTCAGGGCGTTCACCGGGGAAGGCGTCAGGGTGAGCATCGGCGAGGAGCAGGCGAACACCAGATTTCTGCAGCTCTGTGCGGACTATACAAAGGCGCCACGCCGTTCCTAGCGCTTAACAAGTAGCTCGCCCGCTACCTACTGAAGATAAAGTTAGGATCAGTACAGCAATATATATGCCGCGCCGGGAATCCATTCCTTTTAGGGCATATATCCCAGCGACATTTGCACTGCATCCGCATGCGGCAAGCAAGGAGACGGTATGGGTACACATCTGCCTTCCACCGAGTTCGACGGAACAGCGGTAGACGACCAGCGCGAGGCTGATGCCGAGGCGGTCATGGGCCAGCCCCCGGCGCAGATGGTCCAACTCCTGGGCCCGGACGGGAAGCTCGGTTTTGATCCCGTTTTTACCGAGTATGCGGAGAAACTTACAGCGGAAGCGCTCCGCGGCCTGTACGCGGATATGGCCGCAATCCGCCGGTTTGATATCGAAGCCACGGCACTGCAGCGCCAGGGCCAGCTCGCGCTCTGGGTGCCGCTGACCGGCCAGGAAGCCGCGCAGATCGGCTCCGGCCGGGCAAGCCAGCCGCAGGACTACATCTTCCCCACCTACCGCGAGCACGGCGTCGCATTGACCCGCAACGTGGACCTTGCCGAACTCCTCCGCCAGTTCCGCGGAGTGTCGAACGGGGGCTGGAACCCCCAGGACACCAACTTCCACCTTTACACCCTGGTCCTCGCTGCCCAGACGCTCCACGCTGTCGGCTACGCCATGGGCATCCAGCGTGACCAGAAGCTGGCAGCCGCGGAAGCGCCCGGGCAAGGCAAGGAAAGCGCAGGCAAGGAAGCCGCCGTCATCGCATACTTTGGTGACGGCGCCAGCTCCGAGGGCGACGTCCACGAGTCCATGGTGTTCGCCTCCTCCTACAACGCCCCGGTGGTGTTCTTCTGCCAGAACAACCACTGGGCCATTTCGGTGCCCACCAACGTCCAGACCCGCGTACCGCTGTCCAACCGGGCCAAGGGGTACGGCTTCCCCGGTATCCGCGTTGACGGCAATGATGTCATTGCCGTGCATGCCGTTACCGAATGGGCGCTGGAACACGCCCGCCAGGGCAAGGGCCCGGTCCTGATCGAGGCCTTCACCTACCGCGTTGGTGCCCACACCACCGCGGACGATCCCACCAAGTACCGCCAGTCAGCGGAAGAGGACGCCTGGCGGGCCAAAGACCCGCTGCTGCGCCTCGAGAAGTACCTGCGCTCCGAAGGCCTGGCAGACGACGGGTTCTTCGCGAAGGTGAAGTCCGACGGCGATGAACTCGCCGCCTACGTCCGGCGCACCACGCATGACCTCGAGACCCCGGACATCCGCTCAGCCTTCGCCAACACCTACGCGGAAGCGCACCCGCTGGTTGCCGAGGAGCTGGCGTGGTTCGAGGAGTACAGCGCAGGATTCGCCGGCGGCGAAGAGCCGGCTGGCCAGGCAGGAAAGGCGGGCCACTGATGACTACCATGACCATTGCCAAGGCCATCAACGAAGGCCTCCGGGCCACGCTTGGCCGCAACCCAAAATCCCTCCTGATGGGTGAGGACATCGGTCCGCTGGGGGGCGTCTACCGGGTGACGGACGGGCTGATCGGGGAGTTCGGCCCGGACAGGGTGGTGGACACGCCGCTGGCGGAATCGGGGATCATCGGCACCGCCATTGGCCTGGCGCTGCGCGGATACCGCCCGGTCTGCGAAATCCAGTTCGACGGGTTTGTCTTCCCCGGCTTCAACCAGATCACGACGCAGTTGGCAAAAATGCACGCCCGCAGCAACGGCAACCTGACGGTCCCGGTGGTCATCCGCATCCCCTACGGTGGCGGCATCGGTTCCGTGGAGCACCACTCGGAATCACCTGAGGCACTCTTCGCCCACACTGCGGGACTCCGCATCATCACCCCGTCCAACGCCCACGACGCCTACTGGATGGTGCAGCAGGCCGTGGACTGCCAGGACCCGGTGATCATCTTCGAACCCAAGCGCCGCTACTGGCTCAAGGGTGAAGTGGATGTCACTGCCCCGGGCGTCGCAGATGATCCCTTTAAGGCCCATATCCTTCGCAGCGGAACCGACGCAACCGTTGTGGCCTACGGCCCCCTGGTCCCCGTTGCCCTGGCGGCCGCCAACGCCGCGGAAGAGGACGGCCGCAGCGTGGAAGTCATCGACCTGCGGTCCATCTCGCCCCTGGACTTCGACACCGTCACCGCCTCTGTACAGAAGACAGGACGTTTAATCGTGGCCCACGAGGCCCCGACGTTTGGCGGGATCGGCGGCGAGATTGCGGCCCGGATCAGCGAGCGGGCCTTCCATTCCCTCGAAGCGCCGGTGATCCGCGTGGGCGGATTCCATATGCCTTACCCGGTGGCCAAGGTGGAGGAAGACTACCTTCCGGACATTGACCGCATCCTTGAGGCCCTGGACCGCTCCCTTTCCTACTGAGGCTTTCCCAACCGAGGACACCATGACTCTGAACAAGTTCAACCTGCCCGATGTGGGCGAGGGCCTGACCGAGGCGGAAATTATCTCCTGGAAGGTCAAGCCCGGCGACGCCGTCGCCGTCAATGATGTCCTGTGCGAGATCGAAACGGCCAAATCCCTCGTGGAACTGCCTTCCCCGTTCGCGGGGACCGTCGTGGAACTTCTGGTGCCGGAAGGGGTGACCATCGACGTCGGGACCGCCATCATCAGCGTGAGCGATGACGTAGCCGGCGACACCACGCCGCCGGACGCCCGCGCTCCTGAGACTCCCGTGCAGCCGCTGTACGGAAGGCTTCCGGCGGCCGACGGCGACACAACAGACGGTGCCTCGGCTACGGAAAGTTCCCTACCCGGCGGCCCGCTGGTGGGCTCGGGTCCCAAGGCAGACGCCGTTAAGCGGCGGCCGCGGATTTCGAGGGAATCAACCACCGGCGGCGCTGCGGGCAACCTGTCCGTCAACGCCCCCGAGGTGGAGCCTGTCCAGCCCCGGACGCCGGCGGAAGTGTCTGCAGCACCGGGGATGCCGGCGGGCGACGAGACCCCCGCGCAAACCGCAAGCGCGGCCCCGCTGGACAACCGCCCCACCTTTGGCGGCACCATCACAGGGCTGGTAAACCGCGTCCTGGCCAAGCCTCCGGTCCGCAAGATTGCCCGGGACCTGGGCATCGACCTAGCGGACGTGGTGGCCACCGGACTCCGCGGTGAGGTAACGCGGGAGGACCTGGTCAGCTACCAGGCGCAGCGGGACGCGGAACTGGACAAGGCGGACGGCTTCTGGGGCAAGGCGGGCAAGCCGCAGGACCAGCGGATTGAGCGGATTCCCGTCAAGGGTGTCCGCAGGGCCACGGCGAAGGCGATGGTGGAGTCCGCGTTTTCAGCGCCGCACGTGAGCATCTTCGTGGATGTGGATGCCAGCCGCACCATGGAGTTTGTCAAGCGGCTTAAGGCGTCGCGTGACTTTGAAGGCATCAAGGTGTCACCGCTGCTCATCCTGGCCAAGGCCGTGATTTGGGCCGCTGCCCGGAACCCCAGCGTCAATGCCACGTGGGTGGACAATGCGGACGGAACCGACGGCGCGGAGATCCATGTCAAGCACTACATGAACCTTGGTATCGCCGCAGCTACGCCGCGTGGCCTGATGGTGCCCAACATCAAGAACGCCCAGGACCTGTCGCTGAAGGAGCTGGCCCAGGCCCTCAACAACCTGGCCGTAACCGCCCGCGCCGGCAAGACCCAGCCGGCTGAAATGCAGGGCGGCACGCTGACCATCACCAATATCGGTGCCTTGGGCATTGATACCGGCACCCCCATCATCAATCCCGGTGAGGTTGCCATCGTTGCATTCGGCACCATCAAGCAGAAGCCGTGGGTCCTGGACGGGGAAGTAATCCCGCGGTGGATCACCACCCTCGGCGGCTCCTTCGACCACCGCGTGGTGGACGGTGACCTGTCCGCCCGCTTCATGGCCGACGTCGCGGCCATCCTAGAGGAGCCTGCGCTCCTCCTCGACTAGGACGGGGGCTCGGGGTGGACTGGATGTGACGACCAACAGCAGCAGCATCAGGGTGAAGAACAGGACCGCCAGGTGGCTGACTGAAGTGTTCCAGCCTCCTGTGGTGGTAAGCATCCAGCTGCTGATCAGCCCCCTGACGCAGCCGGGCTTCCCGGGAACCATGGGCTACGGTGCGCTGGCGGCCCTGTTCGTGTGCGTGCTTCCGCTGTTCCTGCTGCTCGTGCTGGTGCGGCTCGGAAGAGTGACTGACCACCATGTCAGCAACAAGGGACAACGCGCTCCCGTGCTGCTGATGGCGCTTGCCTCCATCCTGGCCGGCCTCGTGGTGCTAGGGGCGGCGGGAGCGCCGGAGAGTGTGGTGGCCATGGTGCTTGCCGTGGTGGCGGGAGTGGTGGTCGTAGCGGGGGTGAGCCCGTTCTGGAAGATCAGCGGGCATGCTGCCGCGATGTCCTCATCAACGGCAATCACTGTCCTCATGCTCGGGCCGGCCTGGTTTCCGTTACTGCTGCTGATACCCGCTGTTGGCTGGTCACGCGTGGTGCTGCGTGCGCATTCGGTAGCCCAGGTGGTCGCGGGCTCGCTCTTTGGCGGCACCGTCATGGCGGGGATCTGGTGGGTGCTGCAGGGCTGGATGGTGGTTTAGGCCGGAGGCGCCCGGGCCGCTGTAAAGCTGCGTCTTCCCGCTCTAGAACGCTGCGTACGGGTTGGCTGTCAGCATCTCCAGGATGGCCGGGTCAGCGGTAGTGCCCAAAACCACTGCGGCCCCCGCCATAAGCACGCCCATCGCCGTTGCCATGCCGGCCCAGGCCGTCAGGAGCTTCCAGTCCTCCCGCAGTACGCTTCCCACGGTCTCGGGAAGCTTGATGCCGGGTGCGATGAGGTTGGGCGCGCTGTCGACGCTCCCATCGTCCAGCAGGGCCACTACCCGGTTATTGTCGCGATCAACCCGCATGGAGCAGATATGGTTGCCGTGGCGGGCCAGGAGGATGTCGTGGCCTGCGAGCTGGCGGCGCTGGAGAGTAATCAACGGGGCCCCTTGATGGTGGTGGATGCTGAGTGTCCGCGCCGTTGGGGCCGTATTCGATTTTATCTTCGTGCGCACGGCGGGAACCCTGGTAAGGCCGTGAGAAGAGACACCCCCCGCAGCGACGTGCGCCACCAGGCGGACTGTCCGCGGTAACTGCTAGTCGGCGTCGTAGGTGTTCGCGATGTAAACGTCGCAAGGAGCATTGTGGGCAACACTGTTGGCGACGCTGCCAAGCACCTTGCCGATGCCGTGCATCCTGCGGTTTCCCACCACGATGATCCGGGCTTCCGTCCGCAGCGCTTCCTTGATCAGCGCGTCCGCCGGCCTGCCGCGGGCGGCGGAATAGGTGATTTTGATGTCCCTGCCCAGCGATTCCGCAACCGTCTTGGCGACATGCTCGGCGGCATCGGCGTCGGACACGATCCACTGATCGCTGCCGCTGCCGAAGACTTCCGTGCGGTCGCTGTCGAAGGCCGACACCACGTGGAGGGAAGCGCCCAGGGCGGCCGCGAGGTCCCGCGCCGCCTCGGCTGCCTTCTTCGCCGTTGCGCTGCCGTCCACGCCGACAAGTACCGTTCCGCTCATGCGTACTCCTTTGCTTGGTTTTATGGCGCTGGTCAGGCTTAGGCTACAGTGCGGCGATGGCTTCCTGAAGCACCGGCGCCAGGCGGCGGACCCCTTCGGCGATGGCCTCGGGCGGCACCGCGCTGAAGGCAAGGCGCAGCTTGTTGGACGGCTCGTCCGACGGCGTGAAGGCGGCTCCCGGAATAAACACCACACCGGCCTCAATCGCCTTGTGCAGAAGGGGATACGTGTCCACACCTTCCGGGAGCGTCACCCAGACGAAAAAGCCGCCTTCCGGGCTGGTCCACGTGGTCCCAGCCGGCATATGTTCCGCCAGGGCTGTCAGCATGGCCTTACACCGCTCGGCGTACAGGCCGCGGTACGTCTCGATCTGGCCTTTCCAGTCGTACTCACGCAGATATGCAGAGATGAGCATCTGGTTGAACGCCGGCGGACACAGGGTAACGGATTCCGCTGCCAGGTAGTAGCGGCGCTGCAGGTGTTCCGGGACCAGGGCCCAGCCGATGCGCAGCCCTGGCGCAAAGATCTTGGAAAAGGATCCCATGTAGATCACGTCGCCGGGGTTGTCGGCCCGAAGCGGCTGAAGGGGCTCCCCGCTGTACCGGAGCAGTCCATAAGGGTTGTCCTCGACCACCAGGATATTCGCCTTGCGGCATATCTCCACCACCTGCTGGCGCCGGTCCTTGGCGAGGGTTATTCCGGAGGGGTTGTTGAAGTTGGGAATCGTGTACAGAAACTTGATGCTTTTGCCGGCCAGCTGGAGGGCTGCGATCTTTGCCTCCAGGAGCTCGGGAACCAGACCCGACTGGTCCATCTCAACAGTTTCAACCTGCACCTGGTAGGCCTCGAACGTGTTCAGCGCCCCTACGTAGGTTGGATCTTCGACCAGCACCACATCGCCCGGGTTGCAGAAGACCTTGGTGGCCACGTCCTGGGCGGACTGCGAACCGGCGGTGATCACCACGTTCTGGGGCAGGGCATCCTGGATGCCTTCCGCGGCCATCACTTCACAGATCTGCTTCCGCAGCTCTTCCGAGCCTTGGCCGCTGCTGTACTGCAGCGCAGTGAGCCCGTCCTCGGTGATGATCCTGGCCGCGGTGGCGGCAAGCCGGTCCAGCGGGAGGGACTGCAGGTAGGGGCTTCCGCCCGCCAGCGAGACGAGCCCCGGGCGCATGGAGATGTCAAAGACATCCCGCACCGCTGATTGGCGGATGTTCGCGGCGCGTTCCGAGAACAGCTCGTCGTGGCGGTGGGCGGAAGTAGCCGCCCGCTCGATGGCGTCAATGGCTTCGGCCGGCAGCGTCCCTGCTGCGGCGTCGAGTGTCTCGTGGCTCACATCATCAGGATACAGCGAAGAGTTGTCTTTAAAGCAACAGCTGTTTATCTTCGAGGTACAAAGGCCGGCGGAAGTGCCTTTTGCCTCTAACTACCCCAGCGTCATCGCTTCTGTCAGGGTGCGCCCGTTGACGTAGATTTCTGCGCGGATGGCGCCGACTGCAGCCAGGGCTGTCTGGGTCAGCTGGGCTTCCATCCGGGGAATATCGCACGTGCCTCCGGGCCTCATGACGCCAGCCAGGTATACCGTCACCGTGGTGCCGTCGAAGCTCCCGGAGAGGAACTTCAGCCGTGAACCGGACAAGGCGTTGTAGGCAGCGGCACCGCCTGATGAGAGAACCGCTTCCTGTGGTGCGTCGAGCAGTGCCGCCATGGCTGCCGCAAGTGGCTCTTCACCCGCCCTGCTCTCCTGGGCGAATCCCACCAGGCTGTCATTGCAGCCAAACCGCACACCGTGCATGCCGCCGTCGTCCACCAACACGTAGTAGGCCGTTACCGAGGCCGCCGCGATCCTGTCGCCGGTTCCGGTGCCGGGGCTGCCAGCTGCTGGCGGCTGTGGCGCCGGGCCGGAGGGGGACGGCCCGGTAGCCGGGAGGGAGCCCCCTTCCCCGCTTGGGGCGGGAGTGCTTGTGCCGTGAGCGTCCGCATCGTCGGGGTTACCGCGATTTCCCGCTCCCGTGGGCGGGGGCGGTGGAGCAGAGGTTCCAGGCGGGGCTGCGTCCTGAGGCTGCGGTATCGGGGTCGGGGACGGCGGCACGGCGGCCGGCGTACTTCCCGTGATGGCCATGGGAGCGGAAGAAGCCGGTGCTGATCCGCGGAGGTCCTGGATCGAACACCCGCCCAGGCACAACGGAAGCACCAGGCTGGCTGCCACCGCCGTCCGCAGCGCTGCACTGCCTCTTTCTGAACTCAACCCTGCGCGCATGCCTGCACCGCAATTCTGTTCCGGTCCGGTGGATTAACGTTACGGCCGACGCCACTGGGCGGGAATGCCGGGACAATACCGGTTGGGACAAGAGTTGGTCACGGCGGGGACCCGTGCGCGGGGGACGTCAGGACGCCGGTTGCCCCGGCCACTCCCTGCCAGCCCACGGGTCATAGTCGGCGATCAGTTCCTCCTGCGGCGGGCGGTCCGGCTCCGGGACGTGCTGCAGGTTCACGCGGACCCGGTACCAGAGCGAGCTTGATCCGCGCATTCCGTCCACCAGGACGTCGGCGGGGTGCAGGGCCGGGACGAGGTCCGCGTGCCGGGACTTCCATTCATCCAGGGCGGCCAGCGCCTCGGGTTTGGTCTTGGTGCGGGCCACCTCGATTAGCGGCATCACGGACTGGCGGCGGCCCGACCCATCGCCCCCGCGGGGAGCTTTCTCGGCGGGGCCGAGTTCGGCTGCCAGCGCCAGCAGCCCTTCCAAGGTGCCGGCCGCGTCGTCAATCCCCTCGTGGGGGTCGCCCATGTCAGCGAACCGCCCGGGCACAGTGCGCACGGTGAACTCCTCCGGGCGGGCAGAACGCACCTCGTCCCACGTGAGCGGTGTGGACACGCGGGCATCGGGAAGGGGGCGGACCGAGTACGCGGACGCCACTGTGCGGTCCTTGGCGTTCTGGTTGAAGTCGACAAACACGCTTTCGCCGCGTTCCTCCTTCCACCACCGTGCTGTGGCCAGACCCGGAGCGCGGTTTTCCACCTCCCGGGCAAGGGTTTCGGCCGCGAGCCGCACATCACGGAAGGACCACCGGGGTGCGATGCGCACCAGGATGTGGAGTCCCCGTGAGCCGCTGGTCTTCGCCCAGCCCATCAGCCCCACCTCATCCAGGACTTCCCGTGCAACATAGGCGACGTCCACGATCTGGGACCAGTCCACCCCCGGCATCGGATCAAGGTCAACCCGAAGCTCGTCCGGGTGCTCAAGGTCCTCCGCACGTACTGGGTGGGGGTTGAGGTCCAGGCAGCCGAGGTTCACAACCCATGCAAGTCCTGCGGCATTCCGGATCACCGCCTCTTCAGCAGAAGTCCCGGACGCATAGTGGAGAGTGGCCGTATCGATGAACTCCGGATGGTTCTCCGGGACCCGTTTCTGGAAGAACGGTTCGGCGTCGATGCCTTTCGGAAAACGCTTGAGCACCATAGGCCGGCCGCCCGCGCCGCGCAGCGCGCCGTCCGCCACCGACAGGTAGTAGCGCACCAGGTCCAGCTTCGTAATCCCCGGCCCCGGGAACAGCACCTTGTCCGGACTGGAGATGCGTACCTCTGCTCCCGATATGTCCAGGATCTCTGCCGGCGCCTTCGAGGGGTTCATTCCGTCACGCTAGCAACGATCGGACCGCGCAGCCAGAACCAAGGGGGGCGGCCGGACAGACGGCAGTGCCCCGACGCACCTTGGGCGCCGGGGCACTGACGCCAGGGACTGCGGTGGCTATGCCGCCGGCTGGGAGGCGGCGAGGGCGTCGAACACGTCCTTGATCTGCTCCACGACCTCAGCGTCGTCCTTGGGGTGGATTTCGGCAAAGCGCACCATGGAGCCCGGAACGGCCAGCTTGACGTCCTCCAGGACCTGGGCGCCGGCGATACCTGCGGCCTTGCGGGCCTCGTCCTGCGCCCAGACGCCGCCGTACTGGCCAAAAGCGGTTCCGACGACGGCCGTCGGCTTTCCGGCGAGGGCTCCGGCGCCGAAGGGGCGGGACAGCCAGTCGATGGCATTCTTCAGTGCTGCGGGGACGGTGCCGTTGTGCTCCGGGGTGACCAGCAGGACGGTATCAGCCTCACTTGCCGCGGCGCGCAGGGCGGCGGCGGCGGGCGGAACCTGGCCTTCGACGTCGATGTCCTCGTTGTAGAAGGGAATGCTGCCGAGGCTTTCGTGGATGACCACGTCCACCTGATCGGGTGCATTGAGCTGGATTGCTTCGGCCAGCTTTTGGTTGGTGGATTCTGCCCGGAGGCTGCCGACGAGGGTGAGGACAGTGCTCTTGGTCATGGGAACTCCTTGTGTTGGTCCGGGGCAGGAGCCGCGGCGGGTTCGAAAGCTGAGGCAACTGCTGCCTTCACCAGTGTAAACGGACTGTGGTCCGCTTCTTATTCCCGAGGGCTAGACTGGGGGATGTGAGCTTAATCCCACCGGGGCCGGGATCGGCGCAGCGGCTTGGGGCGGAACGCCGTGACGCCCTGCGGAACCGTGAGCGCCTGCTGTCCGCCGCCCGTGAACTGATCAGTGAATGTGGGGCAGAAGGCCTGACGATGGATCGGTTGGCCGAGCAGGCGGGAGTGGGCAAGGGCACCGTCTTCCGCCGTTTTGGCAGCCGCGCAGGGCTGATGCAGACGCTCCTTAGCGAATCGGAAGCTGAGTTCCAGGCCCGCTTCATGTTCGGACCGCCGCCTCTCGGGCCAGGCGCACCGGGCCTGGAGCGCCTCATTGCCTTCGGCGCCGGTCGCATCGGCTATGTGATGGAGTATGGGGACCTCGCCCTTGCCGCTGACAGTGCTTCCCGTGGGCTGGCCGAAGTTCCCGCTGCTGCTCTCTGGCAACGGCACATTGAGGTCCTGCTGCGGGAGGAGGGTTTCGAGCCGGAGCCCTGGCTCATGGCCGGCTCCCTGGCATCCACCCTGGACCCGGCGCGGCTGTTGAGGCTGGTCCGGGTTTACGGCGTGACGGTTGACCGGCTGGTTGCGTCCTGGACGGATCTTGTCACGCGGGTTGTCCGCGGCGCGTAGGTTACGGCAGCCGCTACCGTACGTCCAGTCAAATCAACTTCACAGAACTATTCATAACGATCTGATACGGCCGCCGGGTTTTCCGGGCATTCACCCGCAGATTCAGGTGCTCCTTGTGATAGTTTCCTCGGGAGTGTGACCCCCGACATAGTTCACCCGGATCGCCTGCCAAGGCCGTGGGAAGCCAGCCATCCGCTGGCAGAGGACCCGGTGAAGCGGCCCAACCCCCGCTGATCCGGGGATAACGGAAGGATCCAGCACGTTGATCGTTGATATGCGCAACACCCCGACGCACCAATGCAGCGCGCAGTTTCCCTCCCCCCGGCATGTGGCGGCGAAACGGAAATAACCCTCCATGCTCAGGTATCTCGCCAAGCGCGGCATTACATATATTTTCATGATTTTCCTGACCACCTCGGCCGGATACTTTCTGGCTGTCAGCTCCCTGAAGCCGGCTCTGCTGGAACAGGAGCGGATTCCCCGCCCCACTCCGGAGCAGGTGGCCAACTCCATGCGCCTGAAGGGCCTCGACCCGGACCTCAGCCCCTGGGAACGGTATGTCGAATGGCTTACCGCGATCGTCACGCGCTGGGACTGGGGCCGCAGCCCCAACGGTGCCTACATCAACGCTGAATTCGGCGACCGCGTCTGGATTTCCACCAGGCTCTTCCTTGCCTCGATCATCCTGACCCTCGTCATCGGGGTTGCACTGGGCGTCTACTCCGCCGCACGCCAGTACAAGTTCCAGGACCGGGCCATCACTTCGTACAGCTACCTCGCCTACATCGTGCCGGCGCCGATCGCCTACTTCCTGGTGCAGTTGGGCGCCATCAGCATCAACGAGACCGTGGGGGAGCGGATCTTCTTCGTCACCGGCATCTCCACACCGGGTATCCAACCGGGCTGGGCCCAGTTCGTGGACATGCTGGCGCATTACGCGGTTCCCACCGTCGCGATCACCCTCGTGGGTTGGGGCTCATACCAAATCGCCCAGCGCCAGTACCTCCTCGACAACGTCAATGCCGATTTTGTCCGGACGGCCAGGGCAAAAGGGCTTACCCGGAACCAGGCAATTTCCCGGCATGCACTGCGTGTCTCGTTCATTCCGGTGGCCCAGAGCATCGCCTTCACTATCCCGGCCATCTTCGCCGGCGGTTTCTTCGCGGAGAAGATCTTCGCGTGGCCCGGCGTGGGGTCGTGGAGCATCGACGCCATCTCGCTGCAGGACGTCAACGCCGCCACCGCCACGCTGGCCTACGGTTCGGTCATTTTTGCCCTCGGCGCCATCCTGGCGGACTTCGCCACAACCCTTGTTGACCCGAGAGTGCGGGTGCAGTAACCGTGACCAACCTCAACGCCGTCGACCCTGCCGCCGTCGCCCAGGACGCACACCTGGAGGGTGCTGACGTCGTCATCGGCAAGAACACCATCATTTTCCGCCGCTTCATGCGGAACAGGACGGCCGTAGCGGGCCTGGCCATCTTCCTTGCCTTGACCGTTTTCTCCTTCATCGGCGGGTATCTCACGCCGTGGGACAAGGAAACCATCGACCCCTTCAACATCGGCATGCCGCCGTCGGCCGAGCATTACCTCGGCACGTCCCAGGCGGGCATTGACCTCTACGCAATGACGGTGGAGGGCACCAGGATCTCCATCCTGATCGGACTGATCGTGGGGCTGGTTTCGGTCCTCGTGGCCGCTGTCTACGGGTGCACCATGGCCTACTTCGGCGGCAAAGTGGACAAGGTGATGCTCTTTATCCTTGAAGCGCTCATCATGATGCCGGCCCTCCTGGTGGTTGCTGTGGCCACCAGCGGCGGAGGGGAAGGGCTCAAGCGGGACCTGCCCTCCTGGCTGCTGCTGATCATCGTGCTGCTGGTCTTCAGCTGGATGGGCACGGCCAGGCTGATCCGTTCACTGTCCATGTCCCTGATGCAGCGGGACTTCGTCAAGGCAGCCCAGTACATGGGCATCCCGGCCCGCAGGATCGTCTGGAGGCACCTGGTCCCCAATATCGGATCCCTCCTGGTCCTGGACATCACCCGCGGCGTCACCGGCGCCATCCTCGCAGAGGTGGCCTTTTCCTTCATCGGCATCGGCATCAAGGTGCCGGATGTCAGTCTCGGGGTTCTCATCGGCGGCGCCACGTCCCAGGTGCAGACCTTCCCGTGGATGTTCTGGGTACCGTTGGCCGTCATGTTGCTCCTCACCGGCTCCCTGGCCATGATGAATGACGGACTGCGCGACGCCTTCGACCCCAGCTCGAGCTCAAGCGGCAGCGCCACAAAACGCAAAGCCCTCAAAACCCGTGTGAAGAGGAACGCGTCATGAGCAGCGAAATAACCACGGGGCCCGGCCACACCCAGCCGGACGTGGAGCGGTTGCACGTGGCAGGCCTGCACGCCCCATCGGATGCTGTCCTGTCCGTCCGGGACCTGAGCGTCCGCTTCAGCACCGAGAACGGCGTGGTCCACGCCGTGCGCGGAGTCGACTTTGACCTGCTGCCGGGAAAGACGCTGGGCATTGTGGGTGAGTCCGGGTCAGGGAAATCCGTCACCTCGCTGGCCATCATGGGCCTTTTGCCGTCCACGGCCGAGGTATCCGGTTCTGTGATGCTCAAGGGCAGGGAACTGCTGGGCCTCAGCGATAAAGCCATGTGTGAATACCGCGGCAATGAACTGGCCATGGTCTTCCAGGACCCGCTGTCCTCCCTGACGCCGGTGTACACGGTGGGAGCGCAGATCGTGGAGGCGCTCACCATCCACAACCCCACCATGAGCAGGCAGGCCAAAGAAGCCCGCGCCGTCGAACTCCTGGCCATGGTGGGGATCCCCAGCCCCAGGGAACGCCTCAAGGCCTTTCCGCACGAATTCTCCGGCGGCATGCGCCAGCGCGTGATGATCGCCATCGCCATCGCCAACAATCCGCGGGTCCTGATCGCGGATGAGCCGACGACGGCGCTGGACGTCACCATCCAGGCCCAGGTGCTGGAGGTGCTGCATACCGCGCAGGAGGAGACGGGTGCCGCCGTCGTGATGATCACGCACGACCTCGGCGTGGTTGCGGGCGTGGCGGACGACATCATGGTCATGTACGCCGGCAAGCCTGTGGAGACGGGCGCGGTGGACGATATCTACTACAACCCCCGAATGCCCTACACCATGGGCCTCCTCGGCGCCGTTCCCCGGGTTGACGTTGCAGAGAAATCCTCGCTGGTCCCCATTGAGGGCATGCCGCCCAACCTGATCCGCACTCCCACGGGCTGCTCGTTCGCGCCCCGCTGCCCGCTGGTGTCCGACGCGTGCCTGGCGGGCGAGCCGGCGCTGGCTCCGGTGCCGGGGAGCGCCCTCCACCGGGCCGCGTGCATCAAGTCCGGCTCCCTCGGCGGCGACGTGGATGTCCACGACGTTTTCGCCGCTCCGCCCGTACCGGTATCCCGCTTTGATGCCGTTCCGCGGGAGAAGCGTTCCACTGTCCTGCAGCTCAAGGACGTCCGCAAGCACTTCCCGCTCACCAGGGGTGCTTTGCTCAAGCGCCGCATCGGCACCGTCAAGGCCGTGGACGGCCTGAGCTTCGACATCCGCGAGGGGGAGTGCTTCTCCATCGTGGGGGAATCGGGCTCCGGCAAGACCACCACGCTCCTGGAAATTATGGAGTTCCACAAGGACCAGGACGGCGAAGTGCTGATTGGCGGGATCAGCAACAAGCAGGCCACTGATTCGCGGACGAAGAGCGCCATGCGCCGGGAACTGCAGATGGTCTTCCAGGACCCCACCGGCGCCCTGGACCCCCGCTTCACTGTTTACGAAGTCCTCGCCGAGCCACTTCAGAACGCTGGCATGGACCGGCAGGCCATCAAGAAGCGCATCCTGGAACTGATGAAGCTGGTGGGACTGCAGCCGGACCATGTCAACCGCTTCCCCAACCAGTTCTCGGGGGGACAGCGCCAGCGGATCGGCATAGCCCGCGCCCTGGCCGTGAACCCCAAGCTGGTGGTCCTCGACGAACCCGTGTCCGCACTGGATGTTTCAGTCCAGGCAGGGGTCATCAACCTACTGGACAGGCTCCGGGCCGAACTGGGCCTCAGCTATCTCCTGGTGGCCCACGATCTCTCAGTGGTCCGGCACATTTCCAACCGGGTGGCCGTCATGTACCTGGGCAAGATCGTGGAGATCGGCGAGGTTGACCGGGTGTTCGACAACCCCCGCCACCCGTACACCCGCGCCCTGCTCTCCGCCATCCCCGTTCCGGACCCGCAACTGGAACGGACCCGCGAACGCATTATCCTTCAAGGGGACCTGCCCTCTCCCCTGGATGCACCCAAGGGCTGCAACTTTGCCACCCGCTGCCCGGTTTTCGCGGCACTCCCGCCGGTGAAGCAGGAGAAGTGCCTGACCCTCGAACCGCCGCTGGAGCCTGTGGCGCCCTCCGCGCCCGCCCAGGCACTGGCGGCGCATCCGCTGCCCGCCCCCGACCAGCGCTTCGCCTGTTTTTTCCCCGACGGAGAGATGGACGAGGACATGCTGGTGGTGCACGAACAGGCAGACCACCATGCACCCTAGGCTTTTCCGACCCATCACCAGCACCACCACCCGCACCAACGAAGGGAACACCATGAGGAATCTGAACAGGATCGGCGGAGCAGCGGCGGTTGCCGCAGCTCTGGCGCTGACGGCCTGCGGCGGCGGTGGCGGTTCCACCGGCCCGGAAACGGCCAAGGGGCAGGAGGCAGGCAGCGACCTGTCGAAGCTCATCAGCATCAACGAGAAGCCCGCCGCCGATCTTGAGCAGGGCGGCAAGGTCACCCTTCCGCTGGGCAACATCGGCCCGGACTTCAATGGATTCTCGAACAACGGCAACAGCGCAGACAACTCCGCCCTGCAGATCCCCATGAACCCTGTGGCGGTCAACAGCGGCGGCATCGGCGGCTGCTGGAAGCTCGACTTCCTGGGCAAGGCGTCCCCCAACCAGGACTTCTGCGAGTCTGTGGAGAACAAAGTAGAAGACGGCAAGCAGACCATTACCATCAAGGTCAACGAAAAGGCCACCTACAACGACGGCACCCCCATTGACGTTAAGGCTTTCCAGAACACCTGGAACATCCTGAAGAGCCCGGACGCCGGCTACGACATTGTCACCTCCGGCGCTTACGAGTTCGTGGAGTCCGTGGAGGCCGGCAGCAGCGACAAGGAAGTCATCGTCAAGACCTCCCAGCCGGTGTATCCGCTGGAGGATCTCTTCTTCGGCCTCATCCACCCGGCCGTGAACAGCCCCCAGATTTTCAACGAGGGCTTCAACGGTGAACTGCACCCGGAATGGATGGCCGGCCCCTTCAAGCTGGACCAGTATGACCAGGCGGCCAAGACCGTAACCCTGGTGCCCAACGAGAAGTGGTGGGGCAACAAGCCGGTGCTGGAGAACGTGGTGTTCCGCCAGCTTGAAACCAGCGCCCAGATCGCCGCCTTCAAGAACGGCGAGATCGACGCGATGTCTGCCAACACCATCTCCCTCTACAAGCAGCTCGAGGGCACCAAGGACTCCGAGGTCCGCCGCGGCCAGCGGCTCTTCGCGGGCGGCATGAACCTCAACGCCCAGCGCATCACCGACGTGGCGGTCCGCAAGGCCATCTTCGCAGCCGTGGACCGCGAAGCCCTCCGCAAGGTCCGCTTCAACGGCCTGAACTGGGAGGAGCCCAGCTCCGGCTCCATGATGCTCATGCCCTTCTCCGAGTACTACCAAGACAACTACCCCGTGAAGGAAACCGGTCCGGAAGCCGCCAAGAAGGTGCTGACGGACGCGGGTTACACCGAGAACGCCAACGGCATCATGGAGAAGGACGGCAAGCCCGCAGCCTTCAAGATCAGCAACTTCGGTGACGACCCCACCACCCTTGCCTTCACCCAGACCCTGCAGAAGCAGCTGCAGGCCGGCGGCATGGATGTTGGCATCGACCAGCGCGCTTCGGCAGACTTCGGCAAGGTCCTGGGCTCGCGTGAATTCGACATGAGCGTTTCGGGCTACACAGTGGGTCCGGACGCCACCTCGGCCGTGAAGCAGTACTACGACTCCAAGACCAACGAGAACCAGCTGGGCGACGCCGAGCTGGACAAGAAGATCGCTGACCTCGCCTCCATCGAGGACAACGCCGAGCGCAACAAGGCGGCCATGGAGGTCGAGAAGGAGCACATGGCAAAGTACTTCTCCATGGGCGTGGTCATGAACGGCCCGCAGATCTCCTTCGTCCGCACCGGCCTGGCCAACTACGGCCCGTCCCTGTTCCAGAGCCTGTCCCAGGTTCCGGACTGGACCACCATCGGCTGGGAAAAGAAGTAGCACTCGCTGCTCTGTTGGTGAAGGCCGGTATCCCCTGGGGAGGGGATGCCGGCCTTCGCCGTCTGCCCAACCCCGCCGACGCTGTCGCACTTAACGCGGCTTTTCGCCCGACGCTCTCTCAGCCAATGCGCCCTTTCGGCCAACCCTCCCGCACGTGCCGCACACTCCGGCCCACTGCCGGGTTCACCGGGCCGGAGTAGCGTAGGAACATGACCGGAACTGAAGCTTCGCAGCGCACCATCCGAACCGCAGTTGTGGGCTTCGGACTGTCCGGGAGCGTGTTCCATGCTCCCCTGATAGCAGCGGATCCGAGCTACTCGCTGAACGTCATAGCTACCTCCGACGCCGGAAGGGAGTCCGCTGCCACCGAACGGTACGAGGGCGTAAAGACGGTGCCGGACGGCCAGGCGGTCCTTGCCCATGCCCACGAGTTGGACCTGGTGGTGCTGGGAACACCGCCGGCAACCCACTACCCCTTGGCCAAGGCAGCGTTGGAGGCCGGGCTGGACGTGGTGGTGGACAAGCCTTTCACCGTGACCAGCGGGGAGGGCCAGGAACTCATTGCGCTGGCCGGGGAACTGGGCCGGGTGCTGACGGTTTTCCAGAACCGGCGGTGGGACGGCGACTTCCTGACACTGAGGAAGCTCATCGCGGCCGAAGCCCTGGGGAAGGTCACCCGGTTTGAGTCCCGTTTCGAGCGGTGGTCGCCGGCGATCGCAAAGGCCTGGAAGGCACGCGCCACGGCGGCCGACGGCGGCGGCACCCTATTCGATCTCGGCAGCCACCTGATCGACCAGGCGCTCCAGCTTTTTGGCCCCGCCGCCGTGGTCCATGCCGAGCTGAAGGCGCGCCGGTCTGACGAGCGGGCGGACGATGACGTTTTCGTGGTCCTGCGGCATGAGTCGGGCGTTTTCAGCCACCTCACCATGAATATGCTGTGCGCCCAGCAGGGCCCCCGGTTCCGCGTGCTGGGCTCCGTGGGAGGATTCACTAAGAAGGGCGTGGATCCGCAGGAGCCGTACATGGCCGCGGGCGGGAGCCCCCTCGACGCTGACTACGGCGAAGAGGCTCCGGAGTGGGCAGGTCTCCTGGGCCGCGACGGCCACCTGGACGCCCTGCCCACCGAACGTGGCGCGTATCCCGAGTTCTACCGCATTCTCGCGGCGAAGATCCTCGACGGCGGCGCCACCTCAGCAGCGCCGCTTCCGGTTGACCCGGAAGACGCCGTCGAAACCCTGAAGCTCATCGAAGCGGCCCGGAAGTGGGCGCACTAATCTGGACCGGGCGTTTGCGCTAAGCAGTAACCAGTTCGTGCCAGTCCGCCACGAGTGGCAGGTTGTGCGCCTCGGACACGGAGTGATGCGCCACATGGCCCGCGGCGATGTTGAGGCCGGCTGCCAGGGCGGGGTCGCGGTCGAAGGCGGCCTTGACGCCAAGGTTGGCCAGCGCCACGGCGTAGCGCAGGGTCACGTTGGTCAGTGCGTAGGTGGACGTGTTGGGCACAGCGCCGGGCATGTTGGCTACGCAGTAGAAGATGGTGTTGTGCACCTTGTATGTGGGTTCCTGGTGCGTGGTGGGGTGGGTGTCCTCGAAGCAGCCGCCCTGGTCCACGGCGATGTCCACCAGGACCGAGCCGGGTTTCATCCGGGCCACGAGGTCGTTGGTGACCAGCTTGGGGGCCTTGGCACCGGGGATCAGGACCGAGCCGATCACCAGGTCGGCGTCCACCACGGACTTCTCGATTTCGTACTTGTTGGAGGCCACGGTCTTCAGCCGGCCCTGGTACTGGGCGTCCAGTTCACGCAGGCGGTTGATGTTGATGTCCATGATTGTGACGTCTGCGCCGAGGCCCAGCGCCATGGCTGCGGCGTTGGTGCCCGCCACACCGCCACCCAGCACCACGACCTTGGCCGGGCGCACGCCGGGCACGCCGCCGAGCAGGATTCCCTTGCCGCCGGCGGGCGCCATGAGGGAGGACGCGCCCACCTGGACGGAAAGCCGGCCGGCCACCTCGGACATCGGGGCGAGCAGCGGCAGGGACCGGCCCTCCTGGACGGTCTCGTAGGCGATCGCGGTGACGCCGGAGTTGATGAGCTCCCGGGTGAGTTCGGGTTCGGCCGCTAGGTGCAGGTAGGTGAAGAGGATCAGGCCCTTGCGGAAGCGGTGGTATTCGGCCTTGATGGGTTCCTTGACCTTCATCACCATGTCGGCGCGGGCCCAGACGTCGTCCGCCTCGTTGACGATCTCGGCACCGGCAATTGAGTATTCCTCATCGGTGATGCCGGAACCCAGTCCTGCGCCTCGCTCCACCAGCACAGTGTGTCCGTGGGTGCGGAACTCGTGGACGCCGGCGGCGGTGATGGCCACCCGGAATTCGTTGTTCTTGATTTCTTTGGGGACACCGATGATCATCGTGGGCTCCAGGTTCTCGGCTTGGTGAAGCCGGAAAGTGCGGACGGATTTCGTGTTTCAACGATAGATCCGGTTTGTGAGCCAGCTGACAGGAAAGGCAGCTGGCCTTACTGAAGCAACCGCATCATTCCGCGGTTTTCCTCGTCGCGGCCTAAACATTTGTCGAGTCTCGAAGCGGCAAGTGTCGCCTCCTGTCCGTTCGTCCGGGAGCCCATCCAAGCAGTACTGTTGGCGCATGCAGCAGCAGGGTGTTGAACAGCTGGTGGAGCAGGTGGCACAGAAGCTGGGCCGCGGCCTGTCCCTGGAGGACCTGGACGGAGTGCTGCTCGCGTACAGCTCCAACCAGTCGCATGCGGACCGTGTGCGTGTGAACTTCCTGCTGAGCAAGAAAGTCCCGGCGGATGTGAGCGCGTGGCAGCTTTCGCACGGCATCGCCACCGCTGTCCGCCCCGTGGTGGTTCCGGCGAACCCGGGCCTGGGCATGCTGGGACGCGTGTGCGTTCCGCTGATGGTCCGGGGCTTCCGCGTTGGCTATCTCTGGGTCCAGCAGGACTCGGAAGACGAAAGCCCGACAGCGATCCTCACCCAACTGCCCGCCGTGAGCCACGAACTTGAGATGCTGTCCGGCCTCCTGCTGGATTCGAATACGGCGGAGTCCGAATTCCGGCGCGTGCGGGAGCGGGAGTTCCTGTCGGCATGCGCCGGGGAACCCAACGCCGTTGCTGCCATCGCAGGCTGGAAGGAGATCCAGGGCCGGGGCCCCTGGCAGGTGGTGACGGTGCTCGACGCCGAGGGCTGGGCAGGCGGGCCGGACCCCATCGCTTCCACCCTCATCCACCGCTCTGCCGCGCTCCAGGCAACCATCGGCGTCGACGCCGCCTTGTTCAGCGCCGGAACGGACACGCATTCGGTAGTCCTGTTCCGTGAATTATCGGGCAGGGCGAACCACGCCCAGGTGCTGGTCCACTACCAGCTGGAGCTCGCGAAGCGTTCGGGGCGCCCGGTGCAACGGATCATTCTGGGTATCAGCGAGGGCTTCAGCCGGCCGCGGGGGCTCGCGGCGGCCTACCGGCAATCCAAGCTGGCGGCCCAGGCCGCGGCCGTAGACCCGCAGCTTGGCGAACTCGTGGATTGCAGGAATACCGGCGTCTACCAGCTCCTGGCTTCGGCGGGCGGAGGGGCCAGCGCCTGGGCTGACTCGGGTTCGGTGTACTTCCGTCTGCTGGAGGACCATGACCGCAACGGCGAGCTCATCCCGGTCCTGGAACTCCTGTATGACAACGACGGCTCAGTCCAGGATGTGGCCACCAAGCTCCACCTGCACCGCAGCAGCATCTACAACAGGCTTGGCCGGATCCGCCAGCTGCTGGGCGTGGATCCCCTGAAGGGGATGGCCCGGCTGGAACTCCACGCAGCCCTGAAGATGCGGCGCTGGGCGGGCCGGCCCAGGATCTAGCGCCACGGGAAGCCTGCAGGGGGAAGGGTCAGCCGTCCTTTTCCCCGGTATTCTCCGGGTCCCGCTGTGCGGCCTTCTTCTGCCCCTCCAGCCATGCCATGATAGCCGCCCGCGGAATCCGCCGGTGGCTCCCGCGGTACTCCACGGGGATTTCGCCGCGGTCCGTCATGTTGCGCAGATAGGTGTGCGAGATGCCCGCCAGCTCCGCTGCCTTCGAGGTGGTTAGCATGTCCTCCACGCTGCTGACGGTCACGGCCTCGCCGCGGCTAAAGCGGTGCAGGAGGTCAACGACGGCGTCCCTCGCCACGGGGGGCAGGCGGTGGACGGTGCCGTCCACGAAGACGGTGATGTCATCGCTGCCGGCCAGTGCCCGGTGCAGTTTTTCCGCATCCTCGGCAGGAAGGGCGCCGGTGATCCGGGGAGCTATCAGTGCCATGCCCCCCAGCCTACCGGCGGCCCAGCGCTCCCGGGCGGTATGCTCGGCAGATGGCACTTAGCGGCGGAATAGATGTGGAAGCAGGCGGATTACGGGGCAAGCTCTACGCCTCAGTCCGCCCGGAAGGCGCCCCTGGCGGGCCCGAACACCCTGCCCGTCCCGCCTACGTCCTGCTCCACGGCATCGGGGTTTCCCACCGGTACCTGGCCCGGCTGCACCTTGAACTGGCCGAGGGGGCGGATGTCTACAGCTTCGACCTGCCCGGCTTTGGCCCTACTTCCCGCCCTTCCCGCCAGCTTCAGGTGGAGGACTACGCGGCGTTTATCGCAGCTGTCCTATCGGATGCAGGCGTGAGTGGCTACATTGCGGTGGGGCACTCAATGGGCACCCAGTTCGCCGCGGAACTGGCGCTGCAGCAGCCGGAACAGGTGGCCGGAATCGTACTGATGGGCCCCGTAGTGGATGCCGGTAAAAAGTCTGTTCCCCGGCAGGCCATGGCTTTGACCCGCGACGCCATGTTCAGTGAGTCGCTGTCCTGCAATGTGGTGGTGTTCAGCGATTACTTCCGCGCCGGACCCCGCTGGTACCTCACGGAGCTGTCCGTGATGATGGAATATCCCATGGCGGAACGGCTGTCAGCAGTTACCCAGCCTGCCCTGGTGCTCCGCGGCACGAAGGATCCCATCGCACGCAGGCCTTGGTGCGAACACCTTGCCGCCGTCGCGCCACAGGGCACCGTGGCCGAGATTCCGGGCCAGGGCCATGTCTTCCAGTACACCGCCCCCGGCATGGCTGCCGAAACCATCACCAGCTGGGTCCGTGCAGTGACCGGTTTCGGCGTCACCGCCTAGGCTGAATCAGAGCCCCAGTTCTTCCAGGACCGGCAGCTTCTCCCGCACCCATGCTCGCGCTTCGGTGGCGCTGGGTGCGGAAAGGGCGAGCTTGGCCAGCTGCTGGGCCTCCTCCAGCGTCACCGTCTTCAGGACAGCTGCCACGGCAGCGAGGGAACGCGCCGTCATGGACAGCGTGCTCACCCCAAGTCCGGTCAGTACGACGGCGAGCGCAGGGTCCGCAGCGGCCTCGCCGCAGACGCCCACCGGCTTGTTGTTTCCTTCGGCGCGGGATCCTTCAACGGTCAGGCCCACCAGGCGCAGGACTGCCGGCTGCCACGGGGTGTTCAGGTTGGCGAGCGGGCCCAGCTGGCGGTCGGCGGCCATGGCGTACTGGGTGAGGTCGTTGGTGCCCAGGCTCGCAAAGCTGACTTCGCGGAGGATTGCTTCGGCGGTTAGGGCTGCGGAGGGAACCTCCACCATCACACCGGGAGTCTTGATGCCGGCATCGGCGCACATGGAGGCGAAGCGGGCGGCCTCTTCCGCCGTCGAGATCATAGGGGCCATTACCCATACATCAGCCTCGGACTGCTTTTCAGCCAGCGCGATGGCTTCCAGCTGGCGGTCCAGGACGCCCGGGGTGGTGAAGTCGGTGCGGTAGCCGCGGACACCCAGGGCAGGATTGGGCTCGGTGGAATCGGTCAGGAACGGCAGTGGCTTGTCCGCTCCGGCGTCGAGCGTGCGCAGGACCACCTTCTTGCCCGGGAAGGCGTCAAAGACGCTCTTGTACGCGGCGGCCTGCTCTTCAACGCTGGGTTCGGTGTCCCGTTCGAGGAAGCAGAATTCGGTGCGGAACAGGCCTACGCCCTGGGCGCCCAGGGCTGCGGCAGCCTCGGCGTCCTTGCCGCCGCCCACATTGGCAAGCAGCGGCACCAGGTGGCCGTCCGCCGTCGCGCCCGTGCCGCTGAAGTCGGCCAGCAGGGAGGCGGTGGCGGCCCACGCCTCTGCTGCGGCGCGGAGCGATTCATCAGGGTCGGAGGTGATGTTGCCGGCGGCCCCGTCCACGTACACCTCGGTGCCGTCCGGGAGTTCGTCCACGCCGACGGCCGCAACGACGGCGGGAAGGCCAAGGGAGCGGGCGATGATCGCTGTGTGGGACTGCGGGCCGCCCCCTGCTGTGACCAGGGCCAGCACCTTGTTGGGATCAAGGGTGGCGGTGTCCGCGGGGGCCAGGTCCTCGGCCACCAGGACGAAGGGCGTGTTGGACGCGGGGATCCCGGGCGCGGGCACGCCCCGGAGCTCGGCGACGATCCGGGCCCGCACATCCAGCACATCGGTGGCGCGTTCGGCCATGTAGCCGCCCAGGTTGTGAAGCATCTCCGAAACCGAAGATCCGGACTCCCAGATGGCACGCTCTGCTGACGTGCCGCGCGCCACCAGCTTCGCCGCCCCCTTGATCAGCATGGTGTCCTTGGCCATCAGCGCCGTGGCCTCCAGGACGGCCTTGCCGTCACCCGTTGCATGCGCGGCCCGCGCCTTCAGGTCGTCGTGGACTGCCTGACTTGCTGCCTTCAGTGCTGCTGTTGCTTCCTCTGCGGTGGTGCCTGCTGCCAACTGCTCGCCGGCCGGAGGTTCGCTGATCGGTTTGGGCATCTGCTTGACGGTGCCGATGACGCGGCCTGGACTGACGCCTACTCCTGGGAAGTTCTGCACTGAAGGTCCTCATTCTCTGCCGGTTGCCAGGCCCGCCGATCTGTCCGGCGCCATGCCGGTCCGCCGAAGGACCGCGGAGTCCGGAGGCGGAAACGTGCCTGAAAAAATTGTATGTGATTCAGTTCATATAGCATTGCTATAGGTGCTAGGGTAGCGGTTATGAGTTTGGATGGCCAGCTTCCCCCCAAAATGCGGCTGCTCCGTGCTGCCGCGGAGCTGTTGGCAAAATCCGGGGGAGCACCCGTTTCCACCCGCCAGATCACGCAGCTGGCAGGGGTTTCGGCGCCCACCCTGTACCACCACTTCGGTGACAAGGAAGGTCTGTTCGACGCCGTCGTCGCCGCAGGGTTCGAAGAGTATGTAGCGGGCGAAAGGGATTTCGCCCCCTCCGGACACCCGCTCGAGGACATCCGGAGAATGTGGGACAACCATGTCCAGTTCGGGCTCAACCAGCCGGAACTGTACCTGGTGATGTTCGGCAATATCCGCCCGGAAAGTCGGCCGGCCATCGTCGCAGATGCCGAGGCGCTGATGGAGGAGATGCTGAACAAGGCAGCGGCGGCGGGCCAGCTGAACGTCCAGCCCCGGGAAGCGGCCAGGTCCATTCTGGCGGCCAACGTGGGCGTGACGCTGATGCTGATTGCGGAACCCGCCTCCGAACGGAACCTCGAACTGTCCACCATGACCCGGGACGCCATGATCTTTGCGGTGTCCGCCGAGCCCGCCAGCGGGCCGGCCCCGGGTGGTGCCGGAAAATCCTCGGTAGTGGTGGCAGCGATCGCCCTGAACGCCGCACTTCAGGCCTCGCACTCTGACCAGCTCTCAAGCTCGGAACTCAAGCTCTTCCTCGAATGGCTCCACCGGATCTCCGCCAGCCCGGCCGGCTGAACCCCAGGCCACCCAGCAGTACGTCGTCGTAATCATCGGACCATCCTGCAAAGCAGCAGGACAGACGGTTAGGAAATCTCATGGCAACAGAGACAGTTGCAAAACCCCGCACCAGCGCGCGCGTGCACGTCCAAAAGTTCGGGACCTTCCTGTCCGGAATGATCATGCCCAACATCGGCGCGTTCATCGCCTGGGGCATCATCACAGCCCTCTTCATCGAAAAGGGCTGGCTGCCGGTGCCGGAACTGGGTGGCTTCGGCACCAACGCCGAGGGTGAAACGAACACCGGCCTCGTGGGGCCGATGATCACCTACCTGCTGCCGCTGCTCATCGGCTACACCGGCGGCAAGATGGTCTACGACGTCCGCGGCGGCGTGGTTGGCGCCATCGGCACCATGGGCGTGATCGTGGGTGCCGGCATCCCCATGTTCATCGGCGCCATGATCATGGGCCCGCTGGGCGGTTGGACCATGAAGAAGATCGACTCGATCTGGGACGGCAAGATCCGCCCCGGCTTCGAGATGCTGGTCAACAACTTCTCCGCCGGCATCTGGGGCGCGCTGCTTGCCATGCTTGGCTTTTACGCCATCGCTCCGGTGGTGCAGGCCTTCAGCACAGGGGCCGGCAATGTGGTGCAGTTCCTCGTTGACAACGGGCTGCTGCCGCTGACCAGCATCTTCATCGAGCCGGCCAAGGTGCTCTTCCTGAACAACGCCATCAACCACGGCGTGCTCACCCCGCTGGGCGTGCAGCAGTCCCTGGAGCAGGGCAAGTCCATCCTCTTCCTGCTCGAGGCCAACCCCGGCCCCGGCCTGGGCATCCTGCTCGCGTACATGTTCTTCGGCCGCGGAGCTGCCAAGGCCTCCGCTCCGGGTGCCGCCATCATCCACTTCCTCGGCGGCATCCACGAGATCTACTTCCCGTACGTACTGATGCGCCCGCTGCTCATCCTGGCTGCCATCGCCGGCGGGATGACGGGTGTAGCCACGCTGGCAGTGACCGGTTCGGGCCTGGTGGCCCCGGCCGCCCCTGGTTCCATCTTTGCCGTACTGGCCCAGACCTCCCGGGACAGCTATGTAGGAGTGATCCTGGCCGTTCTCCTGGCCACCACGGTCTCCTTCCTGGTGGCCTCGGTCATCATGAAGACCACGAAGCACAGTGACGAGACGGACCTCGGCAACGCCACGGCCCGGATGGAGCAGATGAAGGGCAAGAAGAGCTCTGTGGCCTCCACCCTGACAGGTGCCGGTGCCGCCACGGGCGGCGGGGTGGGTGTCCTCGCCGGGCCGGTGCGCAACATCGTGTTTGCGTGCGACGCCGGCATGGGCTCCAGCGCCATGGGCGCCTCCGTGCTGCGCAACAAGATCAAGGCGGCCGGCTTCCCGGACGTGAAGGTCACGAACGCGTCCATCGCCAACCTCCGCGACGACTACGACGTGGTGATCACGCACCAGGACCTGACCGAACGCGCCAAGCCGGCCACGTCCAGTGCCGTCCACTACTCCGTGGACAACTTCATGAGCAGCCCGCGCTACGACGAAATCGTTGAGCTGGTCCGCGAAAGCAATACCGAAGGCGGCACCGTGCCGGGCACAGAGCCCGGAGAGGGAACCCCGGGCGGGGCATCCGGGGCAGGAACTGCGGCAGCGGCATCAGCCGGCGCCGGGACCCGGGGCGCTCACGCTGCTGACGCTCCCGTGGACACTGCGCCCGGCGGCGGAACGGCCACGGCGGCAGCAGGCACCGGCACTTCCGAGGTGCTCGCCCGCGAGAGCGTGGTGCTGAACGGCGCAGCCACCACCCGCGACGCCGCCATCGACGAAGCCGGCCGGCTGCTGCTTGCCCGCGGCGCGGTGGACGAGGGCTACATCGCTGCCATGCACGAGCGCGAGCAGTCCGTGTCCACGTATATGGGCAGCTACCTGGCCATCCCGCACGGCACCAATGCGGCCAAGGACCACATCCGCAAGTCAGCGGTTTCGGTGATCCGCTACCCGGAGGGCATCGACTGGAACGGAAAGCAGGTCAAGTTCGTGGTGGGCGTCGCCGGCGTCAACAATGAGCACCTGCACATCCTGTCCTCCATCGCGAAGGTCTTTACGGACAAGCAGCAGGTTGCGCGGCTGGAGGCTGCCACCTCGGTGGACGAAGTCCTGGAACTCTTCGGAAAGGTCAATGCATAGTGAAGGCTGTACATTTTGGGGCCGGCAACATCGGCCGGGGTTTCGTGGGCCTGCTCCTGCACGATGCCGGATATGAGGTGGTGTTCGCCGACGTCGCCGAGGAGCTGATCGCACAGTTGGCCGCAGCGGACAGCTACCGCGTCCACGAGGTAGGTGAGGAGGCAACGGAACGGCTGGTGGGCAACTTTCGGGCCTTGAACTCCAACACCCAGGAAGCCGAACTCATTGCGGAAATCGCGACGGCGGACATCGTCACCACCGCCGTGGGCCCGCACATCCTCAAGTTCGTGGCTCCGGTGATCGCCAAGGGCATCATTGCGCGGGAACCGGGGCTGGCACCCCTGCAGGTCATGGCCTGCGAAAATGCGATCAATGCCACCGACATCCTGGCCAAGGAGGTGGCAGCCCAGCCGGGGGCCGCCGCCGGTGAGCTGGACGGCAAAGTGGTGTTCGCCAACACGGCGGTGGACCGGATTGTCCCTAACCAGGAACCGGGGCAGGGGCTGGACGTTACGGTGGAGACGTTTTATGAGTGGGTCATCGACCGGACCGCCTTTGCCGGTGCGGCCCCCGCCATCCCCGGTGCCACCTTCGTGGACGACCTTTCGCCGTACATTGAGCGGAAGCTGTTCACGGTGAACACCGGCCATGCCTCCGCCGCCTACTTCGGGTACGAGGCCGGCCTGGAAAAGATTCCGGATGCCATGGCTGACCAGGACGTTGCCGAGGACGTCCGGGCGGTATTGGAGGAGACCAAGCAGCTCCTGGTGGCCAAGCACGGATTCAGCAACGACGAGCAGGAAGCTTACGTCCAGAAGATCCTTGCCCGGTTTTCCAACCCGCACCTGCCGGATACCGTCAACCGCGTGGGGCGGGCTCCGCTGCGGAAGCTGAGCCGGCACGAGCGTTTCATCGGCCCCGCGGCGGAGCTCGCCGAGCGCGGCGTGGTGCCGGAGGCCCTCCTGGGCGCAATCGCCGCGGCCCTGCGTTTCGACGATCCGGCAGATGCCGAAGCAACGGAGCTGGCCTCCATCCTGGCTGCCAGCAGCCCGGCAGAGGCCACGGCCCGGATCACTGGACTGGAGGAGGGCCATCCGCTGTTCAACGCCGTGGCCACACTTGTGGAGGAGCGTCAGGCGGAGGTGGCACGCACCCCCGTCTGATCGGCCGGGAGCGACGCTCTCTCACTTCCTGCGGCTTTCACGGCAACTCTCTCGCAGTTCACGCGGCCTTTACGCCAACGCTCCTGCAATCACGACGCCGGCACTGACCCGAGTGCCGGCGTCGTCCTTTTGTAATGTCCGCCACTTAGGGCACAGATGGAGCCTTCCCGTTTTGAAGTTAGCCTTCCCTTACTTATAGGCTCTGGGCTATTAGGCAACGAAGTTGTGATGTATTAGCCGACTGGAGTAATAACGTGAAGAGAAAGCTTTCGAGCTACCTGGGGGCACTGGCTGCGGGAGCAGCGCTTTTAACCGTGACGGCGTGCGGAGGAGGCGCGACGGCAACGACTGCCGCCGACGAAGCCAGAACCATCGCCGTGGAGCACGCGCAAGGCACCACCGGGAACATCCCGGTCAATCCGGAAAAGGTTTACACCTTTGACCTTGGCGTTTTGGACACCCTGGACGCTTTGGGCGTTGAGCCTGCCGGCGTTCCGGAAGCCGCATACCCGGAGGCCCTCAGCAAGTACGGCAACGACAAGTACGCCAAGATCGGGTCCCTGAAGGAGCCGGACTTCGAAGCCGTCAGCGCCGGCGACCCCGACCTCATCATCATTTCGGGCCGCACCGCCGGAGCCTACGAGGAGCTGAGCAAGATCGCCCCCACCATCGACCTGTCCATCGACGCGGCCAGCCCGATGGAAAGCTTCAAGTCCCAGACTGAAAAGCTTGGCACCATCTTCGACAAGTCGGCGGAGGTGGAAGAAAAGCTCGCTGCTGTTGACGCCACAGTCAACGAGACCAAGGCCAAGGCGGCCGGCGCCGGCAAGGGCCTGATCGTCCTGACCTCGGGCGGCGAACTGACCGCATACGGCGCCGGCTCACGGTTCGGAATCATCCACGACGTCCTGGGCGTCCCCACTGCGGCAGACGTCGAGGTGGAGGGCAGCCACGGTGAAGCGATCTCCTTCGAATACATCAAGCAGGCCAACCCGGACATCCTCTACGTGATCAACCGTGACACCGCAGTCGGCACCGAAGGCTCCGCTGCAAACCCCATCCTGGACAACGAGCTGGTCCAGTCCACCAGCGCCGCTAAGAACAACAAGGTGATCAACCTTGACCCCGCCGGCTGGTACATCGTGGGCTACGGACTCAACAACGTCCAGGCAATGCTGGACGCCGTCGCCGCCTCCGTGGCCTAACCGCACCCACGGTCCCACCACCATGACCGCCACCGCCGTGCGCCCGCTTGCGCCGGCAACCCTCAGCCAGGCCCGCCACAGTGCAGGCCTGACTGCGGCCGCAGTGGCCGTTCTTGTCCTTGCCGCCGGCAGCATGTTCGTCGGTGTCAGCGACGTGTCGCTGCCCGCGCTGCTGGCACGGGACCAAGCCACCGTGGAGGTCTTCTGGATCTCCCGGGTACCCAGGACGCTCGCGGTGCTCCTGGCCGGGATGGCGGTGGCTGTTGCCGGCCTGATCATGCAGCTGATGGCCCGGAACCGCTTCGTGGAGCCATCCACGGTGGGAACTGTCGAATCCGCCACCCTCGGCATCCTGGCGGTCACCGTCTTCGCCCCGCAGGCACCGGTGCTGGTCAAGATGCTGACAGCGAGTGTCTTCGCCCTGCTGGGAACGGCGCTCTTCCTGGCCATCCTGCGCCGGTTGCCCGCCCGCAACACCCTGCTCATCCCGCTGGTGGGCATCATGCTGGGCGGCATCATCGCCGCCGTCACCACGTTTTTCGCCTACCGGTTCGACCTGCTGCAGACCCTCAGCAACTGGATGATCGGCGACTTTTCCGGCGTCCTCCGGGGCCGGTACGAGCTTCTGTGGATTGTTGCAGCCCTGATGCTGGTGGGCCTGCTGGCCGCTGACCGGTTCACGGTGGCGGGCATGGGCCAGGACTTCACCACCAACCTGGGACTGAACTACGCCCGGACAATGCGCCTGGGACTGGTCATCGTCTCCCTGATCTCTGCCGTGGTGGTCACCACCGTGGGCGCCGTGCCGTTCCTGGGGCTGGTGGTGCCCAACATCGTGTCCCTCATCTTCGGCGACAACCTCCGCCGCGCCGTGCCCTGGACCGCCGTTTTCGGAGCCGCGTTCGTGCTGGTCTGCGACATCATCGGCCGCACCATCCGCTACCCCTATGAAGTCCCCGTGGGAATGGTGATGTCCGTGCTGGGCGCCATCCTCTTCCTCGTCCTGATCCTGAGGAAGCGCAATGCCTGAAGTGCTCGCCGCGAAACCGCGCCCGCCTAAAGCCCGCCCCAGCGGTATACCCCTGTGCACCCGCGTCAGCAAAGCCTCGCCGCGCCTTGTGCTTGGCATCCTGCTTTCGGTGGCTGCCGCCGTCGTCTGCCTCTTCCTGTTCTACGAACTCAAGGGCAACGTGGGGTACATCCTGCCGCGCCGCGCCACCAAAGTGGCGGCGATGCTGCTGGTAGCCGTGGCCGTGGGGGTGTCCACACTGCTGTTCCAGACGGTCACGGCCAACCGCATCCTCACGCCGTCCATCATGGGCTTCGACTCGCTCTACATCCTGGTGCAGACGGTCCTGGCGTTTACCCTGGGGGCCACCTCGGTGGTGGCCGCCCCGCCCACGCTGCAGTTCGCCGTCGAAGTGGTACTGATGGTGGCGTTCAGCGCGCTGCTCTACCGCTGGATGTTCACCGGGGCGGCCCGTTCCCTGCATCTGTTGCTGCTGGTGGGCGTCGTCCTGGGCAGCCTGTTCCGCGGGCTGTCATCCCTGCTGCAGCGCCTCATGGAACCCAGTGAATTCATCATTCTTCAGGACCTGTTCTTTGCCAGCTTCAACAATGTGGACCCGGCGCTGCTGGGGGTGGCCGCCGTCATCATCGCCGTTGTCTGTGCAGCGGTGTGGCGGGCGCGGCACACCCTTGATGTCCTGGCGCTGGGACGCGAGGTGGCCATTAACGTGGGTGTGGACCACCGGAAAGTGGTGATGCGCGTGCTGCTGGCGTGTTCACTGCTGGTGGCCGTGTCCACCGCGCTGGTGGGACCGGTGACGTTTTTCGGGCTGCTGGTGGTGAGCCTGGGCTACCAGCTGTGCCGAGGATTCAGCCATGCCTGGCTGCTGCCCATGGTTGTGCTGATCGGTGCCATCGCCCTGGTGGGCGGCCAGTTGGTGCTTGAGCAGGTCTTCGGCTTCGGCACGGCCCTCAGCGTGGTCATCGAATTCACCGGGGGCATCCTCTTCCTCTACCTCCTGCTGAAAGGCTCCCTGAAATGACCATCGCGGTCCGCAACGTCTCCAAGAGCTACGGCGGCCAGGCCGTCCTCGACGACGTCAGTTGCGTCATCCCGCAGGGCGGCATCACCTCGATCATCGGGCCCAACGGGGCAGGGAAGTCCACGCTGCTTTCGCTGATCAGCAGGCTGCAGCCCCTGGAGTCGGGGGAGGTGTCGGTGGCCGGGCTGGATGTCGCCTCCACGGACAGCCGCGAACTGGCCAGGACCATGGCCATCCTGCGGCAGGAAAACCACCTGACCATGCGGCTGAGTGTGCGGGACCTGGTGGCCTTCGGCCGTTTTCCCCACTCCGGCGGGTGGCCCACGGTGGAGGATCTCGCCAAGGTGGAGGAAGCCATCGCCCACCTGGACCTGACGCCCCTGGCGGACAAGTTCGTTGATGAGCTCTCCGGCGGGCAGCGCCAGCGGGCCTTCATCGCCATGGTGCTGGCTCAGGACACGCAGTACCTGCTCCTCGACGAGCCGCTGAACAACCTGGACATGAAGCACTCGGTGGAAATGATGCGGCTCCTGCGCCGGCTGGCCGACGAGCTGGGCAAGACCATCGTCCTGGTGGTCCACGACATCAACTTTGCGTCCTGCTACTCGGACACCATACTCGCCATGAAGGACGGCCGGCTGGTCCACCAGGGCAGCCCGCGGCAGATCATGCGGCAGGCCATGCTGCGGGATGTCTACGACATCGACATCCGGATCGAGGACATTGATGGCAACCGGATCGGCGTCTACTTCGCCTGACCCGCGGACGCTCTGTCACCTTTGGTGACTCCGGCGTCGACGGCGGGTCAAGTCGACGGCTGGTTGACAGGTAAACCCTCCCTCACGGGAACATCTGAGGGAGGGTTTGCCCTGAAGCGGCGTTAAGTGAGGGAGCGTCCTAGGCCTTGGCTGAGCCCTTTGCCACGAACAGCGTCTCCGCCTGCTCCAGGGACATTCCGTTGGTCTCCGGCACCCTGAACATGACGAAGATGAAGGACGCCGCCGCGAAGAGCGCATACATGGCGTAGGTCAGCGGCAGCGAGCCGGCCGCCATCACCGGGAAGCTGAGCGTGATCACGAAGTTCGCCACCCACTGGGCGGCCGCCGCAAGGCCCAACGCCCGGGCACGGATCCGGGATGGGAAGATCTCACCCAGCAGAACCCACACCAGCGGCCCCCAGGAAGCACCGAAGCTGACCACGAACACGTTGGCCGCCACCAGTGCCACCGGGCCCCAGATGCCCGGCAGGGAAATCTCGGAGCCGGTCCCCACAGCGGAGGAAAACGCCAGGGCCATGGCACCCAGGGACACCGCCATGCCCACGGAACCGGCCAGCAGGATGGGGCGGCGCCCGATGCGGTCCACCAGGGCGATGGCCACCAGGGTCACCAGGATGTTGGTGACGGAGGTGGCAACGGAGATGGTGAGTGAGTCCTTCTCCTGGAAGCCAACGGCCTTCCACAGGGTGGTGGAGTAGTAGAAGATCACGTTGATGCCCACGAACTGCTGCAGGACGGAGAGGATGATGCCCACCCAGACCACTGCCTGCAGGCCGAAGGTCTTGCCGCGCAGGGACCCCTTCTGGCCGGCCAGTTTGTCTTCCTCGATGGCGTCCCGGATTTCGCGGATGTGCCGCTCGGTTTCCTCCGCGGGGACGATCGAATCGAAGACCTTCCGGGCTTCGTCTTCCTTGCCAAGGAACACCAGGAAGCGCGGGGACTCGGGAAGGGTGAAGGCGATCCAGCCGTAAACCACGGCGGGCAGGGCTGCGGCCAGGAACATCCAGCGCCAGGCCTCGATCCCGAGCCAGTACGCCTGATCGGCGCCGCCGGCGCTGGTGGCCAGCAGCGCATCGGACAGCAATGCGGCGAAGATGCCGGTAGTGATGGCCAGCTGCTGCAGCGACGCCAGCCGGCCACGGACCTGGCGCGGGGAGATTTCCGAGATGTAGGCAGGGGCGATGACCGAGGCGAGGCCGATGCCCAGTCCTCCCACCACGCGCCAGAAGATCAGGTCCCACACGCTTAAGGCGAAGCCGGTGCCCAGGGCGCTGACCAGGAACAGCACGGCGCCCAGCTTCATGGCAGGGATGCGCCCGTAGTGGTCTGCCACCTTCCCGGCCAGGTAGGCGCCGGCTGCGCAACCCAGCAGGGCGACGGCCACGGCAAAGCCGGTCACGGCTTCGGACAGCGCGAACTCGTCCTTCATCGCATCCACGGCTCCGTTGACCACGGACGAATCGAAGCCGAAGAGGAATCCGCCCACCGCCCCTGCGAGCGCCAGCCAGATCACCCGCCGCGGCACCTGGGTGGTTGTCTGCTCCTGGGCAGTGGGCATGGTTCTCCCTTGGTCTGGGTTTGGGTGGATGCGGTGCGGACGTCGTCGGCTGCGGAACCGGCCCCCAGGCCGGCGCACACGCGCCTAACAGTGTTCCACGCCACCGCGCCGTGTTCCAGTTGAGACGCGCGGCCAGCCCGCCATTGCCGGGGAGAGAGAGGATGCGGAAGAGCCGACGACGGCGGGACGTGCCGCCGTCGTCCTCGCCCAGGAGACTTCCGGATCAACGCTCCACGAGGATCCCGTCCGGGTCGCACCAGATCATGGCTCCGTTCCTGATGGTCACGCCGTCGATCTCCACATCCACGTCCACCTCGCCCGCGCCTGCCTTGGCACTTTTGCGCGGATTGCTGCCCAGTGCCTTGACGCCCAGATCCAGCCCGGCAATGGCTTCACGGTCGCGGATGGCGCCATTAATCACGACGCCGGACCAGCCGTTCGCCACCGCGCTTTCGGCGATCATGTCCCCCATGAGGGCAGTTCCCAGGGAACCGCCGCCATCCACCACCAGCACGTCGCCGTTTCCAGGCGTCGCCAGCGTGGACTTCACCAGGGCGTTGTCCTGGAAGCAGCGGATGGTCCTGGCCTTCCCGCTGAAGTGCGAGCGCCCGCCGAGGGATTGGAACTGCAGGGACACGGAGGCCAGTTCGTCGCCCCGCTCGTCGTAAAGGTCGGCAGTGCTGACGGCGGTGCCCTCCGTTGGCGTGGACGCTGCGCTCATGTGGTTCTCCTTGATTCTTGGGCGGTTTGGCTAACTGGCCTGCCGGCATGGCAGGGCGGCACGGTTACGCCCACGATAGTCTGATTTTCATCGCCGTCAGCCTGTATCAGGGGGAGTAACTCATGAGCCTGTCCGAAACTCCCGCACCCTTGGAGCGCGGGGCCGGACCGGATGATCCGACGGCAGCGCTCGCTGAGCCGACGCGGAAGGTCACGGCACGCTGGGTCACCGGACTGGTCCTGGTCAATGTGGGCATCAACGCCGCGTTTTTCGGCCCTATCAACGTTTTTATCGGCCAGCAGGCGATCAGCATCGACGAGCCCAGCAAGGAAGCAATCCTTTCCCTGGCCACGGCCTGCGGAGCGGCAGTTTCGCTGGTGGCCAACCCACTCTTTGGCGCCCTTTCGGACCGCACCACCTCCCGCTTGGGCCGCCGGTCGCCATGGGTGCTGGCCGGGGCCGTTTTAGCGACGGCAGCCCTCCTGGCCATGTCCGGAGCCACCACCGTGGCCCTGATGGTGCTGTTCTGGTCCTTGGTCCAGCTCGGCGCCAATGCCGCCTACGCCGCCATCACAGCTGCCGTTCCGGACCGGGTCCCGGTGCCGCAGCGTGGGAAAGTGGGCGGACTGGCTGCCATGGGCCAGACGCTTGGAATCCTCACCGGGGCTGTCTTCGGCGCAGTGGTGTCCGGAAACTTCGTGGTGGGCTACTGGCTCTGTGCCGCAGCCCTGATGCTGTCCGTGCTCCCGTACCTGTTCCACCGCAACGACCCGGTGCTTCCTAAAGGGGCCCTAAACCGTTTCAAGCTGCTGGCCTTCCTGCGTGGATTCTGGATCAGCCCGCGGCTGTACCCGGACTTTGCCTGGGCATGGCTGACGCGCTTCCTGGTCAACGTGGGCAACCAGCTGACCATCGTCTACCTCCTGTTTTTCCTCCGCGACATCCTGAAACATGAGGACCCGGCGGCGGGTGTGCTCGTCCTGACAGGCATTTACGCCGTGATGGTCATGATTACCGCGGTGGTAGCGGGGCCCTGGAGCGACAGGGCTGGCAAGCGCAAGCCGTTCGTCATCGGCTCGTCCGCCATCATTGCCATGGCAGGGATGATCATGGCGTTCTTCCCCGTCTGGCCGGGAGCCCTGGCCGGTGCCGCCGTCCTCGGTATCGGTTTCGGCGCCTATCTGGCAGTGGACTTCGCGCTGCTGACGCAGGTCCTGCCCCAGGCTGTTGACCGGGGAAAGGACATGGGGGTTATCAACGTGGCCAACTCCCTGCCCCAGGTGGTGGCGCCTTTCCTGGCTTTCATGGCGGTCACCCATTGGGGCGGCTACCGGTCGTTGTTCCTTACTGCAGCGGTCATAGGCCTGCTCGGGGCTGTCTTCGTGGTGAAGATCAAGGGGGTCCGCTGACGCATTTGCGGCCAGGAAGTAAGCCTCTGACCAATTACGTCACGATGCTGTGCCGTATAGTTGAAGCGGACTGCCGGCGGTCCGCTATGGGGGCGATCGTGGCTGCTTCACCATAGGAACACAACCCCGGAATGCTGATGCCCGACACCATTTCAGACCATCCGCCCATGGCCCCCAGGCCTTCGGCACCACGCCAGCGGCACCGCTATACAAAGATCCTGGAAGCGGCAGGAACGTTTGCGCGCAAAGGCCTGGACTCGGTGGAACTTTCCGAAGTGGCGGCCAAGGCTGACGTGCCGCTGGGCACCCTCTACCGCTACTTCCCCTCACCCACCCACCTGATGCTGGCGTTGTACCGGCACCAGCTGGAGGAGCTGCAGGGGGCCGGACGGGCCGCATCCCGGTTCCGGGGCAGGGCGTTGGCCGGCCTGGTGATGGAGATCTTCCACATGCGCGTCATGCAGCCGGCAGTGGAGCAGTGCCTCAGCCGCGTGGTCTACCTCCCGGACAGGGACATCACTGCGCTCCTGCGCGAGATCGACGCGCTGAGTGAAAAGGCCGTGGCTGCGGCGTGCGGTGACGCCCCAGCGGCCCGGGTTCTCCTGCTGGCAGTCACTGGTCTGGTCCAGTCCGTACGGAACCGCAGGTTGTCCCTCTTCGAAGCCGAAGAGGACCTCAAAAAAGCCTGCGCCCGCCTCTCTCCCGCTTCAGGTTCCGGTTACACACTGCATCAAAGTGCGTAACCGGTCTAGTCCAATACCCGGTTAAATCAGGCATATAGCGGTGGCGTAGCTCACAAAGACCGGTGCTAAAACGTTGTGGCACGCATTTGCGCCTGTCAAATTGCCACGTCAGCCGGTTTCGGCCACCTAGCATTGTTCAGCGAGCAGCAGGAACAATCCTCCATGCTCCGCCGGGCCCGCCACCCCTGGGTTTCCTGCCGCACCATTGCCCCCCGCCTCAGCCTGCCGGCTGAGCACCATAAGCCGTGTGTCCACGGCGAGCACAGGAGACAACGACGTGTCCATTGACGCAATCTCAGCCATCGACAATTCTGCAGCGACTGCCCTGACGGAAGAAGAGATTTTCGGAGCCCACCAGGGCGGGAAGCTCTCCGTCGGCACTACCGTCCCGCTCGCCAACAAGCGTGACCTCTCCATCGCGTACACCCCGGGAGTGGCTGATGTCAGCCGGGCCATCCATGCCAGGCCCGAGCTTGCGCGAACCCTGACCTGGGCCGAGCGCCTCGTGGTGGTGGTCAGCGACGGCACTGCAGTGCTCGGCCTGGGCAACATCGGACCCAGTGCTTCCCTCCCCGTCATGGAAGGCAAGTCGGCCCTGTTCAAGACTTTCGGCGACCTGGACTCCATTCCGCTGGTGCTCAACACCATCGACGTGGACGAGATCGTGGAAACCCTGGTCCGCCTGCGCCCCAGCTTCGGTGCGGTCAACCTTGAGGACATCTCTGCCCCGCGCTGCTTCGAGCTCGAGGAAAAACTCATAGAAGCCCTGGACTGCCCGGTGATGCACGATGACCAGCACGGCACCGCCGTCGTGGCCCTTGCGGCACTCACCAACGCGGCCAAGGTGACCGGCCGTGCCCTGCAGGGGCTGCGCGTCGTGGTTTCCGGTGCGGGTGCGGCGGGCATCGCCGTCGCCGAAATCCTTCTGGCTGCCGGCATCAGCGACGTCGTCCTGCTGGACTCCCGCGGCGTCATCAACAGCAGCCGCGCCGACCTGGCCGCGGACGCCGCCAGCAAGAAGGCTGACATCGCCGGCCGCAGCAACCCCCGCGGTGTCGAGGGCGGCCCTGCCGAGGCCCTTGCCGGTGCCGATGTCTTCATCGGTGTCTCCTCCTCCAAGCTGGACGAGGAGCACCTGAAGCTGATGAACCAGGACGCCATCGTGTTCGCCCTCTCCAACCCAGACCCGGAGGTGCTGCCAGAAGTCGCCGTCAAGTACGCCGCCGTGGTGGCCACCGGCCGCAGCGACTTCCCCAACCAGATCAACAACGTCCTGGCCTTCCCGGGCATCTTCCGCGGCGCCCTGGACGCCGGCGCCCGCCGCATCACCCCCGCGATGAAGCTTGCCGCCGCCTATGCCATCGCGGAACTGGCCGCGGAGGACCTTTCGGCGGACTACATCGTGCCCAGCCCCCTGGATCCCCGCGTTGCCCCGGCGGTTACCGCCGCCGTCGCCGCTGCGGTGGAAGCGGAGTAGGGCCTCCCCAGCGCCACTAGGTACGACGGCGGCGCCTCCCCTGCTCTGGAGGCGCCGCCGTCGGGGGTTAAGCGGTCCCCAACCATAGACTGGGGGTCATGAACTCGGAAACAGTGGTGACCATCCTGTGCGGCCTGGCAATTTTAGTGGGCGTGGCGGGTACGGTCATCCCGGTACTTCCGGGCAGCATCCTCATCGGATCAGGCCTCCTCGCCTGGGCCATTTGGGGTGGAGCCGGCACGGCAGGATGGGTGGTCTTCGCCATTGCCATGGTGTTCGTGGTGGCGGGAATGGCTGCCAGCGCCGTGCTCACGGGGAGGAAGCTCAAGCAGCATGCCATTCCCAGCCGGAGCATCGCTGCCGCACTGGTGGCCGGTGTGGTGGGTATGTTCATCATCCCCGTCGTGGGCCTGTTCGTCGGGTTCGCCGCCGGCCTGCTGCTAAGCGAGTTCCTCCGTACCCGGAACATCGGAAGCGCGGCGACCTCCAGCTGGGCGGCACTTAAGGCCACCGGACTGGGGATGCTCGCTGAATTCGGCCTGGCCTGCCTGGCAGCCAGCACCTGGGTGGTCGGGGTCTGGATCGCCGCTGCCGGCGGTTGAGCACTTGCAGCCCTGATGCCGGAGGCGTAAAACGGCAGCATGACGGAGCACAGCGAGGCAAGGGAAAACGTCGGGGCGTGGATGGAAAAATACCAGGCTGCCTGGACCAGCAACCGGCCCGAGGATATCCGGGCCCTTTTCACCCCGGAAGCGCGCTACGAAACGCGGCCCAATGATCCCAACCCCTGGCTGGGTCATGACGGCATCGTCGAGGGCTGGTTGGAGGCCCGGGATGAACCCGCCAACTGGACCTTCACCTGGGAGCTGCTGGGAACGGACGCGGACACGGCGTTCGTGCAGGGCGTCACCACCTACTTGGGGGACCGCCCTACCTATGACAACCTGTGGGTCATCCGGTTAAACGGGGACGGCCGCGCCTCCTCCTTCACCGAATGGTTCATGGAGCGGACATAACCCTTGGCAAGGCACGGACCTTCCGTTGCGGTAGAGGCCCAGCCCTCCCAGCTTGCCACCGAGGCCGCCGGGAAGCTTGCCGAGCAGGTTTGCGGGGTTGATGCCCAGTTTGGACAGGAGCCCGGCATGCTGTTCGGTATCCCGGTTAACATGGAAAGATGACCGCCGGGGATACTGCACCGATCTATTGGGACAGCCGGGACCTCACCCCCTTCGGCCAGCCGCAACTGCGCACGCCGGTCCACGACGTGGCCGGGGGAGTCGGTGGGCTGTTGACGGGTGTGCTTGGAGGCCGGCACCCTGCCCTGTTGTCCATCGACGGGGAGATCCCCCGGCTAAAACGGATGCTGCCCAGGCCGGCGAAGGTGGTCCACGAAGCGGTGTTCACCAGCCGTGAGCCGGAACGGCTGATCACCCTGGCCCGGGCCTACCCCGGCTGGGCGGGGCTCTGCTACCTGATGTCCGGGCTGCTCGCCTACAAGCATGGCGGCTACCTCCGGGCTTCCGAACTCCTGCAGCGCGGGCTGGCCACCAGAAACGACGAGGAAGCGAACCGCTACTCGTCCACCTACCTGACGCGCATTGTCACCAGGATCGAACTTGCCGAGAGGGTGGAGATCCCGGTCCTCTTCAGTGAGGAGTCGGTGTTCCTGGCCCTGGCGCACTCACTGCGGGAAACAGGCCGCACCGAGGCGGCACTGGACGCACTTTCCGGCCTGCCGCCGTCGCTCCCCATGGCGCTCGCGAGGTGTTCCCTCGCGCTGACCCTGGGCAGGAGCAGGACTGTAATCGACTGGACGGACGGCCTGCTCAACGCCGACGACCTCTCCGCTGCCCTGCTTCTGGTCCGGGCACGGGCACTGCGCCGGGAGGGGCGCCTCGAAGCGGCCAATCAGGCCCTGGCTGAGGTCCTGCGCCGGCGCAAAACACATATGACGCTGCGCAATGACGCCCTGACCGACCGCGCGCTGCTGCTTCTCGACTCAAGCCGGCGCTCGCTGAACCCCAGGGACTGGGGTCGGCGCCGTGTAGACCCCGAGCCGCAGAAGGAGATCGCTGCGCCGGTCCCCATCCGCAAGGACGAGGAAATGCGCCGGATCTGGGAACAGGACTGGAAGAAGCTCAGTGACGACTAGGCGCAGGCGGCCAGTCCCGCTGCACGGCGCCTAAGCGGCGCTGAGCAGCGGCATGAGCTGATCCCCGAGCAATACCGCCCCCAGTCCCACCATGATGAGTCCGCTGGCAAGGGTTACAGCGCGGGCGGCGCCCGGCCGGCTCTGCAGCAGCGTGCGGGACAAGAGGGCGACGGCGGTGTAAACGAGCCCTGCGAACAGCACGAACGTCATGCCCAGCAGGCCCGACTGCACCGGGACGGGCAGGGGCGCTTCGGGGCTGACGAACTGTGGAACCAGTGCCACATAGAAGAGCAGGCCCTTGGGATTGATGCCGCTGGTGCCCATGCCCTGCAGGAACGCGCGCAGCCCGCTGGCGCCCTCGCTTCCTGCCCCGGCCGTGAAGCTTGCCGCGCGCCAGGAACGCAGTGTGCTCGCGCCCAGCCACATCAGGTATGCCGCGCCGACGAGGGTGATCCACCCCAGGACGCCGGGCATTCCTGTGAGGACTGCGGCCAGCCCCGCCACCAGCAGGACCGTATGAAGGATGTAGCCGCCGCACAGACCCGCCACCGCCGGCACGAAGCTGCGCTGCCTGAGCCCTGCAGCAATGGAGTAGGCCCAGTCCACGCCGGGGGTACAGGCCAGGGCGGCGGCCACCACTACGAAGGCCAGGAACAGCTCCGGATTCAAGGGGTCTCCCGTCTGCCAATTCTTCTGAGGAAACTCTAGGAACTTCGACGCCGGAAGTGCTTGCCCTTTTTCGCGCTGCAACGCATGAAAGCAGTACTATTATTGCGTGATTGATCATATCGACAGGAACATTTTGCGCCACCTCAAAGAGGATGGACGGATGACGGCTACCGCGCTCGCAGCCAAGGTGGGCCTGACGGTGGCCCCCTGCCACCGCCGGCTCCGTGACCTGGAGCAGTCGGGTGTCATCCGCGGCTACAAAGCCGACATAGACCCGTCCGCCGTTGGGCTGGGTTTCGAGGCGATTGTCTTCGTGACGCTCCGCCAGGTGGACCAGGCTTCGATGGAGGTCTTCGAGAGCCGGGTGGCGGGTAACCCGAACATCGTGGAGGCGCAACGGCTGTTCGGCTCGCCGGACTACCTGCTGAAGGTCATCGCCGAGGACTTGCCCGCATACCAGCGGTTTTATGACGCCGAACTCACGTCCTTGCCCGGGGTTGAGCGCCTGACGTCCACGCTGGTGATGAAAAACCTGAAGTCCAACGCCGGGCCGCCGGTTTAGCTGCTGAGCAGCCCAGTGGTGCGGTAAGGGATGACCTCCCGGAGGAACATGCTGGTGGAGGTGCGGACAATCCCCGGGCAGAGCCGGATCTCCTCGGAAACACGGTAGAGGTCGTCCGGGCTGGTGGCCACTACGCGGATGAGGAGGTCTGTATCTCCGGCCGGTGCGTGGCACTCCAGGACTTCCGGAATCTCCCGAAGCGCTGCAATCGCCTCATTCAACCGGCTCTGGTCCAGTTCGGCGCTCACGGATGCTGCCACCCCGCGGCCGAGGGCGCCGGGAAGCACCCTGCTGCTGTTCGGCCGGAGTGCTCCGGACAATGTCATCCGCTCCAACCGGGACTGCACGGTGCCGCGGGCCAGGCCCAGCCGCTGGGCCAGCACCATGATGGGAACCCGAGGATCTTCATCCAGGGCCCTGAGGATGCGCTTGTCGGTGGGATCCAGTTCCTGCAATCTGCTCACTTCCTGTCGTCGTACGCGGTACGGATTGGTCAAAGTGCTCAACGGCGTTCCCGCCTGTTGCACCAACTGTAGGTCCGCTGCTGAAATGTTGGCAACGGAGAACGCCACCGCGGACTCCTGCAGGCCACCGTTCCCCGGCACACCACCCGGAGGGCGCGCACTGATTCCCGCAAGGAAGCTGCCTTGATTGACTCTTGTTCACACCATGGTCTTTCTGCAATCACGGCAAGAGCCCCTGAACTACCGGCGCCTCGGATTACCGAAGTCAGCGGTAGCTGAGGGGCTCTTGTGTTGTTTCACCCAGGCAGACGGGCACGGCAGGCGGCGCGCCCGCGTGTGTTCCCACCGGCATAGGGTTGGTTCCATGACTTCCGCCGGCCGTTTCGCCCCCAGCCCCTCCGGTGAGCTGCATGCAGGGAATCTGCGCACCGCGATCCTCGCCTGGCTCTTTGCCCGGTCAACCGGCCGGAAGTTCCTGCTTCGCGTGGAGGACCTGGACCGCACGCGGGCCGGCGCCGAGGCCGGACAGTTGCGCGACCTTGTTGCTGTAGGTGTGACATGGGACGGTGACGTGGTCCGCCAGACGGCCCGGGGGCCGCTCTATGCCGAAGCGATCAACCGGCTGCAGGAGGCGGGCCTGACCTATGAATGCTTCTGCACCAGGAGGGAAATCCAGGAGGCGCCGTCCGCTCCGCACGCACCGCAGGGCGCTTACCCCGGAACGTGCCGGGACCTCGACCCCGCTGAGCTTGAGTTCAAGCGTTCCACCAGGCCTGCCGCCATCCGGCTTCGCGCTGAGGCCAGCGAATACAGCGTGCATGATCTGGTGCATGGGGGGTTCACGGGCATTGTAGACGACTTCGTGCTGCGCCGGAATGACGGAGTGACAGCCTACAACCTCGCCGTGGTGGTGGACGACGCCGAGCAAGGTGTGGACCAGGTGGTCCGCGGTGACGACCTCCTCCCGTCCACCCCGCGCCAGGCATACCTTGCGTCCCTGTTGCATATTCCACTTCCGGAATATGCGCACGTTCCGCTGGTCGTCAACGCCGACGGGCGCCGGCTGGCCAAGCGCGACGGTGCCGTCACGCTTGCGGATCTTGAAGCAGCGGGAAGGAGTGCCGACGCCGTGCGGGACCGCCTGCTGGAATCTCTTGGGCTGCCACCCGGCCCCCTGGAGCAGGCGCTCGCTGTTTTTGACCCGGCGGTGCTGCCGAGGAAGCCGTGGGTCTGGTCCGGGCCCGTAGGCTGGAGGCATGGTTGAATCCGCTCACGTACCGCCCGCCAGCAGCTTCACACCCGAGACGGCCAAGGTGCTCGCTGAGGTGGCGCACAACCGCCAGAAGGACAAACTGAAGCGCCCCTACAAGGACCACGTCCTGGCGGTAGGCGATGCACTGGCGGACTTTGACGACGACATACGCATCGCCGGCTACCTGCACGCCCTCCTGGACATGGGCGTCTCCGAACGGGCCGTGCAGATCATTGAACTCCTGACCAACCGGCTGCACAGCAACCCGGACGACTACCAGGCTGTGATCCGCGAGATCGCCCTGGACCACGATGCCGCCCTGGTCAAGATCGCGGACAACGCGCACAACTCGCTGCCGGAGCGCATCCAGGCGCTGGCGGAAAAGTGGCCGGACAAGCCGCCGGTCACCAAATACCGTGACGCCCGCCCGGTGCTTTATGCCGCCGTCGAGGTGGAGGAGATCCGGAAAATCCTGGCCCGCATCAATCCGTGGTTGCTGGAAGAACTGGACGACCAGCTCGACGAGGAAGACACGACTGACTACGAAAATCTGTCCTACGACTCCTAGCGGATGCCGGAACCTAGACCCGCCCCAGGGCGTCGATGTCCTCCAGGAACTCCTGGTGCACCTCTGAGCTCACCGTGGTGCGGGTGTCGCCGATGGCGTCCAGGTAGTCCTGGGTGGAGGGCCCCTTCCGCACCGCCTCGCGGACGGAAAGCGTGCCGCCCGAAGCCAGCCCGCCGTCGTCGTACACCGCCTTCTCCAGCGCCCGCTGGGAGGCGCTGCGCGCGGCGTACTCTATATCCGCGGGGGAGAAGCCCTCGGTGCGGTCCACCAGCAGTTCCACATCCACGGCGTCCACCACGGGTGCCGGGATGAAGCGCTGCCACATGGCTTCGCGGGCCTGCCGGTCCGGGAGGCCGATGGGGATGACGTAGTCAAAGCGCCCGTGTCGGAGGAAGGCTGAATCCAGGGCCCGGATGAAGTTGGTGGCGCAGACCAAAAGCCGGCCGGGCTGTTCCCGAAACGCAGGGATGATCTTGAGGAGCTCGTTGGTGACGCCCTGCAGGGGCGAGGGCGGCTCGCCGGAGCGCTGCGAGGCGATCTCCTCCACCTCGTCGATGAACACCACGGCATGCTCCAGCTCCGCGATTTCCAGGAACGTTTCGCGCAGTGCCCCGGCCAGGCCCTGCGGATCGGCGGCGAGGCGGGAAGGGAAAACCTCCACGAAGGGCCATTCGAGCCGGGATGCGATTGCTTTGGCGAAGGTCGTCTTGCCGGTGCCGGGCGGACCGAAGAGGACGACGGCGCGCGGCGGGACAACGCCGAATTCGTCAGCGAGGTCCGCCTCGGCCAGGGGAAGGACCAGCCGGCGCTCGAGCAGTTCCTTCTCCCTGCGCATGCCGGCGACGTTTTCCCAGAGGTCGCGGGCCAGCACCCGGCCGCCGAGCTGTCCGAGTGCGCCGAGTTCCTGGCGCTGGACGGGGATGGTGCGTTCAAAGTAGCGGAGGTTCTTCTTTAGGGCGAAACCGCGGCTCAGGAAAGCCTCCACCCGTGTTTCTGATTCGGGCATGAGGGCTGAGAGCTTGTTCAGTCCGTGGGGTGACATGCGGTTCTCGACGGCGGCAAGCAGCGAGGTGCCGATGCCCCTGCCGCGGAATTCGGGCAGGGTGGCCAGGAATACGATCCAGCCCTGGTCGTGCGCGGCGCGTCCGACGGCAGCCCCCACCACCTGCTCGCCCTGCACCGCCACCACCGCGTGGTCCTTTTCACACGACGCAAGCACCTCCGAGAGTGCGTACACGGGTTCCACGTTGTTCGCCTTGAGTGTCTCCCAAAGATGCAGGATCCCGTCCAGGTCCGCCGAATGGAAATCCCGGATGCGCCAGTTGGTCATGGATTCTGCTCCTGGTGGTTCGTCGTTGAGCCAGCGTGGACTGCTCTGCCGAGCATAAGCGCTCAGACGCCCAGGGTGTGCAGCGTGTTCCGGAGTGTGTCAGCGGAATGCTGCAGCGCCGCCAGCTCCTTGAGTGGTCCCCGTGCGAGGGGTAGCGTGTGTTCCATCCCACTTCCACCGCTGTCAGGAGCAACCATGCCACATCGGGGACGCAGGCTCGCTGCCGTCACTGCCGCGCTGGCGATGAGCGTGACCACCGGCGCCATCATCAGCCCCGCCGCTTCCGCTGATCCCCGGCAAACGGACAAGACCCCCACAGCCACCGGGTATGGCGGCGCCGTGAGTACCGTGGATCCGGAAGCGTCCGCGGCTGCCATCGAAGTCCTCCGCAAAGGCGGCAACGCAGCGGATGCCGCGGTTGCGGCGGCAGCCACCTTGGGCGTCACAGAGCCGTACAGTGCGGGCATCGGCGGCGGTGGTTACTTCGTGTTCTACGACGCCGAGACCGAGGAGGTGGGCACCATTGACGGCCGTGAAACTGCCCCTGCGGCAATGCCCAGGGATGCCTTCATCGATCCGGACACAGGTAAGCCATACCAGTTCCGCAAGCAGGCAACGAGTGGGATTTCAGTGGGCGTCCCCGGCACTCCGGCCACGTGGGAACGTGCGCTGCAACGCTGGGGCAGCGTCAGCCTGGCGGAAGCACTGAAGCCGGCCATCAAGGTGGCCAAGCGCGGCTTCGTCGTGGACGAGACCTTCCGCCAGCAAACCCTGGACAACAAGGACCGCTTCGAGCCCTTCACCTCCACGAGGGAACTCTTCCTCCCCGGCGGTGACGCGCCCGCCGTCGGAACCGTCTTCCAGAACCACGGACTGGCGGACACCTACAGGCTCCTGGCCAGCAAGGGCACGGATGCCTTCTATGAGGGCCCGCTGGCGGAGGAAATCGCCAGCACCGTCCAGGAACCGCCAATGGTTCCCGGATCCACGCTGCCGGGACCGGCCGGGGTCATGACCGCCGAAGACCTGGATGACTACGAGGCCCTGAACCAGGACCCCACCCATGTGAATTACCGTGGCTATGACGTCTACGGCATGGCTCCCTCCAGCAGCGGCGGAACCACCGTGGGGGAAGCGCTGAACATCCTGGAGGTGTTCGACCTTCCCGGTCTAAAGAAGGACGAGCCCGCCGTCCTGCACCACTACCTTGAGGCCAGCGCACTGGCGTTCGCGGACCGGGGCAAATACGTGGGGGACCCCGCCTTCGTGGAAGTTCCCACGGAGGAACTCCTGGACCCGGTGTTCGGTAAGGAACGTGCCTGCGAGCTTGACCCCCTCAAGGCGGCTGCGAAGCCCGTTCTCCCGGGGAACGTGGAATCGTACGACGGCGTCTGCCCGGTTGCGCCGGCGGCGCTCGCCGATGAGACGGACACCGAGAACATCTCCACCACAAACCTCACCGTCTCCGACAAGTGGGGCAACGTTGTGGAGTACACGCTCACCATCGAGCAGACCGGCGGTTCCGGCATTGTGGTTCCCGGACGCGGGTTCCTCCTGAACAACGAGCTCACGGACTTCTCGCCCGTGTACAGCGAGACCGACCCCAACCGGATCGAGCCGGGCAAGCGGCCGCGCTCGTCCATGTCGCCCGCCATCGTGCTGAAGGACGACGAACCGTTCCTGGCGCTGGGCTCGCCCGGCGGCTCCACCATCATCACCACGGTGCTGCAGACTCTGATCAACCGGATCGATCTTGGCATGAGCATTGAGGACGCACTCGCAGCTCCACGCGCATCGCAGCGGAACACCGCCAACGTCACTGCAGAGCCTGGTTTCATTGATGCGTATGGACCCGCCCTCACCTCACGGTTCGGCCACAAACTGACGCCATCCGGAGATGCCTTCACCTCGGCAGCCGAAATCGGCGCTGCCACGGCCATCGAGTTCAGCGAGGACGGCAAGACTGTCACCGCGGTGGCTGAACCGTCGCGCCGGGGCGGAGGTTCGGCGATGGTGGTGAAGCCCTCGCCATAGATCCCACCTCAGATCAAATAACGACGGCGGCACCCAGGTCCTGTGTTACAGGACCTGGGTGCCGCCGTCGTACGCCCTCGGAGGGGCTATTTCTTGAAGGTCGTCGCCGGCGGGTTCGCCACCACGGGGGAGAGGCCGGTGTGGCCTTCGCGGGTTTCGGCGATTTCGTGGATGCGTTTGCGGCAGGCGTACCAGCCGAAGACCATCAGGACCGAGGCGATGGCGGTGACGAGCATGGTCAGGGGGGAGTCGATGAAGACCATGACCAGGACGCCGATGAGGAAGAGCAGGGAGAGGTAGCCGGTGTAGGGGGCACCGAACATGCGGAAGGAGGGGCGCTCCAGCCAGCCTTTGTCGGCCCAGCGCTTGAGCTGGATCTGGCACAGGACGATTGTGGCCCAGGTCATGATGATGCCGACGGAGGCGACGTTGAGGACGATTTCGAAGGCCTGGGCCGGGACGAGGTAGTTCAGCGGGACACCCAGGAGGGACACGCCGGCGGTGATGGCGATGCCGCCGTAGGGGACGCCTGCCTTGTTCATGCGGGAGGCGAACTTCGGGGCGGAGCCGTTGACGGACATCGAGCGCAGGATCCGGCCGGTGGAGTAGAGCCCGGCGTTCAGGGAGGACAGGGCGGCGGTGAGGACCACGAGGTTCATGATGACGTCCACGCCCTGGATGCCGATGGAGCCGAAGAACGTCACGAAGGGGCTGACGCCTTTTTCGTAGGAGGTGTAGGGCAGGAGCAGGGCCAGCAGGATCACGGAGCCGACGTAGAACACCGCGATGCGGAAGACCACGGAGTTGATGGCCTTGGGCATGATTTTTTCGGGGTTTTCGGTTTCGCCGGCGGCGGTGCCGACCAGTTCGATGGAGGCGTAGGCGAACAGGACGCCCTGCATGAGGATGATCATGGGCAGCAGGCCGTTGGGGAAGATTCCGCCGTTGTCGGTGATAAGGCTGATGCCGACCTGCTGGCCGTCCACGGGGGTGCCGAAGATGACGAAGTAGGTGCCCACGATGAGGAAGATGACCAGGGCGGCGACCTTGATCAGGGCGAACCAGAACTCCATTTCGCCGAAGACCTTGACCGAGACCAGGTTCAGGGCCAGGACCACCACCAGGGCGATCAGGGCCCAGGCCCATTGCGGGACCGCTGCCATCCAGGGGATGTAGTTGCCGAAGAAGTTCATGTACAGGGCCGCGGCGGTGATGTCCACGATGGTGGTGGTGGCCCAGTTGATCCAGTAGAACCAGCCCGAAACGAACGCCGCCTTCTCGCCGAAGAATTCGCGGGCGTAGGAGACGAACGATCCCGAGGAGGGCCGGTGCAGGACCAGTTCGCCCAGGGCGCGCAGGATCAGGAACGCGAAGAACCCGCACACCGCGTACGCGATCACCAGGGACGGGCCGGCTGCGTTCAGCCGTCCGCCGGCGCCCAGGAACAGGCCGGTGCCGATCGCGCCGCCGATGGCAATCATCTGGATCTGCCGGGGTTTGAGGTTCTTGTGGTAGCCCTTGTCCTCGGCGTGCAGCGCTGACTCAGAAGCATGGGCATGACCGCCGTCTATCACGTGGTCAGGAAGGGGTGTATTCGTCATGGAATGTCCTTGGGGGATCAGCGGTGGGGGATTACTCGCTCAGGTTCGCCAGGCGTTCGGGGCTGAGGAGTTCCTGGAGTTGGGTGTTGGTGAGGAGTCCGTGCTCAAGCACGAGTTCCGCCACGCCCTTGCCGGTGGCAAGTGCTTCCTTCGCGATGGCGGTGGCGGTGGCGTAGCCCAGGTGGGGATTAAGGGCCGTGACCAGGCCGATGGACTGCTCCACCGTGCGGCGGAGGTGTTCCGTGTTGGCGGTGATGCCCCGGATGCAGCGCGCTGTCAGCGTACGGCATGCTGCCTCCAGGTGGGAAATGCTCTTGTGGAGGCTGTGCACAATGACGGGCTCAAACGCATTGAGCTGGAGCTGCCCGGCTTCGGCGGCCATGGTGATGGTCACGTCGTTGCCGATGACCTCGTAGGCCACCTGGGAGACCACTTCCGGGATCACCGGGTTGATCTTGCCGGGCATGATGGAGGAGCCGGACTGGACCGCCGGCAGGTTGATCTCGCCGAAGCCGGCCCGCGGACCGGAGGAGAGCAGGCGGAGGTCGTTGCAGATCTTGGAGAGCTTCACGGCCACGCGCTTCAGTACGCCGGAGAGATGCACGAAGGCGCCAACGTCCTGGGTGGCTTCGATCAGGTCGACGGCGGTGACCAGCGGCAGGCCGGTGATCTCGGCCAGGTGCCGGCAGGCTGTTTCGGCGTAACCGGCGGGGGCGTTCAGACCGGTGCCGATGGCGGTGGCGCCGAGGTTGATTTCGTGGATCAGCAGCTCGGCCTCCGCCAGGCGGAGCCGGTCTTCGCCGATGGTGATGGCGTAGGTGCCGAACTCCTGGCCCAGGGTCATGGGTACCGCGTCCTGCAGCTGGGTGCGGCCCATCTTGACCACCGTGCGGAATTCCAGCGCCTTTGATGCGCAGGCTTCCTCGAGTTCGGCCAGGGCGTCCAGCAGTTCCCGGGCCGCGAAGATGGTGCCCAGCTTAACTGCCGTGGGGTACACGTCGTTGGTGGACTGGGAAAGGTTGACGTGGTCGTTCGGGTGCAACCGCGCGTAGTCGCCCTTGGGGTGGCCGAGGATTTCCAGTGCCCTGTTGGCGATGACCTCATTGGCGTTCATGTTCGACGACGTCCCGGCGCCGCCCTGGATGACGTCCACCACGAACTGGTCGATGAGTTTGCCGTCCAGGATGTCCTGGCATGCCTGCTCGATGGCGTTGGAGCGTTCGGTGTCCAGGAGCCCGAGTTCGCTGTTGGTGCGGGCGGCGGCAAGCTTGACTGCTGCCAGGCCGCGGACCAGGTGCACGTTGGAGGACAGTTTTTGCCCGGTGATGGGGAAGTTTTCCACTGCCCGGAGCGTGTGCACCCCCCAGTAGGCGTCGGCTGGAACGTCGCGGTCGCCGAGCAGGTCGTGCTCGGACCGGATGCCTGCGGGCGCGGCGGTTTCGATGGTAGTCATGTGTCCTTACAGGGCTTCGTTGACGGGTGTGGACAGGAATTCAAGGGGTTGCAGCAGTCCCACTGGGTGGCCGCCACCCAGGACGGGGGCTGTTCCGATGCCGGCAAGCGGCGCGGTATCGATGCCGTTTCCGGAGGCAGTGGCCAGCGCCTCCAGCAGCCTGATGGTGGCGGGCATCCGGGCGCGGTCGCCGCCGTCGGAAATCTTCACGGCCACGGCGCTGCCATCGCCCAGGCCCACCAGCTGGACGCCTTCAAACCCGTCCTTTGCGACGGAGCCGGGAAGCAGGCGCATCAGCTCGGTGACATCCCTTCCCTCCCCGGCCACCATCTCCGGGTGGCGCTGCATGGCGAGCCCGACGGCGGCTTCCGCAGTAGGTGCGCCCAGCCCGCCGCCGTCGTGCTTGCCGGCACTGCCCGCGGCCTGGGCGATAAGCCCGAAAGCGCGGGCCATGCCGCGCAGGGTGAGGGCGAACAGGGGGGTGCCGCAGCCGTCGGTGCTCAGGGCGAGCGGTTCCTCGCCGGTCAGTTCGGTGACTGTCGTTTTCACGATTTTCTGCAGCGGGTGGGACGGGTCCAGGTAGCCCTTCACAGGCCAGCCGTTAATGACGCAGGTGGCAGCCATGGCGGCGTGCTTTCCGGAGCAGTTCTGTGTGAGCTGGGTGGCTCCGCCACCGTTGCGCAGCCACTCCTCCCGCTCAGCCGTGCCGTAGGGAAGGTCGCTGCTGTTTTCGAAGTCACTGACGCTGAGGCCGTGCAGTTCAAGGATGCGCAGTGCTCGCTGGCGGTGCTCCGCTGCTCCTGAGTGGCTTGCCGCTGCCAGGGCGAGGAGCCCGGCCGGCAGTTCAAGTCCGGCGCGGACCATGGCCACGGTCTGGAGCGGCTTGAGTGAGGACCGGGGGTAGAAGGGTGCCAGGGGATCGCCGGCGGCCGCCACTGCTGTTCCGTCTGCTGCCAGGGCAAGGGCTGAGCCGTAGTGGACGCTTTCCACCAGCCCGTCGCGGATGGCGGCCACCAGGGGCGTGTGCTGCGGAAGGGCCGGCACTGCCGGGGCAGGGGCGTGGGCAGCAGAAAGCGCAGGGGAGGGCATGGATTCCTTGGGGTGTGCGGTAAGGGGCGTTGAACTAGTTGTTGAGGATGGATTCGAGGGCCAGGCCCACGGCGTGGAGGTGGTGGGCCATGGCGGCGCGGGCGTCCTCCGCGGCGCCGGCATCGATGGCGGCGAGGATCTGCTGGTGTTCGATGTCGGACGCGTGCTGCCGGTCGGCCACCATATTCAGGGTTTCGGACTGGTGGGCCAGGGCACCGCGGATGTCCGCCACCACGCTGGCGAACACTCTGTTGCCGCTGGCCCGGGCGATGGCAGCGTGGAAGCTGGAGTCCAGGGAAACCCAGGACTCGGGATCGGTTTCGGTAGCCATGGCCGCCACCAGGTGGCGAAGGGTTCCCAGTTCCTCCTCGCTCCGCCTTTCGGCGGCCAGCCCAGCGGCGGGAACCTCGATGTGGGGACGGGCCTCGGTCAGGTCGCGGGCGGAGTACTGGCCGAGGGTGAGATCATTGGCCACCTTGTCGGCTATCACGAAGGTGCCTTTGCCTGTCTTTGTGACGGTCAGGCCGAGGGCGGTGCAGGAGCGGAGGGCCTCGCGGATCACCGACCGGCTCACGCCGTACTGCTGGGAGAGCGTGGCCTCGGAGCTGAGTTTGCTGCCCACTGCCACACGACCGGCCTCGATGTCCTGCCGAATAGTGTTGAATACCGCCTCGGCAGCACTGAGCCGCGCGAGGGGAGCAGGCTGTCCTGCTGTCCGGCTGTCTGACAGGTTCACGCTTTAAATATGGCAGGCGTCACAGGTGGTGTCAATGTGGCGGGCCAGTAAAAGGACTCGTGGCCCTGTGAAGTATCTGTTCCTCTTCCCAGCCAGTTAGCCTCCTGCTATGGATGAACACTCGGAGGAACTGGTCAATCTTGCGGTCATGGCCTTGGATCACGCGATTGATTCGGTGGTCTCGTCGGGTACCGATCTGGCGCCCTTTGTTATCCGTGAGCAGACGGGCCAACGGAACCTGCAGCGGTCAGCTTGAGGCAGGTGTTGCGGCCGCCCGACAATCGGTTACAGGAACCGCTGCCTAATCGCGTTGCCGTCGCTTGGAACCCTCGTTGAGGAAAGCACGGCCCCGCTGTTTTAGCGGCATCTACCTCATCCGACCCATGCCGGTCCTCGCTTCGTCGCAGGCTGATCAAGTGCGACAAAGTTAATACCGGCCTGCGTCCGATTCGTACCACTTCAGCACCCGGAGGGCGCGGAGGGTGTTCCAGCGGCTTGGCTTTCCATCGCCCGGCTCAAGGTCGAAGTGGACCTTTCCCGGGTGGGTGTTCTCCAGCAACCACGTACCGTCCGGCTGCTGCTTTGACCGAAGCAGCTCCACTGCCTCCACAAGGCGCCCGTCTGGAGGAGCGCCCGCGGCCCGGAAGTAGTCGAGGCCTCGGAGGACGTCATAGAACCAGCGGGTGGGGTAGGAAAAACGCAGCCAGTCTTCACTGATCAGCTCACCCGTCGATTTCCGCCTCAACAGGCGGCGCTCCAGCAGGTACTCCTCCCCGCGTTTCCGCGCGGTCCCTGACTCCGTGGTTCCGTTGCCTGCCTGTTCGTACTCGAGCAGCCCCTCAAGGACGCAGATGGTGGTGTGGAAGGAGGAAAGTGCGGAACCCCGCTCGGCTTCACAGTTCCAGCCTCCGTCCGGAAGCTGTTCACCAACCAGCCGCTCCACCACGCTGTCCACGTTCTCGCCATAGTAGGCTCCGAGTGCCACGGTCATGCCGTTGATGCACGGCTCCACTTCACCGTCAAAGAACGGCTGGTTGCCTTCCTCCCAGCGGCTGTTCTCCCGGACCAGGGCGATTGCCTGGCGGGCTTGGGGGCTCTGCGGAGTGAAACCAAAGTCCCGCAGGAGCAGCAGGCTGTAGGTGGTGGCGGTCCAAGGTTGGCCGGTGGGATCGTCGTCCTGCGCAGGCCAGTAGGTGCCGCCGTCCCACTGCCCGCCCGGTTCCTGCAGCGCCAGGAGCCGGGCACCCCAACCGTGGCTGGCAACGCGGTTCCGCTCGGCCGAAACCTCGTCAGCGCCGGCGCCGGTGAGATCACGCAGTACTTGCCAGCGAACGGCGGGATCGGAGTCAAGCAGCCAGCCGAGCACATCCCTCGTCACGATTATCAGGTTGGCATGGGGGTTAGAGGTGCTGGATGCCTGCCCGCTGCATGGCGTCCTTGTAAATGTCCACCGTCTTGGTCAGGAGTTCCTCCTGTTTGGCTTCGGACACGGCGAAGGCACGGCCACCAAGGGCTGAGGCCTTGTAGATCTTGATGCCACTGTTCTTCAGGGACTGGTGGTAGGTCTTCTCATAGAGGGTGAGGAAGGTGGAAGCATCGGTGCCGTGGGCGATGATGGCCGAGACGCGCGAGTTGATTTTCAGGAATTGCCTGAACGGCCGGAGCCCGTCCGTCTTCTCCTGCACGCTGAGGGCGGAGGGCGAGCCCGGGTCGCGGACCCAAGGGTAGGCGTTCCATGGCATGACGTAGCGGGGATCAAGCTCAGCAAGCTCGTAAATCTGCGTGGCGCGACGGGCGGCCTCGTCGTCGTTGTAGTGGGAAACAAAACCGGACTCAGTGCCCTTGCCGGGGCTTACCTGAAGGCTGACAATCCGGCACTCGTCCTCGTCGTGCACAGGGTCGATGTAAGGGACGACAGACCCCGGCTTTTTTTCCATCAATTCATCGCAAAGCTGCGTCACCTTTGCGATGTTCGGTTCCTGCAGCAGGGCCTTTTTCTCGTCCCAATCAATCGTCACGATTTCTCCCTCAGCATCAAGGCGTCCAGAATCAGGCGTCTCATGCCACTCTACGCTTCCGGCACTAAGGGTGGGCAGCCGAAGTTTCCTCTCCATTGTGTTGATTAGTACTGAACACAGCCGGATCAGGGGCCCGTCGTGCGTATTCAACGTATGTCTGATGGCGGTGTTTTCGACGACGGCGCGTTGCCGGCTTTGCTGCAAGGGCAGCCGCTCCACTGGGAGGTGCAGGCGCATCAGAGTCGAGACCCGACGGGGGCGTGCCCGGCAATGGTGGGGCGGTGGAACGGTAGGTGTGGCCTGTGGGGGTCTGGAGCTGGACCGCATGCCTGGTTCCTGGCACCCGACGTGCATTCCAGCCCGGTGTTTCTTTGGTGTGGTTGCACGCTTCGCAGAGGCCTTGGCCGTTCCTTGCGGTGGTTGGGCCGTCATTGTGCCGGGGGATGATGTGGTCGTGGTGCCGGATGGGCGCGTCGCAGTAGGGGGTGCGGCAGGTGTCGTCACGGACCTGGAGGAACCGGCGAAGCCCTGGCGGGAAGAGCCGGGCCTTGGAGTCCATCGCGACGAGTTCCCCCGTGCCGGGGGCGGTGTAGAGCCGGCGCAAGTACGTGGCAGACTCCCGGCTGTTCGCGATGTCGGGGGCGCACGGGCCGGCGTCAGCCGATCCGGTGCTTGTGGCTCCTGGGGCAGTTGCAGACGCTTTGGTCTTGGTCGCGGCGCTTCGTCCTTCCAGCACTGCTGTCCTGGCCCATCCGGCGGGCACGATCCCGTACCCGGTGAGCCGGGCAGGTTCGCTGTCGCCCTGGAAGAGGGTCCAGTCCGTCATGACGAGTTGGACCTCGATCCCGTTGATCCCGCCGGGGGTGCCGGTGACCCGTTCGACCAGGGTGTCGGCCATGACCTGGCCCTTGGACCGCTCATCACCCGAGGACCTCAAACTCTCGGCGCCCCGTGCCAGCGCCGCGTACACGGCGACGCCCTGGGCCACCGGGAGCAGGGCGGTCAGGTAGGTCATGGTGTCCGGCGCCGGGCGCAGCGATACAGTCCGTTCGGTCACGGCATGGGCTGCCCGTTTCGCCACCGACCGCGGGTCCCGCCGGTACGCCGCGGCCCTGACGGCACTGATGATGGCCCGGTCCCCGGCGCCGTCGAAGGTGCCGGTATCGGCGGCGAGTTCTTCGTCCACGGCGCACCGGTCCTCAGCGGGCAGGCAGGCTGTTTCCTTCACCACCAGCGTTGCCCGCCACTCGCTCAGCTGACCGGACTCCAAAGCTGCCAGGGTGCGGGGCATCTCGGTCACCAAGGCCTTCGCCAATCCCAGGAGCCTGCCGCCCCGGGCAGGGGACTCCCGCCGGGCAAGAGCTATCTCTGCCGCAACCCCGGCGCCGCACTCATCGGCTGGAACACCCGCCTCCGCCTGCTCCCGCCTCCTCGCCAGGTCAAAGGCAACCTCAATCAGGGCCTGTTTCGCAGCCAAAGCCGACTTCGCATCCTCCAGCTCCCGGATCTGGTCAATCATCCCCGGCGCATCAGCAGCGGGAGGGACCGCGAGCAAGGCGCGACGAACACCGGCAACACCGGGACCCGGCAGGCGTCCTGCCACTGCTCCCGCCGTCGTTCCCGTCGCCACCGCTTTCATACCGAAAGCCTTTCATCATGGGGCAGCGCAGGCACGAACCCAGACGCCTTATGTGGATAACCCGAGGCAGCCGGCGGTACTGTTCAATGAAGGGATGCAGTTCGACAAGAGTGGCCTCAAGCTCGCAGGTTTTGCAGGATTCCGCTCCATAAATGCCCTCGAGTCAGGGCGGATTCCGCAGGGTACAGGAATTTTCGCCGTCCTGGCCCCCGAAGGACTCCAGCCCCGCTTCCTCCGGAAAAGTTCCGCCGGTGTCTTCAAGAAAAAGGACCCGTCTTTGCCGGAACCGGTACTGGCGGCCGCATGGGTGGACGGAGCCGCCGTGCTTTACATCGGGAAGGCCGGACCGGGGAGTAAGGGCAACCGCGGCCTCCGGCGGCAGATCCAGGAGTTCCTGGACTTCGGGCAGGGCAAGCCGCCGGGGCACTGGGACGGCCGACTGATCTGGCAGCTCGCGGAGGCGGGAGACCTGGTTATCGCCTGGAAGGAACTGCCCGTGGAGTACCTCAACCAAACCGCCGCAAATTACCACTCAGCCTTCATTGAGGAGTATGGAAAACTTCCTTTCGCCAACCTTGTGAGGGCACAGGCGCAAGGGAGCCAGCCGACCTAAGCCGGAATCCGCACGTTCGCCAGGACAAGTTCAGTCACGCCGGACCGCGAAGCCGTTCCATCTCGCGGCGGTCCTTCTTGGTGGGCCGGCCCGCGCCCCGGTCGCGCTGCGGCAGGCCAAGAGCCGGGGCAAGCGGCCGGGGCGGTGTGTGGTCGGTGAAGCAGTGCGAGGCAGCCTCGGCACCCACGCGCTTGGCAATCAGCCGCCGCACCTCGAGGGTGCGCTCATAGCCCGGCATCCGGACGGTCACAGTGTCCCCGGACACCAGTGTTGCCGATGCCTTGGCCGGGCTGCCGTTCAGGCGGACATGGCCAGCACGGCAGGCAGCGGTGGCGGCGGAGCGGGTCTTGTAGGCGCGGATGGCCCACAGCCAAGCGTCAATGCGGACGCTGGCGGGGGAGGAAGGAAGGCTGGTCATGGCTGGCACCGAGTATAGTCCCACGCCAGGCGGGAGTCAGTGCAGGCTCACTCCACGGTGACGTCGATCCGCTGCACCATGTTGTTGCCCATTCCCTGGTAGTTCCAGTTCTGCTCCAGCGGCTGGGTGGCGCCGGTGGCGTCCGTTGCCCGGCAGGACAGCTCGTGCTTACCCGGTTCGGCGACCCAGGGCAGCGTCCACTTCCGCCAGGCATATCCACCGAAAGGCTTCTCGAGCTGCGCCTGCAGCCACGTGCCGTCGATGCCCACCTCGACGCCGGTCACGGCGCCCGCGCCGGACCAGGCCCTGCCCTGCAGCAGCACTGGCCCGTGCTTCAGGATCCGCCTGCGGGTGAAGAAGTCCGGAACGCCCGGGGGAACCATCAACGAACGCACCCTTATCCGCGAAACCGGCGTGCCGTCGTCGTCCGCCGAATCTTGATAGCGGTAGGCCACCCGCTGCTGGTAACCGGAAAAGGGCGCCGTGACCACCTCAATCGATTCCAGCCACTTGACGCTCGTCATGCCGTACCAGCCGGGCACCACCAGCCGAAGCGGGTAGCCGTGCTGGGGCGGCAGTTCAGTGCCGTTCATTTTGTAGGCGAGTACGACGTCGGCACGCAGCGCTTCACGGATCGGCAGGCTCCGCGCGTAATGGTGGGGGACGCCGCCCTGCACCCCGGCATCGGCGCCGGTGAAGACAACCTCCACAGCTTTCTGCAGCACCCCCGCCTTGCCCAGCAGGTAAGCGAGCGGGACGCCCGTCCAGAACGCGGTGCCCACGCCTTCCATAATCCAAGGCTGGCTTAGCGGCCTCGGGTTCAGAAGCGAACGCCCGTTGCCCGCGCACTCCAAAGTGACCGGGACCGTGATGGCCGGGTCCCTGCGCAGGGCGGCCATGCTCAGTTCCAAGGCCATCTCCACCGCACCGCTGATCCTCAGGTGCCAGGAGGAGGCGTCGATCTCGGGGATGTCGAAGTGCGTGAGGACGTAGTGCAGCCCGGGGGGAGTGACATCCCGGCGGAGCGCTTCCAGCGGCATGGAGTGGTTCCGGGCGCCTAGCTGGAGTTCCTCCCGGGTCAGCGGGCCGGTGGTGGGCGCTGCCGGAAGCGCGGCCTGTTGGTGCGGGACTGCGGAAGGAGCGGTGGACTGCCGGTTTTCGTGGGTCTGCTTCATGGCGGCGTGATCCTGTGCGGCGGGATTCGACGGGAGCTGGTGGTGCCTTTGCTTCAGGTCTACGCCCCCGCCGCCGGCCCGTCAACGCTCTCGGGGAACCAACTAAACGGGGGATGCATATGCTTCCTCCGCCGTCGCAGGCTGGCAGCTGCCGTGACCGCGAGGTCCGGCAGCTCCGCAGCGGACGTCACGGGCCGCCTATGCTTCCCGCTTGGGCGGTGACTTGGTCTGCGCAGGGTCCCGCTCGGCGAGGGGTCCGATGGCATCGTCGATTCTCTTGAGGACCTCCGCCTCCAGCTTCACGCCGGCAGCCTCAACGCTGTCCGCGATTTGCTCAGGCCGGGACGCGCCCACGATGGCAGAGGCAACGTTGGGATTCTGCAGCACCCAGGCCACCGCAAGCTGCGGCATGGACAGGCCGGCCTCCTCCGCGATTGGCTTCAGTTCCTGCACCCCTGCCAGGACGTCGTCGCGCATCCAGCGCTCGATCATCTTGGCACCGCCCTTCTGGTCAGTGGCGCGGCTGCCCTCGGGCGCGGGTTGGCCGGGAAGGTATTTGCCGCTGAGGACGCCCTGGGCCATGGGGGACCAGACGATCTGCGAGACGCCCAGCTCCTCCGACGTTGGCACCACTTCAGCCTCGATGACCCGCCACAGCATGGAGTACTGCGGCTGGTTGGAGATGAGCTGGAAACCGAGTTCCTTGGACAACGCTTGGCCTTCGCGGAGCTGTGCCGCCGTCCATTCGCTCACGCCGATGTACAGGGCCTTGCCCTGGCGGACGATGTCCGCGAACGCCTGCATGGTCTCCTCGAGCGGCGTGTCGAAGTCGTAGCGGTGGGCCTGGTAGAGGTCAACGTAGTCCGTCTGCAGTCTGCGCAAAGATCCGTTGATGGACTCCATGATGTGCTTGCGTGACAGGCCAAGATCGTTTTTACCCTTGGGGCCCGTGGGGCCGTAGACCTTGGTGAAAATTTCCAGCGATTCGCGGCGCTCTTTCTTCAGCGCAGCGCCCAGAACCGTTTCCGCCGCCGTGTTGGCGTAAACGTCGGCCGTATCGAAGGTGCTGATGCCGGCATCCAGGGCCGCCCGGACGCATTCTGCGGCGACGTCGTTCTCCACCTGCGAGCCATGCGTCAGCCAGTTGCCGAACGTGATTTCCGAGACTTTAAATCCGCTGTTTCCGAGGTATCTGAATTCCATGGGCTTCACGCTAGCCCAGATGGTTGCTCAGGGTAAGAGCAGTTGGTCCTGCGGTCAGGAGCGCTTGTGCTCCGCGTCTTTGGCTGCCTCTACCGCCTGGCTGAGTTGCTGGGGCCCTGTCAGGGATACAAGAGAGCCTGTGTCCAGCGGCGCCAGGGGGTGGGGAACCTGCGGTTTCTTGAAGGACCGCGGCTTCTCCTGGGGAGGGCGGCTGTTGTCCAGCGCCGACTCCACCAGGGGCGCCACTTCGGCGACCTTCTCGGCGGGCACGCGGGGGTCGGGAAGGTCCCGTACCGAGAGCTTGATCTCCGGCCGGGCAGCGCGGGCCCGGGCCATTGCGCGGGCGTCAGCATCCGCGACGGCAGCGGCCCAGTCCTCCGTCAGTACCGGCGGCTCGTGGCGGGCGGCGGTCAGCACCGGGTGGTGTTCGACGGCGGTACGCAGCGTGGACTTCATATGTCCGGGCTTAAGCGCGGCGCGCCAGTCCCGGCGCTTCTTCCCCGGTGCCGCCGGCCAGGCAGCACCACCGTCGGAAGTGTCTCTCCGGCCCTGGAGCCGCGTCCCGTACAGCTGCACCAGCCGGAGGGACTCCTTTCCGGAGCCCCTGCCAAACAGCGCCATCAGCACTACCGCTGCCAACCGGCCCACTCCGGCCAGGACCAAGGTGATGACCCCCAGCAGGAAGAGCACCAGGAACATCAGGAAGGCGACTCCCACCGTGCCGAGGAAGGTCAGGTTGAGGATGAGCGTATCCGGATTTTCCACGTCATCTCTCCTCTCTGTCGGCAGCGTGGGCTGCCCCGACGCCCCTCTGCCTGAGCGCCGGCTCCTTCTCCACCATACGGATTTTTGCCTGCCTGTGCCTTGTACGTCGGCGGCAATGCCCCGGTTGTAGCAAAGCCGTTACCGGATATGACAGCATCCACCTATGACAAAAGATGCAGGCCAGGAAAACTGCATGTGCCTGTCCGGGGAGCAGTACCTGCTGTGCTGCGGGCGGTTCCATTCCGGGGAGGCGGAGGCCGCCACCGCAGAGCAGCTGATGCGCTCCCGCTACAGCGCGTTCGTCATTTTGGATGGGCCCTACCTGCTGCGGACCTGGCACCCGGACACGGTCCCGGCGGACCTCGGCCTTGACCCGGACCTGCAGTGGCGCCGCCTGGAGATCGTCTCCACTGCCCGGGGTGGCCCCCTGGACAGCGAGGGCACGGTGGAATTCAAGGCCTACTTCCGGCACGGCGCCGACCGCGGCGTCCAGCATGAGGTGAGCCGGTTCGTGCGGGAAGGCCGCCGGTGGTTCTACCTGGACGGCAAAGTTTTCGCCTGACAACGCCAACTCACCTGACAGCGGCAACCCGCCCGGAGCCGCCAACTTATCGGGCGTGGGGAGGACGTCAGAGGCCGTCGTCGTAGTCGCTGTCCGGGGTGAATCCGGCCCGGTCAACCTTGCGGTGGAACCGCATGCCGGCAAGACCGCCCAAGACCGCGCCCGCCAGGGCGACCAGTGCAACCACAATCGCGGCGACGATGCTGGTGGTGGTCAGCTGCCCCTCATTAACAGGGATGCGCGGGAAGCTGTTCAGGTTGGCCAGCACGTTGAATTGCTGCCCGAACACGAGCCCCAGGATCGATACCAGGACGGCGACGATCAGCGCCCAGATCCACACCATGACGCCCTGCTTTATGCCGTTGAAGCGCGCCATGCGCCCTGCGACGTAGCCGCCGCAGTAATAGGAGAGGAACAGGATCACCAGCAGGACAATGATGCCTACCAGGCCCACAGTTCCGGTGTTCGACGCTGCCTGGTTGACAGCCTCATTGACGTCCGTGTTGGTGGCCAATCCCACCGCCGTTCCGGCAGCAGCCACCAAAGCAGTCAGCAGGACGGCCATGCCCGTGGCCGTGAGCCAGCCAAAGAAGGCCGAGCCAACCTTGATTCCGCCGAACTGTTCCTTCTCGCGGGCGACGGCGGTCTGCCGGTCAGTCAGCCCCGGGTCCACGGCAGGTGTTGCTGCAGTGGGGGTGTAGTCCCGCTCCGCATACGCACCGGATGGCCCTGAACGGTCTGCAGGCGTGCGGTCTGCGGGCGCCCGGTCGTACGTGGACGTAGGGGTGGTATCGCCTGCGGGCACTTGGTCGTACGAACGTGTGGCATCAGCATCCGTCGCGTCGCGGTGGCTTCCGCTCCGGTCAACGTCCTCCCGGGCTCGCCTTGGGGGCAGGTTCTCTGGGTCTGTTGAGCTGCTCATGCATCCACTCAACCATCGGCCAGCAGAGATAGCAAGGATGCTTACTATTTCGTGACCAGCGGTTCTAGCGGTATTTGCGGTGCATGTTGTCCTTCCGGGAAGGCCCCGGGGAGGCGTCGGCAATCCAGGGACCTGTCCCTTCAGACTGGTCCAGCACGCCTTCCTCCAGCCACTTGTAGTCCCCGGCGAGGACCTTCCGGGTCAGGATGTGGTCGCCGTCGTCAGTGTTGCGCCACAGCTGGTCAAAGTACTCATCCACGCGCACCCGGGCCTGCTCGCAGTACGCCTCGGCAAGCTCGTAGGCGCTGGCAGCTTTCTGCGGCTCGGTGCGGAGCAGCATCTCTGCCCGGGTGCAGCAGGCCGTCATGGCGAACAGTTCTGCGCCAATGTCCACCACCCTGCCCAGGAATGCTTGCTTCCGTTCCAGCTTTGCCTGCCAGCGGCCCATGCCGTAGAACGTCTGCCGGGCCAGGCGCCGTGACGAGCGCTCCACGAACCGCAGCTGCTTGGCCAGGCGGCCGAACTCAGTGTACGAGCGCGGGTCCATGCCGGCGCCTGCCACCAGTTTGGGCAGCCACTTTGCGTAAAAGCCTGAAGCCCCGACGGCGGCCCTCGCCTTGTCTGACAGGCTTGCGTCCAGCGAGGCCAGGTCGCCGGCGGCTGCCAGGTGGGCGTCCACGGCTTCCCGGGCGATCAGCAGCCGCATAATCTCCGAGGAGCCCTCGAAGATCCGGTTGATCCGCAGGTCCCTAAGCTGCTGCTCGGCAGGAACGGCGCGCTCGCCGCGTGCCGCCAGGGACTCGGCCGTCTCGAAGCCGCGGCCGCCACGGATCTGGACCAGTTCGTCCGCGATCCGGCAGCTGATCTCGGTGGCCCAGAGCTTGGCCAGGGCAGCCTCAATCCGGACATCCTTTTGGCCGCTGTCCGCGAGTTCGGCGGAGAGTTCGAACACGGCGTCAAGGGCGAAGGCGGACGCCGCGATGAAGGCGATCTTCTTCCCCACGGCCTCGTGTTCACCCACGGGCCGGCCCCACTGGGTGCGGGCGTTGGACCACTCGCGGGCGATTTTCAGGCTCCAGCGGCCGGACGCGACACACAGCGCCGGGATGGAAAGGCGTCCGGTGTTCAGTGTGGTCAGGGCGATTTTCAGGCCCTGGCCTTCGCGTCCCAGCCGGTTGGCTGCCGGCACCCGGACCTGGTGGAACCGGGTGACGCCGTTCTCAATGCCCCGCAGGCCCATGAAGGCATTCCGGTTCTCCACCGTGATGCCGGGTGAATCCATCTCCACGACGAAAGCGCTGATGCCGCCTTTGTGCCGGGTGCCGTCTGCGTCCGTGTGCGCCGGCACCACTGCCATCACCACCACGAGTTCAGCAATCACCCCGTTCGTTGTCCAAAGCTTCACGCCGTCCAGAAGGTACGCCTCGCCGTCGTCCGTGGGCGTTGCGGTGCTGCCCATCCGGGCAGGATCGCTGCCCACGTCCGGTTCCGTAAGGAGAAAAGCGGTGACGGCGCCGGCTGCGCAGCGGGGCAGGTATTCGCCTTTTTGTTCCGGGGTCCCGAAAACCTTGACCGGTTCCGGCACGCCGATGGACTGGTGCGCCGACAGGAGCGCGCCCAAGCTCGGGTGCACGCTGCCCAGCAGGGCAAGGGCACGGCCGTAATACACCAGGGAAAGGCCCAGCCCGCCGTACTCCTCCGGGATCTTCATCCCGAAAACGCCCAGGTCCGCCAGGCCCCGAATGTACTCATCCGGAATTTTGGCGTCGCGCTCAATGACCCGCCCGTCCATGGTGCGGGCGTACTCGCTGAGGCGGGCCATGAAGGCTTCGCCGCGCTCCACGGAGGCGGGGTCCGGGGCCGGCCAGGGATGAACCAGGCTGAGGTCGAAGCTGCCCAGGTACAGGCCCTTGGCGAAGCTTGGACGTTCCCAGCCTGATTCGCGTGCTGCCTCTGCTACGGCGCGCGCCTCGTCCGCCGTGACGCCGGCACCGATTTTGCCTGCGGGTACCGGGGTTTCCCCGGCCGGGGCGTCAGTTGCCGGGCCGGTTGGCGACGGGATGCCGGTGGCAGGGCTTGTGGCGGAGGGGCTGTCAGTGGCGGAGCTCATGGTCATCTCCTAGGCCGTATGGCCGGTGCAGCCATGGATCCGCCGGGGTTGGAGACCCTTCAGCTGTCCCTCAAGATTACCCGCGGGTAAGTTCCGGTGCTAGGGGAAACCTGTCCCTGGAACTCGCCGGCAACGTCCGCTGACGAGGAGCGATGCACCAGCTTGTCCCAGCTGGCATTGATGCCGTGGACCAATGCCAGGAGCGTGGTGGAAACCAGGGTCCAGCTCAGCTTTCCCGCTCCCAGCAGCACCAGGGCTACCAGCCCTGCCGCCAGGACGAACGCGGCCAGGATGACGCCAAACACCAGTGTGCCGATGAACACGAGCGTGGCTGTTTCCAGTGAACTGAGATCGAACTGCATGGGTCCCCCTGCTGCGACGTTGCTGTGGCTGAGATCAGTAGCAGAAGCGTAGGGGGAGACCTGTTGTGCCAGCCAGAGCGGCGGGGCCCGGAAGCTGCTGTTGATATGGGATCGAAACACTACGTCCGGGTAGGTCACGGAGCGGTCGCGGCGGCTGCGTTAACCTTGTAGTTGGCAGTTTCCGTGCAGCGCTGCCGCCCCCGCCCCCGCAAACAGCCCAAGGAGAGTGTGTGCCCCGCTCCGCCAGGTCATCCGCTGACGCCATCAGCGCCCGGCTCCGGGACCTCGAACTCCTCACCAAGGGACCTGCCTGGGCCCTGACGCGCTCGGCTCCCTGGGTGATCGCGGTGTTGCAGGCATCCTTTACCCGCACCCGGCCGCAGCTTCCGCTGGAGGAATTCCATGCCGACGTCGACTCCTTCCTCGAGGAGCTGCGGCGGCTGGATCCCGGGCTTGGCGGCGGTGCAAACGGCAAATCCTTCGGGGATGAATGGACGCGCCGCCAGTTCCTGACGCGGCGGAACCAGTCCGGCCAGATCGTCTATGAGGTCACCGAACCGGCGGCCCGCGTGCTCGCCTTCCTGGACAGCCTTTCCAGTGAGCGGTCCACCCTCAACGGTTCCCGGCTGGGCACGCTCCTTGGTGACGTGGAGAAACTCGCCAACGAAACCAACCCGGACCAGAGCGCCCGCCTTGAGTCCCTGGAAGAGGAGATCGAGGAACGCCAGCAGCTGATCCAGGACATCAGCAGCGGCGAATTTGACGGCCTGCTGGACGACGAGGAGGCAGTGGAGGCAGCCGGAAATATTCTGGACCTCGCCGCCAGCCTTCCCGCCGACTACAAGAAGATGCGCGACCGGATCGAGGAGCTGGTGGGCGAGCTGCGCAACCAGATCATCGAGGAGTCCCTGACCAAGGGCGCCACCATGGCCCAGGTGCTGGAGGCGGACAAGCGGCTCCGGCAGAGCCCGGAGGGGCGCACCTTCCGTTCCTTCACCGCGTTTTTGGAGGATCCACAGCAGCAACTGAGGTTTCGGTCGGCCATTGGAGAGGTGCTCAGCCGGCAGTTCGCTGATGACCTTTCGCCGGAGGACCGGGAAACCCTGAAGAACCTGGTGGCGGAGCTGCGCCAGCAGCACAGCCAGATCCAGCGCATCTACGGCAAGCTCAGCGAGAGCCTGAACACCTACGTCCAGAGCGATGACTTCCGGCAGTCGGTCCGGCTCCGCCAGGTGCTGCGCGAAGCCGAGCAGGCAATCCGGTCCCTTCCCTACGAGCGGGAACGCCCGGGCCTGGTTCCCGGGCCGGTCCTCTTCAATGCTGGTTTTGAGTCACTGTCCATGGTGAGACTCTTCGATCCCGACGAGTTCGCCGCCCCGCCCAAACTCGCGGACCCCATCGCCTTCAGCGACTCCGACCGCGTGCGCTCGCCGAGGACCGCCAAAGCCAGGCCTGAAGTGGTGCGGCAGGCCATGGCAGGCGCTGCCACCCTTTCCGAGGCGTGGCAACAGCTGCCTCCCGAGGAGCAGCACATCAACACCATCCGCGCGCTCCTCTCGCACGCCCTGCACTCCGGCGCGGCCTTCAACACGCAGGCTGTGGAGACCCTGGACTTCGAACAGATAGACGGCACCAAGCGCAGGGCCTACCTGCCGCTGGTTGCGCTTCCAAAGGACTGACCATGACTGAAGAGATGACGACGGCGGCGGTTCCGGCCGCGGACACAGTTGACCCGGCGGTGGCTGAGCCGGCAGACGACGTGGCCGCTGAACCGGCAGCAACCCCGGAGGGGGCTGATCGGCGATTCGCAGGCGGAATTTCCCCCCGTGACACCTTCGTTGACGGCGCCGCTCTCTTCCCGGGCGATACCGGCGTGCTCCCCATGAGGGTGCGGCAGGCGCTGGTGAAGCTCCTCAAGGGCCCGTATGTGGACGGCGGCCGCGACGAGAAGCTTTGGACGGTCCTATTGGACCACCAGGTGATCCTCCGCAGCCGGCTGTCCGAGCTGTTCCTCACCATGGAGCTGGACCACGAGCGGAAGATCGCCGTCCTGCGTCCGGTGGATCCGGACGCGATCGGTGGCAGCGCCCGCTCCAGCATCCTCCGCCAGCAGCGTGCGCTCAGCCGGGTTGAGACCATCGTGCTGCTCCGCCTGCGCCTGCTGCTGGACCGGCACGTTGCCGCCCAGACGGACCCCACCATTACCCGCGAGGAGATCGTCGAACTGGTGGCGCACTACCAGCCGGCAGGCCAGCAGGACGCGCTCCGGGACTCGGACGTGGTCAGCCGGGCAATCACAAAGCTCCTGGCCCGCCAGCTCCTTCTCCCCACCGGGCTGGACGACACCTACACCATCTCCAACGCCCTGCCCCTGGCCCTCCCGTTTGAGAACATCGGCGACATTCCCGCCCACATTGAGGCCCTGGTGGCCGCCACGACAGACCCCGCCGGCACCGAGGCCCTCCTGGACCTGGAGGCAGATCCGGTGTCTGAGCCTGTCGGAACCGAGGAAGAAGAAGCGGAGGCAGCCAAGTGAGTATCGCGAGCATGCTGCCGATGGGCGACGTCACGAATCCTGGCCAGATGCGGCTGGCGCTGGTGCAGGTGGTTAACTGGGGAACATTCCACGGGGCGCATACGATGCACGTGGACCGGGACGGGACGCTGCTGACGGGTAACTCCGGCGTGGGCAAATCCACCTTGTTTGATGCGATGCTGCGGGTTTTCGACGCCCGGCCCCGGTCAAACGAAGCAGCCGCCCAGCGTTCGGGTGGTGCCGTGGAGGACAAGCGGACCACTTTCACGTACATGCGCGGCAAGGTGGGCGACAAGGCCGTGGGGGAGGGCTCGGCCAGCGCCTTCCAGCGCCCTGGTGCCACCTGGTCCGCCGTCGCGCTGACGTTCGACAACGCGGCAGGCACCCGGGTGACGGTGTCGGCGCTGTTCGACCTGCCCAAGAACGGCACGGAGTCGAGCGTGGGCCGGTTCTACCTGATCGACCATGAGCCGCTGGACCTCGAGGCGCTGGAAGGGATAGCAGACAAGCGCTTCACCAAGGCCGCCCTGGAAACGATCTTCCCGGACGCCCAGGTCTTCGACGTCCACAAGGCGTTCGCCGAGCGCTTCCGCAGGCTGCTGGGCATCAATTCTGACCAGGCCCTGCCGCTGCTGCGCGTAATCCAGGCCGGCAAGGGGCTGGGCGGCAGCGTCAACACCTTCTTCCGGGACCAGGTCCTGGACGCCCCGGCAACGCTGGCCGCGGCCGACGACGTGGTCGAGGAGTTCAGCAACCTGATGTCCATCCGGCAGCGGCTGGAGGATGTCCGGCAGCAGCGCGACCAGCTGGCTCCGGTGCCTGGACTCAATAAGGAATACGCGCAGGCGCTGTTGGACGCGAACCGGCTCCGTGACCTTGCCGGTGAGGAGTTCGAGGCCTACAAGCAGCAGCTGGCCGTGACGGTCCACCAGAAAACGCTGGTCCGCTTCAAGGAGCTGGCGCAGGCGAAGGCGAAGGAGCTGGGGGCTGAACGTGCGGTCCGCGACAGCCTGGCCAAGGAACTGCGCGAGCTGGAGGCCGACTACAACAACCAGGGCGGCAATGCGATCTCCGCCATTGAGCAATCGCTGGAGAATGCGAAGGTGGGCCTGAAGCTCCGCCAGCAGGTGGAGGAAGCTGCCCGCCAGGCCCTGGCCGAGGCAGGTCTGCAGCTTGAGTGGAGTGCCGAGGGCTGGGAGCAGGCCCACGAGCAGGCAGCAGCCAGGTCCGCCGAGCTAAAGGACGATTCCGAGGCCCTGCAGGAACTCCGTTTCGAAGCCTTCGATGCCCACGCCACCAGGAAGCGCGAACTGGCCGCGGCTGAGCAGGAGCTCGTGTCGCTGAAGACGCGCAAGTCGCTGCTGCCTCCGTCGAGCATTGAAAACCGGGCAGCCATCGCCGCTGCCACCGGGGTCTCCGAGGACCGGATGCCGTTCGCCGGCGAGCTGATGGACCTGGTGGAAGGCGAGGAACGCTGGCGGCCGGCGGCCGAGCGGGCGCTCCGCAACCTCGCCACCACCCTACTGGTCCCCGGTGAGCACTTCGCGGCGGTGACCCGCTACCTGAACGACCACAACGTCCGCGGTGCGCTGCGGGCGGTGGACGTTTCCAAGCCGCTCTCCGGCGGCGCGCTGGCCTTGGAGGACGTGCGCGACGGCGACCTGCTCACCAAGCTGGACATCCTCACCTCAGGCGGCGCTGCCGAAGCGGGACAGTGGATCCGCGAACGGATCGCCCTGGACTTCGCCTATCCCTGCGTGGAGCACCCCGACGAGCTGGCCAGGTTGGACAAGGGCCTGAGCCTGGGCGGTGTGGTCAAGCGCAACCGCCACACGGTGGAGAAGGATGACCGCTTCACCAGCCGGCAGGACTACGTCCTGGGCTATGACAATGCAGCCAAGCTCGAGTTGGTAGCCGGCCAGGTGGAGGACCTGCGCCAGGAAGTCGCCAAGGCGGCTGAACTTGCCCAGAGCCGCGAGGATTCGCACCAAGGCATGAGCCGCCAGATCGACGCCCTTCGCCGGATCGCGGAGGACCACCGGCCGTGGGAGCAGGTGTCGGCAGCAGTCGCGGCGGATGAGCTGGCCCGGATTGAGCAGCGGCTCAAAGACGCCCTGGCTGCCCAGGCTGACCTGGAGCCGCTGCGTGCCAGCATCGAAAACGTCAGGCAGAAGCACCAGTCCAGCACCGAGGCCGCAGCTGTCCTGCAGAGCGAATACAAGTCCCTGGACCGGCAGCTCACCGCTGCCGATTCCCTGCTGGAAGCTGCGCGCAACCGCCTGGCCCAGGCGCCGGCGTCGGACGCTACCGTCACCGCGCTGGAACCCTACTTCGCCGATTTTGGCGACGTCAGCGAAATGCATGAGCTGGACAACCTCGCCAACCGGGTGCGGACCGAACTGCTGGGGGAGCTGCACACTGCGGAATCCCGGGGACAGGCCACCGCCGAGCGCCTCACCCGCATCTTTGAAGGGTTTGTCCGCGAGTGGGGCAGCGCCATCTCCGCGGACCACGGCACCACCATTGGGGCCGCCGGGGAGTTTGAAACCCGGTACCACGCCATCGTAAGCGACGGCCTGCCGGCGCAGGAAGCGGAGTTCCGGCAGTTCTTCAACCAGCGCACACACGAATCGTTCAGCACGCTGCTGCACTTGCTCGACGAGGAACGCCGCTCCATCACCAGCCGCATCCTTCCGCTGAACGGCATCCTGTCCCAGGTGAACTTCCACGAGGGCAGCTACCTCGAGCTGGACATCAAGCAGACCCTGCCGGCCACGGCCAAGCAGTTCAAGGACGCCATCCAGAACGCACTGAAGGCCCGCCATGCCCGCCCGCCCAAAGCAGAGGCGCCCGGGAAGGAACGGGACGACGACGCCGAGCTCACCGCCCGCTACAAGTCCCTGGAAACGCTGGTAAGGCGGCTGGGCTCACAGGCGCCGGAGGACCGGCGCTGGCGGGCCGAGGTACTGGACGTCCGTGGGCACCTGTTCATCCAGTGCAAGGAGCACCGCGAGGTGACCGGGCTCCGCGGTGGCAAGAAGTCCGAGGTGTTCATGCACGCGGATACCGGCTCCATGTCGGGCGGTGAGCGGCAGCGCTTCACAGCCTTCATCATGGCTGCGGCCCTCAGCTACCAGCTGGGCATTGCCGAGCAGGGCTTCACTACGTACGGCACCGTAATGATGGACGAGGCCTTCGTTCTGGCGTCCGAGGAGTTCGCCGGAGCCGGCATCAAGGCGCTGCACGAGTTCGGGTTCCAGCTGTTGCTGGCCGCCCCCGAAAACGTCATCGATTTGTCCCGGCACCTTGGCTCGGTAACCGAAATCCTCCGTGACAAGCGCACCAACCGCTCCGGCGTGCTCACCGCGCCCGTGATCAAGCCGCGGACCGGGGAGGAAGGGAACTGGAGGTCGGAGGCGAACCCGGTAGACATCGTCCTGCGCTAGCTGTTATCCGCGGACGGGCTGTATAACAAATCGGCTGCTTTCCTGCTGCTGTCGGGCCTGGCGATCCGGCCGTGGGAGCGGGGCTTGCCGACACCGGAGCTGTTGCCCCGGGGGCCTGGGAACCGGCACTTTCCAGCCGGCTCCGCCTGCGTTCCACCCACGGCAGCCTGGTGACCGTCACCTTTCCGGATGGCAGGCTTTCGTTTCAGCACCCGAAGGCATGGCACGTGGAGATCTTCCAGGCATCCCATAGCCGTTCGTAGGCACAGCAACGGTGTCCGATCCCACAAGCCAGGCGAAAATCACCATCTACACCGGCGAGCTTGCAGATGTAGTAGCCAGCCCCGTCGACCGGACCGTACTTGAGACAGACCCGGTACCGGGACTGCGCGGGCATTCTGTTCCTACGCCCCATTCGTCCTTTTTTGTTGATCGCAGCGATGAAGCCGCCCATTACCGAATGGGACTCACTGCGGGTTTGCCCGTCTCGCCAGACGGGGAGGTGCAGAACGGGCCCATAATGCTGGGCGACCGCGTTTTGACTGCGGACGTGGTGTTCCCGGATCCGCCGTTCGCCAATGATGAGGAGGCGAAAGCCTGGTATTGGGGAGCGGAAGGCCAAGCTCTGAAGGCTGTGCTGATGAGCTTGTCCTACCGCTGACCCACACATGACCCAGGAAATTTTCGCGAAAGGTACTTTCATGCGTTCGGCGCGACGCTTGTCAGTTTTTCTCCTGCAGCCGCCGCATCCCAGTCGAGAGAGTCGAAATCCTTGGGCAGGTTGAGCTTGGCGGCCTCGGAACGGCTCGCGTTGACGAAGGATGATCGGATCTGTTGGGGCGTAAGTGATTGCATGGCAAAGCTTTCTGAAGAGATGGAGGGCCGGAGCCCCGGTCATGGAACGGAATCACCAGGTTCCCGCGGAGCAGGCCAAAGCGGCCGCCCCGCTCCCCATGCCAGCGTCGGCGCGGAAGGCCTTGCGCGTGCACATCGTTCCCGGTTTCCCCATCTCTTCTTCTGATCTCCGGTGTCAGCGAACCGGACCGGCAGTGCCATCCTGCCAAAAGGGGCGATGTCTGCCCAAGGCAACAACACGCCATCCCGACTGTCCGCTCCGTCACCACGGGAAATAAGGTATGAAACCCTTGCGTAATGGGACGGAGGGTAGGCTAGCCTTACTTAGGTTTGCTTCATTCACCTAAGGAGTTCCGTGACATCCCCCCTTTTCCCCGGGCGCAACACCTCCCGGCGCACGCCGTTTAAATCCGCCGGCAAGGCTACGGCCGTCCTGGCCGCAGCAGCGCTTACCCTTTCCGCCTGCTCCACGGGCCCCGCATCCTCCACCACCGGGGCCGGTGCTTCCAGCTCCAGCAGCTCACAGTTCCCCGTCACCATTGACCACGTCTACGGCGAAACGACCATTGAGAAGCAGCCCACCCGCGTGGCCACGGTTTCCTGGGTCAATGACGACGTCGCCATAGCCCTGGGTGTGGTGCCGGTAGGCCTGCCCAAGAACGAATGGGGCGGCAACGAACAGGGCTCCACGCCCTGGAAGGACGCGGCCCTGGAGGACCTGGGTGCCGGCTTCGGTTCCGACAAGGCTCCGGTCCAGTACTCAGAGGCCGACGGCATCAACTTCACCGAGATCGCCAAGCTCACCCCGGACGTCATCCTCGCCGCCTACTCCGGCCTCACGGAAGAGGACTACAAGAAGCTCAACGAGATCGCCCCCGTGGTGGCGCACCCTGAACTGGCATACGGAACCTCCTGGCAGGACTCCACCTCCATCATCGGCAAAGCCCTCGGCAAGGACACCGAAGCAGCCAAGCTGATCTCCGACACGGAGGCCACCATCAAGGAAAAGGTGGCCGAGTACCCGCAGATCGCCGGCAAGAGCTTCATCTACGGCAACCTCGAGCCTGCCTCGGCCGACGGCGTCAACGTCTACACGGCCAACGACAACCGACCCCGCTTCCTCTCCGGGATCGGCATGACGCTTGCCCCGGTGGTTGAGGACAACTCCAAGGGCTCCCAGAAATTCTTCATCCCTTGGTCAGCGGAAAAGGCCAATGAGCTTGAATCGGACATCTTTATTACCTGGGTGCCGGATGCCGCCACCAAGGATTCGATCAAATCCAATCCCCTCCTGGGCCAAATCCCCGCCATTAAGAAGGGCGCCCTGGTCGCCGACTCGGACAACACCCTCACGCTGTCCATCTCCGCTTCCTCCCCGCTGAGCCTGCCGTGGTCGCTGGACACGTTCCTGCCGCAGCTGGCCACTGCAGCGGACGCTGTGAAGTAAGCACCATTCCATGACGCACAGTACGACGACGGCGGCGCGCCAGGAGCCGGGATCCGGCCCGTTGGTGCCGGGACAGGGAGATGTCCCTGCCCGCGCCCGCGCTTTCGGGGGGAAGCGCGCCGCCTGGCTGCTGGCCGCCGTCGTCGTACTTGCCTTGCTGGCCGGGGCCTCCCTGTCCATTGGGGCGAGGGAACTTGCGCTGGCCACGGTGTGGCAGGCACTGACTGCCTTTGATCCCGCCGACGGTGACCACGCCGTGGTCCACGCCCGCATTCCCCGCACCGTCCTGGGCCTGCTGGGCGGCGGTGCGCTGGGCCTGGCGGGCGCAGCCATGCAGGGCGTGGCCCGGAACCCGCTCGCGGACCCGGGGATCATGGGCGTCAACGCCGGCGCTGCCCTCGCCGTGGTCACTGGCATCTATGTCTTCGGTGTTGACTCACTCTCCGGCTACATCTGGTTTGCTTTCGTTGGCGCCGCAGCAGCCGCCGTCGTGGTCTACCTCATCGCTTCCCTCGGCAGGGACGGGGCCACCCCCGTGAAGCTTGCCCTGGCAGGCGCGGCGCTGAACGCAGGCCTGTACTCCCTCATGAACGTCATCCTGGTGTCCAGCCAGGACACCTTGGACCGGTTCCGCTTCTGGCAGGTGGGCGGCATCGCCGGGCGCGACTGGTCGGTGGTGCTGTCCGGACTTCCGTTCCTGGCAGCCGGCGCCCTCATCGTGCTCCTGACCGGCCGCATCCATAACAGCCTGGCTCTCGGTGACGACATCGCCCGCGGCCTCGGCCAGCGGGTTGGACTGGCCCGCGGCGTCACAGCCCTCGGCATTGTGCTGCTGTGCGGTTCCGCCACCGCGCTTGCCGGGCCCATCGCTTTCGTTGGCCTGGTCATCCCGCACGCAGTCCGCTTCCTCACCGGCCCCGACTACCGCTGGATCCTGCCGTTCTCCCTCATCCTGGCGCCGGTCCTGCTCCTTGGCGCGGACATCATCGGCCGCGTTGTGCTCCTGCCGGGCGAAGTTCCGGCCGGCATCATGACAGCGCTCGTGGGTGCTCCCGTCTTCGTCTGGCTGATCCGCCGTGGCAAGGGGGCAGGACTGTGACCCTCGCCCGGCCTCCCCGCGAGATGGCACTTGACGGCAATGACGCACGGAAACTTTGGGGTTATGCGCCATCCCGCGGCCTGAACCGGACCGCACTCCTGGCGGCCGCCGTCGTGATCCTGTTCGCCGTGTCTGTCCTGCTCGGCAGCTACACCGTCACCATCCCGGACTTCTTCAAAATCCTGGTGGCGCACCTGACCGGCGGTGAGAAGATCCCCGGCGCCAGCTTCATCGTGATGGAGAACAAGCTGCCGCGGGCCGTGATCGGCACCATGATCGGCCTCGCGTTCGGCCTGGCCGGCGCGTTGTTCCAGACGATGCTCCGTAACCCGCTGGCCAGCCCGGACGTCATCGGCATCAGCTATGGTGCCAGCGCCGCGGCAGTCCTGGCCATCGTGGTGTTCGGAGCGTCGGGCGCGGCCGTATCCGGTGCAGCCCTGGGCGGCGCACTCGGGGCGGCGGCCATCATCTACGCCATCTCCAGCAGCGGCACCCCGCGCGGAAGCAGCCGGGGTGCTGCCGCCGGCAACCGGTTGATCCTGGTCGGCGTGGGTATCGCCGCCGCGCTGCATGCAGTGGTCAACTTCCTCATGACCCGGGCAGATATCCGCACCGCAGCAGATGCTCTCGTCTGGCTGAACGGCTCCCTGAACTCCGCCAGCTGGGACCGTGCGGGGGTCCTTGCCCTCGCCTTGTTGGTCCTGCTCCCTGCTGCGGCGGCCATCGCCGGCCCGCTCCGGATCCTCGAGCTCGGCCCCGACGCCGCGGCCGGGCTGGGCGTGCGGGTGAACGCCACGCGCCTGGCGCTGGTGATAGTCGCCGTCTCGCTTGCAGCGGTGGCGACGGCGGCAGCCGGCCCCGTCTCGTTCGTCGCCTTCCTGGCCGGTCCCATCGCCCGCCGCTTCACCGGCAAAGCCGGCCTCCCGGCGTCGGCCCTGGTGGGTGCCCTCATCGTCCTCGCGGCCGACTATGTGGCCACCAACCTTGCCCCCCTGCTGCTGGACGGCACCGTACTGCCCGTTGGTGTCATCACCGGCGCGCTCGGTGCCCCGTTCCTGCTGTGGCTCCTGGTCACGGCCAACCGAAAGGATGCCTGACGTGGCAGTTCTGAACGCCAAGGACCTGACGCTGAAATACGACCAGCGCTGCGTGGTGGACGGGCTCACCGCCGAGATCCCCGAGGGCAAGGTGACCATGATCGTGGGCGCCAATGCCTGCGGAAAGTCCACCCTCCTGCGCGGCCTGTCCAGGCTCCTCAAACCCGCGGCCGGTGCCGTGACCCTGGACGGCAGGGACATCCACTCCCGCCCCGCACGGGAACTGGCCCGCACCCTTGGCCTCCTGCCACAGCATCCCACCGCCCCGGACGGCATCACCGTGCGTGACCTCGTGGGGCGCGGCCGCTACCCGCACCAGGGCTTCTTCCGGGGCGTGAGCGAAAAGGACGTCCCCGCCGTGCAGCGCGCGCTGGAAGCCACCGGGACGCTGGCCCTCGCTGGGCGGAACGTCGACGAACTGTCCGGCGGGCAGCGGCAGCGGGTATGGATTGCCATGGCACTCGCCCAGGAAACCGACGTGCTGCTGCTCGATGAGCCCACCACCTACCTGGATTTGGCGCACCAGGTGGAGGTCCTGGACCTCATCACGGATCTGAACCGCCAGCGCGGCACTACCGTGGCCATCGTCCTGCACGACCTCAACCTCGCCGCCCGCTATGCAGACAACGTGATCGCCATGAAGGGCGGCGCCGTGGTGGCAGTCGGCTCCCCGCTCAAGGTGGTGACGGAGGACCTGGTCCGCGATGTTTTCGGCCTCGAATCCCGTATCATCCCGGATCCCGTCTCCGGAACACCCCTGATCATTCCCATCGGCCGCCACCACGTCCCCGCGAACGAACTGGAGCTCGTTTCATGAAGACCCGCGATATCGCCTCCACGGAGCCCATGACCCTGGCGTTCGACGTCACCGTCTCCTCCGTGCAGGAACTCAGCCCCAACTTCCGGCGGATCACGTTTGGGGGATATGCGCTGCGGGAGTTCGGTGTCCACGGCGACACCCTTGACCTTCGGATCAAACTCATGATCCCCTCCCTTGCTGCTGACGGGACCCCGCTGCCCCTTCCCGTCTTCGAGATGAGCTCCGCCGGCTGGTACCGGGAATGGCTGGCGATGGATCCCGCAGTCCGTGGTTCCATGCGCACCTACACTGTCCGGCAGGCACGCCTGGACTCGGTGTACCCGGAGATCGACGTCGACTTCGTGATGCACTTCGACGACCACGGGAACGGCGGCCCCGCCGCCAATTGGGCTCTCAACGCCAGGCCCGGCGACGCCATCACCATCATCGGCCCCAACAACCGCGCCGCGCACTGCGTCACGGCGGAGATCTACTCAGGCATCGAATGGCGGCCCGGGCTGGCGCAGCGCATCCTGCTCGCAGGTGATGAAACGTCTGTCCCGGCCATCTCCGCCATCCTCGAAAGCCTGCCGGAGTACATGACCGGCCACGCCTTCCTGGAAGTTCCCGAAGCCGGCGACTTCCTGGACCTGACGTCGCCCGCCGACGTCCAGATCACCTGGCTGGCGCGCGGTGCGTCCATTGGCCGGTCCCGGCCGCACGGCCAGCTCCTTCAGGACGCGGTCCGCAAGGCCGTCCCGGTGCCTGGCTGGGTGGGCATCAAAGCGGCCGGCGGCGGCGCAGGCCCCGAGCCCGAGGACGTCAACGTGGACGTGGACATCCTCTGGGAGACGCCCGCCCGCATGGAAACGGCCGAGATCCAGGCAACCAAGAACCCGGACATGCCCGCCGGTGCCATGCCCTTTTACGCCTGGATCGCCGGCGAAGCAGCCGTTATCAAGGACATGCGCCGGTACCTGGTCCGGGATGTGGGGATTGACCGGAAACAGGTCGCTTTCATGGGGTACTGGCGGCAGGGCAAAGCCGAAGGCTGAACCACCGACGCTCTCTCACTCGATGTGGGGTTTCCCCCGACGCTCTCTCACTCGACGCGGGGTTCCCCCCGACGCTCTCTCACTCGACGCGGGTTTTCGGCGGACCCTCTCGCACTCACTGTTCATCCCGCCGTCGTTCCTTCTTCTTGTTTAGCCGGTACTTTCGACCTGTGGTGCCTGAACCTTTGCTTCCTGATTCCAGGCGGCGGGTGTTTGTTGCCCTTGGGGATTCCTTTACTGAGGGGGTCGGGGACCGGGATGAGCGGCTGCCCAACGGGGTGCGCGGGTGGGCTGACCGGGTGGCGGAGAAACTCGCCAACTCGCAGCCCGGATGGCGGTACGCGAACCTGGCCATCCGGAGCAAGCGGCTGCGGCACATCATCAACGAGCAGCTGGAACCTGCGCTGCGAATGAAGCCCACCCTCGTCACGCTGTACGCCGGCGGAAACGACATCCTCGATCTCAAAACGGACATGACCGCCCTCATGGATGAGTACGAAAAGCTCGTGGCACAGCTGGCGGAAACCGGCGCCACCCTGGTCCTCTTCACCGGCTTTGACGTCAAGGTCTCTGCCCTGCTGGAGCCGCTGAAGAAACGCAACAGCTTCTACAACCAGCAGGTCCGGGACATCGCCGAAAAATACGGCGCTGTCCTGGTGGACTACTGGTGCCTGGATGCCTTCCACGACAGGCGGATGTGGGACTCGGACCGGCTGCACATGTCCAAGGCCGGCCACAAGTACTTGGCCGGCCAGGTGCTGGACCAGCTGGGAGTGCCCCACAAGATCAGGCCGAAGGATTGGGAACCGCCCACACCGCTGGGACTGCGGGAATGGGAGCAGCAGCAACGGCGCTGGATCCGCGACTGGGTTTTGCCGCTCTTCGGCCGCAAGCTGCGCGGCGTCACGCTGGGGGACGAGCTCGCCCCGCGCTGGCCCGAACCGGTTAAGGTGCCGCGGAAAGGCGGGCTGAAGAAACTGGCCGCCGCCGCTTCTGTCGAGGCGAAAAGTCTTAGCTGTCCAGCAGGATCTCGTAGCCCGGAGCCACCCGGGCTGCATGGAACTCCATGATTTCGAAGTCAGCCACCCCGTTGGTGTAAAAGGGATCCTGCGCAATGCTGGCATCCAGGGTTGCCCTGTCAGCCTGGGACAAGAGCAGCCCTCCGGTCCGCGGTACCTTACGGCCGGCAGCAATAAAAACTCCGTCATCAAATGCCTTCTGCAGCCAGGCGATGTGGGCGTCATTGTGGAAGTCGACGATGTCCTGCGGAACGCGGTAGCTCAGGGAGACAACATACATGGCCCCAGCCTACCGGCCGCCCATGCGCGGACTTGAAGGGTCAACCAGACGCCTCTCGTAGAATGAGGGACATGACCGAACCCCGCTGGCTCAATGCCGACGAACGCCGTGCCTGGCTTGCCCTGGTCAGCATCAACACCCTGCTGCCCGCGGCCCTGGACACCAAACTGCATGCGGCGGGGAAGCTGTCCCTCTTTGACTACACCGTGCTGGCCATGCTTTCCGAGGCGGAGGGGCGCTTCCTGCCCATGAGCGAGCTTGCCGCCCGCAGCAGCGCGTCCCTGTCCAGGCTTTCGCACGTGGTGACCAAGCTGCAGAAGCGCGGCTGGGTGGAACGCCGGCCGCACCCCCATGATGCCCGCGTCACCACCGCCCACCTCACTGAGGAAGGCTGGGCAACCATAGTGGGCCTTGCGCCTGGTCACGTGGAGACGGTCCGGGACTTGTTCCTGGATGCCCTCACTGAACAGGACGTCCTGGACTTGGCCCGGATCGGGGAGAAGGTAGTGGGCAGGCTGGACGCCGACCACTGGATCCTCAGGGAAAACTAGCTCCCCCACTGGTTGGTTGCTCCCAGCAACTGATGGCAGACTATCCGAATGGATTTCACTACCCGGTTTGTCGCTCTGGGTGACTCATTCACCGAAGGCGTAGGCGACGACGATCCCACCCGCCCCAACGGGGTCCGCGGCTGGGCCGACCGCGTGGCCGAGCAGTTGGGTGCGGCTGACCCCGACTTCGGATACGCCAACCTCGCCATCCGCGGAAGGAAGCTCCGCCAGATCCTGGCTGATCAGGTGGCCGCCGCCGTCGAACTTAAGCCCACCCTGGTGACCATCTACGCGGGAGCCAACGACATCCTTCGCCCGAGGATCGACATTGACGATCTCCTGGTGGAGTACGACGGCGCCATTGCCACACTGCGCGCCACCGGTGCCACCGTGGTCATGTTTACAGGCTTCGACGCGCGGGGGTCGAAGGTGTTCAGCACCATGCGCGGGCGCACGGCCATCTATAACGAACTTGTCCGCGGCATCGCCGGAGACCACGGCGCGCTGCTGGTGGATTACTGGCGCTTCAGTGAGTACTACGACTGGGGCATGTGGGCGCAGGACCGGATGCACATGTCCGCCGCCGGTCACGCCAACATGGCCAAGCGGGTGCTGGACGTCCTGGAACACGACCACACCATCGACATCCCGCCCATGACCCCCGTTCCCGAACTCAGTGGGCTGGATGCCGTCCGTGCCAACGCGCGCTGGTTCAGGCAGTATGCAGGACCGTGGGTGGTTCGCAGGGTCACCGGTAAGTCTTCCGGGGACGGACTGAAGCCGAAGTATCCGCAACTCACGCGGCTCTGATCGCGGGCCCCCTTATACACCTTTCGGTGCCCAATTGGTCTTTAATTGAACGAACTCGTAGACTTGGTAGGCGCTAAGTGCGCGGAGCGTGCGCAATTGCTCCGGTTGTCCGGTAATTTCTCCAGGGCGGCCGGTAGTTAGGGGCTCAAGTTGCGTGACTAACCGTTGCCCTTCTTCACTTTTGGGTCGCCCTTAGCAGCATGGTCCAGCAGCAGATATGCGGATCATTACATTCAATTCTTGAGGAGAAGTCATGGCAGCACACTGCCAAGTGACCGGGGCCGAGCCGGGCTTTGGGCACAGCATTTCGCACTCGCACCGCCGCAACAAGCGTCGGTTCGATCCGAACATTCAGAAGAAGCGCTACTGGGTTCCGTCCCTGCGCCGTAACGTCACGCTGCAGGTTTCTGCACGTGGCATCAAGACCATCGACGTACGCGGCATCGACGCAGTCGTCGCCGACATTCTGGCTCGTGGGGTGAAGCTCTAGTGGCTAAGGACAAGGACGTACGTCCGATCATCAAGCTCAAGTCGACCGCGGGTACGGGCTACACCTACGTAACCCGCAAGAACCGTCGTAACGACCCGGACCGCCTGGTCCTGAAGAAGTACGACCCCAAGATCCGCCAGCACGTCGAATTCCGAGAGGAGCGCTAAACCATGGCTAAGAAGTCAAAGATTGCTCGCAACGAGCAGCGCAAGGTCATCGTTGAGCGCTACGCTGCCAAGCGCCTCGAGCTGAAGAAGACCCTGGTTGACGAAAACGCAACCGATGAAGCACGCGAAGCAGCCCGCCTGGGCCTGCAGAAGCTGCCCCGCGACGCGTCCCCGATCCGTCTGCGTAACCGCGACATCATCGACGGCCGCCCCCGCGGTACCTTCCAGAAGTTCGGCATCTCCCGTGTCCGCTTCCGCGACATGGCCCACAAGGGCGAACTTCCGGGCATCACCAAGTCCTCCTGGTAATCCAGCCCCGCTGATACCAGCTGCTTGGAAGGACCGGCAACCTCACGGTTGCCGGCCCTTCTGGCTTTAAGGCTCCGCGCTCAAGTCCGTGAGCGGCGGGCCTGGCAGGGCCAGCATTGTCTGTGCTGCAGCACACAAAGGTGAAGCACGACGGCGGAGGCCGGGTCGGGTGCCTCCGTCACCGCTTCCGCCCCGGGATTCCGGGGATTTTGCCCTGTCCGGAAGGGGGTTTGCGATGAGGCGTGTGGGGGTGTATTGTTTTCTAAGTCGCCGCGGGGAGACAGCGAAGAGCTGGTAGCCGCGGGCGGCCAAACCCCAAAAAACGAACCAT
>NZ_VAHM01000007.1 GCF_005796185.1 Pseudarthrobacter sp. NamB4
CCCAGACGCCCCATGCCCGCCGATGATCGATGTGACTACCGGCGGTGTTAAGAAAGACATGCCCACCTACCTTCGCCGCGGCGATAATGAGCGGCCGAATGTCATTGACGGTCGATGGGGTGAGCGCCACTGACCTCTTTGATTGTTTGGTCTTGGGCGGCCCGATGTAGGGGACGTTGTTCTCGTCCCTGGCCCACGCTCGAACAATGTTTACAACGTGTTGACCCGTTGATGTGGTTACAAAATCCTTGGCCTCAAGCGCCGTTGCTTCCGAAAATCTCAGCCCGGGTCGAACTAGGAAAGTAAAAAACGACTTATAGGGTTCGGCGAGTTCCGCGACTACGAGACCCCACTCATGCTCGGTAAGGAAAGTTGCAACTTCCTCCGTGGCGCTGCTCTTGGGCAGGGCTACACCCTTGCAAGGGTTGTCTGGCCTGCGCTTCTCCCTAATGCAGGTATTGAATGCAACAGAAATAAGTCCATTGACATTCGCGATTGTTTTCGAGGAAAGACCCTTTTTCTGCATCTCCTTTAGCCATCCGACGATGTCACGATACTCGACCGCCGATGCATCCAAGACGCCGAGACTGTCGGCAATATGGCATCTCAAATTGCCCCTGTAGCGCCGCACTGTATACCCATTGGCGGAGGTCAGGAGATCGATGTGGTCTTCAATCATCCTCGTGACGGTATAGACCCCGCCGAAATGGTCCTTCGCACTCCTGAGAGCCGCATCCACGTCGCAGCCATGAGCTTTGAGCACAGTGAGTAACAGCTCGGCGCTCTCCTTGGAGTCCATCTTCTGGGTCATCCGACACCTGGAGTCGGGATCGATCCATCTGACGTAATCCGTAACCGAACTGTTCTTGCGTTTCCGCTTCTCGATGCATGCATGCAAATTACTATGCGCCGAACCCCCTGACCGGCGGCGTACATTCACACAGACGTGGTTGGAAACAGGCCTCGCATGGTTGGAGACACAAAAAAACCCCGGTTTCCCGGGGTTTTTCTTGTGCGCGGAGGGGGACTTGAACCCCCACCCCCTTTCGAGGACTAGCACCTCAAGCTAGCGCGTCTGCCATTCCGCCACCCGCGCAGGTGGTAATTCGGGAGTCGTTCACACCTTCCGGCGTTTCGCGCCCTCTCCGAAGCAGCGAGAAAAACTCTAACACGAACTTTCCGCGAACAACGAATCGGGCCAAGTGGGTAGGCTGAGGGCAACGATTGAGCGCGTGCCAACCGGCCATTTCCACTGAGGAGCCCTTAATGCCTGACGTCCTGCCTGAGGATGAAGTTGTCCGGATCTGCCAGGAACTCATCCGCATCGACACCTCCAACTATGGCGACGGTTCCGGCCCGGGGGAGCGCGCGGCGGCGGAGTATGCGGCCGGGCTGATTGAGGAAGTGGGACTGGAAGCCGAAATCTTTGAATCCGCTCCGGGCCGCGCCAACGTCGTCACGCGCATGGCCGGCGAGGACCCCTCCGCCAGTGCCCTCGTCGTGCACGGACACCTGGACGTCGTCCCCGCCCTTCGGGACCAGTGGTCCGTGGACCCGTTTGGAGCCGAACTGAAGGATGGGCTCATCTGGGGCCGCGGCGCCGTCGACATGAAGGACATGGACGCCATGATCCTCTCCGTCCTGCGCAGCTTCGCCCGCTCCGGCAAAAAGCCCAAGCGCGACATCATCTTCGCCTTCTTCGCTGACGAGGAAGCCGGCGGCGCGCTCGGAGCCCGCTACGCCGTGGACAACCGCCCCGAACTCTTCGAAGGCGCCACTGAGGCCATTTCCGAGGTTGGTGGCTTTTCGGCCACCATCGGCGGGCAGCGGACCTACCTGCTGCAGACGGCGGAGAAGGGCATCTCCTGGCTCCGCCTTGTGGCCCATGGAAGGGCCGGCCATGGCTCCCAGATCAACACGGACAACGCCGTCACCCGCCTTGCCGCGGCCGTGACGCGCATCGGCGAATACAAATGGCCCATCGAACTCACCCCCACCACCCGGCAGTTCCTTGACGGAGTGACCGAACTCACCGGCGTGGAGTTCGACGCCGACAACCCGGACCTCCTGCTTAACCAGCTCGGCACTGTGGCGCGGTTCGTCGGCGCCACCCTGCAGAACACCACCAACCCCACGCTCCTCAAGGGCGGCTACAAGCACAACGTGATCCCCGAGTCTGCCGAAGCCCTGGTTGACTGCCGCACCCTCCCGGGCCAGGAACAGCAGGTCCTGGAAATTGTCCGCGAACTGGCCGGCAACGGCGTAGAGGTCAGCTATGTCCACAATGACGTCTCGCTGGAGGTCCCGTTCGCCGGCAACCTGGTCGACTCCATGATCGATGCCCTGCATAAGGAGGACCCGGGCGCCAAGGTGCTGCCGTACACGCTCTCGGGCGGAACTGACAACAAGTCGCTCAGTCGGCTCGGAATCACCGGCTACGGGTTCGCGCCCCTCATGCTGCCGGACGAGCTGGACTTCACCGGCATGTTCCACGGGGTTGACGAGCGGGTCCCGGCGGACTCCCTCAAGTTTGGTGCCCGGGTCCTGAACACCCTGCTGACCAACTACTGACAGGCCAGCAACGTGACGCCCGAAGAGTTGTTGCCGGATACCCTCTTAGAGCGGTTCCGCATCCGCGCCGCCGGCTACGACCGGGACAACGCGTTCTTCCACGAGGACCTGTCAGAGCTTGTTGAGGCCGGTTATCTGAAGCTTTTTGTGCCAGCGGACGACGGCGGCCTGGGCTTTGGCCTCGAAGCGGCGGCGCAGTGCCAGCGAAGGCTCGCAACGGCCGCGCCGGCCACTGCACTGGCCGTGAATATGCATCTGGTGTGGACCGGCGTCGCGCAGGTCCTCCAGTCGCGGGGGGACGCCTCAATGGACTTTGTCCTGAAGGAGGCGGCGGCGGGCGAAATTTTCGCCTTCGGCAACTCAGAAGCGGGAAACGACTCCGTGCTGTTCGATTCCCGAACCACCGCCGAGCCGATGCCCGACGGCGGCTACTCCTTCACGGGAACGAAGATCTTCACCAGCCTCTCCCCGGCCTGGACCAGGCTGGGGATCTTCGGCAAGGACCCGCACGCCACGGACGGCAGCGGCGAACTGGTCCACGGCTTCATCACCCGGGATACGGTCGGCTACCGCATCCTTGACGACTGGGACACCCTGGGCATGCGCGCCAGCCAATCCGGCACCACAGTCCTGGAAGGCGCCCGTGTCCCGGCGGAAAGGATCTTCCGGAAACTTCCTGCCGGGCCCAACCGCGACCCGCTGATCTTCGCGGTTTTCGCCTGCTTCGAGACCCTGCTCGCAGCCGTATACACCGGCCTTGGGGAACGCGCGCTGGCCGTGGGAGTCGAGACCGTCAAGCGCCGCACTTCCTTCAAAAACGGCGGACGCAGCTATTCGCAGGACCCGGACATCCGCTGGAAAGTCGCCGACGCCGCCATGGCCATGGACAACCTGTACCCCCAGCTGGCATCCGTCGCATCCGACGTCGACGCCCTGGTGGACCATGGCGCGCAGTGGTTCCCGAAGCTCGTTGGACTCAAGGTGAACGCCACCGAAACCGCCCGCCGTGTGGTGGATCTTGCCATCCGGGTAAGCGGGGGATCAAGCTATTTCAGGGGATCCGAGCTGGAACGGCTGTACCGGGATGTCCTGGCGGGAATGTTCCACCCGTCTGACGACGAATCAGCCCACAACACGGTGGCCAACGCCTGGCTGGGACCCTTGGAGGACTAAACAGTCCCCTTGGCGGTGCTTTCAGACGGTCCGCTGAACCTGCAGCACCCGGCGGCGGAGCCAAAAGCGCCGACCCCCACCCACGTACAGCTTGCTGCGCTCCAGCTCCCACTTGCCGTATTCGGAGTGTTCCACCAGGCGGCGGCGTGCCTCATTCAGTGAATCGTCGGGGCTCACCGTCAGTACGAGGTACTCGTACTGCCTCAAATAGTCCCGTTCCCGCTGGACCGAGCTGGTGAGAAATTGTTCCTTCATTGCTCTCCATTTTCGTCCTTTTCCGGCTAACGTGAAGTCATGAGCATCGATCCGCGTGTCGCGCTTCAGTCCCTGACCACCGCTTTGGAAGAACACCTTATAGCAGCATCCAACCGCCGCGGAGATGGTGACCCCTCCGTGGAGGCAGCTTTTTTTGCAGTGGCAGACGCCTTCGAAGTTTACGAGGACGCCCTCTACGAGGCCTACAACGAGGTAACCCCGCTGCAGGTCTTCGACGATGAGGATGAAGAGGACGAAGAAAGCGTCGCGGACGACGACGAGGACCTGGAGATCGTCGAGGAATAGGACCTATCGGGCCAGAACCCTAGGCTCCTGAGACGTCCTCGAGCGCACGGGCTATTTCGGGCGGCAGCGGTGTGAGCTGGGCATCCAGCAGTTCCTTGAGCTGGGCCGGGGTCCGCGCTCCTACGATCGCGGTGGCCACCCCGTGCTGGGACAGGAGCCAACTGAGCGAAACGTCCTGTGGGGTCCGTCCCAAACCTTTCGCAGCCATGCATACGGCCTCCACTGTCCTGGACGGTTTGGGCTCAAGATAAGGTTCGACGTAACCGGCTTCAGACGCGGTCGCTGCCCTGGACCCGGACGGAACACTGCCGCGGTACTTGCCGGTCAGAACGCCACGGCCCAGGGGCGCCCAGGCCATGAGGCCCAGTCCGGCGTCCTCCACGGCGGGGATAAGCTCCGCTTCCGCCTTCCGCTGCAGGAAGGAATACTCCGCCTGCGCCGCCACGAGGGGGAAGTCCGCTACGGCGGCCGCCTTGGCCGTCTGCCACCCTGTGAAGTTGGACACGCCGGCGTACCGTGCCCTGCCTGTCCGGACAGCATATTCAAGGGCTGACAGCGTTTCCTGCAGCGGCACGTTCCCGTCCCAGGTCTCCGCAAACCAAAGGTCTATGTAGTCGGTCCCCAGCCTGGCAAGGCTGGCTTCCAGTCCGGTGAGCATCGCGTTACGCGAGGTGTCTACGCCGCGCCGCCCATCCGGCGTCGTCATTCCTGCCTTAGTGGAGATGGATACCTCTGTCCGGGCCACCACATCTCCCAGCAGCGAACCGATCATCGCCTCCGACCGTCCGTCCGAGTAGGACGCGGCTGTGTCAATATGCCTTCCACCGGCATCCAGGAAAGTGCGCAGTAGTTCCGAGGCGTCCTGTTCGTCGGTTTCGCCGGCCCAGCCCCGGGTGCCGAGGGAAAGGGCGGACACACGCAATCCACTGTTGCCGACGTAACGCTGCTGCATAGCAGCAAGCTTACGGCCAGAACAGGCACTGCCCATGCCGTAGGGTCTTAGCGTGAACTGGTTTGAAGCGGCCCTGCTGGGCCTAGTGCAGGGACTGACCGAATTTCTACCGATTTCATCAAGTGCACACTTGCGGATTGTGGGGCAGTTCCTGCCGAACGCCGCAGATCCTGGAGCCGCTTTCACAGCCATCACCCAGCTGGGCACCGAGACTGCGGTCCTGGTGTTTTTTTGGCGCGATATTGTCCGCATTGTCAAGGCCTGGTTCGGGTCCCTCGCCGGAAAAGTGTCACGGCAGCATCCGGACGTCCGGATGGGCTGGCTTGTCATCCTGGGCAGCCTCCCGATTGTGGTCCTGGGCCTGCTGTTCCAGGACCAGATCGAGTCTGTGCTGCGCAGCATGTGGCTTGTGGCAACCATGCTGATCGTGTTCGGACTCTTCCTGGCAGTGGCGGATGCAGTGGGCAGGCAGGAACGGGACCTGAGCCGGCTGACCTACAAGCACGGCATCCTGTACGGCCTTGCACAGGCCATGGCCCTCATCCCCGGCGTTTCGCGCTCCGGCGGCACCATCACTGCCGGCCTCCTGATGGGCTACACCCGCGAGGCCGCCGCCCGCTACTCCTTCCTGCTCGCCATCCCTGCTGTGTTTGGCAGCGGGCTCTACCAGCTCTATAAGACCGTCACCAACGAAGGCCTCAGCGGCCCCTACGGACTGCCGGAAACAGCCCTGGCCACAGCCATCGCCTTTGTGGTGGGATACGTCATCATCGGCTGGTTCCTGAAGTTCGTTTCCACCCGCAGCTACCGCCTCTTCGTCTGGTACCGGATCTTCCTGGGCCTCGCCCTGTACCTGCTCCTCGGTTTCGGTGTCATCAACGCCTAGCACTAGGCTTGGTGTGTGAAATCCTGGACTTCCCGCCCCGTTCCCGCCCTGCCCGGAAACATGCCTGAGATCAGCTTGTTCGATACCGCGGCGCGCCGCGAGGTTGTCCTTGGAAACGAGAACCACGCGTCCATGTATGTCTGCGGCATAACGCCGTATGACGCCACCCATATGGGCCATGCCTCCAGCTATGTCGCTTTCGACCTTCTCAACAGGGCGTGGCGGGACGCCGGCCACGAGGTTGCCTACGTCCAGAACGTCACGGACGTGGACGATCCGCTCCTGGAACGCGCCACCGCTACCGGCGTTGACTGGAAGGACCTGGCAGCCGGCCAGATCGAGCTCTTCCAGACGGACATGGAAGCCCTCAATGTCCTGCCGCCGGACCACTACGTGGGCGCGGTGGAGTCCATCGCCCTGATAGTTCCCGAGGTGGAGCGGCTCGTCAGCCTTGGGCTGGCTTACAGGGTCCCGGGCAGCAACGGCGAGCCGGACGGGGATGTCTATTACGACGTCGAAGCTGCCGGCAAGCAGTCCGTCGCACCGGATGCGTGGTCGCTTGGATGCATCTCAGGGCTTCCGGAGAGCGAGATGCTTGAGCTTTTCGCGGAACGCGGCGGCGACCCCGGCCGCGGCGGAAAGCGGCAGGCCCTGGACCCGCTGCTGTGGCGGGTGGAGCGTGAAGGGGAGCCGAGCTGGCCCGGCGGCAGCCTGGGAGCTGGCCGCCCTGGGTGGCACATCGAGTGCACGGTCATCGCCCGGAAGTACCTGCCCTCGCCCTTCACCGTGCAGGGCGGAGGTTCGGACCTGATCTTCCCGCACCACGAGATGGGTGCAGGGCACGCTTACTCGCTGGCCGGAGTTCCGCTGGCCAAACACTACGCCCACGCGGGCATGGTGGGCCTGGACGGCGAGAAGATGAGCAAGTCCAAAGGCAACCTGGTGCTGGTGTCAAAATTGCGTGCAGCAGGGGAGGACCCTGCGGCCATCCGCCTTGGCATCCTTGCCCACCACTACCGCTCCGACTGGTCCTGGACGGATGAGGGGTTCGACGCTGCGAAGGCAACGCTGGCGAAGTGGCGCCAGGCACTGGGGCATGCTCCGGAGGGGTCAGCCGTCCCCCTGATTGCAGAGATGCGGGCAGCACTGGCGGCGGACCTGGACGCGCCCGCCGCCGTCGCCGCCGTTTCCCACTGGGCGGAGCAGGCGAACGCCTACGGCGGTCCCGCAAGTCTGTCCGACGGGGCCCTGGTCACGGACGCGGTGGACGCCCTGCTGGGCGTGGTTCTCTAACCACCGGTCAGGGCCGGTCCTGGCCCCGGCGCTTGAGGTAACGCTCAAATTCCCGGGCGATGGACTCCCCGGTGGCCTCGGGAAGATCTGCTGTGTCCTTCGCTTCCTCAAGCTGCCGGACGTAGGCGGCGATCTCGGGGTCCTCGGTAGCCAGTTCGTCCACGCCCCGCTCCCAGGCGTCCGCCTCCTCCGCAAGCTCATGGGTGTCCAGCGGGACCTGCAGGAGTTCCTCAATCCGGTGCAGGAGCGCAAGCTGGGCCTTCGGCGACGGCGCCTGGGCAACATAGTGCGGAACGGCAGCCCAGAGGGAGACGGTGGGGATCCCCGCCAGCAGCGCCACCTCGGACAGCACACCCACAATTCCAACGGGCCCCTCATACTGCGACGCTTCCAGGTTCATGCGTTCGCGCAACGGCGCGTCGTCCGAAGACGTGCTGACCGGAATCGGCCTGCTGTGCGGTACGTCTGCCAGCAGCGCGCCCACCAGGATAACGTAATCCACATTAAGGGCCTCGGCATGCACCAGCAGTTCAGCGGTGTAGGCCCGCCACTTGTAGGACGGCTCAGTGCCCTGCACGAAGATGACATCGACGTTCGAGTTGGGTGCGCTGGCCTTGTAGATCCGCGTGGAGGGCCACTTGATCTTCCGTTCCCCGGCAGCGTTCCGGCGGACGGTGGGGCGGGTGAACTGGAAGTCGTAGTACTCGTCGGCGTCAATGGACGCCACCTTCTTGCCGCCCCACAGTTTGTTCAGGTACCGCAAAGAGTCGCTGGCCGCTTCCCCGGCGTCGTTCCAGCCTTCAAAGGCGGCAAGCATCACTGTCACGCGCTGTCCGTCAGCCACGGGCTGCAGGAACCGCTCCCGTTCGGGTCCGGCACCCGGATCGGTGGTGTCTCCCTCGAAGCTATTCATTTCTTCACCCTACGTCCAAGGAGCGCCGTCGTGCATTGAATGAAGCGCCGGAAATCCTCCAGGAGGCAGGGAGCGGAGCAGGAAGGGCCACGATATTCGCCGAGGGCGTAGCCCCCAGCCGCTGTACAGACAGTCCCCGTACACTGAAGCCATGCGATTGCCAGCCGACAGTTCCCCGCTCAAAGCCGTCCTGTGGGACATGGACGGGACGATAGTTGACACGGAACCGTACTGGATCGCGGCTGAACATGCGCTGGTGGAGGCTCACGGCGGGACCTGGTCCCACGAGCAGGCAATGCAGCTGGTGGGCCAGTCGCTGACTTTTTCCGCCGGGCTCCTGCAGGAGGCCGGCGTGGCCCTGGAAGTCCGGCAGATCATCGACACGCTTACCGCGGCCGTGGTGGCAAGCGTACAGCGCCAGGTGCCGTGGCGGCCGGGTGCCCGCGAGCTCCTGGAAGAGCTCCACCTTGCCGGCGTGCGGTGCGCCCTGGTCACCATGTCTGAGGGCCCGCTGGCCCGGCAAGTGGTGGACAGCCTCCCGCGGCAATACTTTGAGGTCCTGGTAACGGGGGACACGGTGGCCCAAGGCAAGCCCCACCCCGAGGCCTACCTGACCGCACTGGAATGGCTCCAGGCTGCCGACCCGGACCTGGCCATCCACCATTGCGTTGCGCTGGAAGATTCTGCTCCGGGCGTGGCCGCGGCGGTGGCGTCCGGCGTGGCGACCGTGGCCATTCCGCATATCGTTCCGCTGCCCGAGGATCACCGCTACACACTCTGGGACTCCCTGTCCGGCCGCTCCGTCACCGATCTCGAGTCCCTGGTCCTGGCCGGCAACGCCCTCGGCAGCACCACCGGTTCGCCGGTGCAGGCGCTCGGGATCGCCGGTGAGTGAAACCAGCGCCCCTGTCCGGCGTGAAGGCATCCCCCTGGGAAGGATCGCCGGCGTTCCGGTGGTTCTTGCCTACTCCTGGTTCATCATCGCCGCCTTCACTGTGATTGTTTACGGGCCGGTCCTCGGCCGGCAGAACCCGGCCCTCGGCATGAGCGCTTACATCGTGGCCTTCGCCTACGCCGTCCTGCTCCTTATTTCCGTCCTGGTCCACGAGCTCGCCCACGCCCTGTCGGCCAAGATCTACGGCTGGCCCACGCAGAAGATCGTGCTCAACCTGTGGGGCGGGCATACCCAGTTCGAGAGCTTCACGGCGTCACCGGGACGGTCGGTTGTGGTGGCACTCGCCGGCCCGGCAGCCAACTTTGCCCTGGCAGGAGGTGCCTGGCTGGTGCTCAGCTCGGTAAGCATGGGCAGCGTGGCGGAAATCCTCACCAACATCTTCATGTGGGCGAACTTCCTGATTGCGGTCTTCAACGTGCTCCCGGGGCTTCCACTGGACGGCGGGCGCCTGGTTGAGTCAGTTGTCTGGAAGGCAACCGGCAGCCAGGCCAAAGGAACCATAGCTGCAGGCTGGGGCGGCCGGATCATCGTCGTCGGCATCTGCTACTGGTTCATCCTCAGGCCCTTGCTGGCCGGGGACTCACCGGATTTCAGTCTCCTGATGATTACAGTCCTCGTCAGCGGCTTCCTCTGGATGGGTGCTTCCGCGTCCATCCAACAGGGCACCCTCCGGGGGCGGCTTCACCTTGTCAGCGCGGCAGGGCTTTCGACGCCGGCTGCGGGGCTTCCTGCGACGGCGACAGTGGAAGACGCCCTTCGGCACGGCGGTGCTGTTTCGCTGGTGGTCTGCGGGCCCGATGGCCGTCCCGAAGCGGTTGTTGATGCCGCAGCCTTGGCCTCGGTCCCTGCCCACGCTGCGGCCTCGACACCCATCACGGCGGTTTCCTATGCGTTGGCGCCCGGGGCGTATGTCCCCGAATGGTCGAAGGGGCAGGAGCTGATCCAGTTCCTGTCGCAGCTCGAAGGGCGGCACTACGCGGTGGTGGACCACAACGGCAAGGTGACGGGCCTGCTCTCCCAGGACGCAGTGCTGGCCGCCATCACCGGCAAAGCCCGGCGGCCCGATACACGCCGGCAAGGCCAAAACCGGTAGAGTTACCTGCCGGCCGTGCATTGCCGCCGCAGAAGCCACAATGTTTGTAACAGGACATTCAGGCGCCACAGTTTTACAGGAGCGAGGAAAGTCATGAGCAGCGAAACTGCCGTCAACGAAGCCCCAGCAGCCGGCCCCACCGGTGCTGCCGCCGGCGGCTCGCAGCCGGTGGGTGCGGCGCGCCGCCGTGGCCCCTTCCGGGAAGGCGAACGTGTCCAGCTGACCGACGAGCGCGGCCGTATGAACACCATTACCCTCGAAAGCGGCGGTGCCTTCCATACGCACCGGGGCTTTCTGAACCACGACGACATCATCGGCAAGGTGGACGGCTCTGTGGTGGTGAACAACGTTGGCCAGCAGTACCAGACCCTGCGTCCCCTCCTCTCCGACTTTGTACTCTCCATGCCGCGCGGCGCAGCAGTGGTGTATCCCAAGGACGCCGGCCAGATCGTCACGATGGCAGATATCTTCCCGGGTGCACGGGTGGTGGAAGCAGGTGTGGGCTCGGGCGCCCTGTCCATTTCCCTGCTCAGGGCAGTGGGCGACAACGGGTACCTGCACTCCTTCGAACGCCGTGAGGAATTCGCCGACATCGCCCGCGGCAACGTTGAAACCATTTTCGGCGGACCGCACCCCGCCTGGCAGATCACGCTGGGCGACTTCCAGGAAGAAGTTGTCCGCACGGAGGCGCCAGGCTCCGTGGACCGGGTGGTCCTGGACATGCTCGCGCCCTGGGAATGCCTTGACGCCGTGGCCACTGTCTTGGCACCCGGGGGTGTCTGGATCAACTACGTCGCCACCGTCACCCAGCTTTCCCGCACTGCCGAAGCAATCCGGGCTGACGGCCGCTTCACAGAGCCCGACGCCTGGGAATCGCTGGTCCGCGGCTGGCACCTTGAGGGACTGGCAGTCCGGCCGGACCACCGGATGGTGGCGCACACCGGGTTCCTGCTGGTCACCCGGCGGCTGGCCGACGGCGTTACCGGCATTTCCGTGAAGCGCCGCCCGTCCAAGACGGACTTTAACGAAAGCGACGTCAACGCCTGGACGCCCGGGGCCGTGGGGGAGCGGCAGGTTTCGGATAAGAAACTCCGGCGTGCCGCGCGGGACGCCATCGCCGGTACCAACGTCAAGGACGATCCCGAGGTTACGAACTAGTCCACATTTCGGGAGTCTCCCTCCCTACCTGCCATCTTGGGGCTAATGTCTTAATAGAAGCGCAGGAAGGGGCTGATACATCATGGAGACACCAAACCAGGACTCCGGACGTACACCGGCAGAGCAGTCTGCCGCAAATGACCTCTCGGTTGCCGACCGCCAGGTCAACATCCTCCGGGACAAGCTCAGGCACATTGACCGCCAGTTGGCTGCGGCGACGCAGAACAACGCAAAACTGGTCAGCATGCTTGAGACCGCGAAGGCCGAGATCCTTCGGCTGAAGAATGCCTTGGACCAGGAAGGCCAGCCGCCGTACAGCTTCGGCACCATCCTCCAACTGAATCCCAGGCGGCAGCCCGCGCCGGGCAGCAGCGGGCAGGCAGCCACGGAAGAGTCCGTGGACATCTTCAACGCCGGCCGCAAGATGCGCGTGGGCATCAGCCCGCTGGTGAACATCAACCAGTTGGCGGTGGGCCAGGAGGTCCTCCTGAACGAGGCGCTCCTCATCGTTGCCGGCCTGGGGTACGAGCGCGCAGGTGAGCTGGCCACGCTGAAGGAGATGCTCGGAGCCGATCGTGCCCTTGTGGTGGGGCGTGCGGACGAAGAACGCGTCGTCCGGCTCTCCGGTGCGCTCATGGCTGAGAAGCTGCGCGTGGGCGATGCCCTGTCCGTTGACTCGAGGACGGGCTATGCCCTCGAAAAAGTCCCCCGCTCCGAGGTGGAAAACCTGGTGCTGGAGGAAGTTCCGGACATCACCTACGAGGACATCGGCGGCCTCGGACCGCAGATCGAGCAGATCCGTGATGCCGTCGAGCTGCCGTTCCTGCACCCTGACCTCTACCGCGAACACGGGCTGAAGGCCCCCAAGGGCATCCTGCTTTACGGCCCGCCGGGCTGCGGAAAGACCCTCATTGCCAAGGCAGTGGCCAATTCCCTCGCGGCCCGCGCAGCAGAGCGGTCCGGCAACGTGGACCTAAAGAGCTACTTCCTGAACATCAAGGGCCCGGAACTCCTGGACAAGTATGTCGGTGAAACCGAGCGCCATATCCGGCTGATCTTCTCCAGGGCTCGCGAAAAGGCGTCCGACGGCAGCCCCGTGGTGGTGTTCTTTGACGAAATGGACTCGCTGTTCCGCACCCGCGGCACCGGCATCTCGTCCGACGTCGAAACAACCATCGTGCCCCAGCTGCTAAGCGAGATCGACGGCGTGGAGCGACTGGACAACGTGATCGTGATTGGCGCGTCGAACCGCGAGGACATGATCGATCCCGCCATCCTCCGGCCCGGCCGCCTGGACGTCAAGGTCAAGATCCACCGTCCGGACGCCGAGGCCGCCGCCGACATCTTCAACAAGTACATCACCACTGACCTTCCCTTCCATGAATCTGACCTCGCCGAGCACAACGGAGATGTCCAGGCAACCGTCGACGCCATGGTCCAGCGGACGGTGGAGGCCATGTACTCAACGGACAAGTCCAACGAGTTCCTGGAGGTTACGTACGCCAACGGCGACACGGAGATGCTCTACTTTAAGGACTTCAACTCCGGAGCGGTGGTACAAAACGTCGTAGACCGGGCCAAGAAATACGCCATCAAGGACCTCCTGACCACGCACCACAAGGGGCTGCGGATCGAGCATCTGCTCCGCGCCGTGGTGGATGAGTTCCGCGAGCACGAGGACATGCCCAACACCACCAATCCGGATGACTGGGCGCGGATCTCGGGCAAGAAGGGCGAACGCATCACCTATATCCGGACCATCGTCCAGGGCAAGGCCGGCCAGGAGCCCGGCAAGTCCATCGAAACCATGCCGGCCACGGGGCAGTATCTATGACGGCTGCTTCGGAACCTGCCGGCGGGGGAGGACTGCCCGCCGGCGGGGCCATGCGCGTTATGGGTGCGGAAACGGAATATGGCATCCATGCCCCGTCCGCGCCCTCCGCCAACGCCACCATGATGAGTGCCAGGGTGGTGCAGGCCTACGCGCAGGTAACCCGGCAGCGCGCCGCCGGAGGAGCGGAGACCCGCTGGGACTATACAGACGAGGAACCGCTGCACGACGCCCGCGGCTGGACGGTGGACCGTGCCACCGCCCATCCCAGCCAGCTGACCGACCAGCCGCCGGTTCTCGATGCGGAAGCGGTGGCCCTCGCCTACGGACGGGAGGAGCTCGAGCTTGACGGGCAGGACGAGTCCGGCACCCTCCTGATGAACATGGTCCTGGGCAACGGAGCGCGGCTCTACGTGGACCACGCCCATCCCGAATACTCCAGCCCGGAGGTCACCAACCCCCGTGACGCGGTCAGGTGGGACGCTGCGGGAGACCTCGTAGCGCTGGCCACCGTGCGCCGGCTGGCAGCCGATCCGGACCTGCCGCCCGTCAATTTGTACAAGAACAACACGGACAACAAGTCCGTGTCCTACGGCTCCCATGAGAACTACCTCATGCCACGGTCCGTCCCCTTTGGCGACATCGTGCGGGGCCTGACGCCTTTCTTCGTCACCCGCCAGATCATGTGCGGCACCGGCCGGGTGGGGATCGGGCAGGACAGCTCCACCCCGGGGTACCAGATCAGCCAGCGGGCCGACTTCTTCGAAGCCGAAGTCGGGCTGGAAACCACCATCCGCCGGCCGATCATCAACACGAGGGACGAGCCGCATGCTACCGCTGACAAGTACCGGCGGCTGCATGTGATCATCGGGGACGCCAACCTCAGCCAGGTGTCCAACTACCTGAAGTTCGGAACGACCGCCATGGTGCTCAGCCTCATTGAGGCCGGGCTTGCCCCGAGAGTAGAAGTTTACGAACCGGTGGCCGCACTCCAGGCTGTTAGCCACGACACCTCCCTTACCGCCACGCTCCGCCTGATGGACGGACGGCGGGTCACCGCCCTCGACCTCCAGTGGATGTATCACGAGGCCGCTGCCAAACTGGCACAGGACACCGGCGTAGGGGATGCCTTGGACGGCGACGGGCACACGCACGCGGTCCTTGAACACTGGGCCACCGTCCTTACCCAACTGGACAATGACCGCAAAGCCGCTGCCTCCTCTGTCGAATGGCTCGCCAAACTGTCACTGCTCGAGGGGTACCGCGAGCGTGACGGGCTTGAATGGAACGACGCCAGGATGGGACTCGTCGACCTGCAGTGGGCCGACATCAGGCCCGAAAAGGGGCTTTATTACCGGCTCCTGGCGAGGAACCGGATGCAAAGAATCCTCGAGGACGCGGCCATTGCCTCGGCCGTCTCAGAACCTCCCTCAGATACCCGTGCCTTCTTCCGGGGCAAGTGCATCAGCAGCTTCGGCAAGGACGTGGTGGGTGCCAGTTGGGACTCTGTCATCTTCGACGTTCCCGGATACGGGCGGCTTCAGCGGGTGCCCACCAGGGAACCGCTACGGGGAACGAAAGCCCTGACCGGAGCGTTGTTTGAACGCTACCGGGAGGCGGGCCCGTTCCTTGCGGAGCTTCTGGGACATAACGCTCCGCCTGCGGCGTAAACCGCCCCGGGAAGCCCATACCGTGGCAGGATGGGCATATCGGAGGATCCGCCGGATCCGATGACGGATATAAGGAGGGGTACCAATGGCAGGCCAGGAACAGCAGCATCCGCAATCGCGGGACAGCCAGGTCGACGAAGACATTCCCGAGGCGCCGCCCGCACCGCCTGAGGCGCAGGCTTCAGCATCAACGGAAGGCGTAGACGATCTCCTCGACGAGATCGACGGCGTCCTCGAATCCAACGCCGAAGAGTTCGTCCGGGCGTTCGTCCAAAAGGGCGGTCAGTAACCCGGACCCGGTGGGTGGCGGAAGCCGCGGTCGGCCGGAATCTGTACCGACGGTGAAGAACTACGTTCAAGGAGTGCATGAGTGCTGGAATCAACCGCCAACCAGGTAGCCGCCAACGCCACCTCGTCCTTTACGGAACACCTGCAACGGGACCGGCCCGAGCTTCTGCCCTACAACCGGTCCCTTCAGGCAGGCGCGTCACCCACCGCCCCATTGCAGGTTCCGCATGCCACCACCATCGTTGCCATGGCCTACGACGGCGGTGTGCTGATGGCAGGGGACAGGCGCGCGACCATGGGCAACGTCATAGCCAGCCGGCACATCGAGAAAGTCTTCCCCGCTGACCGTTACTCGGTTCTGGGAATTGCGGGGACTGCCGGCATAGCCATCGACCTGACCCGGTTGTTCCAGGTTGAACTGGAGCACTACGAAAAAATTGAGGGCACGCTCCTCAGCCTTGAAGGCAAGGCCAACCGGCTGGGCGCCATGATCAGGGGAAACCTCCCGCTGGCACTGCAGGGCCTGGCCGTGGTGCCGCTCTTCGCCGGTTTTGACACCAGCGCAGGTGTGGGCCGGCTCTTTTCCTACGATGTCACCGGCGGCCGGTACGAGGAGCATGAACACCACACGGTCGGTTCCGGATCAGTCTTTGCCCGCGGTGCCCTGAAAAAACTCTGGCGGCCCAACCTCACCGCCGCCGAGGCCACCGCCGTGGCAGTGGAATCCCTTTACGATGCCGCCGACGACGATTCAGCAACCGGCGGTCCCGATACCGTCCGCAAGCTCTGGCCCATCATCTACACAGTGGACAGTTCCGGTGCGCGGCGGGTGCCCGAGAACGAACTGGCAGCTGTATCGAGGAACGTCATAGAAGCCCGTACCATCGCTGGACGGGAGGCCTGATATGACGCAGCAATTCTATGTATCGCCCGAGCAGCTGATGAAGGACCGCGCGGACTTCGCGCGGAAGGGCATAGCCAGGGGTCGGTCCGTCGTCGTCATCAGCTGCCAGGACGGCATCGCCCTCGTAGCCGAAAATCCTTCACCTTCCCTCCACAAAGTCGGCGAGATCTACGACAAAATCGCGTTCGCCGCCGTCGGGAAGTACAACGAGTTTGAAAGCCTTCGCCAGGCGGGGGTCCGGTACGCAGACGTACGCGGTTACTCCTACGACCGCGAGGATGTGACTGCCAGGGGCCTCGCAAGCGTGTATGCGCAGAGCCTGGGAGCCGTGTTCACGGCTGAACAGAAGCCGTTCGAGGTGGAACTGGCGGTCGCTGAAGTGGGCCCCACCCAGGGTGAGGACCACCTGTACCGGCTGACCTTTGACGGCTCCATCGCAGACGAGCACTCCTTCGTTGTCATGGGCGGCCAGGCGGACAAGGTCTCCTCAGTCATTGGGCAGGGCTGGCGCAGTTCGCTGAGCCTCGCAGAAGCCGTGCGCCTTGCCGTGTCAGGCCTGGTCCCGCCGGCAGAGGCGGACGAACAGCCGAAGACACTGCCCCCGGGTGCCCTGGAAGTGGCAGTTCTTGACCGCGATTCGGAGGCCACCCGCGGATCCAGGCGGGCCTTCCGCCGGCTCAACGACGCGGAAATCACTGCACTGCTGGCCTAGGAGGACAGTACAGATGGACAAGAGAATCTTCGGAATCGAAACCGAGTTCGGGATCTCGTATTCGAGCCCCGATTCAAGGCCTCTTGCTCCCGAGGAGGTGGCCCGGTACCTCTTCCGCAAAGTGGTCAGCTGGGGGCGCTCATCCAACGTCTTCCTAACCAACGGATCACGGCTCTACCTAGATGTCGGGTCCCACCCGGAATACGCGACGGCTGAGTGCGATGACCTGGCACAGCTCATCGCCCACGACCGCGCGGGGGAGCTGATCCTGGACGACCTTGTGGACGAAGCGCAGGCCCGGCTCGCGGCAGAAGGCTTCAACGGCACCGTCTACCTGTTCAAGAACAACACCGATTCGGCCGGAAACTCGTACGGCAGCCACGAGAACTACCTCATTCCCCGGCGCGGCGAATTTTCCCGACTTGCGGAGATCCTGATCCCGTTCCTGGTCACCCGCCAGCTGATCGCCGGTGCGGGCAAGATCCTCAAGACTCCCCATGGGGCCACCTACGCCTTTTCCCAGCGGGCTGACCACATTTGGGAAGGGGTTTCCTCCGCCACCACCCGTTCGCGGCCCATCATCAACACCCGCGATGAGCCCCATGCGGATGCCGAATTCTATCGCCGCCTCCATGTCATTGTGGGTGACTCGAACATGTCTGAGGCCACTGCCCTCATGAAAATCGGCACTGTTGACCTCGTCCTGCGCATGATTGAAGCAGGTGTGATCATGCGGGACATGAGGATGGAAAACCCCATCCGCAGCATCCGTGAAATCTCCCATGACCTCACCGGGCGGGCGTTGGTCCGCCTGGCCAACGGGCGCCAGCTCACTGCCCTCGAAATCCAGCAGGAGTACTTGACGAAAGTGACGGCTTTCGTCAAGGAGCACGGAGCCCACAACCCGCACGTGCCGCTGATCCTCGATCTTTGGGAGCGCACCCTCAAGGCGATCGAAACCGGCGACTTCAGGGGCATCGACACCGAGATCGACTGGGCCATCAAGAAGAAACTCATGGACAATTACCGTGAACGCCACGGACTTGGCCTGGACCATGCCCGGATTGCCCAGCTGGACCTCACCTACCATGACATCTCCCGCGGCCGCGGCTTGTTTTACCTGCTCCAATCACGGGGTGCGGTGCGGCGAATCGTGGAGGACACAGTCATCAAGGACGCCGTTGACGTCCCGCCCCAGACCACCCGCGCCAAACTCCGCGGCGACTTCGTGCGCCGGGCCCAGGAGCTGGGCCGGGACTACACCGTTGACTGGGTCCACCTCAAGCTGAACGACAGGGCGCACCAGACAATCCTGTGCAAGGATCCCTTCCGCAGTGTCGATGAGCGGGTGGATGCGCTCCTGGACTCTATGGGCTAACACCCAGCTTCAGGGTCTATTCTGGATAAGGCCCCTATCCCGGCCTGCCGCGTTGAGCCGTTGCCATGCGGAACATCGCCTTCATCCTGCCCCGACGAAAGTTCTCTTACGTGCGCCGACTACTAGCAATCCTTCTTCCCGGTCTGTTGCTGCTGACCGCCTGCGGCGGCTCAACCGCCGAGCCGGAACCCACCAGCGTATCCGCTGGTGAGACTGCCAAGTTCGACTCCCTCAAACTGACCGACAACGGGGACAAGAAAGCCCCCGGTGTGGAATTCACCAAGCCGCTGGAAGTGGCAGAGCCAACTGTCAAGGTGATCACTGAGGGCAGCGGCGAAACAGTCAAGGCGAACCAGGTGGCAAACATCTCCGTCCTGGCGCTCAACGGTAAGGACGGCAGTATGCTTGAGGACACGTTCCCCAACGAGCCGGAGCCCCTGGAACTTAACGAGGAGCTGAAGACCGGAAGCGAGGTCATCTACAACGCCTTTGTTGGGGCCAGGGTCGGCTCCAGCCTGGCGCTTGCCGTGCCCGGACAGGCCGCCGCCGCAGGCGGTGAAGCACAACCCACGCAGTTGCTGGTCATCAAGGTGATCTCCGCGGAGGACATTGCTCCCGTGCTCGAAAAGCCTGAAGGTGAAGCCATCACCCCGCCGGCCGGTCTTCCCAAGGTGACCGAGAATGGCGAGGGCATCCCCGAGATCAACGTCGAGGGCGTGGCCGCTCCCACAGCACTGGTCTCGCAGGACCTCATCAAGGGTAACGGGGCCACTGTGAAGGAGACCGACACCCTCACGGTGAACTACGTCGGCGTCACCCTGGCCGGCGGCACCAAATTCGATTCCAGCTTCGACCGCGGCGAACCCGCAAGCTTCCCCCTCACCGGCGTGATCAAGGGCTGGACCCAGGGCCTCGCCGGCAAGACTGTTGGGTCCCGCGTGCTGCTGGTCATCCCCAAGGATCTTGCGTATGGAGAAGCCGGCCAGGGCGAGGCCAAGGGCGACCTTGTCTTCGTAGTGGACATCCTCGGGGCCAAGTAGCAACACTTACAGTCGGGCCGCGGCTTCCTGACGGCGGCATCCACCGGCATCACATCTACCAGCACATCCACACCAAAGGAGCAACCATGTCATTTGGCCAGCGTGAATTCGACCGCCAGAAGCCCGAGATCGATTTTCCCGAGGGAGACGTACCCACTGAACTGGTGATCACGGACCTCATTGAGGGCGAAGGCCGGGAAGCCCAGCCCGGGGACACAGTTTCCACCCACTACGTTGGGGTTGCCTGGTCCACCGGTGAAGAATTCGACGCCTCCTGGGGCCGCGGGGCACCCCTTGACTTCCGGGTTGGTGTCGGTCAGGTCATCCAGGGCTGGGACCAGGGCCTGCTGGGCATGAAGGTGGGCGGCCGCCGTCGGCTGGAGATCCCTTCGGAGCTGGCGTACGGATCCCGCGGTGCCGGCGGAGCGATCGCTCCCGACGAGGCCCTGATCTTCGTAGTGGACCTCGTCGGCATCCGCTAAACCGTCCAGCGGGCTGTCACGAGCTGCAGGAAACGCGGCAGCAGCAGGAGCAACCTTTTTTGCTGCTGCCGCGTTTCCTGCGTTCCGGCGAGGATTTTAGTAACGTAACGAGGGTGCCCGCATCCCGTACTGAACGACTCCTTAACCTGCTCATCGCACTGCTGAACACCAAGTACGGCCTGCGCCGCAGCGAGCTGCGCGAAACGGTCTACCGCGATGTCTACGGTAACGAAGCCTCCTTTGGCCGCATGTTCGAACGGGACAAAACCGATCTGCGGAAGTTCGGCTTCGAGGTCGAAACGCTGACAGACCTGGGCTGGAGCGAGGACGACCCCGCCACCACGCGGTACCGGATCGGCAAAGAATCCAACCGCCTGCCGGACGTCCAGCTGGGGCCTGAAGAGTGGACGGTGCTCCTGCTCGCTTCACAGCTCTGGGAACGGGCAGCCCTGGGCTCAGCCGCCCAAAGCGCGCTGCGGAAGCTGCAGGCATCCGGCGGCATGGCGGACGTCCAGCTGCCGGCCGGAGTCCAGCCCCGGATCAAGCCCGCAGGCCAGGCCTTCGACGACCTCGTTGCCGCGATCCATGCCAAGCACCCCGTCATCTTCACCTACCTTGCGGGCAGCACCGGAATTGAAGAACAGCGGTCAGTGGAGCCCTGGGGCCTGGGCAGCCGTTTCGGCCACTGGTACCTGGTGGGTCATGACCGCGTCCGGAGGGAAACGCGCCACTTCCGGCTCTCGCGGTTCACCAGCGCGGTTTCAATCCAGGAGCGCGAACAATTCAGGCCGCCGCGCGACTTCAATGTCCGGCAGGAACTGGAACGTTTGCCGGAACTGCCGCTGAGCACCGCCGTCGTGGACGTCCGGGCCGGACGCCTGCTGGCACTGCGGCGCCGCGCAATCGCGCAGGACGAGGCTGGCCGGAACAGCGCCCCGGTCAGCGGCCTCCAGGGGCCCGAGACAGGCTCTGACCGACTCATCCTGCAGTACCGTGACCCGGAGGTGCTCGCCGAAGAGCTCGCCTCGTACGGCCCGGACGCCCTGGCGGTTGCTCCCCCCGAACTGGTGGACGCCGTGCGGCGAAGGCTGCGCGCCGCAGCTGACTTCTCCGCCGCTCCCGTACCGGAATACAAGTTCGCGGATGCTCCTGCCCGGCCGGTCCGCCCGCGCACTTCCGAGGACCAGCTGAAGCGGATGCTCCAGCTCGTCCCCTTCCTGGTGCACAACCAGGGCCTGCACATCCAGGACGTGGCGGACCGGTTCGGCATCAGCAGGAAGGAACTGGAGAATGACCTGCAAATCCTCATTTGTTCCGGACTTCCGGAAGGCTACCCGGATGACCTCCTGGACATCCAGTGGGACGACGACCACGTGTACATCACCCAGGACCTGGACCTGACCAAGCCGGTCCGTTTCACTGTCGAGGAAGCGTGCGCGCTCCTCACGGGGCTGGAAACGCTGAATAGCCTCCCGGACGTGGCAGAAGGGGGTGCGCTGGAATCAGTGACGCTCAAACTCCTGGCCGCCGCCGGTGAGGAGGGGCTTCGTGCCGCGTCCGTCGCCGGGCCGGAAGTGGCGCCGGCGGACGCTGCCACCCATGCGCTGGTGCGGCAGGCCATCGAGTCGCGGGCCCAACTTCACCTCACTTACTTCTCCCCGCAACGGGACAGCGTCTCGGTGCGGGACGTGGACCCGCTGCGGCTGTACTCGCTGGATAACACCTGGTACCTCGAGGCGTACTGCCATTCGGTGGAAGGGCTCAGGAATTTCCGCCTGGACCGGGTACAGGAGATCCACGCCAACGGGCGCCCGGCAGCCGTCCGCGCTACGCCCGCCCAGGGGGTTCCGGCCAAACTTTTCACCGCCAGGGACGATGACACCACCGTCACCGTCCAGCTCACCCGGCAGGGGAGGGGGCTGGCCGATGACTACTATGCCGAACGCACGGCCGAACTGGACGACGGCGGCCTGGTGGCCGACATCCGTTTCGGCAACACCGCCTGGCTCCCGATGTTTGTGGCCCAGCACGGCGGTTCTGTCCGGATCCTGGAGCCCGCCGAACACGCAGAGGCAGCCCGCGCCTGGCTGGCGGCATCCTTGGCCAGGTACGGCGGATAGACTTCTCAGCATGCCTTGGTGGTCCTGGATCCTGATATGGGTGGCGCTCGTTGCGCTTTCGCTGCTGTTCTATGTCCTTTTGGGCATCCGCCTCTTCCGCCAGTTCATGGCGACCATGCACGATCTGGGCGCAGCGGGCGACAAGCTGGGGCACCTGAACCCTGTTGGGCCGGACGGGGAGCAGCAGGCGGATCCGGGCGAGCCCCGCCCGGGATCCGCGGTTTTTGCCTCACCTGCTGCGATGCGACATGATTACGAGGCATCCAAGTCATCCCGACGGGAAGAACGCCGACTGCGGCGAGTGCAGCGCAAGAAGGACCGGGGCCAGCCGCAGGCCCTCGGCGATCTGGACTTCACATAGAAGTAAAATGTAGTAAGACGAAAGGATTTCCCATGGGAAGACTCTTCGATGGCCCCTGGCCCATCGTAATCATCATCGTTGTTGCCCTGCTTCTCTTCGCCGCGCCCAAGCTTCCGGCCATGGCACGCAGCCTTGGACAGTCCATGCGGATTATCAAGTCCGAGGTCAAGGAAATGAAGAACGACGGCAAGACCGATTCCACGGACGCCTCAGGTCCGGTTGAGGGCACCATCGTGAACCACCCCAAGGCGAAGCCCGGTGAGCCGACAGACGGCACTGACGTTCCGCCGTCAAACCGCGCCTGACCCCCAGTGGCACTGTCGCGGGCCCGTAAAGCCAACCCAGAAGGGCGCATGGCTCTTTGGGACCACCTCAAAGAGCTGAAGAACCGGCTGATCAAGTCAGCTATCGGCGTCGTCATTGGCGGCATTGGGGGCTGGATACTTTACGATCCGCTGTTGAAGGCGCTGGCCGACCCCGTCAACAGCATCTCGCAGCAGACCGGCGGGCTTTCGGCAATCAACTTCGGAACCATCGCGTCCCCGTTCGACTTCAAGCTCCAGATGTCGCTGCTCATCGGCGTGGTGATTTCCAGTCCCATCTGGATCTACCAGCTGTGGGCATTCATCACGCCTGGGCTTACCTCGAAGGAGCGCAGGTACACGCTGGGCTACATGGCGGCAGCAGTCCCGCTGTTCCTTGCCGGCATCTGGGCGGGCTGGCTTGTCGTCCCGCAGGTTGTCCGGGCTCTGACCCAGTTCACCCCTGACGGCTCCTCGAGCGTCATCGATGCCCGCACCTACATCGAGTTCGTGACGCGGATGGTCCTGGTGCTCGGCATCGCCTTCCTGGTGCCGGTGGTGCTCGTGGGCATCAACATGGCCGGCGTCATCTCGGGACGCGCCATCCTCAAAGCCTGGCGGATCACCGTTTTCCTGGTGTTCGTCCTGGCCGCCATTGCCGCTCCCGGGGCGGACGCCATTTCCATGTTCATGTTGGCCGGCCCGTTGCTGGTTCTCTTTTTCGCTGCCATCGGCATCTGCCTCATGAACGACAAGCGCCGGGAGCGCCGCCAGGCCAAGCGCATGGCCGAGACAGAGGCAACAGCGGACATCGCCACCCCGGGCAGTGAGCTGAAGAACCTCTAGGCGCCCGTTAGGCTTGGGGTATGTCCTCCAACACCGGGCCCACCGACTTTGAAGAGCTCTCCCCGGCTGAGCGCTACCGTGCCAGCGCCGAGCGCAGGGCCGAAGCAGCGACGTACCTGGGCGCCTTTGTCCGCACCCTGGACTTCGAGCTCGACGACTTCCAGCGCCAGTCGTGCCGTTCCCTGCAGGAGGGCCGGGGAGTTCTTGTGGCTGCGCCCACGGGGGCCGGAAAAACGATCGTTGGGGAATTTGCCATTTACCTGGCGCTGCAGCGGGGCCTCAAGGCCTTCTACACGACGCCCATCAAGGCCCTGAGCAACCAAAAGTTTACTGAGCTCTCCGAGAAGTACGGTGCCGATAAGGTAGGCCTGCTGACCGGCGACACAAGCATCAATGGTGACGCCCCTGTCGTCGTCATGACCACCGAAGTGCTCCGGAACATGCTGTACGCCGACTCGGCCACCCTGGACGACCTCGGCTATGTGGTGATGGACGAGGTGCACTATCTTGCCGACCGCTTCCGCGGCGCCGTGTGGGAGGAAGTGATCATCCACCTTCCGAGCGAGGTGCAGGTGGTCTCCCTCAGCGCCACCGTCTCGAATGCGGAGGAGTTCGGCGCCTGGCTGGATACCGTCCGCGGTGACACGGACATCATCGTTTCCGAGCACCGGCCGGTGCCGCTGTGGCAGCACGTCATGGTCGGGCGCCAGATCATGGACCTGTTCGCCGGCGAAACCACGTTCGATGAGATTGCGCCGCCCGTGGACGAGGAGGACGAGCAGCCGTCCTCCTCAAAGGAGGCGTCCAAGGGGCGGGGCTTCGAGGTCAATCCCGATCTCCTGACTGTTGCCCAAAGCGAGAGCCAGCAGAGCTTCCGCAGCCGGCCGGGTCCCGGCGGACGCGGCCAGCGGGGCAGGCGCGGCAACGAAATGCCGGGCAGGGAAGAACGGGGCGTACGTCCCGCCAGCCGTCCCCAGGTCATCGCCAGCCTAGACCGCATGGACCTGCTCCCGGCCATCACCTTCATTTTTTCCAGGGCCGGCTGCGACGCTGCCGTGGCACAGTGCGTCAGTTCCGGTCTGTGGCTGACCACCGAGAAGGAGCAGCGGATCATCGCTGAACGCGTTGATGAAGCCGGATTCGAGATCCCGCCGGACGACCTGGATGTGCTGGGCTTCTGGACGTGGCGGGACGGGCTGCTGCGGGGCTTTGCCGCGCACCACGCCGGTATGCTGCCGACGTTCAAGGAAGTGGTGGAGAAGCTCTTTGCCGACGGCCTGGTCAAGGCAGTCTTCGCGACGGAGACCCTTGCGCTTGGCGTCAACATGCCTGCCCGGTCTGTAGTCCTGGAAAAGCTTGACAAGTTCAACGGCGAGGCCCACGTGGACATTACCGCGGGGGAGTACACCCAGCTGACCGGCCGTGCCGGCCGCCGGGGAATCGACGTCGAAGGCCACGCCGTGGTGCTGTGGCAGCCGGGGACGGATCCGACGGCGGTCGCAGGCCTGGCCTCGCGGCGCACCTACCCTTTGAACTCGAGCTTCCGGCCCACGTACAACATGAGCATCAACCTCCTGGCCCAGTTCGGACGGGCAAGGGCCCGGGAAATCCTCGAGTCCTCCTTCGCGCAGTTCCAGGCGGACCGTTCCGTAGTGGGGCTCGCCAAGCAGGTGCGCAGCCGGGAGGAGTCCCTGGCCGGCTACGCCAAGGCGATGACCTGCCACCTGGGGGACTTCACCGAGTACGCCCGCCTGCGCAGAGAACTGTCCGACGCCGAGAACCTCACCTCGCGCACCAAGTCGCGCGCCCGGAAGTCATTGAGTGACGATTCGCTGGCGAGGCTCCTGCCCGGCGATGTAGTGCATGTTCCCGGCGGCAGGGCACCCGGCCCGGCCATCGTGCTCAGCGCGGACCACACCAGTCGGGAGCCAAGGCCCGCGGTCCTCACGCTTGACAACCAGCTGCGCAGGATCGGCACGGACGATCTGGAAGGCCCTATTGCGCCCATAACACGGATCCGAATCCCAAAGTCTTTCAACGCGAAGGTGCCCAAGTCCCGGCGGGACCTTGCGTCCTCGGCCCGGAATGCCCTGCGCGAAAACAGGCCGCCCGCACCCGGTAACAACCGCAACAACGACTTCGGCCTCGCAACGGCCCTGCCCAACCAGGAAAAGCGTATTGCGGACCTGCGCCGCGCCCTCCGCGCCCACCCCTGTCATGGCTGCAACGAGCGGGAGGACCACGCGCGCTGGTCCGAACGGTGGTGGAAGCTGCGGCGGGAAACTGACGGCCTGGTGCGGCAGATCCAGGGCCGTACCAACACCATCGCCAAGACTTTCGACCGCGTCTGTGATGTCTTGTCCTCCTACGGATACCTCGAACCGGCGGGGGACGGAAGGCTGGCCATCAGTCCTGACGGCCAGCGGCTGCGCAGGATCTATGGTGAGAAGGACCTGCTCATTTCCCAGTCCCTGCGGCTGGGCGCGTTCGACGATTTGGATGCCGCGGAGATCGCCGCCCTCGCAAGTGTGCTGGTGTACCAGGCGAAACGCGAAGACCGGGGGCTTCGGCCCCGGATGCCGAGTGTCTCCCTGGAGACGTCGGTGGACATCGTCATCCGCGAATGGTCTGCCCTGGAGGATGTGGAAGAGGAAAAGAAGCTTCCGCTGACCGGTGAGCCTGAACTGGGCCTTGTCTGGCCCATCTACAAGTGGGCAAGGGGCCGGCATCTTCAGGATGTCCTCAGTGGAACGGACCTGGCGGCCGGCGACTTTGTCCGCTGGGTCAAGCAGGTGGTGGACCTTCTTGACCAGCTTGCCAAGATCCCGGGCCTGGATCCCCGCCTTGCCCGGCTCTGCGCCGAGGCAATCTCGCTGATCCGCCGCGGCGTTGTGGCCTATTCCTCGGTCCTCTGACCAGCGCGATCCCCTGACAACTCTGCCAATCCTGCCTGCTGTCCGCAGGCCTGCCCATACCAGGAGTACTGCCCCGTATGTCCCAGCCTGAACCACTGCCCGGTTCCCGCCCCAAGACGGTCCTGTACCGCAACGGGTCCGTCTACACTGCAGCGGACCCGTTCGCCACAGCCATGGTGGTGGACGGAGACACCGTCGCGTGGGTGGGATCGGAACAGGCGGCGTCCTCCATCGCAGACAGTTCCATGGAGATCATCGACCTTCGGGGCGCGCTGGTTGCGCCCGGTTTTGTCGACTCCCACCTGCATCTCACCGAAACCGGCATCGCCCTGGAATCCCTGAAGTTGGGCGGGATACGGTCCGCGCGGGAGCTGCTTGACGCCGTAGCTGCCGCCCCCGGTGACGGTCCTGTCCTGGGGCACGGCTGGGATGAGACGGCCTGGGTTGACGGCACCCTGCCCAGTGCGGAGGAACTGGAGCGGGCGTCGGCGGGGCGCCCGGTCTACCTGTCCCGGGTGGACGTCCACTCGGCACTGGTTTCCACGACACTTGCGCAGGCGGCGGGGCTGCGGGAGATGGATGGGTTCGACGGCGGCGCACGGGTTCGGAGGGCTGCGCACACGGCAGCCAGGCAGGCAACCCGGCGCTTGCCGGAGTCCATGCTGCAGCGGCACCAGTCACGAGCGCTGTCCGAAGCGGCTGCCAACGGTTATGTGGCCGTAGCGGAAATGGGGGCTCCCCATATCGGCGGAGCGGAGGACCTGAGGCTTGCGGCAGCATGGAACGGCGGCGGGTCTGAAGGCGCGGGGGTACCGGAGGTCCTCGCCTACTGGGGCGAACTGGCCTTGTCCGAAGAGCATGCCCGCAGCATCCTTGAACAGTTCGGCTTCGCTGTGCGCGGGCTCGCCGGTGACCTCAACATCGACGGCTCTGTGGGGTCCAGGACAGCGGCCCTGAGGACCGGCTACACGGACGCGCCAGGGGAGCGGGGCAGCCTGTACCTAAGCGTTGATGAGGCAGCAGCGCATCTGGCGGCCTGCTCCCTCGCCGGTGTACAGGGCGGGTTCCACGTAATCGGTGATGCCGGGCTGGACGCTGCCCTGCAGGCCCTTGGGCTTGCGGCCAGGGAAGTAGGGGAGCAGCGGGTGCGGGCAGCCGGCCACCGGTTCGAGCACGTCGAGATGGCCGATCCTGCCGCGGTGGAAACCCTGGCACGTTACGCGGTAACGGTCAGTGCTCAGCCGGCGTTCGATGCCGCCTGGGGTGGCCCCGGGGGACTCTACGAGCAGAGGCTGGGGGAGCGGAGCAGTTCCATGAACCCCTTCGCGCGCCTGTACTCGGCAGGCGTGCCGGTCTGCTTTGGCAGCGACAGCCCCGTCACCCCGCTGCGGCCGTGGTCCAGCGTCCGGGCTTGCCTGGAGCACCACAACCAGGAAGAGCGCATTTCCGCCCGGGCTGCCTTCCTTGGCCACACGCGGGCAGGTTGGCGGGCAGCCAGGTACCCCAATCCCATGGCTGGGCAACTCGTGCCTGGAGCCCCCGCCAGTTTCGCCGTGTGGGAAGTCGAGGAACTGATGGTCCAGGTGGCCGACGGCCGCGTCCAGTCCTGGAGCACCGACCCGAGGGCCAGGACTCCGCTGCTCCCTGCACTGGACACGGGCAGTGACCCGGTGTGCCTCCAGACGGTGCGGGACGGCGTCGAACTTTTCGCCAGTCCCGCGCTGCGGTCCTGACCAGGTCCCCACCGCCCTATAATTGGTAGTTGCGCCCGCCGCCGACCTGTCCGCGGCCGGACGCACCGACCATTTCCCCCAGGAAAGGCCCCCTGTGCGCGTCCTCACCATCATTCCCACCTACAACGAGCTGGAATCACTGCCGAAGACCCTCCAGCGGCTTCGCGCGGCAGTTCCGGCGTCGGACGTGCTGGTGGTGGATGACAACAGCCCCGATGGCACCGGCAAGCTTGCCGACGGCTTCGCCGCCGAGGACTCCCAGGTTCATGTCCTGCACAGGAAGGGCAAAGAAGGGCTCGGCGCGGCCTACATTGCCGGCTTCAGATGGGGACTGGACGCAGGGTACGACGTCCTGGTGGAGATGGACGCGGACGGGTCCCACCAGCCGGAACAGCTTCCCCAGCTTTTGGAAGCAGTTGAGCAGGGGGCGGACCTTGCCATGGGCTCGCGCTGGGTCCCCGGCGGAAGCGTCGTCAACTGGCCGCTCTACCGCCAGGCTATCTCCCGGGTGGGAAGCACCTACGCCAGGCTCATGCTCGGACTGAAGATCAAGGATGTCACGGGCGGCTACCGCGCATTCCGCAGGACCACCCTGGAGAAGCTCAACCTGGACCAGGTGGACTCCGTGGGTTATGGCTTCCAGGTGGACCTCGCTTTCCGGGTGGCCCGCATGGGGCTCCGCATCGAGGAACGGCCCATCACCTTTGTGGAGCGGGAACTCGGTGCATCCAAAATGAGCGGCAACATTGTGCTCGAAGCCATGGTCAACGTCACCAAGTGGGGCCTGCAGGCCCGCTGGAACACCCTGACCCGGAAGGCAAGCGGACAGCCCTAGGCGGCCGGCAGGGACAGGAAAGGGGCCGTCCCCGCACCTTTGGTGCGGGGACGGCCCCTTTTAGTGTCAGGAAACCCCTTAGGCGGAGCGCCGTTCTCCGCGGCGTTCGCGCAGGATGGTCAGCCGGTCCTCGAGGATCTGCTCCAGCTCAGGAAGCGAGCGGCGTTCCAGAAGCATGTCCCAGTGGGTGCGGACAGCTTTGTCGTTGCTCGTGTCGGGGCGTTCGCCGTCAACCAGGAGCGCTTCCTTGCCGGTCTTGGAGACCCAGACAGGGGGAATTTCCGCCTCTGAGGAGAAAGTGACGAAGACCTGCTCGCCGTCCTCGCACCGGTATTCGACGCGCTGGCGCGGAGCGGGCTCGACGCCGGACTCAGTCTCCATGCTCTGCGCACCAAGGCGCATGCCCCGCAGGCTGCGATCGCTCATAATTTCTCCCTCTGGTCGGTTCGCGGTGTACAACACCGCGCTAGCCGGTGGCCGCGAAGCACCGCCGGACTACTGTGTGCTCTGTGCTGCATCTTCTAGATTCAACGCATTGCGAAGGCTTGTTGTTCCGGCGGATCTGCTCCTGCCGGACAAATACCCAACTATACCGGGATCATGCCGTCCCGGCCAAAATAGAAGGGGATCCGCAGCAACTGCGGATCCCCTTCCCCTGCTTTGGCGGCGCCGTCAGGGTTCAGAGCTCTTGGCCCCTACCTCATCAAATAGCCCGCGGACAGTTTCGGAGCTCGTTCCACCCAATGCGTTGCCGATCCCCTTGAGCGCCTCACCGACTTCACTGGGGATAATCCACAGCTTGTTGGAGGAACCCTCCGCCAGCTTGGGGAGCGTCTGCAGGTACTGGTAGGCCAGCAGCTTCTGGTCCGGGTTGCCGCGGTGGATGGCGTCGAAGACCTTCTGGATAGCCTGCGCTTCACCGTCGGCGCGGAGGATGGCAGCTTTGGCGTCGCCTTCCGCTTTAAGAATGGCAGCCTGCCGCTGCCCTTCAGCCGTCAGGATGGCGGACTGCTTGGTTCCTTCGGCCGTCAGGATCGCGGCGCGGCGGTCGCGCTCCGCGCGCATCTGCTTCTCCATCGAATCCTGGATCGAGTGGGGCGGATCAATGGCCTTCAGTTCAACGCGCGAAACCCGGATGCCCCAGCGGCCGGTGGCCTCGTCCAGGACGCCGCGGAGCTGGCCGTTGATCTGGTCGCGGGAAGTCAGCGCTTCCTCCAGGTTCAGGCCACCCACCACATTGCGAAGCGTGGTGGTGGTCAGCTGCTCCACCGCCTGGATGTAGTTGGCGATCTCATAGGTGGCGGCCCGCGGATCCGTGACCTGGAAGTACACCACGGTATCGATGGACACCACCAGGTTGTCCTCGGTAATGACGGGCTGGGGAGGGAAGGAGACCACCTGCTCGCGGAGGTCCAGCAATGGCAGGAGCCGGTCCACGAAAGGAATCAGGATGGTCAGCCCCGGGTTCAGGGTCCGCTGGTATTTGCCCAGCCGTTCAACCACACCTGCCCGTGCCTGTGGAATGATCCGGATGGCCCGGACCAGGACGATAATCACAAACACGATCAGGACCACCAGCACAATCGCCAGTGCGGTTCCTCCTGCGTTATCCATACATTTCCTTCTTCCCCATGTGTTCAGGCTGTATCAGGACTTGCCGTCAGCGTCCGACGCCGCCGAGACCACGGCTGTGGCCCCGTCGATGGCGGCCACCACTACTTTTTGGCCGGCAGGGAGGACCCCCGCCGCCGACCGGGCGCTCCATATATCCCCGCCGATCTTGACCAGGCCGCCGTCGGCCGTGACGGGCTCCATGACGACGGCCCGTTCGCCAATCAGCCGGTCCACGTTGGTCCGCTGCTCCGACGGGCCCTTTTTCAGGTGGGCCAGGGCCACGGGCCGGACAAAGGCGATCATCAGCAGGGACACCACGCAGAAAACAACAATCTGCAGCCACGGGTCCGCGCCGGCGAAGTCGGCCACCAGCGCAGCGAGCGTTCCTCCGCCGAGCATGATGAAGAAAAGGTCGAGGGTGATCATCTCGACCACTGCAAAAGCGAGGAAAGCTGTGAGCCATACTGCCCACCAGTTTTCACCCAACCACTCGAACAATTGCTCCCCCTTCGCTACGGGGAGCCGCGCCCGCGGACCCTCCAGTAACTGTCCTTCAATCCTAGTGCCGCCGGTCACACTGTGGGCGGTACGGGTGCGGTTCCCGGAGGATAGTGGCCAAGTCGTTACGGCATCGGAGGTTGGGCGGGGCTGAAGACAGTGAGCCTGAAGCGTGCCTCGGCTTCGATGGTTTGCGGGTGGTCCTCCAGCCGGGCTGCGACGGCTGGGCGGTCCAGGTGGTGTCCCGCGGGGCCCATCAATGCAAGGTCGGCTGCCTCCCGGCGCGAGAGCGACAAAGGGAAGTCAATGTCCCGGGTGCTTTCGACCTCGAAGTGGGGGGCCATTGCAGAGGTAAGGCGGGTGTCCTTGCCTTCTTCTATTCCGAGCATGCCCGTGAGGGCAGCGACGGAGGAAAGGTGCCCGGGGCGGGGTGTCACCACCACCAGCCGCCCCGTTGGTTTCAGGACCCGGGCGAACTCTGCGGCGTTCCGCGGCGCAAAGACCACCGTGACCGCGTCCACCGAACCTGCGGCTACCGGCAGCGGCTGCCAGATGTCCCAGACCAGGTTTACTGCCTCCGGATTGAGCCGCGCGGCGCGCCGCAGCGCGAACTTCGAGATGTCCAGCCCCAATGCCGCGACTTTCCGTCCTTGTGCTGAGGCGGCATCGAGCAGGACACGCAGGTAGTGTCCGGTTCCCGTACCGGAGTCCAGGACGACGGCGGCTTCCGCGGCCAGGCAGGGTACGACGGCGGCGGCCACGGCGTTTGCGACTGGCCCGTAATGCCCGTTCCCCAGGAAAGTGAAGCGCGCATCCACCATCTCTGCGCTGTCTGCCTCGAAGGCCGTGCCCTTTCCGACAAGCAGGTTGAAATAGCCCTGCCTTGCTGCGTCGAAGCTGTGGCCAGCGCCGCAGGCGAGGCGGCTTTGCCCTGCAGGATGCTGCCCCAGGAGTTCCAGCGGTTGGGAGCACACCGGACACAGCAGCGGGAGGTCGGCGTGAAGAGGCATAGGCACCATCTTAGGGCTGCCTGCCAGGCCTGCCGGCGGAATCCCCTGGCGCCTGCCCGAGGACGCGCTTTGGCCTGGAGACGGTCAGTGACCGGCGGGCGTCACGGGTCCGGCGTCGAAACCGAGACCGGCACTTGCCTTTCCAATCCCGGCTTCTGCCCAGTGCGCGGCATACTCTGCGTTGCTGCTAAGCGACCGCAGCTGGGCGCGGTCAATGTAAAGAATGCCGTTGAGGTGGTCTGTCTCGTGCTGCACTATCCGGGCCTGCCAGCCGCTGAACTCACGACGGACAGCTGAACCGTCGGGGGCCTGGAATTCGAGCAGGACTCTTTCCGGCCGGGCCACCACTGCCTGCAGCCCGCTCAGCGAGAGGCACCCCTCATAGAAAGAGGCCAGCTCCGGACCCAACGCACTGTACCGCGGGTTCAGGAGGGCCAGGAACTCCAGGGGGCTCCGTTTGCGCAGGGCGGCAGCCTCGGGATCGACGTCGAACTGGTCCTCGACGACGGCAACCTGCAGGGGTATGCCGAGCTGCGGCGCTGCCAGTCCCACACCCGGTGCTTCATGCATGACCTGCCGCATCAGGGCTATCAGGCGGTCAAGCTGGTCGCCGGACAGCTGCCCGTCGAAGGGAGCGGCGGGCTGGCGCAGGGCGGGATGGCCCGCCTGCACAATGGGCGGCAGCGTCCCGGCCGACAATATCTGCTCCACCGTTTCGCTGATCTCTTCGGCACTGGCTGCGGCTTCGGGCGGGATATGGCTCATGGGGAAAGCCTACTGGCGCGGCAGCATCAAGCCCGGCCCTCGGTCAGTCTCTTTTCCATGGCTGACCAGGCGGATGCATTCGTACTGGTGGAAGCGCCGCACCTCCTGGCGCCTAAGGGTTCCACCCATACCTTGGCGGCAGTCCTGGCCGGTGCCGACCAAAGGTGCCCGGGTGGTTGCGGACCAGAAGATTGTGATCGGGCGTACTACCTGTGTGGGCGGCTGGGCAACCGTGGAATCAGACTGATCAGCACCGGCCCTGCTGGCTCTCCGTTGCTGGGACTTCAGGTGCGCTTCCTGGCCGGCAAGCTGTCCCGGGGGTGTCCTACTGCATGGTGAAACGCCTTGCAGTCCAGAGGTTGATGGCCGGGGCAGATGCGGCGGCGCCGATGGCAAGGTTGCGAAGCTTCAGGAACGGCGCTGGCAGCGGACGTCCAAGCATCATGTTGACTTCAGACTGTCGGCGGGCGATGACCGCGGCACGCTGCCGGTCAGCCTCGAATTTCTTCAACTGCAGGTCCACCGGTCCGCCCGCCAAAGCGCTTTGGATCAGTGGCGAAAGCGCCTGGGCATCAAGCCAACCAAGGTTCATGCCCTGTCCGCCGATGGGGCTGATCTCGTGTGCGGCATCCCCGATCAGCACCACCCGGCCGGACACCAAGCGGCGGGCCAGCGTCGACCGGACGCTGAAGGCGCTCACCATCGTGTTGCTTTGGAGGTCCGGCAGGACGCCGGTGCGGCGCATCACCAGGCCAGCGAGTTGCCCCGCATTTGCGTCTTCCGGGGGCCTGCTGAGTCGAACCACCCACCGCCGCACCCCGCCGGGGAGCGGAAAGGACTCGACAATGCCCTCGGGTTCGAGGAACAGGACAGCCATCCGGCCGTACTGCCCGGCATCAGCGAAGTCGCCCATCAGATAGTGGTCCGGATACTCCTTGGCCCGAACGGGCACGCCAAGAGCCGTGCGCAAGTGTGAACGCGCCCCGTCGGCCGCAACGACTATTGACCCCTCAACTTCTTCACGGCGTGTCCCAGCCCCCGCCACAGGTTCGACGGCGACGGCGGCCGTTTCGCCGTCGTCCGTTACTCCCGTCACCCGTACTCCCCGGACGATGGCATGGGCCGACAGGGTACGGACGCGCTCCTCCAGGAGCTGCTCGGTCCGGGACTGGGGGAGGGCGAGGACGAATGGAAAGTCTTCCGAGACGCCCGCGAATGACATCGTCCCCACTGTTCTCCCGCCGCTGACTGCCTTTCCCGTGCGGATCGAAACTCCTTCATGCACCATGGCGGCCGCCACCTGCACCTGGCTAAGCGCTGCCAGAGCGGGCGGATGGATCCCGATGGCGCGGCTGTGCGGGCTGCGTTCTGTCCTCTGCTCCAGCACCCGGACGGAGACGCCCTCCTGAAGGAGCGAAGCGGCCAGGTACAGGCCCACGGGCCCGCCGCCCACGATCACCACGTCTGCAGGCACGCTACTCCCTGTGCCAGGCGAGCACCTGGTGGAAAGCGCTGCCCGGCCGGACAGTCCAGCCAGGGGGAGCGAGGGCGGTCAGTTCCCCGGTGGTGTAGCTGCGCCGTATGGAGGTGAGTCCGTCCGCGCGTATGAAGGAACGGCGGAAGGGAAGGGCGGCAGCGCTGAAGAGGGCATAGGCAATGGGGCTGCGGCGGAGATCGTTGTGCAGCGCCGCATGTCCCGCCAACCGTTCAGAATGTGCCAGCAGTTCCTGCAGCTGGTCGCTGCCCAGATGGTGGAGGACATGGTTCGAGATCACGAAATCGTACTGCCGCCCCTCGGCGACAAGATCGCTGCTGTGGGCCTGCCGGAAGATGACGCCGTGCACTTCCGGCCGGCGCAGTGCGAAGGCCGCCGCCCGGGCGTCAGGGTCGATGCCCGTGATGTGCAGGGCCAGGTGGTCGCGCGCGGCCCAGCGGGCCAGCATGAGTGCGAGGTCGCCGCCGCCGGAGCCAATGTCCAGGATTGTTGCCGGCCGCGGGCTGGCTGAAAGAAAGGGCCGCAGCTCACGGGTGTACAGCCTCCGCCAGCCGGACAGTGCCCGGTTCACCACGGCGAACTGGCGATAGGTGTTGTCCAGGGCCTGCGGGTCGCAGTCCGGCAGGTCCATGATTTCCACAGCACTGGCGGCACGGCGCCGCAGCAGGAGGTCCACGGCGCTCAGGCTACGGGTGCTTCCGCCGCTAGGAGCTCCCGGGCCTGGTCCGTCTGGCCGCCCTGCCCGTGCCGGAGTGCGGGCGGCGCCTGCCGGAGCTTGGTTAACAGAGCTGTCTCCACGGTCAGCCCCGGGCCGAACGCCATGGAACAGATCCGTTCATCACCGGGCTCGGGAGCCTGTTCCAGGATGCGCCTGATGACAAACAGCACAGTTGCGCTGCTCATGTTGCCGTAATTGCGGAGGATCTCACGGGCCGGAACCAGCTGCTCTTCCGTCAGGCCAAGCCGTGACTCGACCTTATCCAGGATGCTCCGGCCGCCGGGGTGGATGGCCCAGTGCGTGACGGAGGAGTAGGGGAGTGCCGCCAGTTCCGGTTCCCGGGCGAGCAGTGGCTCCAAGGCGCCCACGATATGGTCGTCAATGATGTGCGGCACGTAGTTTCCCAGCACCATTTCGAATCCGTGATCGCCGATGTTCCAAGCCATGGAATCCTCGCCGACAGGGGTGAGGACGGTTTCAAAGTGGTCGAGCTGCAGCAGCGCGGTTTCCTCGCTGCCGGGCCTGGCCGTAATGATGGCGGCCGCGGCGCCGTCCGCGAAAAGGGCTGACCCCATGATGGTGTCGGGATCATTGGAGGTGCGTACGTGCAGGGAGCAGAGTTCTGCGCAGACAACGAGGACCACGGCATTGGGGTCGGCGTCGCAGAACGACTTCGCAGCACGCAGGGCCGGGAATGCTGCATAACAGCCCATGAACCCAAGGTGGTACCGCTGGACGGCCGGGTTCAGCCCCAGCTCCCTGACGATCTTGTAGTCCGGGCCGGGGTTGAAGAAACCGGTACAGGAAACTGTCACGAGATGAGTTATGTCAAGTAGATCGAGTTCAGGGCACGCCTCCATCGCGGAGCGGGCAGCCTGGACGAACAGCTTGGTGGCTTCCCGGCCAAAGATGTCGTTGCGGACTTTGGTGCTGGGATTCAGGAGAAGGCCGGTGGCCGAGTCATAGAACTGCGGGTCATCGGAGCGGAATTCATTGGTCAGCTCGTCAACGGCAGTAAACCGGGTCTCAATGGCAGCTGAATCAAAACAGGTGTTGACCAGCCTGGCCCCAAGCCTGGACAAGCCAGGTTGGGCTGCGAACACGTCGCGGGCTTCGGACTGGACCAGCTTTGTTTTCGGAACTGCAGTTTCGAGTGAGCGCACGTAGACCGTCATTGACTCATTCTTAACGAGCCTCCGGATAAAGGCAACGGTGCTGATGTGCGGAGTTGCCTGCCATGGACCGGGTAATGGCACTGCGAACGGCCACTCGCAAGAAGGTCGCTAGAACGCCGATAATCTACATTATGTAAACCTAAGGACTGGAACTCCTCTTGGCGGGCCGGAACTTGATCGTCCGGCTACCCGAGAAGTTTATGCGCCGGCACACCGGTGATAATGGGCAATTGCCCGAACCATCGCGCCGATGCACCGCGTCCTGCCAAAGGGCGGGTGTCGATGGCGTTTTAATGCAGGAAGGCTGGCTGGAGCAAGCTTTTGCGGTGTCCTCAGTACTCCCTGGCCTCAACCATCTCCAGAATGTGCGTTTTGGGTTCGCCGATCTTGGCCGGAGATTTTTCGGTGGACGGCCATACCTGGGTGCGCAGGGTGTCGAGGAATGCACCGGCTTCAGCCACCGAGCCGAAGTCCAGGTCCAGCATCACTTCGTGGTCCTGCTCGGCGGGGCGGAAAATCCTGTAGCCCCGCGCTCCGGAACGCTCACGTCCCCCTGCGTCCTTTTCAAAGGCGCTCCTCCACAACTCATAGTCACGAACCTGAAGCTCGATCCGCAGCGTTGCCATTGCCCCTCAGCCTTTCCTTGCCGTTATCGGATATTCATTACCCGTGTCATGTAATCATTACGTTGTTAGTCTACTCCTATGGGAACAACGGTCAAGAGTCGTAGGTACGACTCACCTCGACGCCGGGAGCAGGCTGAAGGGACGCGCAGGGCGATCCTCGACGCTGCGCAGCGGCTCTTTGAGCGCCAGGGATACCCCGCAACGTCGATGCCCGCCATCGCTGAAGAAGCAGGCGTAAGCCTGAAGACGATTTACGTCTACTTCGACACCAAGGCAGCATTGGTGCACACACTCTGGGACGCCCGGCTCGGCGCCGAAGAGGCAAAGCTGCCCGTCCTGGAACGGGACTGGTACAAAGCCGTGGTAAAGGAACCAGATCCGGAACGGAAGCTCCGCCTGGTCGCCGCGCAGGCCCGCCGCGTCAAAGCCCGGTCCGGAGCGCTACTGGAAATGATCCGCACCGCCGCATCAGCTGACCCAGATATCGCCGACCTGTGGGCAGGCATCCAAGGAAAGCTCCTCGAGGTGCAGCGCGCCATCGTCGAGCAACTCCATGCCAGCGGCTCCCTTGCCCCGTCCTTAGGCGTCTTGAGGGCGACTGACATCCTCTGGACGCTTAACCACCCGAACGTATGGCAGCTCCTGGTCCTCAACCGCGGCTGGAGCGACGAAGAGTACGAGCGATGGCTGGGCGACGCCTTCTGCTTACAACTCCTCGTCTCCCCCACCGGGCGCCAGGCTGAGACAAGCCCCACCGGTCCCTAGAGGGCGGGCGATAGCCGACGTTATTGGTGACGAAATGAAGGCCAACGGCCCATGTGGCGACCGCCCAACGGCATCGGCGTCATCACTCTCTGCCGCTCCACCGGCACGGATGGCGAGTACTACTACCTCTTACCGTTACGAGCCCCGGCCCGCAGGAACCTCAACTCGTCACACTGCTCTTTGTGAGGAACCCAGCGCTATACGGCGAAGGTTTGGCACCGATTGCTGGAACCTGCTTGGCGATGATGTCCAAGCCCGATATATCGCCTATTGTTGGGGCACTTGCCGGCAGGTCTGCCGGCATCGATCTTCCGCTCGGGGCGTGGAGCGTTTGAGTGGGCCTCTCCCCCGCTTTCAGTTGTCAAGGGCGAGCCTGCGCGGTGTTACGTTGAGGCCGATCACGGCGTGCGGTCCCAGCAGGTCCTTGGAGAATTCCGGGACATCGATCCTTCCCCGCCAGCAATTAGGGGTGTCATCCATGTCCCGCAGTTAGAAGTGGGCAGCACTTTGCGCCGCCTTTGCAACGGCGAAGCCCACCAGTTCCACCTGTATTTGAGATTGCCGAAGAGGAACCGCTGCAGGTTCTGGTAGCCCTCTTCTGAATTGACGCTGCCGGCGTCCACTGTGGCTGCGGTGCACCACCGCCAGCGGTGCTCGCCGGACTGCAGCGTTGTCGATCTGCACCAGGCCGTCGCTGCGCGCTCCTACCGCTTTGCACGAAAGTCCCCACGCGGCGTCGTAATCCTCCGGGTTGGACCCCACAAGGCAGAACACCTCGTCCACCGGAAACCCGTCGTCGGGCATTTCCGTCCCAATAAAAGCGTTTCGTGTCCGTATCGGCCGGAGCGCAGGTGGCGTGAGGTACTCGTACATGCGGTCAGGGCCGAAGATACCTGCCGTTGTATCCCGGTCGCGTCGCGGATCCGCTCGAGCAGGCCCGGGCCAACGGCGAAACGGATCCCGCCATGAGAGGTTGCATAGGTAAAGATCCTGGCGACGAACCTCGCCCCGGCAGCAGGATCAAACTTTTCCTCCTCCCCTGCCATGCTTTCCGGTATGGCGCGCTGCACCAGCGACCGGCGGATGAATCCACCCATGGAATGAGCCACCAGGAAGACCTTTGGCGCCCCGGTTTTTTGAAGAATCAGCCGGATCAGCCTGAACAAATCACGTGCAGCCTCCTCAAAGGAGAAGGCCTCCGGGTCATTGCCAAAGGTATCCGCCGCGTCATCGTAAAACCGGTGGATCCAAACAGAGGCTGGATTAACGGAGCCCCCATCCGCGCTGTCCAGGAAAACCGACTGGTCCCGTGGACCGGGACCTCGTACTTGTGGTCGGAAAGCAAGCGCAGCATCGGGGATTCGAACTGGTGGAATTTCGCCCGGCCGTTGCTGTCGGCAGGACATGCACAGAGCCCTGGCTGAAGCCATAGAACGGGTCGTCGACGGCTGTATTGACCGCAGAACCGGTACCGGCAAACCGGCGCACGTAAAATCACCGGGAGCCGGCCTTCGTCACCGGGAAATCCCATCTCGTGTCCTTCCTTCCGACTGTCCCCCAGGGAGAGCAGTGGCCTGCAAGTCTGGTCAAAGTGGACCACCGGGGGCGTTGCCGCGGCGTGACGGCCCTGCTGTGGCAGTTCTGCCGTCCGCGGCGAGCGGCGGTAACGCAGGAGTAACGGCGCCCCGCTGTACTGGCTTGAAGCCACAAAATCCCTGAGGAGCCAGTCATGAATGACCAGGAAACCAGGCAGCATTGCGACGTCAAGCCGCAGACCCGTCCGGTCCCCCGCCCCGATTTGTCTCCCGCAGCTAGCGCCTCATACGGCTCTTGCGGCTCAAATGGGTTAACGGCACAGTGCTCCACTACTGGTTCCTTGAGGCTCCTGCCCCACAGCAGGAAGCAGTGCGCAAAGCCTTCAAGGAATGGAAAGACCTGGGCATCGGGCTGGAGTTCACGGAAGTCGCAGATCGAAGCGAAGCAGAGGTGCGCATCGCCTTCGACCAGTCCGACGGCTCCTGGTCCTACGTCGGGCGGGACGTGCTCGGCATCAGCGCCAACGAGCCGACCATGAATTTTGGCTGGGATCTCTCTGACGACTACGGCCGCACAACGGCACCGCACGAGGTCGGCCACACCCTGGGCCTGCCTCACGAACACCAGAACCCCTTCTCCGGAATCGTGTGGGATGAGCCGAAGGTCTACGAATACTTCGGTGGCGCACCCAATCACTGGCCGCCTGAACAGACCCTCCACAACGTACTGAGGAAGATTGATGCCAGTGAAGTCGAAGGAACTTCTTGGGACCCGGACTCAGTCATGGAGTATTGGTTCCCCGCCGGACTGATCAAAGAACCCGCCCGGTTCCAGGCCGGGCTCAATCCTCCCGGCGGACTGTCAGCCGCAGACAAGGAATGGGTCAGGAAATTCTTCCCTGCCCTGAAACCGGAGCTTCCGTTACTGCAGCCCTTCCAGTCGGCCGCCCTCTCCCTTGCGCCCGGCAGCCAGTCAGACTTTGCAGTGGAGCCACAGGCCTCTCGTAAATTTGAAATCGGTACTTTTGGCACCGCAGACACAGTGTTGGTCCTGTTTGAGGAGGTGGACGGCGAACTGCGCTTTTGTTGCCGGGATGATGACAGCGGCGAGGACCGGAATTCACGCATCTCGTTAAACTCTTCCAGGGCAGGCGCTACGTTGTTCGGGTGCGTCTCTACTGGGCAGGTGAATCAGGGCAGACAGCGCTCATGTACTGGTGAAAACGGGCAGCGGCAGTCGAGTCCGGGACGCGGAGCCCTTCAACGACGCAAAACACCACGCCAATCTTTGGCCAATATTGCGGAAATGTGAGCTTACTCCTGATTTTCCTCCATCAAGATCGGAGCAACCAAGGGATTGAGCCCGCCGTTCGTCCGAAGGCGCACCTCCCGCTGTCCGGAGGGGCGGCAGGGCGGAAGCCTGGGGCTTCACCTGGAGATGAGTGCAGACGGGGAAGGGGGGCCGCGATGAGAGATCACCAATGGTCCGAATCCACGGGCGACCCCGGGGCCGTCCCGGAGAAGCCGGTTTCGGACACGATAGTTATTCGCGCGTGGCATGAGCCGGGCCACCCTCAGGGTTTCCGAGCGAGAATTACATACGGGGAACCTCCAGGCAGCGATCCAAGCACGATAGTTACGGCCGATCCTGCTGAGGTCCTAAGAGTGGTCAAGCGCTGGCTGGCCGGCCAGCCGGGAGTGAATGGCCGGAATTAGGGTCACTTCCCCCAGAGGTGGCTGATGGGCAAGGACCTCGACGACGGGGCGCCTGACAGATTCGGAGGGCGTCAGGCCAAGCTCGGCCTCGAGCTGCACCCGGTACCGTTCGTACGCCCGAAGAGCCGCAGCCGGATTACCTGCCTGCATCTCAGCAGTTACCAGAAGCCTGACAGCGTTCTCATAGAGAGGTTCGACTTCGACTGCTGCGTTAGCGGCTGCCGCTGCAGTCCCGAAATCCCCCCTGCCGAGCGACCGCGCGGCAATACCCATGAAAGCACGCAGGCGGTCATGCTGAAGCCGTGCATGTTCGAATATCACCCAGTCGTCGTACCACCCCGGGAGGAGTTCCCCACCGCGTAAGCCGTCCAGCCCGGAAGCTTCGTCATGGTCAGGCGATGGCTGGCCCATGGCGCGGATCAGCGCTCGGACCCGGTTCAGGTCAATGTCCACCTGCTCGCTTAGAGACAGGACAGATCCGGCGTTAAGGATCAGGCCGGGCGCCTGGCGCGATACCAGGTGAACACTCACCCGCAAACTCTCCAGCGCCCTTGGTTCGGGATACTCGGGCCACAGCAGGCCCACCAGATAGCTCCTGAGGCTCGGCCCCTTCAGTGCCAGCGCCGCGATAAGGCGTTGCTGGCGCGCCGCAACGTGAACGACAACACTGTCCCGGCGAAGCCGCCAGGACCCAAGCAGGTCAAGCTTTAGTTCTCCATAGCCGCCGTCGTCCATGGGAGCCTGATTTCGGTAAAACTGTTTTGCTGGTAGTCATGAGCATCCACATTACTGACAGCCCTGTCAATGACCTTGCGCCTCCTTTTTCGAAGCGGAGAGGACACTACCGGAAAAGGGCAGGGCCAGGGCGCAACCAGCGGAGCCTTAGCGCCTGGGCCCGATTGCGGCGCCCACCACAGCGCCGATGCCCAGCCCCACTGCAAACCCCAGGAACGGGGTGTCGAACACCGCCAAGCCGACGGTGATGCCTACTGCCGCGCCAAGGAGGCACGAAATCCAGAGTGGCTTGTTCACAGGTCCTCCAGCGGCAGATGACAGCAATTGTCCGGTCCTCCAGAGAGTACTGCATGCTGCTCAACTCCAGCTTCTGGGCGGGATAGCAGGTACCGGAAAACCAGGAAGTCGAGTACCTTTTACGGGTGCAAAGCGTTCCGCTGGTTCCCATTCTCGATGCATGCCGCCGCCAAAATCGGGCGACCGCCTGCGCTTCAGGGGACCGAATCGATAGTGATTCGATCCTCCGGCTAAGCAGACGGCATTGGTGCACCAGGCCCTGATCCTCACAGGATGTCCTATGCCACAGCCCCTTTATGCCGGTCCTCACAAAGTCGGTACTGCCCGCACACCGCCCAGGCCTCCTCTATGACCTTCAACGACGGTTACCAGCTCAATGGGTAGCAAGTTGAATGGTGCGCCGACCGTACAGCTGCTCACACGCCAACCGCTTTTGTTGAGCTCCTTGGCAGGCGTGTGCAAGCGGCATCAACTGCCGAGAGTCCCGGCTGGAGAACAAATGGGCGTCGCACGCATTACCGGCTGACCTTCACCGATGACTACATCCAGTTCAGCCGGCGTACGCCCTCTGCAGTTCCGCTATATCCAGCTTCCGCATGCCCAGCATCGCCTCCATGGCACGCTGCGAGCCGTTCGGGTCAGGACCGGCGATCAACTGCGGCAGGACTGCCGGGACGATCTGCCAGGCGACGCCGAAGCGGTCCTTCAGCCAGCCGCACTGGCTTTCGGTGCCGCCGTCCGTCAGCGCAGTCCAGTATCTGTCCACGGCCGCCTGGTCCTCGCATTCAACGACAAAAGAGACGGCATCCGTAAAACTGGACCCCCTGGCACCGTTAAGGGCGGTAAAGCCGCGCCCCTCCAGTTCGAAGTCGACGGCGATCGCCGCGCCGGCCGGGCCAGGGCCGCCCTCGCCGAACCGCGATATGTTCAGGATCTTTGCGTCATCGAAGACCGATGTGTAGAACTGGGCAGCTTCTTCCGCCTGGTGGTCGAACCAGAGGCAGGTCCCGATTTTGCGTGGCATAGATTGCTCCCTTCCGGGTTGAGCCTAGTGCCGGGCTTCAGGGCGCACAACGGTTCCAGATGGGACAGGATTCCCTGCGTGATGCCCAGGTCCGACGGTGGGTAAGGCCGGCACGCCCGTGGGCATTAAGCTCGGAGGCATGAGTTTCCGCGATGTGCAGTCAGCAAAACCGCCAACCCGGCGCTTGCGGGTTGCGGCCGTGGCGGCGGCCGACGTCGTCCTGATCCTGGTGTTTGCCGGCATCGGACGTGATGCCCACCAGCGGGGTGATGTCGTGACCGGCGTGCTGCTGACCGCCTGGCCTTTCCTTGCCGGAGCAGCAATAGGCTGGACGGCGGCCAGGGCGTGGCGTGACCCGCTCTCGGTACGCCGGGCCGGGCTGGCAGTATTGCTCGGCAGCGTGGCTGGAGGCATGACGCTCCGGTCCCTGACCGGGCAGACGGTAGTGCTCCCGTTCGTCATTGTGGCCTTGCTTAGCCTGGGAGTCCTGCTGCTCGGCTACCGTCTTGTGCTTGCGTTCCTGAGCCGGCGGCGCCGCGCCTGAACAGGCGCCGCCGCCCAGCAAGTAGCTGGTGTAATAGGCTGACAGCAGTGAAAAGCTTGCCGGGCCACTGCTTCGGCGCAACAGATCCGGAAGGGTTCAACGTGATCACCGCATTCGTTTTGATCAAGACCGACGCTGCCCGCATTCCCGAGACTGCTGAGGAAATTTCCGCCCTCGAAGGAATCAGCGAGGTGTACTCGGTGACCGGGGAATGGGACCTTATTGCCGTTGCCCGCGTCCACCGGCACGAGGACCTGGCAGACGTTATCGCGGACCGGCTCTCCAAAGTACCTGCCGTGGTCCACACCACCACGCACATCGCTTTCCGCGCGTACTCCCAGCATGACCTGGATGCGGCGTTTTCGCTGGGCTTCGAACAGTAGGCAGGGTGGCGCGGCCGCTGTCATCGAGCGGCGGTCAGCGAAACCCACTTTTCGAGGACGGCTGCGGCGGCTCCGGAATCAACAGATTCGGCAGCACGGGCGAAAGCGTTCTGCATCCGTTCCAGGAAGGGCCCCTCGGCCGAGGTGTCAAAGGCCACCAGCCCGGCCGCTGCATTGACCAGGACGGCGTCCCGGGCTGGGCCTTCTTTGCCTGCGAGGACATCGCGGACAACAGCGGCATTCACAGTGGCGTCGCCACCACGAAGCTGCTCCACCGTGGCCAGACCGATGCCAAGGTCCTGCGGGGAGAAAGTCATCTCTGCCACCCGGCCGCCCCGGATTTCCCATACCGTGGAGGGCCCGGTGGTGGTCAGTTCGTCGAGGCCGTCATTGCCGCGGAAAACCAGTCCCCTGCTCCCCCGCTGGGCCAGCACGCCGGCAACCAGCGGAGCCATCCGCGCATTTGCGACGCCGACTGCCGAGGCCTGTACCTTGGCCGGGTTGGTGAGCGGGCCCAGGAAGTTGAAGGCCGTGGGAACAGCCAGTTCGCGGCGGGGAACGGCGGTGTGGCGGAACGACGGGTGGAAAACCTGTGCGAAGCAGAAGGTGATGCCCGCTTCCTCCGCGTTGCGGGCCACCTCCTCGATGGTCAGGTCCAGCCGGACCCCCAGCGCTTCCAGCACGTCAGCGGAACCGGACGACGACGACGCAGCCCGGTTGCCGTGCTTGACCACCCTGGCGCCGGCGCCGGCAGCAACAAGAGCCGCCATGGTGGAGATGTTCACGGTATTCAGTTGGTCGCCGCCGGTTCCCACGATGTCCAGCTTCTCACCGGAAATGGAAATCGGCTTGGCGTGCGCAAGCATCGCATCCACCAGGCCGGAAAGCTCCTCCACTGTTTCACCCTTTGCGCTGAGCGCCACAAGGAAGCCGGCGATCTGGGCCGGCGTAGCCTCACCGGACATGATGGTGTCCATGGCCCAGGAAGTGTTGTCCGCGGTGAGGTCCGAGCCGCCGATCAATGCCGAGATCAGGCGGGGCCAAGTGTTGCCGGACGCTGCAGAAGCCTGTGAAGTCACCTCCTGATGCTATCCATCGTTGCAGGACACTGACCAATATGAACCCCCACGGGAACTTTCCGGGGCGATTTCGCGTCTTTGTAGAAAAAGTCCCCCGAAAAGGCGGTTTGCGTTGGGCAGCACGGACTTTTACAGACATAATGTCTATGTGACATCTGCGACCCATGCCCCCAGTACCCCGGCGCACCCCACGCTGAACCGCCCCAACATGGTTTCCGTTGGAACCGTTGTCTGGCTGTCCAGCGAGTTGATGTTCTTCGCCGGTCTCTTCGCCATGTACTTCACGCTGCGCTCGACGAGTGCACAGATGTGGGCGGACGAGACAGCAAAGCTCAACTTCCCCTTTGCGCTCGCCAACACGATCGTCCTCGTGGCCAGTTCCTTCACTTGCCAGATGGGCGTCTTCGCGGCTGAACGGCTCCAGCCGCGCCGGACCGGCGGGGTGTTCCAGTTTGCCCGCTGGGGAATGAACGAATGGTTCACCCTGACGTTCCTCATGGGTGCGTTCTTCGTTGCCGGCCAGGCAACAGAATACGCAATGCTGGTTTCCGAGCACGTATCGCTCAACTCCAATGCCTACGGCTCCGCTTTCTACATGACCACCGGCTTCCACGGCCTCCACGTCATCGGCGGGCTCATCGCGTTCCTCCTCATCATGGGACGCGCCTTCGCCGCCAAAAAGTTCGGGCATTTTGAAGCCACTTCCGCGATTGTCACCTCTTACTACTGGCACTTCGTGGACGTCGTGTGGATCGGCCTCTTCCTGGTCATCTACGTACTCAAGTAGCCAGCTTTGATTCTTTTTCTACAAGAGGCAGAATTTCAGGTAGCGGCTCGCGGAGCCGGCGCAGGAACGACTAAAGGAACCACCACGTGAAGGCACTCTCACAAAAGCGGCGTCACCCACTTGCAGCAATAGCGCTGCTCCTGATGGGGCTCCTCATCACGGGTGGGCTCTACGCCGCGGCTACCACCGTCAACGAGGCCAAGGCTTCCACCACTTCCTACAGCGCCGACGACGTCGAAGAAGGCGGCAAGCTGTTCGCCGCCAACTGCGCCACGTGCCACGGCATGGGTGCGAGCGGAAGCGGGGCCGGTCCGTCGCTGGTCGGCGTCGGCGCAGCCGCTGTTGACTTCCAGGTAGGCACCGGCCGTATGCCGATGCAGATGAACGGTCCCCAGGCCCTTGAGAAGCCGGTGCAGTTCAACGACGAGCAGACCCGCCAGCTGGCAGCGTATGTGGCTTCGCTGGGCGCAGGCCCGGCAGTTCCTGAAGAAAGCCTGCTGGACGAAGGCGGCGACGCAGCGGCTGGCGGCGAGCTCTTCCGCACCAACTGCGCCATGTGCCACAACGCAGCAGCAGCAGGCGGCGCCCTGACGCGCGGCAAGTTCGCGCCCGCCTTGGCAGATGTCTCCGGCAAGCACATTTACGAAGCCATGGTGACCGGGCCGCAGAACATGCCGGTCTTCAGCGACTCCAACATCACCCCTGAAGGCAAGCGCGACATCATCACCTTCCTCAAGCAGATCGAAACCACCGGCTCGCCCGGCGGTGCCGACCTTGGATCCTTGGGCCCCGTTGCAGAAGGCCTCTTCGTATGGGTTGCCGGTCTTGGCGTGATCATTGCCTTCACCATTTGGCTGACTTCCCGGACGTCCTGACCTCCGCGAATCACCGCACTTCTGCTGATCAGTCAGCAGCTGGATATTAGAAAACTAACCCGGCAACAGCCGGGACGAGAGAAGGATGAGGCGAATTATGGGCAACCATAGTGACGGCAGTCCGAACCACTCGGGCACCGTAGCTACGGCTGGTCAGAATGAGGTGGAGAAATTTCAGGATCCTGGAATTCCTCCGCACCGTTTGCGCCTGGCTGACACGGACCCGAAGGCCGCAAAGCGGGCAGAACGGCAGGTCGCCTTACTGTTTGGCATTTCTGTTGTTGGAACCCTGATCTTCCTGGTGGCGTACTTCGCCATCGATCTTGGAAGCGGAGAGTCCACCATCGGCACCATCAGGTTGCAGAACATGCTCCTGGGCCTTGGGACTGCGTTTGCGATGCTCGGCATCGGCACAGGAATCGTGCACTGGGCCAAGGCCCTGATGCCGGACCACGAAGTCTCCGAAGAGCGGCACGCAATCCGCTACGAGGAGGACCGGCAGGCAGCTGTCCGCATCGTCGACGACATTGTTGAGGAGACGGGCATCAAGCGCCGTCCCCTGATCCGTAACACACTGCTGGGTGCGGTCGCACTCGCTCCGCTGCCCGCCGTCGCAATCTTCGGCGACCTCGGGCCGCGCCCCGACGAGAAGCTTGCCCACACGATGTGGGCTCCCCAGGACGGCAAGCTTAAGCGCCTTGCCCGCGACCCCGACGGTACGCCCATCAAGGCGGCAGACGTCACCATCGGCTCAGCCTTCCACGTTATTCCTGAAGGACTGAACGAACTTCACGAAGGCAAGCTCAACGAGAAGGCAAAAGCTGTTGTCCTGCTGATGCGCCTGGACCCTGAATCGCTGAACCCCTCCCAGGGCCGCGAGGACTGGGGCTACAACGGCATCGTTGCCTACTCCAAGATCTGCACCCACGTCGGTTGCCCGGTTGCTCTTTACGAGCAGCAGACGCACCACCTGCTGTGCCCGTGCCACCAGTCCACCTTCGACCTCACTCAAGAGTGCAAGGTGATCTTCGGCCCCGCCAGCCGGCCCCTCCCCCAGCTGCCCATTGCAGTTGATGACGAGGGCTACCTCGTCGCTACCAGCGACTTCAAAGAACCTGTAGGACCGAGTTACTGGGAGCGTGATATGCATGAGCGCAGCGTCAACAGCTGAGCCCGCTTTCGCCGCCAAAACCAAGGCAGGCCGGTTTACCGACTTCGTCGATTCGCGTGTTGGCGGTTCCGGAATCCTCAGGGAGTTCGGCCGCAAGGTCTTTCCGGACCACTGGTCCTTTATGTTTGGTGAAGTAGCCCTCTACTCCTTCGTCATCCTGTTGCTGTCCGGAACATTCCTGACATTCTTCTTCGATCCGTCCATGGCGGAAACCCACTACGACGGCTCGTATGTTCCCCTCAAGGGCGTGGAGATGTCGGTGGCCTACAACTCGTCGCTGGACATCTCCTTCGATGTCCGCGGCGGCCTCTTCATGAGGCAGGTACACCACTGGGCAGCCTTGCTGTTCGTGGCTTCCATCGCGGTGCACATGCTGCGCGTGTTCTTCACCGGCGCTTTCCGCCGGCCCCGTGAAATGAACTGGGTTGTGGGCGGCGTGCTGCTCATCCTGGCCATGGCTGCCGGCTTCACCGGTTACTCCCTTCCCGATGACCTGCTGTCCGGCAACGGCCTGCGTATCATCGACGGCGTCATCAAGTCCATCCCGGTCATCGGCACCTACATCTCGTTCTTCCTCTTCGGAGGGGAATTCCCGGGTACGGCCATCATCGGCCGCCTCTACGTGCTGCACATCCTGCTGGTGCCGGCGTTGATCCTCCTGATGATCGTCCTGCACCTCTTTATGGTGGTTATCCACAAGCACACCCAGTACCCCGGCCCCGGCCGCAACGACAACAACGTCGTGGGTTACCCGCTCGGCCCCGTCTACGCTGCCAAAGCCGGTGGATTCTTCTTCATCGTCTTCGGTGTCCTGGCACTCATGGCAGGCTTCTTCACCATCAACCCGATCTGGAACTACGGTCCCTACGACCCCTCCCCCGTCTCGGCCGGTACCCAGCCCGACTGGTACATCGGTTTCGTTGACGGCGCCTTGCGCCTGATGCCAGGCACCTTGGGTGACTGGCAGGTAGAGCAGGACTGGTTCGGCTACGTCTTCAGCTTCAACGTCCTGCTGCCGGCGCTTGTGCCTGCCGGAATCCTGTTCACGGTCATGTTCATGTACCCGTGGATCGAGCGTTGGATCACGAAGGACGACCGCGAGCACCACGTCCTGGACCGTCCCCGCAACGCCCCCACCCGTACCGCCATCGGTATGGCCGGTTTCGTTTGGTACTGCGTCATGTGGGCAGCTGCAGGCTCCGACCTCATCGCTACGCACTTCAGCGTATCCCTGAACGACGTGACCTACTGGTTGCGGGCACTGTTCTTCATCGGTCCGATCATCGCGTTCATCGTCACCAAGCGTGTGGCACTGGCCCTTCAGCGCAAGGATCGGGAGATCGCACTGCACGGACGGGAAACGGGCCGCATTGTCCGACTCCCGCACGGCGAGTTCATCGAGGTGCACGCACCGCTCGACGAATACAAGCGTTACAAGCTGGTGGGCTTCGAATCCCCCGAGGTTCTCCCCGCCATGCCGAACGAACACGGTGTGGTGACGCGCAAGGAAAAGCGCCGTGCGTTCCTTTCCAAGTGGTTCTTCGAGGACCGCGTTGCCCCCGCCACCCCCGCTGAGCTGGAAGCTGCCCACGGCCACGGCCATGCAGCAGTTGAGGCGCCGGAGGAAGCAAAGAGCCTGTCCCACTAGGCTTTAGAGCGTACACAGGAAGGCCCGGTCCATCGGACCGGGCCTTCCTGTGTGCGTAGCGTTTTTTGAACTGCATTAGAGCCGGATCGCTGCTCAACAGGCAGCGGCTGAAGTTCAGTGGTTGCGCGCCCTGCGTGCCCCCGGCCGCTGCAGCGGCACCCACAGTTTGTATCTGTCTGCCCGGTAGTACGACACGGAATAGTCCACCATCGCCCGTGCAACAAAGGCGTGGCGCTGAATCTTCAACAGCGGTGAGCCCACCTCCACATTCAGCAGCCGCGCGGTGGACGGGGACGCTGCAGTGGCCTCAATCATGTCCTCGCCCCATTCCATCACCAGCCCGAACTGCTCGCTGAGAACGTTGTACAGGGACGTTGGGGGTTCACCATCAAGCAGGCCCGGCACGCGATGGGCGGGAATGAAGTTTTCGTCAACGCTCATGGGTTCACCGTCGGCCAGCAGCAGGCGCCGGAAACGCACCAGGGGTGTCCCCTCGTCCAGCTGCAGTTCGCGGGCCAAAAAGGCACTGGCGCCAATCTGCTCAAAGCTAAGGACCTTCGCGGCTGGGACCATCCCGCGGCGCTGCATTTCCTCACTGTAGGAAGTGAGCTTTACCTGCAGATCCAGCTTTGGCCGGCGGACGAAGGTGCCGAGGCCTACGACCCGCTCAATTACCTCTTCACCGACCAGGGCATCAATCGCCTGACGCACTGTCATCCGGGCAAGGCCGAAACGTTCGGCGAGATCACGTTCCGAAGGCAGAGCCGACCCCGGCGGGCACGACTCTGCGATGTAGGAACGTAGTAGCTCGCGCAGCTGGATATAGATGGCTACGCCGCTTGCGCGGTCGATATCGCCAGTAATGGCTGCGGCACTAGCAGCCATGGGTCATCTCTCCTGCTTCCAAGTCCACACCTAAATTTTAGTGCAGGTCTAGACCACGTTCTCTCCCCCACAGCCCGTTTGGCGGGGCAGTAGGCCGGGCGGCTATATTTGTCAGGAAAATTTGAACCGGCGGTTGGGGGCCGTCGCCATGAAGGAGTCGCTTTGCCAACACACAAGGCCGTGGTCACAGCAGCCATCGGGCTGCACGCACGACCTGCCGCCGTCTTCGTACGGGCTGTCAACGAGACCGGACTGCCGGTCACCATTACCAAGGAAGGCAGCGGGGGTGTCGACGCCGGGTCCCTGCTGCAGGTGATGACGGCTGATTTCCCCCAGGGCTGCGAAGTGGAACTGGGAATCAGCGAAGCGGCCCTGAACGGCCACCTAAGCCGCGAGAAAGCCGAAGAAGCCCTCCGGTCGCTTGGCGACCTTTTGGAGTCACAAGGCACGGTCTAGCCGCTGCCCTGCGGACATAACGACGTCGGGCCCCACCAAATCTGGTGGGGCCCGACGTCGTTTATATAGATATGTGTTGCTCTTCTAGTGCGCGTGGTCTCCGCGGCTGTATTCGTACACCCAGCCCACAAGGGCAACGACTGCCAGGCCGGCAGCGATGTACACGATCCAGAACCCTACGGCGAGGCCCAGGAAGCCTGTGGCGCAGGAGATGCCGAGGACCAGCGGCCACCAGCTCCAGGGGCTGAAGTGTCCCTGCTCACCGGCGCCCTCGTGGATTTCAGCGTCGCTGCGGTCCTCGGGACGCAGGCCGACGCGTTTCCCGGTGAAGCCGAGGTATCCCCCGATCATGCCGGCCAGGCCGCCAACGAGCAGGATCCCGAGGATGCCTACCCATTCACCCCAGTTGGTGAGGAACCCGTAAATCAGGGAGACGGGAACGAAGAAGAAAACTCCTGCACCAAAGATCCAAGATTCAATTTTCATCGTCAGTTGTCCTTCTGGTCGGCGTTTCCGAGTACCTGGGCTGCAGGAGCCGGTGACTCAACGGTGTGTACCTGGCGCAGTTCAGGGTGGTGCAGGTCCAGCGCGGGACGCTCCGAACGGATTCGGGGCAGCGAGGTGAAGTTGTGTCGCGGCGGCGGGCAGGACGTAGCCCACTCCAGGGAAGCTCCGAAGCCCCACGGGTCATCCACCTGGACCTTTTCAGCACTGCGCCACGTGACGTACACGTTCCAGAAGAACGGGATCAGCGAAGCGCCCAGGACGAACGATGCGACAGTGGAGAACTGGTTCATCCAGGTGAAGTTATCTTCCACGAGGTAGTCCGCGTACCGGCGCGGCATGCCCTCGACGCCCAGCCAGTGCTGGATCAGGAAGGTGCCGTGAAAGCCCAGGAAGAGCAGCCAGAAGTGGATCTTGCCCAGACGCTCGTTCAGCATCTTTCCGGTGAACTTGGGCCACCAGAAGTAGAACCCGGCGAACATTGCGAACACTACGGTGCCGAACACCACGTAGTGGAAGTGTGCCACCACGAAGTAGGAATCGGAGACGTGGAAGTCCAGCGGGGGCGAGGCCAAAATGATGCCGGTCAGGCCGCCGAAGAGGAACGTGATCAGGAAGCCGATGCTCCACAGCATGGGGGTTTCAAAGGTCAGCGACCCGCGCCACATGGTGCCGATCCAGTTGAAGAACTTCACGCCCGTGGGCACTGCGATCAGCATGGTCATGAAGGCGAAGAACGGCAGCAGCACAGCCCCGGTGACGTACATGTGGTGCGCCCACACCGTCACGGACAGGGCGGCGATGGCGATGGTGGCGTAGACCAGGCCTTTGTAGCCGAAGATCGGCTTGCGGCTGAACACCGGGAAAATCTCGGACACGATGCCGAAGAACGGCAGGGCGATGATGTACACCTCGGGGTGGCCGAAGAACCAGAACAGGTGCTGCCAGAGGACCGCACCGCCGTTCTCCGGGTCGAAGATGTGCGCACCGAAGCGGCGGTCAGCCCCGAGCGCGAACAGTGCGGCGGCCAGCGGCGGGAAGGCCATGAGCACCAGGATTGCGGTGACCAGGGTGTTCCAGGTGAAGATCGGCATCCGCCACATGGTCATGCCGGGAGCACGCATGCAGATGATGGTGGTGATGAAGTTGACCGCACCCAGGATGGTCCCGAAGCCGGAAAGCGCGAGGCCGAAGACCCAGAGGTCACCACCGATGCCGGGGCTGAAGGTGGTGTTGGACAGCGGCGCGTAGGCGAACCATCCAAAGGATGCAGCACCCTGCGGGGTGATGAAGCCGGATACGGCGATGGTGGAGCCGAACAGGAAGAACCAGAACGCCAGGGCGTTCAGTCGCGGGAAGGCGACATCCGGAGCGCCGATCTGCAGAGGCATGATGACATTCGCGAAGCCGGCAAACAGCGGGGTGGCGAACATCAGCAGCATCACGGTGCCATGCATGGTGAACAGCTGGTTGTACTGCTCCTTGGTCTGCAGGATCTGCATGCCGGGCTCAAAGAGTTCGGCACGGATGAGCAGCGCCATGACGCCGCCCAGGCAGAAGAACACGAAGGACGCGATCAGGTACATGTACCCGATGGTCTTGTGGTCGGTGGAGGTGATCCAGTTGACGACGATGCGCCCCTTGGATTTCGGAACCACGGGAGCCGCCAGGACTCCGGTGGGTGCGGATTGAGTGTACGTAGCCACGTCGCTCCCCTTACTTAATGTCGTTCACGTTCGGGTTGCGGTCGTACTCCACGCCGAGCAGACCCGTGTTGCCTGCTTCGCGCAGATCGTCCATGTGTGCCTGGAATTCATCTTCCGACACCACCTTGACGCGGAACAGCATTTCGGAGTGGTACTCGCCGCAGAGTTCGGCACACTTGCCGTCGTAGGTGCCCTCTTTAGTGGGGGTGAACCTGATGTAGTTGGTCTTGCCCGGGATCATGTCGCGCTTTTGAAGGAAAGCCGGAACCCAGAAGGAGTGGATGACGTCGCGTGCGTTGAGCTCGAGGTCAACGGACCTGTTCACCGGCAGGTACAACGTCGGCATCTGTTCCTTGTCGATGGTGTTGCCGGTCAGGTTGGTCTGAACGCCTGCCTCGTGGACGTCCTCTTCGATGACGTCGCCTGCTTTGTAGTTGAAGTCCCAGGCCCACTGCTTGCCGCGGACGTCCACAACGACGTCGGCAGGCTGGGACCGGTCATCGATCGCCTGCTGGTCGCGGTCGGTGAAGTAGAAGAACACCAACACCATGAACAGCGGGATGGTCAGGTAGAAGACTTCCAGCGGGAGGTTAAAGCTGGTCTGCCGCGGGAACCCGACGGTGCCCTTGCGGCGACGGTAGGCAACCAGGCACCAGACGATCAGGCCCCAGGTAATGATGCCCACAACCAGGGCGGCAATCCATGAGTTGACCCAGAGGTCCATGATGCGGTCGGTGTTGCTGGTGGTGCCGCGTTCAGTGGGCAGCCACCCCTTCTCTACCTCTGGCGAACATCCGGTCAAAACCAACGCGCCGGCGATTGCCAAGCTTGAGATCGTGGTGATCGTTTTGCGTCGGCTGCCGGTTCGGTTCTGCGAACTCACAGACGGCCCTTCCTACTTGTTGCTGTTGTCCGGGCAGACTTGGCCGCCCCGGGCACACGAAAAGTTTTACTACTCGGTGTAGAGCTTACCGCTCCGCCGGGCGTTTCGCCCACATGTCGGCGCCGTGCCCCCTTGCCGTTGTTTTCGGCAGGTGGCACGGCGCCGGCACCGGGCGAAATAACCGGGTTAGTGGAACGAGTCCCCGCACGCGCAGGAGCCCCCGGCGTTCGGGTTGTCAATGGTGAAGCCCTGCTTGGCGATGGTGTCTTCGAAATCGATGCTGGCGCCGCTGAGGTACGGCACACTCATCTTGTCCACCACAACTTCAACGCCGTCGAAGTCACGGACTGCGTCTCCGTCCAGGAGCCGCTCATCGAAGTAAAGCTGGTAGATCAGCCCCGAGCAGCCGCCGGGCTGCACGGCAACCCTGAGGCGCAGATCGGTACGGCCTTCCTGTTCGAGAAGACTGCGTACCTTGCCTGCTGCGACGTCGGTCAGATTGACCTCGTGGACGGGCAGTTCATCACTGGCCGTACTGGTGGTACCGGTGCTGTTCTCATTGGTAGCGGTGCTCATTGGCCTACCTTCTTAGGACGGTCTGGCGGCTCCGCGCTGGCGGTGCCTGCCCCTACGGATACGGTATGGGCTATAGCTACATGCTACGCGGGGCGCACCTGTAGCTCTAACTCCAGACGTAACCATGTACGCATCCCGGTTGTTCCCTCCGGACTCCCTTTCCCCTACAGGCCCTCGGCGTTGATCCGTGCCAGAAGCAGCGCTTCGGCGAGGATGGCCTTGCGGAAATCACCAAGGTGCAGGGACTCGTTGGCGCTGTGGGCGCGTGAGTCGGGATCCTCCACCCCGGTCACCAGGATCTGTACGTCCGGATACATCTCGGTGAGGTCGGCAATGAAGGGGATGGAACCGCCAATTCCTGTTTCCACCGCCGGCACCCCCCATGCCTCTCCCAGGGCCCACATGGCCGCTGAGGCCGCGGGGGAAGAAGTATCAGTCTGGAACGGGTTGCCGCTCTCCCCCGGGGTGAACGTAACCTTCGCTCCGAACGGAGCATTCACCTCCACGTGCCGGCGCACCGCGTCCATTGCCTCGCCGGGATCCTGCCCCGGCGCCAGGCGCAGGCTGAACTTCGCGCGTGCGGTGGGCAACAGGGTATTCGAGGCCGACTCCACGGAGGGAGCATCGAACCCGATGATGGACAGGGCGGGCTTGGTCCAGAGCCGCGAGGCGATGCTGCCCGACCCCGCCAGCCGGACGCCGTCGAGCACTGATGCATCAGCCCGGTAGTCCGCTTCGGGAAGTTCCACCGCGGCCGTATCCTTTGCCACCAGTCCCTCGATGGCAACATTCCCCTCGTCATCGTGCAGGGTGGCAATGAGCCTGGACAGCAGCGTGGGCGCATCCAGTACGGGCCCGCCGTACATGCCCGAATGAACAGCGTGCTCAAGGACCTGGACCCCAATCGTGCCGTCCACGAGGCCCCTCAGGCTGGTGGTGAGGGCGGGGGTACCCACCTTCCAGTTGCTCGAGTCGGCCACGACGATGACGTCAGCCCGGAGCAGCTCCTGGTTGGCTTCCAGGAAGGATCGGAACGTCGGCGAGCCGGCTTCCTCTTCGCCTTCAAAAAAGAACGTCACGCCCAGGCCAAGTGTGCTGCCCAAAACTTCCGAAACTGCGGCGTACGCCGCTATGTGGGCCATGATGCCGGCTTTGTCGTCGGCGGCGCCCCGGCCGTACAGCCTCCCATCCTTCTCAACGGCCAGAAACGGCTCTGTTTCCCACAGGCTCCGGTCGCCTGTGGGCTGGACGTCGTGGTGGGCGTACAGGAGGATGGTCGGTTTACCCTCCGCGGCAGCCCGGGAAGCGACGACGGCGGGACCTCCCGGAGTGCCGTCCGGCTTGTCGCATGCAAGGATCTGCACGTTGCCAACGCCAGCGTCGCGGAGCAGGTCCGCAACTGCTTCAGCACTGCGTTCCAAGGGTGCGCGTTCGAAGCTGGGCCAGGCTATGCCAGGAATGGCAACGAGGTTCTTCAGGCGTTCCAGCATGCGCCCGAAGTCCTGGTCAATCGAGCTGCGGAGTTCTTCCGTCCAGCTGTTTTCGGCCAGGCCCGGGGATGCGGTGCCTTTGGGGTTCTGCGGCATGGCAGTTGGCGATGAAGTCATGGCCGAAACATTACCCGCGTCACATCCAGCTGCGCCGGAGGGCCGGTGCGGGATGAATTCCGTCAGCCTCCGCAAGGTATTCTGGTCAGGTGTTCGGACGTAAGAAGGAAGCGCCCTCGGCGCAGCAAACAGTAGACCAAGAGGCTGCAGAAGCCGCGGCGGAGGCAGCCCGCGTGAGCGGCAAGGGTGCTCCCACGCCTACCCGGAAGGCACAGGAGGCAGCCCGCAGGCGCCCGCTGGTCCCGGAGGACCGCAAAGCATCCAAGGCCGCCGAGCGCCAGGCAATTCAGGACCAGCGGCTGAAGATGCGCCAGGCCCTGGATACCGGGGACGAAAGATTCCTGCCGCTGCGTGACAAGGGCCCGCAGAAACGCTTTGCCCGCGATTTCGTGGATGCGCGGTTCAGCCTTGGCGAGTACCTGATGTTCGGTGCACTGGTCTTCGTCCTCGTGTCACTGGTGGTGCCGGCGTCCAGTGACCTGATGATCTACGTGCTGGGCGGTTTCTGGGTGATGTTCCTTGCCGTCTTTGTGGACGTGTTCGTCCTGTCCCGCCAGCTCCGCAAACGGTTGACCGCGAAATTCGGCGAGGTTGAACGCGGGACCGTCTGGTACGGCTCAATGCGTTCCCTGCAGTTCCGTAAGCTCCGGCTGCCCAAGCCCCAGGTCAAACGCGGGCAGTACCCTTCCTGAACCGACCACGTCCGGCTCAGGAAGAAGCCCGGAGGCACCATAAGAATCAGCAAAACCCCGGCGGGCGACCCGCCGGGGTTTTCACTTTCAACGGTTCCAGGACCGCCCCAAAGAGTTCAGGACCGTCGGTTTTTCGCCAGCTCCCGGTTGATGCGGGCTGCCCAGAAGGGCCCCTCGTACAGGAAAGCCGTGTAGCCCTGGACCAGGGTTGCGCCGGCGTCCAGCCTGTCCTGCACGTCCTGCGCTGTTTCGACACCGCCGACGGCAACCAGGGTAAGCGCGTCTCCCGTGGTCTTCTTGAGCCGGCGCAGTACCTCCAGCGACCGCTTCTTCAGTGGAGCACCGGAAAGCCCGCCCGCACCGCAATTCTCCACCTGCTCCATAGACGACGTCAGCCCCGTACGGGAGATGGTGGTGTTCGTGGCAATGATGCCGTCCAGCTTGAGGTCCAGCGCGAGGCGCGCGACGTCGTCGATATCCTCGTCGGCGAGATCGGGCGCGATCTTGACGAGCAGGGGGACGTGCCGTCCAGCTGCCCTGTCGGCTTCCCCGCCGACGGCGCTGAGCAGGGGGCGGAGTGACTCCACATCCTGCAGCAGCCGAAGCCCGGGGGTATTGGGCGAGCTTACATTGACCACCAGGTAGTCAGCAGCGGGCGCAAGGCTGCGGGCGCTGACGAGGTAGTCCTCAACAGCGTCTGCCAGTTCCACTGCCTTGGTCTTTCCGATATTGACGCCAATGATGGGGCGGACGCCGGGGTGCCGTCGCTGGAGCGCAGCACGGGCGGACCTGAGCCGGGGGGCGACGGCGGCGGCGCCGTCGTTGTTGAAGCCCATCCGATTGATGACGGCGCGGTCCTGGACCAGGCGGAATAATCGCGGCTTTTCGTTGCCCGGCTGGGCCTGTCCAGTGATGGTGCCCACTTCCACATGCCCAAACCCGAGTTCCGTCAGGGCCTCGATACCGTGCCCTTCCTTGTCAAAGCCGGCAGCAAGCCCGAACGGCGACGGAAAGGTGACGCCGAAAGCCGTCGTCTGCAGTGACGGGTCGGGTGCCGTCAGCTTCTCGAGGACCTTCCCCGCGCCCGAGCGATGCGCAAGCCTGATACCCGTGAACCCGATTTTGTGGGCGCGCTCGGCGTCCATCCATGAAAAGGCCAGCCTGAAAAAAGTGGGGTAAACGCGCATGCCTCTAGTTTTCCGTCTTGGGGCCCGCAGGCCAAAACGCGCCCGACCAAAACCGGAGCGGATTAGCATAAAGCCATGGAATGGCAGCAGGACATCCTGGGCGATGAATTCGAGTCCCATGCCTTCCTCGCCGCCGGGCCCGACGGCGTGGAGCGCACCGCCACCCTGGTCCGGTTCCGTCCGGCCGCCGTCACACTGCCTTCCCCTCCCCCGCGCGGCAGGGCGGTCCTTTTCCTGCACGGCTGGAGCGACTACTTCTTCAATATCGACCTGGCCCGCTTCTGGTCCTCGGCCGGTTATGACTTTTACGCACTTGACATGCACAACCACGGCCGCAGCCTGCGCCCGGACTTCCCGGGCGGCTACGTGGCCAACCTCGAGGACTACGACGCCGAGATCAACGCCGCCTGCCACCTGATCAACCAGGAGGGCGGCGACCCGTCTTTGACCGTCATGGGCCATTCGACGGGAGGGCTGGTGGCTGTCCTGTGGGCCAGCAGGCATCCGGACAAGGTGTCGCGGCTCGTGCTGAACAGCCCCTGGCTTGAGATGCATGGCAGTTCACTGGTCCGGCGGGCGGCGTCCAGCATGGTGGGGCCTGTTGCCCGGTTCCGTCCGGAGGCCGTGCTCCGGCTTCCGGAGCGGGGCTTCTATTGGCGGACCATCAGCAGTTCGGCCGACGGCGAGTGGTCCCTGGATGACCGTTACCGCCCACCGATGGCGTTTCCCGTGCGGGCGGGCTGGCTCAGTGCCGTGCTGGCCGGCCACACGAAGGTGGCGCGCGGGTTGGACATCGAGGTTCCCATCCTTGTCCTGCTGTCCCGCGGAAGCGCCAACGGGCTCTTCTGGTCGGAGGAGATGCGGCGGAGGGATGCCGTCCTTGACGTCAACGTGATTGCTGCGCGTGCCCTCACCCTTGGCCGCACTGTAACCGTGGAACGGATCGACGGCGCGCTGCATGATGTGTTCCTCTCCCCCGCGGCGGTGCGTGCCGACGCGTACGCCCGCCTGGCGCGCTGGCTCAGGGCGTACGGCGATGGCGGGCCGCAGCCACCGGGAGCCGGGAACGAAGGGATGGGCAGGGAAGCGCGATGACCGCCCGCACCGGGCGGGACACTGCTGAGGCACTCCGGAAACCGCGGGGTGCGGGAGGAGGCCTACAGGGACCTGGCCGCGTGGCTGAGGGGCTACCCCGCCTGAGCATTGGCCCCGGACGTGCCCGGGGTGGAGGTGCCTGCGGGTGCCGCATCCACTGCCCCGCCATAACGGCGGTCGCGTTGCGCGTACTCTTCAACGGCCGCCCAGAGCGTCCGGCGGTCCACGTCGGGCCACAGGATGTCCATGAAGACGAACTCCGCGTAAGCGGACTGCCAGAGCAGGAAGTTGGACAGCCGCTGCTCGCCCGAGCTGCGCAGGAAAAGATCCACGTCGGGCAGGTCGGGCTCGTCAAGGTATTTTTGGATGGTCCGTTCGGTAACGGCCCCCGGCTTGAGCCTGCCCGCAGCCACTTCCTCGGCGATGGCGGACACAGCATCGGTAATCTCCGCGCGGCCGCCGTAATTCACACACATGGTCAACGTGCAGGTGCTGTTGCCTGCCGTGAATTCCTCGGCCTCCTCCAGCTCCTTGATGACCGAACCCCAAAGCCGCGGGCGCCGTCCGGCCCAGCGCACGCGCACACCCCATTCGTCGAGTTGGTTTCTTTGGCGGCGCAGCACGTCCTTGTTAAATCCCATCAGGAACCGGACTTCCTCGGGCGACCGGCGCCAGTTCTCCGTGGAGAAGGCGTAGACGCTGACGTACTCGATGCCCAGCTCGATGGCCCCTGCCATCACGTCGAGCAGCGCCGGTTCCCCTGCCTTGTGCCCTTCGATCCTTGGCAGGCCGCGCTGGTTGGCCCAGCGGCCGTTGCCGTCCATTACGACGGCGACGTGCCGGGGGATGAATTCTGCCGGGATGGAGGGCGGCAGCGCCCCGGAGGGATGCGGATACGGTGCAACCACCGGGTGGGTGCGCTTTCGGGACGCGGTGTTCTTCTTGCCGAGGGCCACTGTCAGCTTCGCTCCACATGTTTGAGGGACTTCAGGACTCGTTCGAGGTGCCATTGCAGGTAGGCCGCCACCAGGCCGGCAGCCTCCTTCCGGTGCACCGGGAGGGACTGGTCCGCCGTGGCCCAGTTGCCGGACAGCAGGGCCGCGAGCAGGGCCACCGTTTCAGGCGCCGGAGCCGGGGACCCGGGTGGCCTGCAGCCACTGCAGACCATTCCTCCCAAGGGCGCGGAGAAAGCGGAGTGCGGGCCTGGCGTCCCGCAGCGGGCACAGGCGGTGAAGCTGGGCGCCCAGCCGCCGGTGGCCACGGCCCGCAGGAGGTAGGAATCGAGGATCAGCCCCGCAGCGTGCTCATCCCGGCTCAGTGCGGCGAGTGCACCCACCAGCAGGGTGTACTGCGCCGTTCCGGCCTCACCGTCCACGTCGGTGAGCTTCTCTGCAGTCTCGGTCATTGCCGCCGCTACCGTGTAACGGGCGTAATCGGCCGCGATGCTGCCGCCATATGCGCCCTTGGCCACGGCCTGGGTGACAATGTCCAGGTTCCGTCCGGACACCAACTGGAGATCGGCCACCATGAAGGGTTCAAGCCGTGCCCCGAACCGGCTGCTGGTGCGCCGGACACCTTTGGCGACGGCACGCACCTGGCCGTGGTGCTTGGTCAGCAGCGTGATGATGCGGTCCGCCTCGCCCAGCTTGTGGGTTCGAAGCACGACGGCGTCGTCCCGGTAAGCGCGGGAGGCGAAAGAGTGTTGGGCCACGCCTTTATCTTCCCATTCTTTGCGGGTACGGCTTCCCGCATGCCTGCTGGGCCGCCGCGGCAGGTCCGCGGTGGCGCAACAGGGCGGCGGTCAGGCCTGGGCGTCCCGGATGGCGCGGTTCACGGCGGAGATAACGGCCTTCAGGGACGACATGCTGGTGTTGGCGTCGATGCCGACGCCCCAGAGGACCCGCTCCCCTACCGCGCATTCGACGTACGCGGCTGCCATCGCATTGCCGCCTTCGGAGAGCGCATGCTCGCTGTAGTCCAGGACGCGGACATCCACGCCGTCTTCCCGCAGGATGCCCAGCAGCGCGGCGATGGGGCCGTTGCCGGTGCCCGTACGCTGAACCTGCACGCCATCCACGTCGAGCGAAGCGTGAAGCGTCATGCCGCCGTCGTCGTCCGTCTCGGTCTTCACCGCACCCAGGGAGTAGCGTCCCCACTGCCCGTCGGTTTTGCCGGACGGCAGGTACTCGTCCTGGAAGATCTGCCAGAGTTGGGCACCGCTGACTTCGCCGCCCACAGTGTCTGTTCGGCGCTGGATCACGCCGGAGAATTCAATCTGGGCACGGCGGGGCAGGTCCAGGCTGTGCTCGTTCTTGAGCAGGTAGGCCACACCGCCCTTGCCGGACTGGGAGTTGACCCGGATGACGGCCTCGTAGCTGCGGCCCAGGTCCTTGGGGTCCACCGGCAGGTACGGGACCTGCCAGGTGAAGTCCTCCACAGCCTTGCCTGCGGCGGCAGCGTCGCGCTCCAGCGCCTCGAAGCCCTTTTTTATGGCGTCCTGGTGGGAGCCGGAAAAAGCAGTGAACACCAGGTCCCCGCCATAAGGCGAACGCTCGGGGACGGGCAGCTGGTTGCAGTATTCGACCGTCCGGCGGACCTCGTCGATGTTGGAGAAATCAATCATGGGATCGATGCCCTGGACGAAGAGGTTCAGGCCCAGGGTGACCAGGTCTACGTTGCCGGTACGTTCGCCGTTGCCGAACAGGCAGCCTTCGATCCGGTCCGCACCGGCCATGTAGCCCAGTTCCGCCGCCGCCACGCCGGTGCCCCGGTCGTTGTGCGGGTGCAGCGAGAGGATGATGCCTTCCCGCGGATGCAGGTGCCGGCTCATCCACTCGATCGAGTCGGCGTAGACGTTTGGCGTGGCCATTTCCACGGTCGCCGGCAGGTTGATGATCACCTGGCGGTCCGCGGAGGCCTCGAAAACATCCGCGACGGCGTTGCACACGCGCACCGCGTATTCCAGCTCAGTGCCGGTGAAGGACTCCGGAGAATATTCGTAAGTCACGTGGGTGTCCACGAGGGTTTCCTCGTACTTCCTGCACAGCCGCGCACCCTGCAGCGCGATATCGAGGATCCCGTCCTCGTCCTGGTTAAAGACCACGCGGCGCTGCAGCACCGAGGTGGAGTTGTAGAGGTGCACGATAGCCTGCTTGGCGCCCACCAGGGCTTCGTATGTCCGCTCGATCAGGTGTTCGCGGGCCTGGGTCAGGACCTGGATGGTGACGTCGTCCGGGATGTGGTTGCCCTCGATGAGCTGGCGGACAAAGTCGAAGTCGGTCTGCGACGCGGACGGGAAGCCAACCTCGATCTCCTTGTATCCCATGCGGACCAGCAGATCGAACATCTTCATCTTGCGGGCCGGGCTCATGGGGTCGATCAGGGCCTGGTTGCCGTCACGGAGGTCAACCGCGCACCAGCGCGGGGCCTTGGTGATGACCTTGTCCGGCCAGGTGCGGTCCGGCATCTCAACCTTGATCAGGTCCTGGAAGGGCGTGTACCGGTGGACGGGCATTCCGGAGGGCTTCTGTGCGTTTCGCATTACTATCGGGGCCTTTTCTGTGGTTCCAAGTTAAAAGGGTGGCCGGGCAACACAAACTCCGCAGCGAGGGTGGGCCTTGCGCTAGATCGCGTCTGAGGCCTCGCCGCGGCAGCTAAGAAGAAGGAGCTCTGCACGCACCTTTTGAGGGTAACACGGGTGCGTAAGATGAAGGGGCACTACCGTCAGCAAAGTCCACCATGCAGACGCTGCGCGGGGAATTCTCCCCTGCATGGCTCTTCATCAGAAGGAGTTTCAGTGCCCATTTCGGGGATCGACCTGTCCACTATTGATCACACGGTCCGCCCGCAGGATGACCTTTACCAGCACGTCAACGGAGCATGGCTGAAGGCCACGGAGATCCCCGATGACCGGCCGCTCGAGGGGACGTTCACGGCCCTCCGCGACGGTTCCGAGATCGCGGTCCGCGACATCATCGAGGAAGCAGCCGCCAAGGGTGACGCCGCCACCGGGATCGAGCGCAAGATCGGCGACCTCTACACCAGCTTCATGGACGAGGCAGCAGTGGAAGCCAAGGGCATGGAACCGATCCGTGGGCGCCTTGCGGAGGTGTTTGCCACCACCTCCATTGCGGAACTCGTCGCCCTGGCCGGCCGGCTGTTCCGCGCCGATGTCGGCGGGCTCTTCTACATCTACCCGGCCCCGGACGCGGGCAACCCGGACCGGGTCCTGCTGTACACCGGGCAGGGCGGCCTCGGACTTCCGGATGAGTCCTACTACCGCGAAGAAAAGTTCCTGCCGATGGTCACGGCCTATGCCGGGCACGTGCAGACAATGCTGGACCTGGCGGGCGTTGCCGACGCGGGTGCCGCCGCAGAGCGTGTGGTGCAGCTGGAAACCAAGCTGGCGTCCCACCACTGGGACAACGTCACCCTGCGCAACCCTCAGAAGACCTACAACCTGAAAACAGCGGAGGAGGCGTCCGAACTGTTCCCGCTGCTGGGCACTTGGTTCGATGCTGCAGGGATCGACAAGGAAAAACGGCAGGAAATCGTGGTGAGCACTCCGCCGTTCTTCAACGGCGCAGCCGCCCTCCTCGATTCTGAACCACTGGAGCACTGGCAGGAATGGCTTGCCCTGCGGGTGGTGAGTGCAGCGGCTCCGTACCTTTCCTCGGCCTTCGTGGATGCCAATTTCGCCTTCTACGGAACCACTATCAGCGGCACTCCCCGGAACAAGGACCGCTGGAAGCGGGGTGTTGCCGTCGTCGAGGCAGCGCTGGGCGAGGCCGTGGGCCAGATATATGTCGCCCGGCACTTTCCCGAGTCCCATAAAGCGCGGATGCAGACGCTCGTTGCCAATCTCATCGAGGCTTACCGCCGCAGCATTACCGGGGTCGATTGGATGGGGGAAGCAACCAAAGCCGAGGCGCTGCGGAAGTTGGAGGGTTTCCGGGCCAAGATCGGATACCCGGACCAGTGGATTGACTACTCGGCAGTGGAAATTGACCCCGCCGACCTGCTGGGCAACGTAGAGCGGGCGCACAACGCCGACGTGGATCGCCACCTTGATGAAGTGGGCAAGCCGGTGGACCGCAGCAAATGGCTGATGACGCCGCAGACAGTCAACGCGTATTACCACCCGATGATGAACGAGATTGTGTTCCCGGCGGCGATCCTGCAGCCACCGTTCTTCACCGCGGATGCGGATGACGCCGTGAACTACGGCGGTATTGGTGCCGTGATCGGCCATGAGATCGGCCACGGTTTTGACGACCAGGGGTCGCAGTTCGACGGCGGCGGGGCGCTGCGGAACTGGTGGACGGAGGAGGACCGCGCGGCCTTCGAAAAGCTCACGGCGCAGCTGGTGGCCCAGTTCGAAGTGTTGTCACCTTCGGCAGCACCTGGCCACAACGTCAACGGTCGGCTCACCTTGGGCGAAAACATCGGCGACCTCGCAGGACTGGCCATCGCCTACAAGGCCTACCGGATCAGCCTGGGCGGGAAGGAACCGGAGGTGCTGGACGGCCTGACCGGGGAGCAGCGTTTCTTTGCTTCCTGGGCGGCGGGCTGGCGCCAGGTTATCAGGCCGGAAGAGGCCATCCGCCGCCTGGCGACGGACCCTCACTCCCCCAATGAGTTCCGCACCAACGCCATCGCAAAGAACCTGGACGCCTTCCACGAAGCGTTCGGCGTCACCGAGCAGGACGGCATGTGGATGCCGCCGGCGGAACGGGTGAGCATCTGGTAGCAGGACCTGCAATGGGGCCCGGCCATCTGGCCGGCCCCACTGTTTTTTGAGCTGGGTCGGTGCGGCCGGTTTCCCGCTGGCCGGACCGGGAAGCTAGCCCTGGACGATGAGCGCCGGGTTCGCCTGCTGGCAGGAGGCATCTCCGGCGGTCTGGTTGACGATGTTCTCAGGCAATGCCGGTGCCGCTTCATAGGCAGTGCCCGTGGCGAAGTCCGTCCCAAGATAGACCTGCACGCCTGACACCGCAGGCGCCGGGACCATCTGCCCGGCAGGGATGCCCAACAGGGCGGCAACGTCCGCTGCGACATCTGCAAAGCCCGGACCGTAATAGACCACCGACTGCTCAACCACGGTCGCCTCGTACTGGGCTGCCTGGGTGAATCCTCCCGAAACCAGCGCCTGCACAATCTCCTGCGCCCGGCCAGGGACGCCGGAACCGTTGGCCACCGTCACCGGCTGCAGCGCCTTGTCGTAGGGCGGCAGGGGCGGAGCCGTCTCTGTCGGCGCGGCTGACGGCGGAGCCGCCGTTTCCGTTGGCGCGGGGGTGGCAGGGGCGGTCGGATCGGTCAGGTCCACGTCCTGGCGCAGGGCGGCAAAGAGCTGCGAGCCGGCCGGCTCGGCGATCTGGAGCCGGTTGGCGTCGGCAACTGCCGGCATGGTGGGTACCGCCACAAACGCGACCTTGCTGATGTCAATGTCCTTGAGCCGGTTGCCGATGGTCAGCAAGGTGGGCACGGATGCCAGGCCCTCATCCACGGTCAGGTTCTGGGTTACCACGTCAGCGATCTTCAGCATCTTGCCGGGATCGGACAGTGTGCCCTCGTCCTTGATCTTGCGGGTCAAGGACGACAGGAAGCCCTGCTGGGCCTTGATCCGGCCCAGGTCACCGCCGTCAGCGAAAGCGTGGCGTGTCCGCAGGAAGGCCAGGGCCATCTCGCCTTGCACGGCCGAGGTACCGGCAGGCAGCCGGAGCCGCGAATCGGGGTCGTAGACGGCGTCACTGATGCACACTTCCACGCCTCCGACGGCGTTGGACAGCTCCTTGACCGCATTGAAGTCAGCCATCATGAAGTGGTCCACCTCCAGGCCGGTGAGCTGGTTGACGGTGTCCACAGCGCAGCCTATGCCTGCCTCAGCCATGGCTTCGTTGATCATTATGCCGCTGCGGGCGGGATAGACCCGGTCGGTTTCCTCATCCCTGCACTCCGGAATGTCCACCAGCAGGTCCCGGGGAAAGCTGATCACGCTCACGCGCTTGTTGTCCTCGGAGATGTCCATCAACATCATGACATCCGATTTGCCGTAGCCCCTGGAATCGTCCGCTGTTCCATACTCCGCGTTCTTTCCGTCGCGCGTATCCGAGCCAAGGATCAGGATCTGCATGCGTCCCGTGGCGTCGCTGACGGACTCGGCGTTGCTGCCGCCTGCGTTCAGCGGGGCCTTGGAGATGTTGTTCTGGAGGCGCAGGTACCAAAAGCCGGCGAACGCCAGGCCGCCCACGAGAACGAGTGCAAGGAAGGCAGTGACGGCCTTGAGCCATACGGGTTTACCCCGGAGGGGCCCAAGATGGCGGGCTGCTCCAACGGCACCGTCCCCGGCGTGGCGGGACACGGGGCCCCGCCCGTTTGGCACAGCGGACCCGTTGTCGCGTCTATCGCGGCCTAACCCCACGTGGAGAACCTTCCTCTAAATACGAAATCCGGCCCATCTTAGTGGTCCAGGCTGGGAAAAAGCCGGGTGGCATGTGCCAGTACCCGGTTGGAGCGGATCAGAAGCCCAGCTTAACCAGCTGCTTCGGGTCCCGCTGCCAGTCCTTTGCCACCTTCACATGCAGGTCAAGGTAGATGCGCGTACCCAGGAGGGCTTCGATGCCCTTGCGGGCGTTGCTGCCTACTTCCCGGAGCCTGCTGCCGCCCTTGCCGATGATAATCGCCTTCTGCGACGGACGCTCCACGTACAGGTTGACCCGGACATCCAAAAGCGGGCTGTCCTCAGGACGGTCCTCGCGGGGAACAATTTCCTCCACCACTACGGCCAGCGAGTGGGGCAACTCATCCCGGACACCTTCCAGCGCCGCTTCCCGGATAAGTTCCGCCACCATCACAGCCTCCGGCTCGTCCGTGAGTTCACCGTCCGGATACAGCGGAGGCGACGGCGGCATGTGGCCGATGAGGACTTCTGCCACGGTGTCCACCTGGAACCCGTCGCTGGCGGAGACAGGGACAATGTCCTTCCAGCCCTCCTCCCCCATGACTTCCCGGCCCAGTTCAGCCACGGCCAACAACTGCTCGGTCAGGGCCTGGCGGTCCACCAGGTCGGCCTTGGTGACAATGGCGATAACAGGCTTGCGGCCTACAGCAGCCAGCTGGGCGGCAATGAACTTGTCCCCCGGGCCGATTTTTTCGTTCGCCGGCAGGCAGAACCCGATTGCGTCCACCTCGGCCAGCGTGTCGGCAACGAGCTCGTTCAGCCGCTTGCCCAGGAGCGTGCGGGGGCGGTGGAGGCCGGGCGTGTCCACCAGGATGAGCTGGGCATCCTCCCGGTGGACGATTCCACGGATGGTGTGGCGGGTAGTCTGCGGTTTGGCGGAAGTGATGGCCACCTTCTTGCCCACCAGCGCATTGGTCAGGGTGGACTTGCCTGCGTTGGGGCGGCCCACCAGGACGGAGAAGCCTGCGCGGAAACCGCCGAAATCGTCCTGGCTTTCGGCCTTATTTTTCTTGCTCACGTGAAACTCCCTGCTGGGTTGCTTCCGCCTCTTGGAAGAGGTCTTCAAGGTCAGTGTCTTCTTTTGCCAGCGGCGCCGCAATGATGTGGCTGACGCGGTTGCGGCGGCCTTCCAGCCTGTCCGCCCGGAGGGACACACCCTGGACTTCCACGGTGCTGCCTACGATCGGGACCCGGCCGAGTGCTTTGGCGAGCAGGCCGCCGACGGTGTCCACTTCGTCGTCCTCCAGCTCAATGTCAAAAAGCTCACCCAGGTCATCTATGCCCATGCGGGCACTGACCCGGTAAGAGCCGTCGCCGAGTTCCACGGCCTCCGCACTTTCGGTGTCGTATTCGTCCACAATCTCGCCGACGATTTCCTCTATGAGATCCTCGAGGGTGACCAGGCCGGCAGTCCCGCCGTATTCGTCGATAACGATGGCCACGTGCGTCGACTCTTTCTGGAGCTCGCGGAGGAGGTCGCTGACGGGTTTCGATTCGGGTACGTACCGTACTTCCCGTGCGAGGGAATCCACCAGCGGGGGTTCCTCGTTCGGTCCCAGCTCATGGATGGCCGCTGCAACATCCTTGAGGTAGATGATGCCAAGAATCTGGTCGGTGCTTTCGCCGATGACCGGGATCCTGGAATAGCCGGAGCGAAGGAAGAGGGACATGGCCTGGCGCAGGCTCGATCCCGCCTCGATGGTGAGGATGTCCGTCCTGGGCACCATGACGGCCCGGACCAGTGTGTCTCCGAAGTCGAAGACCGACTGGATCATTTCCGCTTCGGTGTCCTCGATCATGTCCGACTCGCTGGCGCGCTCCACGAGCTCGCGGAACTCCTGCTCGCTGAAAAAGGCTTCATCTCCACCGGGGGCGCCGGGGGCGGCCGAGCTTCCAAGCCTCACAAGCCAGGCCGGGATGGGACCCAGGATCCAGGTGAGGAAACGGATCATCGGTGCGGTGAAGCGAACGACGGCGGCTGAATGGAGCCTGCCTAGCTGACGTGGGGAAACTCCCACGATGACAAAGCCCAGCAGGGCCATGATGCCGGTGGCCGCCAGGCCGGCGAGCCACACATTGTCCAGCAGGCTGTAGAGCAGGACGGCAACGGCAACGGCGGAAGCCATTTCGAACCAGATACGCCAGAACCTCAGGGCGCGAATGTGCGCCACAGGCTGGGCGAGGATCCGCCGCAATGCATTGCCGCGGCTTTTGAGCAGGGCTTCCTCGGCATCGTGGCGCGGGATGAAATTGAAGGCGGCCTCGGCCGCGGTCAGCACCGCCGCCACAGCCAGGAAAGCCAAGGCCATGGCGACGAGGAGCAGTGGCGTCACTGGGTGGTCTCGGCAGGTGCTTCTTTGCCGGTAAATCCGGACAGCAGCTCGCGCTGCAGCCCGAACATCTCTGCCTTTTCCTCGGGTTCGGCATGGTCGTAACCGAGCAGGTGCAGGATGCCGTGCGTCGTCAACAGGAGCATCTCCTCCTGCAGGGCATGGCCGGCGTTCCGGGCCTGCACGCGGGCCACCTGCGGGCAGATAGCGATGTCGCCGAGCATGCCCTGCGGCGTTGGCCGGTCCGGAGTGCCAGGAGTGAGTTCGTCCATGGGCACGGACAGGACGTCAGTGGAACCTGGCTCATCCATGAGTTCGATGTGGAGCTTTTCCATAGCAGGCTCATCCACCAGGAGGATGGACAGCTCGGCCTGCGGATGGATGTATAGCTGTTCGAAAATGTACCGGGACAACGCTACGAGTTCTGCTTCATCCACCTGGACGCCGGACTCATTGTTGACCTCTATGCTCACGCGTGTTCCCCCCGTTTGCCGCTGCCTGCCGAGTGCTTCACCCGGCTGCGCTGGGCGTCATCCCAAATACCGTACGCGTGAACGATGTCCCCGACGAGCCGGTGCCGGACGACGTCCGCCGCGTCCAGCACCGAGAAGCTGACGCCCTCGATGCCCTGCAGGATCTCCTCCACTATGCGAAGCCCCGAGCGGGTTCCGAACGGCAGGTCAACCTGGGTGACGTCGCCGGTGACCACCATTTTGGAACCGAACCCCAGCCTCGTCAGGAACATCTTCATCTGCTCAGGGGTGGTGTTCTGTGCCTCATCAAGGATGATGAAAGCGTCGTTAAGCGTCCGTCCACGCATGTAGGCAAGGGGAGCAACCTCGATGGTCCCGGCGGCCATCAGCCTGGGGATGGACTCGGGGTCCATCATGTCGTGCAGCGCATCATAGAGCGGTCGCAGGTAGGGATCAATCTTGTCGCTCAGGGTTCCGGGAAGGAATCCCAGCCGCTCCCCCGCTTCCACCGCCGGGCGCGTCAGGATGATGCGGCTGACCTCTTTCTGCTGCAGGGCCTGGACAGCCTTCGCCATCGCCAGGTAGGTCTTGCCTGTTCCCGCCGGGCCGATGCCGAAAATCACCGTGTTGTCATCGATGGCGTCAACGTAGTTCTTTTGGTTGAGGGTCTTCGGCCGGATGGTTTTTCCGCGGCTCGAGAGAATGTCGTGCGTCAGCACATCCACCGGGTTCTGCAGGGACTGGGTCCTCAGGAGTGCCACGAGTTGCTGCAGCACCGCCGGGCTGATCACCGTGCCCCGTGCAACGAGTCCACGAACCTCGTGGAGGAGGCGCATGATCCGGGGCACGTCACTGGCCGGCCCCGTGATGGAAAGCTCGTTGCCGCGGACATGGAAGTTCACGTCCGGAAATTGCTCCTCAATGAAACGAAGGGCTTCATCGTGGCTGCCCAGGGACTGGACCATCTGATCGGAGTTGTCGAAAAGGACTACCTCGGTACGGCTGCCGGGGAGGGAATGTGGAAATTCCCCCGCAGCGCCTTCTCCCGTGTTGAGCCGGCGCTTTCCATTCGCTGATTCAGTCATGGTGTTGGCCCGCAGGCCCGTAATCCCCTCAAGTCCGAAAACAATGACACCGCCGGGAGCCGGCGAGCCGTCCGGTACGCCTTGCCCAGCGATCCTTCCATCTTACGCCAGGACAACGTAAAAACTTGATACCGGAAGCGCCGCAGCAGTGGAGGATGCTGCTTCCGGAAGGGGACAACATCCGTGCTTAGGTATCAAGTTCATATCGGCCCCATATCGTTCGCGTTGCAGTTCACCGCCGGGAGGCGCTGAACTGCAAATTGGCACAGCACCCTGTGCCATGCTGGAAATCCAGCTTGCGCTGGGACCGCCGCTGTGGGGAGCGGCCCGCGATGCACGAAAGGACTGGGCAACAAAAGTGCCGGAAACTGCTGCGCCCCGAAGGGCAGGACGGGCTGGCGGCCGAGTGCGCCCGGCCCTCCTGGCAGCGGTTCTGACAGTAGTCCCGCTTCTGTCGGGCTGCCTTGCCGAACCGGATCCTTCGCCCACTGAAGCCCTTGCGTCGAGTCCGGCGATCACCGGCACTGTGCCCTCCACCAGCGCGCCCCTGGAAACGACCCAATCCTCCAACAAGGCGCCGGTGTACTGGATTGGCCGCACGAACAGCAACGTTTTCCTGTTCCGGGAATTCAGGGATGTTCCCGACCAGGAGAACCCCGTGACGCGGGCCTTGCGGGCAATGATGTCCGAGAAGCCCCTGGACCCGGACTTCTTCACCCCGTGGCAGAACCCCAGCAACCTGGCAACCTCCATCTCAGGCAAGGATGTCATCACAGTGGATGTGTCCGAGGACGCCTTCAACAGCAACCTCGACGCCGACATGGCAGCGCGCGCCGTCCAGCAACTCGTGTATACAGCCACTGCCGCAGCTGCCAGTTCAGGGCTTATCGACTCCGGGCAGCAGATGCGGGTGCGGATCCTGGTGGACGGGCACACGGATTACGTTGCTTTTGGCCATGTCCAGCTGGGCGATCTGATGGCAAGGGCTGCCGGTGTGGTGGCGCCCGTCTGGATTATCGATCCCCAGGAAAACTCCGAGCTCCCTGCCGGAAGTGTCAAGGTCACGGGGCGCAGTACCTCGGCGGGCGGGAAAGTCCGGTGGCAGGTCCTGAAGGCTGAAGAAAACGGCAGCAAGGCTCCGTTCGTCACTGGAGAAGCAGCCGCAGCCGCCGAGGCCGCCCAAGCAGGCGTTTTCACTCTCGCCCTCACGCTGCCGCCGGGCGAGTACGAGCTGCGGGTGGCCCAGGCCGATACCGCGGACCAGCCTGACCCGAATGAAGACTCACGGAGCTTCAAAGTCCGCTAGCCGGCAGGCTCGCCGTTGGTACAGCTAGCGGCCAGGAGCAGCCCAGCGGCCCAGCACGTCGCTGGCAAGGACGACGGCGGCAGGTCCGGCCGTGGATGAGCGCAGCACATGGTGCCCCAGCAGTGCTGTGACGGCGCCTTTCCCGCAGAGGCGGGTTACCTCGCGGGGACTGATGCCACCTTCCGGTCCCACGATCAGCAGCACCTCCCTTGGTTCCGTTCCGTCCGGAAACTTCCAGGCTTCCAGCACGGTCCGCAGGGGCCTGACGGCGTCCTCATGCAGGATGACTGCAAGTTCCCCGGCCTCAACAAGTCCCGCCAGCCCGGCAGTGTCCACAGGCGACCGGACCTCCGGCACCCACGACCGCCGCGCCTGCTTTGCAGCTGCGGTGACAACGGACTGCCACTTGGCGTGCGCCTTGGTGGCCCGGTCGCCCTTCCAGCGGACAATGGACCTTTCGGACTGCCACGGTATGACGGCATCAATCCCGAGTTCGGTGGCCGTCTCGATGGCCAGTTCGTCCCTGTCACCTTTTGCCAGGGCCTGGACCAGCACCAGCCTGATGCGGGGCCGTTCCTCCACGGCCAGGGCAGTGCACTCCACTTTGAGGCTTCCGGGCGACGCTGTGAGCACCCTTCCGCTCATGCGCGTTCCGGCGCCATCCACGATGTCGACATACTCATCCGGTGCGAGCCGTTTCACTGCGACGGCGTGACGGGCCTCGGGCCCTTCCAGGACGAAGATTCCGCCTGGTGCCATCTGCTCCAGTGTCCCGGGAGGGGCGAAAAAGACGGGGTTGCTCACCGCTACAGGTTACCGAGCCGGTCACGGAGCTTGGCGAACATGCCTCCGCTGGCCGCCAGCTTGCCCTCCGTAATCTGTTCCCCCCGCATCTTGGCCAGCTGCCGCAGGAGCTCTTCCTGGGCGGCGTCAAGCTTGGCCGGCGTTTCAACCTGGAGATGCACCTTGAGGTCCCCTCGGCCGTAGCCGCGCAGATGGGTCACTCCGAGTCCGCGCAGGGTGATGATTTCACCCGACTGGGTACCGGGCTTGACGTCGATTTCCTGGGGTCCGTCGAAGGTTTCGAGGCTCACCTCAGTGCCCAGGGCAGCTGCCGTCATGGGAATATGCAGGGTTGCGTGAAGGTCGTCGTTGTCCCGGACGTATGTGGGGTCGTTGTTGACGCGGATCTCCACATACAAGTCACCCGCAGGTCCGCCTGCTGGCCCGGCCTCGCCCTGGCCGGAGAGCTGGATGCGGGTTCCGGTGGCCACACCGGCAGGAACCTTGATGGTGAGCGAACGGCGGCTGCGGATCCGTCCCTGCCCGCTGCACTCGTTGCAGGGATCTTTGATGACGGTACCGAAGCCCTCGCAGGTTCCGCAGGGTGCAGCGGTCATGACCTGCCCCAGGATGGAGCGGACGGCACGTTGGACCTGTCCGCTGCCACCGCAGATATCACAGCGTTCGGGATGGGTCCCCGGGCGGCAGCATGAACCCTCACAGGTGGGGCAGGTGACGGCGGTGTCCACTTCCAGCTTCTTGTTGACACCGAACACAGCATCGCGGAGTTCGATCCGCACACTGATGAGCGCGTCCTGGCCGCGCCGGACCCGGGAGGCCGGGCCGGACGTGCCGCCCGCACCAAAGAAGGTGTCGAAAATGTCCTGGAACGCGAACCCCTGGCCGGCGTAGGCGCCGCCGCCAAACCCGTTGTCGGTACCGTTTTCGTTGCCCGTGGTGTCATACACCCGGCGCTTCTGGGGATCCGAGAGAACTTCGTAGGCATGGGTCACTGCCTTGAAGCGGTCGGCTGCCTCTTCCCCGGGATTAACGTCGGGGTGGAGGTTCCTGGCCAATTTCCGGTAGGCCTTTTTGATTTCTTCTCCCGTGGCCTCCCGTGAGACTCCAAGGACGTCGTAGTGGCTGCTCAAAGTTCGTATCTCTTCCTTGTTGTACTGCCTGCAGTTTGACTGCAGGAAATGCTCTGCCTGTCCGGGTGCCGGGTTGTGGTGTCAGGGCCCCAGTATTCGTGAAAGGTAGCGGGCGACTGCCCTGACGGCGGCCATAGTGGTTGGATAGTCCATCCGAGTGGGGCCCAGCACGCCGATCTTCGCTGCGCTGCCCGGGCCGTACCCCGTGGCAACGACGGATGCCTCGGCAAGCCCGTCGTAGGGGTTTTCGCGTCCAATGCTGACAGCTATTCCGCGATGGTCCTGCGCCATCTCACTCAGCAGGCGCAGCATGACCACCTGCTCCTCAAGCGCCTCCAGCACGGGCCCTATGCTCAGCGGGAAGTCGACATTGGACCGCGCCAAGTTTGCCGTGCCGGCCATCACCATCCGCTCCTCGCGGCTGCTGTGGGCAAGGCCTTCAAGCCCACGCGCCAGCGCCTGCGCAGCCTGCCTTTGCCCCGGTCCCGCCGTGGCCACCACTGCAGGGAGGGACTGGGCGAGCTGGCTGAGCGGGGTACCGGTAAGGGATCCCAGGAAGAGTGAGCGCAGGGCACCGAGTGCCTCATCCCCCAGGTCCTGGCCGACGTCGATAACGCGCTGCTCGACCTTGCCGCTGTTGGCGATCAGCACCACCAGCACCTTCCGCGGGGCGAGGAGGACGAACTCGATATGGCGCACGAGCGCACGGTTCAGGTGCGGGTACTGGACCACCGCAACCTGGTTGGTCAGCTGGGACAGCAGGCGGACAGTGCGGTCCAGCACATCGTCAAGGTCATCCGATCCTTCCAGCAGCGACTGGATGGCCCGGCGCTCTGCCTGCGACAGCGGCTTGACTGCCGAAATCTGGTCCACGAACAGCCGGTAGCCCTTGTCCGTGGGGATCCGGCCAGCGCTGGTGTGCGGAGCGGTGATCAGGCCCTCTTCCTCCAAAGCGGCCATATCGTTCCGGATCGTTGCGCTGGACACGCCAAGATGATGGCGCTCCACCAGGGCCTTCGACCCAACAGGCTCGCGGGAGTGGACGTAGTCCTCCACGATGGCCCGCAGTACTTCCAGTTTGCGTGGCTCGCTCACACTCCACCTCCATCCAGGGTTCAGGCGGCGCGCCGCCCGCGCTGTGCCACCACCATGGTTAGCACTCGACATGCCTCAGTGCTAACAGTCTATTATGACTCGCCCCGTTGCTAGCATTGGTACCGCTCCGGGCGAAATTCCGGACGGTGATCTAGCGCTAGGCGGAGTGAATCCATGCAGTACCAGAATTGGGGACCCCAGGACATGTCCGCCCCGCAGAAGGCCAAACCGGCTGAGGTGCCCGTTGAACGGGGGATGGTGCTGGAGGACGTCCAGTCCGGCTGGGTAGGTGCCGTGAGCCGGGTGGAAAAGTCGGGCGGGATGCACGTGGTGGCCCTGGAGGACCGCCGCGGCAAGTCCAGGTCTTTCCGGTTGGGGTTCGGGTTCCTCCTCGAAGGCCAGCCGATCAAACTGTTGCCTCCCGCCCCGCGGCAGGCAACGGGCGCCTCCGTCGCTGCCGGCAGGACTGCCTCCGGCTCCGTCCGTGTGGCCGGCCAGCGTGCCCAGGTGGCCAAGGCAAGCCGCATCTGGGTGGAGGGAAAGCACGACGCCGAACTGGTGGAGAAGGTCTGGGGAGATGACCTGCGGGTGGAAGGCATCGTCGTCGAACCGCTGCATGGCATTGATGACCTCGCGGCAGCGGTGGCCGGGTTCAGGCCCGGCCCGGGCCGGCGACTGGGCGTACTGGTGGACCACCTGGTGCCCGACTCTAAAGAGTCCCGCATTGCGGACGCTGTGATGGCCTCTCCCGGTGCCGCCGGCAACGTGCTCATTGTGGGCCACCCCTACGTGGACGTCTGGCAGGCTATCCGGCCTGCTGTCCTGGGCATTGAGAAGTGGCCGGTGGTGCCTCGCGGGCAGGACTGGAAAACCGGAATCCTTGCAGCCTTTGGCTGGCCGCATGAAACGAAGGAAGACATCGGCCTGGGATGGCAGAAGCTGCTGGGCGCGGTCCGGACGTACGCCGACCTCGAAGCCTCCCTGCTGGGAAGGGTTGAGGAAGTCATCGACTTCCTGACGGTTCCGTAGGACCCGCGTTTCCCCGCCACCGCCGTGCCCGGCGGCAGAAGGCGGCCGGCAGCCAGTATTCTTGGTATTGCGGATCCTGTGACAGTTGCAGGCCGGGCGCATTGAACAAGCACTCTTAGTCAGCACCATTTGCACTTCAGAAGGAACAGACTGTGGCAGAAAACGCACGCGATCACAGGGACAGCCAGGGCGGCCAGGGCCGTTCGGAATATCATGGCGTTCCGGCGAATGCGCTGCCCCTGACAGCCAGCGAGGACCGGCAGTGGGCCACCATGGCACATTTTGGCGGCATCCTGGGCTGCGTTCCCGCGCTGCTGATCTACCTGATCTTCCGCGACCGGGGGCCCTTTACGGCGCAGGAGTCCAAGGAGGCGCTGAACTTCAGCCTCCCGCCCACCGTAGCGGCAGTAGTGGCCAACATCCTGGTTTTTGTTCCGGTGATCGGCAATGTGTTTGCCGTGATTGCCACCCTCATCTGGATCGCGCTGACCTGCTACTCGGTCGCCGCCGGCATCCACGTCAACCGCGGCCAGCCGCACCGCTACCAGTACAACCTCCGCTGGATTAAGTAGCCAAAGCAACGACCCGGGGTCACGCCCGCAGGGCTCCCGGCCCAGCCTGCGAGGTTAGGGTGCGGTGAGCGGCGTTCCGAAGGCCCCCGAGGCGAGCCTGGGAGTGTTCCGAAGGGATCTCCGCGTCAGTCCGGCAGGACTCTGCGGACCACCGCATCGGCCAGCAGCCTGCCCTGAAGCGTCAGGACCAGCTTTCCCCGGAACGCCGCGGCGGGATCCACCAGCCCGTCCGCGATCAGCCCGGCAACCTCGTGCCGCCCCGCCGGACTCAGCGTGGGAATATCGAGTCCGGACCGGAGGCGCACCTCAAGCAACACGCGTTCAACGTTCCGTGTCTCCTGGTCCAGCGTCTCCCTGCCTGCTGCCGGTGAAAGGCCCTGTGCCAGGCGCCCGGCATAGGCTGTGGGGTGTTTGACGTTCCACCAGCGGACGCCGCCGACGTGGGAATGTGCGCCTGGTCCGATCCCCCACCAGTCGTCGCCGCGCCAATAGGCGAGGTTATGCCGGCAGGCGTGCTCCGGCGTCCGTGCCCAGTTGCTGACCTCGTACCAGCCCAGGCCGGCTTCGGTGATCAGCTGGTCGGCGAGTTCGTACTTGTCGGCGTGGTCGTCGTCGTCAATTCCGGGCACTTCGCCACGGCGGATCTGGGCGGCCAGCTTGGTGCCGTCCTCCACTATCAGGGCGTAGGCGCTGATGTGGTCCGGCTCATAGGACAGGGCAGTCTCCAGGGAGTGGCGCCAGTCGGCAAGGGACTCCCCCGGCGTGCCGTAAATCAGGTCCAGGCTCACGTCCAGGCCGGCTTCCCGCGCCCACCGGACCACCTGGGGAACTCGGCTTGGGGTGTGCGTACGGTCCAGGACCTTGAGGACGTGGGGGACGGCGGACTGCATGCCGAAGGACACCCGGGTGAAGCCCGCTTCCCTGAGGACGGCAAGCGACTCGGGGGTGACGGAATCCGGGTTCGCCTCGGTGGTGACCTCTGCACCCTCTTCAAGCCCCCATTGGCCAATGGCCGTCCGAAGGATCATGGCCAGGTCATGGGCGGGGAGCAGCGTGGGGGTTCCCCCGCCGAAGAACACTGTCCCCAGCTTCCGCTGGGGAAGGCCCGACTCGGCAAGAACCTTTGCCGCGAACACCACTTCTGATGAAGCGGTGGCCGCATAGGCGTCCTGGGAAGCACCGCCCCCGAGTTCCGTGGCAGTGTAGGTGTTGAAATCGCAGTAACCGCAGCGGACTGCGCAAAACGGGATGTGCACATACAGCCCGAACGCGCGGTCCGCCACACCATCTGTTGCCTGTCCGGGCAGCAGGCCGTTCGACGGTGCAGGGTCGCCAAGGGGAAGGGTGCTAGGCATTGCAGGGGCCTCCGGTGTTGCCGGACGCTGTGTTCACTACTTTTTGGCCTTGTCCTTGGACTCGTCGGTGGTGAGGGCAGCGATGAAGGCCTCCTGGGGAACCTCCACGCGGCCCACCATTTTCATCCGCTTCTTGCCTTCTTTTTGCTTTTCCAGCAGCTTGCGCTTACGGGAAATGTCTCCGCCGTAGCACTTGGCCAGCACGTCCTTGCGGATAGCCCGGATGCTTTCGCGGGCAATGATCCGTGAGCCGATGGCCGCCTGGATGGGCACCTCGAACTGCTGCCTCGGAATGAGCTCGCGGAGCTTGCCTGTCATCATCACGCCGTAGGCGTAGGCCTTGTCCTTGTGGGTGATGGCGCTGAAAGCATCCACCTGCTCGCCCTGTAGCAGGATGTCCACCTTGACCAGGTCGGCGACCTGTTCGCCGTCGGCCTTCCAGTCCAGTGAGGCGTAGCCGCGCGTCTTGGACTTGAGGATGTCGAAGAAGTCGAAGACGATCTCGGCCAGCGGGATCCAGTAGCGCAGCTCCACCCGGTCCTCGGAGAGGTAGTCCATGCCCTTCATCTGCCCGCGGCGGCCCTGGCACAGCTCCATGATGGCTCCGACGAATTCGTTCGGGGCAAGGATGGTGGCGGACACCATCGGTTCCCTGACTTCCTTGATCTTGCCGGCCGGGAATTCGCTCGGGTTGGTCACCGTCAGAACGCTCTTGTCTTCCAGGGTGACTTCGTACACCACGTTGGGCGCGGTGGAAATCAGGTCCAGGTTGAATTCGCGCTCCAGGCGTTCACGGACGATCTCCAGGTGCAGCAGCCCCAGGAAACCGACGCGGAAGCCGAAGCCCAGCGCGGCAGAGGTCTCGGGCTCATAGATCAGCGCCGCGTCGTTGAGCTTGAGCTTGTCCAAAGCGTCGCGGAGTACGGGGTAGTCAGTGCCGTCCAGCGGGTAAAGGCCGGAGAACACCATGGGCTTGGGATCCGCGTAGCCGCTAAGGGATTTCGACGCCGGTTTGGCCAGGTTGGTGACGGTGTCGCCAACCTTGGATTGGCGGACGTCCTTCACTCCGGTGATGAGGTAACCTACCTCGCCGACGCCCAGGCCCTTCGACGGGGTGGGCTCCGGGGAGCTGACGCCGATCTCCAGGAGCTCATGGGATGCCCGGGTGGACATCATTTGGATGCGTTCACGCGGGTGCAGCATGCCGTCCACCACACGGACGTAGGTCACCACGCCGCGGTAGGTGTCGTAGACGGAGTCGAAGATCATGGCACGGGCCGGCGCGTCAGCGTTACCTACTGGTGCGGGAAGATCCGTGACGATCTTGTCCAGAAGGGCCTCGACTCCCACACCCGTCTTGCCGGAGACCAGGAGGACATCCTCGGGGTCGCCGCCGATCAGGTTGGCCAGTTCCGCTGCATACTTCTCCGGCTGGGCGGCGGGAAGGTCGATCTTGTTCAGGACCGGAATGATGGTGAGGTCGTTTTCCATGGCCAGGTACAGGTTGGCCAGGGTCTGGGCCTCAATGCCCTGGGCAGCATCCACCAGCAGGACCGCGCCTTCGCAGGCTGCGAGGGACCGGGAGACTTCGTAGGTGAAGTCAACGTGGCCCGGGGTGTCGATCATGTTCAGGGCATAACTGACGCCATCCACTTCCCATGGCATGCGGACGGCCTGGGACTTGATGGTGATACCGCGTTCACGTTCGATATCCATGCGGTCCAGGTATTGGGCCTTCATGTCCCTCGCCTGCACCACGCCGGTGGACTGCAGCATGCGGTCGGCCAGGGTGGACTTACCGTGGTCAATGTGCGCGATGATGCAGAAATTCCGGATGATGGCCGGATCTGTCGCGGCGGGCACCGGGGCGGTGCGGGCCATGGGAGACACGCAGAATCCTTACTGTTGGCATTTCCGCGGCCAAGCCACAGGCCGCACCAAGGGCACCCGCGGTTATGCCGCACTTCTTCAACCTCCAGTGTCCCACGTCCCGGCCCACCGCACCGCATCCGGGCAGGGGTGGTGTTTGTTTCCTGCGAGGGAGCGTGCGGTGTCCGGCGATAGGGTGGGCGGATGGCTTTCAATCTTCGTTCGCTGACGTCCGCAGTCCAAGCAGGGCTCAGGTTGCTCCAGAATTCGCGCCCGCCCGCCCCTGGAGCACGTCAGGGGGCCCGCCCGGACTCCCACAGGGTTCCCGGGAAGACCAATGGCAAGGCATCTGCCGGAATGCCTGCCGCTGCACCCCGCTCCCCCGGAGTTGATTATCCCGGTGATTTCCGGGGCCGCGCTGCCGTTCGGTATGCCCCGCAGCCGGACGGCAACCCGGACCCTGGTGAAGTGGTGTGGGCGTGGGTCCCCTATGAGGAGGACCACACGCGCGGAAAAGACCGGCCTGTCCTCCTGGTGGGGCGCAGCGGGCAGTATCTCCTGGGACTGATGCTTACGAGTCGGGACCGTGTTTCGGCATCTTCTTCCTCTGGAGATTATGTGGACCTCGGTGCAGGCGGATGGGACCGGCAAAACCGACCCAGCGAGGCCCGGATCGACCGTATCCTGCAGCTGCGGGAAGAGAATATCCGGCGGGAAGGGGCAGTGCTCGACCCCGCCCGTTTCGAGGATGTTGCGGCGGGGCTGCGGCGGCTGCATGGCTGGACGTAGGCACTGCAGGTTGACGGACCCTGGAAATGGCCAGCGACGCCGCTGACCTGCTATTATTTTGAGCTGTGTGTCCGTGCAGGTCGACGGCCACTGATGGTTGGCCGCCATAGGTATCCCCACGCCGCTCAGTCAATGGCCAATCTGAAAGCCCTCTAGACCATTTCCGCATTAAAAAGAGAGTTCACACGTGGCGAATATCAAGTCCCAGAAAAAGCGCATCCTCACCAACGAGAAGGCACGCCTGCGCAACAACGCAGTCAAGTCCGAGCTGAAGACGGCCATCCGCGCCGTCAACACCGCCGTTGAGTCCACGGACAAGGATGCAGCTGCTGCTGCCCTGAAGGTTGCCAGCCGCAAGCTGGACAAGGCTGTCAGCAAGGGTGTTCTGCACAAGAACAACGCAGCGAACCGCAAGTCGGCGATCTCCAAGAAGGTCAACGCACTGTAAGGTTTCCAGTTCGTTTGGACTGAAGGCTGTGGCCGGTACCCTCGGGTGCCGGCCACGCGTCTTTAAAGCCCTGCCGGAGGGAACGGCAGCGCTACCGGCCCTGCACGGACATGGCAATCACCGTCACCGCATGTTCCACTGCATAGACCGGGTCACGGGAGAGTCCTTTGACCTGGGCGTCGGCCTCGGCCGTGGCCTGGATCGACCGGACCAGGCCCTCCGGCGACCATTGGCGTACTTCGCGCTGCGCCTGCTCAACCAGCCAGGGCTGCATTCCAAGTTCTGCGGCGATTTGCGCTGAGGATCCGGAAGCACCGGCAACCCTCGCTACGGTGCGGAGCTTGGCGGCCAGCGCAGCTACCAAGGGAACGGGGTCCGCACCGGTAGCCAGGGCGTGGCGGAGTGTTGAGAGCGCCAAGGGGGCATTGCCGGCCATTGCCGCGTCGGCGACCTTGAAAGCCGTCGCTTCAATGCGGCCCCCGTAGTACCGGTCCACGATGTCGGTGGTGACAGTGGTGCCCGCGTCGGCGATCAGCTGGCTGCACGCCGACGCAAGTTCTGACAGATTGGCTCCCACGGCGTTCACGAGGGCCTGGACTGCTTCCTGTTCAATGCGCCTGCCGCCCGCCTTGAATTCCGCGGACACGAAGGCTACCTTCTCAGCGTCCTTCTTAAGCGGCTGGCAGTCCACTACAGGCCAGCCCGCCTTCTTCACCGCATCCAGGAGCTTCTTTCCCCGGGCTCCCCCGCTGTGCCGGAGGACCAGGACAGCGTCGGACTCAGGATGCCCCAGGTAGTCAAGCGCGTCCGCCAGGAAGGCGTCGTTCATGGCCTCGACGGCTTCGACCTCGATGAGTTTGCTTTCACCGAAAAGGGACGGACTGACCTGCATGAGGAGGGTCCCCGCCTCATAGGCGGCAGCGTTGATGCGGCTCAGCTCCACGTCCGGCGCTGCTGCCCGTACCTTTGTCCGGATGCTGTCCATCGCCCTGATCCCCAGGTACTCCTCGGGGCCGCTGATCAGGACGATTGATGCGGGACTCACATCCCGCCAGGGGGCCGGATTCGATGCCGTGGAACGGGTTGCTCGCTTTTGCACAGCGGCCATCGCGGGTTCCTTCCGGGAAGGTTTGTGGAGTATCCCAGCCTGCCATGTCCAGCCCTCTGCTCCAAGCTGGAACTGTCATGGCCTTCGTGCTGCTCGTTTTCGGGCAGTGGGTGCCTCAGCGTTTGCCGTTCGTGGATGGTTCCGTCGTTATGCAGTGATCCAGCAGGGACACGAGGACATGTGACAAGGTCGGAGGCTCCGGCAGACGCAGGCCCATTAAACGGGTCCTTTGGCTGGGGTGCTTCAGCAAATGGCCAGGGCGTCACGGAGCATCCGGTAACCCTGTTTCTCGAACTCGTGGTCATCGACCTGGAGAGCCCAGGCGGCGGTGGAGACAGCTTCGCGCAGCAGCGTTAGGTTCCAGAGCCTGCTCTCCCCTGGATCTGGACCGTATCCTTCGAAAAAGGCACCTGCAGTTCGGGACGGGAGCGCCATTGCTGCACGGCCAGGCGGCAGAAATCGGTGATGGCCGGCTGAACGCAACCGACCGAAGTCTATGACCCTCAGTTCAGCTCCGTTTATGAGCCAGTTGCGTGGTTGCCAGTCACCGTGGGTCGGCACGACCGCTACCGGCTCCGGTCGGTATGCGGCGAGTACGGCTCGCACTTGCGCTGCCAGGGGTTTCTGGATGCGGTTGTGCGTGTCCAGCCAGGCCATCGCCTTAGCCGGAGCTGCGGCCTCGTATCGCAAGTCAGTCCGTACCGTTTGGGAGTGGAATGCACAGGAGAATTCCCGCTTGCAGGTATGTGTCTGCGTCATGTTCGGCTGCACTTCCCTCTGCAAGGCAACCTTCCAGGTAATCCGTCACCAGGAGGTTTAGAGAGCGGTCGGCATGTACGAGCCTGGGCGCCCTGTCCTCGCAGGTCCAGACGCCGGTAAAGGACCCGTGCGCGTCTATCTCACGCCCTATGCGGTGATTCGAAGGTCCCGCAACCTTGACTACGTCTCTGAGCTCCCCGTGCGACACTCGAGCACCGCGGTGTCCGCGAGATTCCAGGAAAGATCATTCAGGAAGCGAACGCCCGGGAGCCGGGCCTCCACGAACGCAGCTTGTCCGGCACTGAGCCGGTTCCGGTGCCAGGATTGCCCAGCAGGCTAACGGGTCAGTTCTGGCTCCGATGACCGCACTTTGGTGGAGACTGTGGCAACCCGTCTTGAACCAGGCCGAGCGGTCCCAAGTTACGTGGGTATCCGCACGGATTCCCACGGACATACCATTGCGGTACGGATATGCTGTCTGGTCCTCACGTCGTCCGCGCGGGTGAAGGTGACATTACCGGAGAGCCTGGACTGCTCGACAGGTACCTTATCGAGAGCGCGGCTTCCTCCGGACGCGTGGCACTGATGGAACACGTGCTCGCCCCCAAGGCGTTGGCCGCCCCGATGCACAGGCACAGCCGCGAAGACGAATACACGTACGTGCTGGCCGGCACGCTCGGGGTTATCGGGGAGGTGGCTGAACCTCGCCGACGCTGGCACACCTTCTGGAATGCCGGCGACGACGAACTTCGTGTGTTGGAGATAATCGTTTCTGCCGGCATTGAGGCGCTGTTCCGCCGACTCGCCGAGCTGGTGGCGAATACTCCCCGGATACACTTCCCGCTCTGGCGGCCGAGTACGGCACCGAGGTGGACTTCGAGGCAACGATGCCGCTGGTAGAGCGGCACGGGCTTGTCCTCTGAAGGCAGGTCACCCTACAAGTCAAGAGTCGAGAACCTCACAGTATGGATGGTGCAGGGCCGCAGCCGCCGCCCGGGGGAGCCTTACCGCAGGTATCCATCTGTAGGTCTAGGTACATAACGAAGTTGGGGGATTCGCATGATTGAACTGACAGATAACTTGGCCCGAAAGTTAGGCAGGGCTTCGGCAATACTTATCGGGCTCGCCGGATCAGCCTCGAAAGACTGCGCCTGGTTGCAACGGAACTCCGAGCTGCATTCTGAAATACTTAGCCTCCAAACAGAGCTGCGAGAAGGGGCTGCCCGGGTCATGGAAGACCACGACCTATGGGTGCACTTCCGGGCAGCGCAAACCGTGGGGAACCAGTTAGATGAGCTGTTTCGGCCAGACCGGCCGGCGTCATGGCTTTCAAACCTCCTCCTGCCGCTTCCCCAGTCGTCGCTTCTAGATCCGGCCGGCGGCAAGGTCTGTGTCGAGGTTCCGATCTGGGCTGCTGGCTTCCTCATCACTCACCAACGGCGCTGACTCTTCTTTGGAAGACTGCAGGGAGCGCCACAGTGCTGCCCCGGCTGCCAGGGCAACCAGTCCAAGGATCCACCACCGGGCTTTGGATGCCGATCGGACAGGCGGGACCGGGACTGGGGCGGCTTTCGGGCCTACACGCCGCAACCGTTCCTGGAATTGGGGAGTGAGCGTCTCCACACTGCCAGCAAGCTCGTCGGCCAACCTGCGCAACAGCGCCTGAAGGCGCGGGGAGGCAGTCTCAATCCCTGTATCCAGTCCGGCCACCGCTCTTTGGAGCGCAGCCTGGACCCCGGGCGTGGCCCATTCCCTGCCCTTGCCCAGCTGACTCATGAGGTTTTCGGAGAGACGATGGAGCCGCTCAGTTTCGGTCATTGTTTCTGATGTGCGCATGTATGCCTCCTTGATGTGATGGATGATGCCAGACTAGGGCTGGCAGAAGTGCCGCAACAGGGTCTTTGGAACCGAAACACCGGGACTCTTTGCAAGCGAGATACCCATGACTCCCACGATCACAGGGAGCCGTAATCGCGCGAATCACTTCGTGAAATGCGTGGACGATGAGAGGCCGCAAGGGCGGCGAGATCGCGGATCAACCGCCGTACCTCATGTTCGCGCCGGCTGGAAGGCAGACTTTGTTGGGCTGCCCGGGGCCGCTCGAAAGGCTTCTTGGGTGGCCCAGGAACAGGAATTGGGTGTTTGGGCAGTGCCGCGGTACGTGGTTTCTTAGCCGCCACCGGAATACTCGCGCTCATACGCCCCCCTTGACCTGATCGGCCCCGGCGATCCTGGCGAAACCCGTTTCAACTGTCGGTGATTTCCATAATCCGCCCTTGGCTTGCAGCCGGCCATATGCTCAAAGCACTCAAGCAGGAAGACTGCATCACCCGCGCCATTGGTGAGGACCGGACGGTACTCCAAATTGTTGGAAGCGACTACGGACAGTTCGACCTCGGCTGGAATCAGGACGACGGTATCGAGGGCGACTCCGATCGTGCCTTTCACCAGACCTTCTTGATCCGGGCACGATCGAGAAGCCGGGCCTGTATCGGTTCCGGGTCTACTCGCAGGTCGCGACCGGATGAGGGACCTGGTGGTGACCGCAGTCGTCGAACGGTCTCTCGTGCAGGTTTGGGCGGCAGGATAAGTCTGGACGCTTAGAGGATTGGTTTCCCGAGGGGCTGCGCTGGCTCGGTGACCGCACCTAGGTTTGGAGAGCAGCGGCGAACTTCCAGGACGCATCCGGGGCCGGGGTTGCCCGGAGCCACTGCTCTGCGATCCGGCTGAATGCCGGGTCATCCTCAGCGCTGACAGTTAGCACGTTCCGGGCCGTGCTGCCGAAGCCGGTGTCCCACGCAGTAAGACGGCCGTGGCCAGCGCGGCAAATTTGACGGCTGCCGGCAACGAGGTCAGAGGCTCCACGAAGGAAAGCGTCCCTTACGTCGACCCACGGGCGGCGGCAGATGGGGCTACCTGCTGGTTCTGCTCCAGGCCCCCTCCGGAGGACGGGAAAGGATTTGTCGGTGCTTAGTGACGGGCCGGAAGCCGCGACGCGCCGCGGATTTTGTGAACCGTGATCCCATGACTTCCAGGAGCATGACTACGCGCCCGTGCAAGGCAAGAACAGCTGCGGCAAGCCGTCCTGGATGCGCCCCAGCCCAGACAACCGCGAACGTGAGCACTGACAGCAGCAGCATGGTCAGCAGGCCTGGAACGCCCTCGGGCCATGGGAGGGATGCGCCCGGAAGCTGCGAAGTGAACCTGGCGGTCGCGGCCACTCCGCCGCTGAAGGTTCCAGCAACACCAATCAGTGCTGTTGCTGCCCACGGGGCCAAAGGCACCAGCGGCACCGCTGCGGTTCCCAGCAGCGTCACGGGTGCAACCAGCGGTGAAGCAATGACGTTTGCCAGCAGGGAGTACGTGGAGAACTGGGGCTGCAGCAGCACGGTGACCGGCCGCACAGCAGTTGCGCGGACAACGGGACAGCAACGGCCGCAGCCACCCAGCGCGGAATGACCAGCGGCACCCAGTCGATGATTTGCCGGCCCAGGATGATGATCCCCAGGGTAGCCAGGACGGACAGGAGGAATCCGAAACTGGACCCCAGCCCGGGATCGGCCAGCAGCAGGCCGATCACAGCAAGGCACAAAAAGCTCAATCCACGCCCGGACCTCCCGCTGGCCAGCGCGATAACGGACACCACACCCATGAGGGCTGCGCGCAGGACGCTCGCATCGGGCCCCACAAGAACCACGAACAGGCACAGGCCAGCTCCCGCCAGCACGGCTGCCGGCACGCGTGGCAGCCGCAAGCTTCGGCACCCCAACAGAAGCGCCCCGAGGACCAGGCTGCAGTTGGCCCCGCTGACAGCAGTCAAGTGAGTCATGCCCACGTTTTTCATGGCAGCTTTCAACCCCTCATCCAAGGCGCTGGTATCTCCTGTGACCATACCCGGGAGCAGGCCGCGGGGATCGGGGGCGAGGAAAGACGCCGCGGCGACAAAACGTTCCCGCAGCTCCCTGACTGCTCCCTGCAGCATTGCTGTTGAACCGGGATGTCCGGCCGCAACTGACCCAGGCCCGGAGGAGGCAGTGAGGACGGCCGCCTCCTCTCTCCCGGGATCAGGGGGCCGCAGCTTCCCTGTCACACGGACCAGCTGGCCCGGCACCAACGAGGCCCAACCGCCGCTGCCCATGACCACCATCTGCGCCCGGGTGCGGAGCTGCACGCCACCGGTGCTGATGTCCCGGGTCCGGACGGGTACCGACCAGCGGGCTGGCGGGCCAGCCTGGTTCGGCGCAGTCAGGGCACGGGGGATCCCGCCGACCTCAACTACGGCCACCACTGATTTTCCTGCCGCAACCGCCTCTGACAGGGGGCCTTCGAAGCGATGGGTGGACGCCACCGCCGAGTGCGCTGCCGCGGCCGCTGCAAGGAAGAACGCTGCCGCCCCCGTGGCGAGGAAGCTCCGCCGGGCCGAACTTTGGCCCGTCATCCCCGCACTCGGCCGCCGGCGACAGCCGGGTGAGGGCTGCCGGCGTGCACGGCAAAGCAAGAGCACGGCAAAGGCGATCAGTGCACAGCACAGCCCGGCCAACGGGGCCGGCTGCAGCCAGAGCCCGGCGATTGACGCGCCCCAGACTGCTGCCGCGGGCAGGGCGAGCCGCACATCTGTACGACGGCGCGGTGTGTCTTTGCCCGCTACGGCACTGTTCCCCGCCAATTCCGCCACCGCTGCTTTCCATACGGTTTCCAGCGGCCGGGTCCACTGACTCCGGAGCCGGCGCAGGGAGGCAGCAGGCAGCGTCAGGGTTCGACGGCGGCCTGCAGCAGATGCGGAGCGGACCTGCGGGACGCCGGCAGCATCGGGGAGGAGGCCGGCTGCAGTCTCCTGCTCCACCACAGTCCGGGGCGCAGCTGCCTCGCCTTTAACCGCCGCCTCCACATAACGGTTCCAGGGACTCGTGCGGGAGGTTCCGCTGCCGCTACCCATTGGAGCAGCCTGCCGAATCCCTGGTCACACCGTCACCAGCGGCAGCAACGCTTCGAGCATCTTGGGTCCTACCCCGTCCACCGCATCCAACTCCTGTACGCTGCTGAACTTACCGTGTTCCTTGCGCCAGTCCACGATGCGCTGGGCGAGCACCGGGCCAACCTTCGGCAGGGCATCCAGTTCGTCCACGCCCGCCGTATTGAGGTTTACTTTCGCCCCTCCCGGTGTCCCGCCCTCGCCAGCCAGGCCTGCCCCACCCTGGGCTTCCCCCTCCTGGCCACCGGCGTCCGGGCCGGCCACGGTTTCTTCCTCCCCTTCCCGCGGAACGTGGATCTTTTGCCCGTCCTGCACAACAAGGGCGAGGTTCAGCCGGTTCAGGTCGGCTCCGGGGACACCACCTCCGGCTGCAGAAATAGCGTCATGGACCCGGCTTCCTGCCGCCAGCCTAACCACGCCGGGGCTGGCAACCGCCCCGGCGACATGGACCACGACAGCCCCGGCGGGTACAGCATCCCCTGAGGGGTCGTCCGTCCCGGCTTGGTCGTCGGTCCCGGCTTGGTCACCGGTCCCAGCGCTTTCCGCAACTGCGCTTCCCACTGGCCCGCCAGGTGCCGCGCCCCCGGTGCTGACGCCGCTGAGCGGCAGGATTTCGGGCCGCCCGGAGGCCGCCTGCCACCAGAACCACGCCCCGGCAAGAACGGCAAGGATGCCTAGGAAGACCGAAAGGCGCAGCCCCACCCGCCACCGAAGGACCGGACCTGCTGCGGCAGGAGCGGCGGGATCAGCGTCCCGCCCGGGCTTGGCTGGTGCGTCCCGGGAACTGGCCGCGCCATCAGCCGTCTGGCCCCGGTATACGAAGGGCTCGTTCCCGTCGCCCTCCAGCAGCAGCCCCCGGGCTGATTCGCCGAGCGCGGCCTGGAGGCGGTTCCTGGCATGGCGCGCCGGAGGACCTGCTGCTCCAGCGTCCCGGCGTGCCATAGCTTCAGGCTAGAAACACCCGGACGGACCCAACAGGCCAGCTGGCTGCTATGTGGAAAGCCCGGCCGAAAGACTGCCGGCACCGGTCGGTTCCTCCCCGACGATCACGGCCAGGACCCCCAGCCCCGCGTGGGCGGCAAGGACCGCGGGAAGTGAGCTGATTTGGGCGGGAGGGCAGCCGGGCAAAGCTGCCGCCAGCCGTCCGGCCAGGCCTGCTGCCTCCTCGGGATTCCCGAAATGGTGAACTGCGAGGCGGACCGCCGAAGCCGGGCGGGCGGAAGCATCGGCGGCGACGATCTCCTCCAGCCGGGACACGGCCCTGGCGGTAGACCGCACCTTCTCCAGCGGGACAATCCGGCCGCCGTCGAGGGCCAGGATGGGCTTGATGGACAGCATCGTCCCGAGCAGCGACGCCGCCGCGCCGATGCGTCCCCCGCGGCGTAGTTGTTCGAGGCTGGGCACATAGAAGTACACGTTGGTGCGGGCTGCCTGGCTGGCTGCGGCAGCGGCAACCGCTGCAGCGCCACCGCCGCCGGCAGCTGCACGGACGCCCGCCTGGACGGCCAAACCCTGTGCCATCCCCACCGTCCGGGAGTCAACAACCTCCACCGGGATGTCCACCCGCGCTGCGGCCAGCCGGGCTGCGTCTGCCGTGCCCGAGAGTTCGCCGGAGATCTGGACCGAAACCACAGCCTCGAAGCCCCGTCGACGGGCGGTCCGGTAGGCCTGCTCAAACTGTCCCGGTGAGGGCCGGGACGTCTTCACCGGTGTTCCACTGGCCAGGGCCAGTGCGATGGTTTCGGAAATGTCGTCCTCGCCCTCGCCGTAAATCTCCTCGCCCACCATCACGGGCATGGGAATCACCGTGAGGACGCCGTCTCCGGAAAGCGCGGCCACCCATTCCCGGGGCAGCGCAGCGGCGGAATCGGTCACCACTGCAGTACGGACGACGGCGGCTCCGGACTTGGGCGCGGAGCGAAGGCCCGTTATTCGTGCACGGAACCACGCCCAGGCTGCTGCATTGGCGTCCTGCACGCGGCCTCCTGAAGGTCATCGGGCCGCCGGAGCTGTTCCGGCGGCGGGGTCCCGGCGTGGCTGCTTACCGCTGGGCCGGGACGATGTTGACCAGTTTAGGCGCGCGGACGACGACAGTGCGGATGCCACGGCCGTCGAGGGCGCGCTGCACGTTCTCCGAGGCCAGCGCCAGCTCACGCAGCTGGTCCTCCGACACCGAGGGAGAAACTTCCAAGCGATCCCGAACCTTGCCCTGGACCTGCACCACGGCGGTGACGGTGTCCTGGACAAGCAGAGCTTCGTCGTGCGTGGGCCATCCTGCATTGGCAACGGAGGCAGGGTGGCCCAGGACGCTCCACATGTCCTCCGCCGTGTACGGCGCGAAGAGGCTCAGGATAACGGCAACGGCTTCGGCAGCTTCACGGACGGCTGGGTCCGAGCCGCCAACACCCGAGTCGATGGCCTTACGGGTGGCGTTGACCAGCTCCATCAGCTTGGCCACCACCACGTTGAACTTGTTGGCATCGAGCAGTTCGTCGGCGTCGGCGATAGTCCTGTGCGTGACGGACCGCAGTGCGCGGTCACCCCTGGTGAAGTCAACGCCGGACTCGCTGGATACGTCCTGGGCGAGGCGCCAGGCGCGGGCCAGGAACTTCGCCGAACCGGAGGGCGAGACGTCGGCCCAGTCCACGTCGTCCTCGGGCGGGGAAGCGAAAACCATGGTGAGGCGGACGGCGTCCACCCCGTACTTGTCCAGCTGCTCGCCCAGGTCCACGCCGTTGCCCAGGGACTTGCTCATGGCTTTGCCGCCATTGAGCACCTGGCCCTGGTTGAGGAGCGCGCTGAAGGGCTCGTTGGCTTTAATCATTCCGAGGTCGTTGATGACCTTCGTGAAGAATCGCGCATAGAGCAGGTGCAGGATGGCGTGCTCAACACCGCCCACGTACTGGCCCACGGGCATCCAGTCGTTGATCTTCTCCGGATCAAATGGACCTTCGGTGTAGTGCGGCGAGACAAAGCGCAGAAAATACCACGACGAGTCCACGAAAGTGTCCATGGTGTCCGTATCCCGCTTGGCGGGGCCGTGGCAGGAGGGGCACTCCACATTGACCCAGGCTTCGGCTGCGGCCAGGGGCGAGGTGCCCTTGGGTGCCAAATCCTCACCGCGCAGGTCCGAAGGCAGGGTGACGGGCAGCTGCTCGTCAGGCACCGGAACCTCCCCGCAGGACGGGCAGTGGATGATGGGGATCGGGGTGCCCCAGAACCGCTGGCGGCTGAGCAGCCAGTCACGGAGGCGGAAGTTCACGAACTTCTCGCCGGTCCCCTGACGCTCAAGCATGGCGATCGCGGCCGGGATGGCCTCGGCCTTGGGCAGGCCATCCAGGTCACCCGAGTTGATCAGGGTGCCCTCCCCCGCCGTGGCAACACCCGAGGCCGCGGGGTCCTCCCCGCCGGTGTTGAGGACTGCCCGCACGGGCAGGTGGAAGGTCCGGGCGAAGTCGAGGTCGCGCTGGTCGTGGGCGGGGACGGCCATGATGGCGCCGGTGCCGTAGTCGGCCAGGACGTAGTCGGCGGCCCAGACCGGCAGCTTCTCCCCGTTCAGCGGGTTGATGGCGTAGCGGCCGGTGAAGACGCCGGTCTTCTCCCGCTCGGTGGACTGGCGCTCGATCTCGGAGAGGACCTTGACCTTTTCGCGGTATTCGTCCAGGGCAGCAGCGTGCTCGTCCGTGACGAGTTCGACGGCGAGCGGCGCGTCGGCGGCCACCACGAAGAATGTTGCACCGTAGAGGGTGTCCGGGCGGGTGGTGAAGACCGTGACCTCCCTGGCGGGCTTGCCGCCGTCGGCCTCGATCACGAAGTTGACGTGGGCACCCTCGGAGCGGCCGATCCAGTTCTTCTGCATCGCCAGGACGCGCTCGGGCCAGTGGCCGCGGAGCTGTTCCATGTCATCCAGCAGCCGGTCCGCATAGTCCGTGATCTTGAAGTACCACTGGTTGAGCGACTTCTTGGTCACGGTGGTGCCGCAACGTTCACAGGCGCCGTTGACTACCTGTTCGTTGGCCAGCACCGTCTGGTCCTTGGGGCACCAGTTGACCGGAGAGTCCTTGCGGTAGGCCAGGCCCCGCTCGTAGAAGCGCTTGAACAGCCACTGCGTCCAGCGGTAGTACTCGGGGTCCGAGGTGTGCAGCCGGCGTGACCAGTCGGCCGAGATGGCATACCGCTTGAACGAGGCAGCCTGGGTGTCGATGTTGGCGTAGGTCCACTCGCTGGGGTGGGCGTTCCGCTTGATCGCTGCGTTCTCCGCCGGCAGGCCAAAGGAGTCCCAGCCGATCGGGTGCAGGACGTCATAGCCCTTCTGCCGAAGGTAGCGTGCCACGACGTCCCCCATGGCGAACGCCTCGGCGTGGCCCATGTGCAGGTCGCCTGACGGGTACGGGAACATGTCCAGCACGTAGCGGCGTTCGCGGGACCCGTCGTCGAGGGGGGTGAAGACCTTGAGGTCCTCCCACACCTGCGGCCACTTGGCCTCCATGGCGGTAAAACTGTAGGTGCCCTCCTCAGGCACTTCCGCCGACACTGATGCTGCTGTTCCGGTCTCTGTCTCCGGCTGAACGCCCACTGCTGCCCTCTTCTGTTCTGTTACGGCATCTGTGCTGCCATAACGGCCTGATCCTGCTGCTGCCGGCCCGGGAACTGGCCCGGACACACAAAAGCCCCTCGCCATGGAGGGGCTGCCGCACGTTATCCGTCGTTCCGGATACCGGGCGGCTAAGTAAGCAGAAGGATCGCACGCATAGACCCACTTTAGCGCACCTCGGCCACCCCCAAGCGTAAGTCGCAAACGAGCGGCTGAGGTCGCAGGGAACACTTACTGTTCGTGGTTGAAGGGTGACTATAGCGAAAGCAAGGAAGGCGGCCCCTCGCCCGGGTGTGGTGGGCACCGCGAAGCGGGCGGGGCAGGGCCCGCCTTCCTTGCGTGGTGAGACGGGGGCCCGCCGCAACCACGAACTGCTATTTGACTGGCTACCTCACGTCCTCGTCGACCCAGTCCATGGACTTGGTGACTGCCTTCTTCCAGAGCCGCATCTGGCGTTCCTGCTCGGCCTTGTCCATCTGCGGTTCCCAGCGCTTGTCCTCCGACCAGTTGGCAGAGCACTCGCCCAGGTCCTTCCAGAACCCGACGGCCAGGCCTGCCGCGTAGGCAGCTCCCAACGAAGTGGTTTCCACCACCTTGGGCCGGATGACGGGAACGCCCAGGATGTCCGCCTGGAACTGCATCAGTGCGTCGTTGGCGACCATGCCGCCGTCGACCTTCAGCTCACTCAGCGGCACGCCGGAGTCCGCGTTGACGGCGTCCAGCACCTCGCGGGTCTGGAAGGCGGTGGCCTCAAGCGCTGCCCGGGCAATGTGGTTCTTGTTCACGAACCGGGTCAGGCCCACGATGGCCCCGCGGGCATCCGAGCGCCAGTAGGGGGCAAAGAGGCCGGAGAAGGCAGGGACGATGTAGACGCCGCCGTTGTCCTCCACCGATGCCGCCAGGGTTTCCACCTCCGGCGCGCTGCTGATCATGCCCAGGTTGTCCCGCAGCCACTGGATGAGCGAGCCCGTGACCGCGATCGATCCCTCCAGGGCGTAGTGCGGCGCTGCATCCCCGAGCTTGTAGCCCACGGTGGTCAGCAGCCCGTTCTTGGAGTGGACGATCTCTTCGCCGGTATTGAAGATCAGGAAGCAGCCCGTGCCGTAGGTGTTCTTGGCTTCACCGGTTTCGAAGGCGGCCTGGCCGAACGTGGCGGCCTGCTGGTCGCCCAGGATGCCCGCCACGGGCGTCTCGCGGAGCAGCTGGGAGCTGTGCACGGTGCCGTATACCTCCGAGGAGGACTTGATTGCCGGCATCATGCTGCGTGGTACGCCGAAGATGCCGAGGATTTCGTCGTCCCACTGCAGCGTTTCGAGGTCCATGAACAGGGTCCGGGATGCGTTGGTGACGTCGGTCACGTGGACGCCGCCATCCACGCCGCCGGTCAGGTTCCACAGCACCCAGGCGTCGGTGTTGCCAAAGACCAGGTCCCCGGCTTCTGCCTTCTCACGTGCACCGTCCACGTTGTCCAGGATCCATTTGATCTTGGTGCCTGAGAAGTAGGTGGCCAGCGGCAGGCCCACTTTCTGTTTGAAGCGGTCCGCGCCGCCGTCCCTGGCCAGTTCGTCCACGATGTTCTGGGTGCGGGTGTCCTGCCACACGATGGCGTTGTACACGGGCTTGCCGGTGGTCTTGTCCCACACCACGGCGGTTTCGCGCTGGTTGGTGATGCCGACGGCGGCGATGTCATGCCGTGTCAGGTTCGCCTTGGAGAGGGCGGAGCCGATGACCCCACGGGTGTTGTTCCAGATCTCCGTGGCGTCGTGCTCCACCCAGCCTGCCTGGGGGAAAATCTGTTCGTGTTCCATCTGGCCGGAGGAGACAATTGCGCCGCTGTGGTCAAAAATAATGGCGCGGGTGCTTGTGGTGCCTTGGTCGATGGCGATCACGTACTGGTTCATAATGACGTCCTTGTCTTGTTGCGGCTCTTCTTGTTGCGGCTTTGAGCAGTGGATTTGTTGCGCTAATAGGGAAAGTCAGGCTGCGGCGGTGGCGATAATGGGGACGATCCTGGCCACGAGGCCGCCGAGGGCTCCGCCAACCAGCGGGCCCACCACCGGAATCCAGGAATAGCCCCAGTCGCTGGAGCCTTTGCCCTTGATGGGCAGCACGGCGTGGGCGATGCGGGGACCAAGGTCGCGGGCCGGGTTGATGGCGTACCCGGTGGGGCCGCCGAGGGACACGCCGATGCCGACGACGAGCAGTGCAACGGCAAGCGGTCCAAGGCCTGACGGGGTCCCGCCGAAGGTCAGGATCACGAAGACCAGGACGAAGGTCCCGATGATCTCGGTGACCAGGTTCCACGGGGTGGAGCGGATGGCGGGTCCGGTAGAGAAGACGCCCAGTTTGCTGGCAACTTCCTCTTCTGCATCGAAGTGCTGCTTATAGGCGAGCCAGCAGACCACAGCACCCAGGAATGCCCCCAGCAGTTCGCCGCCGAAGTAAGTCAGCGTGGAGACGGCGTCCACCGGGACGTTTGGCGCGTATTCGGTCTTTCCGTTGAGGAGCAGGCCCAGGGTCACCGCAGGGTTCAGGTGGGCCCCGGACTGTGCGGCAACGTAAACGCCCGCGAAGACGGCAACACCCCATCCCCAGGTGACCATCAGGAACCCGCCGCTGTTGCCCTTTGTTCCCCTCAGGGCGACGTTGGCGACGACGCCGCAGCCCAGCAGGGTCAGCATTGCCGTTCCAAATACTTCAGATAAGAAAACTATTCCAAGAGACATCTTTGACTCCTTTTTTATTTTCTGATGGAGGCCCTTCGCGGGTTGAAGGACCGGTGGCCGGGGCGGGCTGCCGCCCCGGCCTGCAGCCGGGCCCTAGGCGACCAGGCTGTGGGTCTCTACGCGGTGGAACCGCTGCAGCACTTCCTGGGCATGCGTGATCTCCGCTGCGCGGGCAGCAGCACCCCAACCCAGTGGACCTGACAGCACGTCCGCCACTTCATTCAGCAGTTCGCCGGTCACCAGCCCGCGGAAGGCCAGCGAGGTCCGGCGGATGAGGACATCCACGAGGTGTCCCACCTGCTCATTCGCCGCCATGAATTCCAGTTCCCGGGCGCTCAGCTCCCGGGTCGAGTGCAGCAGCCTGTCCGGCGCCGCGTCCAGATACTCCATCACGGCCTCCGCACGGGTGCCGTAGCGGGTCAGCAGGCCGGCGGTACGGTCAGCGTCCCGGCCGGACCCCATGTGCGCCTTGATCCACTTCTGCACTCCGGCTTCATCAGCAGGGAAGCCTGCGCCACCGCCGATGGGAAGCTGCGCGGTGGACACCTTGCGCTCCATGCCGATTTCGGCTAGAACGTCGTTGGCCAAGTGCTCAGCCAGGGCCCGGAAGGTGGTCCATTTACCGCCCACCAGGCTCAGCACCACAGCGCCGGCACCCTCCGTCCCCTCGGCAGGACCGCTGCGCTCGATACGGTAGTCCCGCGAAACAAACCCCGGCTGGGTGGCATCGTGGCGGGGCAAGGGCCGCACTCCCGAAAACGTGTAGACGATCTGTTCGCGCGTTACCGCGATGTCGGGGAACACGTGGCCGATCAGGTCGAAGAAGTAGGTGATTTCCTCGTCCGTGCAGACAGCATCTTCCGCCATGTCCGCGTCTACGTCGGTGGTACCCACCAGGACCCGGTCCCCCATCGGGTAGATCAGGACGATCCGGCCGTCCGTGTGCTCGAAGAAGATCTCCCGGCCGCGGCAGGCGTCGAGAAGGTCAGGGTGGTCAAGCACGATATGCGAACCCTTGGTGCCGCCCATGAACGTGGAGTCGGTGCCCATTGCTTCATTGGTCAGGTCCACCCAGGCGCCGGTGGTGTTGACGATGACATCTGCCGTGAAGTCGAATTCCTCACCCGTCAGCTCATCCCGCAGCCGGACGGTACTGCCCCTCCCGGTCCCAGGATTGGGTTGCCCGGTCATGGACTGCAGCGAGACGTAGTTGCTGGCCCGGGCGGTGTTGCCCTGGGCATTTCCTTCGCCCGTTGCCGCGTCCCCGGCCTTTTCACCGTCCTGGAGGACATCGAGCGTGAGCCGCTCCGGGTTGTGGACCGAGGCGTCAAAGTAGGTGGCAGTGTACTTGACGTCGGAGCGCAGTCTGGGAAATTCAGCGCGGGCCCGTTCGCCGCTGCGGAACTGGTGCCGGGGCACGGTGCCGCCGTCCCGCGAGAAGGAGTCGTACAAGCTGAGGCCGAGCTTGATCAGGAAGGCGCCGCGTTCCTTGGGCTTTCCGTGCTGCCTGTGCGTCAGGAAACGGAGAGGCGCCGAGAGCACGCCGGAGAACGTGCTGAAGATGGGGATGGTGGTCTGCAGCGGCTTGACATAGTGCGGGGCGATCCGGAGGAGCCGGTTGCGCTCCACTACTGATTCCCGCACCAGGCGGAACTCGCCGTTCTCAAGGTAGCGAATGCCGCCGTGGATCATGTGGGAGGAGGCGCCGCTGGCTCCTTGGCAGTAATCCCCGCGTTCGACGAGGGCCACGTCCACGCCCTGCAGTGCAAGGTCACGGAAGGTGCCCACGCCGTTGATGCCTCCTCCGACCACCAGCACCTTCGCGTGGGGCCGGCGGCGGAGATGATGGACTGAGCTCCGCTCGGCGCCAGGCTTCGCCGCCGGCGCAACAAGCGGGTTGGTTGAATCCTTGGGTCCCAAAATGACTCCCTTGGGGCTTCGTATGGCGCGGGCACCGCAGGGGTACGCCGCCGTTCTCCACTATTGTTTGGACTAATGGAAAATGGAGTCAAGCACTATGCACAAACGTGCAGAAGGGAGCGGCCATGGACGCTTCAAGGCACTCAGATGCCCTTCGAGCTGCACAAATGTACTACCTGCAGGACCTGACGATGGACGCGATCGCACGGGAGCTTCGGACTTCCAGATCCACCGTTTCCCGGCTCCTGTCCGCCGCCCGCGACTCCGGCCTGGTGCAAATCCAGATCCGCAATCCGCTGGACACGGGACCTGAGCTCGAGGGCAGGATCCGCCGGCGTTTCGGGGTGGATGTACATGTGGTGCCGGTCCTGGAGACATTGAATGAAGCGGAAACACTTGACCGGGTGGCCATGCAGGCAGCCAGGACCATCGGGCCGCTGGTGGACTCTAACGCGATCATCGGGGTGGCCTGGGGATCAACCCTCAGCGCCGTCAGCCGGCACCTCACCCGCAAGATCACCCACGACAGCGTGGTGGTGCAGCTGAACGGCGCGGGCAACATGCACACCACCGGCATCACCTATGCGAGCGACATCATGCGCCGGTTTGGAAGCGCCTACGGAGCACGGGTGGAACAGTTCCCCGTGCCGGCATTTTTCGACCATGCAGCCACCAAAACCGCCATGTGGAATGAACGCAGCGTGCAAAGAATCCTCGAGCTCCAGGAAAAGATGAGCATCGCCATCTTCGGCGTGGGTTCCGTGGATGCCGACTATCCCAGCCACGTGTACGCCGGCGGATACCTGGACGAGGCTGACCTCAATATCCTGGCCACGTCCGATGTGGTGGGCGACGTTGCCACCGTCTTCTTCCGCGGCGACGGATCCTCGGACGGCATTGTCCTTAATGAACGGTCCACAGGGCCTGCCCTTGCTGACCTGCGCCAGGTCAGGCGGAGGATCTGCGTGGTTTCCGGCGTGTCCAAGATCAACGGGCTTCGCGGCGCCCTCGCCGCAGGCCTGGCGACCGACCTGATCCTAGATGAGGCCACCGCACGGCGCCTGGTCGACTTCGAGGGCCTCGCCACAGTGAGTGGGTAAAGTCGTGGCTATGAAAACCTCTCCGCGGCTCAGCCTCAACAACGGCGTGCTGATCCAGCAGCTCGGATTCGGGCTGTACAAGGTCCCGGCAGCTGACGCGGAAAAGCTGGTTGCCATCGCGCTCGCCGCCGGCTACCGCCATTTCGATACTGCCGCCATGTACGGCAACGAAACCGGGCTGGCCCGCGGGATGAGTTCGCAGCTGGGCGGGGAGGGGGACCGCGGGGGATCAGGTGAACTTTTTCCGGCACTCTCCAGGGAAGACCTCTTCGTCACCACCAAGGTGTGGAACACCGATCATGGCTATGAGGCGACCTTGCGGGCGTTCGATACCTCCATGGTCAACCTCGGCCTGGATTACGTGGACCTGTACCTGATCCACTGGCCGTGCGCCAAGCGGGGCCTTTTTCCGGAAACCTACCGCGCCCTGGAAACTCTCTACCGGGAAGGAAAAGTCCGCGCCATCGGCGTCAGCAATTTCCAGCCCGCTCACCTTGAGCGGCTGCTCCAATCGGCAGAGGTGGTGCCCGCGGTCAACCAGATTGAGCTTCACCCGTGGCTGCAGCAGGCAGAGCTCCGCAAGATCCACGAGGAACTCGGCATCCGCACCGAGGCGTGGAGCCCCCTGGGCCGCGGCCAGGTTCTCGCCGATCCCGTGGTGCAGGCCTGCGCCGCGGAACGCCGCAAGACTCCTGCGCAGGTGATCCTCCGCTGGCACATGCAGCTCGGCAACATCGCCATCCCCAAGGCCAGCTCGGAAGCCCGCATCCGTGAAAACCTGAACGTCTTCGATTTTGAGCTCTCCGAACGGGACATGGCGGCGCTTGCAGGGCTGGACCGCGGCCACCGCACCGGCTCACACCCGGACCACGTCAGCTAGGCTGCACCAGATGACCACAGCGCACCCCGGAGCAGCCGCGCCTGCCTACTTCAGCCCTGACCTCGCCGCCCGCACCTCTGCCTCCTCAGTGGAGCTCGACGGCGGCAAGGTTGCATTTTGGACCTACGAACCCTTGCCTGCCACTCCGGAAACGCGGACCATCCTGGTCATCCACGGCTTCAGGGGAGACCACCACGGGCTGCTGCGGGTAGCAGACCAGCTTCCCGACATGCGCATCATCATGCCGGATCTTCCCGGGTTTGGGGACTCCGAGGCGTTCAGGTCGGCTGAGCACTCCGTGCAGCGTTACGGCTCGTTCATAACGGAGTTCATGGCAGCCTTGGGCCTGGGCCCGGATACCGTCCTGCTGGGCCATTCCTTCGGCTCCATCATTGCCGCGCACTATGTTGCCGGCAACCCTGGATCCGTCCATCCCCTCATCCTCATCAATCCCATTGCAGCACCGGCGCTTGAAGGACCAAAAGGCCTGATGACCCGCCTGGCGGTGCTGTACTACCGGTTGTCCGCGCGCCTTCCCCGGCCCGTGGGACTGGCCCTGCTGCGGAATCCGCTGATCGTCCGGGTGATGAGCGAAACCATGGCCAAGACCGGCGACCGGGACCTCCGGCGTTTTATCCACGGGCAGCACCACACCTACTTCAGCGCCTTTGCAAGCCGCGAGAGCCTGCTTGAGTCGTTCACCGCATCGGTCACCAGCCACGTGGCAGAAGTAGCCCCCCGGCTGACCCTGCCGGTGCTCCTGATAGCAGGCGAAAAGGACGAAATTGCCGTCCTCGGCGACCAGCGCCGACTGGCCGCGCTGCTCCCCGACGGCGAACTCCAGGTGATTCCCGGCGTCGGCCATCTCATCCATTACGAAACACCCGAACCGGCAGCCGCCTTCATCCGCAGCTTCCTTAAGGACCATCCCGCGTGAAGATCCTCATCGATGCACGTTTCACCAAGACCGACCACCACGACGGCATCAGCCGCTATGGGGCAAGCCTGATCGCCGCCACAGCCAAAATCGCCGACGTCTCCATGCTGGTTTCCGACGTCCGGCAACTCGCCCTGCTGCCGGACGTTCCCTACACGCTGATCAGCAGCCCGTTGTCACCGCGGGAGCTTTTTGTGGCGGGCACCATCAACAAGCTCGGCGCTGACGTGGTGGTGTGCCCCATGCAGACGATGGGCACGTGGGGCCGCAAGTACGGACTGGTCCTGACCCTCCACGACCTCATTTATTACGAGCACCCAACCCCTCCAGGGTTCCTGCCGGCGCCCGTGCGGCTCCTCTGGCGGCTCTACCACAAGGCGTACTGGCCGCAGCGGCTTCTCCTCAACCGGGCGGATACTGTTGCCACCATCAGCAGGACCACTGAAGCACTGATGGCAAAGTACCGGCTCACCCGCCGCCCGGTCCGGATCATCAGCAACGCACCGCAGCCGGCGCAGGAGCCCCGCTCCCCCGAGGCCGGAGCGGACCAGTCACTGGTGTACATGGGCTCCTTCATGCCATACAAGAACGTGGAAACCATGGTGGCGGGCATGGCCGGGCTCCCGGGCTATACCCTCCACCTGCTCAGCCGCATCACGCCTCAGCGCCGTGCGGAACTGGAACGGCTCGTGCCGCCGAATGCCCACGTAGTGTTCCACAATGGCGTCACGGACGAGGAGTACGACACGTTCCTGCGGTCGGCCACAGCGCTTGTCAGCCTGTCCCGCGCGGAGGGATATGGGCTTCCTTTGGTGGAGGCCATGGCCCTGGGCACCCCCGTCATAGCAAGCGACATCCCCATCTTCAGGGAGGTCGGGGGCGATGCTGCCCTCTACGTGGACCCGGCCTCCCCCGGGCAGTTTGCCGCTGCCGTGACAACGCTGCAGGACGAGACCCGCTGGCAGGACCTCTCCCGGCGTTCCCTTGCCCGGGCACAGGAATTCAGCTGGGACGAGTCCGCCCGCCAGCTGGTGCAGGTTGCCCACGACGTGGTGCTGGGGCGGCGCAAGGCCACGTCCCGCAACGGCAGCCCCGGCTAAAGCACGTCAACCCCGTCGAGCCGGAGCTGGAAAGGCTCCATGGTGCGCTTGGCTGCTGCCGCCGCCCGGGCGACGCGCAGGACGCGGGTGACGGCAGACGCCTGGGCGTAGGGGAAAAAGAGCAGGGTGCGGACATCCTCCACCGAGCGGCGGGCGGACGGCGGACCACTGAGCACCAGGGGTGCAGGGCCGGCGCTGCGCAAGAAGATGCCGGCGGAGCCGAGTTCGGCCGCCACCGCGGCGGTGTACTGCTCGACGGCGGCGCGTGGCCCGGTGACCGACGCGATGCGCACCGCAGGGGGAAGCTGCAGCTCTGCCCGGAGGGCCAGCTCCCGATGGGCGTAACCGGCAGGGTCCCAGCGGAGCAGGGCGCCGACGGCAGCCGTGTCCGAGGCCGTTACCACCACCAAACCGCCATCTGTGGCAGGGCGAACCAGCGCTGCCGCGTTGAACCACCGCCGCACGGTGTCCTCACCGGCCCGGAGGGTTTCGCGCCGCAGCAGGGAATCCCCATCAAGCAACAGGGCGGCAGCATATCCTCCGGCTGCCACAGGCTCAGCCCCCACCGTGGCGACGATCAGGGCCCTGCCCGCACCGACTTCTGCCTTCACCTGGTCCCCGGAAGAAGTGACAACGGTGGTGCCGGGAAAGGCCCGGCCCAGCTCTTCGGCCGTGCGGATGACACCGGTAGCTCCCTTGCGGAGGCGGCGTCCGCCGCAGTGTCCGCAGCGCCAGTCCGGCGCAGGCGTGGAGCACCAGCGGCATTGGGGCATCGCCGAGGTGCCGTTGGCCCCGGCCAGCGCCAGGGGCCCCTGGCAGGCGCCGCAGCGTGCCGGCTCACGGCAGGTTTCGCACGCCAACGACGGCGCGTACCCGGCGCGGGCCACCTGCACCAGGACGGGTCCGCGCTCCAGGCCCTCCTTGGCAGCACGCCATGCTGCGCCGGGAAGCCGGGCAATCCTGGCCAGCGGATCCCGCTCCTGTTCGAAGCTGTCGGCAGTACTGACGACGCGCGGCACAGTCCGGCGGACGTCCGGTCGGCTGGCCTCCACCGCCAGCGCCCAACCGGCTTCCACCAGCCGCTGCGCCTCCGTGCTGCGTGCGTGGCCTGCAAGGAGACAGGCGGTGCCCTCCTGCTCTGCACGCAGGAGCAGGACGTCGCGGGCGTGGGCATAGGGGGCACGCTGCTCGATATGGAGGTCGTCGCCGTCGTCCCAGCAGGCCACCAGGCCCAGGTTCCGCACAGGGGCGAAAGCCGCGGACCTGGTCCCAATGGCCACCCGGGCCGTCCCCGTCAGGAGCCGAAGGAAATTCCGGTACCGGGGCGTCGGGCCATCATCCGCCGTCAGGCGGGCAACTGCCTCTTCCGGCAGCAGGGGCCGCAGGGCATCTTCAAGCCGGTCCACGTCCCGGTAATCGGGCACCACCACCACGGCGCCGCGGCCCGATGAGCAGGCCGCGGCCACGGCTTCTGCCACCAGCTGCGGCCACCCGCCCGGACCGTAACCCTGCAGCGGGTTCACCACTGCCCTCGGCGAACCGCCCCCGGCCACGTGGCGCAGGAAGGCAGTGCCGTTGCGGTACATCCTCCAGCTGGCACCGGCCAGCTCTTCACCTGGTGCCGCCGCCTTCTGTGGAGTGATTTCCGGCGCTGCAGTCCCTTCCGCATTCGCCGCTGCATCCTCTGCCGGAGCGGCCAACTCCTTCTCCAGCCGTGCGACCCGGGGCGGGACGGCGACGCGGAGCACATCGCTGACTGTCCCCGCATACCGGGCGGCCACGGAGGAAACCAGCTCCCGCACTGCAGGCGTGAGAACGGGGACCGGCGAAACAACTTTCGCCACCGGCACCAGGGTGTGGCCGGCGTCGGACTCGCCCACGCGCTCCATAATGAACCCGTTGAGCTCCTGGCCGTTGAACTTGACTTTTACCCGGACACCGGGACTGGCGGCGCTGTCCAGGGTGTCCGGAACGCCGTAATCAAAGAGCCTGTCCAGATGCGGAAGGGTCGATTCCACCAGCACCTTGGCCACCGGCAGGTGTTCGGCGAGCCGGGGCCCGGATGCCCGGGGTGCCGGGGGGAAACCCTGCAGCAGGGACGGCTGCACGGAGCCCGGGAGATCCAGTGCCGGCTGGACGGTTTTCCCGGCAGCGAAGGGCGGGTCAGCAGCCATGGCAGTTACCTCCGTTCGGCTTCCGGCTGGACACGGCCATCAAAGCACGGGGCACGGACATTGCTGCCGGCGGCGCAGGAGCAGCCCGGCCGCCCCGAACTTTAGGCGTTGAAGAAAGCCTTCAGTTCGTCCACGCGGTCCAGGCGCTCCCAGGTGAAGTCCGGCTCGTCGCGGCCGAAGTGGCCGTGCGCCGCAGTCTTGGCGTAGATGGGCCGCTTCAGGTCCAGTGCGTCGATGATGGCCCGCGGCCGCAGGTCGAAGATCTCCGCGATCGCAGCGCTGATCCGGGCAGGATCAACGGTTTCGGTGCCGAACGTCTCTACGTAGGTGCCCACGGGCCGGGCCTGGCCGATGGCATAGGCGATCTGGATTTCGGCGCGCTTGGCCAGGCCGGCAGCCACCACGTTCTTGGCTACCCAGCGCATGGCGTAAGCGGCGGAGCGGTCCACCTTGGACGGGTCCTTGCCGGAGAAGGCGCCGCCGCCGTGGCGGGCCATTCCGCCGTAAGTGTCCACAATGATCTTGCGGCCGGTCAGGCCGGCATCACCTACGGGACCGCCGATGACGAATTCGCCGGCAGGGTTGAGGATGTTCCGGACCCGGGAAATGTCCAGATTGGCGCCTGCCAGGACAGGTTCGATGACCACTGATGCGAGGTCCGCGCGGAGCTGCTCCAGGCTTGCGCCTTCGGCGTGCTGGCTGGAGATCACCACGGTTTCGACGGAGACGGGAAGGTCCTTGTCGTAGCCCACGGTCACCTGGGTCTTTCCGTCCGGGCGGAGGTAGGCCAGTTCGCCCGTCTTGCGGACCTCGGTGAGCCGTTCGGACAGGCGGTGGGCCAGCCAGATGGGCAGCGGCATGTAGGAGGGGGTTTCGTCGCTGGCGTAGCCGAACATCAAACCCTGGTCGCCTGCGCCCTGGAGGTCGTAGTCATCCTCCTGGCGCCCTTCGCGGGCCTCCAGGGAATTGAAGACACCACCGGCGATGTCGTTGGACTGCTGGCCGATGGAAACGGACACGCCGCAGCGGGCGCCGTCGAAACCGTTGGCGGAAGAGTCGTAGCCGATTCCCAGGATGGTCTCGCGCACAATCTGGGGGATCTCCACGTAGGCGTCCGTGGTGACCTCGCCGGCAACATGGACCAGGCCGGTGGTGGCCATGGTTTCCACTGCCACCCGGGATTCCGGGTCCGCGGCCAGCAACGCGTCGAGGATGGCGTCGCTGATCTGGTCGCAGATCTTGTCCGGATGGCCCTCGGTAACCGACTCGGAGGTGAAGAGCCGAAGCGCGGAAGGCGAGGCCCAGGACGTCTGGGGTAGGTGCAGCGGTAAAGTCACTTAATTACCTTACTGGTTGAAGTTTGCGCGCCCGCCCGGAGACGTCGGCAGATGTCTCCGTGCTAAGCAAAGGTGTCCTGAAACACTCAGGCGCGGGGCGAAACGGAATTCAGTTCAAGCCCGATGCGGCTGATGATGGCCGCTGAAACCTCGGTCTTGGTTCCGGTCGCCTCCTGCGGTCCGGAACCGGACCGGGCCAGGATGACCACCGAGTTGTGGTCCTGGCCGAAGACTTTGTCCGTTCCCACATGGTTGACCACCAGCAGGTCACAGCCTTTGCGGTGCAGCTTCGCTTCGCCATAGGCCAGCACGTCCCCCTGGCTGTCCCCCGTTTCGGCGGCAAAACCGACAATCAGCTGCTGCTTCTCCCCCGCTCCGGCGCCCTTCAGGTTCCTCAGCTCCACCAGTTCCCGGAGGATGTCCGGGTTCCGTACCAGCGTGATCACCGGATCGGCATGGTCATCGCGTTTCTTGATCTTGGTGTCTGAGATCTCTGTCGGGCGGAAGTCGGCAACGGCCGCAGACATGATGACGACGTCGGAATCAGCTGCCGCTGCCAGCGCTGCCTCCCGCAGCTGCAGGGCAGTCTCCACGGGCACAACCTCGACCCCGGCCGGCGGCGGTACATCCATGTGGGCTGCCAGCAGCCGGACGGTTGCACCGGCGTTCCTCGCCGCTACCGCCAGGGCGACGCCCTGCTTCCCCGAGGACCGGTTCCCGAGAAAGCGCACGGGATCGAGCGGCTCGCGGGTGCCGCCGGCACTGATGGTGACGATCCGGCCGGCCAGCGGCAGCTGGAAATCTGACTGGCCCTGCACAAGGGCCATGGCAGCATCGTAGATCACCTCGGGTTCAGGGAGCCTGCCCGGGCCGGAATCGGCCCCGGTCAGCCTGCCGGTAGCGGGCTCCAGCACGGCAGCCCCCCTGCTCCGGAGGGTTTCGACGTTGGCGCGGGTTGCCGCGTGCTGCCACATCTCAGTGTGCATGGCGGGCGCGAACAGGACCGGCCCGCGCGCCATCAGCAGGGTGTTGGTGAGGAGGTCGCCGGCCTGGCCGGTGGCAGCCTTCGCCAGCAGGTCGGCGGTCGCCGGTGCCACAACAATAAGGTCTGCCTCGTGGCCCAGCCGGACGTGGTTGACCTGGTGGACGTCGTCGAAGACGCTGTTGCTGACCGGATTCCCGGACAGGGCCTCCCAGGTGGCGGTGCCGACAAACCGGGTGGATGCCTCGGTGGGAATGACCGTGACGTGATGCCCGGCTTCAGTAAAAAGCCGGAGGAGCGATGCCACCTTGTAGGCGGCGATCCCTCCCCCGACTCCGAGGACTATGCGCACGTGACCTCCGTCAACAGCAAGTCAGGTTCAGCAGCAGGATTACTCTGCGGCTTCGATCGGCGTGGAGACCAGCTTGCCTTCGTTGATTTCACGGAGGGCGATCGAGAGCGACTTTTCGTTCAGCTTGGTGTCGACCAGCGGGCCGACGTACTCGAAGAGGCCCTCGTGCAGCTGGGCGTAGTAAGCGTTGATCTGACGAGCACGCTTGGCACCGAAGATCACCAGGCCGTACTTGGAGTCGGCTGCCTCGAGCAGCGAGTCGATCGGCGGGTTGATGATGCCTTCAAGGTTCGTGGACACGAATTCTCCAAATTTCTAGCGGGCTGACGGTTCCGGCAGGTGTGGATGCGGGGTCAGCCCCATGAGTGAAACAAGCTCGTCCGCTGCCCGGCGGACGTCGTCATTGACGACGGTGTGGTCGAACTCCGGTTCAGCAGCAAGTTCCAGTTTAGCGGTTTCCAGGCGTCGCTGCTGTTCCTCGGGCGTTTCCGTGCCGCGCCCCACCAGTCGGCGCACCATTTCGTCCCAGCTCGGCGGGGCCAGGAAGACGAACTGCGCGTCCGGAACGGCCGCCTTCACCTGCCGGGCACCCTGCAGATCAATCTCCAGCAGCACCGAGCGCCCCTCGGCAATCGCCTGGTTTACCGTGCTCTTCAGGGTGCCGTAGGTGTTCTGGCCATGGACCACTGCCCATTCGAGCAGTTCACCGTCTGCGATGAGTTGCTCGAACTCCTCCTTGCTTTTGAAGAAGTAGTGGACGCCGTCCTGCTCGCCGGGGCGCGGAGCCCGCGTGGTGGCCGATACGGACAGCCAAACCTCGGGATAATTGTCGCGGATGTAGGTGGACACGGTGCCTTTGCCAACAGCCGTCGGACCAGCGAGGACTGTCAGTCCAGGTTTCTTGCTCACGTATTCCTTTGCCGAAGTTCGGGGTATGGCGGGCTGCGGCCCGCCCTAGTTCTCGTCTATAAAATCTACCAGCGCCCGGCGCTGATGAACGCCCAGGCCACGGACCCTCCGGGAGGCAGCAATCCCCAGCTGGCCCATGATGGCAGCGGCACGGACCTTCCCGATGCCGGGCAGCGCCTCCAGCAGTTCTGAAACCTTCATCCTTGCCAGGGCGTCGTCCTGCAATGCCGAGTTGATGATGTCGGCGGCGGACCTCTCACCGTTCTTCAGGCTTTCCTTGGCGGCCGCGCGGGCTGCTCTGGCTGCTGCTGCCTTGGTCAGGGCCTCAGCCCGTTCCGACGCTGACAAGGGTCGCAGGACCATGGAGGACACCCCCGGATTCGGCGGATTTCTTCCAAGGGCGGCCGCCCTTGGACCTGTCCTGAAACTACCCTTTGGTGGTGCCCGAATCAATGCATCCGGTGAAACGGGCCGCTATTCGCCGCGGAGTCCGTCCAGCGTCCGACGGGCCGCCTCACGAAGTCCCTGCAGCTCCGGTCCGGCGGACAGGATGTCCCGGCTCGAGGTGCCCAGGACCTGCGGATACGCGGTACCGAACGTGGCACGCAGATCAGCCGGCGTAGCGCCCTGGGCCCCGAGGCCGGGTGCCAGCAGCGGCCCCCGGACGGCGGCGAGGTCGAGGTCCAGGTCGGAGATTGCGGAGCCGACAGTGGCCCCGACCACCAGGCCCACGGAACCCATGCTGCCCTGGTAACGCGCATTTTCAGTTGCGGCCGCCTGCGTGATCCTGCGGGCTACCGAATCCTCTCCCCCGACGTGCTGAACGGAGGCGCCCTCCGGGTTGGACGTGAGCGCCAGGACGAACACGCCGCGTCCGGTGTCCGCCGCGAGGTCCAGCGCGGGCCGCAACGACTCGAAGCCAAGGTACGGGCTGAGGGTCACTGAGTCTGCCGCAAGGGGGGAACCGTCGCGGAGCCAGGCGTCAGCGTAGGCGGCCATGGTGGATCCGATGTCCCCGCGCTTGGCGTCGGCGATGGTGAGCACCGACTCGTCCCGCGCTTCCGCAAGGAGGTCCTCCAGGACGGCCATCCCGGCGGAACCGTGGCGTTCGTACAGGGCCACCTGTGGCTTGATGGCGGCAGCGAGCGGAGCCACCGCCTCCAGAACTGTCAGGGAAAAGCGCCTCAGCCCGGCGGCGTCGTCGTCAAGTCCCCAGGCCTTCAGCAGGGCCGGGTGCGGGTCGATGCCCACGCAGAGCGGTCCGCGGGCAGCCATGGCCGCGCCCAGCCGGGAGCCGAAGGGCTCCCGGCCGGCGCCTGGTACGTGCTGAGTGCCTGTTACCGGCTCAGGCACGCTGCAGGGCCGCCTTCTGGGACTCTGCCAAGGCAGCTGCGTGCTCCTGGAGGCTGGTGACGGACCATTCGTAGGTCCGCATCGCTTCGATCGCCTGGACCGCGGCATTGAATTCGGCCACGGTGGTGATGCAGGGGATGCCGATGGACGTTGCAGCCGCGCGGAGTTCGTACCCGTCGCTGCGTGCCTCGCCGCCGGACGGAGTGTTGAAGACCATGTCGATTTCCCCGGCAATGACGAGGTCGGCGATGGTGCCTTCACCTTCGGCGCTGCTGCCTTCTGCCACCTTGCGGACCGGGGTGGCCTGGATGCCGTTGCGGCGCAGGACGTCGGCGGTGCCGCCGGTGGAGACTATCTCGAAGCCCAGGTCGGAGAGCCGCTTGACGCCCATGATCACCGAGCGCTTGTCCCGGTTCGCGACGGAGACGAAAATCTTGCCTTCGGTGGGCAGTGCATTGTTGGCGGCTGCCTGGCTCTTGGCGAAGGCGGTATCGAAGTGCTTGTCGATGCCCATCACCTCGCCGGTGGAGCGCATCTCCGGCCCGAGCAGGGAGTCCACCACTTTGCCTTCCAGGGTGCGGAACCGGCTGAATGGCAGGACCGCCTCCTTTACGCTGACCGGTGCGTCCAGGGGCAGGGAGGAGCCGTCCCCCACTTCCGGCAGCATCTTGTAGGCGGTGCGGAGCTGGTTGATGGTGACGCCGGTGCCGATCAGGGCAGCGGCCTTGGCCATCTGCACCCCGGTGGCCTTGGACACGAACGGGACCGTCCGTGAAGCGCGCGGGTTGGCTTCGAGGACGTACAGCACGTCGGAAGCCAGGGCGAACTGGATGTTGATGAGGCCGCGGACGCCCACGCCTTCGGCGATGGCACGGGTTGCCGTCCGCACACGCTCCAGGACGTTGGTGCCCAGGGTGATGGGCGGCAGCACGCAGGCGGAGTCGCCGGAGTGGATGCCGGCTTCCTCGATGTGCTCCATGATGCCGCCGAGGTACATTTCGGTGCCGTCGAAGAGGGCGTCGACGTCGATTTCGACGGCGTCTTCCAGGAAGCGGTCGATCAGCACCGGGTGGTCCGGGGTGATTTCCGTGGCGTTGGCGATGTAGCGGGACAGGTTGGGCTCGTCATAGACGATCTCCATGCCGCGGCCGCCCAGGACGTACGAGGGGCGGACCAGGACCGGGTAGCCGATCTCGTCGGCGATCTTCTTGGCGTCCTCGAAGGAGACGGCGGTGCCGTTCTTCGGCGAGGTCAGGCCGGCCTTGTCCAGGACGCGGGAGAATGCGCCGCGGTGCTCCGCAAGGTCTATGGCCTCCGGGGAGGTGCCGAGGATGGGCACACCGGCGTCCGCCAGCTGCTGGGCAAGCTTCAGGGGCGTCTGGCCGCCGAGCTGGACGAAAACGCCCATCACGCCGCCGGTGCGCTCCTCCGCCGCGATGACCTCCAGCACGTCCTCGAGCGTCAGCGGCTCGAAGTACAGGCGGGTGGAGATGTCGTAGTCGGTGGAGACGGTTTCCGGATTGCAGTTGACCATCACGGTCTCATAGCCGGCCTTGCGCAGTGCCATGGAGGCGTGCACGCAGGAGTAGTCGAACTCGATGCCCTGGCCGATGCGGTTGGGGCCGGAACCGAGGATCAGGATGGACGGCTTGGCGTGCAGCGCAACCTCGTCCTCCTCGTCATAGGCCGAGTAGTGGTACGGCGTGTAGGCGGCGAATTCGGCGGCACAGGTGTCAACGGTCTTGTAGACCGGGCGGATGCCCAGCGCCTGGCGGACTCCGCGGACCACAGCCTCGGAGTTGTGCGTGAGGACACCGATCTGCTCGTCAGAGAAGCCGTGGCGCTTTGCACGCTGCAGCATCTCCTTGGTGAGCGCACCGGCCTGGCGGATTTCGCGGGAGATCTCGTTGAGGAGCTGCAGCTGGTCAAGGAACCAGGGGTCGATCTTGGTGGCCTCGAAGAGCTGTTCAACCGTGGCGCCGCCCAGGAGGGCGCGCTGGACCTGGTGGAGCCGTTCCGTCGTCGGGCGCTTTGCCTTTTCGATGAGCTCAGCCACTTCCCATTCGGGAACGGAACTGAAGTCCAGCTGCGAGCCCTTCTGCTCCAGCGACCGCAGCGCCTTCTGCAGGGCCTCAGTGAAGTTACGTCCCATGGCCATGGCCTCGCCCACGGACTTCATGGTGGTGGTCAGGGTGTTGTCCGCGGCCGGGAACTTCTCGAAGGCGAAGCGCGGTACCTTCACCACAACGTAGTCGAGGGTGGGCTCGAAGGACGCCGGCGTCTTCTGGGTGATGTCATTCGGAATCTCATCCAGCGTGTAGCCCAGGGAAAGCTTGGTGGCGATCTTGGCAATGGCGAAGCCGGTTGCCTTGGAGGCCAGCGCTGACGAACGGGACACGCGGGGGTTCATCTCGATGACGACGACGCGCCCGGTGGTGGGATCGACGGCGAACTGGATGTTGCAGCCGCCGGTGTCAACGCCCACTTCGCGGATGACGGCGATGGAGATGTCCCGCAGCCGCTGGTACTCGCGGTCGGTCAGGGTAAGGGCCGGCGCCACGGTAATCGAATCACCGGTGTGGACGCCCACGGGGTCGAAGTTCTCGATGGAGCAGACCACCACGACGTTGTCGTTCTTGTCCCGCATCATCTCGAGCTCGTATTCCTTCCAACCAAGGATGCTCTCTTCGAGCAGCACCTCGCTGGTGGGGCTGTACTGCAGGCCCTGGCCCACTATACGGCGGAGGTCATCTTCGTTGTAGGCGAGGCCCGAGCCCAGGCCGCCCATGGTGAAGGAGGGCCGGACCACCATGGGGTAGCCGAGGTCGTCAGCGGCCTTCAATGCCTCGTCCATGCTGTGGATGATGTGGCTGCGGGCGGATTCGGCGCCGCAGCGCTCCACCACGCCCTTGAACTTCTCGCGGTCCTCGCCCAGCTCGATTGCGGCGATGTTGGCGCCGATCAGCTCCACGTTGTACTTCTCGAGCACGCCGTTCTTGTCCAGGGCAATGGCCGTGTTCAGGGCAGTCTGCCCTCCCAGGGTGGGCAGGACCGCGTCGGGGCGTTCCTTGGCGATGATCTTCTCCACCACCTCGGGGGTGATGGGTTCGATGTAGGTGGCGTCGGCGAACTCCGGGTCCGTCATGATGGTGGCCGGGTTGGAGTTGACCAGGATGACCCGCAGGCCCTCCTCCTTGAGGACGCGAAGCGCCTGCGTGCCGGAGTAGTCGAATTCGGCGGCCTGGCCGATGACGATCGGGCCGGAACCGATGACCAGGACGCTCTTAAGGTCAGTTCTCTTGGGCATTACTTCTTGTCCTCAGTCTTGTTTTCGTTTTTGTGATCAACGCCGGCGGAGTGGGCGGAGTCAACCGGGTCCTTCGACAGGTTGGCGGTTCTGCCGTCCCGGGTCCCCTTCATCAGGTCGATGAAGCGGTCGAACAGGTAGGCGGCGTCGTGGGGGCCTGCCGCCGCCTCGGGGTGGTACTGGACGGAGAAGGCGGGGATGTCCAGGCAGGCGAGGCCTTCCACCACGTCGTCATTCAGGCTGACGTGGCTGACCTCGACGCGCCCGTAGCGTGCCTCCGGGGCCTGCGTGGCGCCGTCGAGCGGTGCGTCCACGGCGAAGCCGTGGTTTTGGGAGGTGATTTCCACCTTGCCCGTGCGGCGGTCCATCACGGGCTGGTTGATGCCGCGGTGGCCGTAGCGGAGCTTGTAGGTGCCAAAGCCGAGGGCGCGGCCCAGGATCTGGTTGCCGAAGCAGATGCCGAAGTAAGGCAGTTTCTCATCCAGGACTGACCGGAGCAGCTCTACCTGCGCATCGGCGGTGGCGGGGTCGCCGGGACCGTTGGACATGAAAAAGCCGTCGGGATTGACTGCCTTCACGTCGTCGAGCGTCGCCGTGGCCGGCAGGACATGGACGCGGACACCTCGCTCGGCGAACCGTACCGGGGTCATGGCCTTGATACCGAGGTCGATCGCCGCGATGCTGAAGCGCGGGTCCCCTTCCCAGCCGTAGTCCTTCGGCTCCACCACATAGGCGTTGTCCACGCTCACTTCCTCCGCCAGGCGGGAGCCCTCCATGGGGGCGCTGGCCAGTACGGCGTCGAGGAGTTCCTTGTCCGTTGCCCGGGCGGCGTCGCCGGAGAAGATGCCTGCGCGCATGGTCTTGTGCTCGCGCAGGTGGCGGGTGATCGCGCGGGTGTCCACGCCTTGGATGCCCACGATGCCCTGCTCAGCGAGTTCTTCGTCCAGGGAACGCTCGGAGCGCCAGTTGGACGGGCGGCGGGCTGCGTCGCGGACGATGTAGCCGGCCACCCAGATGCGGCGGGACTCGGCGTCGTCATTGTTGACGCCGGTGTTGCCGATGTGCGGCGCCGTCTGCACCACTAGCTGGCGGGCATAGGAGGGGTCCGTGATGGTCTCCTGGTAGCCGGTCATGCCGGTGGCGAAGACTGCTTCACCCAGGGCGGTTCCGGTGGCGCCGTAGCTGGTCCCGCGGAAAATGCGGCCGTCTTCGAGAACGAGCGCCGCGGGGGCTGCCGGAGCGGAGGCGGTTGCTGTGTTTGTTGTCACTGTCTTACTTTCCACTGTTGGCGTCAGCCGCCGGGGCTGAAGAGATCAATTGCTGTAGTGCTTCGAAGAGGATGTCCTTGTCCGCCGCACGGCGGGTGCGGAAGCCGGTGTCCAGCGCATGGGCGCCGAGAAGCCAGGCCAGCACCAGCAGGCCGTCCTTCTCCACGAACTTTCCGGCCATTCCGCTGTCCTGCCGGACGTCGGTGAGGGACGTTGCGGGGATGTAGAGGGCGGGAGCCCCGGAACGGTCAAAGAGGACGCCGTGCTGGTACACCGCGAGCGTTGCGTTGGTCCGGATCCCGAGGCTGTGCACGGCGATCCGGTCCAGCCAGTCCCCTGCTGTGGTACTGGCAACGTACTGCCCCTCCGCGATGGCGGTGGGCTGGCCGGGAGCCGCCGGCACCGGAGGCAGCTGTTCGACGTCGGACTGGCGGCGCAGCCTGTTGCGCCAGCCAATGGCAAGGAGGACAAAGACGACGGCGACAATCGCCAGCATCGCCAGTCCGGGCAGAATTTTGTCCATCAGGCTACGCCTGCCGCGGTGGCGTCAGTGAACGCGTAGGGCGTGTTGAGTTCTCCGTTGAGGACAGTGGGGTGCCCCTTGAAGAACGTGGCCACCACCTTGCCGGGCAGCTTCCTTCCCTTGAAGGGTGAGTTGCGGCCCATGGTGGCCATCCGGAAGGGGTCTACCGTCCAGCGCGCGGCCGGGTCCACCAGGATGACATTGGCAGGTTCCCCTGCCTCCAGGGGCCGGCCCTGGTCGGCGAGGCGGCCAATCCTCGCCGCCGCCGTGGACGTGACCCGGGCAAAATCGGCCCAGGTCATCAAACCCGTTTCAATCATGGTGTGCTGGACCACCGAGAGCGCCGTTTCCAGGCCGGTCATGCCCATGGCAGCCTGCGCCCACTCGCATTCTTTGTGCTCGCTGGGGTGCGGGGCATGGTCGGTGCCCACGACGTCGATGGTGCCGTCCGCGAGGCCGGCGCGCAACGCCTGGACATCCGCATCCGTGCGCAGCGGCGGGTTGACCTTGAAGACTGAATCATAGCTGCGGACGAGGTCGTCGGTGAGCAGCAGGTGGTGCGGCGTGACCTCCGCCGTGACGTTGATGCCCCGTCCCTTGGCCCAGCGGATGATTTCCACCGACCCTGCCGTGGAGACGTGGCAGACGTGCAGCCGGGAACCAACGTGCTGGGCCAGCAGGACGTCGCGGGCAATGATGCTCTCCTCCGCCACTGCCGGCCAGCCCGCGAGGCCCAGGACGGCCGACACTTCGCCTTCGTTCATTTGCGCGCCGGCCGTGAGGCGCGGTTCCTGGGCATGCTGGGCCACCACGCCATCGAAGGCTTTGACATACTCGAGCGCGCGGCGCATCAGCAGCGGATCGTGGACGCAAATGCCGTCGTCGGAGAACATGCGTACGCGGGCACGGGAATCGGCCATGGCACCGAGTTCGGCGAGCTGCTCTCCGGCCAGGCCTACGGTGACGGCCCCGACCGGGCGGACGTCCACCCATCCTGCCGCCCGGCCCAGGGAGAAGACCTGCTCGACGACGCCGGCCGTATCCGCCACCGGGGTGCTGTTGGCCATCGCGTGGACGGCAGTGTAGCCGCCCAATGCCGCTGCCCGCGTTCCGGTCTCCACTGTTTCGGCGTCCTCGCGGCCGGGTTCGCGGAGGTGGGTGTGCACGTCCACCATGCCCGGTAGCGCCACCAGGCCCGCGGCGTCGATGACCGTGGCACCCTCAGCCTGAAGCCCGGTTCCGGTTTCGGCGATCACGCCGCCACGGACCAGCAGGTCCGCCGGTTCGCCGCCCAGGATGGACGCGCCGCGGATCAGGTAGGTTCCGGTGGTGGCTGCCATCAATTGCTCTCCTTGGTGGAATGGGCGCCGGCGTAGGCCAGGGCTGGGGTGGCGGCTGGTTCCCGGGTGTCCCCTGAGAGCAGCAGGTAGAGTGCGGCCATCCGGACCGACACGCCGTTGCGGACCTGGGCCAGCACGGTGGAGCGGGGGGAATCGGCGGCAGCCGCGGAGATTTCCAGGCCGCGGTTCATGGGCCCCGGGTGCATGATGATCGTGTCCTTCATGCCCAGGGTGTCCAGTGCCCGCAGCCGGTTGTCGTCAAAGCCCCAGCGGCGGGAGTATTCGCGGGTGCTGGGGAAGAAGGAGGCGTTCATGCGTTCGCCCTGGACCCGGAGCATCATGACCGCATCGACGCCCTGCGCAAGGGTTTCGTCCATGTTATAGCTGACCTTGCAGGGCCACTTTTCGACGCCGATCGGCAGCAGCGTGGGCGGCGCCACCAGGGTGACGTCGGCGCCCAGGGTGCGCAGGAGCCAGACGTTGGAGCGGGCCACGCGGGAGTGCAGGACGTCACCGGCGATGGCCACCCGCATGCCTTTGAGGTCCGTGCCCTCCGAGCCGGTGCCGGCGAGCCGGGACCAATGCCGGCGCATGGTGAAGGCGTCCAAAAGGGCCTGCGTGGGGTGTTCGTGCGTACCGTCGCCGGCGTTGATCACGGCGGCGTCGATCCAGTCGGTTGCGGCCAGCCGGTGCGGTGCGCCAGACGCCCAATGCCGGATCACGACGGCGTCAGCACCCATGGCGGAGAGCGTCTGGGCGGTGTCCTTGAGGGACTCGCCCTTGGAAACCGATGATCCCTTGGCAGCGAAGTTGATGACGTCTGCCGAGAGTCGCTTCGCGGCGGCTTCAAAAGAGATCCGGGTGCGGGTGGAGTCTTCGAAGAAGAGATTGACCACGGTTCGCCCGCGGAGTGCCGGCAGCTTCTTGACCTCGCGGTCGCCAACAGCAGCCATTTCCTCCGCCGTGTCGAGGATGCGGATGGCGTTGGCCAGGCTGAGGTCCTCGGTGGAGAGCAGGTGCTTCACGAGCGGCCCTCGATCACTACTTCGTTGACGGGAACGCCACCGGGGGCAGTGTCGGTTTCCTCAAGCCGGACGCGGACCTTCTCAGCGGAGGAGGTGGGCAGGTTCTTGCCTACGTGGTCCGCCCGGATGGGAAGCTCACGGTGGCCGCGGTCGATCAGGACGGCCAGCCGGACGATGCGGGGCCGGCCCAGGTCCACGAGGGCGTCCAAGGCTGCCCGGATGGTGCGGCCGGAGTAAAGGACGTCGTCAATCAGGACAACCACTTTGTTGTCGATGCCCGTCCTCGGCAGCCTCGTGGGGTAGGGCGGCCGGGTCCCCTGGTGGGAAAGGTCATCCCGGAACATGGTGACATCGAGCTGGCCTACGATGGCGGCAGCGTCCACCGTGCTGTCTGCGGCGGCGATTTTCTCCGCAAGCCTGCGTGCAAGTGGATAGCCGCGGCGCGGGATGCCCAGAAGGACGAGGTCCTGGGAACCTTTGTTGGCCTCAAGGATCTCATGGGCGATACGAGTGAGGGCCCGGTCAATGTCCGCCTGGCTTAGGACAACCCTGGCTGGAACCGGTGCGCTGGTGACAGAAGTCAACGCTCGTCTCCCCTTTCCCCGCCTCACAGGACGGAATTAAAAAAGGATCATGTGCGGTACAAAATTACCACACAGGGTCGCTGCACTTCAGCCGGAAGGACGCGGTGCTGGTCACACCGGGGCGGCTCGTGGACGGAATCCTAGGAGTCCTGGCATGCCGCATCTAGGCTTTCGTTATGTCGATGCATCCGCGCCAGCCCGCGTCCGGCCCATCCGAGGACCCCTGGGAGCGGGCAGCCGCGCCTCTGCCCAGGGAAGCGAACCCCAGTTGGATGGGGCACGTGCAGCCGGGAAACTACCGGCCCGCGCCCGGGCACCAGGGCAGGCCGGTGGACGCGGTGGTGCCGCCGCAGGTCCAGGGAGCAGTGCTTAAGGCCGGGAGGTCCCGCAGCGGGCTGCTGGCTTTGACGCTGGGCGGCAGCGCCCTTGCCTTCCTCAGCCTTTTCCTGGTAGTGCCGTTCCTGCTGTCCGCTACTGGGACTGCGGGTTTCCTGGTGGGCTTCCTGGCCTCCCTGGTTCCCCTTTCGGTGGTGCTCCTGGCCGTGTACATCATTGACAAGTGGGAGCCCGAGCCGAAAAGGCTCCTCTACTTCGCCTTTACGTGGGGAGCGGCAGTGTCCATTGCGGTGACCCTGCTCATCCAGCCCTTCTTTGTCCTGGCGTTCCAGTTTTCAGATGAGGCGGACCTGCAAGCCTACATGGCAACGGTGCAGGCGCCCATCGTTGAGGAATTCGCCAAGTCCTTAGGCCTGCTGATCCTTCTCCTGCTCGCCAGAAAACACTTTGACGGACCGGTGGACGGCGTGGTTTTCGCATTCACCATCGCCGGGGGTTTCGCATTCACGGAGAACATCCTCTACTTCGGCCGGGCTATAGCCGAATCGGCAGACCCCGCCAGCAGCTTCGCCCAGGTCTTCTTCCTCCGCGGCGTCATGTCACCTTTTGCCCACGCCATCTTCACCGGCACCACCGGACTCATCATGGGCTACGCAGCCCGCCGCTGGCATACGGGAGCCTCCGTGGCCGCCTTCCTGGTGGGACTGCTGCCCGCGATGTTCCTGCATAACCGCTGGAACAGCATGGGCCAGGGCTTCCTGGCGGACTACATCATGGTCCAGGTGCCGATCTTCTTCCTTTCCATAGCCGGCATCATCCTGCTCCGGGTAGCAGAAAAAAGGCTTACCCGGCAGCGACTCCTGGAGTACTCCGCAGCTGGCTGGTTCACGCCGGCTGAGGTGGAACTCCTGGCCACAGTGGGCGGCCGCCGGACCGCGCTGAACTGGGCCGGAAGCTACGGCCGGAAGAAGCAGATGAAGGAGTTCCTCAAGGCGGCAACCCATCTTGCCAACACCCGGCAGCGGATCCTCAGCGGCCGCGACGTTCAACTGCACCAGGCTGAGGAGCGGCAGCAGCTGCAGCGTATCCTCGCCCTGCGCGCCGCCGTCGCCGGCTGATCTCCTCGCCGGGCGTGCAGTTGAAAGCATGAGGGGCTGGCTTCCACCGTGGTGGAAGCCAGCCCCTCATGCTGATTGGGAAGCTACGCGAGCAGCGAAGGCTTCAGCTGCTGCAGGCGGCCCAGGAGGCCGTTGATGAACTGCGGTGACTCGTCAGTGGAGAGCGTCTTGGCCAAGGCCACGGCCTCACTGACCGCTACGCCGTCCGGGACGTCATCGTTGTACAGGAGCTCCCAGGTGCCGATGCGCAGGATGCTGCGGTCCACGGACGGCATCCGCTCGAGGCTCCAGCCCTGCGAGTAAGTCTCCAGGAACTCATCGATGGCAGCCTGCTGCGAGAGCACACCCTCGATGATTTCCAGGGTGTAGGGATTAATAATCTGGTCAGTCTTCTCCCGGCGCGCCCGGAGCACGTCAAAGGCCGAAACCGAGCGCTGCTCGGCTTCGAAAAGAATATCCAGTGCCCTGTTACGGGCTTTGCCGCGTGCGCTCACTACTCGGTGACCCGGCCCAGGTAGCTGCCGTCACGGGTGTCCACCTTGACCTTGGTGTTGTTCTCGATGAACAGCGGGACCTGGATCTCGTAACCGGTCTCTAGGGTCGCGGGCTTCGTGCCGGCAGACGAACGGTCGCCCTGCAGGCCCGGCTCCGTGTAGGTGATCTCGAGGACCACGCTCGGCGGCAGTTCGATGTACAGCGGGGTGCCCTCGTGGATGGCGATGTTGACCATCTGGTTCTCGAGCATGAAGTTGGTGGCGTCGCCGACGGTGGCGCCGGAAACAGTGATCTGGTCGTAGTCGGAGGTGTCCATGAACACGAAGTCCGCGCCGTCCTGGTACAGGTACTGGTAGTCGCGGCGGTCAACAGTGGCGGTTTCAATCTTGAGGCCGGCGTTGAAGGTCTTGTCCACGACTTTGCCGGACATGACGTTGCGCATCTTGGTGCGCACGAAGGCACCGCCCTTGCCCGGCTTGACGTGCTGGAATTCGATGACGTTCCAGAGCTGGCCCTCAAGCTTCAGGACCGTTCCGTTCTTGATGTCATTAGTGGTTGCCACAGTTTCCTCTGGTTTCTCTGTCTGGTCGCGCGTCAGGCGCTATGCCGGCGGACAGGCCAAAACGGACTGCCAGCGCGTGTTTGTCAAAAATCGGGTAGGTAAAAATCCAAAGACCATTCTACCGGTAAATCGGCAGCACCATCCTGCGGTGCCCTCGGGCAGGTTGCAGGCACGTCTGTTGGCAGGCTCAGCAGGCCAGTTCCAGGACGTCCCGGGCACGCTGGAGCGCCACGGTGGACGAGTAGATCTGTGCGGCGTCGGCGGACTGGGCCACCCGCAGGTCCAGTGCACGGGCGAAGGATTCCACCGCCGCGCTCATCTGGCCGGCGCTGTACTGGGTCTTGCCGAGGAACTGCCACACCAGTGCCTCCCGGGGTGTGCCCTGCACTTCGGCCAAAAGCTGCCGGAACAGTTCCACGGCGCGGTCCAGGCGGTTCGATACGCGGAGCACTTCGGCCTCGAACGTGCGCAACCGGAAGGATTCCGGGTCCTTGAAGCGGGCATCGGCGAGCAATTCGGCGGCCTCGGACGCGTGCCCTTCCACCAGCAGCACGAAGATGTGGTCTGCGGGATCGGTGGACGCCGCCAGCGCCTCCCGGCAGGCTTCACCGTTCACGATCTCCGGCAGCAACGACTCGGGGTTGATGCGGATGCCCGGGAAGCCGGCCTCGGGCCAATCGGCTGTTCCTTCCATGTCGCCGTGCATCAGGAGGCAATTTCCTGGTAGGCGGCGAACAGCAGCGAGGTGTCCGGAACGTCCAGCATCCCCGGCTTGCCCACTCCGTCCAGAACAACAAAGCGGAGCAGGTCACCACGGGACTTCTTGTCCCGGCGCATCCCGTCAAGCAGCCCCTGCCAGCGGTCCCGCCGGTAGGTGACCGGAAGCCCGAGGCCCTCGAGGATGCTGCGGTGCCGGTCGGCGTCGGCGTCGCTGAGCCGCCCCACGCTGCGGGCGAGTTCGGCGGCGAACATCATGCCCACGGAGACAGCAGCCCCATGCCGCCAGGAATAGCGCTCCACCAGTTCGATGGCGTGACCCAGGGTGTGCCCGTAGTTCAGGATTTCGCGCAGCCCGGATTCCTTCAGGTCCTCGGAGACTACCTTCGCCTTCACGGAGATAGCCCGCTCAATCAGTTCGCGGACCACCGCCGACTGCGGATCGAGCACTGCCGCGGTGTCCTTCTCCACGAGGTCAAGGATGGCGGGGTCGGAGATGAAGCCGCACTTGATGACTTCCGCCATGCCCGAAATGAGCTCATTCCTGGGCAGTGTATTGAGCGTGTCCAGGTCCGCAAGCACGCCTGCGGGCGGGTGGAAGGCGCCCACGAGGTTCTTGCCTTCGGCGGTGTTGATCCCCGTCTTGCCGCCCACTGCGGCGTCCACCATTGCCAGGAGGCTGGTGGGCATGTGGATGACCTTCACCCCGCGCAGCCAGGTGGCGGCCACAAAACCGGCAAGGTCGGTCACGGCGCCGCCGCCGACCGCCACGATGGCGTCAGAGCGGGTGAAGTCGTTCTGTCCCAGGACCTGCCAGCAGAAGGCGGCCACCTGGATGTGCTTGCCTTCTTCGGCATCGGGGATTTCAGCCGTCAGCGAGGTGAACCCTGCCGCGGCCAGCTCGTCGCGGACCGTGTCCCCGGTCATGCGCAGGGCGCGCGGATGGATGACCAGCACCCGGCGCACGCGCTCCCCCAGCAGGCCGGGAAGGTCGCCCAGCAGTCCCCGGCCGACGACGACGTCGTAGTTTTCCGCGGTGGAACCGCCGGTGACGCTGATGACTGTTGATTCGGTGCTCACTTTTCAACTTCCTGTTGGGCAGCTGCGTACTCACGCAGTGCTGCTTCGAGCCGCGCGCCCAGTTCGGTAACCGAGCCGTGGCGCACGTCCAGGGTGATGTCTGCCAGCCGTTCATAGACCGGCCTTCGGGCGGCGAACATGGCGGTCCAGCGTCCCACGGCGTCCCCGGCCAGCAGCGGGCGCCCGGAGTTCCGGGCGATGCGGCCAGCGACGGTTTGGGCATCGCATTCGAGGTACACCACGGTACAGCGGCTGATGAGCTGCTGCGTGCCGGAGTCCAGCACCGCTCCCCCGCCCAGGGAGATAACGGTGGCAGTGTTGTCCGCTGCCTCGACGGCGTCTGCTACAGTCCGTGCCTCGATCTCGCGGAACGCGTGTTCACCGCGGCCGGCGAAGATGTCGGAGATGGGGCCGTGGCCTGCGACAATCACGGCGTCGGTGTCAACGAACGGAACTCCGAGCTGATGGGCCAACTGCTGCCCGATGGCGGATTTTCCGACCGCCATGGGCCCGATCAGGACAATCGGCCTGCCGGCAGGTGTGGTCTTACTGCTGGCGGGCACTTACTGGCCAATCGAGTCCAGGGATGCCGGAATGCTGTCCAGGTAACCCTTGATGTTCCGCGCTGTTTCCGCGACGGAGTCGCCGCCGAACTTTTCGGTGACAGCCTCGGCCAGTACCAGCGCCACCATTGCTTCGGCCACTACCCCGGCAGCGGGAACGGCGCAGACATCGGAGCGCTGGTGGTGTGCCTTGGCAGCTTCTCCGGTGCTGACGTCGATGGTCTTCAGTGCGCGGGGCACGGTGGCGATGGGCTTCATGGCCGCGCGGACCCGCAGGACGTCCCCGATGCTCATGCCGCCTTCAATGCCGCCGGCGCGGTTGCTGGCGCGCACGATGCGGCCGTCCGCATCCCGGACAATTTCGTCGTGGGCGGCGGAGCCGCGGCGCGCGGCGGTCAGGAAACCGTCACCCACCTCCACGCCCTTGATGGCCTGGATGCCCATCAGGGCGGCGGCCAGACGGGAGTCGAGCCGGCGGTCCCAGTGGACGTAGCTGCCCAGTCCCGGCGGGAGGCCGTAGGCGAGTACCTCAACCACCCCGCCCAGTGTTTCGCCTTCCTTGTGGGCGGCGTCCACCTCCGCAACCATGGCGTCGGAGGTCTCGCGGTCAAAGCAGCGCAAGGGATCTGCGTCCAGGGCCAGGACGTCGCCGGGTGCAGGCAGCGGACGGCCCTCGGGTACGGTGACGCTGGCGATGCTGACGGTGTGGCTGACCAGCTCGATGCCAAGGTGCTTCAGGAACTGTGCTGCCACGGTGCCCATGGCGACACGGGTGGCAGTCTCGCGGGCGCTGGCCCGCTCCAGGACGGGCCGGGCCTCACTGAAGCCGTACTTCTGCATTCCGGTGAAGTCTGCGTGACCCGGGCGGGGCCGGGTCAGCGGTGCGTTGCGGGCCTGGTCTGCAAGCAGTTCCGGATCCACCGGGTCCGCGGACATGATCTGCTCCCACTTGGGCCACTCGGTGTTGCCCACCTGGATGGCCACCGGGCCGCCCTGGGTCAGGCCGTGCCGGACGCCTCCCAGGATGGTGACGACGTCCTGCTCGAACTTCATCCGTGCACCGCGCCCGTATCCGAGGCGGCGCCGGGCCAAAGAGTCTGCGATGTGCCCGCTTGTGATTTCAACACCGGCGGGGATGCCTTCGATAATTCCCGTCAGAGCCGGACCATGGGATTCACCGGCAGTCAACCAACGCAACATATTTTCCATCCTGCCACGTATGGCGGTCACAACACCCGTCGGGGAAGCCCGACTGCGTCACACATCACATCTATGACAGATGCATTAACTTCCTCATCCAACCGGGTGAACAGGCGTACCTGTTCCACCGCCTGGTACAGCAGCATTTCGAGTCCGGGCACCACGGTTCCGCCGCCTGCCTGCCAGACTGACGCGATAAGGCTTGGCCACGGATCGTAGGCCACGTCCAGCAGCACACCCGGCATGGTGGTCTTCAGGGCTGCCATCCCGGCTGCCAGTCCATCGGCCGCTCTTGGCGGGAGGGTGGATACGACGACGTCGGCAGCCGCGGCGGGGCGGGCAGCGTCAGCCAGGTTGCGGACTTCCAGTTCAACGCCCAGGCTTTCGGCAGCCGCGCAGACTTCCCCCGTGCGGGCCGTATCCCGGACGAAGACGCTTACATGGCCGGTACCCAGTTGCTGGAGCGCGGCCACTGCTGAAGCCGCGGTTCCGCCGCCGCCCAGGACCACGGCAGAGGGGGCTGCGGCAACGCCGGCGTGGCGGAGCGCGTTGACGATCCCGGCAACGTCTGTGTTGGAACCAACAGTGCGGGTACCGGTTGGCTGGTCTTCGAACGTGACGGTGTTAACCACGCCCAGGGTACCCGCCACGCCGCGGACCTCGTCCACCTGCCCGAGCATCGCGGTTTTGAGCGGCATCGTGACGGACAGTCCACGCCAGCCGGGCTGGTCGCGGATCTGCCCCATCAGGGCCGGCAGCAGCTCTTCTGTCACGTCAATGGCCGTGTAGCTCATACCGATTCCCAGCCGGCCATAGGCAGCAAGGTGCAGTGCCGGGGACTTGGAATGGCTGATCGGGTGGCCGAGGACGGCAGCCCGAAGGCTCACGTGCAACGTCCGGCGTTGGCCCTGCACCACTCGTTGTACTGCTCGACGTAGCCGTTGTGCTCAGCGAGTGTCTTGGAGAACTTGGTCTCCTTGGTGTCCAGGTTGATGGTCACCCAGTACAGGTAGTCGTTGGACTTCGGCCTGGCGGCAGCATCGATGGCCGTCTTCCCCGGAGAACCGATGGGTCCTGGCGGCAGTCCGGGGTTCGCATAGGTGTTGTACGGGTTGGACTTGTCCTGCCGCTGTTCATCCGTGAAGTTGTAGCTCTTGGTGCCCAGGCCGTAGGTGACCGCAGAGTCCACCTGCAGGAAGCCGCCGGTCTGGTCGTTGGGCTTCAGCCTGTTGTAGATAGCCCCGGCCACATCCCCGTACTCGGCCTGGCCGCCTTCGGCCTGCACGATGCTGGCCACGATCACGGCCTCGTACTGCTTGGCGGGATCCGTGATCCCCTGGGCCACGAGTTCATCGGTGGTGGTCTTGACCAGTGCCTGGAGGATGTCCTTTGCAGGCGTGCCCAAGGGGAAACGGTGCTCGCCCGGAGCCAGGTACCCCTCCAGGTTCCTGGCACTGGCGGGCAGCCCGAACTGGGCCGGCTTGTCGCTGAGCGCCTTTAGGTCCTGGAAGGAGATGCCGGACCCCTGCGAGATCGCCTGCAGCGATTCGCCGATCCGCAGTCCGGCGCTCAGGGCGAAGTAGATGACCTTCTCCTGGTCCTTGCCGAGCAGGACGTTCACGGCGTCCGAATTCTTCATCTCGTTCTTGAACGTGTAATCCCCCGGGGCCAAGGTCCCGCCGGAGGCGCTGAAGCTCTGCAGGAAGGTGTCGGCATTCGCCACAACACGTTCGTTCTCAAGCTTGGACGCCACGGACCGGGTGCCTTCACCGTTTTCGACGGTCACAACGACCTCGCCCGTGCCGGGTCCCGGGAAGTCTTCAGGTTTACTGCTGCCAAGCAGCGGCTTCAGGAACTGCGCTCCGACGGCAACGGCCGTAACGAAGACGGCGAGGGTCAGGAAAAGCGCCAGCAGCCGACGGCGGCGGCGCACTTTCTTGGACGGCTTGGCCACTACGGTTGCGGCCGAGGCGCCGGGACGGAAATCGTGGTGCCCGCCGGCATGATGGTCGCCATGATGCGCTTCACTGTGGTGCGGATTTCCGTGATGGACATCCCCGTGATGACCGCTTTCGTGGTACTGGACTTCCTCATAGGCATCGCCGTGCTGCCCACGCTCCGGATAGCCGCCGTCGGCATAGTGAACGTCCTCCGTGTAGGGCGTCTCACCCGCACGGCCGTGGTGGGCCAGCATAGGCGCCGCGTAGGCGGCGTCCACGTCCCCGTGGTGCGGCTCCTGGTGATGCATTGTGTCCCCGCGGCCCGCGTAGTCCTGCCGGGACTGCTGGATCGAGGGTGGGGCAGCAGGTGCCGCCGGAACCGGCTGCTCCTCCGGGGCAATGTTCCCGCTTACGGCAGCTTTCCCGGTTACGGCCAGGTTTTCGGCTGCGGCAGCGTTTTCCGGACCGGCAATGGAAGGAGCCCCGGCCGGCGGCGGAGGAACATCATGGCCCGTTTCGTAGGCCTGCTCGGGAACGGCGTCATGGTCCCCGGTGTGGGTCTTTTCCCGCGCACGGAGTTCCTTGCGGGTCAGCGGTCTGGCTGCCCCGGCCTCCAGCGGACCGGAAGCGTCGTCAATGTTGGCAGGGCTCACTGTTGCCTTCCATTATCTGAAGATCGGGCCGTGTCACCTGTGGCGGCACGAACAGAGCTATCCTGTCCGCTGCCTCCCAGGTCCACGGAAGGGGCCGGCGGCGTCACGCGTGAGCCGACGTCCGCTCCCCTGGCTTTCTGCATGTCGATGGCGTGCTGAAGGATGCCTGCCGCCGCGACCTGATCAACCACTTTACGGTGGTTCCTGCTGCTCATGCCAGCTTCATGCAGGTTCCGGTGCGCCGTGACGCTGCTGAGGCGCTCGTCCACGAGGTTCACCGGCACCTCAAGGGCACGCGCTGCCAGCTCTGCGGCCAACAGCAGGGCGTAGTCCCTCGCCATTTCCGCAGACGACCGTTCTTCACCCTTCATGGTCCGGGGCAGCCCGACGATGACCTGCACCGCCCCAAGTTCCTCGACCAGGTTTACGATTACCCGGATGTCCGAGTTCTTCTTCGCGTTGCGGTCCAGGGTTTTGTACGGGGTGGCCAGGATGGAGTCGCGGTCGCAGACGGCAACCCCCACCCGGACGGTGCCGACGTCCACCCCCAGTTTGATGCCCTGGGGGTAGGCGCCGGCAGCTGCAGGATCGGTCATGGGAGGATTAGCGACGCGAGATGGCATCGACGACGGCGGCCAGCGCCTGGGCGGTCTTGCCGGGGTCGGTTCCGCCGCCCTGGGCGACGTCGTCCTTGCCTCCGCCGCCCCCGCCGAGGATACCGGCAGCAAGGCGGACCAGTGCTCCGGCTTTGACTCCGGCTTCCCGCGCAGCCTCATTGGTGGCCACCAGGATGATGGGGCGGTCATTGGCGACGCCGGCCACTGCCACCGTTGCCGGCGCCGCTCCCAGCCGGTTCCTCAGGTCCAGGGCGAGTCCGCGAATATCGTCCGCACCATTGACCTGGCCTGCGTCATGGGCGATGACGCTGACACCGCCGGCATCCTTGGCAGTATTGACCAGCTGGGCGGCCGAGGCGGCCAGCTGCTCCTTGCGCAGCCTGTCGAGTTCCTTCTCCGTGGCCTTCAGCTTGGCAAGGGTGGCGGCAATCCGGTCGGCCAGCTGGCCGGACGGGACCTTCAGCATCTCGGTCAGCTCGGTGACCAGGGCCCGTTCGGCCGCCAGGTGCCGGAATGCATCCATGCCTACGAAGGCCTCCACACGGCGGTTTCCGGAACCGACTGACTGTTCGCCCAGGAGCGACAGGCTGCCGATCAGCGAGGTGTTGGACACGTGGGTTCCACCGCACAGCTCACGTGACCATGCGCCGTCGATCTCCACCACGCGCACTTCGTTGCCGTAGTTCTCGCCAAAGAGCGCCATGGCGCCCAGGGCCTTGGCCTCCGCCAGCGCCATCACCTTGGTCTCCACCGCGTAGTTGTTGCGGATGGCCAGGTTGGAGACTTCCTCGATTTCCGAGCGGGTTGCCGTGCTCAGGCCCTCGCCCCAGGCGAAGTCGAAGCGCAGGTAGCCGGCTTTGTTGAAGGAGCCGCGCTGGGTGGCCTCCGGCCCGAGAATCTGGTGCAGCGCGGCGTGCACGATGTGCGTGCCCGTGTGCGCCTGCTCGGCAGCGTGCCGGCGTTCACGGTCGACGGCGGCGCGCACCAGGGAGTCCGCCCCGATTTCGCCCTCGCGCACGATGGCCTTGTGCACGCTCAGGCCCTTCAGCGGGCGCTGCACGTCAAGGACCTCCACGACGAACCCGTCCCCGGTGATCAGGCCGGTGTCTGCCGCCTGCCCGCCGGCTTCGGCATAGAACGGGGTTTCGGCCAGGACAAGCTCGATTTCATCGCCGGTGGCGGCCTGCTGCACCGGCCGGCCTCCGGCCAGGAGGCCGCGGACGCGCGATTCGGCGTCGAGCTCAGTGTAGCCGGTAAAGACGGTCTCACCCTGGGTAAGGATTTCCTGGAAGGCGCTGAGGTCGGCGTGGCCGCCCTTCTTTCCCTTGGCGTCCGCCTGGGCGCGCTGGCGCTGCTCCTGCATCAGGCTGCGGAAAGCGGCCTCGTCAACCTTGAGTCCGGCTTCCTCGGCCATCTCAAGCGTGAGGTCGATTGGGAAGCCGTAAGTGTCGTGCAGGGTGAAAGCGTCTTCGCCGGACAGCGGCTTGTTCGCGGCCTTAGACTCCTTGACGGCGTCCTCCAGGCGGGCCGTACCCGAAGCGATGGTTCGCAGGAAGGCCTTTTCTTCGGCGTAGGCGATCCGGCTGATGCGGGCGAAGTCGGTGTCCACCACGGGGTAGACGCCCTTCATGGCGTCCCGGGAGGCCGGCAGCAACTCGGGCAGGCACGCCTGCTCGACGCCCAGAAGCCGCATTGAGCGGACGGCGCGGCGGATCAGGCGGCGCAGGACGTAGCCACGGCCTTCGTTCGAGGGGGTCACGCCGTCGGAAATCAGCATCAAAGCCGAGCGGATGTGGTCGGCGACCACGCGCATCCGCACGTCATCTGTGTGGTGGGGGTCGTCGTCGGACTCCGCGGAAGTGTATTCCTTACCGGAGAGTTCGGCAGCCTTGTCGATGACGGGGCGGACCTGGTCCGTCTCGTACATGTTCTCGACGCCCTGCAGGATCATGGCCAGGCGTTCCATGCCCAGGCCGGTGTCGATGTTGCGCTTGGGAAGTTCGCCCACAACGTCGAAGTCTTCCTTCGAGCGGACATTTTCGATCTGGTACTGCATGAACACGAGGTTCCAGATCTCGATGTAGCGGGTCTCGTCTGCCAGCGGACCGCCCTCCACGCCGTAGGCGGGGCCGCGGTCGTAGTAGATCTCCGAGCAGGGGCCGGCGGGGCCGGGCTGTCCGGTGTGCCAGTAGTTGTCCGACTTGCCCATCTTCTGGATGCGCTCTGCAGGCACGCCGGTGTTCTTGAGCCACAGTTCCTTGGCTTCGTCGTCCTCTTCGTAGACGGTGACCCAGAGCCGTTCCGGCGCAAGCCCGTAGCCGCCGTCGTCAACGCTCCTGGTGAGCAGCTCCCAGGCGAACTTGATGGCGTCTTCCTTGAAGTAGTCGCCGAAGGAGAAGTTGCCGCACATCTGGAAGAAGGTGCCGTGACGGGCAGTCTTGCCCACTTCCTCGATATCGCCGGTGCGGATGCACTTCTGCACGCTGGTGGCACGGGAGTAGGGAGCCTCTTCGCGGGCGGTGAGGTAGGGAATGAACGGCACCATGCCGGCAACCGTGAACAGCAGCGAGGGGTCGCTGGAGACCAGCGACGCGGAGGGAACCGCGGTGTGGCCCTTGCTGACAAAAAAGTCCACCCAGCGCTTTGTGATCTCCTGCGACTTCATGAGCTGTGTACTTACCCTTCTTGCTCCATGCCTCGTCTGCGGCACGGAGGTTCTTTCGTGTGGCCGGTACCGCGTGGACGGTTTCGGCCCGGTGTGGTTCAAACGTTGTTGCTGCCGTTGCCCGGGTCAGCGGCGTGCCAGGTCTCCCGACTCCAGCCCGAGGGCCGTCCGGAGGTCCGTTTCGCGTTCCCGCATGCCGGCCCGGAGCGCATCGGCGAAGTCGTAGACGCCGTCAGCGAGGCGCCCCACCGCCCGGTTCAGGCCCTCGGGGCCGAGAGTGGACTGCATGCTGGCCTGCGCTTCGGTGACCTTGCGGAAGGCAATCACTCCGATTGCCACGCCAATTCCCATCCAGACGATTCGTTTCATGTGTGTGGTCCTCCGGATATCAGCGGCTGCGGCGGCCGGCAGCGGGTTTCTTGCGGTTGGTCAGTGCGGTGCGGACACCGTAGCTGAAAGCTGCCACCTTGATGAGCGGCGATCCGACCGTGGCAGCCACCAGGGAAGACAGTGCCGACAGGTTGGCCGAGGCGTCGGAGACGTTGGACGAGATGCCGTCCACCTTCTTCAGCTGCTGGTTGGTGGTGGACACGGTGGCCGTTACCTCGTCCATGAGGGGCGTGGCGCCGTCGCTCAGGGAACGGATGGTGGTGCGCACCTCGTCAAGCACCTTGCCAAGTTTCAGGATGGGCACTGCGAGCAGCAGCACCAGGAGCGCAAACACTCCGGCAGCGATCAGGCCGGCAATATCGCCACCAGACATAGACGTTCATCTCCTCGAAATTCTGTGGTTCGGTTGCATCCGGTAGGAGCGCACTTAAGCGCATTCCGCAGATGTCCCCCAAGTACCTTACATACAAAAAAGCCCGTGGCGCTTGCCACGGGCTTTTTTGGATACGCTGCCGGAATTTAGCGTGCGTAGAATTCGACGACGAGCTGCTCTTCGCAGGTCACGGGAATCTCGGAGCGCTTGGGGCGGCGGACCAGGCGTGCCTGCAGGGCTTCCAGCTTGACGTCCAGGTAGGCCGGAACGGCAGGCAGGACGTCGCGGTGGGCGCCGGCGGCGGCAACCTGGAGCGGAACCATGGTTTCGCTTCGGCTGTGGACGTGGACCAGCTGGCCCTCGCCGACGCGGAACGACGGACGGTCAACGCGGATTCCGTCAACCATGATGTGGCGGTGCACAACCAGCTGGCGGGCCTGGGCGATGGTGCGGGCGAAGCCGGCACGCAGGACCAGGGCGTCGAGACGCATTTCGAGCAGTTCGATGAGGTTCTCACCGGTCAGGCCCTTGGTGCGGCGGGCTTCTTCGAAGGCACGGGTCATCTGTGCTTCGCGGATGCCGTACTGGGCGCGCAGGCGCTGCTTTTCGCGCAGACGTACGGCGTAGTCGGAGTCCTGCTTCTTGCGGGCACGGCCATGCTCACCGGGGCCGTACGGGCGGCGCTCCATGTACTTGGCGGCCTTGGGGGTCAGAGCAATGCCGAGGGACCGCGAGAGGCGGGCCTGACGGCGAGCACGAGTGTTGTTAGCCACTTGTGTCCTTCCAATATCTGCGGTGTGTCAGTGTTACTGGCCTCCACGATGGAGAGCATCGGCCAACCGCTGCCTTTTGCTACTGGGCGCAGGCATAACCTTCTCAACATAGAATTGGGGAGATTGTGCGTCCGCGCCTTGCCAGACAAACATCCATTCTACACGGCGCCCGCGTTCCACCGGACAATCACTTGCCCCGTACGATCTTCCGGAGCCGCTCCAGCCGCACGGCAATGTCGCGCTCGGCACCATTCGCGGTGGGCTGGTAGTAGTCCTTCCCCACCAGGTCATCCGGCGGATACTGCTGGGTGGCCACCGCGTGCGGAGCATCATGGGCGTATCTGTATCCCACCCCGTGGCCCAGCTGCTTGGATCCCGGGTAGTGCGCGTCCCTGAGGTGGGCAGGGATGCCGTTGCCGAGCCCGGCCCGGACGTCGGCGACGGCCTTGTTGATGCCCATGTACGCCGCGTTGGATTTGGGCGCGGTAGCCAGGTGCACTACGGCTTCGGCGAGGATGATCCGGCCTTCGGGCATGCCGATCAGCTGGACGGCCTGGGCCGCGGCCACGGCTGTCTGCAAGGCGGTGGGATCCGCCATGCCCACATCCTCGGCAGCCGAGATCATGATCCGGCGGGCCACGAAGCGCGGGTCCTCCCCCGCCTCCAGCATCCGCGCCAAGTAGTGCAGTGCGGCATCGACGTCCGAGCCGCGGATTGACTTGATGAAGGCACTGATCACGTCATAGTGCTGGTCACCCGCGCGGTCATAGCGGACGGCGGCGACGTCCAGGGCGCGCTCGGTGTGTTTAAGTTCGACGGCGACAGGCCCTTCGCCGGCGTCGTCTGCATCACCGAAGGCAACACCGGCGGCCGCTTCCAGGGCGGTCAGGGCGCGCCGCGCGTCACCGCCGGAAAGCCTGACCAGATGGTCCAGCGCTTCCTCACTGACGGCTACCTTCCCGCCGAGTCCCCGCGGATCAACTATGGCGCGCTGCAGCAGACCCTCGATATCACCGTCAGTCAGCGGACGAAGCGTCAGCAGCAGGGACCGGGACAGCAGGGGCGACACCACGGAGAACGACGGGTTTTCGGTAGTGGCCGCCACCAGGACCACCCACCGGTTCTCGACCCCTGGCAGCAGCGCATCCTGCTGCGCCTTGTTGAACCGGTGGATCTCGTCCAGGAACAGGACGGTGGTGGTTTTGTACAGGTCCCTGGCCGTCAGTGCGTCATCCATGACCCGCCGCACGTCCTTCACCCCGGCGGTGACCGCGGAAAGCTCCACGAACTTTCGCCCTGGACCGCGGGCGATCACGTGGGCAAGGGTGGTTTTTCCCGTTCCGGGCGGACCCCAGAGGATGAGAGAAGTGGGTCCCGCGGGGCCTGATGTGTCAGCTCCCGCCCCGGCCGCCAGCTGGCGCAAGGGTGACCCATGGCCGAGGAGGTGCTGTTGGCCCACCACCTCATCAAGGGTGCGGGGACGCATCCGGACGGCAAGCGGACCGCGCGGGGAAGCGTTCCCGCCTCCCCCGGCAGGCCGGCCGGCAGCCGGCGCACCGTTGCCGCCGCCGTCGTCATCATTGCCGGGCCCGTGCCCGAAGAGATCATCCACATAGATAGGCTACTTCCAGTTCACCTCCGCATTTTCGCCCGCGGAAGCCGCCGCCGCTCAAAGGATGCCGCATGTCTGCACGTACTGCCGCAGGACAGCACGGGCCCTCCGTCCGGACCGCTTTCGTCCCCGGTGGGCGGGTGGGCGGCTGGGCGGAGCGGTTCGCCGCCGCACACGGCGGATATCAGCCGATCGATGACGACGACGGCCTGCGGCTGATCGCCGACGACGGCGCTGAGGCGCTGCTCCAGCCGCCCTGGCCGGTTGACGGCCGTCCCGGCCGCGGCACGGATGCACTCGAAAGGCTGGTTTCCCTCGCGTCGCAGCCGCGCAGGCTGGGCCTGCTGCTGGTACGCCGCGGAGGCTATGGCGTCGCGGTGGTCAGCGAAGGACTGGTCCTGGCGTCCAAGCTGGGTTCCACGTACGTCCAGTCGCGGACCGCCGCGGGAGGCCAGTCCCAGCAGCGGTTTGCGCGCCGCCGGTCAAACCAGGCGGACGCGCTGGTGGAGGCTGTCGCAAAGCAGGCGCAGCGGGTATTCAGCGCAGAGGTCTTTGAGTATGTGGTTCCCGGCGGTGACAGGGCGTTAGCGGGACTTGTCCTCGAGCACCCGGCCCTGAACGGCTATGCCGGGCTTCCCCGCCTCGCGTATCTTGACGTTCCGGATCCCAAAGCCGCCGTGCTGAAGAAGGCAGCAGCGGACGCGTGTTCGGTTCGAATCCAGGTGACGGATCCTCGTCCCTAATTCATCCCGGCGCGCACCGGGGTGAAAGGTCGACAGCCCGTCAATGCCCGCTGCGGCCGCTGCTGGCGGTAGAGATAGCGGCCCACTTCCCCGAATCCGGCCTGCAGGTACAGCTCCCGGGCAGCGAAGTTGGCTGCTGTGACCAGCAACCATCGCCAGCTCCGCCTGGCCGCCCCGGCCGTCGACGCTCCACCACAGGTCCAGCCATGCCTCATCCGGCTGGTCCCGGATTTCCGCCTTGACAGCTGCCGGACCGGGAGGAACGGTGTCTGCACGACGCGCCATGATGAGGGTCTCCGACTGCCGGGTGAAGCCCTGGGCATCCAGGACATCGTTAGGCCCAGCATTTGCGGCGGTGTCCGTCACCTGGAAGATCAGCGGCAGGCGCCGGTCCCGATACCACTGGGCCGACTGGCGCAGCGCGGCCAGGGGTTCGAGGGCAATGCCTCGGGGCCAGAAATCCCTGAAGGCCCTCCCGTCCGGGAGGGCCTTCAGGGATTTAGGCGGGAACTTATTTGCCTTCAGCCGGTTTTACCTCCGGCTTGAAGTCCACCCCGGCTTCCTTGCGCTGCTGCGGTGTAATGGGGGCTGGTGCTGCGGTCAGGGGGTCGTAGCCGTTGCCGGTCTTGGGAAACGCGATAACGTCGCGGATCGAGTCCACGCCGGCCAGGAGAGCAACCACGCGGTCCCAGCCGAAGGCAATGCCGCCGTGCGGGGGTGCGCCGTACTTGAAGCCCTCGAGCAGGAAGCCGAACTTCTCCTGGGCATCCTCGTGCGAAAGGCCCATCACCTCGAACACGCGTTCCTGGATGTCGCTCTGGTGGATACGGATGGAGCCGCCGCCGATTTCGTTGCCGTTGCAGACGATGTCGTAGGCGTAGGCCAGGGCAGACTCCGGATCGGTGTCGAAGCTGTCCATGAATTCGGGCTTGGGCGAGGTGAAGGCGTGGTGGACGGCAGTCCACTTTCCTGCGCCGACTGCCACGTCCCCCGAAGCCACAGCCGTTGCTGCCGGCTCGAACATGGGTGCATCCACAACCCAGCAGAAGGCCCAGTCGCTGGGGTTGATCAGGCCCGTGCGGTGGCCGATCTCAACGCGCGCAGCACCGAGCAGGGCGCGGGCGGCGGACTTCTCGCCGGCAGCGAAGAAGATACAGTCGCCGGGCTTGGCACCCGCGGCATCCGCCAGGCCCGCGCGTTCGGTCTCCGTCAGGTTCTTGGCAACGGGGCCGGCGAGCTCGCCGTCTTCCTTGTACAGGACGTAAGCGAGCCCCTTGTGGCCGCGCTGCTTGGCGAACTCCTGCCAGCCATCCAGGGTCCGGCGCGGCTGTGAAGCACCGCCCGGCATAACGACGGCGCCTACATACGGCGCCTTAAAGACGCCGAAGTTGGTGTCCTTGAAGAACTCCGTGAGCTCGGTGAGCTCCACGCCGAAGCGCAGGTCCGGCTTGTCCGAGCCGAAGCGGGCCATGGCGTCGTTGTAGGTGATGCGTTGGATGGGAGTGGGAATCTCGACGCCGATGAGCTTCCACAGTGCCTTGACGATGTTCTCGCCGAGGGCAATGATGTCGTCCTGCTCCACGAAGCTGGCCTCGATGTCCAGCTGGGTGAACTCCGGCTGGCGATCGGCGCGGAAGTCCTCGTCACGGTAGCAGCGGGCGATCTGGTAATACTTTTCGAACCCGCCAACCTGCAGGAGCTGCTTGAAGAGCTGCGGTGACTGCGGGAGGGCGTACCAGGAGCCCGGCGCCAGACGTGCGGGCACGACGAAGTCGCGGGCACCTTCCGGCGTTGAACGGGTGAGGGTGGGGGTCTCGACCTCCACGAAGCCGTCCTGGTGGAGCAGCTCGCGGGCTACCCGGTTGGCTTCCGAACGAAGGCGGAGGTTGCGGGCGGGGCCGGGCCGGCGCAGGTCCAGGTAGCGGTGCTTCAGGCGTGCTTCCTCGCCCACTTCAACGTGCTCGTCGATCTGGAACGGGAGCGGATCCGAGGTGTTGAGGATGGTGACCTTTTCCGCCATCACCTCGATCTCGCCGGTGGCGAGGGCGGGGTTCTCGTTGCCCTCCGGCCGCTTGGAGACGGTGCCGATGATCTGCAGGACATATTCGTTGCGCAGGCCGTGGAAGACTTCTTCCTCGCGCACCACAACCTGTGCCACGCCGGAAGCATCACGCAGGTCAACGAAGGCCACACCACCGTGATCACGACGGCGGCCAACCCAGCCAGCCAGGGTTACGGTTTGTCCAATGTGCTCGGAACGAAGGGATCCGAGGTCATGTGTGCGCAGCACAGCACGCCTTTCTGCGGGGTAACAGCGGGAAGTCGATGGAGAAGTTTCGTAGGATCGTTGCGGAACGATTCCGTTCGAGTTTACCCGCTGCAAAGGGACTGTTACCGCATGAGCGCACACCAGCAACTGCAACGCCGGCTTGGGACGTTTGATGCCACGGCCATCGGCCTCGGTTCCATGCTGGGTGCCGGGGTGTTCGTGGTCTTCGCGCCGGCGGCGGCGCTGGCGGGCCAAATGCTGGCCCTGTCGGTGGTGATTGCGGGGGCAGTCGCATATTGCAACGCGGTAGCCTCGGCGGCCCTTGCCGCCAAGTATCCGACGAGCGGCGGGACGTACGTCTACGGGCGGGAACAGCTCGGCGAGTGGCCGGGGTTCCTTGCCGGCTGGGGTTTCGTCACGGGAAAAACGGCATCGTGCTCAGCCGTGGCGCTCACTTTCGGCAGCTATATTGCACCGGACTACCCGGTACCGGTTGCCGTAGCGGCAGTTGTTGCCTTGACCGGCGTGAACCTGCTGGGCATCACGCGCACGGCACTGCTCACCCGGATCCTGCTGTGCGTGGTCCTGGCCACCCTGGTCTTTGTGGCCGTGGCTGCAGCCGTGGGGCCGCACCGCACGGTGGGCGCCTCCGAAGCCTTAGGCGGAGCGGCGGGCGTACTCCCCGCGGCGGGGCTGATGTTCTTCGCTTTCGCCGGCTATGCCCGGATAGCCACCCTTGGCGAGGAGGTCAAGGATCCGGCCCGCGCCATTCCCCGTGCCGTCCTGGCGGCACTGGCCGGCACGTTCGCCATCTACCTCACGTTGGCCCTGCTCCTGCTGAACCACCTTCCGGGGGGTCACCTGGCAGCCACCGCGACGCCGCTGCTCGATGCGGTAATGCAGTCCCGTCTGCAGGCAGGTGCCCCGCTGGTCCAGGTGGGCGCTGCAGCCGCCTGCCTGGGCGCGCTCCTGGCCCTGATCACGGGGGTGGGCCGCACCAGCCTCGCCATGGCAAGGGAACGTGACCTGCCGGGCCCGCTGGCCAGGGTGGGCGGGAAGCACACGGTACCTTTTGTTGCCGAACTGGCCGTGGCCGCCGTCGTCATTCTGCTTCTGGTCACCACTGATGTCATGACGGTGGTCGGTTTTTCGAGCTTCGGCGTACTGATTTACTACGCCGTAGCGAACGCGTCGGCGTATACCTTGGACAGCCACCCCGGATACGCACCACGCTGGTTGAACGCGGTCGGTTTCGTTGCCTGCCTGCTGCTCGCGTTCACCCTGCCGTCCGCTTCCGTACTGACCATGGTGGCCGTGCTCGGAGCCGGCACGGCCGGCCGGTGGGTTGCGCTGCGCTTCCGCCGCCGGCAGGCAGGCCGCGGCTAAAGGACGGCGGCCGCGGGCTCTTCCGCGGTGGAGACCTGTACCGTCAGGTCTTCTGCAGGCGGTGTCCAGGTTTCAGGAGCAGCCACCACCTGTTCGCCGGTACGGATGTCCTTGACCTGGTGCGTGCCGTCGTCGTCCGTGAACCACACGAACGGGATGCCGCGCCGGTCGGCAAACTTGATCTGCTTGCCGAACTTCTCAGCTTTGGCTGCGACCTCGGTGGGGATGCCGCGGCTGCGCAGCTGGGCGGCCACATCCTGGGCCGCATCCCAGCTTTCATCGTGCGTGAGGGCGACCAGCACGGCGGTGGGGACGGACCGGGACGCCCGTGCCAGGTCCTGGCTCAGGATGCGGGACACCAGGCGCGTCACCCCGATGGACAAACCTACGCCAGGAAACTTGCGGTTCCCCTTGGACGCCAGCGCGTCATACCGGCCGCCGGAGCAAATGGAGCCAAGCTGCTCGTGGCCAACCAGGACGGTCTCCACGACAGTTCCCGTGTAGTAGTCCAGGCCGCGGGCGATGCTGAGGTCCGCCAGTACCTTGCCGGGCGCGCGCTGTACTGCCGCCTCGATGACCTGTTCCAGCTCGGCCAGGCCTTCGTCAAGGAGATCATTGCTGACCCCCAGGGCCCGGACCTGCGCCACGAACGAGGTATCCTCGGTGCGGATTCCCGCCAGCTGCAAAGCTTTCTGTGCCTGCTCGTCCGTGGCCCCGAGTTCCGACTTCAACAGTTCCGCCACCTTCGCGGGGCCAATCTTTTCGAGTTTGTCGATGCTCCTGAGTACACCGGCGGTATCGTCCAGCCCTATGCCGCGGTAGAAGCCCTCGGCGAGCTTCCTGTTGTTGATGCGCAGGCGGAAGTCCGGAATGGGAAGGGCGGTGAGTGCCTCGGCGATGACCAGGGCAATCTCGACGTCGTAGCGGAACGGCAGCTCGCCGTCGCCCACCACGTCGATGTCCGCCTGGGTGAACTCGCGGGCCCGGCCCTCCTGCGGACGCTCACCGCGCCACACCTTCTGGACCTGGTACCGCCGGAAGGGGAACGCCAGGTAGCCGGCGTTTTCCACCACGTAACGGGCGAACGGGACGGTGAGGTCAAAGTGCAGGGCAAGCGCATGCGGATCCGCTTTGCCGCCGCTGATGAGCTTCTCGCTCTCGTCCTCCTGGAGCCGGCTGAGACCGTACACTTCCTTGTCGATCTCACCCTTGCGCAGCAGCTGGCCGACCGTTTCAACGGCACGCGTTTCAATCGAGGAGAATCCATGTAGCTCGAAGACCCTGCGCAGCGTATCCAGCACATGGAGCTCCACCAGCCGTTCCTCGGGAAGCCACTCGGGGAATCCGGACAGGGAGGCGGTGCGTGCCATGGTGGAGTATCTCCTCTTGGTGAAGGCTGCCGGACCTGCGTGACAATGGCCCCCAGCGGGGTTGCGGCGGCGGCAGTCCAGCCGGTCATGCATAAACTATGTGCGGCAGTCAGTTTATGCGTCTTCCGCCGGCATTCTCTAATGCAGCGGACCGGCAGGCTCGGCCGTCAAACACTGTGCCCGGAGCCCGAAGGCCCCGGGTGCAGCAGCCCGACTATAAGGAGGAGCCCTTGGCGGCCAATTCACGCAGTGCCCGCGAAACCAGACGGCGCATTCAGCAGATGGAAGCCAAGCGCGCCATGCGGCGCGACCAGGAGGCGCGGCGCAAGCGCGACAACCTGGTAGCGGCCGGTGCCGGAACAGCTGCAGTGGTGCTCGCCGTCGTCCTTCAGCTCACGGCCTTCTCCGGAAACCCCACGGAGGAAGAATTCGCCGCTGCAGAGGCGGGGTTGAACAGCCCGACAGCGACTGCCAGTCCCTCGGCAACCTCCTCCGTGCAGCCCACCAACGGTCCCAACATCCCGGCAGCCGACACGGCCGCGGGGAAAACCTTCACCGGCGAGCTCGTGCTCAACGGCAGCGCCCTCGGCGTAGAACTCAACGGGACAAACGCCCCGCAGGCCGCCGCTGTCTTCAAGTCCCTCACCGACGAAGGCTACTTCAACGGAAAAACCTGCCACCGCCTGACCACCGGGGAGTCCTTCGGAGTTCTCCAGTGCGGCTCCCCCACGGGTGACGGCCAGGGAGACCCGAACTACACCTGGGGGCCACTGGAAAACACTCCCGCTGACAACACCTACCCCGCCGGCACCATCGCCGTTGCCCGCACGGGCAACAACGCCTACGGAAACGGCACCCAGTTCTTCATCGTCTACAAAGACACCGTCATTCCAGCCGACAGCGCCGGTGGTTATTCGGTGGTGGGAAAGGTGACATCAGGGCTGGACGTGGTGTCGAATATAGCTGCTGCCGGGATCACACCGGGCAGCAGCGATACGGACGGCGCACCTGTGGAACCAGTCACGATAGACTCGTTTTCTCTGAAGTAGGAGACCCGGCCGGCGCGCTGTGGTGCAGTACGTGCGTATTTCCCTCCAAGCGAAAGACTTTTAGCGGTGACAGACAGTCAGAAATCCGACGAAACAGCAACAGACCTGACCGACGCGGCGGCCTCCGCGGCTGACGGCGCAGGTACTGCGGCAACCGGCACCTCCGCTGCAGAAGCGCCTGGAACCGCTCCTGCTGCCCAGGAGGAAGCTGCAGGCGGGGCCCCTGCGGGCGGCACTTCCACCGAAGAAGCTTCCGCTGCTGCCCCCGCGCCGGCACCTTCACCCCGGCCAGCCGCGCCGTCGCCGGCCGCTTTCGCTTCCCGGTCCAAGCCCGCTGCCGCCGCCCCGGCCGCAGCTGCTGCTCCGGCCGCTCCCGCGACTTCCCTCGCGGAGGCCTCAAAGTGGGGCCGGGTTGAAGGCGACGGTCACGTCTTCCTCACCATCGACGGCGCCGAGCACCCCGTGGGACAGTATCCCGGTGTCAGTGATGACGAGGCGCTAACCTACTTTGCCCGGAAGTATGACGATGTTGTAGCCCAGATCGTACTGCTTGAGCAGCGGGTCAGTTCAAAGGCCCCCAGCACGGACATGCAAAAGACAGTGACCCACCTCCGGGAGCAACTGGCTGAGCGGAACATGGTGGGCGACCTGCGATCGGCTGAGGCCCGGCTGGATAAGCTCTCAGGGCAGATTGATGCACTCGAGAAAGCCGAGAAAGCCGAACACGACGCCGTTCGTGCCTCTGAGCTTGCGGCCCGCGAGGCCATTGTTGCCGAAGCAGAGCAGATTTCCGCCCAGGATCCCGCCCAGACGCAGTGGAAAACGTCCAGCGCCAGGATGAATGAGCTCTTCGAGAACTGGAAAGCGGCCCAGAAGAGCGGCGTCCGCCTTGGGCGCAGCAACGAAGACGCACTCTGGAAGAGATTCCGCGCCGCCCGTACTGTCTTCGACCGCCACCGCCGCGCCTACTTCTCTCAGCTGGACAGCAACAACTCCGCCGCGAAGTCGGCCAAGGAAAAATTGATTGCTGAGGCGGAGGCGCTGTCCTCGTCCACCGACTGGGGCTACGCCGCGGGTGAGTACCGCAGGCTGATGGACCAGTGGAAGGCATCACCGCGCGCCAGCCGCAAGGACGACGACGCCCTCTGGGCCCGCTTCCGTGCGGCCCAGGACGTCTTCTTCACCAACCGGCAGGCAGCCAACGACGAAATTGACCAGGAGTACGCCGCCAACCTCAAGGTCAAGGAAACGCTCCTGGCAGAAGCAAACACGATCCTCCCCGTCAGGGACCTGGCAGCAGCGAAGAAGGCACTGCAGTCCGTCCGTGACCGGTGGGAAGAGGCAGGCAAAGTGCCGCGCGCTGACATGGGCCGGATTGAGGCTGGGCTGCGCAAGGTTGAAGATGCCGTGCGCCAGGCCGAGGAAGAGCAGTGGCAGCGGTCCAATCCGGAACGTAAAGCCCGCACCAACAGTGCCCTCTCGCAGCTGGAGTCGGCGATTGCCGGCCTTCAGGAAGATCTTGCCGCGGCTGAGAAGACCGGCGACCAGCGCAAGATCAAGGCTGCCCGGGAGGCCCTTGAAGCGCGCCAGGCATGGCTGGACCAGATCCAGCGTTCGGCAAGCGAGCTTGCCTGAGCTTCGCCGACTGAGCCAAGCTGCGCGATGTAGTTGCGGTTCTGCTTTCTGCAGGTCCGGTTCCGGTTATGCACATAGCCGGAACCGGGCCTGTGTCCGTTAAAGGCTTCGGGGGCAGGATGGACGCATGGCGATTCCATCCGTTCCTGCCGGGTCCGACCATCCAGCTCCGGCGGAGGCGTCACCCCGTTTTCCCGAGCTCTACGCCCCGGGGATGCCCTTCGCATCACCCGAGCTGCAGTCCCTCGCGGCAGATGGGCTGCTCCAAAGGTTCCACCACCGCGGCTATACACTGCCCGGCAGCCCTGCTTCTCCGCAGCTGCGTGCGCGGGCAGCAGCGGGGACCATTCCGGCCTCAGTCCGGCAACGGGTGGTGGCCGGCCGCCTGACAGCGGCCTGGATCTACGGCTGCGCCGGAGAACCGGACAGGCTGGCTCTGCTCGTGGATGCAAAAAGAAGGGTTTCGAGCCTCCGGAACACCAGGGGCTGTACCCTGCACGAAGTACGGCTCGGCCCGTTCGACGTCGTCAGCATCGGGGGCATGATGGTTTCCAGCCCGCTGCGCACCGCCCTGGATATTGCCCTGCATGTGGACGCCGAACGGGCCATTCCCGCTTTGGAGAACCTGTTGGCCCGGCCGGAGAAGGACGTGCGCCTGCGCCTGCTGGTCCTTGCCGTCGAGGCAACCCCGCGCGTGCCCCACAAAAAAGCTGCGCTGGAGAAGCTCGCCGCGCTAGCTCCGGCGCTTGTTACCGGTGGTCCGGTAGACGTCGAACACTCCGTCGATCCTGCGGACGGCACTCAGGACGTGGCTGAGGTACTTGGGGTCACCCATCTCAAAAGCGAACTTTGAGATGGCCACCCGGTCCGTGGAGGTGTGGACGCTGGCAGCCAGGATGTTCACGTGGTTATCTGACAGCACCCGCGTAACGTCGGAGAGCAGGGACTTGCGGTCCAGCGCCTCCACCTGGATTTCCACCAGGAACACGCTGGACTGTGTGGGGGCCCAGTCCACATCGACGATCCGGTCCGGCTGGTCCTTCAGGTCCGAAATGTTGGTGCAGTCCGTCCGGTGGACCGAAACTCCCGAACCCCTCGTCACGAAACCAAGGATGGGGTCGGGCGGAACCGGGGTGCAGCACCGGGCCAGCTTGACCCAGACGTCTCCTACGCCGCGGACCACCACGCCGGAGTCCGAGAAGCGGGCCTTGGTGACCTGGGTGGGAATGCTGACTTCGGCAATGTCGTCTTCGGTGCTTTCATTGCCGCCGAGGCTTTCGACCAGCTTTTCCATGACCGCCTGGGCGGACGTATGCCCGTCCCCCACGCCGGCGTACAGGCCGGAGATGTCGACATACTTGAATTCCTCGGCAACTGCTGCGAGGGCTTCGTGGGTCATCAGGCGCTGCAGAGGAAGGTTCTGCTTACGCATGGCGCGGGTCAGCAGTTCCTTGCCGCGGTCGATCGCTTCTTCGCGGCGTTCCTTGCTGAACCACTGGCGGATCTTGTTGCGTGCCCTGGCACTCTTGACAAAGTGTTGCCAGTCCTGGCTGGGACCGGCGCCCTCTGCCTTGGAGGTGAAGATTTCCACCCAGTCGCCGTGGTTCAGTTCGCTGTTGAGCGGCACCAGTTTGCCGTTGACGCGGGCGCCGATGGTCCGGTGTCCAACTTCCGTGTGGACCGCGTAGGCGAAGTCCACCGGCGTGGAACCTGCTGGCAGCGCCATGACTTCGCCCTTCGGCGTGAAGACGAATACTTCACGGGCGTTGATCTCGAAGCGCAGCGAGTCCAGGAACTCCCCTGGATCCGAAGTCTCCTGCTGCCAGTCCACCAAGGAGCGCAGCCAGCCCATGTCGCCGTCGCGGGGGCTTCCCGGGCCGACGGCGGTGCGGTTTGGCTGGTCCTTGTATTTCCAGTGCGCAGCCACGCCGTATTCGGCCCGGCGGTGCATTTCATGGGTACGGATCTGGATTTCCACCGGCTTGCCGCCAGGACCGATCACAGTGGTGTGCAGCGACTGGTACATGTTGAATTTCGGCATTGCGATGTAGTCCTTGAACCTGCCGGGCAGCGGGTTCCAGCGTGAATGCATGGTGCCAAGGGCGGCGTAACAGTCCCGGACGGAGTCCACGAGGACTCGCACACCCATCAGGTCGTTGATGTCGTCAAAGTCTTTGTCGCGGACGATCATCTTTTGGTAGATCGAGTAGTAGTGCTTGGGGCGTCCCGTGATGGTGGCCTTGATCCGGGCGGCGCGCAGGTCTTCAGTGATCTGGTCGCGGATGACGCTCAGGCTCTTTTCCCGCTCGGGCGTCCTGTCCCCCACCATGCGCACGATTTCCTCGTACACCTTGGGGTAGAGCGCCGCGAAGGAAAGGTCCTCAAGTTCCCACTTGATGGTGTTCATGCCCAGCCGGTGCGCCAGCGGCGCGAAGATTTCGAGGGTCTCCCGCGCCTTGCGGGCAGAGGATTCAGCCGAGACGAACCGCCAGGTGCGTGCGTTGTGGAGCCGGTCAGCCAGCTTGATCATCAGCACCCGGATGTCCTTGGCCATGGCAACCACCATCTTGCGGACCGTCTCGGACTGCGCTGCCTCGCCGAAGCTGACCTTGTCCAGCTTGGTCACGCCGTCAACCAGCATGGCCACTTCCGGGCCGAAGTCCCGTTTCAGGTCGGCCAGGGTGTAGGGGGTATCCTCCACTGTGTCATGCAGGAGTGCTGCCGCCAGTGTGGTACCGCTCAGGCCCAGCTCGGCAAGGATGGTTGCCACTGCCACGGGATGGGTGATGTAGGGATCACCGCTCTTGCGCTTTTGCCCGCGGTGACTCTGCTCAGCGACGTCGAAAGCCCGCTGGATAAGGTCAAAGTCCTCTTTGGGATTGTTGGCCCGGACGGTCCTGAGCAGCGGTTCAAGAATTGGGGAGTACGTGGCTGCGCTGCGCCCCGTGAGCCGGGCAAGCCGGGACCGGGTACGCTCCCTGCGCCCTGGGAAGGTGGGACGCGATCCGGAGTTGTCGACGGGAACCAGCGGACCAGGGCGCGCGGAAGCCGCCACCCCGGTCTGACTACCGTGGGCAGGACTCGTGTCTCCCTGTGCCGTTGGCGCTGACGCCGAACGTTCTTCCAATGAAGTACCCCTCACCACAGTTTCAATTACTTCAGTCTATTCCCCGCGGCGGTGACTTTTATAACCGGGTCCTTAAACGCGGACGGGCCGGACAACGCCAAAGTTATTGGCGTTGTCCGGCCCGCACCATTGCTCAGGCCTGGGCAGGCTCCGCGGGGGCACTCCGGCCGGCGGCGGCACGCCTGTGCTCGACGCGCTTTGCCTGCTTCACGAGGTCAGGCTCGTTCTGGCGCAGCCAGGCATACATCGGAGCTGCCACGAAGATGGTGGCCGCCGTGCCGATGAGGATTCCGACGAACAAGGCCAGCGACAGGTCACGCAGGGTACCGGCACCGAGCAGCCCGGCGCCGATGAACAGGATGGCACCGACGGGGAGGATGGCCACCATCATGGTGTTGATCGAGCGCACCAGGGTCTGGTTGACGGCCAGGTTCACTTCCTCCGCGAAAGTGCGGCGGGTCGATGCGTCCAGGTCCGCCGTGTTCTCGCGGATTTTGTCGAAGACCACCACGGTGTCATACAGGGAGTAGCTGAGAACGGTCAGGAACCCGATGATGGCCGAGGGGGTGACCTCGAAGTCGCTGAGGGCATAGACGCCTGCGGTGATGAACATGGTCACCGCCATACCGGCGATGGCCGAGAGGGACATTTTCCAGGTGCGGAAATACAGGGCCATCAGCACGGCTGCGAGGAGCACGAAGATCACCAGGCCGATCAGGGCCTGCTTGGTGACGTCCGCGCCCCACGTCGGACCCACGAAGGTTGAGGTCACCTCGTTGTCGGTAACGCCGTACGCACTGGTGAGGCCCTCCTTGATGCGGAGCGTCTCATCATCCGTGAGTTTGTCCGTCTGGATCCGCATGGTGGTTCCGGCCACGTTCGCCACCCGGGGCACACTGCCGGGCACGACGTCCGTGACGGCTTTCTCGCCCAGGGCGGCGTCAGTGGTCTGGACGTTGGAGACCGTAAATTCGGATCCGCCGCGGAACTCGATGCCAAGGTTGAAGCCGCCCTTGGCCAAGGGGATGATGATCGACAGGGCAACCGCCACCGCCGCGACGATAAACCAGAGCTTCTTGGCGCCTACAAAGTTATAGGAGCGCTTTCCGGTGTAGAGCTCGTTGCCGAAGTTGGCGAAGCCTGACATTACTTGTTCTCCTTCGCTGAGGACTTCGAGGAGCCCGCGAGCTGCTCCTGCTTCTCCGCCATGCGGCGTTCGGCGATGGTCATCCTGCGCTCCGCTTCGGCGGCGGCACCGGCGTTCTTGGCGCGGCCGGCGGCGGGCTTGGCTTCCGGGGTACGGATGCGGCCGGCGCCGCGGTAGAGCGGCACTGCGCCCAGGCGCTTGGGATCAAGGCCGGAAAGCGGGTGACCCTCCCCGAAGAACCTGGTGCGTGCCAGCAGCTGCAGTGTCGGGTGGGTGAACATGAACACCACGATGAGGTCCGCGATGGCCGTCAAACCGAGGGTGAAGGCGAAACCGCGGACGTTGCCCACGGCCACGAAATACAGCACCAGTGCGGCCAGCAGGTTGACGGCCTTGGAGGCAAGGACGGTGCGCTTGGCACGCTTCCAGCCGTTTTCGACGGCGGAGACCAGGCCGCGGCCCTCGCGGAGTTCGTCGCGGATCCGCTCGAAGTAGACGATAAAGGAGTCCGCGGTCTGGCCGATCGCCACGATGATGCCGGCCACACCTGCCAGGGACAGCCGGTAGTTCTCGGTCCAGCCCAGGATGGCGATGGCGAGGTACGTGAGGACACCGGCAACCACGAGCGATGCGATGGTGACGAAGCCCAGGGCCCGGTACTGGAACAGGGAGTAGACCACCACCAGCAGGAGGCCGATGATGCCGGCGAGGAGACCCATCCGGAGCTGCTCGCCGCCGAGGGTGGCGGAGATCTGCTGCTCGCTCTGGATCTCGAAGCTGATGGGCAGGGCACCGAAGCGGAGCTGGTCAGACAGGGTTTTCGCGGTCTGCTCGGTAAAGCCGCCGGTGATCTGGGGGCGGCCGTCAGTGATCACGGCAAGTGACCGCGGCGCCGAAATGACCTGGTCATCGAGCACAATCGCGAACTGGGCCTTGGGGTCGCTGCCGGAGTCACCGCCGCCTGCCACGTAGAACTGGTTCAGGCGCTCGGTGACCTCTTTGAACTTTGCCGTGCCCTCGTCGTCGAACTGGATGTTCACCGCCCAGTCGTTGGTGACGGCGCCCTGGGCGCCCTGCTGGAGCTGGAAGGAGGAGGTGACAATGTTGCTGCCCTTAACCTCAACGGGACCGAGGATGTACTTGATGGCAGGGTTCGTATCCGAGGCAGGCTCGCAGGTCACCAGCGGCTTGGCGGGATCCGAGCGTTCCTGCTCGTCCTGTGCAGGGTTGTCGCAGTCAAGTGCTTCAAACTGGCGGTAGAGCTCGGGAGTGATCCAGTTGGTGTCGCTGCTGTTGGCGGGTTCGGCCGTCGGCTTGGGCAGCTGGTCCTCGGGCGCCCGCTGCTCTTCCGGTACCGGTGCGCCGGCGGCGGAGAGCAGGACGGGCCGGAAGTTCATGTCGGCGGAGGCCTGGATCAGGTCGCGCGTCTGGCTGGAGGGCGTGCCGGGAAGGCTCACCACCACGTTGCGCCCGGACTGGGTGCTGATTTCGGCTTCGGCCACGCCCGAGCCGTCCACACGCTGGCGGATGATCGCCACGGCCTGGTTGAGCTGTTCCTCGTTGATGTCCGAACCGCCCTCGACCTTGGGCGCCAGGATCATCTGGGTACCGCCTTCAAGGTCCAGGGCCAGTTTTGGAGCCCAGCTGGCCTGTCCGGCAAGGGTGCCGCCGGCCAGGACCGCGGTGAGCGCGGCGAGGAGTACACCGAGCCAGACCAGGACCCTGAGGCCTGGTTTCTTGGGGCCAGTTCGTGCCATTGTCGATCTTTCTCTTATTCACGGAGGAACCGCCGGTGCGTGCCCATGGGTGCACCGGCGGTGGTCCGCAGCGGTAGAGGTTGGAAAGGGGAAGCGGGGACTAGCTGTCCTTCTTGCCCTCATCGTTGAGGCGCTTCAGGGTTTCGTCCGTAGTCTCGGGTGCGGTGGCGGTGCTGCCGCCTTCCGTTGCCGTGAGGGAAGAAGCATCGTCCGGCACGGCGGACCCTGCGGCTGCGGAGGACGGCTCGGCGGCAGGTTCCACGATCTTGGTGACGGCCTGGCGGTGGATGGTGGCAAGGTTTCCCGGGGAAAGTTCGAGGGTGACCTTGTTCTCCTCCTCGTCGATGGCAACGATGCGGCCAAACAGGCCGAAACTCGTCATGACCTCAACGCCGGGGGCAAACTGCGACTGCAGCTGTGCCTGCTGCTGCTGGGTCTTCTTGTTGCGGCGGAACATCATGAAGATGAAGACGCCGAGCATCGCGAACAGCAGGATTGACATGATGTCGATGCCGCCGCCGGGCTGGGTAGTGGTGGTCTGGGCAGTGATATGTCCGAACACGGGGAAGTTCCATTCTGTACTTGCGTGAAGCCGATTGACAGCGCCGTCCGCTTTGAACTTGTGGGCTGGCGAAGGTGCTTGCCATCCATCCACGGGCTGCCGTTAATGCCGCCTGCGGGAACAAAGACCCGGACGTGCCGAGCGTCATACCAGTCTAAAGGGAAAAACTGAAGGGAGGCTGTTATTGGCCCTCCGGCGCCCATTCCCCTGCCGGTCCGGCATCCCCGCCTGCCGGTTCGAACAGGTCCAGCTGCTCCTGCGCAAAGACACCCGAAGGGATGGCATAGCCAAGGTGGGTCCATGCCGGGGCCATGGCTATCCTGCCGCGGGGCGTGCGGCCCAGCAGACCCTCCCGGACCAGGAAGGGTTCGGCCACCGTTTCCACTGTCTCGGTTTCCTCCCCCACCGCGATGGCCAGCGTTGAAAGACCAACCGGACCGCCGCCGAACTTGGTGATGAGGGCGTCCAGAACCGCGCGGTCCAGCCGGTCCAGGCCCTTCTTGTCCACCTCGTACATGTCCAGGGCCGCTGACGCCGCCCGTGCGTCGATCTGGTCAATCCCGTGGACCAGCGCCCAGTCCCGCACCCGGCGCAGCAGCCGGTTGGCGATGCGCGGGGTGCCGCGCGACCGTCCGGCGATTTCGGTGAAGCCGGCCGAGTTGACCTTGAGGTCCAGCAGGCCGGCAGAGCGCCGCAGCACGAGTTCGAGTTCCTGTACAGAATAGAACTCCAGGTGCCCGGTGAACCCAAACCGGTCGCGCAGGGGCCCGGGAAGCAGGCCGGCCCGGGTGGTGGCGCCCACCAGGGTGAAAGGCGGCAGTTCCAGCGGAATTGCGGTGGCACCGGCTCCCTTGCCCACCACGATGTCCACCCGGAAGTCCTCCATGGCCATGTAGAGCATTTCTTCAGCCGGCCGCGACATCCTGTGGATTTCGTCCAAAAAGAGGACCTCGCCCTCGGAAAGGGAGGACAGGATGGCGGCGAGGTCACCGGCGTGCTGGATGGCCGGGCCGCTGCTGATCCGCAGCGGCGCGTTCATCTCGGCGGCAACGATCATGGCGAGGGTGGTTTTGCCCAGGCCCGGCGGGCCGGAGAAGAGTACGTGGTCCGCGCTGCGCCCGCGCATCCGGGAGGCCTTCAGCACCAGTGACAGCTGTTTCCGCACCCGGTGCTGGCCCACGAAATCATCCAGGTTCTTGGGCCGCAGCGCTGCCTCGATGGCCCGTTCTTCGGGTTCCTCCCCCGCAGCCACCAGTGACGGTTCAGCCACGGCTGCCTACGCGGTTGCCGGCGCGGGCGCCGTCCTGCCCCAGCCACCGGAGCGTGGTCCGCAGGATCTCGGGCACGTTGCCGCGGAACGAGACTTCGGGTTCCTCGGCCAGCGCTTTGTCGATGCTCGAGGAAGCGTCCTTTTCCGACCAGCCAAGGCTGGTCATGGCCGCGACAACCTGCGGTTTCCAGGCTGCTTCCGCGGCAGTAGGCGCTCCTGTGGCCCCTGCTGTGCCCTGCGGCACGAGTTTGCCTGCGAGTTCGAGCACAATGCGCCCTGCCACTTTGGGGCCGATCCCGGGAACCTTGGTGAAGGTCTTGCTGTCGCCGGTGTGCGCTGCCACCCGGATGGCCTCGGGGTCGTGGACTGCAAGGACCGCCAGCGCCAGCCGCGGGCCAACCCCGCTGACACTCAGCAGGACGTCAAAAACCTCGCGCTCGTCGTCGGATGCGAAACCAAAAAGCGTGAGCGAATCCTCGCGGACAATCAGGGACGTGAAAAGCCGCCCTTCCTCCCCCGTGCGCAGTCGGCTCAAAGTCTGCGGGGTGGCGTTGACGCTCATGCCCGCTCCGTTGAGGTCAATCACGGCGGTGGACAGGCCCACGTGGGCTACCGTCCCGCGGAGGAAACTGATCAAGGCCGGGCTCCTGGTGTACCGCCGGCTCCCTGGGCAGGACCGGCTATCCGAACATATCTACGAACACCCTAGCAAGGGGCCAGGACGTTCAGCGTGCGCGGCGCGCCTTTGCTTCCGCCTCAGCCCATGCCCGTTGAGCAGGTGTCAGGGATGAACTCCCTGGACCGGTGGTCGCGACGGCGGCACCGCTGCCGGCCCGCCAGGCGTGGGTGATGGCGAGGGCGAGGGCATCGGCGGCGTCAGCGGGACGCGGCGGCGCATCCAGGCGAAGGATCTTGGTGACGAGCTTGGTCACCGCATCCTTGTTGGAGGATCCACTGCCCGTAACGGCAGCCTTGACCTCCGACGGCGTGTGGAGCGCCACCGGGATCCCCCGGCGGGCGGCCGCTGCGATCACCACGCCCGAGGCCTGCGCCACACCCATGACGGTACTCACGTTCAGCTGGGAAAAGACGCGCTCGACGGCGAGGACCTGCGGTTCGTACCTGTCCAGCCACTCATCGATCGAGGACGCGATGACCAGCAACCGCTGGTCCAGGGTTTCATCGGGCGACGTTCCCACCACACCCACGGCCACCATGGTGGCCCGCCTGTTCCGTTCAACATCGACCACGCCGATCCCGCACCGGGTCAGGCCCGGGTCCACCCCGAGGACTCGCAGCGTCACAGCTGTGCGCGTTGGACGGGCAGGCGGAGCGTCACTCAGCTTCCAGGGCAGCCTGGACGTCGTCGCTGAGGTCGGCGTTGCTGTAGACGTTCTGGACGTCGTCGAGGTCTTCGAGGGCGTCAGCGAGCTTCAGGAACTTGCGGGCGCCGTCGACGTCGAGTTCAACCTGCATGGACGGAACGAACTCCACCTCGTCGGTGTCGTATTCGATGCCGGCTTCCTTGAGCGCCTCCCGAATGGCGGGAAGATCGCCCGGCTCCGAGTGGATTTCGAACGTGTCGCCGTTGTCCTTCACTTCCTCGGCTCCCGCTTCCAGCACGGCCATCAGGACGTCGTCCTCGCTGAGGCCGTTCTTGGGCAGGTTGACAACGCCCTTGCGGGTGAAGAGGTAGCTGACGGAGCCGGGATCGGCGATGGTACCGCCGTTGCGGGAGATGGCCAGGCGGACCTCGGAAGCGGCGCGGTTCTTGTTGTCCGTGAGGCATTCGATCAGCAGTGCGGAACCCTGGGGACCGCGGGCTTCGTACATGATCTCGGTGTAGTCGACCACTTCGCCGGTGAGGCCGGCGCCGCGCTTGATGGCGCGGTCGATGTTGTCATTGGGAACCGAGGTCTTCTTCGCCTTGGTGACTGCCAGTTCCAGGCCCGGGTTGCCGGCCAGGTCCGGTCCGCCCATGCGGGCGGCGACTTCGATGTTCTTGATCAGTTTGGCGAAAGACTTGGCGCGGCGGCTGTCAATGATCGCCTTCTTGTGCTTGGTCGTCGCCCATTTGGAGTGGCCTGACATGCTTTACGCTTCCCCTCTGATCATGCGGATAAAAAGTTCATGTACGCGTTTTTCCCCGGTCACTTCCGGATGGAAGGAGGTGGCCAGCAGGCGGCCGGAACGCACTGCAACAATTCTAGCCGTCCCGGGCAGCGCAGCCGCGTTGGACGCATGCTCCGGGTCCGCCGGTTCCACCTGGGCCAGGACTTCGACGCCGGACCCCACGCGCTCCACCCAGGGCCCGCGGATGAACACTGCATGGACGGGCGGGACGCCGTCTTCGGTGGCGCTGAACCCAAGGCCCTTGAACTTTAGGTCCGTCTCGAAGGACTCGCGCTGGCGGCCGAAGGCGTTGCGCCGGACGGTGATGTCCAGCCCGCCGAATGTCTGCTGGGGCGCTCCCGACAGGTCAGTGGCGGGATCCGCAATGTCCTCGGCCAAAAGGATCATCCCGGCGCAGGAGCCATAAACAGGCAGCCCTTCGCGGATCCGTTCACGCAGCGGCTCCGCCAGTTCGAAGGCCCGTGCCAGCTTGTCGATGGCCGTGGACTCGCCGCCGGGAATGACAAGCCCGTCCAGCCCGTCCAGCTCCTTGGACCGGCGGATGCCCACTGCCTCGGCACCGGTCGCTTCGATAGCGCGGAGGTGTTCACGGAAGTCGCCCTGAAGCGCCAGAACGCCGATCCGGAGGCCAGCGCCGGGGCGCGCAGAATCAGCTGAAAGGGATTGTGCCATCCATCCAGCATAAGGGCCGGAGGGGTCGCGGCCGTCCCGCCGGGACGTCCCGGTCGGGGGTTGCATGCCCTTGCTGGGATATATTCAAAGCATGGTCTTCTTCAGTGTTCCGCTCGGCAAGCTGGTCCGCCGGGTGTCCCGGCTCCGGGGCGGCGGGTCCGCGCTGCCCGGGCTGGTGGTCGAGAAAATCGACCCTGGTTTCATGCGGCGGACGCTCACCACCCTCCCCCATGGCGTCGCCGTGGTCAGCGGCACCAACGGCAAGACCACCACCACCAAAATGGTGGTGGAACTGCTGGAAAGCCAGGGCTTGAAGGTCTTCACCAACCGCACCGGCAGCAACTTCACCCGCGGTGTTGCCGCCGCCTTGCTGGGCGAGGTGGACTGGCGCGGCCGGCTGGATGCCGACGTCGCGGTGCTTGAACTCGACGAAGCCCACGCTGTGCACTTCGTCAACAGCGTCCCGCCGCGCTACTGCCTCCTGCTGAACGTCCTGCGGGACCAACTGGACCGCTTTGGCGAGATCGACAAGACCGCGCAGCTGCTCCAGCACATCGCAGCCAAGACCACCGGCACCGTGGTGCTGAACCGGGAAGATCCCAGGGTTGCCCGGATCGCTGAGACCCTCACCGGCCAGGAGGTCAAATACTTCGGCCTGGACGATTCGCTGCTGAGCACCTTCCCGAACGACGACGACATGCGCGCGGCTCCGGGCAGCCCCGCTCCGGCGGACCTTCCGGAAAAGCCGGCAGCCGACGTCGTACTCCGCGCGGTGGGCGCGGATTCAGCGGAGTTTGAGTACGACGGCGCCAGGGTCACCACGGCGATGAAGCTGCGCGGCGTCTACAACATCTTTAACGCAGCCGCGGCGCTGACGCTTGCCCGCAGCATCTGCGGCGGAGGGGCCGCTGACGCGGACCACGAAACGCTGCTGCAGGCCCTCTCCCAGGTGGCGCCCGCCTTCGGCCGCGGCGAAAGCCTCACCGTGGACGGTCAGCCGCTGGACCTGGTGCTGGTCAAGAATCCGAGCGGTTTCCGCCTGGGGCTGAAGTCTTTCCCCGCCGGCGGCTACGCCACGATGATCGCCATCAACGATAACTATGCTGACGGCCGCGACATGTCCTGGCTGTGGGACGTCGAATTCGACTCCCTGCGCGAGGGCGGGGTGGACCAGCTCACCGGTTCGCGCGCTTACGACATGGCCCTTCGCCTGCAGTACGACGACGTCCGGATCGGTGCGGTGGACACCGAGATTGCCCCGGCATTGGCTGCCTTCATCAGGGAAGCGCAGGGAAAGCCGAAACGCATTTTCTGCACGTACACAGCCATGCTGGCCATCCGGCGCGAGCTGTCCAAAATCACAAGGGTGGAGGTTGTCTCTTGAGCCAAGCAGGTGCGGGGTTCGCAGAGGAGAGCAAGGGCACCATCAAGGTGGCCCAGCTGTATCCGCGCGACATGAACATTTACGGCGACTGGGGAAACGCCCTGGTGCTCCAGCGCCGGATCGGCTGGCATGGGTATACCCCTGAGCTGGTTGAGTACAACGTGGGGGATGAGTTTCCTGAGGACGTGGACATCATCGTGGGCGGTGGCGGCCAGGACAGCGGCCAACTGGTCATCCAGGACGACCTGCAGGCGCGGGCAGGGGTGCTGAAGGACCTGGCCGAGGACGGCGCCCCGATGTTGCTGATTTGCGGCCTGTACCAGCTTTTCGGACGTTTCTTCGAAACCCGGACTGGAGCCGTCATCCCCGGCATCGGCGTCCTGGACGTGGAGACGCATGGAACGGACGAGCGCCTGATCGGAAACGTCAAAGTCTCCACCCCTGAGTTCGGTGAAGTCCTGGGTTACGAAAACCACAGCGGGCAGACCACTTTGGGCAGTGGCGTCCGGCCCCTGGGCACCGTACCGAAGGGCACCGGCAACAACAGCAGTGACGGCCACGAAGGAGCACGGTACCGGAATATCGTGGCGAGCTACCTGCACGGATCGCTGCTTCCAAAGAACCCTGCCATCGCGGATTTCCTGATCCGGACGGCAGCGGAACGCAAGTACGGCACCTTCGTGCCAGGCAACCCGGACGACCGCTACGCTGAACTCGCCCGGGAACACGCCGCACGCCGTCCCCGATGAAGGTCCGGAGCTGGACTGCGCGTCAGCGTTCGCGCGTCACCAGGAGCTCATGGGCGCCGGCGGCAGCTGCGCCCATCGATTCCAGCACGCCTATGGTCCGCTGCCTGGTGGCGGCGTCCGCCTCCGGGCCGGTGCAGGTTCCCTGCGGCACGTCAGAGGCGACCGAACACCAGCGGTAGGGATCCCGGACCATCACTGACGGCGCCCAGGCGAGGTCCGTCGTGGACCATCTGCCCGCAGAGTCCTGGCCGAACTGTACCCGGACCAGCAGGCCTTCATTGTTTACGACGTGCCGGGGCGAGAGCTCCGTAACGCCGTTGCCCAGCCCGTAGACAATCCACGTGCCTTTGTAGTTTTCGATGGGCAGCACGGAATGGGTGTGGTGGCCGTAAACCAGGTTGAACTGTCCGCTGTCCACCAGGGCGTGCGCCACCTCCTGCTGCTGGGCGTTGGGCGCACTGGCATATTCGTCGCCCGCGTGCATGGCCGCCAGCACGATGTCTGCCCCCAGCGATCGGGCCTTCTCCGCCTTGGCGATCATTGCCGGGGCGTCCAGCATGTCCACCTGCCAGGGGTGGTCCGGCACCAGACCGTTGAGTCCGTAGGTTGCTTGGATGAGGGCGACCTTCGCCGCGGGCGTCTGCAGGATCAGCACCCCCTGCGACTCGGTTTCAGTGCGGTAGGAACCGGTGTGCTTAAGGCCGGCGGCGTCCAACTGGTCGAGGGTGCGCAGCAGCCCGTCCGTCCCGCGGTCGATGGTGTGGTTGCTGGCCGTTGTACAGGCCTGGTACCCCACCGCCTTTATTGCGGTGATGATCTGCGGCGGAACGTTGAAGGACGGATAGGCCGAGAACGGTCCCTCCGGTCCCGCCACCGGCGTCTCCTGGTGGCAAATGGCCAGGTCGCTGTTGTCGATGTACCTCCGCTGGCCTTCCAGGAGCGGTACGAAGTCCCATCCCGGCTTGCCCGCGGCTGCCGCGTCCTGCTCCGCCTGCTGCCACAGCTGGGCATGAACGAGCATGTCGCCCGTGACCAGTACAGAGGTACAACGCAACACAGGGCAGGCGGGGCCTTTCCCGGGGGTGGGGGTGGGCGTGGGAGCCGGGGTGGAGGCGGAAGGCTGAGCCGCACTGCCGGTGGGTGCGGCACTGGCGGAGACTGACGCCGTCGGGCGCCGCGCTGCATCATCCTGCTCAGCGGCCAGGCCACAGCCGCCCAGCGCAGCTGCCAGCAGCAACGCGGAGACGGCGGCGGGACAATGCGCCGGACCCCCACCGGATCTGTTCCCCATAGGGGCAATTGTAGAGAGGGCAGCGTGGCGTGGCACACATTGAGAAGCGTGGCATGCTGTGAAAGGTTGTAAGTCATGACCAACCCTCTTTTGGTGCCCAGTCCCCTGCCGTACGGACTGCCGCCCTTCGCTGAGATTGAGACCGCACACTTCGAAGAAGCCATCGAGGCGGGCTTGGCGGCGCACCTTGAAGAGATCCAGGCCATCGTAGATGATCCATCCCCTGCCACCTTTGAAAACACCGCGCTGGCGATGGAGCGGTCCGGACGGCTGCTGGAGAGGGCAGCGGCCCCGTTCTTCACGCTGGTCTCCGCTGATGCTTCCGACCCCATCAGGGACCTTGAAACGAAACTCTCCCCGCTGTTCTCTGCCCACCAGGACGAGGTGTTCCTCAACCGGGGGCTTTTCGAGCGCTTCGCCTCAATTGATACCGCAGGATGCGACGCCGAGTCCGCGCGCCTGGTGGAGGAATACCTCAAGGAGTTCCGGCAGTCCGGTATCCAGCTCGACGCAGCGGGCCAGGAAAGGCTCAGGGCGATCAACGCCGAGCTGGCCCGGCTGGGTACTGAATTTGGCCAGCGGGTCAAGGAAGGGATGAAGTCGGCGGCACTGCTGCTGGATGACGCTGCGGAGCTGGCGGGCCTGGCGCCGGATGACATTGCCGGTGCTGCCGAGGCTGCCCGCGCGGCCGGGCATGACGGAAAGTTCCTGCTGACCCTCATCCAGCCCAGCAACCAGCCGGCCCTGTCTGTCCTGGAAGACCGCGGAGTCCGCCGTCGGCTGTTCAAAGCGTCGGTGGCCAGAGGCAGCGGCGGCGGAAGCCTTGATGTGCTGGACCTGGCCACGTCGATGGGCCGGCTCCGCGCGGAAAAGGCAGTTCTGCTCGGCTTCGCCAACTACGCCGAGCTGGTGGTGGACCGGCAGACCGCTCCGGACTTCGAGTCCGTGCAATCAATGCTCAACAGGATGGCACCGGCAGCGGTCCGCAACGCTGAGGCCGAGGCCGCAGCCCTGGCAGAGGTCGCAGGGCATCCGCTGGAGGCCTGGGACTGGGCCTTCTACTCTGCGAAGGTCCGGCGCGAGAAGTACGACGTGGACGAGCAGGCCCTTCGCCCCTACTTCGAGCTGGACCGGGTGTTGGAGGACGGCGTTTTCTTTGCGGCCAAGTCCCTCTACGGCATTACCTTTCACGAGCGGCAGGACCTGGTTGGGTACCACCCGGACGTGCGCGTCTGGGAGGTCCGGGATGAGGACGGCATGGGACTGGGCCTGTTTTTGGGCGACTATTACACCCGGGAGTCAAAGCGGGGCGGCGCCTGGATGAACTCCCTGGTGGAGCAGTCTGCGCTGCTGGGCACCAAACCGGTGGTCATCAATAACCTGAATATCTCGAAGCCGCCTGCAGGCGAACCTACCCTCCTGACGCTGGACGAACTGCGCACCACCTTCCATGAGTTCGGCCACGCCCTGCACGGCCTGTTTTCGAACGTAACCTACCCGCGGTTTTCGGGCACGTCGGTCCCCAGGGATTTCGTTGAGTACCCGTCCCAGGTCAACGAGATGTGGATTATGTGGCCCGAGGTGCTGGCCAATTATGCCCGCCACCATGCCACGGGTGAGCCGCTGCCGGAGGAGGTTGTCCGGAAACTGAACGCGTCGCGGCTGTGGGGCGAGGGTTTTGCCACCACGGAGTACCTCGGCGCTGCCCTGCTGGATCTTGCGTGGCATGTGCTTGAGCCCAGCGAAGTTCCGGAGGACGCCCTGGAGTTCGAGGCAAAGGCCCTCGCCGCGGCAGGAATCGCCCATCCCCTGATCCCGCCCAGGTACAGGACCGGCTACTTCCAGCACGTCTTCGCCGGCGCGGGGTACGCCGCCGGCTACTACTCCTATATCTGGAGCGAGGTCCTGGACGCCGAGACCGTCGACTGGTTCACTGAAAACGGCGGCCTCGCCCGTGCCAACGGTGAACGCTTCCGTCAGGAGCTCCTCAGCCGAGGCAACAGCCGTGACCCCTTGGAGTCCTTCCGCAAGCTCCGCGGCCGGGAAGCACAACTAGGGCCCCTCCTGAAGCGCCGCGGCCTTGAGTAAAGCGCGGTACCCCTTACCCCACCCCACTTAAAGAAGTACGACGCCAGTCCCCCACCCAAAAAGGGCGAGAAACCGGCGTCGTACATACTGCTTGGAGACAATCGCGCCTAACTCTCTTGGCTTAATAAGAGAGACTGCAGAGGCTCCATCAACGAGGCGCCCTGGCGCCGAGTTTATGGAGAAGTGCCCCAGCGCTACCAGCCGCGTTCGGCCAGGCGGTGCGGCTGGGGGATCTCGTCGACGTTGATGCCCACCATGGCTTCGCCCAGGCCGCGGGAGGCCTTGGCGATGACGTCCGGGTCGTCGAAGAAGGTGGTGGCCTTCACGACGGCGGCCGCGCGCTGGGCCGGGTTGCCGGACTTGAAGATGCCGGAGCCGACGAACACGCCGTCGGCACCGAGCTGCATCATCATGGCAGCGTCAGCCGGGGTGGCGATGCCGCCGGCGGTGAACAGTACCACGGGAAGCTTGCCGGCAGCGGCGACTTCCTTGACCAGTTCGTACGGGGCCTGCAGTTCCTTGGCCGCCACGTACAGCTCGTCCTCGGGCAGGGCTGCGAGCTTGGCGATCTCGGAGCGGATCTGGCGCATGTGCCCGGTGGCGTTGGAGACATCACCGGTACCGGCCTCGCCCTTGGAGCGGATCATTGCCGCGCCCTCGTTGATGCGGCGCAGGGCCTCACCAAGGTTGGTGGCACCGCACACGAACGGAACGGTGAAGTTCCACTTGTCGATGTGGTTCACGTAGTCGGCCGGGGTGAGGACCTCGGACTCGTCAATGTAGTCCACGCCCAGGGACTGCAGGACCTGGGCCTCGACGAAGTGGCCGATCCGGGCCTTGGCCATGACCGGGATGGACACGGCGTCGATGATCTGGTCGATCATGTCGGGATCGGACATGCGGGACACGCCGCCCTGGGCCCGGATATCGGCCGGAACGCGTTCCAGCGCCATTACAGCAACGGCACCGGCATCCTCGGCGATGCGGGCCTGTTCGACGTTGACGACGTCCATGATGACGCCGCCCTTGAGCATCTCAGCCATGCCCCGCTTCACGCGGCTGCTGCCCGTGACGCTGTTCGCGGACGAACCGGCCTCGCTGCTTACATCAGGTGTAGACACAAAAACCCCTATGGGTAGATAGATGACCTTCGCCGGGCGTGCAGGCGGCATGCAGATGCCGGACTGTGCACACACGGATTGCCGGATCCATTGACCGGGCAGTCCTAATACTAGTCCCCTCGCGCCCGGCCGGCTTAATCTCGCTTAATCGGCCGGTGACGGCTCCGCCAAGGCCTGCCGCCGCACGGACACGACGCGCTGGATGACCGTGACCAAGCTGGCCAGGGCAAGCAGGACCAGGGTCACCAGGAGCACCACCGGCGGGAGTCCCATGCCGATGAGTCCTGTGACCACCAGGACGGAGACAAGCCGCTCCGCCCGTTCGGCAATGCCGATGTTGGCGGTGAAGCCCAGCGATTCGGCTTTGGCCCTGGCATAGGAAACCACCATTCCCAGCACCAGGCAGACCATGGCTGCGACGGCGATGGGAACGTTGGCGCCGCCGGTGAAGAACCAGACGGCGAGCCCGGCGAACAGGGCGCCGTCGGCGATTCGGTCCAGGGTTGAGTCGAGGAAGTTCCCCCAACGGCTTTTCACGTCCTGCATCCTGGCCATGATGCCGTCGAGCACGTCGGAGAAGATGAAGGCGGTGATGAACAGCGTTCCCCACAGCAGCTGCCCCAGTGGATAGAAAACCAGGGCACCCACCACCACTCCGGCGGTGCCGATGACCGTCACAGCGTCAGGGGAAACACCGATCCGGAGAAGCCAGCGGGCCAACGGGGTAAACAGTGCGGTGAAGAAACCGCGGGCGTGCCTATTCAGCATCCGTCTCCCCAGGCCAGGCGTCGGCCACCTGCTGTCGGACCTCGTCCAGCGTCTGCGTGATGGCCTTGGTCTGGGCGATGATGGGGAAGAAGTTCCCGTCGCCGCCCCAGCGCGGAACGACGTGCTGGTGCAGGTGCGCGGCGATGCCTGCGCCGCCCACCACGCCCTGGTTCATTCCCAGGTTGAAGCCGCCCGGATTGGCCACTTTCCGCAGGACCCGCATTGCCGTCTGCGTGAGGTCGGCGAACTCCAGGGTTTCATCGGCCGTCAGGTCGGTGTAGTCCGGAACGTGCCGGTACGGGCACACCAGGAGGTGGCCGGGATTGTAGGGAAACAGGTTAAGCACCACGTAGCAGGTCTTTCCGCGGTGAACGATGAGGGCTTCCTCGTCCGTCCTTGCCGGGCCGACGCAGAACGGGCAATCGTCCTCATTCTTGAACTGGTGCTGCCCGCCCTTGATGTACGCCAGGCGGTGCGGAGTCCACAGGCGCTGGAAGGCGTCCGGGACACCGGCGAGGTCAAAGTCGTCGGTAACGCCGGCATCCCCTGGATACCCTGCGCCTGTGTTCTCCTGCACCGTGCTTTTCCGTTTCCGCTAGCTGGTCCGGTTACGGACGGCTTCCGTGATCCGCTTGACCGCCTCTGCCACCGGCACCCCGTTGTCCTGGCTTCCATCACGGAAGCGGAAGGAGACAGCGCCTGCCTCGGCGTCGTCGCCACCGGCGATCAATACGAACGGGATCTTGTCCTTGCTGGCAGTACGGATCTTCTTCGGGAACCTGTCGGAAGAAATGTCCACCTCGGCACGGATACCGGCGGCCTTCAGCCGGTCCACAACGTCGAACATGTACTCGTTGAAGGTCTCCGCCACCGGGATGCCCACCACCTGGACGGGAGCGAGCCAGGCAGGGAAGGCGCCGGCGTAGTGCTCCGTGAGCACGCCCATGAACCGCTCCACGGACCCGAAAAGCGCCCGGTGGATCATCACGGGACGCTGGCGGCTCCCGTCAGCGGCCTGGAATTCGAGCTCGAAGCGTTCGGGCAGGTTGAAGTCCAGCTGGATAGTGGACATCTGCCAGGTGCGTCCCAGTGCGTCCTTGGCCTGCACGGAGATCTTGGGGCCGTAGAAGGCTGCTCCGCCCGGATCCGGCACGAGCTCCAGCCCTGACTCCTGCGCCACCTCGGCGAGGGTCCTGGTGGCTTCCTCCCAGGTGGCGTCGTCGCCCACGTACTTCTCAGGGTCCTTGGTGGACAGTTCCAGGTAGAAGTCGTTAAGTCCGTAATCCTTAAGCAGGTCCAGGACGAAAGTGAGTGTCTTGGTGAGCTCGTCCTTCATCTGCTCGCGGGTGCAGTAGATGTGGGCGTCGTCCTGTGTCATGCCGCGCACGCGGGTGAGCCCGTGCACCACGCCCGACTTCTCGTACCGGTAAACAGAGCCGAACTCGAAGAGGCGCAGGGGCAGTTCGCGGTAGGAGCGTCCGCGGGAACGGAAGATCAGGTTGTGCATCGGGCAGTTCATCGGCTTCAGGTAGTAGTCCTGGCCGGGCTTACGCACAGTGCCGTCCTCGTTGAGTTCGGCATCAACGTGCATCGCCGGGAACATGCCGTCCCGGTACCAGTCAAGGTGGCCTGAAACCTCGTAGAGGTGGCCCTTGGTGATGTGGGGGGTGTAGACGAACTCGTAGCCGGCTTCGACGTGGCGCTGCCGGGAGTAGTCCTCCATCTCCTTGCGGATGATGCCGCCCTTGGGGTGGAACACCGGCAGGCCTGAGCCGAGCTCGTCCGGGAAGGAGAACAGGTCCAGCTCGGAGCCAAGCTTGCGGTGGTCACGCCGTTCTGCCTCGGCGATCCGCTCCTGGTAGGCCTTGAGGGCCTCCTTGGTGGGCCAGGCAGTGCCGTAAATCCGCTGCAGCTGCTGGTTTTTCTGGTTGCCCAGCCAGTAGGCGGAGGATGAGCGGGTCAGGGCGAAGGCGTTGGAGATGAGCTTGGTATTGGGCAGGTGGGGCCCGCGGCAGAGGTCGCACCATACTGCGGTTCCGTCCTTGCGCTCCACGTTGTCGTAGATGGTGATGTCGCCGGCACCGACCTCGACATTGACGCCTTCACCGGCCTCAGCGACGTCGTTCTTCTTGCCCAGGAGTTCGAGCTTGTAGGGCTCGTTCTTCATGGCTTCGCGGGCTTCATCCTCATTCACCACGCGGCGGACGAACTTCTGGTTCTGGTTAATGATCTTCTGCATCATCTTCTCGAGGGTTTTGAGGTCCTCGGGAGTGAACGGCTCAGCAACGTCGAAATCGAAGTAGAAACCGTCGGTGATGTACGGGCCGATGCCCAGCTTGGCGTCCGGCCGCAGCTGCTGCACAGCCTGGGCCATGACATGGGCGGTTGAGTGCCGGAGCACGTTCAGTCCATCAGGGGAATCGATGGTAACGCCCTCAACCTCTGCGCCTTCCGGCAGCTCCTGGTCCAGGTCCTTCAGCTCGCCGTTGACGCGGGCCACAACAACATCACGGCGCTCAAAGAAGAGTTCCGCACCGGTTGTCCCGGTAGTCACCTTGGTCTCTTCGCCATCGACGAGAAGGGTGATCTGCTGGGCATCTGACACGGGTGTCTCCTATTCAAAGTTAAGGCTTCATAGCTTGTGGCGTACGGGGACCACAGCCAGCCATCGTCAATGCTATCGGTTCCGTTCGGGCCCGACCAACGCGGCACACGGGTGGATCAGCCGCTGAATCCGGTAATGGCAAGGCTCCTGGTGATTCCGTCGAGGGGGTGAGCGCCCACGGGTTCCTGCGGCTGGGAATCCTTGAAAGGCAGGGTATCCGTTTGGCTCAGGTCCCAGGCCATGCTCGCGCTGAGGCTGATCCCCCGCGGTCCTGTCCGCCGGGTAGTGCCACAGATCAGCAGCAGCCGGGTGCCAAACAGGAGCATTCCGGCCTTTTCCTGCGCCTCGTGGAAGAAGACGGAATCGATGCAGCCTGTGCCGTCGTCGATGCTGATGAAAACCACCCTCCTGCCGCCGCGCATGGGTGGCGTCTGGGTTGCCACGCGCACCCCGGCCACCAACACCTCGGTTCCGTTGCGCAGGTTCAGGAGTTTGTCCGCCGTGGTGACTCCAAGCCTGTTGAGCATGGGCCGGTGGCTGTCCATCAGATGACTGCTGACGTCAACCGCCATCAGGTCAAGCTCGGCACGGACATTGTCCACCAGCGAAGGTGCCGGCAACCCGGGTTTGACGTTGCGCAGCTCAACATCACCCAGCGGCAGGGACAGCTGACCCTCAATGACCTCCACTCCCTTCCGCCCATTGCCGGAAACCTGGAGCTTCTGCAGATGATGGACCAGATCGGCCCGGTTGGCAGTCCCTCCTGCTTCCCGGTGCAGTGAGTCAAAAGCCCCCAGTTGGGCAAGCCGCCTGATACTGGGCTTGCTGATTCTTGATCTTGCCCTGAGGTCAGCCAGAGAGTCGTAGGGCTGGCCGGCAACAATCCGCTTCAGCTCCGTTGCCGACAATCCGTAAATGCCTTTCAGGCTCAGCCTGATACCAAGCTTTCCAGCGTCCCGGCCTTCCTCAATCCGCTCCACCCGGTATTCAGCCTTGCTGCGGTTGATGTCCAAGGGCAGGATCGGAATGCCGAGGCGCCGGGCTTCCGCCACCAGCAGCCGTTTGGGGTACATGCCCGGATCGTGCTCCCACAGCCCGGCAAGGAAAGCCTCAGGGTGGTGCGCCTTCAGCCAGGCGGACTGGTAGGTGGGCACGGCAAAAGCGGCACCATGCGCTTTGCAGAACCCGAAGCTGGCAAAGGACTTCAAAGTGTCCCAGACCTTGTCCACGACGTCAGGCAAAAAACCCTTCGCTTTGGCCCCCCGACGGAAAAACTCCTCAACCTGGGACTCCCCCACTTCATTGCTCAAAGCCCTGCGGAACTCATCCGCTTTTGCCAGCCCACACCCGGTCATGACGTCGAGGGTCCTCAGGATCTGTTCATGGAAAACAGTCACCCCGTGGGTTTCCTTCAGCACCGGCTTCAGCAGGGGATGCGGGTAGACCTCGGGGGAAAAACCGTGCCGGTGTTCCAAAAAGGGCCGGACCATGTCCGACTTCATGGGCCCTGGTCGGAACAGCGAAATATCGATAATGAGGTCGTTGAACTCCCTGGGGGCCATCTTGCCGATCAGTTCACGCTGGCCGGGGGATTCGATCTGGAAGCAGCCCAGCGTATGGGTGCTCCTGATGAGTTCAAAGGTGGCTTCGTCATCCAGGGGGACGGCATTGAGGTCGATGTGTCCGTTGTCAGCAATGTAGTCCGGTCCGGCCCCGTCCGGGCCGGGCGAATGCCTGCCGGCAGCCACCACTTCCTTTTTTGAGGGATGGATGCGGATGATTTCCCGGACGGCAAAGGCCATGGCGCTTTGCATCCTGACACCCAGGACGTCGAGCTTGAGCATGCCCATGGGGTCCATGTCGTGCTTGTCGAACTGGCTCATGGGCAGGCCCAGTCCGCTGGGCTGCACAGGAGTGCGGTCCAGGAGGGTTGCATCGCCCAGGATTACCCCGCAGGGATGCATCGAGATGTGGCGGGGCAGCCTGTCCAGGCGTTCCGTCAGGTCAACCAGCAGGTCGAGTTGCTGGTTTCCGTGCACGTCCCGCTGTTCCACCCGGCCGGCAAATTCCCGGAGTTCGGGTTTCTCCTGGAGTGCCTCGCGGAACTTCCGCGCCGAAAACCGCCACAGCTGCTTGGCAATCTCCCCGACCTCGCCGTTGTCCATGCCCAGCGCCATCCCGGCATCCCGGACGGCTCCCCTGGCACGGTAGCCATTCTGCATGCTCATCAACGTGACCCGTTCGGCACCGAAGCGTTCAAAGATGCGGTGGTAGACGTTGTGCCGCTCAGCGCTTTCAACGTCGATGTCGATGTCCGGAAGGGTTGCACGGTCCTGCGACAGGAAGCGTTCGAAGATCAGGTCATGCTGCAGGGGGTTCACATGGCTGACATCCATCAGATAGTTGACCAGGCTTGAGGCACCGGATCCCCTGGCTGCTGCCCGCACGCCCATCTCCTGGATCATGCGTGATACTTCTGCAACGGTCAGGAAGTAGGAGGAAAAGCCAAGATTCCTGATGATGCCTAGTTCGTGGTCCAGCCGGGCAAGCATGGTTGTGGCCTCAGCACCCCTGATACCCGGGAACCTCCTGTCGACTCCAGCCTGGCAGCGCTGGACCAGTTCAACGTGCGGATCCTGGCTGATCCCGACGACAGAAGCTTCAGGCACCACCGGCTGCTTCCATCCCATATCGGAGACCGGATCAATACGGCAAAGGTCCGCGAGCGCCTCGGTCTGTGCCATTAGCTGTTTGAGGTCAGCGGCGCCATAACCTGCCGCAGCAATAATTTCCTTACCGAGCCGGAGCATCTCATCCGGGGATTTCAGCCAACCCTGGCCAGTGGGCTGGAGCAGGGGTTCACCGGCAAGTTCAGGGAGGGATTTCAGGGTGCGGGCTGAGTCGAGCACATCGGCGGTGGGTGCCCCGTCTGCAGCGCAGTACCTGACGGCGTTGGTCAGGATGGCCGGAATATGGTGCTCTTCGGCCAGCTTCAGCATGCGGACAGCGTGGGCTGTGCTTAAAGGCTTCCCTGGTGCGCTGAGCTGGGAAACAGTCTCGGCTACCAGCGTTCCTGCCGGCATGGCCTCCAGCCATCGCTTGAAAAGGGTCCGGGGACGAAGGTAGCGACGCCCTCCCATGGCCCTGCCGACGTCGGAATCGGGCCCGATCAGGACTGTCAAAACGGGCTTCAGGGTTTGCGGGTCAAGGGTACGGGACGCAAGTTCGGCCCGGGTGACAGCCACCGGAACCGCTCCCCCGGACTTGCCTGTGGTGCGGGCATGGGCATCGGAGACCAGGCGGCAGAGGGCACGGTAACCTGCCCCGTTGTTGTTGCCCCGCGCCAGCACCACCACCCTGCCTGCCAGCTGGGTGCGGTGGTGGCCGTCGTCGTCAAATACCGCGAGGTCTACCCCCACAATGGGGTCGATACCCACCTCCATGCAGGCCTTCAGGTGCTTGATGGTTCCATACAGGCCGTCCCTGTCAGTGCAGGCGAGCGCAGTTGCACCGTCGGCGGCTGCGGCCTGGGCCAGTTCTTCGGGCCAGGAGACTCCATAGTGGGCGCTGAAGGCAGTGGAAACGTGAAGATGGGTGAAGCTCATGCTGTTCTTGGCCGTAGTGCGTCATGGATCCGCAGGAGCCGCCAGCGGCCGCTGCGGATATGCCGGGTGAGGTCAAGGGTCAGGGGCTCATCAGCCACGCCATCATCCCGCCCGGTCTGGAACGGGACAACCTGGACGCGCCAAATTTCGTGGTCAACAAGTCCGGGACCGCTGCCCAGCGGTGCCCTGCTTTCTTCTGCCCACCACTGCCGGCGTTCATACCATCGGGCAGGTTCAGCGCAGACTGAATAGGACCTTCCTGCCCATGCCAGGCTTTGGGGCTGCCCCTCAGAATTGCAGACGACATCCACGGATTCAGTGAACATTCCCATGGCGCCTCCCGGATTTGGTCCTCAAAGTATTCGAATACTTGTTCGAATGGTTCCAGTCTAACGCGCCTGAACGCGTAAAGCCCAGACAAGGATCAAAGGGGTGGACGGACAGTAAGGCAGGGAGCAGGATTGTGCCATGGATATCCAAGACGCACTCCTCAAGCAGGCACAAATCAAGGCCCAGGACTCCACCTTGGTGGCAACGTTCGATATTGACGGCACCATTCCGGGAACGGGCGCCTACGTGGTGGGCCTGGTTGGCGCCACGCCGGACTATTCAACGCAGCGGCGCCTGTGCATTGAGTTCATGAACGGGGAGGCCATTGCCTTCTACTCGTTCAACCGTGAACAGGGCACGGAAGAAAACTATGATCTTTCCGGGGTTACCCACTCGGAGAACAGGATTACCGGGCACTTTCCGCTCACGGCCATTGATGGCCTGGGCCAAGGCCATGTCATGTCTGCCTTCAGCGAGGCAGACGGACGGGAATACCAGTCGGGTGTCCCGGTAGAGGAAGCCCTTTAGGGCCCCCTGAACAGCGGGTCAGCTGTTCTCTTTGTGGACCCGCAGTTCGAGTTCAATGAAGCCGGAGATCATCGCCCGGTACGTGGACTCCACGATGTCCGGATCGATGTCCTTCTTTTCGGCGGCTGAGCGGACGTGTTCGATGATCCGCTCCACGCGGCCCGGAGCCCGGACCTCCGCGTCGTCGCCCTTCAGCGTTCCGGCTATCCGGATCAGCCGCTCGCGGCGGGCGATAAGGGTGACAATCTGGTCATCCACTTCATCCACAGCAATGCGGACGGCAGCGAGCTGCTCTTTGTCGGCCAAAGCATCCCGTTCGTTCCCTTGAATAGTTGCCATCGTCTGACAGTATCGAACCATGCAGCCCAGAGTCGACTTCATCTCGTTAGGTGTCCGCAGCGTTGCCGCATCCCGCGCGTTTTATGTTGCAGGCCTTGGCTGGCCGGTCCACCGTGAGCTTCCCGGCGACGTGGTGTTCATCCAGGTAAACCACGGACTGGTGCTCTCCCTGTGGGACGTGCGCCAGATGCAGGCAGACGCCGGGGTCAGCCCGCCCGGGCCCGTCCCCTGCATAACGCTCAGCCACAACCTTCCCAGCACGGCGGACGTGGACCGTGTCATGGAAGAAGTTGCCGCAGCGGGGGCAGCAATCATCTCCGAGCCCATCACCCAGCCCTGGGGTGGGTACAGCGGCTACTTCGCGGACCCGGACGGCTATCGCTGGGAAGTGGCGTACAACCCCACCTGGGCAGTGGACGACGACGGCGCGGTCACCGTATAGCGCCCGTCCGTCCCTTTCGCCGGGGCTGCTGGAGCCGCGCTGCTAGAAGAGTGCTTCCACGGGCTGGATCAGCTGGGGTCCGTTGTTCCGCACGTTCCCCACTTCCTTGCCCACTGAGTCCACGTGCCAGCCGGCCGCAACGTCTTTGACCCCCGCCCGAACGAGGTCCACCAGGCCGGCCGCGTCGTCGGCCTGGGGGTCGAGCCAGGCCTGCATCGTGGCTTTGTCCATTGGCAGTGGTACCCGGTCATGGAGGGCAGTCAGCTTTCCGAATACTGTTGATTCGCTGCCGGGAGGCGGGGTGTCCGTGGTGAGGATGGACGTGGAGAGGATCCAGCCGCCGGGCTCCCCGGCGGGCCACGACGGGTCCTTCCACCACTCGTAGAGTCCGGCGAAAACCAGGCCCTTGCCCTCACCCGGATGCACGTAGTAGGGCTGCTTGGATTTTCCCGGGCCCTGCTTCCATTCGTAATAGCCGTCGGCCGGTACGGCGCAGCGGCGTGACTGGATGGCTTTGCGGAAGGCCGGCTTTTCAAGCACCGATTCACTGCGGGCGTTGATCATCCGGGAGCCGATCCCCGGGTCCTTGGCCCACGACGGGACCAGGCCCCACCGGGCCGCGTGGAGCTGGCGGACCTGCTTGGGCGCCGGCCCGTCCTCCACCAGGCGCTCCAGGACGATCGGGACATCATCCGTTGGCGCTACATTCCACGACGGCGGAATGCTCACCTCCTCCTCAAGCTCGGCGTCGAACTCGGCCAGGAGGTCCCCTACGGCACGTGCCATCACATAGCGTCCACACATGGCTCCAGCATGCCATCGGCGGGAATCAGTGTCATCCGGGAGGCATGTGAAGCGCCTGCTGCCGGCGGTGCCCGGGAATAGTCGGCCCCGCGTTACCGTTGACGGGAACGAAAACCGTTATCGACACAGAGGAGAGCTTTCGTGGACTTCACTCCCGAATCCGGCAGCATCACCATGTTTTCCACCACCTGGTGCGGCTACTGCAACCGGCTGAAGAAGCAGCTTGATGCCCAGGGCATCGGCTACACCGAGATCAACATCGAGGAAGTGGAAGGCACCGCCGAACTCGTGGAGCAGCTGAACGGCGGCAACCGCACGGTCCCCACCGTCCTCTTCCCGGACGGAACCGCTGCCACCAACCCTTCCGCTGCCGAAGTCAAGACCAGGCTCGCAGCGTAGTCCTCGCAGCAGAGTTCCCTGCCCCAGGCTGACCAGGACCCCCTTCCCCCGCGGCCCGGCGTCAGCAGCTCGAACATTTAGAACGGGACCAGCATCGATTGATGCTGGTCCCGTTCTGTTTGCTCAGTATGCCGGGGCCCTGTCGAGCCGGGGTCACGCCGCCAGGCTGCTGAAGGGGGCGGCCTGGAGGGTGGCGTGGCCGGCGTAGGTGTCCAGAAGTGCCTGCTCCACCACAGCAACGTCCACCCCGGGCACAAGATCGTCCACGGCCCCTGCGGTGGCAGGCACCCAGTCCAGTCCCAGGGCAGCATAGCTGTCCGTCAGGACTTTGCGGATGGGCGCGGAGTTTTCCACCACGATGACAGAGCTGAAAAGCCAGCCGCCTGCCACCACCCGCTGGGCCGTGCCCACCAGCTTGATCCGGTGCTTACTGTCGGCCGGGTCCGTGCCGTGCACGCTGAACTCCCCGGGGCAGTATTCACCGGGAATCTCGCCAACTGCCGCCTGTACCCCGACACGGCGCAGGGCCTGCGCGAACAGGTCCCCGAAGTAGCCGAACCTTGTTTTGGAGCCGGCGATGGCATCCGCGTCCGGCTCTATGTGGTCCACCACCAGGGTTCCCTGATGGTAGGCGGCGGCACGCCCGCCGGCCCTGCGCACCAGGGGTTCGAAGCCATTGGCGCGGCAGGCCTGCGCCGCCGCCTCGAATCCCGGCAGCCGGGTGTCCCGCTGCCCGAAGGCGACGGTGGGTGCGGGCCGGTAAAGCCGCAGGAGGGGACCACTCTCCCCGTTCCTGGCCCTGGAAAGCAGCTCCAGGCCGAACTCGAGGTCACGTCCGGCCCCCAGCGACCTGTCCTGCCGTACGACTGTCAGCGTGCGGGCTCCGGGACCGCCGTCGTTCATGTTGCCAAGCTCCCTATGGTCTTTGTGCAGATCCTCGTTGTCACGGCATCGCTGTCGCAGCAGCTGCCGGCACAGCGGCCCACCCTTCCGGGCGGCCTGCGTAAGCGGCCGCGGACAGACAAAGCCTAGGGTACCCCGCCGGCGGTGCCTGGCCGGTCAGGTCCTGCGCAGCGTCAGGATCTGCTCGGCGCGGCCGAACGGCCCCTGGAGGTCGTGCAGGACGGTGGACGTCAGGCCGATTCCGTCCCGCCCGAAGGTGACGGCGTTGTCCAGGCCCAGCCACTCCCCCTCCGGGCGGCGGTACATGTGGATCTGCAGGTCAAGGTTGGGAAAGGCATAGCTGTCCCTGCCGGGAGGCACCCTGGCAGCGATGCCGTTGGCGGTATCCACCAGTCCCGCCAGCCGGGCCAGGTCGCCGCTGTCGGCCTTGTCTGTCAGGGGGTGCCCGGTCCGCAGCCAGACTTTTCCGGCTCCCGGCCGGTGCCCTTCGGCCACCCGCATTTCCAGTGAGCGGATAAAGCCGCCCGGCCATACGGCGGCACCGTCATATGGCTTGCAGTCCTCCGGCCCCGGGATGGGGCTGTCTTCAATGGCAGCCACCGGCGCCGTGTCGCTGGTAACCATCCGCCAGGCCGTAGCACGAATGGCGGTCCGGCCGCCGGCGACCAGTTCCGCCTGGAGGAGTTCGATGGTCTTGCCGGGCCTGAGGGTGGTGGTTTCAATGCGGAACTCCCCGGCCGGAATGAGGCCCAGGATCTCGTAACTGATCCGCGCCATGCGCATATCGGCACGGGGCTGGTGCCGTTCCAGGCTGTCAGCCATCAGGCCGGAGGCCGGTGCCATGTGCTGCTCGTGTGCGTTCCAGGCACCCTGGGCGTGGATGGTGGACCGGAAACGTCCCCCGCTGAGGTCCAGGTAGTAGAAGTTTCCTTCCGCCAGTTCAGGCAGGTCTGCGGTCAACGGGTGGCCCTTCCGGAGTTCCAGTGAATCGGCCTTAACTGTATCCCGCCGGCTGCCGGCCGCCTCGGGCGGCCCGGCCCGCAGGGCGCAACACGGCAACTCAAGGGACGCGGCGAAATGTTGGGGCCCGCAGGGATTCCTCCGACTAGACTCAGGAACTGGTCCTGTCAGCAACCCTCGGAAGAGGTGTTCCATGCGCGTCATCAGCTACAACCTCCGCAAACACGCAGCGAGCGGTGAACTCCTCGCCCTGGCGAAGAATCATGACATTGATGCGCTCTGCCTCCAGGAAGTCGATGCCGCCGACCTCCCCGAAACCCTGGGCCCGCTGCATTTGGCAGATGTCACGAAAGGCAACCGGCTGGGGTTGGCCATCTATTACCGCACCAGCCGTTTCACGGCGCTGGACACCCAGTCCTTCGCGCTGAAAAAGTCGATGCACGACCGTGTACTGGCTCCCGCCCATGAGCGGCTGATCGGGACCCGGGTCATGGACAACGCGACGCAGCATGAGCTGGTGATCGGTTCGTTCCACGCGGCACCGCTCACGGCATCCAATTCGCTGCGGCGCAAGCAGATCCATGCTGCCCACGCCGAGCTCCTGAGCATGGGCAGGGGGCTGATGACTTTGATGGTCGGCGACTTCAACTACCCGTTCTTCACGAAGAACCTGCACATGCACATGAAGAACTCCGGCTATGCGCTGTCCCTCAGCAACCGCCGCACCTACACGCGTTACAAGGTTTTCAAAGGCCACTTCGACTTTGCCACGTCACTGGGCCTGGACATCGAAAGCGTGGAAACCCTGCCGCGCGGAAACTCGGACCACCTGCCCATCCTGGTCACCGCCGAATACGGCCCCGACTACTAGGATTCCAGCTCCAGCCGGCCGCGGAGTTCCGGCCAGGAGGCGGCAAAGCCCGGGTGCAGTTCAAGGCCGGCCACCTCGGGCAGCGGAACCCACCGCAGCTCCAGGCTTTCCGGATCGCTGATCATGGGCTCGAACGGCTCCCGCACGAATACCACCACGGTGGTGTAGGACCAGTAGCCCAGGTCCAGCAGGGCCGTGAAGAGGACATCGACATTGTCCGCAGGGACTGCGGCTTCCTCATAAGCCTCCCGGAGCGCGCCTGTGACCGGCTCCTCGCCCTCATGCAAGGCGCCGCCGGGCAGGCCCCAGGTTCCCCCGTTGTGGCTCCAGACGGCACGGTGCTGCAACAAAACGCCCTTGCCGGGATCGTATGCCAGCACCCCGGCCGCGCCGAACCGCCCCCAGAAGCGCCCCCGGTTCCCCTCGACCCAGGCATCTCCGGGATCGCGGGGACCGGTACGGACGGGTGGAGCGGAAGACGCCGTGAACGACGGGTTGTGATCCATCGCTCCAGTCTGACAGGTGCAGCGGGTGCGGCGCACCCGCCGCCCGCCCCGGCCCTCAGGCCCGCTTCTGCTGCCCGCGCTCGACGGCGAAATCGCCGCCGGGATACATGATGGTCTCGTGGCCGTCGTCGAAGCAGACGAGGTATGGCGGCGTGCCGCCCTGGCCCCGCACCTCGAGGATCACTCCATGCCTGTCCGTGGCCCCCACAGTCCTGCCATGCACAATGATGCGGTCGCCCTGCGCTGCCTCCATGGCAATCACCTCCAAGCCCAGATTACGACTGGCCTCCTGCACTGAAAAAGGGGCAACGGAAAAAGGGGGAAGGGAATAGGGGGCAGCGCCGGGGCCAGGGAAACGGCCACTGGAAAAGGCCGCGGAGGAGGCAGGACGTGGCAGGATTTCCTGCATGCCGCTGAACCTCGTACTGGTCGCCGATACCCATGTCCCCAAGCGCGCCCGCAGCCTGCCTGCCCAAGTGTGGGCCGCCGTCGAAAGTGCCGACGTGGTCTTTCACGCCGGTGACTGGGTGGCGGCGCCTGTCCTGGATGAGTTCGAGCAGCGGAGCCGCTCGGTGGTGGGCGTCTACGGGAACAACGACGGGCCGGAATTGCGCCGGCGGCTTCCGGAAACCGCCACCGTCACGCTCGAAGGCGTCCGTTTTGCGATGGTGCATGAAACGGGCCAGGCCAAGGGGCGGGAGGCGCGGTGTGAGGCGCTTTACCCGGAGGCGGACGTCCTGGTGTTCGCCCACAGCCATATCCCGTGGGACACCGAATCGCCGCGGGGCCTGCGGCTGCTGAACCCGGGATCCCCCACCGACCGCCGCCGCCAGCCGGCCTGTACCTACATGACGGCGGTGGTGGATGCGGGCAGGCTGGCTGAGGTCCGGCTGGTGCAGGTCAGCCGGGACTGACCCAGGGTTGGCAGGGGCCCTCCTGATTGCCTAGGCTTGGAACGGTAAGCATGCTTAGCTTTTGTGTTCCATCCACGCAACTTGTTCCAACCGAACAAACAGGAGGACCGCCATGACAGACCAGTACACCTTCCGAAATCCGGTTACCGCCTATGAGAAGATTTCGCCGCCGGAGCAGCACCAGCCCGAGCCCGGCCTGGACGCCGAACTGACCCCCAAGGCCGACCTCGGCGAGGAGACCTACCGCGGTACCGGCCGCCTGGACGGGCGGAAAGCGATCGTGACGGGCGCGGACTCCGGGATCGGCGCGGCAACGGCCATCGCCTTCGCCCGGGAGGGCGCCGACGTCGTACTGTCCTACCTGCCGGAAGAGGAGGAGGATGCCGCCCGCATCGCCGGCATCATCGAGGCCGCCGGCCGCAAAGCAGTAAAGGTTCCGGGCGACCTCAAGGACGCCTCCGTCTGCCGCGACGTGGTGGACACAGCCGTTGCCGTGCTGGGTGGAATAGACATTTTGGTTAACAACGCCGGAAAACAGGTTACCCAGGAGGACCTCACCGACATCACGGACGAGCAGTTCGACCACACGCTGAAGACCAATGTGTATGCGATGTTCTGGCTCACCAAGGCAGCACTGCCCCACATGCCGGCCGGCTCCACCATCATCAACACCACGTCCATCCAGGCCTACAACCCGTCACCCACGCTGCTGGACTATGCCACCACCAAAGCCAGCATCAACAACTTCACCAAGGGCCTGGCCCAGCAGCTGGCACCCAAGGGCATCCGCGTCAACGCGGTGGCCCCCGGACCCATCTGGACTCCGCTCCAGGTCAGCAGCGGCCAGCCCAAGGAGGAATTGCCCGAGTTCGGGCAGTCCACTCCCCTGGGCCGGGCGGGCCAGCCGGCGGAGCTCGCTCCCGCGTACGTCTTCCTCGCTTCGGCGGAATCCAGCTACGTGGTGGGCGAGACGCTGAACGTCAATGGCGGCAACCCCACCCCCTAAGAGTCAGTCCCCATCCTGCTGCGTGAGCAGGGCGTCCGTGGCCTCGTCAGGCTGGCCGTCAAAGAACTGGGCCAGGACGGTCTTGAATACCGTTTCACCCGGCGCTGCGCGAAGGAACAGCGTCATGGACGAATGCAGTTTGCGGGCGTCGACGCCGCCCAGGATCTCCTGGGCGGCGGCGCGGCCGGCGTGGTTGGTCAGCGCCTGGCAGCATTCCAGCAGCCGCGGGCCCAGGACCTCATGGTCCAGGTACGCCCGGGCTTCATCAAGTGAGGTGATGGCGTATTTCCGGGAGGTAGGGCTTTGGCCGAGGCCGGCCAGCTGCGGAAAGATGAACCACATCCAGTGCCCTGTCTTGTTCCCGAGCTGCAGCTCGGCCAGCGCCTGCCCGTAGGTGCCGCCCTTCCCGGTGCCGCCGCTGTCCTGGGCGGTCACAAAGCGTTCCAGGTCATAGGGATCGTTCATGGTTTTCTCCTTTGTGCGGGGCTTCAACGCTTTTGTACGGGACTTCGGCGCGGCAACACTCAAGGAAGGCTGCTGCCGCGCGCAGCTGCCGGTCCGGATCCTGGCTCCACCTGGCAAGAACCACGTTCGCCTTCTGGCGGTCGCGGCCCGCCAGCCCCGAGACAAGGGGCGCCACAACATCACCCAGCAGCGGTGTTGCCAGCTCAGGGCTTTCCGCCGAGCGCAAAAAGCCCTCAATCCGCGTCAGGTCTGAGTGGCTCAGGAGTTTCCACCTTGACTGCAGTAGCACGACGGCGGCGAGCCGCCGCTCAAAGACCGGCCTGGCACCCGGTTTCGGCCGGCCCCATAATGCTGATGCGAGCAGGACGACGCCGTCGCGGTCCAGCTCCTTGAACTTCCGAAGCGCGTCCCGGACAGTGCCGCGGACGGCGCCCACCGAGGAACCGTAGGAGGCGAGGCTCCCGCCCAGGCGGGACTCGACGTCGTCCGCCCGGTACCAGGCGCCCTCATTCTGCAGCGTGCGGTCAACAAAGCCGGCGACGCCGGCAATGTAGTCCGGGGAGCTGCTCATCGGGCCCGGCCCACGGCCGCATGCAGGATACAGACCGCAGTCCAGGGCCTGGCCTCGAGCCGGCCGTCCGCGATGTCTTCCCCGCAGACGGCGCACGTGCCGTAGGTACCGTCCGCAATCCTCGCCAACGCTGCCTCCACCTGGTCAAGGCCGGCAGTGCTTTGCCTGAGCAGGGCCGACGCCTGTGAGAGCTCAAACGCGATGGTGGGGCCCTCGGGATCGTGCTCGTCGTCCACATTCGAGTCCTGGCGTGCAAAATTGGCCGAGGCGATGTCAGCGCGCAGTGCCGGGAGCAGTGCCACCTTCCGCTCCCGTTCCTCCTCAAGGAGTATCCGGAACCTCTCGAAATCAGGCATGGGAAAAGCCTACTCGGGCAACGCCTACACTGTTTTCATGCGCCCCCAAGGAGCACCAGGTAGCTGGCTGGCGCCGCCGCGGGCCAGGGGCCGGCGGCAGCGTGCGGCCTTGCTGGCACTTGCAGGAGCAGCAGCCGGCATGGTCTCCTGTTCCGTCCCGGAGCCGCCGACGGCAACGGAACAGCCCCCGGTAACAGTGGAGATTAACCAGTCCCGCGACCAGTACGGCAAGCAAGCCATTCAACTGCAGTTCACGAACGTATCCGGAGGCAGGCCACTGCTTCGGCATTGCTGACCCGCCCCGGGCAGCCCGCGCGCCAGGAAATGACTGTCGTCGCAGCCGACCCCTTCGGAGTCCTTGTGAGGAACAACACCGAACTATGTTTCGCCGGGGCGGCGGACGCGGTGGCTGGCTTCGCACTCGGCTCCCATCTTGAGGTCGGCGGCGAAGGCCGTAGCGCCGTCGTCCGCCTGACTGTGGCACCAAAGCCGAAAGCTGCCGGCCCGGCGCAGGCCTTTACGATTGCCACCGTGAACGGGCGGGAAGGCCAGCTGAAAATTGCCGCCGGAGACGTTTTGCGTGCGCAACTTTATGACTTTGTTACGAAGACCTGCAACGTGGAGCAGTAAATCCTTATCACGCGAGGTCAGAAGGGGCGGGGCGCCCTGGAATCCAGTCGTTTGCTAAACCGAGAGAAGCGCCTCGCATGTTACCCAAATGTGACTTTTGGGTGCGAAGCAGGTTATGGTCTTCTGGTGTCCCTCTCAAACGGGACATTCCCGTCAGTATGCCGAGCCCTGCCACTGAACCGGGAACCAATCGCTTTCCAGCTGGCAGGGACGGGGGAACCAAGTTTCCACGGCCGTAACAGGCCTTGGGGTTAAGTCGATAGCGCCTCTGTCCCGCACAGAGCCGCTGCCGGCCGGGTATCTCCAACCCGAACCCGACAGCTCACCCCGCAGGCATGGGAGAGGCGATCAACTGTGTCAAAAAATTCCACCACCGCCCGTCACCGCGCGACTCCGGCCCGCTCAATCGTGCTGCAGGGCTTGGCTGTCTCGGCCAAGTCGCAGGCCCGGACACTGAGCCGCCCGGCCCTCGCCGTTGCAGCTGCATCCGGCATTGCGTTTGGCGTCGGAGCTCCGGCGCACGCAGGCGTGACCGGCCCGGACACCACCGAAACCACTAACGTCCAGGCCACGGCGGCTCCCGCTGCCGCCGTTGCTGCCCCCGCAGCACCTGCTGCAAACGTTCACACCGTGGTCTCCGGTGACACCCTCGGAGCCATCTCGGCCTCCTACGGCGTCAGCCTGAACGATGTCCTGTCTGCCAACGGCCTCTCGATCTCCACGATCATCTACCCGGGCGACCAGATCAGCATTCCGGGTGCCGGCTACGTTGCTGCGGCCCCGGCTGCCGCTCCGGCTCCCGTCCAGACTGCTGCCGCCACCGCACCGGCAAACACCGGCATGGGCCTGTCCTACGCCTCCACCACGGCGGCGCCGGCTCCTGCTCCGGCTCCTGCTCCTGCTCCTGCCGCAACCGGCACGGGCACCGGCGCAGCCATCCTGGCTTCGGCCTACGGCCAGCTCGGCGCTACCCAGGACTGCACCGCCATGGTGGAGCAGGCACTGCGCAGCGTCGGCAAGTCCGTTGGCGACCTGGCCCCCGGGCAGTTCTACCAGTACGGCTCGACCGTCGGCACCCCTGCCCCGGGTGACCTCGTCATCACCGCCGGCCACGTCGGCGTCTACGCCGGCGACGGCCAGGTTGTCAGCGGCGGCGTGGACGGCTACAAGACCGAGGTCCACTCCATCAGCTGGCTCGGCGGGGCCTCCTTCGTCCGGGTAGCGTAGTCACCCAGGACTTGGTCTAGCCGGCCCGTCCAGGGCCGAGCCGCTTCACGGAAGGGGCGGCAGGCGGGAGTTCTCCCGCCTGCCGCCCCTTTCCGCGTCCCGCCACTTTGCTCAGGTGCCGCAGAAAGTCCGGTAGTTACCGAAGTCCTCCGGCGGCGCCTCGGTGTAGCGCTCCAGCCCCTCACGCTCCTCGTACGGGGACCGCACAACGTCCAGGAACCGGTTGAACGGGTCAAGGTCACCCTCAGTGGCCGCTGCCAGCGCTTCCTCCACCAGGTGGTTGCGGGGGATGTACACGGGGTTCACCCTGTCCATCTGCACCGGATCGGGCTTCAGGGCTGCCCAGCGTCCGGCCCAGGCATCGAAGGCTGCAAGGTCCAGGACCATTCCACGGGCAGGCCGTGAATTCCCGCGTGCGGTGTGCGCCAGGTTCCGGAAAAACTGTGTGTAATCAACAGGGCCGTCCTTTAGGAGTGCGATGACGCCATCCACCAGCTCGGAGGCCTCGTCCCCTTCGGCGCCTTCTGCCGGGCCTGCCGCCAGGCCGAGCTTCGCCTTCATACCGCCAAACCACGCATCGCTGTACTGGCCGCGGAATTTACCCAGGGCCTCCACAGCCGGGGCAACTGCCTGTTCCTGGTCCTCGTTGAAGAGCGGCAGCATGGCCTCGGCAAGCCGGGCAAGGTTCCACTCCGCGAGTACCGGCTGGTTGGCGTAGGCGTAGCGTCCTCCGACGTCGATGGAGCTGTAGACCGCAGCAGGGTTGAAAGCGTCCATGAAGGCGCACGGGCCGTAGTCGATGGTTTCCCCGGAGATGGTCATGTTGTCCGTATTCATGACACCGTGCACAAAACCCACGAGCATCCACTGGGCCACGAGCTTCGCCTGTGCAGCCACCACTGCCTCGAAGAGTGCGAGGTAGGGGTGCTCAGCCTGGGCGCTTTCCGGGTAATGCCTGCTGATGGCGTGGTCCGCCAGCCGGCGCAGGAGTTCCATGTTCTCCGTGGCGCGGGCGTACTGGAAGCTGCCCACCCGGAGGTGGCTGCTTGCCACCCGTGCCAAAACCGCGCCCGGCAGCATAGTGTCGCGTCGCACAAGCCGGCCCGTAGCAACGACGGCGAGGGCACGGGTAGTGGGTATGTTCAGCGCGTGCATCGCCTCGCTGACGAGGTACTCCCGCAGCATTGGCCCGACGACGGCGCGGCCGTCGCCTGCGCGGGCGAAGGGCGTCCGGCCGGAACCTTTGAGGTGAACGTCCCGCAGGCGCCCCTCGGTATCGAGGATCTCGCCAAGGAGGAGTGCGCGCCCGTCGCCCAGCAGGGGCGAGTAGCCGCCAAACTGGTGGCCGGCGTAAGCCTGGGCCACAGGCGTGGCCCCCGTCGGCACGTGGTTGCCCAGGAGGAGCCGGACGCCTTCCGGGGTGCGCAGGTATTCCGGCGACAGTCCCAGCTCGTCCGCCAGTGCGTCGTTAAGAACCAGCAGTTGGGGCTCCGGCGCTTCCTCCGCCTGCCAGGGAACGGCCAGTTCCGCCAGCTCACGGGCAAAACGGCCTTCGAAAGTGAAAGTTGATTCTGCTGCAGCAGTCATGGGTTAACCCTATCGCCGTGGTTGTTTGTCCGCCGGTTGACCAGCCAGGTGATGAGCCACAGGATCACACCGATTGCCATCAGTCCGCCGGCGATTTGATACTGGATCACGTTTCGGCCCACCCACGGGCCCGCGAGGAACGCGCAGAGCAACGCTGCCACGAGCGGCAGGGGTCCCGGGGAGGTGAAGAAAACCTTCCGGTGCGGGTCCCGTTTGCGGCGCAGGACCACGCAGGCCACGTTGACCACCGTGAAGACGCACAGCAGCAGGAAGGCTGTAGTGCCGGAAAGATTTGCCACAATGTTGCTCGCGGGATCGCTGGTGACATACAGGATGAGGCCGAGTGCCAGGAGGGTGGAGAAGGCGATTCCGGCCCATGGGGTGCGGCGAACCCGCAGAACTTTCCCCAGCGGGCGGGGCAGGACGCGCTGGCGGGCCATCCCGTAAATCAGCCTGCTGGCCATCAGCATGTTGATGAGTGCCGTATTGGCGACCGCGAACACCGCCAGGAACGGAAAGACCCTGTCGATGGGGAAGTCCGGCGATCCCTTATGGACGACTTCAAGCAGCGCAGCACCTTCCGCTTCCCTGATGCCCTCGAGTTCGATGGGCGACAGGACGCTTACCACTGAAACCGCCACGAGCATGTACAGCAGCACCGCGATGCCCAGGCCGGTTAGCATGGTGCGGGGAAAGATTTTTTCCGGATTGCGGGTCTCTTCCACCATGTTCACCGAATCCTCGAAGCCCACCATGGCGAAGAAGGCGATGGAGGTGGCTGCCGTGACGGCCAGGAACAGTCCCTTGTCCTGGTAGTCATTGAACACGAAGATCTCACCGGGGTTGCCGGTTCCCCGGGCCATGACGAAGAATCCGACGCCGATGACGATGCAGAGCGCGGCCATCTCAACCGCCGTGAGGACGACATTGAACTTGACGCTTTCCCCCACGCCCCGCAGGTTGATGGCGGCCAGGAGGAGCATGAAAGCAAGGGCGACGGCGGTAATGACCCCCTGCCCGGGCATGCCCATCCAGCCGTTGACTTCCAGGCCCCCAAAGAGGTTTTGGGCCAGCACGTTGGCGGACGTGGAGGCGCTGGTGATGCCCGAGCAGACGACGGCGAAGGCGACCAGGAAGGTGACGAAGTGGATGCCGAACGCTTTGTGGGTGTAAAGCGCCGCCCCTGCAGCCTGGGGATACTGCGTGACCAGTTCCAGGTAGGAGAAGGCCGTCAGCGTGGCCACCACGAACGCCAGCAGGAATGGCAGCCAGACCAGGCCGCCCACGGTGCCGGCCATGGTTCCGGTCACGGCGTACACTCCGGCACCCAGGATGTCTCCCACGATGAAGAGCAGCAGGAGCTTGGGCCCGAGCACACGCTTCAGGGTGGGCTCGGTGCCGTGGGGGGTGACGTCGGAGACTTCTTCGGACGTGGTGCTCATCTGGAGCCTCCGCGGCTTGAAGAGTTTTGTGGCGTCACGGTGTCAACAGGGTCTGCTGCGGCGGTGCGTTCCTGTGGCCAGCGCCGCCGCTGGGGAAAGTCGATCCGCTGCAGGTCACGGGCGGCTATGACCGTAGTTCCGGGCGCCTTTTCCCTCGCCTGCAGGGAAAGTGGTGCGGAGTCGTCGCCGTAGCGTGACGAGAAGTGTGTCAGCACCAGGGTGCGGGCATCCGCGCCCCCCGCCAGTTGCCCTGCCTGGCCGGCGGTGAGGTGGCGGTACTGACCCGCCAACCCGCCGTCGTCGTTGCTGAACGTGGACTCCGCAACGAGGAGGTCGACGCCGTCAGCGAGTTCATCGGCACCTGGACAGGGTGCGGTGTCCATCACGAAGGCAAAGCGCTGCCCGGGACGCGGAACACTGACATCATCAAGACGGACGCCGGCAAGGGCGCCTTCGCGCTGCAGCCGGCCAATGTCCGGACCTTCTATCCCCGTCTCCGTGAGGCGTTCCGGCAGCAAGGTCCGGCTGTCCGGTTCCTCCAGGCGGTAGCCGTAGGTCTCTATCCTGTGTTTCAGCGGGCGGACCTGAAGTCCGTCGGCTACGCTGCCGCTGCCGCCGTGCGGGTGGAGCCTGAGGTCTATGCCGGGCGAGCTGACGGACACGAGGGCACGCACCACTTCATCCCCCGATGCCGGATAGTGAAGGTGAACCGGGTGGGCCACTCCATCGAGGGCCATGCGCGACAGCACGCCGGGCAATCCGAAGCAGTGGTCGCCGTGCACATGGGTGAGGCAGATGCGGGTGATCCGGCTGGCCGATACCCCCGCGTGGATCATCTGCCGCTGCGTCCCCTCGCCCGGATCAAAGAGGATGCCGTCACCGTCCCAGCGCAGCAGGTAGCCGTTATGGTTCCGGGTGCGTGTGGGCACTTGGGAGGCAGTGCCAAGGATGACGAGTTCCCGCATACTTCCACCAAAAAGCAGGTTCCGGACGAATCCGGGACCTGCTTTCGTGGATGCTGTGGCGGCTCAGCGCCGCCGGAGCATTCCCATGATTCTGTTGGCTACCCCGCCGGACCTGGCTCCGGCCGCACCGGTGGTGCCGGGCGTGCGGCCGGTGGCGCTCATTCCTGGCCTGCGGACTGTTCCGCCGGTCCCGGTCTTGCCGGAAAATCGTCCAGCGGCATTCCTGATCATGCTTCCCAAGTTCATGCGAAACTCCTTCAGTAGTGATCCTGCCAACCGATATTCATCAGCCTGCTTATTATTTTAGCCTAGTTTTGCGCAACGTCGAGGGTAACGTCCGAATCAGTGCAGGAGCCAGGACCCGTCGTGCGGCGGTTCGGGTTTCCGGCGCAGCTTGCGAATGAGGAAGAGGAAAGGCCAGGCCGCCAGCTGCAGCAGGCCTGCAACGATCAACAGGGCGACCACAAGGACCAAAACCGGTGAATACAGGAGGAACACTCCGACTGCGGCCGCGATGTAACCGCCGATCAGCGCCAGAACGGCACCGGTATCCATTGCAACTCCTCTGACATGCCTGGATGAGCCTGGTCGCAGGAAGGCCAGCAGAAGAGGTGTTTATGGTCGGAAAGTCCGGTCGCTGGGACGACCTTTTCGGGCGGCCACTAAGCATCCCTCCGGAATGCCGGGATATATCATCCAATCTGCAACGGCGGCCGCATACTTCCTAACGGTCATCCAAGAATACTCCCCCGCCGGGAGGCGGGAAAGAACCTTCCATCCTCCCCGACGATCCCCTCAGCGCTCCAGGTCGTCGGGGTCGAACTCGCTTAATGGAGAGCCACCAAAGTTTTCGGTGTCGTCACTTCCCTCAGCCTCGGGACCTGTGGGGTTTTCACCGAAGTCCACATCGGCAACAGCCTCCCCGAGAGTAGGGGTAAGGGGAGCGTCCTGCGGGCCGCCGGCTTCCTGCCGCGCCTGCGGCGATGCGTCGCGGAAGGCCTGATCGCTAAGAAAGTCCTCTTCTTCTCCGGATACTGCCTCATCCTGCAGCAGCGGATCCTCCTGCCAGCGGTCCGGGTTGTTCTCGGCAGCGCCCGGGTAGCTGTCCGGTTCGCCCTTGACAGGGTCAAGCTCAAGGGAGGAAGCCGCACCCGGAGCCTCGTCCAGGAGCACGTCGTCATCCTGGACAACTTCAAGATCGTCATCGGGAAGGTTCTGTTCCGTCATGGTGATGCCTTTCTCTCGAACAGCTTGACCAAACAATGGTAAGCATACTGACGACGTGGTGGCGGCGCTAACTGTCCTGCAGCTACACGGCATAGAGGAGAGAATCACACGCCCGCGCCACGTGACTTTAGGCCCTACAACTGCCCTGGGCTGGCCGCCATTCTTATACATCAAGCTGCAGGTTGGTTCACTGGGCCTCACTCTCCTGCCTCGCTGCACAACTGTCCCTGTTCCTACGTCCCCGGGTTGGGCCTCATGAAAAAGACAGCCTCAGTGGTACTGCTCATCCTTGGGATCCTGATCTCGATCGTTGGAGCCGCCGCCCTGGCCGGGGGCGCAGTGGCGTCAGTAGCAGGGTCTGCGCAGGGGGACGGATACCTCTCCTCGGGTACCGGCCGCTTCTCGATCGGATCCCACGCCCTCAGCTCCCCCCGGCTGGAATCCGTGGGCGAAGGCATTCCACCCCGCCTGCCTTTCGACGTCGGTACGCTCCGCCTGCACGCCTCTTCCGTGGATCGCGGCAAGGAAATCTTCATCGGGATTGCCCCGCAGGCCGACGTCGAAAAGTACCTTTCAGGCGTGCACCATTCGGAACTGCTCGAAGTGGACAGCCGCCCCTTCCGTGCGGAATACCGCGACATTCCCGGCACCAACACGCCCGCGCCTCCGGCAGAGCAGACATTCTGGAGCGCATCCGTCTCCGACCCGGGTGAGCAGGAGCTCACCTGGGACTTTGCCGCCGGCACCTGGGCGATAGTCATCATGAATGCCGACGCCAGTTCCGGAATGGATACGAGGGTGCAGGCAGGGTTCCGTTCCGACCTGATCAGGCCGGCCGCCACCGGCCTGCTGGTGGGCGGAACCATAGCGCTCGCCATCGGGCTCCCCCTGCTGATCCTGGGGGCAGTGGGAATCGGCCGGCATGCAGGCCCGTCCTCGGGCGGACCTGTTGGGCCGGCCGGCCCGGGCGGACCCGCGCCCGGCTACCCGGCGTACCCCGCGCACCAGGGTTACCGGGCGGGAACGGGAACCCCGGGAACGGGGGGAACAGGAGTCCCGGGGACGGCAGTTCCGGGAACACCCGGGGCAGGCGCCCCTGGAAGGCCGGGAGCACCAGGAATGCCGTCACAGGCCCAGCCGAGCGCCGGTGAACCGGCAGACCGTGCTCCCTACCCTGCCAGGCTCTTCGGCGAGCTGGATCCCGGCCTGTCACGGGCAATGTGGCTGGTGAAGTGGTTCCTGGCCATTCCGCATTTCATCCTGCTGGTCTTCCTGTGGTTTGCATTCCTGGTGACCACGATCGTTGCAGGGTTCGCCATCCTGTTCACCGGGCGTTACCCGCGGGCGCTGTTCGATTTCAACGTCGGGGTCATACGCTGGAACTGGAGGGTGGCGTTCTACGCCTACGCGGCTGCAGGAACCGACCTCTACCCGCCCTTCACCCTGCGTCGCACCAACTATCCCGCGGACTTCGAGGTGGACTACCCGGAGCGGCTTTCCCGCGGGCTGGTGCTCGTCAAGTGGTGGCTTCTGTCCATTCCGCACCTGCTCATCGTTGCCGCCCTCGCCGGCACCACCTGGACTTGGGCGGCAGGAACCGACGATTTGGGAACAACCACGTATGAACAGGGAACAGGCATGTCTTTGCTGGGGCTGCTGGTCCTGATAGCGGTGGTGGCCCTGCTCTTCACCGGCCGGTACCTGCGCCCGCTGTTCGACCTGATACTGGGCGTCAACCGCTGGATTTACCGCGTGATGACCTACACGGCCCTGATGCGGGATGAGTACCCTCCCTTCCGGCTCGACCAGGGACCTGGTGAAGCCCCGGCGCATCTTTCGGCCCTGCCCCTGCCGGATTCCACCGGAAGGAGCTGATATGAGTACTGCTGGAGCACCATTCGCCCGCATAGTCGTGGGAGTCGATGGGTCGGAGGCATCCATTGCGGCATTGCGGCAGGCTCAGCGCCTTGCAACCCCCTTAGGGGCAAAGGTCCTAGCCAATGCGTATTGGGATTACCCGCAGGTCTACACGGGCTACGTAATGATGGGTATCGAGGGCTTCGAGGAACGTGCCGCTGAGATCCTTGACGAGGCGGTCAGAACCGCGTTCGACGGCGACACGCCGTCGAACGTCATCTCCAGCCTGATCCGCGGGCATCCGCGGGAATCGCTGATCGAAGCCAGCCGCGAAGCAGACATGGTGGTGGTGGGAAGGCGGGGAAACGGCGGCTTTGGCGGGCTGCTGCTGGGCTCGGTCAGTTCGGCGCTGGTGGCCCATGCCCATTGTCCAGTACTGGTGGTCCATACACCGAACGAGGCATCCTGAAGAAGGGCTGGGAGGGGTGCGGGCTGCTCGATAGTTTTTAGGAAGAGGCCATGAATGACGGCAAGGATGCTGCCTCCGAGGCACAAGCAGCGTGATCGTAAATCCTGTGGAGGAACTGCGCACGTCCAACGGACTTTCTGCCGCAGTTGCCGGTGCTGCCATCCAGCGGATGTTTGCCCTGCACCTGGACAAGGAAAACAGGCTTCTGATGCCGTTCATCGTCAGCTCCCCCAGCATGTCCCTTGCCCAGTTAGTGCAGGACGCGGGCTCTCATCATCACTAATTGACTGCATCATTCATTGAGCGCCGCCGCCGGGGTTCTTCTCCTGTGCGCCACTTTCTAGTCCGGCTTTTCCTGGCGGGGCTTTCTCCGAAGCATGGACCACCAGGACGGGACAGTGGGCGTGGCTGACGCAAGCGGAGCTCACGGAACCCAGTACCAGGCTGCCGCGGCCCCGCCTGCCCACGACGAGAAGCGAGGCGGTCCGGCTCCCTTCTATCAACGCATCTGCCGCTTTGCCGCGCACGAGCCTTGCGCGGACCGGAGCTGGCCGCTCGTCGCCAAACGCGGCAGCAAGGGCCTGCTCCAGCGACTGCTTGGCGGCGTGCTCAAAGCCCTCAACTCCTACAACCAGGTAGAGCCCGAAACCGGGGGGAACGTCCCAGCATGTCCAGGCCTCTACGGATGCGTCCAGCCGCCCCGCCAGGGAAGCGGCGGTACGGAGTGCAGCAATGGAAGCATCAGAGCCGTCCACACCGACGATGATCTTCGGGCGCACTTGGCTGGCATCCATCGTGCGGCTCCGTTTCTCTTGGGCGGACAACTCCAAGACTGGAGAACGTTTGACCCCGGGGATAGGGCCGAAGGTCACAGGCTGAGCCGGGACAGGGTGTGTATGGCAGGCGTTGTAGGATCAGGAAATCCGGACTTAGGTCCCTTCCAGCTGGATTGGAAGCAGGGAACTATGAAGGCACGCCTCCGGTGCGGGCAGTTCCACATACCGGTTGACAATCATTTTGGAAGAGCGTTGGGAGCGTAGGGTGCAAAGGCATGAGTCAGGCCCGGAAGGAGCCGCAGATTCGCAGGGGCCCCTTCGTGTGTTCATCCTGGACGACCACGAACTTGTCCGGCAGGGGCTGAAGGACCTCCTGGAAGGCGAGGGGTTTGCGGTGGTAGGTGAAAGCGGGTCGGCGGCGGAGGCCACTCGGCGGATTCCCGCCCTCAAGCCGGATATCGCCATCCTGGATGGACGGCTTCCGGACGGTACCGGAATAGAGGTCTGCCGGGATGTGCGCTCGTTCGATCCGCGCCTGAAGTGCCTGATCCTGACCAGTTACGACGACGAACAGGCCATCCGCGGGGCAGTCCTGGCCGGGGCGTCCGGCTACATCCTGAAGCAAATCAGGAGCGATGACCTCCTGGCCGGGATCCGCAGGGCGGCAGCGGGTCAATCGCTGTTTGAGCCCGGGGTGAAAGAACGCATCATTGAGGGCCTTTCGAAGACTCCCACCGACCCGCGGCTGGAAGGGCTCAGCGCCCAGGAGAAGAAAGTCCTGACCCTGATAGGGCAGGGACTGACGAACCGCCAAATAGGCGAAGAACTCTACCTGGCCGAGAAGACCGTCAAGAACTACGTATCCTCGATCCTGGCCAAACTGGGATTTGAGCGGCGTACGCAGGCGGCCGTTTACGTAACCCGGAACCAGGATACTCCCTGACTGGAGGCCCGGGTTATTGGTGGAAGACGGACCAATTGATCCGGGTGCCCTTTCCCGGCGCACTGTCTATGGTGCAGGTGCCACCCAGCAACTCTGCCCGGTGCCGCAGATTGACCAGGCCGCTCACTTTAGCTGGCCGATCGAAGCCATCACCGTTGTCGCTGATGTGCAGCCTGACCTGTTCCCGCCCGACTGAGACCTCGATCTGGATCTCGTCAGCCCTTGAATGCCTGGTCGCGTTGCTCAACCCTTTGGAAAGGACGGAGAGCACGTGGACGGCCACGTCCTCCCCCACTGAATCTACTGGACCGTTGAGGGCCACTTTGGGGCCGGTTTGGTGGTTCCGGGAGGTGTCCCCTACCACCTGCATGATGCGGCTGGTCAGGGGTTCGCGTTCTTACCCCTGTGCGGAGCGAGTAGCTGGTGTCACGCAGTTTCCTGCTGGTGTCGTCCAGTTCCAGGGTCACCGCAGCCATCCGTTCGTTCGCCACAGGATCCACGGTGTACCGGCGCAGGCTCTGGATGCTCAGGCCGGAGGCGAAGAACCGCTGGATGACCAGATCGTGCAAATCGCGCGCGACGCGTTCCCGGTCGGTGAACAGGGGGTTCTGCTCGCGGGGCTAACGCGGGCCAAGTCCAGGGCCAGCCCGATCCTGTTTCCGAAGAGTGAGCTGGACTCCACCTCGGCCTGACTGTAGGACGCCAAGCCCTGCGGACGGGCGAGCAGCAGCACTGCACCCCTGCACACCTGAGACGGGCAGCGCCGTTTCGGCAACGAGGTCCGCCGTCATTTCCGTCAGGTAAAGGTTGCCAAACACTTCGTCCCGGACGCGCACCGGCACCCCGAGGAAGTTGTTCATGGGCGGATGGTTGTGGGGAAAACCTGCGGCCACGGGATGCTGGCCGAGGTCACGGAGACGCAGAGGCTGCGGCTCGCGGATCAGATGTCCCAGGACACCATGTCCGGTGGGCAGGTCGCCGATGGACCTGATGCTTCCGCACCGACCAGTTCACAGGCTGACCCCACCAGGCGGTCCAGTAGGCTTCCAGGCTCAGATCCCCCCCCCCGCCAGGGCCACGACCGCTGACAGCAGTCCGTTCATCCGTTCCTGCGTCTGCAGCAGCTCGTCTGCACGGGAAACAAAGTCCCTGAGGAAATCCTCCGCCCTTCCTTTCATGGGAGAGGGCCAGGGCTCAGTGCTCAGGTCCGGCTTCCTGTTGATGCGGCCCCCGCCATTGCGGGCCCTCAGCAGCGCTGCGCTGGTCTGGGGAGGTTGCTTTCCCCGGCAACGTCACCTTCGCCTGAGCACGAAGTGTTGTTTTGGGACCAGTGTAAGAGACCAAGTCAAGGGCTGAAACGTCCGTTACGGGCACGGACCGCGGCCACAGGGCAGTGCGCCGCGGGACCTTCTTCCCTACCCGGCCGGAATTCCCACGCCTAAGCTACGGCCATGGAAACAGCTGCAGCTGAACCGGAAGCGGAAAGCCTGGGCGTACATGACTGCTGGAGGTACCTGCGGTCAAGGTCCGTCGGCCGGCTGGCTTTCATGCACGGGGAATGGGTGGAAATCTTTCCCGTCAACTACGTCCCAAGCAACGGCACCCTGCTGATTCGTACCGGCGCGAGGACCAAGCTGGATGCCGTGGCCGAGCGTAAGGCAGTTTCCCTGGAAGCGGACGGGCTGAACCAGTACGGCACCATAGCGTGGAGCATTGTGGTGAAGGGCCATGCTGCCGCTGTCAGCGATGAGGAAGATTTCGAGGACGCGGCCGAGGCAGGCTTGTCCCCCTTGCAGGCAGGCCCAAGAATGCCCCCGTCCGGGTAGCACCCGAGGAGGTTACCGGGCGAAGATTCGTCATCGCTCCCCCAAGCCACTGGTGGTCCCCTCAGCAGCCCGCCAGCCGGCCCTGAAAACAAGAGACCAAAAGAAGGCCCCCAATGGACGCAAGCAAGCCTATCGCCGTCGCCATTACCGATTCCTCTCCTTCCCAGGCCGCCCTGCAGTGGGCAGCCGCCCGTGCCCGGCGGCTCAAGCTGCCGCTGGTTATCCTGCATGTCCTCGATGACCGCTGGATGGCAGGCGAAGCGTTGGAGGCACTTCCCTATATTGACGTCCTTCGGAAATCCGGGCAGGACATGCTGGAAGAAGCGGCAGAACGCGTCCGCGGCGCTGAACCGGATTTGCAGGTTACAGCGGCACTGCTGGAGGGCAGCGTCGGGGCATCCCTCGGCGAGTATTCCAGGAACGCTTCCATGCTGGTGCTGGGCAGCAGTGGGCATAACCGCGGCGCCCTGACCGACCGGGCCCTCCAGGCCGCTGCGACGGCCGAATCGCCGGTGGCAGTGGTTGGACCGGCACAGGAGGACGGGCACGGCATTGTGGTCGGCGTCGACGGGTCGGAGGAATCGACGCAGGCCGTTGCCTTCGCTGCTTCCGAGGCTGATGCATTGGGCGAGGAGCTGACCGTCCTTTACGCCTTCACCGGCCCCAACAGGTGGATCAGGGCCGGGCTTCCATCCAGCCGCTTCGCAGAACACGTGATGGAAGAGGAGCAGGTCGTCCTGTCGGAAACTGTTGCCGGACTCCGCCAGGATTACCCCGGGCTGGTGGTGCACGCGGTTCTGGAAACTGTCATGGAACCGGCCGATGCCCTGGTCCGGGCAGCTGCCGGGGCCAGGATGCTCGTGGTGGGCAGCCGGGGCAGGGGGCGTTTCAGCAGGCTGCTTTTGGGTTCCACGGCGCACGGCGTGCTGACCCAGCCGCCGTGCCCCACAGTGATCACCCGGCTGAAGAAATTACGGCATGAAAAGTGACGGGCAGGGCCGGTAGCGACACGATGTTGAACGCTGGGAAACGGAGGAAGCATTGCTCGCATGGTGGGTGGGCCACCCCGGGCCCATGTCTACCCGTCCGCTGGTCAAAGGCTTTCGTGACAGCCCAAAGCCCCTGGCCAAAGAAGTCCTGGTGGACGTGAGCGTCTGTGGCATTTGCCGGACGGACCTTCATCTTGCCGAGGGGGACCTCCAACCGCGTCACTCTGCGGTCATCCCCGGACATGAGGCGGTGGGGGTTGTAGTTGGCAGCGGACCGGGCAGCTCCCGCTTCACCAAGGGCGACAGGGTCGGCGTCGCCTGGCTGGGCGGCGTCTGCGGCATGTGCGCCTACTGCCGCCGGGGAGACGAGAACCTGTGCTCCTCACCTGTCTTCACGGGATGGGACAAGGACGGCGGCTACGCCCAGCAGCTCACAGTACCGGAAGACTTTGCCTACCCAATTCCGGACATTTTCAGCGACGAACAGGCGGCTCCGCTGCTATGTTCGGGCCTTATCGGATACCGCGCCCTGAAACGGGCCAGCGTCCCGGCGGGAGGGCGGCTGGGCATCTACGGCTTTGGGAGTTCAGCCCACTTGACAGCCCAGCTGGCCATGCACCAGGGCGCGTCCGTCTTCGTCATGACCCGTTCCGCGGCAGGCCGGGAGCTCGCCCAGGATCTGGGGGCGGAATACGTAGGAGACGCGTACAAGCACCCGCCGGTGCCGCTCGATTCGGCCATTCTCTTTGCGCCCGTGGGTGACCTGGTGCCGGTGGCACTCCGCGCATTGGACCGCGGCGGGACACTCGCGATCGCCGGCATCCACCTCACCGACATCCCTTCCCTGAACTACCAGGCGCATCTGTTCTTCGAGCGCCAGGTATGCAGCGTCACAGCCAATACCCGGGCTGACGGGCAGGAATTCTTTGCCCTGGCGGCAGAGATTCCGCTGTCCCCCGCCACCATCTCATACCCCTTCGACGCGGCGGACACAGCCCTGGCTGACCTTGCTGCGAACCGGATCACCGGTTCCGCAGTCCTGCAGGTCCGTGAGTAGGGAATTCGAAACCAGGCTGGGACCTTGGACTCTGGAACCTTCCATCCGTGAAGCGCAACGTGGAAGTGTCGGGTAACACGACGGCCCGGATCAGTATGAGCAGGAGGCAAGAATGACTGACCTGATGAAATGGTTTGACACCCGCCGCTCCCCCATGGACCTGATCGAAAGACTGTTTGAGGGGGAAACAGGGCCTTCCGCCATCCGGGTGGAGGAGATGGTCGACGGCAACACGCTGGTAGTACGGGCGGAGCTGCCCGGGATCGACCCTGAAAAGGATGTTGATGTGACCGTTGCCGATGGTGTCCTGACCATCAAGGGTGAGCGGCAGGAAAAGAAGGAACAAAAGGACAAGGACAGCTACAGGTCCGAATTCCGCTACGGCTCCTTTATCCGCCGGCTTCCGCTGCCCAGCGGCGTCCAGCAGGGTGACGTCACCGCTTCGTACAAGGACGGCGTCCTGGAAGTCCGGGCTCCCCTTCCGGACAAGGGGCAGGCCGAGACGTCATCGAAGATTCCGATCACCAGGGGCTGATCAGTGGCGCTTGGGCCGTGCTGACAGACCCTGCTGCCGCGGCTGTGCTGCGGCCGGTCCGGCAAGCCCAGGCTCTTCCCCGCCGGAAGCTTCTTCCCGGCGAGACCGTGCTTCCACGACGACGGCGGTCTGCCCGGCCGCCGTCCGGAGGACTCAGCCGATACGACTTGGAAGGGGGACACCGAATTGCAGGAGATGCCGCACCCGCCGCACGTACTGAAACCCAAGGTGTAGAGGATACGGGCCCACCAGGACCTGGAGGTAGCATCCTCGAGGTCAATCTGAAGCGTTTCGTCCATGCCGGTCATGCCAGAAGCGGATGAAGATGCCACTAGAGACCTAGGTCATTGCTCCGCATGCCCTGCCGAAGCCTGTACTGCACTGCTGCCCCCCGCCGGCCCAGGGAAGTACGGGCGGTAGATCAGCACGGCAAGCCCGGCAAACAGCAGGGCGAAAGCCAGGAACCCGGCCATCAGTGCCAACGACGCATCTGGGTCCGCCCTGACGTACATCACCACTGCCATGGATGCCAATGTAGATGGCATAAACCCCGATGCCGCTGCCCAAAAGGGGTCCCGCCGGATGGCCACGGAAAGTCAGGCAGCGGCGAGGACCGTGGCAGGGAAGACGACGAAGAGCGCCGCGGCATCGCTGCCGAGCAACTGGTTGACCGTCGTTTCGGACGTGCGGTACTGCATCAGCCCGAATCCCAGCGGCCCCACCGCGGCGGAAGCAGCGATGCCGCCTCCCTGGGCGATCAGGACAAGTGCCAGGGCCTGTTCCATAGCCCAAGGGCCCCGGGCCTAAACCGGCTGCACCGATTGGATGCCTATAACGGGACTTTGGCCCCTAATAAGGACCCACGTGCTCTGGAAAAGTGGTTTGAGGCTTGCGGATGCATGACGGCTGGGTACTGCGTCCGGGCTGCTGCACCGGATGACGGTGCCCCAGGTGCTCCACAAAAGGGTGGAGCCAAGGAACTCAAGGGAGAGCAGGACTTATGGCGGGAACGTTCGAACTGTTTGTCGACGAGGATTCGCGGATCAGGTTCAGGCTGATGGCGCCGGACGGAAGCGTCCTGGCGGTGTCCGGACAGTACCCGGACAAGCACCACGCTGCTGCTGCCATTAAGGATGTCCGCGAATGTGCCGGCACCGGTTTGATCCGCGACGCCGCTCCTGCTCCAAACCTAGTCCTGGCAAAGGCACCGTGGCGGGGTTCCCAGGTCAGGCCGTTCCTTTCCCGCACAACAGGCGCCCGGGGTGCCGCCTAGGGCTTTTCCGGTCCCCCATAGTCCGCACCGTGAACCAGGCGGCTGCCCCCAAGGCAGCTGTTTGTGCGTCCCGCAGTAGGTCCTTTGCCGCGTCCTGGTTTTTGCCCGTCCGGGCGAACCGCAGGATTTCCTCGTTGAGGTGGCCTCGGTCCTGCCGTTGTGCGCAGTTATTGCTTCCCCTGGGCTTGTAGTGCTCTGCTTGTATCAGCAGTGATGCAAGCAGAGCACCAATCAGGATGGAGCGCAGGAAAAAGCACCCACAGGCCAAAAATCTCCCCAAGGAGTGCTGGAACCTATGCATGAACCACGATCGATCGTGGCCGGTTATGACGGTTCCGAAGAGGCCGCAGCCGCCATCCGCTGGGCGGCACAACAAGCGCGGCTCCGGAGTCTGCGGCTCCACGTGGTGCACGTTTCCATTTGGCCGCTGCTGACCAGGAAGCTGGGGCCGGTTCCGGGTGTTGCTGACAGCGGACTGGAGCGCTCGGCCGAGGCAATCCTCGAAGAGGGGGTCAACTGCGCGAGGACGTGCGCACCGGAGGTGGACGTTGAAGGGACACTCCTGCATGGGCTGCCGGCCCCGCACCTTGCCCGAATTTCTTCCGGCGAGGAGATGCTGGTGGTCGGAAGCCGCGGCTTGGGCGGGTTCCTGGGGCTGCTCGTGGGGGCTGTCAGCCTGGAGCTGGCAGCAACAGCGGACTGTCCCGTTGCCGTCATCAGGTCCGATGTCCACCCCGGCGGGCCTGTCGTCGTCGCCATCGATGTCTCCGGCTCCCGTAACGCGCTCGCCGATGCCTGTGCAATGGCAGCAACCTTGCAGGCCAACCTCAGGGTGATCCATGTCCGCCACACACCTCCCGGCTACCGTCAGCCCGATCGGCAGGAATCAGTAGCCGCCCGGATCGCGGCCGAGGAAGTCATCAGCGCCGCAGTTCGCCGCGCCCGTTCCCTCGCGCCGGGCGTTCCTGTGGACGGCAGGGTCCTTACCGACACCTCAGTCCCCCATGCCATCCTCAAGGCCTCAGTGGAGGCACGGATGCTGGTGGTGGGAAGCAAGGGCCATGGGTTCTTCAGGGAGACAATCGGTTCGACGGCGCACGCGGTCCTCCACCACGCGCGCGGCCCGGTCCTCATTTCCCGCCACGGCAACAGCAGCCTGGATTCCGAGGAGCAGTTTGACGATACCAGGCTGTAGCAGGGCACTGACTTTCGCCTGACTGGCCTGCGCTACACGGATCCCTGTATGGCAGCACCTCTCACCGGCGACGTGGAAGAAACTGCCGGCGGAGAAGTTCGCGATCAGCCGGTAGAGGCCCGGGCGAGCGGGGTGTCAGGCCTGCCGGCAGCCATCCCGGGACCTATGCTGGTCGGGTGACCGCCCCTGCCCCACCCCCCAGCACGCTTGACGTCGTCGTCCATTCGGGGCCGGCGGACTGGTGGGTGATCCTTGCAGGGCTTGGTCCCCTGGCGGTATTGATCGCTGCCCTGCTGGCCTTTTACATCAATTGGCGTACGCTCAAGCAGCGTACGTCGGCGGACAAGACGGCACTCGACCAGAAGCGGGAAGCGGACGCCCAGGCCCTGAGGCAGAAGACCGAAGCGGACAGCCGGGCCGAATGGTGGCGGCGCACGCAGTGGGCGCTGGACCGCGCGCTGGACGCGGATGAAGGAACGAAGGCCCTGGGACTTGCCACGTTGGAGGTGCTGGCCCGCAGCGAGCTCGCGCGCGATGAGGAGCTTGAGTTGTTCGACATCGCATGGAAGAGCGTGGCCGGTGACGAGAACGGGGACGACGCCGGACAGGACGTGGACGCCGACCACGAGGTTCCGTTCGTGGACGCGGATGGCATCATAGGCGAGAATGGAACGACGGATGAAGACAACACCAGGGAGGTTGGACAATGAGCGCAGCGTCGCCTGAGCACCGGTTTGTCCATACTCCGCGGACCACCGCCGCCAAGCCGGCCAAAAAGAAGGTTACCCCTGCCGAGCACCGTGTTCAGGTGGCGGCCGCCAGGCTTCGCGTCACGCTTGACGAGCGGCTCGGCCGCGAGACGCCGGCCAAGACCAAGGCACTGGCCAAGGAACCCATCTAGGCTGCGTGGCGCACTGGACGCCCGCCGCAAAGCCACACGTGCGCAACTGACTGTTCCGCGCCCGTCCCGGAACACGCAGGAGGTAAGCAGTGGCTGCAGTGATGCTGGGATGGAATGCGGAGCGGTGGAACCGCTGGAACTACCGCGCCGTCGTCGAACAGGTCCTGACGGCCGGCCGGTTCCTTGACCGTTGGGAAGTAAGCGAAGGCGGGACCAGCGTTCCGCCGGGAACGGAGGCCTGGCTGCTGTTCCAGGGCAGCAGCGGCGCAGCCAGCGGACTGATCGGCCACGGCGTGACGGTCTCTGAGCCGCTTGCAGCGGGACAGCTCCAACGTGATGAGGGTTCGGGGCTGCACGTCGGCATCGTCTTCGACGCGTTGTTGCCGCTTGGTGAGCAGATACCTTCGGACGCCTTATCTGCAGCAGTACCCGGCATCCCTTGGGACAGTGCACTGCACGTTCCCGTCCTGTCCGTCCCGCCGTCGGCGGAGCGGGCGCTTCGCCGGCTGTGGCGGGAGCAGGGCCCTCCTGCCATCGATCCCGCCGAACTTGTTCCCGGAACCCATCCGCCGGATTCGGTCAGCAGCATTGAGGTCAACAGGTACGAGCGGGACCCTGACGCGCGCCGGGTCTGTGTGGCATTCCACGGCACGGCATGCGCGGCCTGCGGCTTCTCCTTTGAGGCTTCCTACGGCGAAATCGGCGAGGGATTCATTCAGGTCCACCACACGGTGCCGGCGTCCATGCTTGGCAGCGGATACGAACTGGACCCCGTTACGGACTTGGTTCCGCTCTGCCCCAATTGCCACGCCATGGTGCATCTGGGCGTCGCTGCTCCGCGCAGCGTCCCCGAACTCCGGACCATTATCTCCGCCGCAGGCCACCTGCCGGGCGAGGTGGTTTCCGAGCAAGCCTTGGAGGCACAGGAAAACGCCCGGCGCATCCTGGAAGGGCCATGACAGGAACTCCCGGATAGCTGCTTACTGCCCTGCTGGTGTTGTCCCGAACATCAGGGTCCGCCGCCGCACATCATAGTAGACGGTTGCCGAACGGTTCAGGAGGTTTTGGAGAACCTCGGCATCCTCGGCGTCCAGCGTAAGCACTTCTTCCCACGCCCCCTGGTCAAGGACCAGCTGGAGCGTCCAGGTGCCAGGCTGTCCGGCTTCTCCGGCCACCCAGCTGAACTGGTAATGATTGACTTGGCGGACCTGGATGCTGTCATCGGTAATGGGTTGTTTCGGGTTGGGGCCCATGGTCCCCTCCTGGATGAGTGATGAGTGGGCCCTTTGCATAAGCCAAGAACCAATCTAGACCGCGTGGCTGTCCTGATCCAGACCCCAGTTTGCCCCTCTTGCTGGGTTCCGCCGCCGCGGATCAAGACTAGGATTCTCAAGCACAGGGACCGGCGCCGGGAGGCAGAAACGGATTGAGGAGCAGACTGTGGCCGGAAGAAGTGGGCAAAGCGGACCCCATTGGCGGCGCGTCATGGCAGCACTCGCCAACGACGACGCACGGCAGGCTTACGCACAGATTGTCCTGGGCACCACAGACCTCCCTTCGCAGCCTGACTTGAAAGACCGACGATGGCAGCGGGCCGTTACTGCACTCCTTGATGCCGGGCTGGTTGAACGGAATGCCTCAGGTGGCTTGCAGGCCTCCGCATCGATTTTTCGCGATCTGCTCTCCCAGCAACCACGGCAGGCACAAACTGGCGTTGAGCGCTTCTTGCGGCTGGGCCGGATTGAAAGGTACCCGGCCAACAAAAGTGAACGCCGGGAGCTCCTTGCCTGGATCGCAAAGGAGGCTGTGGAGCCGGGCGAACGCTTGACAGAAAGGCAGGTCAACGAGCGGCTCATCAGCTATACGGATGATGTGGTACTGCTCCGCCGCTACCTGGTGGATTTCGGACTGCTTGAACGGACGGCATCGGGCTCCTCCTACTCACGCCGGGAATCAAACACCTGAAACGGGCGCATTCCCCTGCAGGACCTTGGGCCCTTTTCCCCGGGGACGCAAAGGCGGGTACCTGTGCAGGACGGAAGAGCAGGTACCCGGTATGCGCACAAGACGGAAGGCGGCCTCAGCCGCTGGCCGGTTGGGATTCCGGATGGCCGCTGCCATCGCCTTGACAACTGTGCTCACCTTTTTCCTTGCCCTGACAGCCCTCCCGGACAAGGGTCCCTTACCCGTTCACCGAACAACTGAATTCTGACCAGTGGCCGGTTGACTACACTTGGCTGTTTCCAGCGATGGTCCTGGTGCCGCTCTTCGTCGCATTGGTCGCGGTCATACACCAGTATGCCGCTGACATGCGGAAGACCTTCAGCCTGCTGGCCCTTTGCCTGGCAGTCGGATACCTGCTGGTGAGCCAGGTGTTCCTTTGCCTGGCCCCTGTATTTTCGGCCAGGACAGGCCCTGAGGGTGTCCGGTCGCTGTTTTCTGATCAGCTCCCACGCAGCAGTTGTCCGACGGCGGTAGCGACGGCGGGCGACCGCGGCCGGAAAAGCGACTGATCAGGACTGCCCCTTGACCAACGCAAAACGTTTTGCATATAGTGATGCAAGCAACATACAAAACGTTTTGCAAAGGAAGAGTCGATGGCGACCAAGGTGAACATTCGGGACGTGGCAAAAGCCGCCGGCGTCTCTGTGACCACGGTGTCGCATGCCCTGAGCGAAGCGCACACTTCCCGGGTCAACGCCCAAACTGTGCAGCACATCAAAGCCATAGCCGGAGAACTCGGTTACGCGCCCAACAGGCTGGCCCGCGGACTGCGGAACCAGCGCTCCCAAATCCTCGGACTGGTCAGTGACGAAATCACCACAACGCCTTTTGCCGGTGCCATGATCCAAGGTGCGCAGGATGCAGCCTCGGAGCACGGGCACCTGCTGATGGTGGTCAACTCCGGCCTGGACAACGAACTCGAGCGGCAGGAAATCCGGGCGCTGCAGCAGCACCAGGTGGACGGCATCATCTACGCCCGCATGTTCAACCAGCTGGTGTCCGTACCCGACGAACTCGGCGCAGTGCCCGCCATCGTGTTGGATGCCACCACGGACAACCCCGCGTTGTCCTCCGTGGTGCCGGACGAATTCGGCGCGGGCGAGGCTGCTGCCGAACTGCTGGTGGCTGCAGGGCACCGCAGCATCGCCATGATCAACAACGAGGACGATATTCCCGCGGCCCACGGGCGCCTGGCAGGTTTTCGCGAAACCTTGCTCCGCCATGGCCTGCAACTGCCGGCCGGCCGCCTGGTGGCCGCACATCCGAGCACGGCGGGGGGGCGTGAAGCGGCACTGCAGCTGCTGTCCGGAACGGACCTGCCCACCGCGCTGTTCTGCTTCAATGACCAGATGGCCATGGGCGCCTACCAGGCGGCCGGCCACCTTGGCCTGGCAATCCCGGACGATGTATCAATCGTGGGGGTGGACAACCTCGAACTCATCGCGGACGCCCTGTGGCCGGGACTCTCCACAATGGCACTCCCCCACTACGAAATGGGCCGCTGGGCGGTGCTGAAACTCCTCAATGAACTGGAGAACCCCGACGAACCCCGGCTGCACGAAAAGATCCCCTGCCCGCTCGTTGAACGGTTCTCTGTCGCTCCACCAAAGAACTGACCGGCCCGCCCGGACCGGCAGGACCGCCCTGACCAGGCGCCGCCACTCGAGATAACCCCCAAAAAAACGGGAACGCAGCCGTTGCAGCGGCCACGTTCCCAGCAGGACCCCGTCAATCCCCCACCCTGTCTAAAGCAGAAAGACCGACCCATGAACAAGAAGCTCACCAAGGTCCTGGCGACCAGCATAGCCGCGGTCGCCCTCACTTCCACCCTCGCCGCCTGCGGCAAGGGCAGCGCATCCTCCAACGAAGGTTCAGGCGAAATCGCGCTCTGGACGCATAACGCGGGCAACCCGGACGAACTGGCCGCAGTCCAGAAGATCGTGGACTCCTACAACGGCAGCCAGGACAAGGTGAAGATCAAGGTCCAGGCCTTCCCGCAGGACTCGTACAACGATTCGGTAGTGTCCGCCGCAGCAGCCGGGAACCTCCCCTGCATTGTGGACATCGACGGACCGAACGTACCCAACTGGGCCTGGGCCGGGTATCTGGCACCCCTTGAACTGGACACGGACCTCTCCAAGCACCTCCCCAGCACCGTGGCTGAATGGGATGGTCAGCCCTACGCCGTCGGTTACTACGACGTTGCCCTGGCCATGATGGCCCGCGCCTCCGACCTTGAGGCTGCCGGCGTACGGGTTGCCACCATGGAGCAGCCCTGGACCAAAGAAGAGTTCCAGGATGCCCTCACCAAGCTCAAGGCCCTGGGCAAGTGGGAACACCCGCTGGACCTGGGCACCGCCGGCACCGGCGAATGGCTTCCCTACGCCTACTCTCCCTTCCTGCAGTCCTTCGGAGGCGACCTGGTTAACCGGGACGGTTTCCAGAGCGCCGAGGGTGCCTTGAATGGTGACGAGGCAGTGGAGTGGGCCAACTGGTTCCGGGACCTGGCGGACCAGGGCTTTATGGCCAGGAAGAGCGGCAAAGACTCCACCCAGGACTTCCTGAACAACAAGAGCGCCATCGTCTACACCGGTTCATGGGCCGCCGACAAAGCCCAGGCCGCGCTCGGGGATGACCTGGTGGTCATGCCCCCGGTTGACCTGGGCGAGGGTCCCAAGATCGGCGGCGCCTCCTGGCAGTGGGGTGTGACCAGCGGCTGCAGCAACACCGAGGCCGCGATGGACTACCTCTCCTACTCCCTCAAACCGGAGAACATCGCCGCGGTGGCCAAGGCCACCGGCGCCATACCCGCCAGTGAAGAAGCTGCTGCCCAGACCCCGTCCTTCGCCGAGGGCGGCGCCAACCGGATCTTCATGGACTTCTCCCGGGAGTACGCGGTGATGCGCCCGGAGACGCCCGCCTACCCCTTCATCGCCACGGAATACGGAAAGGCTGTGCAGGACATCCTGAACGGGGCCGACCCGAAGTCCACGCTGGACAGCGCCGTGAAGGCCATCGATGCCAACATCAAGTCCAACGGCGGCTACAAGAACTAGCCGGAGCCGACGGCGGGCTGCCGCGCCCCACTGCGCGGCGGCCTGCTGCAGCCCGACCTACGGAGACTCCCATGGCAACTGCACATCTTCCCACCCGCCCGCGTGTTCCCGCCGCCGCGGAAGCCGCCATCCCGCCGTCGAACATTAGAGGCAACGCCCGACGACGGCCAGGCTTCCGCCGCGACCAGCTCACCGGCTGGGGCATGATCGCCCCGGCAGCGGTGCTGCTGCTGGCCTTCATCTTCATTCCGGCCATCCTGGGCTTTGGCCTGGCATTCACCAACGCACGCCTCATCTCGCCGCGGCCCGTGGAATTCGTGGGCGTGGACAACTTCGCCCGCCTCTTCACGGACCCCACGTTCTACCGCGCCCTGCTCAACGTCGCCTACTTCACCGTGGTCATCGTCCCGGTGCAGTCGGGCCTGGCCCTGGTGATGGCGCTGCTGATCAACAAGAAATTCCGCGGCGTGAACTTCTTCCGCACCGTGTACTTCCTGCCGGTGGTCACGTCCATGGTGGTGGTCTCGCTGCTGTGGCTGTTCATGTACCGCAAGGACGGCCTGGTCAACGAGATCCTCTCCGCCGTCAGCTTCGGCCTGATCGACGGGCCGGACTGGCTGGGAGATCCCAACACCGCGATGCCGGCCATCATCATCCTGTCCATCTGGCAGGCCGCCGGCTTCCACATGATCATCTGGCTGGCAGGGCTGCAGGGCATCTCCGGGGAGCTCTACGAGGCGGCGCAACTGGACGGCACCAGCCGCTGGCAGCAGTTCCGCTACGTCACCTGGCCGGGCCTCTTCCACACCCGGAGCCTGGTTCTCGTCACCATCACCATCCAGGCGTTGGGCCTCTTCGACCAGATCAGCGTGATGACCCAGGGCGGACCCATGGATTCCACCACCACCATCATTTACGAGGCAGTCCAGTCCGGGTACCGGCAGCAGGAAACCTCCTACGCCTCTGCAATCTCGCTGGTGTTCTTCGTCCTCGTCCTGATCGTCTCCGCGGTGCAGCGCTACCTCACCCGGGAGAAAGACTGACATGAAAAACCAACTGCTCCTGAAAAACGCCGGCACCATGCTGGTGCGCGTCCTCTTCGCCGTCGTCGCCGCGTTCCCCATCGTCTTCATGCTGGTGTCCTCGCTGAAGCCGGACCAGCAGATCTTCGGCGACATGTCCTCACTGGCTGCGTTCCTGCCGGTGGGGAACATCTCCTTCGACAACTACGGCGCCGTCTTTGACCGCGTCCCGGCGGCACGCTTCCTGCTCAACTCGGTGGGCGTCTCCGCCGTCACCGTCATCCTGGGAATATTCGTCAACAGCCTCTGCGCTTTCGCCCTGTCCCGAATGCAGGTCCGGGGCAAAAAGATTGTGTTCACCGCCATCCTGGCCACGCTGATTGTGCCCTTCCAGACCCTGGCCCTGCCGCTGGTCTGGTGGGTGAACCAGCTCCCCTACTTCGAGCTGAACGGCTTCAGCCTTGAGTTCTCCAAGGGCTGGCTGGACACCTACCAGGTGCAGATCATCCCGTTCATCGCCAACGCCTTCTCCATCTACCTGTTCCACCAGTACTTCGAGTCCATCCCCAAGGAACTGGACGAGGCCGCACGCATTGACGGCGCCGGCTGGTTCAAAATCTACCGGCAGGTGGTGATGCCGCTGGCCGGCCCCGCCACCGCCACGGTGGCGATCCTGACCTTCCTGCCGGCCTGGAACTCCTACCTGTGGCCGCTGATGGTGGTCCAGTCCGAGGAACTGCGCCCCGTGATGATCGGCATCCAGTACTTCTTCCAGCTGAACGTTTCCTGGGGCGAGGTGATGGCATACGCTTCCCTGATCACTGTTCCGGTGGTGGTGCTCTTCATCGCCTTCCAGCGTTCCTTCGTCAACAGCATCGCCTCCAGCGGCGTGAAGGGCTAACCATGAATTCACTGACGACGGCGGAGCGCGCCACAGCCGTTTCGGCCACGGAACAGTTCCGGCCCGCCTTCCACTACACCGCGGAACGCAACTGGCTCAACGATCCCAACGGGCTGGTGTACCTGAACGGCACCTACCACCTCTTCTACCAGCACAACCCCTTCGGCCCGGACTGGGGCAACATGTCCTGGGGCCATGCCACTTCGCCTGACCTGCTCCAGTGGGAGGAGCAGCCGGTGGCCATCCCGTGCGATGAGCAGGAGGCCATCTTCTCCGGTTCGGCGGTGTTCGATGAGCACAACACCAGCGGCCTCGGCACCGCTGGGAATCCCCCGCTGGTTGCCGTCTACACCAGTGCCTACACCGAGGTTTCGCCGCTGGCGGGCCGGCAGGCGCAGTCGCTCGCCTACAGCCTTGATGAGGGCAGGACCTGGGCGAAGTACCACGGCAACCCCGTCCTGGACCGCGCGTCGGCGGAGTTCCGGGACCCCAAGGTTTTTTGGTACAACGGCGGCGCGGCCAGTTACTGGGTGATGGTCGCCGTCGAGGCGGTGGAACGCCAGGTGGTGCTCTATAAGTCCGCTGACCTTAAAGCGTGGGAGTACCTGAGCACCTTCGGGCCAGCCAACGCCACAGGCGGGGTCTGGGAATGCCCGGACTTGTTCGAGCTGCCGGTGGACGGCAAACCTGAGGACACCCGGTGGGTCCTGATCGTGAACATCAACCCGGGCGGCATCGCCGGCGGCTCAGCAGGGCAGTACTTCCTTGGAGCGTTCGACGGCGTGACGTTCCGGCCCGACTCGACCGTGACCGAGGGCCACCAACAGGACGGCAGCCGGATGCGCGAGTACGGCTGGCTGGACTGGGGCCGGGACTACTACGCGGCGGTGTCGTTCAGCAACATTCCGGATGGGCGTCGGATCATGATCGGCTGGATGAACAACTGGGACTACGCCCGCGAGACGCCGACCGGAGACTGGCGGAGCGCGATGTCCCTGCCCCGGGGGGTCTCGCTGACCCGGGTGGACGGCAAGGTGGTGCTTCGGCAGCAGGCCATCGACCCGTTTTCGCCAGCTGGCTCGCCTATCTTCAGCCTCGGGCGGCAGCCATTGGCATCGGGGATTGTGGAACTCCCGACGGCGGCAGCCGTTGCACGCATCGACGTTGAATTCGAGCCTGGTGCGGCAAAAAGCCTTGGGCTGGTGCTTCGGGCAGGGGAAGGCGAATGCACGCTCCTTAGCTACGACGTCTCAGAGGGAATCCTGCGGCTGGACCGTCGGGAATCGGGCCACGCGGGTTTCCACGGAAGCTTCCCCTCCTTAGAAACTGTGGCAGTGCCGCTGACGGATGCACGCCTGCGCCTGCAGATCTACCTCGACCGATGCTCCGTCGAGGTCCTCGCCCAGGGCGGGCTCACCACCATCACGGACCTCGTGTTTCCGGCAGAGGCGAGCACGGCCCTGGCGATCTTCGCCGAGGGTGAGGGCGCGCACCTCGTGGCGCTCGACGTCGTCGGCCGCTGACCTAGG
>NZ_VAHM01000008.1 GCF_005796185.1 Pseudarthrobacter sp. NamB4
CAGTGACCCTTGCGGGGCGAGTAACCCGAGCTGAACCAAGATGAATAAATTCTTCTCAGCATTGGCGCAGGAACACGGCAGCATTGAATCAAGACCGGCTTTGTCCGTGGGATCACGTGAGACGATCCACGCACCACGACATACGCATTGAGCATGGGGAACACCGATGACTTTCGACTTCCACTCCGATACTCCGGCCGGCAAGGACCCTGACTCGTTCAGCCCTGCCCTGCGGAAGTACCACCAGCTGCTGTGGAGCAAGGAGTTGCCTACCGGCCCCCAATTCGACCTGACTATGGAACCCCGCGCGTACCTCGTGCACCGATCCTCGTCCGCTGTTTTCGTCCTCGCCAGCGACGCCATCACCACCAGACTGCGAAAGAAGGCTAGGAAGGTTATCCGTGACATACGGAAAGACGACCTGCCCGAGTACCTCGGCTATACCCCCGGCAGCACGCTCGTGTTTCCAGGCAACAGGATCGGCGGAAAGCCGACGATCAATGGTGCACGCGGACTCCATCCCAAGATCGCCGATCGCTTCGATCTGACCTTGGAGTGCATCCGCCGCCACTATCTTGGTGAGCCGAGCCCCCTTGCAAATGTCCTGCTCCGGTATGCGGAATTCTTCGCGCTGTTCCAGGATTTCGCCGGGTACGTCAACTTCTTCTTGCTGGAAGACCTCGTGGAGGATAACGGCAAGACCATTCGCTTCTTCCACCCCTTCGCCGAATTCAGCACAACAGCCGTTCCGAAGAATCGTGACGAATACCTTGAGTACTTGCGGCTCAGCAACGCCTTCATCTCCGCACGCAATCGACGGATCGAGGAAGAACTTGAAGGCCGGATCGGACGATAAACCGGAAGTGCAACGGTTCGGTCCGTAACTCAAGGGCTTGCTGACCGCTGAGCGGCGCCAGAAACACCAAACGGGCAGGAATGTCAGGGCCGGATGCCATGATGAGATGCATTCATTGAATGACGGTACTGATGGCGGTGCCGTAGATGGGGGAGTTTGATGAGTTTGTCCAACCGCGAGTACGTGGGCCGGGCGCTTGAGGCCTTGGCGGTTGGCCTTGAGCCATACATCGCAGGAGTGCTTGGTAAGGTAGCCCCCGGAGTGGCCTGGACGAAGATCATCCAGCACAAGGACGAGAACGCCGGACGCGCGGCGCAGACGTACACGCCCACGGATCTCAGCCTGCAGCTGCGCATCATGACTGAATCCATGGGCTCACTTGGATACCCCTTCAGCCTTCCGCGCGATGCGCGCAGCCACACCTCCGAGCTGCGCCAAGCCCGCAACCGTTGGGCACACAACGAGTCCTTCGACGACGCCGATACCCTCCGTGCCCTGGACACCGCAGGTAGGCTGGCCAAAGTGATTGAGCTGGACCAAACTCACAGCAAGTTGGTTGCGCTTCTCACCGAGTACCAGAACCGGTCCTCTCCGAACCGGGAACAACCGGACGAAGACCAGCAGGCTCTGCCGGCCGCCGTCGCCCAGCCCGCCCTGCCGGAGGCAAGTCTTTCGGGTGAATCCGCGTTCCCTGAATTGGCGGCATCCGTTCCTCACGTTGTTGTCGAGGTGACTACTGCAGATGCACTGAGCTATGCGATGGCGCACAACGGCTTCCGCTTCGTCAGGCAGGTCAAGATCACCAACGCTGGCGCGGAAATTCGTGGTGCCGTGGTCCATGTGGAGGCCTCCGCTCAGTCGGGCCGGATCTCCGGCGACTTCCAGCAGTACGTTGACCTGGCCGCGGGTCAGACCCTCACGCTCGATGACCTCAACGTCCCGGTTGAGGCTGCCACCATGTATGAACTTGCGGACCGCCAGACGGGGAAAGTGCTGGTGACCGTCCAATCACCGGGCGTCGATGCTGCCGGGGTGGAGCTCGGCCGTGCAGAGAAGGACCTGACGCTCCTGCCCGCCCAGTTGTGGATTGCCGGACGCGGGCTCGTTTCCTACGAGTTCCTGGCCGCGTACGTACAACCTCATCACCCCAGCATTGCCAAGCTCATGTCCGAGGCCGCCGACGTCCTCGTCCAAACAACGGGCAGCGGCAGCTTCGACGGGTACCTGGAAGACGGGGACAGGGTTGACCAGATCGTGTTCGCGATCGCCCAGGCCATGAGCGCCCGCGACATCCGTTACAGCATGCCACCCGCCAGCTGGGGACTTGAAGGCCAGCAGGTCCGCACGCCGGCTCAAGTCCTGGAGGACCGTCTGGGCACGTGCCTCGACACCACGCTGGTCCTGGCCGCCGCATTGGAGTTCTGCGGCATCAGGCCCCTCCTATGGCTGGTGGACGGCCACGCCTTCCTCGGCTACTGGCGCGAGGAAGGCAGCCTCAGCACTGCAGCGTCCGACGACGTTCCCGAGCTGGTCAGCCTTGTCCAGCGGGGCTTCATCGGCCTTGTGGAAACCACGCTCCTCACTGGCAGCCAGCCGATCTCGGCGGCCGCGCTCTGCAGCAGCCCGCTGAACCGCTATGTGGAAAGCGGTAACGACGAGATCAACGCGGTGACTGACATCAGGCGTGCCCGCCTCGATGGCATCTATCCGCTGCCTGCCCGCTCTATGTCCGATGCCGGAACCTACACTGTGGTCAACTACGTCCCGGAGACCAAGACTGCGCCGGCGCCGCCAGAGAAGGCAGCTTCTAGCGGAGGAACGGCCAGGACCACAACCGATGTTCCAGCCCGGGTGGTCCAATGGAAGAACGCCCTGCTGGACCTGAGCCTGCGAAACAGGCTCATCAACTTCACGGAAACGGCCCGGTTCCCCCTTGCAGTGCCTACCGCTTGGATGGGCGCCTTCGAGGACCTTATCAGCAAGGGCACGTCCGTAAGCCTGCTTCCGTCGAACCAAATCAGCGCTATCCACCAGGAGCGTGGCATCCGCTTCGGTAAGGACCTTCCCCAGAACGAACTAGCGGACCTGCTCGGCTCCAAGAAGTCCGTGTTCGCCGAGGTCAGCGTAGATGGTTACAACGCCAAGATGCGAGGGCTTGCCTACAAGGCGAAGACGCAGCTCGAGGAAACCGGAGCCAACAACCTCTACCTGGCCATCGGCAGCCTGATGTGGGAGCTGGACGGCCGGGCGCTTCGGTCCCCGCTGGTCCTGGTTCCGGTGAAACTGACTTCCGCAGGTAAAAACGGTTTGTATCGGGTCACACTGGATGAGACCGGCCAGTCGACGCCAAACTATTGCCTCCTCGAAAAATTGGCCCAGTCCCATGACCTGCGCATCCCGGGCCTTGCCGAGCCGGAGGAGGACGGTTTTGGAATCGATCTGGACGCTGCCTTCACTGCAGTCCGGGCCGCCGTTTCGGCAAAGGGCCTCGCCTTCCGGGTGGAAAACACCGTGGATCTGTCCATGTTGCAGTTCGCCAAGTTCCGGTTGTGGAAGGACCTTGACGAGAATTGGAAGGAATTTACGGCCAACAGCCTCGTCAATCACCTGATCAGCACCCCCACAGAACTTTATTCTGATGGCGTTCCCGTCACGCCCGACGTCGACCTTGATGCCCTTGCAGCGAAATGCCCAATACCGGCGGACTCGTCGCAGCTGGAGGCAGTCGCGTCTGCAGTCGCAGGCCAGACGTTCGTCCTGGAAGGTCCTCCGGGCACCGGAAAGTCACAGACCATTACCAACCTCTTGACCCGGGCCATTGTCGACGGCAAACGGGTTTTATTTGTCGCAGAGAAGCGGGCAGCACTCGATGTTGTTCAGAAGCGGCTCGACGACGTCGGCATGGGGCCGTTCTCCCTTGACCTGCATGACAAGGGCAGCAAACCGGCGGTGGTCAGGGCTCAGATCAAACATGCCCTGGAACTGCGCCTGTCCGCGAATCAGCAGCAGCTTGAGACCGCCTCAACCGACCTTGCCTCAGCCCGGCGTGGGCTGGTCCGATACGCTAACAACGTCCATGAGGAGAACGGCGCGCAGCTGTCCCTGTACAGCGCGCGGACCAAGTCGCTGACCTATGAACCTGACTCCGCCACGGTGCAGCTCAGCCCGGAGCTGGTCGCGTCGTTGAATGATTCCACCGTGAACTCAGTCCGGCAGGTGTTCCGGGAACTTCCGGAGTTCACTGACCCCGTCCGTCCTGGGCTTGACCACCCATGGCGGTTTGCCTCAGTCGCCAGCGGTGGGCCGCAGGAGCAGCAACTGCTGGCTCTGGGTCGTCGCCTCAACGAGGCGATGAATGCCCTGCGGCCAACGCCAGGACTGCCGTCGGTTCTGGACGCAGCTCAGACGCCTGCTGACGTCGCAACACTCGCCACGCTGCTGCAGGACCGGGACGTCCCGCTAGGGACCCTGGATGTGGTCCGCTCCAGCGATTGGTCTGTTAATGCTGAACAGCTGGAGAAACTGGTTACGGCCTTTGCCTCCGTCCAGCATCCAGGCCTTGAGCAAGTTGCGCCGGCCGCTATGGACCTTCCGCTGCCAGAAATCCTCGGCCGCGCACAGCAGGCCGCAGCTTCCGGGTTCTGGGGACGCAAAAAACGGTTGTTGGCAGTGGCCGCTGAACTGTCTTCCGTGCTTGTTCCTGGCGCTGAGATCCGCCACAAGGAGCTGGTGCCGCTGCTGGAGAAGCTGGTGGCCGTCCAGCACGAGGTCTCCGGCCTGCGGGCAACGCGGGGCTCTTTACCCGGGCTTCCTGCGGATCAGCAATGGAATCCGCTTACGCCGGACGCCCAAGCCGAGCTACGACACCGCATTTCCTGGCTTCGCTGGGCCGCGCAGGCGGTGCAGCCGTCCCCGGAGCCTGGCGCCGTGAGCTTCCAGACCGAGCTCCGCACGTTCCTGAAGGATGCCCCCGACGTCCACCAGAACGTCATCGGATGGCTGCGGGAGCTTTCCCATGCCTGGGAAGAATTCCACAAAATCCAAGGTGTGGGTAGCGATGACCTGCGTGCGTGGACCGGTGAGCGAGGCTTCCTGGCCCGATGGTGGGAAACGTCCGTGCCGCGGCGACTAGACGCGGCGGGGTCGGTACCGCTGACGCGGTGGCTTGAGCTGATCCGTCATGTCGAACCGCTGCGTGCCGCGGGACTGATCGACGCCGGTAGTGCCATCCTGGACGGCGAGCTGGAAGCAGATGACGCAGCAGCAGCCTTTGAACGCGGCTTGGCTGAAGGGTCGCTGGCCGAACGGCGCATCGCTACAGGGTTGGCCGACTTTGATGCCGCGGTGCACGAGCGCACCATCGAACGGTTCACTACACGCGCCGAAACCGTACGCGAGCTGCTCAAAACCAACCTTGCCGCCGGGGTCCTGAGCTCCCGGACGGTCTCGTCGTCGTCGACCTCGGGGCGCATGGGCGAGCTGCAACGGCAACTGACCAGGCAGCGGGGTGGCATGTCGGTCCGGGAACTGATGGAACACTACGCAGACCTCATCACGGGGATCATGCCCTGCACGCTGGTCAGCCCGGATTCGGTGGCACGGTTTTTCCCGGCCAAGGCCGGTCTGTTCGACATCGTGGTGTTCGATGAAGCCTCACAGATCCGGGTGGCCGACGCGGTGGGTGCCATGGGCCGCGGTGCGTCAGTGGTGGTGGTGGGTGACAGCAAGCAGATGCCGCCCACGTCGTTCGCGGAGATTTCCTCCGACGCCGGCAGCGACGGCGACGCCGAGATCTCCGTGGTGGAGGATATGGAGTCGATCCTTTCCGAATGCGTGGAAGCGCGGGTGCCGCGGCAGTGGCTGTCCTGGCACTACCGGAGCCAGGACGAATCGCTCATCGCTTTCAGCAACCAGCAGTACTACGACAGCAAGCTTTCCTCGTTCCCCGGCCCGTCCCACGGTGCTGCGAATTCGGGTGTCCGCGGACACGGCGTGAACTTCGTCCGGGTTGACGGCCAGTTCCACCGCTCGGGACCGTCAAAGGTCCTCCGTACCAATCCTGTGGAGGCTGCCGCGGTGGTCGCCGAGATCCGTCGCAGGTTTGATGCTGATCCCGCGGGAACTCCCTCCGTGGGTGTGGTGACATTCAACCTGCAGCAACGCGCACTGATCGAAGGCCTGCTGCGTGACACGGAGGATCCGCGTATCGTCGCTGCCCTTGATGAGGATGCAGAAGGGCTGTTCGTCAAGAACCTTGAGAACGTGCAGGGTGATGAGCGGGACGTCATCCTGTTCTCCACGGGGTTCAGCAAGAATGACAAGGGCTACCTGCCGCTGAACTTTGGCCCCTTGAATCGGTCTGGTGGGGAACGGCGCCTCAACGTTGCTGTCACCCGTGCACGCCGGCAGGTTGTGGTCTTCTCCAGCTTCAACCCGGCCGACCTGCGCTCCGAGGAGACCAGCTCCGTTGGCATCAAGCACCTGCGGTCCTACCTTGATCTGGCCGAGCAGGGAACGGCTGCTCTGCCCTACGATGGGCGCCGTGCCGCCAGCGTTGACCTGCACCGGGAAGAGATAGCCGACGCGCTGCGGGACCGCGGCTTTGTTGTTTCGTCGGACGTGGGATTGTCCGATTTCAAGGTGGACCTGAGTGTTGCGTCGGCGGAAGACCCGTCCCGCCAGCTGATGGCGATTCTGTTGGACGGGCCGGCCTGGGCTGCCCGTCGGACGGCGGGGGACAGGGACGGGCTGCCCAGGGATGTCCTGACGCGGATGATGCGGTGGCCTTTAGTGGAGCGGGTATGGTTGCCGGCGTGGCTGGCCGACCGGGACGCGGTGCTGGACAAGCTTGAGGCGGCGTTGGCGCAGGCGCATCAAGCGGAGCGGCTTGTTCGAAAGTCCCAGTATGTTCCGGCTGCCGACGCTCCCGTTACTGCACGCTCGGGAGGGCCTGCCGTCGAGTCGGCCAGATCCACACAGGACTACGTTCTGGTAGCCAGCACAAATAAATCCGGGCTTGGTCAGCAAGCCTTGCTGGAGGCTGTTCGCTCAGATCCTCGACCGGCCACGGGCTGTGCAAACTCCCGGCGTAAATATCAACCTTGGACGGTTCGGCGTTTCGGCAGCGTGGAGGTGCTGGACACCCTCCACTCTCGGCGTTCGGTGGCTGCCGTGCGTGAGGCGATCCGGGCGGTGGTGGAAGCAGAAGCGCCGATCCACCAGGAACGCCTAGCAAAACTTGTCTGCGCTGCCTTCGACCTCAACAAAATGAACTCCCAAAGGGCGAACTCCGTGCTCGATGTGCTGGACGAATCGGTGAACTACTCCGATGACGACGGTTTTGTGTGGGATGCCTCGGTTGATCGGGTGACTTGGGAACAGTTCAGGCCGAATGATGGCGACATAACGAGAAAGCCCGAACACATCAGCGTGGTTGAGATTCGAAACGCAATGGTCGAGATTGTCCGTGTTTCTGGTGGCGTCGCTGTTGATGAATTGCATAGGGAGGCACTGCGAACCTTCGGGGGGAAGAAGCGAACTGCTGGCATTCTTGCCCGCCTGAATCAGGGTTTGCAATACGGTGTAGACACACAAAGGCTCAAGCTTCGGGGAGAATTGGTGCAACTGCCTTAGCGGCTACCAACACCGTCTCCGTTGGCGCAAAGTAGGGCCGCGTGGTTTAGCTAAGGTGCGATCGTGTCTCTATCGCGTCACGCCATATATGCAGCGGTGAGACGCGGAGTACGCCCTCGGAAGCCTTCTGCAATGCTTGGGTCTGGGCGCCGCTGCTACCATCATCGGATGGGATGAGACCGAGTTCATCCGAATCCCCCACAGCCGTTCCCGCTGAGACTTCCAATCGCCAAGCCAGTTGTGTACGAGCAGGAGACAGTCTCGGATCGAGTTCTAAAAAGTGTGCGAAGAAGTAGATTTTCATTCATGCACATGATGGCGGCATCGCGGAGGCCGTTTCCAGTCTTGTCGCTATTTTTTAGACTAAACGCTGGAGTTCGGCCCCATGCCGCCCATGCTGCCCAGCGGAAATGGCATGCTTCTGCTCGAACGCCTCGTACAAATTAGGCTGCCGTGATACGAGCCAGCTGGCCATTCACGTTTAGCCGTAGGGTCTGGCAGATGATGGAAGATCTCATCTCGCAAGTGATACAGCCCCCGGTGCTTCCTGACAGCACTACAGGTCTTGCTGCTGATAGGTGTGGTGGCTCCTGTTGAAGCGTCAGGGGAGTTGTTCAAAAATTCACAACGTAGTCCTACAGGGAACGGCTTACCTTGGAATGGAGTAATCTTGGCATAAACTTTCTATAGCCTCACTCACGAGGAAAATACATTAGGGAGTGTAAGTGTCTAATAACCCCAGTGCTGGCGCCGGAGTCGGCATCCTTACTAGTTTTGTCCGCAACGATCGTGAAGCCTTTATGACTATCACAAAGGAATTGCCAGGCGGTTGCCCCGAGGCCATAGCTGCACTTGGCCGTGTCAGTGAGGCCATGGTGAAGATGATTGCTGAACTTGCGGGGATAAGCAAGGAAGAAGCGTTGGAGAGTGTTGCCCTTGCCATAGCAGCCGGCGACTAGGTTTCCGATTTATTGCCCGTTATCACCTAGGACGGGTGGGATATGCTGCAGTCTCCCTAGGCAATAGGAGGCAAAGTCAGACTTGGTAATGTCATCTTGGGCTTTCGAGTCGAGCTCTCGAAACAGGCAAGTTCTTGGGCAGTGTCGGTGTCGATGGCTCCCGGGATACATAACCTCGTCGAAACCGTCGTCCCGCGTAGGGCTAGTGCTTCGCGGCTAATCAATCTATTTCTTGGGGGCATCATGACCACTGTAATTCGGGCTTCAATTGCGCTTTTAATCGGAGCATTTATTGCCGCCATAGTGCTGTTAGTGGTCTCTGCCGCTACCACGCCGCCCGCCATTAGTAACTTCATCGGGGTACTTGCTCTTGCGGCTGCTGGCGTTCTTGCCGCTTTTTCGGCGACAGACGGTAACCGTAGCGCTGGGTCTTGGCGAGACACCACTGCGTGTGCAGCCTATGCATTCGGTGCGATTGGCGGAATCATCGTCGCCGTCAGTGCGTATGTGGCTATGATCGCCGCCAGTTAAGTTCAAACATTGAAAGGCTACGGAATGAGCTGGTCCTCACGGGCTGGCCTCGATTAGCGACTGTCCAGGCCGTCGGGGCCGGAACAGGATCTCGGGTGACTGATGGCCTCAACAGGCTCAAGGGCCGACGCTAGCCACCTCAACCTGAATCCCCGAGTCCCGGAACTTCTGCACCTGGTCGGGGGCGGCGCCGCCGTCCGTCACCAAAGTCCAGGGGAGCGCAAGGCGTGCCCAGGCGTGGAACGGCAGCAGGCCGAGCTTGGACGAGTCGGCCAAGACATAGACTTCCCGGCGCGGCGTGCCATGAGCTCTTTGAGGCGCGTCTGGGCGTGGTCGGCTTCGCAGATGCCGTCCTCGGCGGTGACGGCGTCGGCGCCGAGGAACACCCGGTCAAAGCTAATCCGTTTCAATGCCGCCTCGGCCAGCGGCCCTACAAAGCTCTGGCTGACGCTGCGGAGCCGGCCGCCGAGGCAGTCCACCTCAATGCCCTCCGATTCGGCGAGCTCCTGCATGGTGTTGATGCCCGGCGTGGTCACGGACAGCTCCTCAAACCCGCGCAGTTCGTGGGCCAGAGCACCCATGGTGGAGCCGGCGTCGAGCAGGATGTTCTCCCCGGGCCGGATCATGGACGCCGCCCACCGGGCGATGGCGTGTTTCTGCTCGAACGCCTCGCCGGTGCGCTGCCTTAGCGACGCCTCCGGGTGGGCGCCCAGGGCCATGGCGCCGCCGCAGGTGCGGGCGACCGGCCCTGCCCGTTCAGCAGCGCCAGGTCCCGGCGGATGGCGAACGCGGTCACCCCGAACCGGGCGGGTATCTTAGGGACCAGGGCAAGGGCCATAAACGAGCGCTATTTGGAAGCCAGGTTTCGGGAGGCTCAGCCATCGAGTTCGAGCGTGAACACCCACAGCAGCACGTCCTCGCCCGGTACGGACCAGTCCCGCTCCGGTGCGCGCCGGGAGCCCAGCGACTCATAGAGGCTGTGGGCCCGTTCCATGAACGTGGCGCTGGTGATGCTGATCGCCTCGATGCCGGGCAGCTGCCGGGCGTGCTCCACGATCTCGCGCACGACCGCCCGGCCCACGCCGCAGCCCTGGTGCGCCGGGTCGACGGCAAGCATCCGGAACTCCAGCTCCCCGTCCTGCGCGATCTCGCTGTACGGCTGGCCGGCGAACGTCAGCGTCACGGCCGCCACCACCTTCCCGGCGGCTTCCGCCACCCACACCTGCGCATGCTCGGCCCGGTGCTCCACGTCCTCGAGCACACTCATGTACGGATGGTCGGCCGCGAAGTGCCCGGCCAGGAGGTAGGCGTCGCGGGTGATGCGGCGGACCTCTGCAAAGTCGGCCGGCACCGCCAGTCGGAACTCACCAATCACGAGGAAGCGCCCGAAGCGGCGGCGATCCGCTCAACGTAGTAGCCCAGCTGTGCCAAATCCGGCTGGGAGGACGGATCGCCCACGGCATCGGCCCCCACGGCGTTGGCCACGGTCAGGGCACGGGTGTAGTCCAGTCCACTCCGCAGCGCCAGGACCAGGGCGGCGCAAAACGCGTCGCCGGCGCCTACGGTGTTCGCCACGGAAACAGCAACGGAGGGTGCTTCGGCCACCTTCCGGCCGTGCTCGAGCATCGCGGAGCCGTCCTTGCCGTACGTCACCGCCACCAGCTTCGCCTTGGCAAGGGCGGGGATCAAGGCGTACTCGCTCTCGTTGACGATCACCAGGTCGCACCGCTCCAGCAGCTCCGCCGGCAGGTCCATCGCCGGCGCCGCGTTCAGCACAAAGAAACCTCGCGTCTTCCGGGCGGCCTCCAGCACCACGTCCAGGCCCACCTCGAGCTGGCACAGCACCGTCTCCTCCGGGCCGAACTCCACACCGTCCAGCGACAGGTGCGCGTTGGCGCCCGGGCACACCACGATCTGGTTCTCGCCGTCGGAATCCACCACGATCAGCGCCGTCCCGGTCGGCTGGGGAAGGGCGGCAACGTCGGAGGTATCAACGCCGGCGGCAGCAAGAGCGTCCAGCATCCGCTGCCCGGACGCGTCCTTGCCAACGGCGCCAATCATCCGGGCACTGCCGCACAGCCGCGCCGCGGCCGCGGCCTGGTTGGCGCCCTTGCCGCCGGGCTGCTCGGACAGGACGGCGCCGCCGATGGTTTCGCCCGCCGTCGGAAGCCGCTCGGCGGTGGCGATCAGGTCCAAATTGATGCTGCCGACCACGGTGACGGCAGGACGTGTTGTGTTCATGGGAAAACTCTCTCAGGGGGAGGGCCGGAAGCGGCCGGGGTTTCGAAAAAGTGTAGCGCATGGTTGTACTTGTGAGTCATACGTGGTTGTATAACAACTCCAATCGCCACGAAAAGACGATCCGCTCTGCTCGAACAAAGGAGTTTGATGTGAACACCCCGACCCCCGCCGCAGCCGCGCCTCCCGCGGATGGAGGCGCCGCCGTCGTACTTCCCGACGACGACGCAACCAGGCTCTCCGGCCGCCGCGCCGCCCTGCTGATCTCCACCCTGTTGCTGGGCGTGCTGTCCTTCCAGCTGAACGCCAGCATGGTCACGCCCGCGCTGCCGCAGATCGCCGCGGACTTCGGCGAAAGCGCGGACAGCGCCGCCCCCGTCCAGTCCATGTTCTTCCTGGCCGGCGCCATCGCCGGGCCCGTGATCGGCCGATGGAGCGACTTCATCGGCCGCCGCGCCGCGCTGCTGCTGGTCCTGGGCATCATGGGCGCCGGCACCATCCTCTGCATCGCCGCGCCCACCCTGCCGCTGCTCGTCACCGGCCGGTTCCTGCAGGGCGTCTCCAGCGCCGTGTTCGCGCTCGCCTACATCGTGCTCAGCGAGAACCTGCAGGCCAAGGTCTTCGGGACCTCCGTGGGCATCATCGCCGCCATCAACGGGGGAGTGGGCGGCGTGGACGGCTACGTGGGCGGGCTCATGGCCGAGACCCTCGGCTTCCGGTCCATCTTCGTCGTCGTGCTCGTCCTCACCGCCATCGCCGCGCTGTGCATCCTCCGCATGGTGCCCGCCGGCCGGCCGGTTGGGGTGCGCGGCGCCATGGACTGGTGGGGCGCCGGCTCCCTCTCGCTGTTCCTGGTGTTCCTGACGTACTTCGTGTCCGACGGTTCGGCCGCCGGCTGGACGTCGCCCACCGCCCTGGCCCTGCTGGCCGGCACCGTTTTGTCCTTTGCGGGATTCTGGATGATCGAGAAGCGCCGCAGCCACCCCCTCATCGCTGTGCACCACCTGCGCTCCCGCCAGGTGTGGCCGGTCATCGCCACCACCGTCCTCACCCTGGCCGGCATCTTCGCCGTCATCAACTTCACCGTGGTGCTGCTGAGCCAGGATTCCGACGGCGGCTTCGGGCTTTCCGCCTCCATCTCGGCTTTGCTGTTCCTCACCCCCGCCGCGCTGATTGGCGTCTTCGCCGCACCATTGGCCGGGTGGCTGGCGGACCGGCGCGGGTGGGTGCGTACGTTGCGGCTGGGGACCTCGCTGAGCCTGGTCTGCGCCGTGGTTGCCGCGATGTTTTCCTCCAGTCCTGTGGCGGTGTTTGTTGCCATTGCCTGCCTGGGCATCTTCTACAACGGCTTCTTCCTGACCGCCATCAACGGGCTCTCCGTGCTTCTCTCGCCGAAGGAGGCCCCGGCTTCCCTGCCCGGCATCAACGGTGCCTCGTTCGGGATCGGGGCGAGCCTCGGCGTCGTGCTGGTGGCGCCCTTCGCCGCCCAGGCCACGGCCGCCGGGTACGCCACCGCCCTCTGGATCTCGGTGGGCATCACCGCCGCCGCGTTCATCGTCAGCCTCTTCGTCGCCGCCCCCAAGGGCGAGACGGTCTAACCCCTCTATCTGTTTCGAAGGAATCTATTGTGACTGCCCCCGTTTACCTGGACTGCGACACCGGCATCGACGACGCCCTCGCCCTGGCCTACCTGCTCGCTTCCCCGCTTGCTTCCGTGGTGGGCATTGGGACCGTGAGCGGGAACGTGAGTGCCGCGGTTGGTGCCCGGAACACTCTTGATCTGCTGTCGTTGGCTGGGGCCGCTTCTGTGCCGGTGGCCGTTGGTGCGCACGATCCTCTTGTTGGTTCTTTTGGGGGCGGGTCGCCGTGGGTGCATGGGGAGAACGGTGTTGGTGAGGTTGTGCTGGCGCCTTCTGCTGCTTCTGTTGTTGCCGAGTCCGCGGCCGAGATGCTGGTGCGGCTTGCCCGTTTGTATCCGGGTTCGTTGCGGGTGGTGGCGATCGGGCCGCTGACGAATCTTGCCGAGGCTCTGCGGCTGGAGCCTGCGCTGCCGTCTTTGGTGGAGTCGGTGACCGTGATGGGCGGGGCCGCGCTGGCGCCGGGGAACATCACGCCCGTGGCCGAGGCGAACATCTGGCACGACCCCGAGGCCGCGGCCCTGGTGCTGGCCGCCGACTGGGACGTGACCCTGGTGCCGCTGGACGTGACCATGGCATCGGTGCTGGAGGAACACCACCGGCAGGTGCTGCTTTCTTCTCCCAGTGCGGTGCCGCGCGCACTGGGGGAGATGCTGGGTTACTACTTCCGGTTCTACGAGGGCATCTACGGCCGGCCCTGCTCCGCCATGCACGACCCGCTCGCGGCGGCGCTCGCTGTTGGTGCTGTTCAGCCTGCCCTGGCACCCGTGGTGCGTGCCGCCGTCGACACCTCTGACGGGCCCGGCCGCGGGCAGACCGTGTGCGACATGCGCGGGCTGTACGCGGGGTACCCTCCGGTGTCCGGGGCGCGGTGCCGCGTGGTCCTCTCGCTCGAGGAAGACTTCGCCCCGCACCTGGTGGAGACGCTGCTTGGTCACTTCGAGCGCCCGGTGGCTGAGCCTGCCGGATCCCTGGTGGCCGAGCCTGTCTAACCCCTGCTTCATGACGAGGAAAGGCCGCCAGCGCCGGCACGAGGTTTTTCCACTGTTCGCCGGGGAGTAGAGTCTTGCGTTAGTGACACGGGGTGCCCTGCTGGCAGGGCTGAGAGAACACCCGTTGAACCTGATCTAGTTCGTACTAGCGAAGGGATGTCGCGGATGACTATTCGCCTGACGCCTGCCCATGCCTGGACCATGCTTGAACGTGTCCGGGAAACCACGCCGCTGATTCAATGCCTGACCAACACGGTGGTCACGAACTTCACCGCCAATGTCCTGCTGGCCCTCGGCGCCGCGCCAGCCATGGTGGACGTCCCGTCCGAGGCGAGGCCGTTCGCGAGGGTTGCGTCCGGAGTGTTGGTAAATGTCGGCACGCCGCATGAAGAGCAGCGGGCCGGCATGCGCGAGGCGGTGGGCGCCGCCAGAGAGGCCGGGACGCCTTGGGTTCTCGATCCGGTGGCTGTCGGCGTTCTGCCGGTCCGGACGGCGCTCGCCGCCGAGCTGCTGGATTGCCGGCCGACGGCGGTGCGCGGCAACGCGTCGGAGGTCCTGGCCCTTGCCGGTGAGGGTCAGGGCGGACGCGGCGTTGACGCCGTGGACGGGCCCGAAGCCGCGCTTGAAGCGGCCAGCGGCCTTGCCTACCGCTACGGCTCCGTCGTTGCGGTATCCGGCCCCACCGATGTCATCACGGACGGCACGGACGTCATCCGGGTCAGCAACGGCCACCCCTACCTGACCCAAGTGACCGGGGGAGGCTGCGCCCTGGGCGCCGTCACCGCCGCCTTCCCCGCCGTCGACGACGACCCGCTGGCTGCCGCCGCGGCTGCCACCGCCGTCTACACGGTGGCAGCGGACTTGGCAGCCGAGGGCGCCCGGGGCCCCGGCACTTTCGCCGTCGCGTTCCTTGACGCCCTGACCGGTATCGACGCTCCCGCTTTCACCTCCCGGGTGGTTATCTCGTGAACGGCGGGGACAGGACGCCCAGACCTATCGAGGGCATTTACTTGGTGACCGACACCCAGCTGTGCGGTCCCCGGGGAGTGGTGGAAACCGCCCGCGCGGCGGTGGCCGGTGGTGTCCGTGTCGTCCAGATCCGCGAGAAGACCACGAGCACCGCGGACCTGTACCAGCTGCTCCTGCAGACCGCCGACGCCGTCGGGCATGCGGCCACGGTGCTGGTGGATGACCGCATCGACGTGTTCCTTGCCGCCCGCGCCACCGGTGCCGCCGGGCACGGAGTCCACGTGGGCCAAAGCGACCTTCCCGTCGACCGGGTCCGGGCGCTGGTAGGCCCGGACGCCGTCGTCGGCCTAACAGCGAACACCCCCGAACACCTGGCAGCGCTGCAGGCCCTGCCGCCGGGAACGGTGGACTACCTGGGGGTAGGGGTGATCCGGCCCACCGCCACCAAGCCTGACCACCCGGCGCCGCTGGGCATCGAAGGCTTCGGGCAGATAGCGGCTGCCACAGCCCTGCCCTGCGTGGCCATCGGCGGCATCGAAGCCCCCGACGTCGCGTCGCTGCGCGCTGCCGGAGCGGCGGGCATCGCGGTGGTCTCCGCCATCTGCGCTGCCGAGAATCCGCAACGCAGCGCCGAAGACCTTGTGGCCCAGTGGGGCCGTTCCAACACCAACGAATAGAAAGCGGGAAACCGTGCACATTTCAGAACAGCTCGTCCTCGTCACCGGCGGCGGACGCGGCCTCGGCCACAGCATCGTCCAGGCCTTTGCCGAACAGGGTGCCCGCGTTGTCATCAACTACCGCAACAGCGCCGAGGAGAGCGAAGCCCTGGCAGCAAAGTACGGCCCCGGCCAGGCTGTAGCCCTGCAGGCGGACGTGACCGACGCCGACCAGGTGGCCGCCATGCTCACCCTAGCCCAGGAGCATTTCGGCAGCCCCGTGACCACCGTGGTCAACAACGCCCTGGCGGACTTCTCCTTCAACGGTGACGCCCGCTCCGGCGCGGCGGGCATTACCTGGCCTGAATTCGAGGCCCAGTTTTCAGGCAGCGTCCGAGGCGCGCTCAACACCACCCAGCAGGCGCTGCCGGGCATGCTGGAGACCGGGTTCGGCCGGATCATCAACATCGGCACCAACCTGTTCCAGAACCCGGTGGTTCCCTACCACGACTACACCGCAGCGAAGGCGGCGCTGCTGGCCCTGACCCGGACCATGGCCGCGGACCTGGGCCAGCACAACGTCTCGGTGAACATGGTCTCCGGCGGGCTGCTCCGCACCACCGACGCCAGCGCCGCCACGCCGGAGGAGGTTTTCGACTACATCGCCGCCGTCACGCCCCTGCGCAAGGTCACCACTCCGTCCAGCTTTGCTGACGCCATCCTCTTCTTCGCCTCCCCGTGGGCCCGCTCCGTCACCGGCCAGAACCTTGTGGTCGACGGCGGCCTGGTCATGAACTGACGGAACGGACGGCCATGCAGGACACGGACGGGAGCCAGCGCCAACTCCATTTCAACGCCTTCCTCTTTGGCTGCGGCCACCACGGAGCCGCCTGGCGCCGGCCCGACTCGCCGGTGGAGCAGCTTGGCGATATTGCCTTCTATGAGCAGCTGGCGCAAAGCGCCGAACGCGGGCTCTTCGATGCGGTGTTTTTTGCCGACGGCCACAGCGTGGGCAGTCCGGACCAGGGACCGAGGTGGTTCCTGGAACCCCTGACCACCCTGGCCGCGATGGCGCGCGCAACCAGCAGGATCGGGCTGGTCAGCACCGTATCCACCACCTTCTACACGCCCTTCCACGCCGCCAGGATGCTGGCATCCCTTGACCACATCAGCGGCGGCCGGTCGGGCTGGAACGTGGTTACGTCCATGTTCGATGCCGAAGCCCGCAACCACGGCATGGAAGCCATGCCCGGCCACGGGGAACGGTATGCGCGGGCCACCGAGTTCATCGAGGTAGCCGGGCGGCTCTGGGAATCCTGGGCTGACGATGCGCTGGTGATGGACCGCGCCGGCGTTTACGTGGACCCGGACAAGTTGCAGCCGCTGCACCACGCCGGTGATCATTTTCGAGTGGAGGGCCCGCTGACCGTACCCCGGCCGCCCCAGGGCCGGCCGGTGTTGTTCCAGGCAGGCGCCTCCGAACAGGGACGTGATCTGGCGGCCCGGTACGCCGAGGGGATCTATGCCGTGGCGTATGACCTGCCCTCCGCCCAGGACTACTACGCCGACATGAAAAGGCGGATCGCGTCGGCCGGGCGGAACCCGGGCAAGGTCGCCATCATGCCGGGCCTGGTCACCTACGTTGGTGCTACCGAGGCGGAGGCCCGCCGCAAGCAGGACGAGGTGGACGCGCTGCTCCCGGCCGCGCACTCGCTGGCGCAGTTGGGCACCTTTATTGGCCAGGACTGCAGCGGGTGGGAGCTGGATGCCCCTGTTCCGGCCCTGCCGCCGGCGAGCGAGTTCACCGGCCCGCAGGGGCGCTATACCACCATCCTGCGGATCATCGAAGCGGAAAAGCCCACGGTTCGGCAATTGCTGGGCCGGCTGGCCGCCGGCGGGGGCCACTGCACCATGGTGGGAACGCCTGAGCAGATTGCCGACCAGATCGAGCTGTGGTTTTGTTCAGGCGCCGCCGATGGATTCAACCTGATGCCCCCGCTGCTGCCGGAGTCACTGGACGAGTTCGTGGACCGTGTAATCCCCGTCCTGCAGCGCCGCGGTCTCTTCCGCAGCCGCTACACCGCGGAAACCCTGCGCGGACACCTGGGACTCGAACGCCCCGCTGCACGCCGGCATCAGGGACGTGAAAAGGCATTGCAGGAGGTTGGTGCCCGCCCACCTGGCCGGGGCTGATCAGGCACCTGGGTAACAAACCGCCGCCGGGCAAATTCCCTCAGCCGGGACTTCCGCCCAGCACGTCCACGTGTACATGGTCGAGGTGACGAAGGATCTCGTTGCCGGGTTCAGGTGCGTCGTAGTCCCGCCATTGCCCTCGTGAGCTGTGTGCGCTCCAAAACCGGTCATCGAAAATGACGTACTGGATGTCCAGGTCCTCGGCATGGGCGACGAGCCAGTGCGCCAGTATCCACCCCTGACGACGGTTCTCCTCGGTCACCGGGCGGAAAAAGATGTCGATCGCCCGGCCGTCGTAGTGCGTCGAGTTCGCTCCGTGGCCCTGATCTACGCCACCCGGGGCAAACCCGCCCAGGTTTTGGTCACCGAACACCTCGGTCATTGCTGCGCGCAACTGCTCGGCGCGCGGTGTCAGCCCGGTGGCACCTAATTGCTGTTCCTGCAAATCCCTGTCGGCCGAGCCCCGGCAGGTCAGGGAAGGGCCGGCGTCTCCGGGTGGCCCGTCGGCCAGCCGCTGCAACACCGCCGCGTCGATGCCGGAGGTGTCCGGAGCTGCAACCCCGCGGGCGAGGAGCGCCACCGCTGTAGTAGCTCGCTTCGCTGCATCACGATCAAGTCCCACCTCCCCCTCCGGGGTTTCGACGACGCACTCTGGCCGCCAGAGCAGCGAGCCGTCCTCTGTGCGCAACTCACTGAGTAATCGGGGACCGAAAAGTACCAGCACTGACGCGAGCCCTCCGAGCAGAAAAACACTCAAGAGCAGCCGACGCACACGGTGCTGGCCCCGATATGTCTTGTCGGCGGTCATCGCCGAAGGTGACGCGCATGCGGGCTGGCATAGGTGGCGGGACCGGCCAACTCAGGGGACAGCGCTGAGGTTGAGCTTGCAGTGGCGAGCACGGAGATTCTGTTCACCACGACGCCCCTTTGGTAGCTGGATGCTGCAGTGTTAATTGTTTCAAACCCGGGGGCTTGCAGTGCAATGTAGCTTGGTCCTCTCGCTGGTGGAGGACTTCGCCCCGCACCTGGTGGAGACGCTTCTGACTCCGGTGGTCAAGCCTGTCGAAACCGCACTCGTTGGTTGAGCCTGTCTGAACCACCACCACTAGGAGTTTTTGTCCACATATGCAGGCCATGACACGATCCAAGTCGGCATACCTGGACAAAAACTCCGGGAATGTCCCGAAGGATTCGGCCGGGGGCACACCCCAGGAAGTATGCCTCCGGGGAGGGCGGCCCTGGCCATGAAACCGGGGAGGCCTGCTGGGTGATGCCGTTTGGCTTAGTCCTTGTTCCGCCGATATTGCTTGGCGGCAGGCACCCACCTTCGGAAATCGGCTGCCAGCATGGGAACGAGCAGGGGTCGTAGCAGCGTCATCGCGAGGCGTTTAGGCAAGTTGCGGGGTGCCAGCTCGATGTGCATGTCCGCGCGTGTCCCCAAGCCCTCGGGATGGAGATCGATATAGGCTGTTCCGCCGTCGAACAAGCCACCTATAACGCTGTTGACGCTTCTACGCGGCCTTTCATAGACAAGGTAGTCGGAAACGCTTCGCAGGCGGAGGGGTCCGGCCTTCATGACCATCGTGTAGCGGGGCGTCCCGTTCGACCGGAGTTCGTAATCCTCTATCCTTTCGACCATCTTTGAAGCAGCGGCGACACGCTGCAGCCCGTCGCCGAAAATGAAGTCCCAAACTGCTTCCGGCGTCTGGTGAAAACGGGCAGAGACACTTATTGGCTTCATGAAGGTACCTCCGGGACGCTTCCAGTTGCCCTGCGCCTAGAGTGTTTCCGGGATCGGGCGCCCCGGGAAGAGCGTCGCGTACTGTTTCCGGTACAGCTTCCGTCCGACCAAGCGGTACGCAAGCCGCACCGGCACGGGAATTTCCTTGAACAATTCCTCCCGCTCTCCGGGCGGATTGGTAGCAAGTACCATTCCGAGATAGCCCACCAGGAACTTCTTGTCGAACTGCTCGATCCCGTGCTGGCCGAGGGCGGACAGTTCCTTTTCGCTCATGACCCGGTCCACGGCCGGCATCACCTCTGTGACCTCCCGGCGCAGGTGCACGTTGAGGAGAGACTTCAGGTCCTCGTACCGTTTCGCAAGTTCTTCGCCGGTCTCCCTGTCGGCTGTTTCCATCCAGCGCAGGCGGATGGGCTCAACTCCTTCCAGCTGCTGGGTTACCTGTTTGTGGTGCTCGAGCATCTGTGCGATATGCAGCGCGCAAGCCGGTGCCCGCTGCCCCAGTTGCGGGTACATGAGCAGGTCCTCGCCCTCGTGGTGCACATGGAGCACCTTGTCGAAGTTCCCCAGTACTTCCCCGACATAGGTGGCGCGGGCGGTGTCTCCGGACGCGACTGACCGAACCAGGCCCGGAGCCTCGTCGTAGGCCCAGAGGAAAAAGCGATGAACGCGCCGCATGGTTGCGGTTCCGGTGCAGAGCACAGGACCCGGCGGAAGGGGAGCTGCCGTTTCGCCGGGCTGCATTGTGAAAAAGTCAGTCAATTGAGGGCCCCTAACGCTCGTAATGCGAGACCAGCACCTCTCCCCGCGCAGAATAGTATCGCCCGGTTCCGAGCCGCACAATAAGCCTCCGAAGAACGGCAGCGCAGCGTTCTGTTTTGCGCTTGGCGTGAGCTGAGGCGGCTGCCGAAGGATGGCTGAGGTCGGTTCTGGTCGCTGGCGTACTAGGACTGGAACTGCTGCATCACCGAAAGGTGCCCGGCCCGGGCCGAGACCAGGCATTTGGCCAGGTAGAAGGGACGGTTGCCGTTGCGGACGTACTGCGTCAGGACCAGCACCGGGTCGGACGGGCGCAGGTCCAGCAGCTTCGCCCGGCTGGGTCCCACCTGACTGAGGCTGATCTGGCACTCGCCCGGCCCGGGCAGCCTGCCCAGCTGTTTGTTGAGTGCGGCAAGCAAGGTGGTGCCGCCGTCGTCGTTAATCTCAAGGGGCGCGGCGGGGCTCTTGCCGAAGCTGACGGGATGGGCGGTGACGTTTTCCTGCAGGTGGGCGATGGCCTCGCCGTCGCGGATCAGGACCGATTCCCACAGCCAGCAGTCGGTGCCGGGCTCGACGCCGATGCCGGGGGCGACGAATTCGGAGGCCGCCTGCCGGACCACCTGGGTGCGTTTGACCTCCGCCTGCTGTCCAGGGCTGCCGAGGACTTCCTCGAAGGGTTGGATGCGTTCGATGCCGATGCGGGGGAGCGTGTCCGAAACGAAGCGCCCGACGCCGCGCCGCGCCCTGATGAGGCCGTCCTCCTCGAGCAGCATGAGGGCTTCGCGGACCACGGTGCGGCTGACCTTCATGTCCGTGCCGAGCTCGGTCTCGGTGGGGATCATGGAACCGGGTGTGAGGAGGCCGTTGCGGATGGCTTCGGCGATCCGCGAGTACACCGCGACGCGCAGGGGAGCGCCGGGCTGGGCGGCCACCGGCTGGGACAGGAACCGGGCGGCGTCCTGGTGCACGTTATGCCTCGCTTGGTGGTGGTTGGTCCGGGGATTCCAGCCTAACAAGTGCTACCCGTTTGTTGGACAAGCACTGGTGGTTCGCGAACTCCATCATCAGCCGTTGCGCCCACGGACGCCGGCAGCACAGACTTGAACCCCAGCGCCGGTGCTCCGGCCCGGCCTGCTGAAGTGACAGAAGATAGCGTGGCGAGAGGAAGACAAAGCCATGGGAGCGCACGTACAAAGTGGGGACGTGGCCATCTGGACGGAGCAAATGGGCAAAGGGCCGGATGTACTGCTGATCGGCGGCCTCGGAGATACGGTCGAGTCGTGGCAGTTCCAGTTGGATGGTTTGTCTGGGGACTACCGGCTCACTGCCTTCGACAACCGGGGCGCGGGCCGCACCGCCAATCCGGATGGCGTGCTGTCCGTTAATGTGCTGGCGGACGATGCAGCCGAAGTCCTCAGGGCGCTCGGCATCGGTTCTGCCCACGTGGCCGGTTTTTCCGGCGGAAGCGTCATTGCCCAGGAGTTGGCCCTGCGTCACCCCGGACTCGTCCGAAGCCTGGTTCTGCAGAGCACATGGACGGCCATGGATCCATACCTCAAAACCTGGTCACACTTCATGAAGTCGCTGGTACGGGAGGCGTCCAGCGAGCGGTTATTCCTCGAAGGGCTTTTCCTCAGCGTTTACACACCGCGTGCGCACAACGACGGCACGGTGAACCAGGTCATTGAGGAGGTGCTCGCGTTCCCGCACAAGCAGAGAAGCGAGGATGTGGAAGCTTTTATCGATGCCTTGATCGATCACGACACGAGCGAACGGCTTCCCCAATTGAACGTCCCCACGCTGGTGCTCGCAGGCGGCATCGATGTCATTACCCGTCCCGAGCTCTGCCGTGCCGTGGCGGACAAGATTCCCGGCGCGGTATTCGAAGTTATGGAAGGCGAAGCGCACCAGCCATTCCAAGAGGTTCCAGACCGCTGGAACGAACGCGTGCGGGCCTTCTGGCGGGGTCTCGACGCCGGTGCGTGACCTTCACTTCTCCAGCATTGGCAGCTCCGATGGGTTTACCGCAACTGCTGGCCGATCGGTGAGGGTGAGCCGGTCATCCTCCGACCGCAGCCACCTCAACCGCAATCCCCGCGTCCCGAAAATTCTGCACCTGTGCGGGGTCGGCGCCGTCGTCCGTCACCAAAGTCCAGGGCAGGGCCAGCCGCGCCCAGGCGTGGAACGGCCGGAGCCCGAGCTTGGAGGAGTCCGCCAGCACGTAGACTTCCCGGCCGCGGCGGGCCATGAGCTCTTTGAGGCGGGTCTGGGCGTGGTCGGCTTCGCAGATGCCGTCCTCGGCGGTGACGGCGTCGGCGCCCAGGAACACCCGGTCGAAGCTCATCCGCTCCAGCGCGGCCTCGGCCAGCGGACCCACAAAACTCTGCGAAAGGCTGCGCAGCCGGCCGCCCAGGCAGTCCACCTCGATGCCCTCCGAATCGGCGAGCTCCTGCATGGTGTTGATTCCCGGCGTCGTCACGGACAGCTTCTCGAAGCCGCGCAGTTCATGGGCCAGGGCACCGACGGTGGAGCCGGCGTCGAGAAGGATGTTCTCCCCGGGCACGATCACGGCTGCAGCCCAGCGGGCGATCGCGTGTTTCTGTTCGAACGCCTCGCCCGTGCGCTGCCGCAGCGATGCCTCCGGGTGCGCGCCCAAGGCCATGGCTCCGCCGTAGGTACGGGCCAGCCGGCCCTGCCCATTCAGCAAAGCCAAGTCACGGCGGATGGTGGAGGCCGTCACCTCGAACCGGGCGGAGAGTTCCTCCACGGAAGCCAAGCCGGTGGTCACGGCAAGGTGGTAGATCTCCTCGCGCCGCGCGTTTGCGCTGAGCATTCCCGGTCTCCTTCCCGTGGGTATGGCGGTGGCAGTGGTAACCATGCTAGTTCCGGCCCCCAAAGAATCCGCGAGTTACACGGCCACGGCAGGCCGGGTGGCCATCTCCGCCGCCTGGTGCAGCGCCTCCACCATGGACCGGGAATCGGCGATCGCCTTGCCGGCGATGTCGAAGGCGGTGCCGTGGTCCACGGAGGTGCGGATCACCGGCAGGCCCACCGTGATGTTCACGCCGGCCTCGATGCCCAGCACCTTCACCGGCCCGTGGCCCTGGTCGTGGTACATGGCCACCACCAGGTCGTAATCGCCCCTGCCGGCCAGGAAGAACAGCGTGTCCGCCGGCAGCGGGCCCACGGCGTTGATCCCGGCAGCCTGCGCGGCCTTCACGCCCGGTTCGATCTTCTCCGCTTCCTCGCCCTGGCCAAACAGGCCGTTCTCGCCAGCGTGCGGGTTGATGGCGCACACGCCGATCTTCGGGTTGGGGATGCCCGCCCGGACCAGCGCCTCGTGGCCGCGGCGGATGGTGCGCTCCACCAGGTCTGGGTTGATCTTCCGGATCGCGTCCACCAGCCCGATGTGCGTGGTCACGTGGATCACCCGGATCTTGGGCGTGGAGAGCATCATGGACACTTCCTCCGTGCCCGTCAGGTGCGCCAGCAGCTCGGTGTGTCCGGGGAAGATGTGCCCGGCCGCGTGCAACGCCTCCTTGTTCAGCGGCGCGGTGCAGATGGCCTGCACCTTCCCGGCCATCGCCAGCTCGCTGGCCACCCGGATGTACTCGTACGCAGCGTGTCCGGCCACGGGGGAGAGCTGCCCCCACGGCAGGTCCTCCGGCAGCAGCGCCAGGTCGATCACGTTCACCCGGCCCGGCGTGAACACCGCGTCCTCCACGTTCCCGATGCTCTGGATGTCCGCCTCGATGCCCAGGACGTCAGCGGCCTGGCGCAGTCGCAGCGCGTCGCCGATCACCACGGGCCGGCACTCGGCGTTGCTCTGCGGATCCAGTACGGCGGCCACCACCACCTCCGGCCCCACCCCGGCCCCGTCACCCATGGTCACGGCCACGTAGGGGAGTTCGTTCTGCTCGGTCTTGCTTGCTTCGGTTGTCATGTCTGCTCCAGAGGGTTGGTCCAGCGGGGGAAGGTTGGTGGTGGGAGCCTGCGCGGGCTGTCCGCGGCGCTCCCGGATTTCGTCGTAAAGCTGTAAGAGGGCCAGATCGTCGCCGAAGCTGCCGGGCTTGGTGCCCACCAGCGTCCCGTCATCGGCGCGGCTCAGCACGGCCCCGTGCTGCACGGCCGCGAGCGGAACCAGACTGTGGCGGCCGACGGCGTCCAGGACTTCCCGGGCCGTCTCGCCGCCGGTGAGGATCAGGTCAGTGGGGGTTGCCTTCGCAGCCTCGGCGGCGAACTTCGACAGGGCCTGCACGATACGGGCTGATGCAGACGGGTCCACTTTTTGGGCCGCCAACGTGATGATCACGGGGTTGCCTGCCCTCAAAACGTCTATAACCTGGGCCAGTTGGGGAGCATAGGCATCCTTGGCGCCGGCGTAGAGCGGGTGCAGCCTTACCACGGTGAAGCCCGGGGCTTCCAGCCGGGCCAGCTGCGCCTGCGCAGTTTTGGAGGCGGAGCCGACGACGGCGAGCACCGGCCTTGGGGCTTCCTGCGGTTCTGCGGTGGTTGCGTCCGCCTGTGTCGCAGTTTGCGCATTTCGCGCAAGCTGTGCAGCGAGCCGCTGTGCGAGGACATCGGCCGCCCCGCCCGTTCCCACCAGCACAATGGGGCGGCCACCGGCGCGGAACTCCAGTTCCAGCACCGCGTCCACCACGTGCGCCAGGTCCTGCACTATTTCGCCGTCGGCCACCACCAGCTGCGGCTGGTCGGGATTCAGCAGCGCAGCCAAGTCCTTGGGCAGCGAGCCGGACCGGACCGCGGCCAGGTCCACGGTCTGAACCGAGGCGGGATTCTGCGGCCGGAGCAGGGATGGAATGTCAGCCGGTGGTGCCGAAAGTTCCGCCTGCCACAGGTCCGTTTCCGCCAGGGGAGTGCCGGCCACCAGCGGCCGCCCGTCCACGACGGAACGCTGAAGCTGGGGGAGTGCCCCCGCAACAACGGCATGGAAACCAAGGCCAGTCAGCGCAGCCACTTCCGCACGGATGTTGCCGCGCCACAGGGAGTCCATCTTCTTGAACATCACCTGCGCCCCCGACGCCTCGGGACCTGAGAAGGCGTCCTTTACAAGCGCCCCGGCGGCTGACTCGCGAAGCCCGCGGGAGTGCGTATCAGCAACCACTACGTCGGTTACGGAGCCCGCAAAGGAGGTCCCGCCGTCGTGCGTTGCCGAAGCTTTGCCCGTGCCCAGCAGGACCTGCGCGGAGAGCCCGTGCTGGATAAAGCAGTAGCCAACCTCGGCGGCGCCGGAGAAATCGTCGGCCTGCACAAATACGGAAGCCACGTTGCTCCTCTCGTCCGTAGTCGGCTGGGATCCCGCCACTTAGCGGGAAGCCTCCCCATCATCATGACATGGTTGCGCGGATCACGCTAGAGGGGTTGCGCAATTTGCGCAGGAGTGGCAAAGTGATGGACACAACATTCGGCGCAGCCACTCCGGCCGGCAGCCGTCCCCCGATCTACCGAGAGGTCAACGATGACCGTTCTTCCTCAAGGAAGTGAGATTTCCCGCCGCCGCCTGCTGCAGTTCGGTGCGGCCGCAGGGTTTCTGCTGGGCACCGGCAGCCTCGCAGGCTGTGCCGGCCCCACCGGCCTGCCGGGACCCAGCACGCTGACCCTGGCCCTCAACCGGTCGCTGGTCAGCCTGGACAACAAGCTCAACCAGTTCGACGCCGCCGTCACCGTGCAGCGCGCCGTCCGCCAGGGCCTCACCGCCATCGGCCCCGAAACCAAGCCCGTGCTGGTCCTGGCCGAACGCTTCGAAATGACCGGACCCACCGAATGGACCGTGCGGTTCCGTGAGGGCATCCGCTACTCGGACGGCAGCCCCGTCAAGGTGGAGGACGTTGCCACCGCGCTGAAGATGTACCAGCAGGTGCAGGGCTCGTTTGTGGCCGGCTTCTTCCCCGAATTCCCCGAGGTTGTCCCGGTGGATGACCGCACCTTCAAGATGGTGTCCAAGAAGCCGATCCCTATCCTGGACTCGCTCATGAGCATGATCCTGATTACCCCGGCCGCGCAGAACAAGCCGGAGGAACTGCAGGAAGGCCTGGGCACCGGCCCGTACGTGGTCACCAAGTTCAACCGCGGCGCCGGTACCTACAGCCTGGCCCGCAATGAGAACTACTGGGGCCCGGCCCCGCAGGTGGACAACGTGGAAGTCCGGTTCCTCCCCGAGGAATCCAGCCGCGTGATTGCCCTGCGCAGCGGCGAGGTGGACGTCATCGACTCCATCACCCCCGACTCCCGCGAACAGCTCGCCGGACTTCCCGGCGTTGAACTCCAGGAAGCGTCCAGCCTCCGCCTGAACCAGATTTTTTTCAACTTCCGCAAGCCCGCCGGCCACCCGCTGGCCGATCCCCGCGTCCGCCAAGCGCTGAGCATGGCGATCGACGGCGAGTCCCTGGTCCGTGACGTGCTGGTGGACTCCGTCACCCAGGCCGAGGGCGTCACCCCGTCCAGCCTCACCGGCTACTACAAGACGGGCGAGTATGTCTACGATCCCGAGAAGGCCAAGGCCACCCTGGCCGAGCTCGGCGTCAAGGACCTCACCCTGAAGATCATTTGGGAGACGGGCGAGTTCGCTTCCGATACCTCCGTGATGGAGGCGCTGGTGGAGATGTTCGGCAAGATCGGCGTGAAGGCCGAGCTGCAGCAGTTTGAACCCGGCGGCAACATCCTGGCCTGGCGCCAGGGCAAGCAGGGCGACTGGGACCTCCTGGGCAACGGCTACCCCAGCCCCACCGGACTGGCCATCACCATGCTGCAGGGCATGTACGCCGGCACCCCGGAAAAGGAAGCCACCCGCGATACCTACCAGGGCTACGTGATCCCCGAGGTCACCGCCAAGATCCAGGCCGCCTCCGCCGAAGCGGACCCGGCCCGCAGGACCGAACTGCTCAACGAAGCCCAGCAGGCGGTGTGGGACACCTGGCCCTGCGCCTGGGCGTTCGTCCCCAAGTCCGTCCTCGCCCACCGGGAGCGGGTGTCCAACATCAACCTGGCACCCACCAACTCCTACCCCCTCGTTGATGTCCGGCTGGAGGCCTAAGCCATGACGAACTACATCCTCAAGCGCCTGGGACAGGGCCTGCTGACCGTGTTCCTCACGGTGTCCACCGTGTTCATCCTGATCCGCATGGCACCCGGCGATCCCGCCGTCTCCTACGCCGGGCCGCTGGCCAGCAACGAACAGCTCGCCGCGGTCCGGGAGCAGTTCGGCCTGGACCGGCCCGTGCTGGAGCAGTACTGGATCTTCCTCCAGCAGCTGTTCACAGGCAACCTGGGCCAGTCCTACTCCTTCCAGGCCCCCGCCATGCAGGTGGTCTTCGAACGGATGCCGTACACCCTCACCCTGGCCACGTCGGCCATCCTGCTGACCGCCGTCGTCGCCATCCCGCTGGGTGTGTGGATGTCCCGCCGGCCGGACACCGGCAAGGAATTCGGCGTCAACGTGCTCACCATCGCCGGGCAGTCCATGCCCGACTTCTGGACCGGCATCATGCTGCTCACCGGCTTCGCCGTGCTGATCCCCCTGTTCCCGGCATCCGGCTTCGCCACCTGGGGCGGGCTGGTGCTCCCCACCGTCACCATCGCCATCCTGCAGATCGCCCTGATCTCCCGCATGGTGCGGCGTGAAATGACCAACAACCTCGCCGCCCCTTACCTCACCGTGGCCCGCTCCCGCGGCGTCAAAAACTCGGTGCTGACCTGGCGCTACGCCATGGGCAACTCCGCCATTCCCGTCTTCACCGCCCTGGGCACCCGGTTCGCCGCGATGCTCAACGGCGTGGTGGTGGTGGAAGTGGTGTTCGCCTGGCCCGGCGTCGGCTCCCTCATTGTCCGGGCCCTCGAAACCCGCGACTACCCCCTCATCCAGGCGACCGTCCTGGTTACCGCGCTCCTGGCCGTGGCCGTGCAGCTGCTGATCGACCTCGCCTACCCGCTCCTTGATCCCCGTGTTCGTCTTGGAAAGGCGGCAACAGCATGAGCCTCGACACCGCAACACCTGCTGCAGCGCAACCGGCCCGGCAGCCCAGCCCCAGCGCCGTCACCAAGGCGGACATCGCCCGGGCAGGCGCCACCCGCCGTCGTAAATCCGCCCAGTGGAAGCTCATCATTGGCACCGTCTGCACCCTGCTGGTGATCATCCCGATCATCCTGGCCCAGGTGCTGCCGCTGCCGGACGCCAACTTCCAGGACCTCTCCGCCCGGCGCCTGCCGCCGCTGACAGACGGACACCTGTTCGGCACCGACCAGCTGGGCCGAGACCTCCTCTCCCGCGTGCTGCACGGCGGCCAGGTCTCGCTGACCATCGGCCTGCTGGCCGTCCTGGTCTCCGGCGCCATCGGCGTGATGCTCGGCGCGGCCGCCGGCTACTACGGCGGCTGGGTGGACACCATCGTCTCCCGCCTCCTCGAAGCCCAGATGTCCCTGCCGCTGCTGATGATGCTGCTGCTGGTGGTGGCCCTGTTCGGCCCCTCCATCCCGGTGATCACCTTTGTGATCGCCATCGCCCAATGGCCCGAAGTCGCCCGCCTCACCCGCTCCATGGTGCTGGTGGAACGCGAAAAGCCGTACGTCTCCGCCGCCCGGATCCTGGGCCTGCACAAGATCCAGATCCTGATCCAGCACATCATCCCCAACGTCATCAAGCAGGCAACCCTGGTGGTGCTGCTCCTGCTGGCCCAGGCCGTGCTGCTCGAATCCGCGCTGTCCTTCCTGGGCGCCGGCCCGCAGCGGCCCTTCGCCACCTGGGGCCGGATCATCTCCGACGGCCAGGACTACATCACCACCTCCTGGTGGATGGTCACCCTGCCCGGCCTGGTGATCGTGCTCATGGTGGTGGGCGTCAACCTGCTGGGCGACGGCCTGCGCGACCGTCCCCGCCGCAAGAAGAAGGGTGCCTGACATGAGCGCTTCCACTGAGACCCCGTTCAAGGAGCAGCCGCTGCTGGAGGTCCGCGACTTCCAGGTGGAGCTGATCACCGACGCCGGCATCATCCGCGCCGTTGACTCCGTCAGCTTCAGCATCCACCGCGGCGAGACAGTCACCATCATCGGCGAGTCCGGCTCCGGCAAGTCGACGACGGCGATGGGCATCCTCCGCCTGCTGCCCGAGGACCTGGCGGTATTGTCCGGCACCGTGATGATTGACGGCGTCGATATCTCCGCCGATCCCAAGGCCATCGACAAGGTGCGCGGCAAAACCCTCGCCCTGATCCCGCAGGACCCGATGACGGCGCTGAGCCCGGTCCACTCGATCGGCAGCCAGCTGTTTGAGGCGATCCGGATCGCCGGCGCCGCCTCCGCCAAGGACAAGGACGCGCTGCAGGCCCGGGCCGTCCGGCTGCTGGAGCAGGTGCACATCCCCACGCCGGAGAAGCAGCTGAAGAAGTACCCGCACCAGCTCTCCGGCGGCATGCTGCAGCGCGTGCTGATCGCCATCGCGCTGGCCTCCGAGCCGCAGCTGCTGGTGGCGGACGAGCCGACGTCGGCCCTGGACGTCACCGTGCAGGGCGGCATCCTGGACCTGCTGCTGGAACTTCAGGAACAGCGCGGCATCGGCATCCTGATGATCACACACGATCTCGGCGTGGCCCGGCTCATCTCGGACCGCATCCACGTGATGAAGGACGGCTCGTTCGTTGAGTCCGGCGAGGTCCAGCAGATCGTGGACCACCCCGCCACCGAGTACACCCGCAGCCTGCTGGCCGCCGTTCCGGTGCTGGGGCCGTGGGACGAAACGCCTGCTGATGCGCGCGGTGCGCACGCCGCAGGCGGCTCTTCCGCCACCACCACTGACCCAGCCCTGACCCAGACCGGAGCAAAGCCATGACGAAGCCGTTCCTCGCCGTCGACAACCTGGTGGTGGACTACCACGTGCCCGGCGGCACCTTCCGGGCCGTTGACGACGTCTCCTTCTCCGTGGACAAAGGCAAGACGATCGCCGTCGTGGGTGAATCCGGCTGCGGCAAGTCCACCGTGGCCAAGGCCCTGATGCGGCTGGTGACGCCCACCAGCGGCAGCATCACCCTGGATGGCACGGACATCGCGTCCATGAGCGAGTCCAAGCTGCGGCCCATGCGTTCCAAGTTCCAGATGGTGTTCCAGGATCCGTACGGCTCGCTGGACCCGCACATGACCGCGCAGGAGATCGTGGCGGAGCCGCTGAAGCTGCAGGGCGTCCGGTCCAAGGCAGAACGGCACAAGGCGGCCGCGAAGCTGATCGACCAGGTGGGCCTGCCGGTCCGGTCCCTGGACAAGCACCCAGGGGAGTTCTCCGGCGGCCAGCGCCAGCGCATCGGCATCGCCCGCGCGCTCGCTTCCAAGCCCGAACTGCTGGTCTGCGACGAGGCCACCAGCGCCCTGGATGTCTCGGTGCAGGCCCAGGTGCTGCGGCTGCTGAAGTCCATCCAGGACGACACCGGCATCACCTACGTGTTCATCTCGCACAACCTTGGCGTGGTGCAGGAGATCAGCGATACCGTCATGGTGATGCAGAAGGGCAAGCTGGTCGAACTCGGCTCCACCGCCTCCGTCCTGACCAGCCCGAAGGAGGACTACACCCGCAAACTCCGCCGCGCGGCGCTGGACCCCTCCACCATGACGGGCCTGAAGCCGCGGCACATTGTCCGCTCCCTGGCCCTCGCCAACTCCTGACTCTCCAACGAACGCAGCCACGAGGAATCAACGCATGAGCACTCAGCCCGAAGGCGCCCAGGTGGACGGCCTGAAACTTCCCATCTCCCGGCTGGTCCTGGGAACCATGACCTTCGGCGACACCGCCGACGAGGCCACCGCAGGCCGGATGGTGGAGGAAGCGCTCGACGCCGGCATCACCACCATCGACACCGCCAACGCCTACGTGGGCGGTGTCACCGAGGAGATGCTCGCACGCCTTCTGAAGGGAAAGCGCGACGGCGTCATCCTGGCTTCGAAGGCCGGCATGCCCCACGCTGATGCTGGCTCCCACTCGCCGCTTTCGCCCGCCGGGCTGCGTGCCAGCGTGGAGGGCAGCCTGCGCCGGCTGGGCGTGGACAGCATCGACCTGTTCTACCTGCACCAGCCGGACCGGGCCACACCTCTTTCGGATACCTTGTCCACCGTGGCCGAACTGGTCGCTGAGGGGAAGATCGGCGCCCTGGGTGTGTCCAACTTCGCCGCCTGGCAAATCGCTGACGTCATCCACACCGCACGCGAAGTCGGGGCGCCGCAGCCCGTCGTCGCACAGCAGCTCTACAACCTGGTGGCCCGCCGGCTCGAGGAGGAATACCTCGAATTCGCCGCCACCCACAACGTGCACACCATGGTCTACAACCCGCTGGGCGGCGGCCTGCTCACCGGCAAGCACAGCTTCGACGCCAAGCCCACCGAGGGCCGCTACGGCGATTCCAAGCTCGCGGCCATGTACACGCAGCGGTACTGGGACAAGCAGCTGTTCGACGCGATCGGGGAGCTGTCCCACATCGCCTCGAACGCCGGGGTTTCCCTGGCCGAGCTGTCGCTGCGCTGGCTCGCCTACCGGCCCGGCGTCGGCTCCATGCTGCTGGGCGGTTCCAAGGTGGAACAGCTCCGTGCGAACCTCGCGGCCGTGGCCAACGGGCCGCTGCCGGCCGACGTCGTGGAAGCCTGCGACGCCGTGGGCACCTCGCTGCGCGGCCCGATGCCCGCCTACAACCGCTGACACACTTGCCTTACTGAACCCTTTGCTGAACCGACTGACTGAAGGACTCTGATGACCTCCGAACTGGCCACCGAATTCGCCCGAAAGATCCGCGCCCGTGAGCAGGCGGTGGGCTACTGGGCAGTGCTGGACGCGCCCGTGGCCACCGAACGCATCGGCCGGCTCGGCTACGACTACGTTGCCCTGGACGCGCAGCACGGCCTGCTCGGCTACTCGGGCGTGCTCAACGGGTTGATGGCCATCGACGCCGGGCACAGCGCCGTCGGCATGGTCCGCGTGGAGGCCAACGACTTCACCGCGATCGGCAAGGCACTCGACGCCGGTGCCGTGGGTGTGATCGTCCCGCTCATCAACAACGCCGCCGACGCCGCCGCGGCGGTGGCCGCAGCCAAGTACCCGCCGATGGGCGGCCGCTCCTACGGGCCCATGCGTTCGGCACTCCGGATCGGGCCGAAGCCCGCCGACGCCAACGGCACCACGCTGGTGCTGGCCATGATCGAGACGCCGGAGGGGCTGGCCAACGTCAAGGAAATCTGCGCCACCCCGGGCCTGGACGGCATCTACGTCGGACCCTCCGATCTCACCATCGCCGTGGGCGGCGCGTTCCCGGGCGACCCGCAGGTTGAGGCCGAATTCAACGCCGCGCTGGAGGCCATCGCCGAGGCCGCAGCCTCCGCGGGCATCGCCGCCGGGATCCACACCGCTGCCGGCTCCGTTGCCCACCAGCGCCTGCAGCAGGGCTACACGTTCACCACCATCGCCTCGGACCTGACGCACCTGGAACAGATCGCCAAGTCCCACCTCGACGCCGCCACCAAGAAGGACTAAGTCTTATGCAGAACACCACCACCGACGCCTACAGCACCATCACTCCGGACGGACAGGTGAAGCGGGCCGACGGCGCCGACTTCGCCTACCTGCCGGCACCCACCGTGCAGAGCCATGCGGCCAACCTGCTCACCCTGCCCGACGGCCGGCTCGGCTGCGTCTGGTTCGGCGGAACCCAGGAAGGCGTGCCGGACATCTCCATCTGGTTCTCCGCCCTCGAACCCGGCAGCAGCCAGTGGTCCGAACCGCAGCAGCTCTCTGATGATTCGACGAGGTCAGAGCAGAACCCCATCCTGTTCACCGCGCCCGACGGCCTGCTCTGGCTGCTGTACACCGCGCAGAAGGCGGGCAACCAGGACACCGCCGAGGTCCGCCGTCGTATTTCCACGGACAGCGGCCGCACCTGGGGCGAGGTGGAGACGCTCTTCCCCGCGAACGAGACCGGGGGCGTGTTCGTCCGCCAGCTGCCCGTGGTGCTGCCGTCGGGCCGCCTGATCGTGCCGATCTTCCGCTGCATCACCGTGCCGGGGGAGAAGTGGGTGGGCAACAGCGACGACAGCGCCGTGATGATTTCGGACGACGCCGGCGCCACCTGGAGCGAGCACGTCCTGCCCGGCAGCGTGGGCTGCGTCCACATGAACATCCAGCCCGTGGCCGACGGGTCCCTGCTGGCCCTGTTCCGCAGCCGCTGGGCTGACTCGATCTACGAATCCCGCTCCACCGACGACGGCTCCACCTGGAGCGAGCCCGTCCCCACCGAGCTGCCCAACAACAACTCCTCCATCCAGTTCACCGCGCTCGCCGACGGCCGCCTGGCCCTGGTGTACAACCACAGCCGAGCGCAGGAGAACACCGAACGCCGGCTGTCCCTCTATGACGAGATTGACGACGACGGCCTGGCCGAGGAGCAGGGCCAGCTGGCTGAGCCGGTGCTTGCCGCCGCCCTTGCTGACGGCGAGCGGAAGGCGTTCTGGGGGACGCCGAGGTCGCCCATGACGCTGGCGATTTCCGAGGACTCGGGCCGGTCGTGGCCCATCCGCCGGAACCTGGATGTGGGGGACGGGTACTGCCTTTCCAACAACTCCCGCGACGGGCTGAACCGCGAATACTCCTACCCGTCCATCCACCAGGGCCCGGACGGTTCCCTGAACATCGCGTACACGTACTTCCGGCAGGCCATCAAGTTCGTGCGGGTGGACCCGCAGTGGGCGTACGAGGGCACGCAGACGCCGGGCGGCCTGGAGGACGGCTCCATCAATGACTGAACAGGTCGCGGGGGAGCGGCACGCGGTGGTCACGGGCTGCAGTTCCGGGATAGGCCTGGCCATCACCCGGCGGCTGCTGGCCGACGGATGGGCGGTGACCGGGCTGAGTCGGACGCCGACGTCGCTGGACGGGAAGTTTGAGTGGCTGCAGGCCGACCTGTCCGAGCCCGAGTCTTTGGCTGACGCTGTGGCCGGGTTGCGGCCGGCCGATGCCCTGGTGCACGCCGCCGGTTTCCAGCGGACCGCGCCGCTGGGGGAGCTGGATCCGTCCGCTTTGTCTGGAATGTTTGCCGTTCACGTTGCGGCGGCTTCCGTGCTGGCCAACGCCCTGGTGCCGTCCATGCACGACGGCGGCAGGATCGTTTTGCTGGGCAGCCGCACCTCCACGGGGTCGCCCGGCAAGAGCCACTACGCCGCGACGAAGGCAGCTTTGATGGGGCTGGGACGAACGTGGGCCCAGGAGCTCGCGCCGCGGGGGATCACGGTGAACGTACTGTCCCCGGGACCCACAGACACCCCCATGCTGAACGACCCCGGCCGCGCCGCCACCCCGGTGAAGATGCCCGCCCTGGGTGCGCTGGTGGATCCGGAGGACGTGGCCGCCCTGGCCGCATTCCTCCTGGGCCCGCACGGCAAGTCGATCACCGGCCAAAACTACGTGATCTGTGGCGGCGCCTCCCTCTAACCCCACCCCTTGGGACGCTCCCTCACTTAACGCCGGTTTTCCGGTGACGCTCTCTCACTTAACGCCGGTTTCCCCGTGACGCTCTCTCACGGGCGGTGCGGCCAGCAGACATGCCGGCCGCACCGCCGTCGTACTTTTCCGGAGGGACTGATCCCAGCCGAAACCGGGCGGACCCGAACCGCTTTAGGAAACCTGCAGTCCGCCGTTGATGTCGTACGTTGCGGCGGTGATGAAGCCGGCGTCCTCGCCCATAAGGAAGGTCATCAAAGCCGCCATTTCTTTCACTGTTCCCACCCGGCCCACCATGATGTCCTTGGACATCTCCTTCTTCCGCTCTTCCGTCAGGGTGCCGCCCATGATGTCGGTGTCGACGGGGCCCGGCGCGATGCAGTTGACGGTGATTCCGTGTTCGCCCATTTCCCGGGCCAGTGCCCGGGTGAACCCGATGATGCCGGCCTTCGCCGAGCTGTAGGCGACCTTGGAGTAGGTGCCACCGCCACGCTGGGCGGAGATGGACGAAATGCTGACAACCCGGCCAAGTTTCCGGTCAATCATGCCCCCAAGGACGCGCTGGGTCACCAGGAAGGTCCCGGTCATGTTGATCGCGAAGACCCGCTCCCAGCCTTCCTTGGTTTCCTCCATGAAGGGCCGCGGTGAGCTGATGCCGGCGATGTTCGCCAGGGCAACGATGGGAGGCAGTTCGGCTTCCACCCTGCTGATGGCAGCATCAATGGACTCCTCGTCCGATACATCCGTCTGAAGGCCCAGAGCCTGCACCCCGTGCTTGTCCCCGATTTCCTTGGCAGCCACGGCCGCGGCTTCACCGTCGATGTCCAGGATGGCGATGTTCCATCCCTCACGGGCCAGCCGGTCTGCTGTTGCGCGTCCGATGCCGCGCTCTGAAGCTGCACCGGTCAGAACTGCGGTGCGTGCTGCGGGGAAAGTGGTCTCGGTCATGCTGTTTCAACTCCTGTGTTGGATTTCCGTGCTTTGATAAACCGCGCGTAGTCGTCGTAGGTCTGGTTGATGTGCTCGTCCATGGCCTTGCGGGCCTTATCCGGTTCGCCCGTGGCTATCGCGGCCAGTACCAGCCTGTGGTGCTCAATGGCATGGCGCTGGACTTCGGGGAACGCCGATGTTTCCCGGCGGGTGGTGTAGAGCAGGTGGCCCAGCTGGCCCAGCAGAGCCGGGAGGAACGGGTTCGCCGACGCCCTAAACACCACGTTGTGGAAGGCCAGGTCCGCCAGGGTCACGGCGTCCAGGTCGCCGGCTTCGTGGGCCGCCGCCAAGTCTGAAATCGCCTTTTCCATGGCCGCAAAATGCTGAGGTGTGGCATGGCGGGCCGCTAATTCCGCAGCCCCCGTTTCCATGATGCGGCGGACCTCGAGAAGCTTCAGCGCTGCCTCGTCAATCCCGGTGCCGCGGGCTGCTGCACGGAGGATGGCTTCCAGCCCCGTCCACTCGTCGGGAGGATTCACGAAGGTACCCAGGCCACGCCGCACCGTCACGATGTTTTGGGCCTGCAGTGTCTTCAGTGCCTCGCGCACCGTTAGCCGGCTTACATCGGCAGTCTTTGCCAGCTCTGCCTCCGCGGGCAGTGACGCCTGCGGCGGGATGTCTCCGGAGAGAATGCGTTCCAACAAATCAACGAACACGGAATCCGCGAGTGTCTGGCGGCTCACCGGCATCTCTCCTTCCTTGGCTTGTCAGATGTCTTATGTCCCGATAGTGTGGCACTCGTCACTCGATGGAGTCAATTCCAAAAAGGCACTGGCACCCTTCGAGGAGCAGCCGGGCAACGCGCCCGGACTCTTGTCCCCAAGGAGTACATCAACGTGGATATACAACTACTGCTTGCGCTGGTATTGGGCATCGCGACCATCGTCGTGCTCGTACTTCGCACCCGGCTCGACGCATTCGTCGCTTTGCTCATTGCCGCTTTGGTGACCGGCCTCGTGGCTGGCCAAAGCCCCCTCGACATCGTCAAAGCAATCACCACAGGCTTCGGCAACACCCTTGCCTCGATCGGCATCGTCATCGGCCTGGGCGTGGCCATCGGCAAGATCCTGGAAGTGTCCGGCGCTGCCAACGCGCTGGCCCTCGCCTTCCTGCGGCTCTTCGGCAAGGGCAGGGAACCCTGGGCGATGGGCACCGTCGGTGCCCTGGTGTCCATCCCGGTGTTCTGCGACTCCGGCTACGTGATCATGAACCCGCTGGCCCGCTCCATCGCGCGGGTTAAGCGCGCCGGCTACGTGACACTGGCCCTGGCGCTCGGTGTCGGCATGACGCTGACGCACCACCTGGTGCCGCCGACGCCCGGTCCGCTGGCCGTGACCGGCCTGCTCGGGACGGACCTGGGCGCGGTCATCCTCACGGGCCTGGTGTTCACCGTGCTCCTCCTCCCCATTGCCGTGGGCTACGCCAAGTGGATGGGACCCAAGCTCGAAAACTCCATCACCGAGGAGGTCCGCGAAGCGGTTTACGGCCGTGCTGCCCTGGTCGGTGCCGCGGAAGGATCCCAGCACGGCGGCACGGGAATCGCCGCCGACGACGACATCGACGACCACGCGCAGAGTGACCTTCCCGCCGATCCCCAGCTGGATCTGGGCACCCCGCCCGAGGGCGCCAAGCCGCACCGCGTCGGCGCATTCCTCGCCTCCCTGCCCCTCGTGGTCCCGCTGCTGCTGATCGTGCTGAACACCGTGACGGGCGCCATCGACCAGAACGCACAGGGAGTCGTCGGCGGCGAATACGTGCCGTCCGCCTGGGTTGTTCCCTTCGCCTTCATCGGCAACCCGGTGATCGCCCTGATCATCGGCGTACTGCTTGCCGTCTACGTGCTGCTGCCGCGGTGGACTCCGCGCGGCAGGGTTCAGCACTGGTTTGCCGAAGCAGCTGCTTCCGCAGGCCTCATCCTGCTGATCACCGGTGCAGGCGGCGCCTTGGGACAGGTGCTCCGGAGCTCGGGCGTCGGCGACGCACTGGCTGAAGCCATCGCCGCCACAGCTCTGCCGGCCTTCCTGGTGCCCTTCCTCGTGGCAACCCTGGTCCGGCTGGCCCAGGGCTCCGGCACCGTGGCCATGATCACCGCCGCCTCCGTCACAGCTCCGCTGGTGGGCACCCTCGGCATCGACCCGCTGGTGGCCGCCATGGCCTGCACCGCCGGATCCATGATCCTGAGCTACTTCAACGACTCCTACTTCTGGGTGGTCACCCGGTTCACCGGGCTCGAAGGCACTGCAGCGCTTCGCGGCTGGTCGGGCATCACCACGGCTGTGTGGGCCGGATCCATCCCGCTGTTGTTTATCCTCAACCTTGTCATGGGTTAGCTCCCCCATCCCAAAGTGCCCCCCCGGAATACAGCATTCCGGGGCACTTTGCTGTCACCAGGCGACCCGAACTTCATTGCGACGACCGGCTTGAGCAGAGAGACGGGACACTCGGCCTGCACCATGAATGGGACTGAGCGGGGCTTCCTTCTTGCCAAAACCTTTGCAGGGCCAAGCGGGCCAAACAGGCCAGGGAAGTGACAGGCGGCCACAAAATTCTGCGCGCTCGTCGAACCGCCCTTGGACCAGGGGCATTCCGTACACCAGCCAGTTCCTGGCAGGACCGGCCCGGCACGTCACCAACATCACTGTCCAAGACGAGTGCCTGGCAGATGTCTTCAAACCCGACCAGACACCAAATGATCCCGTAGTGCACCAGATCGTGGCCCATGCCCTGGGCAAACCCTCCGGCCCGGTCGACCCCGCCTAACAGCCCGCCTGCCTCTAGCCCCGGGGATCAGCAGCTACCCGGCTTCCGAGCGGCTCGGGGCCTGTTGCTGGCTGCTGGTCCATTTGGCGTGCTCCTGGGAGATCAGGCCCTCGATCCGCTCGGCCAGCTGCTGGTGACGGTCCGCACGCAGATAGGGTCCGGCCTTGGCCAGGTACAGGTACCGTTCGTGCTTGAGTGCCTCGGCGGTGGAACGGTACGTGATCCAGCGTTCCTGGAACTGGTAGAGGTGCTGGGCGCCCTCCAGGACGACGATGACGGCGGCCAGTATGCCAGTTACCAGAGCTGGGCTTCCTACACCGGCAACAACCGGCAGCGCCGCGGCGACCGCGAGTTCCAGCAGCTTGAGCCACTTGTACCGGCGCTGGGCGTCGCTGCTCTTGCGGTCATACCAGCTGATCTGGTCCTCCAGCCGGTCCCATGTGGGATCTTCAGTGGCAGGCGGAACCACGGCCGCGACGGGCTGTGCCGGTCTTGGGCCATCCTCGCGGCGCACCATGGGCTTCCCCCTCCGTTCACGCTGGCTACTCAGCCAGGACAAAGAAGACCTGCCACTTATCCGGGCAGAAGCGTTCGTCGGTCAGCACGTAACAGGGCCACATTTCCCATGTACCGGGACTGTTAAGCAGGACCCGGCCCTGGGCGTTGACGGTGTCACCGGGTGCGAGGACCCGTCCTTCGTTCATGTCCTCGGCGTCGTGGTGTTCCCCTGCCTCATCGCGGGCCCCGACAAATGTGTACTCCAGCCGCAGGGGCTGCTCCGTGATGTTCGTCAAGGCGTAGCTCACCGTGACCGTGTCCCCGACGCGGGGAGGATCAGGATCACGCCGGCTCGTGGCCTGCAGTCCGGTCAGCCGGAGTCCGTCTTCGCTGGTGACGGGAGTGCCGTCGACGTCGATACCGCCCGTTGCCTGGACGGGAGCCTGCCCGTCAGCAGGGTCAGCGGTCGGTGAAGGTCCCCTTTGGAGGTTGGCAACGACGAGGACGGCCAGCAGGATCAAAACGGCGACGGCGCCAATTCCTCCCACGAGCAGGGTCCGCGGCGAAAATCGCCCGCGCTGCCCTGGCGCCTTCCTACCTTCTCCCGCGGCCGCCGGCGCAGCCTGCGCCTCCTCCGCCGTCGTCGGCTGCACGCCGCTGTCCTCCTGTGTCCGTCGCAACTCAGCGAGGGTCCCGTCCAGAACTTTGAACAGCCGGCTGGTATCAAATTCGAAGCGCGCCGGGCTGAACTCCAGGGCCTGGCGGCGCACCAGCTTGGCCAGGCTTTCGGGCAGCTCATCGGCGCGCGGCATCCTGGCCCCGTCCACCAGGATCGGGATCACCCTGACGTTGCGGGTCAAAGCGGCCTGGACCTCCAGGCGCACAAAATCGTCAGGGTCGTCGAGCCGGCGCCGGCCGTGCTCATCGGAGATCGTTGTCCACTTATCACCGATCAGCACCAGCACCACGTCGCAGGAGCCCACTGCCCGGGTGATCGCCTCGACGAAGTCATCCCCCAACTGGATGGAGTCGACGTCCTTGAAAACCTGGCCACCGCCGTAGCGGTCTGCCAGCCGGTCGTATAACCAGCCGGCCGGGTACGCGGTCTCTTCCCGCCGGTAACTGATGAAGATCCGACCCGAGGCGGTCGGGAGCGAACCAGCCATTGTCCACGCCTCTTAAACCCAAGCCTTGCCTGGGAAAATTATACCGTCGGCGGTCCCTGCCAGCGGGGGAGCTGCAGCGGGAAGTCCTGTCCAGAGTCCTTAAAGTCTGACGGCGGGCGGCGGCACCCAAGCCGCCGCCCGCCGTCGTGCCTCCCTCAACCCTGCAGGATAAAAAGGGGGAGCCCTACATGATGCCGGTGGGCACCAGCAGCGCCCAGGCCAGAATGGGGGCGGCCAGGACAATGGCGCCGGCGTAGATCATGAGCTGCCGGTAGACGCGCTGCCTGTCATCTTCCGGCGTGTTGGCTACAACCAGCGCGCCGTCGGTGGAGAAGGGGGAAACGTCGACGACGGTCGCGGCGATGGCCAGGGCGGCTACGGTTCCGGAGGCGCTGAGGCTGCTGGTGGCCAGGAGCGGCCCGGCCAGCGGGATAAAAGCGGTGAGCAGCGCAGTGGACGAGGCGAAGGCCGAACCGACGCCGATCACGTAGCAGAGGACGAGCGCGATGAGCAGCGGAGCTCCGAGGGCCAGGGCCTGTTCGGCGAGTGTGTCGATGACGCCCACGTGCTGGAGCAGTGAGACGTAGGTGATCATGCCCGCCACCAGCAGGACTGTGGACCAGGAGATGCCGCCGATGAAGCTCTGGTGCTCTTTGATGTTGATCAGCGCCAGCAGCAGGCCCGCGGAGAGGGCAACGAAGCCGATCGGCATGCGGAAGCCAAGGGTGCAGACAAGCATCACCAGAATCAGCACCAGGGTCAGGATTTGCTGGCCGTGGGGACGGGTGGTCTTCGAAGTATCCAGGTCGATGGCCTGTCCGGTTCCACCCTCGTGCAGCCGCCCCAGCAGGGCGAAGACGGCGATGGTGAGGACGGACAGGATGAAGTTGACGGCGAAGCTGGCGATGAAGAGCCCGCCCTGGGAGATGGGAAAACCGTTCTCCTCGGCGATGTTGTGGACCAGCACGCCGGCCACGGACAGCGGGGAGAATCCACCGGCATGGGCTCCGTTGATAATGAAGGCACCCATCACCACGGGGTGGATGCGGGATTCGTAGGCGAAGCCGATGGCAGCCGGGGCGAGGAGCGCGACGGCGGCCGGCGAGAAGGTGCCCAGCGACGTCAGTGCGGCGGCCAGCAGGAAGAAAACCCAGGGCAGCACCATGGTTTTGCCCCTAACAAGGCGGACACAGGTCTGGACGATGATGTCGATGGTGCCGTTCCGCTGGGCCATGCTGAAGAAGTAGGTAACACCGATGATGGTCAGCACGATGGTGGCGGGGAAATCTGCGAGGATCTCGCGGTCGGTCATTCCGAGCATGAAATAGCCAACGCCGAAGGATGCCACCAGGCCCATGACGCCGATGTTCAGGGGCCACTTCGTGGCGATGATGAACATCAGGACGAGGATCACGAGCGGGATGATCTGGGTGGCAGTCAAAGTCGGCTCCGAGGTTGTGGCGGCCGCCGGGTTGAAGAGGCTCCCTCCCAGCACGAGGGCGGCCAGACTCAGAATCACAAAAGCGGCCACCGCAATGAGTAGGATACGGCGGCGCGGACTGCGCGGGGCAGATTGCTCCGTGGTCCCGGCCTCAGGGGCTGCGGTGTGTTGTGCTGTTTTTGTCATTGTTTTCCTCGGGGGTTCAGGTGGTGGCGCCGGTTTTCGGGCGCCGGTAAACCGTGACGCCGTCGCTGCGCAGGAAAAGGGCACGGCCGTGGCCGGTGTCCCGGTGGATCCACAGCATGCTGCCGTCAAGCGCGAGGATGTCGATGCGGCCGCTGGCAATGGTCCGGCCCTGCTGCTTAATTTCGATCTGGTCTGCTCTGGACAACGTGCACCAGTTCGGAACCGGCTCGGGGCGGGCAGCCTTCCTGGCTGAACCCGGATGGGTCGGGCGGGTGGACATGTTCGTTCCTTTGACTGCTGACTGCTTAAACGGATGTTGGGGAGGAGGCAGGGAACCTTGGGGTTCCCTGCCTCCTTCTTCTGCGTGGCCCTTTCCCGCGCCCGTCCTTCGGGGTTCCTGTTGCGATGGAATGCAGGGTTTTGGACACGCCTGCCGGCGGTGGCCGGCAGCCACAGGGGGGACCAGTGCAGGCCCCGCCGGGTGGTTGGTTGAGCCGGATGGCTAGTTGAGCCTGTCCGGGCGGACTGCGAGGACCGGGCAGGTGGCGTCCAGCAGGATGCGCTGCACGGTGCTTCCCAGGATGAGTTTCCCCACCATGGAGCGATGCCGCAGGCCGACGACGATCATGTCCACGTTCCGGTCCTGCGCGATCTGGATCACCGCGTCACCGGGGTCCGCGAGGATGGAGGACTCGATGGCCAGTTCGCGCCCGGCTGCCCGGAGCTGGTCTTCAATGTCCTGCATTTCGGCTGGCTCCAGGCCGTGGTGGCCGCGGCCGACATTCACGATCAGGAGGTCCGAGGTCCGAAGGACTGCCTCGGTGATGCCCTGGGTCAGGGCTTCGCGGCCCTCAGGCGAGGGGACGTAGGCGACGAGAACCGTCATGGCGTTGCTTCTTTCCTGTGGATCCGGTGGGTGCGGTGGTTCCGGTGTTTTCGGTGGTTTTTGGGGGAGGCCGCGGACTGCCTAGACAAGGGTGTTCAGCCAGCCCTGCGGCAAATCGATGGGCAGCAGCGACGGGAGCGCGAGAAGCACGACGTACAGCGCGGCGGTGTAGATGATGGCCACCTTGAGCCGCGCCCTGGCCACGATGAGCAGGAACGCCGGGATGAAGACCGTCACGGCGATGAGGTAGCCGAAAGCTGCGGTGAGGGCGAGGAAGGCTGTCATCCACAGGAAGGTCTTCATCGCGAAGCCGGCATCGAGCGTCCACCCGGTTGAGGCTGTCCTGGCCCGGAGCCGTGTCCGGATCTCGGTAAAGAGCAGGATCCCGGAGAAGACCAGTCCGCCGATGCTCACCAGCTGGGGCACAAGGCGTGCCTCCGGTGAGAACGATGCCGAGGAGATCAGTGCGGCGGCAAATGCGACGGCGAAGATTCCGGCGGCGGTCAGGGACCATACAGAGTTCTTCAGCGGGCTCTCGTCGTCTTCCGGGCGCTCGTTGCGGTGCCCGTCGTCGAGGTTGGTGTTCCTGCGGGCGCGGATGAACTTGATGAAGGCCCAGAGGATGGGCAGGACCAGGATGGCGAGGAAGACCAGCACGCCGGGGCGGGCCATCCAGTCCAGCCCGTTGTAGAGGCTGTCGGTCAGGAAGTAGTAGCGCTCCAGCGGGATGGCCAGGACGAAGCCGATCAGGAACGGGGCCCGGGGGAATCCGGTGGACTTCAGGAGCCAGCCGAAGACGCCCAGGATGATCATGACCCAAAGGTCCCCCAGCTGGCCGCCTTCCTGGAAGGAGCCGAGCAGCATCACGGCGACCAGGCCTGCGGCCAGGACGGCGAACGGGACCTTGGTGAGCTTGGCGAGCTGCTTGACGCTGAGGAAGCAGAACAGGGCGCCGAGGATCGAAGCGATCGCGAAGGACCACACAATCAGGTACATCAAATCAAGATGTTCGGTGATGATGGAGGGGCCCGGCTGGATGCCGTAGGTGAGCAGCATTCCCAGGAGCATGGCCGAGGGGACACCGCCGGGGATGCCGAACAGGAGGGTGGGGATGAGGTCGCCGGCTTCCACGGAGTTGTTGGCGCTTTCGGGGCCCACGATGCCGCGGGGGTCGCCCTTGCCAAATTTGCGCTTGTCCTTGGCGGTTGCCACTGCCTGTCCATAGGCCAGCCAGGTTCCGGCGGTGGCGCCGACGCCGGGCAGGACGCCTGCCCAGATGCCGATGAGTGCGCCGCGGATCACCTGGGTCCAATGGGACAGCCATTCACGGATGCCTTGGCCCCAGCCGCCGCCGAGCGTGATGTTCTCCTTTTGGCCGCGCCGCTGGCTGGCGCGGGACGCGATTTCGGCCAGGCCAAAGATGCCCAGCGCCACGGCAACGAGCGAGAGGCCGTCGCCGAGGAACAGGCTGCCGAAGGTAAATCGTTCTTCAGCCGTGGTGGGGGAGGTTCCCACCATGCCGAGGACCAGGCCGAGCAGGCCCGCAGAAACGCCCTTGATGATGTTGCCGCGGGAGAGGACGGCGGCAAGGGCGACGCCGAGGACTGTCAGCATAAACAGTTCGGGGCTTGCGAAGGACAGCACGAGGGGGCGGGCCAGCGGGATGGCGAGCGTCAGGCCGATGGCGCCGATGATGCCGCCGGCCATGGAGGACAGGAAGGCAAGGGTTAGAGCCCTGGCTGCCTTGCCTTTTTTGGCCATGGCGTATCCATCCAGCATTGTTACGCTCGCCGAGGCTGAACCGGGGGCGCCGAGCAGGACGGCCGAGACCGTGTCTGAGGTATGGACGACGGCGAGGGCACCGATGAGGAGCGCCAGGGCCTGGGGCGGTTCCATGCCGAAAGTAATCGGCAGCAGGATCGCGACGGCGCCGGTGCCGCCAAGGCCGGGGATGAGGCCCATGACCAGCCCGGCGACGGTGCCGATCAGGAGCATGAGGAGCAGGGACGGGTCAGCGAGTGATGCCAGCGCTGCCATAGCGGAGTCAAGCATGATGGTCCTTATTCAACGTGGATGTTGTATTTGCTCTCGAGCAGTTCCTTCACGTAGGACCTGACGGAGCTGCTGACGGTGTAGGCATCCCGGACACGGTCGGCCATGTCGGCGTCCGCTACGAGGGGGTAACCGCCGAGGACTTTGGCGGCCTTGGTTTGAAATTCCTTGTCGGCACCGAGCTTTTCGCTTGATTCACGCAGCAGCGTCACGGCTTTCTCGGCCGTCTCCTGCGGGACCCAGAGGCCTTTCTGGTAGGTGTAGGTCAGCCCGAGCAGCGTCTTGTAGGCCTCGAACTTCTCGCCGGACGGCTTCTTGCCGTGCAGTTGCTCGTAGGCCTCGGCAACGGTGGGGACCTCGGGGAAGTTCGGGTCCCGGACTACTTCCCCTGAGTCGTCCAGCTGCCCGAAGGACATCAGGACGGTGGCTTTGCCTTCCTTGGCGATGCCTTCGACGGCGGAGCCGTAGGCCGATGTGGTCTGGTAGTCCAGGTCGATTTCGCCGCGCTGGAGTGCCAGGTTGACCGGGCCGCGCCCTTCGAAGCCGAAGGTGGACGTCACATCAGCCTCGAGCAGGTCGAAGGCCACGAGGGTGGTGATGTCCAGGCCGGTGGCGCTGATCCCGCCGAATTCGAGCGGCTTGTCCCTGTTAACGAGGTCGCCGATTCCCTTGACGCCGGCTTCGGTGCGGGCGTAAATGACCCCGCCGGTGCCGTTGACCACCACGGGTTTCAGGTCCTCAAACGAGTACTTCACCGCGGAGCGTCCCAATACCCACGGAACCACCGTGGACGCGGTTCCCACCAGGATTTCTGTGCCGTCGGTTTTCGCGGAGCGGGCGAACTTGTTGGTGCCCGAGATACCCTCGCCACCGGGTTCGTTGACGGGAGCGAAGCCGGGACGGCCAGGGATGTAGTTGGTCAGCTCGGTGCCGATGAAGCGCGCCCAGGTGTCGGTGCCGCCGCCTGAGGCCAGGGGAATCAGGAATTCAAGGGTTTCACCGCTGAAGTTCCCGTCTTCGGTGCTGGACGGCGGATTGAGGAGCCCTTCGCCCAGGACGGTGGTTGCCAGGCCGAGGACGGCGAAGGAAGCGACGGCTCCCAGCACGGTCCGGCGGCTGTGTTGCGGCGGCTCAGGCAATTCGGAAGCCGCTGTTTCGTCTAAGCCCAAGGGAGGTTCCAGGGCAGACTTTTGACTCGTCATTGAGGTGTCCTTCGTTTGTGCCGTTCCGGTGAACAGGGGTCACGGAAGCGGCATGCTTCGGGGTGGCGCTACCAGACGTCCGGCAGCAGGAGTTCTGCGTCGGCCAGCCGCCGCGCACTTCGCAGGGCGCCGACAACCGGGGTTCCGTCCCGGGTCTCGGACCAGGTCTGGACCAGGCCCGCCGGCGTCCGCAGGTTTACTCCGGAGGCGACGTCGCCGGTGATCAGGTCGGCCACCACCGTTCCTTCGTGCTGGGCGGCCATGGTCAGGGCAACACTGCCGGTGATGGCCAGGGCTGGGTGCAGCCGGCCCATGGAGAGCATCCGGACCACCACGTCGGCCTCGTCATCATCATCCGCCTTGGCCACCAGTGCCAGCTTGGGGATGGCACGTTCGGCGTCCGCCCGGCTTTCGGCCAGGCCCATGCGAACGGCGGCGTCCCGGCGCACGTCGTCAAGGTGCACCAGCAGGTCTGCCCGGCTGTCGATCTCCGCAGCCGTCTCGTGCCCGGTCAGGCCAACAGCTTCAGCCTCGAGGACGATCACCGGCGCACCGGCGTCGATCAGGGTGGCGGGCACCTGGCGTCCGTCAAAGGTCATCTTGTCCATCGGGTCCCCGGTGGGGAAGAGCTTGCCCGTGGTCTTGCCGGCGGGGTTGAAAAAGCCCATTCCGACCGCCAAACCGGGGAAGGGAACGCCGGGGATCATCTGGTCCCCGGAGTCGGCCAGTGCGCCGCCGGGAGTGGCCACCTTCTGCAGGATGAGCTGGTCAGTGTTGGTATTCAACGCCCGTACGGCAGTGCTGTCCTGGCCGGCGGTCACCCAGCCGCGCTGGATGGCATAGGGCGCGACGACGGCTGAACAGTTTCCGCAGTTGCTGCCCCAGTCCACGCGCTGCTCCTCGATACCCACTTGGGCGAAGGTGTAATCCACGTCCGCTTCGTCCGAGATGGAGCGGGAAAGAATGACGGCTTTGCTGGTGGTGGACGTGCCACCGCCGACGCCGTCGATCTGGCGGTTGTCCGGGCTGCCGAACAGACGCAGGAGAACCTCATCCACGGTCTTGCCGGGGACCTGCAGGCTGTCCCATTCGAAGACCCAGCACTTGCTGGTTCCTCCACGCATCCACGTGGCAGGGATCTTTAACATGATTGCTTCAACACCTTTCCCGGGGCCTCATCGGGGGTCACTGGCCGCCTCGGATAACCCAGTGTGACGCCGGTCCTATATGAATTACAAACGCCAAAAAATGCAGGTCTATGCACTTTTACTTCAAACAGAGGCCGAGTTTCAGGGTCGGAGCAGCGGCCTGGAACGGGGGAAGGCTGGGGTAGCCCTTGGACACCCTGCATGATGGCAAGACTCATGAAGCGAATGCATAGAATTGTGAGGGGGTATTAAGGAAAGCTTCAAGGAGGCAAGGGCTGTGCTGAACGTCAGAAGGCTGGAACTGCTGCTGGATGTGGTGGAACTGGGTTCGATCACGGCCGCGGCGGACAAGCACGTCTATTCACCGTCGGGCGTTTCGCAGCAGCTCCGAAGGCTCGAGGCTGAAGTGGGGCAGCCGCTCCTGCAGCGCACGGCCCGGGGGATGGTGCCCACCGATGCTGGGCACGTCCTTACGGCCCACACCCGGAGGATCCTCCGCCAGATGGCAGCGGCCGAAGCAGACCTGGCCGAGATCGCAGGCCTCAACCGGGGAAGCCTGACCATGGGGACTTTTCCCACACTGGGTGGATCATTCCTCCCGTTGGTGATCAGCAGGTTCAAAGCCCAGTACCCGGCAATAGACCTGCACGTGCGCAGCAGCCGCTTCAACGACTTAATCGAGATGCTGGAAAACGGGCAGGTGGGGATGTCCCTGCTCTGGGATTACGAGTGGAACCGGATCAGCCCCGAGAATTTCGCCCTCACCACGGTCTTCGAAGATGCCACCGCCCTGATTGTGGGCAGGGACCACAGGCTTGCCCGCCGCAAGCAGGTGGACATGGCAGACCTGGCCAACGAGGAGTGGATTGTCCGGGAAGAGGAACATCCCGTGGTGGAGGTGCTGCACCGCAGCGCCCAGGCCGCAGGCTTTTCACCCCGCATCTCATTCCATGCCAACGACTACCAGGAAGCCCAGGCCATGGTGAGTGTTGGATTGGGCATTGCCCTTGCCCCGCGGACCGCTGTGGTGAACAAACACCCTGGCGTCAGTATCGTCTCCCTGGGTTCCACCGCCCCCTCCCGCCGCGTATTGCTGGCGCACCGGCATGACAGGGTCCGCGCTGCGGCGGAGATTGCTTTCCAGACCACCCTGCTGGAGGTCGCGAAGGAAAGCAGTGCCGACTTTCGATGACAGGCGCCGGCGGGGCGGCGGGCACCAAAGCAGGCAGTCCGCCGTCGTCGTTATTTGGCTATCGGGGGGAGTCCAGCGCGTCGAACTGCTCCTGCCAGAGGGAGGTGGCAGCAGGCCGCTCGACGTAGTGGCCCAGCTGTGCCAATTCCGGCTGGGACGAGGGGTCGCACGCCGCGTCCCCGCCCACCACGTTTGCCACGGCCAGTGCCTTGGCACAGTCCAGTCCGCCACGCAGGCCCAGCACCAGCGTTGCGCAAGGCATCGCCCGCCCGCGCCGATCGTGTTGACCACCGGCACCGGAATTGAGGGGACCACAGCCACCTTCCGGCCGTGCTCGAAGATCGCCGAGCCGCCCCCGCCGTACGTCACTGCCACCAGCTTGGCCGAGGCGAGTGCCGGGATCAGGGCGTAATCACGCTCGTTGACGATCACCAAGTCATAGCTATTCGGTGGGGGTTGGAGCAAGATGGCGCCATGAAAAAGATCCTTTTGGCTGGTTTCGCAGCCGCATCCATGGCGTTTGGCTTGGTCAACCCGACAGTGGCGGGCAATGCGGCACCGGATCCGTCGCACGTCGTGGGGCAGATCATGGTCAAGTTCCGGGATGCTGGCGCAGCGCCGAACGTGCTGCGCCAGCATGGGCTTAGCGAAGGTCCAAGTATCGGCAGCACCGGCGCGCACCTCATCAAGGTCCCGGCAGGCAAGGAAGTGCAACTTATTGATGCGTTAGGCCGAAACCCCGCAGTCGAATACGCCGAGCCGGACCATGTTGTGACAGCCGCGTCCGATGACGAATACTTTCCCCGACAGTACGCGCTGCAAAATACCGGGCAATCCTTCACGAACACCGAGGGCACGCTGACGGTAGCCGGCGGCAAGGCCGATGCTGACGTGGACGCGGTGGAAGCGTGGAGCGCCACCACCGGAGCAGGCGTCAAGGTTGCAGTGCTCGATTCCGGCGTAGCCAACGACAACCCCGACATTTTCCCGAAGGTGGCAGCTCACGCTAACTTCACCAACGGGGAAACCGGGGACGACAATTATGGCCACGGCACGCACGTGTCCGGCATCGTTGCCGCCACAGCCAACAACACCCGCGGCGTGGCGGGCACGTGCCCGGGCTGCATCATCCTGGACGGCAAAGTCCTGAACGACAGCGGGGTCGGATCCAGTTCAGGCGTTGCGGACGCCATCAACTGGGCCATGGACAACGGTGCCAAGGTGATCAACATAAGCCTCGGAGTCCGGGCGTCACGCACTCTGGAAACTGCTGTGAACAACGCATGGAACAAGGGCGCTGTGCTGGTTGCCGCAGCGGGTAACGGCGGCAACCAGACCAAGATCTACCCGGGCGCCTACCCGAACGTCATCGCCGTCGGTGCCACCGACAACAACGATGCCAAAGCGTCATTTTCAACCTATGGGGCCGGCTGGGTGGACGTCGCCGCGCCCGGAGCCAACGTCTACTCCACCTTCCCGAACCACACGTTCGTCCTGGGGACACAGAACAAGCGCTCGCAGGGGTATGACGTCGGCAACGGAACCTCAATGTCCTCAGCAATGGTCGCCGCCACTGCCGCGCTTGTCTGGAGTACCAACCCCGCTGCCACATCTACTTCGGTGCGTGCGAAGGTCGAATCAACGGCAGAGAAGATCAACGGCCAGCAGACCTACTGGGCGCACGGCCGCGTGAACGCCTGCGACGCCGTCGGTTGTGTACGCCCTTAGACACAGCCCGAATCAGGACTGGAACTGCTGCACCACCGAGAGGTGCCCGGCGCGGGCAGAGACGAGGCACTTGGCGAGGTAGAAGGGCCGGTTGCCGTTCCGGACGTACTGGGTAAGGACCAGCACCGGGTCGGACGGGCGCAGGTCCAGCAGCTTCGCCCGGCTGGGACCCACCTGGCTGAGGCTGATCTGGCACTCGCCCGGCCCGGGCAGCCTGCCCAGCTGTTTGTTGAGTGCGGCAAGCAAGGTGGTGCCGCCGTCGTCGTTAATCTCAAGGGGCGCGGCGGGGCTCTTGCCGAAGCTGACGGGTTGGGCGGTGACGTTTTCCTGCAGGTGGGCGATGGCCTCGCCGTCGCGGATCAGGACTGATTCCCAGAGCCAGCAGTCGGTGCCGGGCTCGACGCCGATGCCGGGGGCGACGAATTCGGAGGCTGCCTGCCGGACCACCTGGGTGCGTTTGACCTCCGCCTGCTGTCCGGGGGTGCCGAGGACTTCCTCGAAGGGTTGGATGCGTTCGATGCCGATGCGGGGGAGTGTGTCCGAGACGAAGCGTCCCACGCCGCGCCGCGCCCTGATGAGCCCGTCCTCCTCGAGCAGCATGAGGGCTTCGCGGACCACGGTGCGGCTGACTTTCATGTCGGTGCCGAGTTCGGTTTCGGTGGGGATCATGGAGCCGGGGGTGAGGAGGCCGTTGCGGATGGCTTCGGCGATCCGGGAGTACACCGCGACGCGCAGGGGTGCGCCGGGTTGGGCGGCCACCGGCTGGGACAGGAACCGGGCGGCGTCCTGGTGCACGTTATGCCTCGCTCTTTTGTCGGTTTTTCCGGGGGATTCCAGCCTAATGCAAGGTCTGATGCGTTTGTTGGACAAGCGTGCGTCTGCTGACTCTTGGGCCAGGGCCTCCGTACATTGGGCTCCATGGTCTCCCGTATCAGCGAACTGGTCCTGAACTGGAGCCGATCCGGAACTCTTGGCGGGGTTCTGGTGCGGCGTCCTCGGGGAGGTGGGACAGACAGGCGACGAGCAGTGGCACGTCCTCGCCCACCCCGAGGGCAACGAGTTCTGCCTGCTGCGCCGGCGGCTCGATCCCTGACCGGGGCGCGCGCCCGGAGTTTCAGGCTTCGAATTGAACCAACCTGACGTCGCGGGAGCGGCTGCCGTTCCCCGGCGCTCACCAAAGACGACGACGGGAGGTAGTCCCGCTGTCGTCGTTCCAGCCTTGCTTGCTGGCCCTATGACTGAATCCGTGCACCCTTCGCACGGTTGCACCTGGCGCGCGCGGCCAGGACTTACTCGCGGGACTTCAGGGCGTCGAACTGCTCCTGCCAGATGGCCAGTTCCCGGGCTTTGTACTGCCTGTGGGCGGGAGTCCATTTGGGCCAGATGTCGGACGAGTCGTAGGAGTCAGGCCGGACAGGAGGCGGGGGAGCTTTTGGCGGCGGCCCGGGGCGTTCCGGGACCGGAGCCTTGTGCGGCTGGGGCCGTAGCGGCGGCGGGGGTGTCTGCGCCCTGGATCTGACGGCCTGCGAGTTGTCGAGCTTGTCCGGGAGATCCAGGGACCACCAGACCGTCTTGCCCAAAGCCCAGATGGTGCCGCAGATGAGCATGACACCAGCAAGAAATGCGATCCAGAGGAGGAGCCCGATGATGGGGAAGAGCACCATGGCCCATTTTATCGGGCGTACCCCCGGTTAGACGAGGGTCCGCGCGCCCTCAGCCGCCGACGGCTGCCCTGCCATCTCGACCGCCCGGCGTGCGCTCGCATGTTTCTGCTCGAACACCTCGCCGGTGCGCTGCCGCAGTGACGCCTCCGGTGCGCCGTTACAAAAAGGCCCTCTGCCCGGAATCTCCGGGCAGAGGGCCTTTTTGCAGCGTGGTCAGCCCTGGTAGGCGGCGGCCGTGGTGAACATAATGATGATCAGGATGACGGCCAGTGCCATCGACACGTAACCGATGACCAGCGCGGCAATGGCCAGGCCGCGTCCGCCCTCGCCGGTTGTCTTGATCTGGTTCAGCGCGATGTGACCCAGGATGACGCCGAGCAGGCTGATGAAAAAGGACGAGATCAGCGCGATGATCGCCAGCGTGTTGGTCTTGGCCGGCATGTTGGGGTGCTGGTAGCCCTGGTACTGCGGCTGGTACTGAGGTGTGCTCATAGGTGAAGCCTTTCAATCCGAATGCTGGGTCCCCCCGCCCGCACATTGCGGAACGGCAATCAAAAAGTATCAACATTCGGAACAAGAACGGCGGCTGCAGCGCCAAAAGTATTGTATTTTGTCCAAATAAGCGTGTGCCGCGCCTCCCTGGTGATCGTTGTGTCCACACCGCGGTGGAGTCGAGCGCACTCTCCACCCCGGGGGCCGCGGGAAACGGCAGTGCGCCGTGCCGAATGGACGGCACGGCGCACTGGAACCGGTGCAGGAGGCTCGGCTGCTAGACGCGAGCAGACTCCTTCTCGAGGTCCGCCTTCTTGTAGGACTCCCAGAAGGTGGCACCTGCGATCCCGAGAGGCTGCGGGTCGAAGACGGGGTCGAGGCCGAGCTTCTGCTGCCGCTCAAAATCCTTCAGCGCCTTGAAAGCGGGCTTCTGCAGGATCAGGATGCCCACGATGTTCAGCCAGGCCATCAGCCCGACGCCGATATCGCCCATCACCCATGCATCGGCGGCGGTGTTCACGCAACCGTAAGCAGCGGCGACGAGGATGGCCACCTGAAGGGCGATGGTGGTGGCGCGGCCGAGGCTGGTGCGGAGGCCGGGAATCATCTTGGCCGACGAGTTGCCCAGGAGGAAGCGAAGATTGGTCTCGGCCATGTAGTAGTAGGCGATGACCGTGGTCAGGCAGAAGAAGACCAGCGTGACAGCGATAAAGGCGGCGCCGACGCCGGGGAAAACGGAGTCGAATCCGGCCTGCACATACTGCGGCCCGACGACGGCCGAGGCGGACAGCAGACCGCCTTCGGCGAGGATTGCACCGTCTTCGCTGCCGCCGGAGAAGACGCGGTAGGCGCCGGTGGAGAGGATCAGGAAGCCGGTGGCCGAGCACACGAACAGCGTGTCGATGTAAACCGCGAAGGCCTGGACGAGGCCTTGCTTGGCCGGGTGTGAAACTTCGGCGGCGGCCGCGGCGTGGGGGCCGGTTCCCTGGCCGGCCTCGTTCGAGTACACGCCGCGCTTGACCCCCCACATCACGGCAAGGCCGATGATGGCGCCGAGGGCGGAATCCATGCCGAAGGCGCTGCGGAACACCAGCGAGAGGATCACCGGTAGCTGGGCGGCGTTAATGACGACGACGATCAGGGCGAGGATGATGTAGCCGGCGGCCATAAACGGCACGACGAACGCCGCGACGCTGGCGATGCGCTTCACGCCGCCCATGACCACAAGTGCCAGGAGGATGACCGAGCCGACGGCAACAATCCAGGGCTCGATGGTCCATGCGCCGCTGATCGCGGTGGCCATGGAATTGGTTTGGACACCCGGCATGAGAACGCCGCAGGCAAGGACGGTCACGGCCGCGAAGACGTAGCCGTAGACCTTGAAGAAGCCGGCGCCCCTGGTATGGGCGAAGGCGCGGGAGAAGTAGTAGGCCGGGCCGCCGCGGTACTCGCCGGTCAGCGGGTCGCGGGTCTTGTAGATCTGGCCGAGGGTTGACTCGATGAAGGACGTGGACGCGCCCAGGAAGGCGACGGCCCACATCCAGAACAGGGCGCCCGGACCGCCGAAGGCGATTGCAGTGGCGACGCCGGCGACGTTGCCGGTGCCGACGCGGCCGGACAGGGACATGGCCAGAGCCTGGAATGACGAGACGCCGGAGGCGGACTTTTCGCCCTGGACTAATTGATCGAGCATTCCCTTGACGTGCCGCACCTGCAGGAAGCGGGTGCGGACGGAGAAATAGACGCCGGTTGCGAGGCAGAGATAGACAAGCCAGTCGCTCCAGATCACGTCATTGATGGCTGACAAGACATCGCTCATAAGTGTGGGTTCCCTCCATAAAGAGCGTTGTGGGTGATGCGATCGGGTGCTGCACACGGCGGGTGGACACTGTGGCGCGCAGCACACAAAACTTGTGAAGTTCTCACACGCGACCGGCAGCAGTCCATTTGGGGCCTTTCCGCTGGTGGCCGGTGGGCGCGTCGTCCTGTCCGGGGACGCGGACGGCTCCAGAACGAACCCCTAACGCTGCCAAAAAGTATGTGCCCATTTCCCCTATCCAGCCGCTGTTTGTTGGAGCAATATGACCCCCATGAGAAAGATCTTCCTGGCTGGTTTCGCAGCGGCAATGATGGCGTTCAGCACAGTCAATACGGCAGACGTGAGCAGCGCGGCACATGACCCGTCCCATCTCCCCGGAAGCATCCTGGTTAAGTTCCGCGATAACGGCGCGGCAGCCCAGGTCCTGCCGCAGCACGGACTCAGCCAGGGAGCAAGCATGGGCAGCACGGGCACCCAGCAGATCAAAGTTCCGGCCGGTAAAGAACATCAGTTCATTGAGGCGTTGAGCCGGAACCCCGCAGTTGAATACGCTGAGCCGGACCAGGTGGTTACGGCCACCACGCATGACAAGTTCTTTCCCCGGCAGTACGCCCTGCAGAACGAGGGACAGTCGTTTACCAATACGGCCAACACCGTCACTGTTCCCGCGGGCACCAAGGATGCTGATGTGGACGCCGTCGAAGCATGGGGCGTCACCACCGGCAACGGCATCAGGGTTGCGATCATCGATTCAGGCGTGGCAATCAACCACGAGGACATTTCCGCCAAGGTGGTGGCACGGGAGAACTTCAGTGACACGGCCATCCGTCCCGATCATCCCGAGGATTACGACCAGTACGGTCATGGCACCCATGTGGCCGGGATCGTTGCCGCCGAGCATGATGCCGAGGGTGTGGCTGGTGTCTGCCCGGGCTGCACCATCCTTGACGCCAAGGTGCTCAATGACAGGGGAATCGCCTCCAGCTCGGCCATCGTCAAGGCCATTGAGTGGGCAGTGGACAATGACGCCAAGGTCATCAACATGAGTTTGGGGCAGCGCGTTTCCTCCCGGACCCTCGAAGCGGCGGTGGACAATGCGTGGAAGAAGGGCGTGGTGATCGTGGCCGCAGCCGGCAACGCCGGCACTGAGGCGCCCATGTACCCGGCGGCCTATAAGAAGGTCATTGCGGTGGCCGCAACTGACAACAACGATGCAAAGGCGCATTTCTCCACCTACGGTGAATGGGTGGATGTGGCCGCTCCCGGTGTGGATGTCTACTCGACCTTCCCCAACCATGAGTTTGTTATAGGCACCCAGAACAACCGGTCCAAGGGCTATGACATCGCCAGCGGCACATCGATGGCCTCACCGGTGGTCGCCGCCGTTGCCGCGCTCACGTGGAGCACGTCTGCCGGGACCTCGAACACCTCCGTTCGGGCAAAAATCGAATCATCCGCGGACAAGATAAAAGGCACTGGCACTTTCTGGGACGAGGGCCGCGTGAACGCGTGCGAGGCCGTGGGCTGCCGGCAGCACTAGGCGCCGCCTCCGCCGGGCAAGCGCCTGCCGGGCAGGTGATTGCCATCACTGGCCCTCTTACGCGAGGGTGTGACGGTGGCCTACACACCGGCACAGAGGTTCACCACCCGCCCCACCCTGCAGGGCACGTTCGGCATGACCGCTTCCACCCACTGGCTCGCCACCGCCTCGGCGCAGGCGGTGCTGGAGCGGGGCGGGAACGCCTTCGACGCCGTCGTCGCCGGTGCCTTTGTCCTGCATGTCGTCGAGCCGCACCTGAACGGGCCGGGCGGGCGACATGACTGGCGTTTTCGTCACGGCCGGACAGCCCTCGGAGCCCGTGGTGCTGATGGGGCAGGGCCCTGCCCCGGCCGGGGCAAGCCGGGAGCATTACCTGGCCGAAGGGCTGGAACTGGTGCCCGGAGCCGGTGCGCTCGCCGCCGCCGTCCCTGCCGCCGTCGACGCCTGGCTGCTCCTGCTGCGGGACCACGGAACGTGGGAGTTGGCGGATGTACTTTCCTTTGCCGTCGGATACGCCCGCCATGGACACCCTGTCCTGGAGCGCGTGGGCAGCACCATCGCTTCCGTAGCGGCCTGTTCAAAGAGCATTGGCCGATGTCGGCCGCCCTCTGGATGCCCGACGGTAAAGTTCCGGCAGGCGGAGACATCGTGACGAACCAGGGGTACGCCGACGTCCTCCATCGGCTGGTCGCCGCGGGAGATTCAGCTGCAGGGGAAGCAGGCACACGCGAAGCGCGGATTGACGCGGCACGGCGTGAGTGGCGTGAGGGTTCCGTGGCCAAGGCAGCTGTCGCGTTCCTCGCGGAACCGCACCGCCATTCTTCAGGAACCGATCATGCAGGCGTCATGACGGAAGTTGACTTCACCGGTTTCTCGGCCGGCTATGAGCCCGCTGCCACCTTGGAGTTCCGCGGCCACACCATCGCCAAGACGGGTCCCTGGGGCCAGGGGCCCGCGCTGCTCCAGACGCTCGCCATCCTGGACGGGTTCGACGACGAGTACCTGGACCCGTCCACCGCGCTCGGCGCACACACCATTTTGGAGGCGCAGAAGCTCGCCATCGCCGACCGCGAGGCATATTACGGCGATGCCTCTGTGCCCCTGGATTACCTGCTCAGCCCGGAGTATGGGGCCGAGCGCCGGCAGCTGATCGGCGAGCTTGCCTCGCACGCGTTCCGGCCTGGCAAGGTCCCGGCCACGAGCCCTTCGTGCCGCCGCAGCGCACGGAGTACGTCCCGCCGTCAACCGCCGGGAGCGGTGACGGTGCCTTTGCCGGCGTGGGTGAGCCGACGGTCAGGCCCACCGGGGTGACCCGCGGGGACACCTGCCCTATTGACGTGGTGGACCGGTGGGGAAACATGGTCTCGGCGACTCCTTCCGGGGGCTGGCTGCAGTCATCCCCGGCCATCCCCGAGCTGGGATTGTGCCTGGGCTCGAGGCTGCAGATGACCTGGCTGGAGGAGGGCGCCCCGTCCACGCTGACCCCGGGCAGGCGGCCGCGCACCACCCTGACACCCACACTGGTGCTGAAGGACGGGCAGGCGGTGGCCGCCCTCGGATCCCCCGGAGGGGACCAGCAGGACCAGTGGCAGCTGCTGTACCTGCTCCGGTGCGTGACCCGGGAACGGGCGTACTGGAGGCGGCCGCCAACCCGAGGGTCAGGCAGGGCTGCGCGGCAGGACGGTAACCGGCGGGACTGAATTATCCGGTTAACGAGCGATGGGCCCGGCCGCAGCAGAAGCTGAAAGCCGGGCCCATCGCCTTGTTCCGATCAAGCGCTTTTTTGAACGGGGAAAGCCTTACGCGCGTGCCTTGTGGCCCCGCGTGAGGACCAGTGCCAGGGCGACCATTCCGACGCCCAGCAGCAGGTGCAGGATGTTGTCGTAGCCGTTTAGCGGCACGAAGTTGCCGGCGGAATCCTGGGGGATGACCAGGCCGTAAACGAACAGGACCAGGTAGATGATCCCGCCGTAGAGGAGGAACGAGCGGGCGCCGCCTGCTGTCTTGGCGAGGGCGATGCCGGCCACGCCGAAGAGCAGGTGGACAATGTTGTGCAGCGCCGAGACCTGGAACAGGCCCAGGAGCATTGCCTCAGAGTGGTGGCCGGCGAAGTGCAGCTGGTCGAAGTTGCCGGTGATCCCCGGAATGAAGCCCAGGATGCCGACCAGCAGGAACACTGCGCCCACCGCCAGGGACGCCTTTTGAACGTTGGTGCGGGTGGCCATTCCGGTACTGGTGTGTGTTGCCATGGTGATCTCCTGAATGCGGTATGTGTTTTATGAATCAGCGTTTTACCTGCCAACCCAAAGGGTTATGACAGCGATTCGGCCCTTACTGCATTCCGGATGGGTGTATTTGTAAAAGTTTTTTATCAGGAGCCTCCACTGCACGCACGCGATGCCCTCAGGCGTCTTCGCGTTCCGGGTTTTCCAGCCGGAAGAACGTCCTGGCCGCCCCCATCGTCGTGGGATCGGGCACTGGCAACCTCCCTTACCAACTCCTCCTTGCGCATGCCCGAAGCCCCGGCGATCTTTTCCTCCCTGGCCTCCTGGCGGAGCTCGTCCACTTTCATCTTGCGCAGCTCCGTTTCACTCACGTCAGGGGTATCCGGTGTCTGGTTGCCGGGCTTGTCAGTCATCGCCATTCCTCCTTTCGCGGGTTCAGGGGAAATAATAAGGCTGCTTACTTTTCTAGCCCCTTGCCAATTACGCCGTCAAGCGTTCCCGCCGGCCCGCCCCGCTGCTGAGCGGCGAGGTGCCCGGGCAGATTCCGGCGTTTGGGCCACGGCGCCAGCACGAATCAGCCGCAAGACTTGCCTGTGGTAAATGTCGCCTCGAATCTCCTGTAGTGTGGAACCCGTTGTTGTGTTTATGCAGTTGGTAGTTCAGGCAGTACGCGCGGTCGAAAGTCCGCGTTCTTCTGAAGTAGCGGTTTGAACATCTCACGCCGGAGGGCCCGAAAGTCGGAACTTTCCCTCCACCTTCACGAAGGACAAAAATAATGGCTACTGGTACCGTCAAATGGTTTAACGCTGAAAAGGGCTTCGGCTTCATTTCCCCCGATGACTCTTCACAGGACGTTTTCGCGCACTACTCCGCGATCAACTCCAACGGCTTCCGCTCCCTCGAAGAGAACCAGAAGGTTTCCTTCGACACCGAGCAGGGCCCCAAGGGTCCCCAGGCCACCAACATCCAGGCTCTCTAATTCCTTAGAGAATCCGGGGCCCATGGGTTTCGAATTTTGAGCAGGGCCGGTCAGTTCAGCTGACCGGCCCTGCTTTTTCTTAACCCGCGCGTGCTGCCCCCGGACGGTGGTCTGATCCTGCCGTCCTGCTGCCGGTCATGGAATGAGGGAAGCTCGCGGGAGGGGCCTGAAGCGGCGGAATCTCGGGGGAGAGCGTCGGCTCTATTGTCCTTTTGGGCCCGGGGGCCCCGGATTTGATGCCGGCTGCGAACATCCGTTGTTGCCGCAAAGCCTGACCTCGCTCACGGCCGCAACGTTCCCTTCGAGGTTCACCGTAAGGGTGCTGGCGTAGCCGATGGCGGGACAGGCATCTCCGTAACGCAGCCCGGGACCGGCACTGCCCCGCCGGCGAACGCAACAAACAAACCTAGGATCCCCCAACCCGCTTTCATGCGGCCAGTCCAGGTGTCCGGGAAGGTTGACCGGATCAGCCGGGAGGAATCTTCGGTTAGTAGAGCCCCATCGCATTCCGAACCTCATCCAAAATGTGGTGCATTGCCCGTTCGGCCACCACGGTATCGCCGCGCGCCACCGCAGCTGCCACGTCCTCGTGCGCCTGAAGCGCCTCGTTTCTGGGCTTGAACGGCATCAGCCCCTGTTTGGTCCGGCTGGTCAGGACCTCGGCAACCATGTCCTCCAAGGCGCGGAACATCTCATTGCCGCAGCTCCGAAGCAGCAGCTGATGGAACTCGATGTCGGCTGCAAGAAACGCCTGGAGATCCCCGGCCTCGCCCAAGCGGCGCAACTCCGCCCCAAGGGCAACCAGCTGCGAGCGTTCGGAGGCACTTGCGCGCCGGGCGGCGCCGGCTGCGGCAATGGGTTCGACGGCGATGCGCAGCTCGGTCAGGCTGCTGTACTGCTCGGCGCGGCGCTCAGAGGCAAGCCTCCAGCGGACAAGCTTGGGGTCGTAGACATTCCAAAGGGACGGTTGCTGCACCACGATACCAACCCGGCGCCGTGAATAGACCAGGTTCATGGACTCCAAAACCTTCATAGTGTCCCGCGCTACCGTCCGTGAAATCCCGTACTCCTGCTGCAGCCCCTCGAGGGTTAGCCGGCTGCCCGGGGCAAGGCTCCCGGAAGCAATGGCCACGCCCACCGCCTCGAGAACGCGCTCATGCATGGCGGGGGAGGCCCCGCCGTCGTGCGTGTCATCCGCACCCTCTGCTGTCGCCGTCGACATCCTGCCCGCCTCTCCTGCGCCCCAGCGCCCATCCAGAATACCGGGGAAACGGCCAAAGGTATGACTTATGACACGAATAGGTAGTATCAAATCCAACAAAAGGTGATACCTTATCGCGTAGCCCACTTCATGATGGGCCACGCAGTGCGCTTCTTCGAAAGCCAAAGACGTCTTCTCCGGAGGTATGAACATGCAGTATCCACCCACGCATCTTGTGGTGATGGGCGTTGCCGGATCCGGCAAATCCACCTTGGCCGCCGCCCTGGCGGAGAGGACTGGCTGGGCCTGCGCCGAAGCCGACGAGTTCCACCCGGCAGCGAACATCGCCAAGATGAGCCAGGGCAGCCCGCTGCAGGACGAGGACCGCTGGCCGTGGCTCCGTGAAATCCGCGACTGGATGACTGCCCAGGCCAAAGCCGGCTGCAGCACGGTCCTGACCTGCTCGGCCTTGAAGAAGAGCTACCGCCGGCTGCTGTCCGAAGCTGAAGGCCGGGTCATCTTCCTCCACCTCGACGGCGGCGCGGACCTGATTAGCCAGCGCATGCAGGGCCGCGAAGGCCACTTCATGCCACCCACTTTGCTGCCCAGCCAGCTGGCCACCCTTGAGCCCCTCAGCCAGGAAGAGCTCGATGCCGGCAGCCTCCGTCTCGACATCTCGAAGTCGCCTGAGCAACTGGTCGCCGCCGTCGTGCAGGCCCTCAGACTCCCCACCGGCCAGGCGCCCTGCGCCTCCTAATTCCCAAACCCCAACAAACAGTTCTGTTTCAAAGGAGAACCATGACCATCGAAGGATGGACCCAAACGATGGGCGCAGGACCGCTGCTGCTCATTGCCGCGGCAGCGATCGTCGTCCTGCTGTTCCTGATCATCCGGCTGAAAGTGCACGCCCTGCTGGCCCTGATCATTGTCAGCCTCGCCACGGCCTTCGCCGCAGGCATTCCCGCCAACCAGGTGGTCCCGGTGCTGATCAACGGCTTCGGCACCACCCTCGGAACTGTTGCCCTCCTGGTGGGTCTCGGCGCGATGCTCGGCCGTATTGTGGAAACCAGCGGCGGCGCCAAGGTGCTGGCCGACTACCTCATCGGCGTCTTCGGCGAAAAGCGTGCACCGTTCGCGCTGGGCCTGGCCTCGCTGATCTTCGGCTTCCCCATCTTCTTCGACGCCGGCCTGGTGGTCATGCTCCCCGTCGTCTTCGCCGTCGCCCACCGCTTGGGTGGGGGAGTTCTCCGCTACGGCCTGCCCGCAGCCGGCGCGTTCTCCGTGATGCACATCTTCCTGCCGCCGCACCCGGGCCCGGTCTCCGCGTCCGCGTTCTTCGACGCCAACGTTGGGCTCGTCACCATCGCCGGCCTCCTCGTGGCCATCCCCACCTGGTACGTGACCGCATACCTCTACGGCCTCTACACCGGCAAGAAGCTGGTCCTGCCCGTGCCGGAGCTTCTGGGTCACGCCACCGCCGAAGCCGAGTCCCACCCGCCGCGCTTCCGCACCATCGTGGGGCTGCTGCTCCTGCCGCTGGTCCTGATCTTCATGAACACCGGCCTGAACACCCTGGCCACGTCCGGCGTCCTGCCGGAAGGCGTTAAGGACGAGCAGTGGTACCAGGTCCTGCGCACCATCGGTGAGACCCCGGTTGCCCTGCTGATTGCCGTGCTCGTGGCAATGTTCGTGCTGGGCGCCAAGCGCGGCAAGGATGCCGGGGCGCTGGAGAAGCTGCTCGAATCCTCCCTCGGCCCAGTCTGCTCGGTCATCCTGATTACCGGCGCCGGCGGCATGTTCGGCGGCGTACTCCGCACCTCCGGCATCGGCCAGGCCCTGGCCGACGTCCTGGGCAATCTGGGCATCCCGCTGATCCTGGCCGGCTTCCTGATCTCCTCCATCCTGCGCATCGCCCAGGGCTCCGCCACGGTGGCACTGACCACCACCGCCGGACTCATTGCGCCGGCCGTGGCCGCCGCCGGACTGAACGGCATGCAGGTGGCGGCCATGGTCCTGGCCGTGGCCGCAGGCTCAGTGGTGGTCTCCCACGTCAATGACTCCGGCTTCTGGCTGGTGGGCCGGTTCTTCGGCATGGACGTGAAGACCACCCTGAAAACCTGGACCGTGATGGAAACCCTCATAGGCGTCATGGGCTTCGCCATCGCCGCGGTGATCTTCCTGCTGGCCGGACTGGCAGGTTAGTCTCCCCAGCTGACGTCGTGGAATGACGGTTTTCGCGGCGCTGTATGCGGGCTACTTTAATGACGAGAGGGCGGCCCAGCAGATGCTGGGCCGCTCTCTTGTGCTACTTTCTGATTCCGGCAGGCTCAGGCCTGGAGGCCGGGCACACCATCCTGGATCCGGAAGGACGCCTTCGTGCTCACCGGAGATCCTGGCGTCGTGACGTAGTCCAGCGTCCGGAAGTCCGCCGTCATCGCGTCCCTGGTGATTTTGGTGTTCACGTAGCCGCGGTTGTCGTTGTAGAACTTCAGGTGCGGGTTCCACGCCATCGTCGGTTCGGTGGTGGAGCCGGTGCCGTTGCCGGTGGAGGTGATGGACGTGCACACCAGCTCCGAACCCACTACTGGTGACGCCGGGTCCTTGTAGTCCACCTTCAGGTCGTTGGCCCAGTTGCGGTGTACGTCGCCGGTGAGGACGACGGCGTTGCGCACGTTCGCGTCGATCCAGCCCTGTGTGATGCGGCGGCGGGAGGCAGCGTACCCGTCCCAGCCGTCCATGGAAACGTCGTCGATGTCCGGCGCGACGTTGCGGTCCCGTTCGGCGAAGAACACCTGCTGGCCCAGGATGTCCCAGCGCTGGGTGGAGTTCCGGAAGCCGTCCAGCAGCCACTTTTCCTGTTCGGCGCCGGTGATGGTCCGGTCCTCCGCCAGGCGCTCGGCCACGTTCTTCTTCCAGCCGTCACCGGCGAGCTGGTCGTCGCGGTACTGCCGGGTGTCCATCATGTGGAAGTTCGCCAGCTGGCCCCACTGGATGGTGCGGTAGATCTTCATATCGAACCCGGCCGGTACGGACGACCTGCGCAGCGGCATGTTCTCGTAGTAGGCCTGGAAGGCGGCAGCGCGGCGCTGCTGGAACCGCTCAGTGGTGTCGTTGAGCTGGTTTGCGTCCCGGTTTTCCGGGATCTCGTCGGCCCAGTTGTTGTCCACCTCGTGGTCGTCCCAAACCACCAGCCACGGTGCCGCCGCGTGCGCTGCCTGCAGGTCGCCGTCGGACTTGTACTGGGCGTGACGCTGCCGGTACCCGCCAAGCGTGACGGTCTCGGGGCCCTGGTGGTCGCGCGGGTTGCCGCCGCCAATGACATAGCTGTCCTTTTTGTACTCGTACAGGTAGTCGCCCAGGTGCAGCACCAGGTCCGGGTGGTCCTCGGCCAGGCGGGTGTAGGCGGTGAAGTAGCCGTGCTCGTACTGCGAGCAGCTGGCGAACGCCATGGCCAGCGCAGCCGGGGTCTCGTGCGGCGCCGGGGCGGTAAGCGTCCGGCCCACCGCGCTGAGGTGCTTGCCGGCGCGGAACCGGTAGAAGTACTCGCGTCCCGGCTTTAAGCCTTTGAGCTCGACGTGCACGGAGTGGGCGGTGTCGATCCGGGCGTGCTCGACGCCGCGGGCTACTACCGAGCGCATGCCGGCGTCCTCGGCCACTTCCCACGCGACGGCGATGTTGCGGGAGGGCATGCCGCCCAGGCCGTCCCCGGCCCGTGGATCCAGCGCCAGCCGCGTCCAAATGACGAAGCCGTCCGGCCACGGCTCGCCCGAGGCGATGCCGAGCATGAAGGGGTCGGTGCGGAGGCCGGCGTCGTCAGCTGTTGAAACAGCCACGGCGGCACTGGGGAGGGCGGCAACCAGGCCGGCGCCGAGGCCTGCGGAAATGAGGGATCTGCGTGAGATGTTGTCCATGCCCCCGACGGTAGGGAGGCCGGTTGGACAGGTGCTGAGGGCGACATGAATACGTGGTTAACTGCGTGACAAGACCTGCCTTGACGGGCTACTGCTTGGCCTTACGGGCCGGGGAGTCCTTCGGCTCCTTGGGCGGCAGGCCCGCCACGTAATCGAAGGCCTTGCGGATCCACGCCTTCGCCCGGGCGTCGTCGCCGTCGCCTTCCTCATTCCAGATGTCCGGCAAGCCGGTGTAATCTCGCATCGGCCGGTCGGACGGGCCGAAGGGCACCGTCCGCTCGCTTTCCTCGAGCTGATGCTTGTCCCCGGGTGACAGCTTGACGCCTATGACGGACCCGAACAGCCCGGCGAACATGTTGCCGTTCACGAAAGCCCCGAGGTTCCCGAACATCGGCTTGACCACGAGATCAGGCCCGGCAGGTACCAGGGACCGGAAACGCTCCTTGTCCTCGTCTGACGCTTTGGGCATGTCCATCGGTTGTTCCTCACTTCCGGCGGGGGCAGGTGTGTGAAGGATATGCCCTGCCAGGTGCGCTGGGGAACACCGTCCAGCCCGCCGTCGTTGTGCCGTTAGGCAGTGCCACCCAGCCGGGCACCGAATTCTCCCCAACCGAAGGGCACCCCTTGACTCCTCGCACGATCGTGATCACCGGAGCCAGCGACGGCATCGGAGCAGCAGCGGCCCGGACCCTGGCCAGGGCGGGGGAGCAGGTGGTCGTGGTCGGCCGGTCCGAGGAAAAGACCCGGGTTATCGCCAAGGAGCTGGACGCCGACTATTTTGTCAGCGACTTCTCCGAGCTGGCGCAGGTCCACGCCCTCGCCGCTCAATTGAAGTCCGACTACCCGCGCATCGATGTTCTCGCAAACAACGCGGGAGGCATCATGGGCAGGCACACCGTTACCGCCGACGGCAACGAGTCAACGATCCAGATCAACCACCTGGCGCCGTTCCTGCTCACAACGCTGCTGATGGATACCCTGGTCTCCAGCAGTGCGAAGGTCATCAACACCTCCAGCGGCGCCAACAGCTTCGGCAAACTGGACCTGTGGAACCTCAACTCCGAACACGGCTATTCCACCAACCGCGCGTACGGCACCGGCAAGCTGGCCAATATCCTCTTCACCTCTGAGCTGCACCGCCGCTTCGGCGGAAAGGGAATCACGACGGCGGCGTTCCACCCGGGCGTGGTCCGCACCAACTTCGCCGCGGAGTCCACGAGCCCCTTCCGGCACGCCTACAAGACCCTGCTGAACCGCCTGATGCTCACCCCGGACCAGGGCGCCGACACCCTGCTGTGGCTGGTCAACGGCACGGCGGGCAAGGACTGGATCTCCGGCGCCTACTACTACAAACGCGCCCTGGCCAAGGCCAACGCCCAGGCCTATGACGCCGAGCTGGCCCGCGGCCTCTGGGAGAAGAGCGAAGAGCTGGTCAGGGCTTCTGCCTGAGCCCGTCCCGGGCCGGAATGCGTATCTTTCGAACCTCCCCGTGCCGCCGGTCCGCGCCATTCCGGGCCGGGGAACCCGTTTGGCCTCCAAAAGCTGCGCATTCCAGTCAGCGGCCCCGCTTCACGTCGGCCGCCATGGCGGTGTGGCCGGTGGCGGACAGCCCGGCAATAACGCCATCCACATCGGCGTCGGGCCTGTTCTGGCTGAGTTTGGCCTTCGCTTCGATCCGGCTAATGATCAATTCAACGCCCACGATGGCCCGCAGCTGACCCGAAATGAACCGCTCCGGGGCGTCATCCACGCTCCAGGGGTGGTGCAAGCCGGTCTCGTGCACCTCGGTCAGCCGCCTTACCTGCTGATCCAGCCATGCGGCATCTTGGTGGATCACCAGCCGTCCATACGCGTGCACTGTGGTGTAGTTCCAGGTGGGCACTACACGTCCCTGCTCTGCCTTGGACGCATACCAGGAGGGCGAGATGTATGCGTCCGGTCCCTGGATGATGGCCAGCGCTTCCCCCACGGCGGTTTCGGTCCACTGCGTGTTGTTCCGCGCCAAGTGCCCCTGCAGCGATCCGTGGTCACCGGCGTCGGGGTCGTAGACAAACGGCAGGAGCGTGGCCGCAAGGCCATGGGAGGTCATGGTGACAAGATTCGCTGCACCGGGTTTCCCCAGCAGGCCCTGGATGGTATCGGAGTCGGCGGCGAAGTGAGCTGGAATATACACGGTGCTAGTCCTTTACTGTCTGGAGCGACCTGGAAGTGGTGGTGGTTGATGGAGCAGGTTCAGGCCTGAGCCGGACCCTGACAGCGGCCCCCGCGCTCAGGATGACGGCCACGCCGCCCAGGACGGTGGACCACGTCAGCGCTTCCCCCAAAAGGAGCGCGGCCCAGCAGATGGTCAGGACGGGCTGGATGAGCTGGATCTGGCTGACCTGTGCGATGGGACCGATGGCGAGGCCCCGGTACCAGGCGAAGAAACCCAGGAACATGCTCACCACGCCGAGGTACGCGAAGGCTGCCCACTCCGCCGGTTCGGCTGACGGTGGCCGCTGAGCCATGTCAACGGCTGTGAGGGCGAGCATCAGCGGGGACGCGAGGACCAGCGCCCAGGACACCGTCTGCCAGGCGCCGAGTTCACGGGCCAGCAGACCGCCCTCCGCGTACCCCGCCGCGCCGGCCGCCACCGCACCCAGGAGCAGCAGGTCTGCCCAATGCAACTGCCCGAACCCTCCGGCGTGGATTGACGCAAAGATGATCGCTGCGGCAGCACCGGCTCCGGTAATGAGCCAAAAGGCCCGCGGCGGCCGTTCCCGCCCACGGAGCACCGCTGCTGTTGCGGTTGCAGCAGGGAGCAGGGCGATCACCACGGCACCGTGGCTTGCCGGAGTGCTGGTCAGTGCGTAGGACGTGAGTAGCGGAAAACCGAGGACGACGCCGGCCGCCACCACAGTGATACGCAGCCACTGCATGCCCCGGGGCAGCGGTTGCCGGGTCAGTGCGAGGGCGCAGCCCGCCAGGACAGCGGCTACCACTGCGCGGCCCGACCCGATAAACAGCGGGGACAGGCCAGCCAGGGCCACCTTGGTAAAGGGCACCGTCAAGGAAAAGGCAGCCACCCCTAAAAGGCCCAGCCATAGTCCCGAGGCGTGGACCCCGGATACCACTACAGGCCGGGAGTGAGTAGCGCTACTATTGTCTCTCATGAACAACGATAGCAGTTCGCGCATTGTGGTGCACCTGAAGTCCTGGATCGCCACTGCCGCGCCCGGAGCAAAGCTGCCATCCACCCGTTCCCTTGTAGCCGAGTACCAGGCCAGTCCCGTTACCGTGCAGAAGGCCCTGCAGGCCCTCGCCGCCCAAGGCCTCATCGAGAGCCGGCCCGGCGTCGGGACCTTCGTGCGGGCAGTCCGGACGGCGCGCCCGTCCGACTACGGCTGGCAGACGACGGCCCTGCGATCGCCACTGGCGGCGCTGCCCTCGGCCTCTTCCACCATGCGGGACGTGCCGTTGGACGCCATCTCCTTCCATTCCGGCTATCCGGCCCGGGAACTGCTGCCCGAGCGGCTGGTCCGGGCAGCACTTACGCGTGCCGCCCGGGGAGATGCCGCCCTGTCCAGGCCGCCTGCCGCCGGCCTGCCGGAACTGCAATCGTGGTTCGCACATGAACTTGGCACGTCAACGCCCGCCGGGACCACCCCACCCAACCCAAGTGACGTCGTCGTACTCCCTGGCAGCCAAAGCGGGCTGAGTTCCATTTTCAGCGCATTGGTGGGCCGGGGGCAGCCGCTGCTGATGGAGTCGCCCTCCTACTGGGGCGCAATTCTTGCCGCGGCACAGGCAGGGGTCCTGGTCATTCCGGTGCCCAGCGGCGCGGACGGTCCGGACGCGGGCGAACTGTCCCGCGCCTTCGACGAATCAGGCGCCCGGGTTTTCTACGCCCAGCCCAACTACGCGAACCCGACGGGCGCGCAGTGGTCCGCCGGGAAGCGTGAGCAGGTGCTGGAGGTGGTCAGGTCGCAGAGCGCTTTCCTGGTGGAGGACGACTGGGCGCACGACTTCGGCATCAGCTCCAATCCCGTGCCGGTCGCTTCCCGCGACGACTCCGGGCACGTGGTCTACCTGCGCTCGCTGACCAAGAGCGTGTCCACGTCCATCCGGGTGGCAGCCCTCATTGCCCGCGGTCCGGCGCGGGAGCGCATTCTGTCCAGCCGGGCAGCCGAATCGATGTACGTCAGCGGACTGCTGCAGGCGGCAGCACTCGACGTCGTCACGCAGCCGGGCTGGCAAACGCACCTGCGCAGTGTCCGTCACCAGCTGGAATCCCGCCGGGACCTGCTGGTCACCAGCGTGCGGAAGCATATTCCGCAGGCACACCTTGAGCAGGTGCCGAAAGGCGGGCTGAACGTGTGGCTGCGCCTGCCTGACGGAACCGACCTGCAGCGGCTGACCCGGGACTGCGAAACCGCCGGCGTGATCATCGCCCCAGGAGACGAGTGGTTCCCGGCTGAGCCCACCGGTCCATATATTCGGCTCAATTATTCGGGCACGAATCCCGGAGCGTTCCCGGAAGGCGCCCGGATCATTGGACAGATGCTGGAGCGGAACCTGGGCTAGCAGCGAGCGCCCAGCTCATGGTACTTCGACATATGCTCATCCCCGGTGTGGTGGCGTTGCTGCTGGACTAGCTGTACTCAGCCAGTAGGTTGGTTGCACCTGCTGATTGGTGGATTGCCTCCGAGGCTGCCGTGGGGCCGGTGGTTGTTGTAGAAGTTTAACCATGGCTGCAGCGCATCTGTGCGTGCCTGGTTGGATGTGAAGGGTTGCCGGTAGGCCCAGCCTTCCTGCAGGGTGCGGTTGAAGCGTTCTGCTTTGCCGTTCTGCCAAGGGTGGCGGGGTTTGATCAGGATGTGTTTGGCGCCCAACGCGGCCAGGGCGTCCTGGAAATCCCGGGAGAGCCGGTAGGCGAAAGCGTTTTCAGTCATAACCCTTTTCACGGGTGCGCCCTGGGCGGCCATGGCGGCTGCGGCTCTGGTGAGGAACCCGGCGCAGGTAGGGCCTTTCTCATCGGGAAGTACCTCGGCGTAGGCCAAACGGGTGTAGTCATCGACCGCGACGTGGACATAGTCAAAACCGACCCGCTCGTGGCCTGTTGAATGGTTGCGGGCGGATTGCTTCGGATCTGCACGCCAACCGCCGCCGTCAGGTATTCTGCCGAGTTTCTTGACGTCGATGTGAATCATGTCTCCCGGGGCATCGCGTTCATAGCGGCGGTCCGTGGCTCGGGAAGCGCGGATCCGAGCCCCGGTCATCGGATCCAGATCGTACAGCCTGGGCATGCCGGCGCGGGTCAGGATCCGGGAGACCGTCCGGGCGCTGGTACCGCAGCGCAAGGCCAGATCCGTGGGCCCTTCACGGTGCTCCATCCGCTGGGTCAGGACATCGGCAACGACCTCCTCTGGGGTGGCATGCGGACACGACTTTGGTCTGGAGCTGCGGTCCTGGAGCCCGTCCCAGCCGTGGGCGCGGTACCGGCTGACCCAGCGGTGAGCGCAGGTCCGCGAGATGCCCATCTCCTTGGCCACATGGGCAATCGGACGGCCGGCCAGAACGCGCTCGATGATGATTCGTCTACCGGTCGGGGTCAGGCGGGCATTACGGTGGAACATGAAGACCTCTTAGTCATTGGCTGTGTGTGGTAACCACCAACCTAAGAGGTCTTCACCTATTCACGATGTAACCAACGTCCTGACTCAGTACAACTAGCCGCCGGTTCTGGGTGCGAGGAGGATCTGCACGGCTTCCATCCGTTTGCCCATGCCCGACGTGCCCGCCGTTCCGCCATCGGCCACCCATGACTGCCAGCCCAGATCCTGCACGTGGGCGCGGTAGTGGATCCTGTAATGGTTCGCCATCTCACCGGTCAGCCTGACTTCAAAGGCTTCCAAACGTAGCCCTTGCCCGGTCGTTCCGATGGGATTGGCCGAGGATGTCCACGGCTGCCAGCCGATCGACTGCACATGCCCCCGCCACTGGATGTCCCCGGTATAAGCCGTGCTGGACACCTTGAGGCGCAACGCCTCGACCCGAAGGGCCCGACCCGTGGTCCCGGCGACGGTTCCGTCGGAAACGTTCGCCATCCAGCCGAGGTTTTGAACGTGGGCGGCATACACGGCAGTGAACGCTGGTGCGACCTTCGGAACCAACTCGATTGTCACGGCCTCCATCCGCTGGCCTTGCCCGACGGTACCGGCCGTGGCTCCATCGATCCTGTGCGGCTGCCAGCCGACGTTCTGCACGTGGGCGCGATACCTGATGCTGTACTGCGAGGCCAGATCCCCCGTCAACCGCAGCTCCAACGCCTCCAGACGCAGGCCGAGCCCGGTCGTTCCGATCGGGGACGCCGACGTCGTCCAGGGCTGCCAGCCGATGTTCTGCACATGCCCCCTCCACAGAATGTCGCCCGACAGGAGGTCTCCTGCCACCGACAGGCGCAACGCCTCCATCGGCAGTGACCGCCCGGTGGTTCCTGCGGTGGCGCCGTCCGAGACGCTCGACTGCCAGCCGATCGTCGCGACGTGTGCCTGGTAGACCCCTATGCACGTCATGTCGTAGTCGTAGGTGCCGTCGGTCCATTGCGCGATGTGGACGGTGCCACCGGAGAAGCTGCGATTCACACAGAGGTCGGATGCTTCGCTGGGAAAGTCGAGACGTCCTGCCGGTGACCAGACGGGCACGTCGGGGAGCTGCCAGGATCCGGTGATGGCCTCCCAAGCGCTTGAATAAGAGTAGATCCCGTGCGGGTACCCGGCGTCCGCCAGTGCGGCCAGGAGCCCGGAGATGATGTACCGGTTCTCCTGCCGCTGGGCCGGTGTTGAGCTGGGCCAGGGCTGTTGCGGGCGGGGCTCGACGTCGACCCAGATTCTCTCCGGACGCCATCCCACCCTATCGAGGGACGCGAGTGCCGCGCGGCCCTCGGCGTAACCGACATTGCGCAGCCGGTCGGGCCTGGTGCTTGCGGGCCAAGGGCCGTCGTCGCCGTAGGTGTCGTATTGCGCGGTGGTGGGGAATGTGGCCATGGCGTAGGCCTGGGCCCGGACGCGGCGGTCGAGCACCCACTGGTACTGCCACTGAAGGCAAGGGTTTTCGGTGAACGCGAGTCCCCTCGTCAGCCCCACCACCACGAACTCCGTGTCGTCCGGTGGCATCGGAAGGCCGTCCGGGCACTGTGGCCAGGAAATGTCATGTCCATAGTCGACCGCTCGGGCGGGTGCAGCGAACAGCACGCCGAGTGCGAGCACAAGTAAAACCGCCAGGAGCCGGGGCGCGGATGCCCGGGAGCAGCGGCCAGGTCGAAAGGCACCAAGGCCGGCCATGATGGCCCCCTATTCGAAGGATGACCAAATTATCCCACTTGGCCACCTTCGCCGCCAGCTAGGTGAGCAGCAAAATCTATCCTCGATTCACCGGTTCAAGGTCAGGCAGCCCGCTCCAGCAGAACCATCACCTCGTAGTGGGTGGTCTGCGGGAACATGTCCAAAACCCGGGCCCGCCTCGCGTTGAACGAGGGGAGTGCCGCCAGGTCGCGGGCCAGTGACTGTGCGTTGCAGCTGGAGTAGACCACGTGCTGCACGTCGGACGATTCCAGCCAGCCGCACAGCTCCTTGCCGATGCCGCGCCGGGGCGGATTGACGATCACAAGTTCGGGGGACTGCTCTGCGGTGAGCGCGAAGGCCGTGGCGTCGCAGGCCCGAAAATCCGTCCGCTGCAGGCCGGCTTCCCTGCTGCTGAGTTTGGCCGAGACGATGGCCTCACTGCTGGTTTCGATGCCGGTAACCGCACGGGAGGGATCAGCAACGTGCAGGGCGAACCCGCCCACGCCGCAGTACAGGTCCCAGACCGAGGCCGGCGCCAGTTCGTTGACCCACTCGCGTCCCTGCCGGTACAGGGCAGCAGCCATCTCGGTGTTCGTCTGGAAAAAGCCCTGCGGCCGCAGGTGCAGGTCGAGGTTGTTGATCCGCATCCGCAGGGTGGACTGCTCGGTCAGCAGGATCTCCCGGTTACCTTCCAGCACTGCCTTGTGTTCCGGGAGCAGGTTGACTGATGCCACCTTCACCTGCGGCAGGTCGGCCAGGAGCGCGGGGAGGTTTTTCCGGATGCGCGGCACCAGCTGTTCCGACCGCAGGACCAGGCGCAGCATGACCTCACCGTCCGGGGACTCGGTGATGATGACATGCTTGAGCTCGCCGCTGCGCCGCGGAACATCGTACGGCGTCAGGCGGTGCTGGCGGATGAAGCGGGCCAGCACCGGAAAGCAGGCCAGCAGTCCGGGGGAGCAAACGCCGCACTTGCGCAGGTCCACGCCGCGGCCTTCGGCATCCAGGATCCCGATCGTCGGGTTCTTGGCCGTTCCGCCGATCACCATCTTGGCCTTGTTGCGGAAGCCGGACTCCCGGCTGGCAGCGGGCGGCAGCCATTCCATCGAGGTGTGGCCGGAGAGAAGGGTCTGGCAGTGCAGATGCTTACCGGCCAGCTGTTCGTCGTAGGGCCCGCCCATGTGGGTGCAGGAACGGCAGCGGCCGGCATCGAAGTAGGAACAGCGCATGACCGGTCAATTCTACCCGTGTCCAGGAACCACGACGGCGGCGCGTACGCGCGACCTATAGTGACTACATGCCGCGCACTGCTTCCCTGTCCCGTCTGCTCGGCACCGACGATGTCGTGATCTCCGACGGCGCCCTGGCCACCGAGCTCGAAGCCCGCGGCTGCAACCTGGATGACCCGCTGTGGTCAGCCAAAGTGCTGCTCGAACAGCCGCAGCTGATCCGGGACGTCCACCGTGATTACTTTGCGGCGGGGGCAGGGGTGGCCACCACCTCCAGCTACCAGGCCACGCCCCAGGGCTTTGCCCGGCGGGGGCTGGCGGAAAAGGAGGCGCTGGAACTCGTGGCGCTGTCCGTCCGGCTGGCGGATGAGGCCCGGCGCGAACACCTGGCCGGGAATCCTGGCACCGGTCCCCTGCTCATTGCCGGATCCGTTGGCCCCTACGGCGCCTACCTCGCGGACGGCTCGGAGTACCGGGGCGACTACGAGCTGAGTGCCGCAGAGTTCACGGACTTCCACCGCCCCCGCACCGAGGCGCTCGCGGCAGCGGGGGTGGACTTCCTTGCCTGCGAAACACTGCCCTCGTACAGTAGGCGCACTTCTCGGGACGCAGCCCCATGTGGCAGCCATCGGCGTGAACTGCGTGCCGCTGCAGTTTGTCGCCCCGGCACTGGAAGCACTGAGCAAAGCAACGAACAAGCCCCTGGTGGCCTACCCCAACTCCGGAGAAACCTGTGATCCCGTGAGCAAAACCTGGGGCGCGGCAAGACCGTTCACAGCACACGCAGGGCAGGAACACCCGCAAGACCTCGCGGAGGGATCCACAGCATGGCGGGAACTCGGCGCCCGCATCGTCGGCGGCTGCTGCCGGACCACCCCCGGTGACATTGCCGCCGTCGGACGCGCTATTTCCGGAGGCCGCTAGCCCGGAACGAAAGGAAGCAGCGGCACAACCGGGCGCTGCCTTGGGCGGCAGTTAATCCCCGTGTTCCCCGTGGTGTTCTCCTGCCTTCTCCCTGGCTTCCTGCTGGTGCTGTTCCAGCTTTGCCTCCGCGTCCCGCCGGCGGTAGCCGATGGCGCGTGCCTGCTCGGGCGTAGGGTGCCGGTGCTCCCGTTCCCACGCGTGGTCGTTGACGCCGGTGCTGGGGGCAGCCTCGTCGTCTCCGTGCTCGTGAATGTTGTCATTCATAAACGGATCGTTTCACAGGCCGGCCAAGGAGAGAAGCGCCGTCCGCTGTTTGGCGGATGCGCGGAGGGGTACGGATGGTCTGTCACCGCCCCCGCAGCAACTGGAGGAAACCGTGCCCCAATCCCGAGGACGAACACTGCTGGCGGCCGCAGCCAGGGGAGCACTCTGTGGCCTGGCCGGAGTGGCTGTGATGACTGCCGGGGAGAAGGTTGAGCAAGCCCTGACCAAGCGGCCCAACTCCTACATACCGGCGCGGACACTGCTGACGCTCCTCGGCCAACAGCCGGGCGACTCGCAAAAGCCCCTGGTGTGGAACCACGTGATGCACTGGGGTACCGGCGCCCTCCTTGGCTCCTTGCGGGGAGTCTGGGCGGTAACCGGCATCCGCGGTCCCTTGGCCGATGCCAAACACACGGTGGTCCGTCTCGCGTTCGACCAGACCCTCGAGAATGCCACGGGCGCCGGAGCCCCGCCCACCAGCTGGCCCAGGAAGGAACAACTGGTGGACGTGGCACACAAGGCGCTGTATTCGGTGGCCACGGGTCTGGTGGCGGAGCGCTGGATCCGGCCTGTCCTGGAATCCAGGCGCGGGACCGTCAGCCACTAGCGCTTGCCCCGCACCCAAGGACCTCCTGTAGCTACTGGGTGAGCCGCCCGTACGTGCTGACCACATTCCCCTTGCTGGTCCGCGACTGGTCCTGCAGCACCAGGCGGGTGGTTGGGTCGCCGTCCTGGAACAGCCGCCGCCCCGTTCCCGCCACCACCGGATGCGTCATCAGCGTCAGCGAATCCAGCAGTCCTGCGAACAGCAGCTGCCGGATCACCGAAATGCTGCCGCACACGGCGATCTCGCCGCCGTCACGCTCCTTCAGCTTGGCCACAAATTCCTCCAGTGGCGCGTCCATCAGCCGCGAATTCTGCCATTCCAGTGGTTCGGTGAGCGTCCGGGACGCCACATGCTTCTCCACGGGATTGATGAAGGCCGCGAAGTCCTCATCCACAGAGGCATTGGGCCAGTATGCCGACCACTCCTGATAGCTCACCCGGCCCAGCACCACCGTGTCCACGGTGTCCATCATCCGGGTGAGCCCCTCGCCGAGTTCATCGTCGAAGCTGTCGAACTGGAATTTGTAGGGATCTGACACCACGCCATCAACGGAATGAAACAGTCCTGCGGTCACTTTACGCATTAAGAGCCTCCTGGGAATCGAGCAGACAAGCACCAAGGTATGCGGTGGGTTCGCCGGGGGGAAGGTTCCGGGCCCTAAAACCACCTGCGTGAAGAGGGGCAAAAAAACGCCCACCGCCGGACGCCGCGTTACGTTCATCACTCGCCGTGGCGTCCTGCAGCGTTTCGCTGAAGCTGAGCCCCATACTTGTCATGAACGGCTGTTGCCGTCCCCCGGCCAGGCAGGAGGAAGTGCATGGAAAACCTGAAAAAAGTCGTGAGCAGTCAGTATTTCCCGGCCGGTGCCGTGCTCACCGTCGTGGTCCTGTTCTGGGCCGTGGGGCTCCTGGGCGGGCTGTCCCTGCTGAACAACAACCAGCCCCCGCTCACCACCCTTACCTGGATGCTGTTCGTCTACACCGCTGCCGTGCTGACCCCGCTGGCAGGTGCCGTCGCCGCCGCGGACCTGGTTAAACGCTGGCGCCGCACCCGGACTGAGGGAGCGATGCACGCCGCGGACGCAGGCCAAGAGGAACCGCACCAGGTGGAAGAACCTCGGCAGGTCGAAGAAACACTGCAGGCCCCGCCGGCAGCCGCAGCTGAACCGGCAGTCCCGGCACAGCCGACGGAGGACGTCCACACAGGCCAGCCGTCGCCTGCCCCGGAGGCATCACAGCCGAAGAAGCACCCCAAGCAGGCAGGACGCAAGCAGGCGGCCTAGCCGGCACCGCCGTCGAACGTTCTTACCGCCCTTTCAGCCGGCTGAGCGCTTCCTCCGCGTGCTGCAGCGCCTGATCCAGCCGCCTGCCTGGCTGGGGCAGCGAGAACAGATAGCCCTGCAGCGAGTCGCAGTCCAGGGCCGTGAGGTAGTCCGCCTGTTCCACTGTTTCCACGCCTTCGGCTGTGACTGTGAGGCCGAGGCTGTGGGCCATGTTGATCATGGAGCTGAGGATGGGCAGCCGCTCATTGCCGGTGCGCACCATGGACACGAACGTCTTGTCGATCTTCACCGTGTCCACCGGCAGGTCCTGCAGCCTGCCGAGGGAGGAATAGCCCGTGCCAAAGTCGTCGAGAGCAACCCGCGCGCCCGCGTCCCGCAGGGTGCTGAGCTGCCGGATCAGGCTGCAGTCGGCGTCGAAAAACACGCTCTCCGTGACCTCCAGCACCAACTGGTAGGCCGGCACGCCGCTCTTCTCCGCAAGCCGGAGCACGGCCTCCGCGAAGTCAGGGTCCTGCAGCTGGACACCGGAAACGTTCACCGCAAGGGAACGGGACGGGTCCTCGCTCAGCCATGGCGCCAGCTGTGCCATGCCGAGCGCCATCACTTCCGTACCGATCTCACGGATGAGTCCGATGCGTTCCGCCAACGGGATGAAGACCGACGGCGGGACGCGCCCGCCGTCCCTGTCCCACCGGGCCAGCGCTTCGAACTTGAACACCTGCCCCATCCGGTGGGAAACAATGGGCTGGAAGTCGACCGTAATCTCGCCCCGGGACACTGCCAGCTGCAGCCCGCCCTCCATGTGAGTCCGCTGCATTAGTGCCGTCATCATGTCCGGGTGGAAGCGCAGGAACCGGTTCTTTCCGGCAGCCTTGGCAGCGTACATGGCGATGTCCGCCTGGCGCAGGAGCTCGGATGCCCCCACGCTGTCCCTGCCCAGGGAAGCGAGCCCCAGGCTCAGGCTGGGCTGCAGCACGGTGCCCTTGATGGTGACAGGAACGTGCAGGCACCGGACAATGCATTCGGCGATGGCATCCGCGTCCGGGCAGGCGGTCAGGAGCACCACGAATTCGTCGCCGCCCAACCGGGCCACAACATCCGCGCTGGGGGCGCAGCCACGGAGCCGGCGGGCCACCTCGATCAGCATGTCGTCGCCGGCCTGGTGGCCGAGGATGTCGTTGACTTCCTTGAAGTCGTCCAAATCCAACAGCAGGACATCCACAGTCTTCAGCCGCGGCTCCTTCAGGGCTTCGGAAAGGGTGTCGTTGAAGACTGCCCTGTTGGCCAGGCCGGTCAGCGGGTCCTGGAAGGCCATGGCCCGCAGCTTTTCCGCCTGGGCAGCAAGGTCGAGCATGGCCTGGTGCGCCTGCTCCTGGGCTTTTCGGCGGGGCGTCACGTCCCGGAAACTCCATACCCTCCCAACGATTTTCTCGCCCACCCGCTGCGGCCGCGAATACTGCTCAAACGTCCGCCCGTCCTTGAAGTCCACCACGTCGTGGCTTTCGGCGGAAAGGTCCTCTTCAAGTTCATTGACCTTGGCGGTAAAGGCGACGGGATCTGCTACCTGGGCAACAATGACCCGCATGACCGGTTCTTCGCTGTCCTCTTTGAGCAGCTCCGGGGAAATGTTCCACATCGTGAGGAACTGGTCATTGAATCCGGCCACCCGTCCCTCGGCGCTCATGACCAGGATGCCGTCGGCAGTGGATTCCAGCGTTGCTGTCAGCAGGGACATGGCCTCGCGCAGGTCCGCGTCGGCCGCCTGACGGTGGGAAGTACCCCGGACTGACAGCAGGAGCCGGGGTTGGGCGCGAGCGCCGTCGTCGGAATCCTGTGCACAGCCGGCCCCGGGCATTGCTCCCGGCGGAATCAAGGAGCCCGCTGCTTCTGCCGGAAACTCCGTCCCATCCCTGGTCATCCCGTAGATTTCCCTCGGGGGGACATGCCCGTCCGGCTCGGAGAGCAGCTGCGCGGCAAGCTGGTCCACCTCGCCGCGGAATCCTTCCGCCAGGATCATCCGGTGGTCCCGCCCCACCAGATCGTCGATGGAGTACCCGAACAGCCTTGCGGCGGCGGCATTGGCCACAGTGATCCTGCCGTCCGCTGCAATACCCAGGAGTGCATCGGGGCTGGCGTCCAGAATTGTGCCAAAAGTTTGCGGTGCCGGAATTTTGCCGCGGCCCCATGAATCGGTCATTTCCCCACCCCCCTGCACATCATAAAGCGCCGACGCGGAAATTGGGCGGCTGAACCGGGCTGGTTTTCTTGAGGGCTGTAGGCCCCGGCTCCGGCTGGTTCGACGCCGCGGGGGAACGCAGAAAGCGCCGCCCCTGGGGCGGCGCTTTGTGCGTTTGCGTATATAAGCGGTGCTGCTATACCCGGCGATGGCTGCGGTTGGTGATTGCGCCATAAACCAGCAGCACGATGACTGAACCGAGAATTGCCAGCAGCCAAGTGCGGATATCGAAGAATTCGGCCAGCCCGCCGCCGAATACCAGCGATCCGATCCAGCCGCCCAAGATAGCGCCGACAACGCCGAGGACCAGGGTTACCACCCAACCTCCGCCTTGGCGGCCCGGCAGGATTGCCTTGGCGATGGCGCCGGCGATCAGGCCCAAAATGAGAAATCCGAGAATGCCCATGTTGTCACTCCTTAATCAGTAAGTTGTGCCGGGCCCCCATTTCCGGTTCCATAATTCAATCAGCGTGCTTACTGCTCTGCAAGAGTTTGGATATCACGGGATGACTGTCAGTTTCCGGTACTAATGTGCCATTTTCAGCTGTCCGCCCGCCCTGCCGTTTTGGCAGGGGGAGACAGCAGTTTCGATAGGATTGGGTGTCCCGCAACCCAGCAAGGAGCTCCGGCATGTCCAGCCCGCAGACCGCCCGGCCGCGTGCCGTATTCCTCGACATCGACGGCACCTACGCCGACCACGGCCTGGCCCCGGAGGCGCACGTGGAGGCCGTCCGCACGGCGCGTGGCCTCGGCCACCTCGTCTTCGTGTGCACCGGGCGGCCGCTGTCCATGGTGCCCGGGCACATCCTCGACGCCGGCTTCGATGGCGTTATCACTGGCGCCGGAGCCCGCGTGGAGCTGGACGGGCAGGTGCTCAAGGACACCCGCTTCCGCCCGGACCTGGCTGCCCTGATCGTCGACACCCTGGACAAGCACCACGCGGCCTACATCCTGGAAGCCCCCGAGGCCCTGCACGGCCGCACCGGCGTGGACCAGCGCCTCCGGCAGGTGCTCGGGCCTGTTTTTGCCGGCCGCCCACAGCATGATGGCGTGCTCAGCACGGACGTGGACCCCCTCGAGGACATCTTGGGGCCAATGCAGTACAGCGACGACCTGCGAGGGAGCTCCTTTGCCAAAGTCTCCTGTTTTGACTCACCCGTGCCGCTGACGCAGCTCATGGATACCTTCGGCCCGGAGGTGGGGCTCATCCCCAGTTCACTCTCAGCGCTGGGTGACCGTGCTGGGGAGATTTTCATGGCAGGGACGCACAAGGCGGTGGGCATCCAGGTGCTGGAGCAGCACCTGGGCCTGAAGCGCGAGGACATTGTGGCCATAGGTGACAGTGCCAATGACATTGAGATGCTCGAGTATGCAGGGATCGGGATCGCCGTGGAGGGCGGGCATCCGGCCGTGCTGGCGGTGGCCGACAGGGTTACCCCGGGTCCCGCCGGCAACGGCGTGGCGCTTGCGTTTGCCGAGCTGGGCCTTCTGGGCTGAACGGGCCGTCCCGCCGTCAGGGTTCAGCCGCGTGCGCCCCGGCTGATGGGCAAAGGAGCAGCGGCGGGTGGGGCCACCGGGACAAGCGGTGCGACCGGCGTGAGTGGCGCTGCCGCCCGGGTGCCGAGGCCGCGCACCAGCCAGCCAGCTGACTGCCATGCGACCGCGTCCAGCACGTTGCGTGCATCCAGCACCACCCGGCGTCGGACCAGCGCGCCCGCAACGGAGGGGGAAAGCCGCCGGTACTCGTCCCACTCCGTGAGGAGGAGGACCAGGTCAGCGCCTTCAAGGGAGCGTTCAGTGGATGCTTCGAACCGGAGCCTGGGGTAGCGCTGCCAGGCGTGGTTGACGGCTTTGGGGTCCGTCACTGTCACATGCGCGCCGACGGCTGCCAGCCGGTCCGCCACATCCAAGGCCGGGGAGTCACGGATGTCGTCGGTATCCGGTTTGAAGGAGGCGCCCAGCACCGTGACCGACCGGCCGCACAGGGTGCCTCCGGCCAGCTCCGCCGCCAGCGACACGGTCCGCGACCTCTGCCCCAGGTTGACCCTGTCCACCAGCCCCATCCAGTCCTCCACAGCGGTGACGCCGTGCTGGGCGGCCTGGGTGCGGAAGCTGCGGATGTCCTTGGGCAGGCAGCCGCCGCCGAAGCCCAGCCCGGCGTGCAGGTACCGTCCGCCGATCCTCGGATCAAGCCCCATCGCCTCGCTGAGTTCGGCCACGTCGGCGCCGGAGGCGTCACAGAGTTCGGCCACGGCGTTGATGAAGCTGACCTTGGTGGCCAGGTAGGCGTTCGCCGCCGACTTGATGAGTTCCGCGGTGGCGAAATTGCAGACCTGCCGCGGGATCCCGGCCCTGAGCAGCGGTTCGTAGACAGCATCAAGCGCTGCGGTTACCCCGAGAGGAGCACCGGACGAGGCGTTGAACGCAGCGGCGCGCCCGCCCTCCACGCCGTACACCAGCCGGTCCGGCACCAGCGAATCCTTCACCGCCGTGCCCTGCCTCAGGAACTCCGGGTTCCAGCCCAGCAGCACGTCCGGCCGCGGGGCCAGTACGCCGCGGAGCATGTCCACGGTGCCTACGGGAACGGTTGACTTGCCCACGACGACGGCGCCCGCCGCCAGGTGCGGCAGCAGCGCGTCCGCGGCGGAGAACAGGAAGGTGAGGTCGGCGGCGTCGGACGTCTTGTCCTGTGGAGTGCCCACGCACAGGAAATGGACCTGCGCGGCTTTGGCGTCCGCGGGATCAGTTGAAAAGCGGAGCCTGCCGTTGGCCCGTCCGTCCTGGAGGAGTTCGTCCAGCCCGGGTTCGTGGAAGGGGGCCGCGCCGCGGCCCAGTTGCTCCACCTTGCCCGGATCGACGTCAATGCCAACAACGGTGTGGCCCATGGACGCCAGAGTGGCGGCGTGGACGGCGCCCAGGTAGCCGCAGCCGATGACGGAAATGTTCACAGTCTTGCCCCCTTGGTATTGGCTGGTCCTGTCGGAAGCGGGCCGTCGGTGATGGCTTCGGTGTAATGGCGCACGAGTTCTGCGCACAGCGCCGGCCAGGTCCTGTCCTGCACGGAGGCATGGGCGGCGGCGGCGAAAGCGCGGCGCTTGGCGTCGTCGCCCATCAGGTCCAGCACGTGGCCGCGCAGGGCGCACAGGTCGCCGGGCTCGTAGAGCCAGCCTGTCCTCGAGTTTTCCACCAGGTCCAGCGGGCCGCCCCTGCCGGTGGCCACCACCGGCACGCCCGATGCCATGGCCTCCTGGATGGTCTGGCAGAACGTTTCGAACTCGCCGGGGTGGACGAACAGATCAAAGGACGCCATGGCGCGTGCCAGTTCTTCCCCACCCAGGAAACCGGTGAAAACGGCATCAGGCAGTGCTTCCGCCAGGGCCGCCCGCTGTGGCCCGTCGCCCACGATCACCAGCCTGGCATTCGGCACCCCGGCCAGGGCCGCCAGGTCCTCCACCTGCTTTTCCACCGCAAGCCGGCCCACGTAGCCGATGAGGCGCTCGCCGTCCGGCGCAACCGTTGCCCTCCACTCATCGTCGCGCTTGGCGGGTGAGAACCGGGCGGTGTCCACCCCTCTGCGCCACATCTGCACCCTGGGAATGCCCCTGCCGCGCAGCTGGTTCAGCGCGAACGTTGAGGGCACCAGGGTGCTGGTGGCCAGCAGATGGATGTTTTCCACCCGGCTCCACGCCCAGTTCTCCAGGAACGGCACCCCGTACCGGGCGGCGTAGCTGGGAACTTCGGTCTGGTAGATCGCAACGGTGGGGATGCCCAGCTGGTGGGCAGCCTGGACCGCCCTCCAGCCCAGGACGAACGGCGAGGCCAGGTGGACGACGTCCGGTGCATAGTCGGCAAGGATTCGCTTGACCCGGTACACACCGCCCATCGCTACCCGGACGTTTGTGTAGCCCGCGAGCGGAACGGCCGGAAGCCGGTGGACGTCCGCGCCCTTGACCTGCTCCGGCGCCTCCCCGTCCTGGGTTGAGGGCGCAATGACCAGGACGTCGTCGCCCCGGTCCTGCAGATGGTCCAGAACCCTCAGGATGGAGTGCGTCACGCCGTTCATCAGCGGCAGGAATGACTCAGCAATAATTGCGATCCTCACCCCTCCACGGTGGGCGCTTGCCTTGAAATGGCGGGGGAGAAAGCGTTACCCGGAGGAGAAGGCTGGGTGAACAGCAGCTTTTGGGGCCCGGGAAAAATTTACTAAGTAGGCTTGGCATTTGATGCTAAGCATGCTTACGGTAGGGGGGCAGCTAACGTGAAGCCTCAAGCAGCCGGGGCGGAGGCCGACTGCCGGGAATCCGGTGGCGGGACATCCATTTGTTAGCTAAGCCGAGCGCAACGACACATCCAAGGAGACGTCATGCTCAACAGGGAAAACATTGAAAGCCTGCTTAACAAGGGTGGCAACGTCATCGGTTCCGACGGCGAGAAGATCGGTTCGATCGGGCAGCTTTACGCGGACGACGACACGGGTGAGCCCACATGGGTCACCGTCAAGACGGGGCTCTTCGGCACCTCCCAGTCTTTCATTCCCGTTGAAGGCGCACACAGCCAGGGCGATGACCTGGTGGTTCCGTACACCAAGGAACACGTCAAGGACGCACCCCGCGTGGACGTGGACGGCCACCTCACCCCCGAGGAAGAGGACCGCCTCTACACCTACTACGACCGCGGCGCGCGGACGTACTCGGACGCCCAGTCGGATACCCGCAACGACGTGGACCTGCAGGGTGACGCCGACCTCAACGCTGGCACCCCCACCGCTGGTCTCGCCTCGGACCGCGACGCCGACCTGGGCACCGTAGGCCACGACACCTCCGGACCCAGCACTGACGACGCCATGACCCGCTCCGAGGAGCAGCTCCGCGTCGGCACCGAGCGTGAGGCCACGAGCCGCGCCCGGCTCCGCAAGTACGTCACCACGGAAAACGTCACCAAGACTGTCCCCGTGCAGCGTGAGGACCCGCCTGGAGCACATTGACGCAGAAGGCGTGGACCGCGACGCCCCCCGCTAAGTCACCAGCACAGCGAACGACGACGCCGGGAGCCAACTTGGGGGCTCCCGGCGTCGCCGTGCGTGAGGTTCTTTCTTGAACGCTGGTGCAGCCCCCGCCATGCGGTGACTGCACCAGCCAGTAAGACGAATACCTTCAGAACTTAGGTTCTTCTTTCATTCGCGGCTCCTGTTTCCCGGCTTACGGATTCCGGGCTATCTCCTGTCCTCCGCCATGTTCCTGGAGAACAGCCAGCCAGCAACAACCATTGCAGCGCCCAGTGCCAGGTGGGTCCAGTTGTCAGCCATGTTCAGCGCCAGGAAGTTGGCTGCTGAGTCCACTCCGACAATCAGCCCGTAGATGGCCAGGACGATGTACAGTGCGCCTGCCCCCAGGAGGAAGTTCCGCGCTCCATGCTCGGTGCGGGACATGGCCCAGCCGGTGGCGCCGACGGCCAGCTGCACGATGTTGAGCAGCATGGACACCTGGAACACACCAAAGAGCATGGCTTGCGAAGCCGGTCCAAGGAACATCAGTTCGCTGTATTGGGTGGTGATGCCCGGGATGAAGCCCAGGACACCCACCAGCATCAAAAGAATTCCCACTCCCATGCCCACGTTTTGGACGTCTGCCCGGCCAAAGTGAACGCCGTGTGCATGTGGGGATGCGGTAGTCATTCTTTGCCTCCTATCCACTCTTGTGGACAGTTAAATTTTACGGCGGAGACCTGCGAAAAGCGCCGCTGTGGGCCTCTTTGAGGTTCGCCGGGATTGCCGGTTTCAGCCTGTCGGTTCCCTGCCGGCGGGGATGGCCGTGACACTATGGAGCACGATGAAACTGCGTGCTGATCAGACCGGAGACCGCGGCCTTCCCATGCCTTTGTGGCTGCAGGGGGCCCTCGAAACGGCGCAGGCAGCTGTTATCTCCGCGCTGGTTGTGATCGCCCCGATCATCGCGGTGTGGGCCACCGCCGGCTTCAACAACAGCGCGTTCGATGCACTTGCACGGCTCGCCGGACAGTCCTGGCTGCTGGTCCACGGTGTACCGATGGAACTGACGACCGCCGGTTCCAACACGGCGGCGAACGGGGAATCCGGCGCGCTCTCGCTCATCCCGCTGGGCCTGACCCTGCTGCCGTTCCTCCTGGCCTGGCGGGCCGGCCGCCGCCTTGCCCGGGCGTCCTACACGGACCAGCTGTGGCAGGCACTGCTGGGGTCATGGGTTGTGTATGCCGCCTTCGGCGCCGCCACCGGCTTCGTCTGCCGCACAGCGGACGTCGGCATCAACGCCCTGCACGCCATGTTCATCCCCCTCATTCCCTACGCGCTGGGCATGGTGATTGGGGCACGGCTCGAGGCCGGTTCTTGGAGCCGGCTGATCGGCGTCGACGCCGTGGCCTGGATTTCCCGCACCAGCCAGCATTCGCGCTGGGCCGGCTCCTATCTTGCGTCGGCTGCCAAGGCAGGTTTCGTGGCGGCAGCTGCGGCGCTCTCTTTGGCGGCCGTGCTGCTGGCCGTTGACCTCTTTATTCACTGGAACCTGGTAGTCGCGGTGTACGAAGCGCTCGACGCCGGCGCCATCGGAGGCGCAGCCCTCACGATTGCGCAGCTTGGCTTCCTGCCTAACCTCGTGGTCTTTGCGCTGGCCTGGACATCGGGAGCGGGTTTCGCCATGGGTGCGGGTTCCCAGGTGGGCCCGCTGGGAACGGCGGTCGGCCCACTGCCGTCCATTCCGGTGTTGGCAGCCATTCCCTCTGGGCCGCTCGACTATGCCTTTGTTGTGCTGATCGTCCCGGTGCTGGCCGGTGTGCTGGCCGGCTGGTGGTTTCTGCGCGAAGGTGAAAACCACTTTGACGAATGGCTTTCCATCAAAGTCCGTGCCCGCTGGTTCACGGCCACGGTTTCCACCCTGGTCCTCGGGGTGCTCGTTGGGCTGGCCGCGGGGCTGCTGGCTTTTGGTCTCGCGTGGATGGCCCGCGGCTCAGCCGGCATCGGGAGGCTCACCGAAATCGGCCCGGACCCGTTGTGGACGTCAGCCTGGCTGGCTGCTGAGGTGGGGGCCGGCGTCGTGATCGGTTACGCGGCCGGGCCGTGGCTGGAACGCGAGCACGCCGCGCAGGAAGCGGACGCGGAACTGCTGTCCTAGCCCGGAGGCCGTTGGCGCCTTGCTGCCGGCTAAGGGAGTTGGCGGGGCAGGGAATTTTCCAGCTGGACCCGGCAGGCTGACTGCGCCTTGTCGGTCAGTGCACGGCCCACACACGCCTGGTATTCGCGCACTTCGTCGAAGAACACGGACGTGACCAGGATCAGCAGTACCATGATTGCTGCCACCACCAGTCCGGAAATGGTACCGATCAGCACCAGCCTGGACTCCTTCAACCTGGCGGCCCGGACCAGCAGGACAACGCCCAGAGCCACGCTGGCCGCCGTCAGGATTCCCGTCAGCCACAGGTAGTTGACGTCCAGCTGGTAGACGAAGAAGGCGCCGAGCACCGAGACGACGAACATCCGGAACAGGGTGTGGGTCCTGGCAAGCGAGGCCTTGGCTACCTCGCTGAGCGGCGGTTTGGTCCGCTGCTGCCCAGCCGGTTCCGGAGTGCTGTTCATGTTTTCCAGCCTACGCGAGCCTGCCCATAAGCTTGGACCATGCGCATCGTAGTCCTCGTTTCCGGTACCGGGTCCAACCTTCAGGCTGTCATTGACGCGGTTAAGGCAGGGGAACTGGACGTGGAGATCGCTGCTGTTGGTGCCGACCGTCCGGGGACCTATGGGGTGGAACGGTCCGCTGCGGCAGGCATTCCAACCTTCGTGGTGGACTTCAAGGCATATCCGGACCGGGCCGAATGGAACGCGGCGCTGACGAAGGCCGTTGCCGCGTTCGAGCCGGACGTGGTGGTTTCCTCAGGTTTCATGCGGATTGTGAGCCCGGAGTTTATTGACGCTTTCAACGGCAAGTACCTCAACACGCACCCGGCTTTGCTGCCCGCATTCCCGGGGGCGCATGGTGTCCGGGATGCGATGGCATACGGCGTGAAGGTCACGGGCTGCACTGTCCACTGGGCGGACGCCGGGGTGGACACCGGTCCCATTATTGCGCAGGAAGCCGTAACCATTGAGGACTCGGACACCGAGGAAACCCTGCACGAACGCATCAAGGTGGTGGAACGCCGGCTCCTGGTGTCCACCCTGGCATCCCTCGCCGCCGGCTGATCCTTTCCTTTCCGACACCCATACTGCTTCTCGACGCGCAGGTTCCCTGGCGCCCCCTAAATAGGGGGAGCGCCAGGGGATATGCGCGTCGGAATTGAACGGGCGCGTCGAGAATGGGGCTACTCGAGGCGGCGCTGCCTGGTTTCCGGGGAGAAGAAGGCCATCCACAGCACGGCCACCAGCACCAGTCCGCCGGCCAGCGCGAAGGACGTGGCCAGGCCCAGCTCCGGCCAGAAGTAGTTCGCGAAAATGAGCGGCCCGAAGCCGGCCCCAATCCGTGAGAACGTGGACGCCCACCCAAAGCCGGTGCCGCGCAGCTCGGTGGGGTAGAGCTCGGACACGTAGGCGTAGAGCACCGGGATGGCCACCTGAACCACGAACCCGAACACCAGCAGCCAGAACACCGCCGCGGTAGGAATGTCCACCACCAAGGCAACGATCACCAGGGTCAGCGCGGACAGCGGCCCGGTGATGGCCAGGATCCATTTACGGCCGACGCGTTCCACCAAAAGGGCTGCCACGATCACGCCCAGGAGTCCGACGGCGGCCATGGAGGCGGTGGTAAGGAAGGCCTTGTACTCGGCGAAGCCGGCGCCGATGAGGATCCGGGGCATCCACGTCAGGGACAGGTAGTAGACAAGCAGGATGCTGAAGAACAGTGCCCAGGCCGCCGCCGTGATCTTCCAGTTGAACTGCCACACCGAGCGCAGCTGGGTCCAGGCGCTGCCGGCGGAAAGCCGCGACACGTCCTTCGCATCAGGGAGGCTGTAGGCCCGGGCTTCCGCTCCGGTAGCTGCCACCAGGCCGTCAATCACCTTGGCCGCTTCCTCGCGCCGGCCCTTGCGGATCAGAAACAGCGGGGACTCCGGCACGCTCCGCCGGACCCAGAAGACCAGCAGGGCGGGCAGGACCATCACCAGCATGGTCAGCCGCCAGTCTCCGTACAAAGCCACCAGAGCCGCGGAGACGAAGCCTGCCAGCGCTGCACCGATGGGCCACCAGCCGTCCATGGCAGTAAGGACCTTGCCGCGCTGCTTGCGCGGGGTGAACTCGCCCACCAGGGCATAGTCCACCGGGATGCAGCCGCCCAGGCCGAAGCCGGCCATGAAACGGAACACGCAGAACCAGATGAAGTCGGGGGAGAAGGCACCAAGCACGGTGAAGAGGGAGAAGATCAGCAGCGTGGCCGTGAACGCCTTCTTGCGTCCGATGGTGTCCGCGATGGTGCCCCAAATGAAAGCACCCAGCGCCATGCCGATCAGGTTGGACGTGCCCACCCACGCGACTTCACCCGGAGTCAGGGCCCAGTGCGCGGAAAGCAGCGGAATGAGGATGCCGTTGAGCGTCACATCCCAGGCATCGAACATGAAGCCGAGGCCGCCGATCAGAAAGATCCTGCCCTGGACCTTCCATCGCCATGGCAGTTCCTGGACCACCTGTTCGCCGCTCGGCACAGTGGTGTAAGTATTCATCGCAGCCTCCTGGGGAAAACTCTAGCCGGGCCCACTGGCGTTCACACTTACGCTGACACGCCGGGCAATGCCCCTTCGCGCTAAACTGGCCGTATCCCCACCAACCGCGGCGCTGTTCCGCGAGATAAGACGGAGACATTTGTGAGCTTCACGCAGCATGAGCGCGTATCCATTGACCGTGTTCCCATCCGCCGGGCGCTGATCTCGGTTTACGACAAGACCGGTCTGGAGGAGCTCGCGCAGGGCCTGCATGCAGCGGGAGTGAAGCTCGTGTCCACCGGCTCCACGGCCAAGAAGATCGCCGCCGCTGGCATCCCGGTCCAGGAAGTCGAGGAAGTCACCGGCTCCCCGGAAATGCTGGACGGCCGCGTCAAGACGCTCCACCCGCGCGTCCACGGCGGCATCCTGGCCGACCGGCGCGTGTCGGCGCACATGGAAACGCTCACCGCAATGGAGATCGAGCCGTTCGACCTGGTGGTGGTGAACCTCTACCCGTTCGTCGAAACCGTCAAGTCCGGCGCTGCCCAGGACGACGTCGTTGAACAGATCGACATCGGAGGTCCCGCCATGGTGCGGTCGGCAGCGAAGAACCACGCCGCCGTCGCCATTGTTGTTGACCCCTCCTTCTATGGCGAAGTGGTCACCGCAGCGGCTGAAGGCGGGTTCGACCTGAAGACCCGCCGCCGGCTGGCCGCCAAGGCGTTCGCCCACACCGCTTCCTACGACAACGCCGTGGCAACCTGGACCGCCAGCCAGTTCCTGGATGAGGACGGGGACGGCGTCATCGACTGGCCCGCCTACGCCGGCCTCTCGCTGGAGCGCTCCGAGGTCCTGCGCTACGGCGAAAACCCGCACCAGCAGGCTGCCCTGTACGTGGACAAGGCAGCGCCGGTGGGCATCGCCCAGGCAGACCAGCTGCACGGCAAGGCCATGAGCTACAACAACTTCGTGGATGCCGACGCCGCCCTGCGCGCAGCCTACGACTTCAAGGAACCGGCCGTAGCGATCATCAAGCACGCCAACCCCTGCGGCGTGGCCGTTGGCTCCGAGGACGCGGCAGACCCCATCGCCGATGCCCACGCCAAGGCCCACGCCTGCGACCCCGTCTCGGCCTTCGGCGGTGTCATCGCCGCAAACCGCACTGTGACCGCCGGCATGGCCAACACCGTTAAGGACATCTTCACCGAGGTTGTCATCGCGCCCGGCTTCGAGCCGGAGGCCGTGGAGATCCTGTCCAAGAAGAAGAACATCCGCCTGCTCGCCCTGCCCGAGGGCTACGGCCGCTACCCCACGGAGTTCCGCCAGGTCTCCGGCGGCATGCTGGTTCAGGTCGCCGACAAGGTCGATGCCAACGGCGACGACCCCGCGAACTGGACCCTCGCCGCCGGTGGAGCCGCTGACGAGAAGACGCTCGCAGACCTCGCCTTCGCCTGGCGGGCCTGCCGCGCCGCCAAGTCCAACGCCATCCTCCTTGCCGCTGACGGCGCCGCTGTGGGCATCGGCATGGGCCAGGTCAACCGCCTGGACTCCTGCCGACTGGCCGTGGAGCGGGCCAACACCCTGGGCGTGAAGGTGGAGTCCGACGTCGAAGGTGCCGGTGGTGCCTCGAATACCAGCACGGACGGCGCACCCCAGCGGGCCCGCGGTGCAGTGGCAGCCTCGGACGCCTTCTTCCCGTTCGCTGACGGCCTGCAGATCCTGATTGACGCCGGCATCCGTGCCGTGGTCCAGCCCGGCGGGTCCGTCCGGGATGAGGAAGTCATTGCGGCAGCCAACGCGGCCGGCGTCACGATGTACTTCACCGGCGCCCGCCACTTCTTCCACTGATCCTACGCGCCCAGGAATGACTCCTACCCGCCCAGGAACGACGGCGCCCGCCCCCTTTGTCGGGGACGGGCGCCGTCGTCGTTTGCTGGCTTAGTCGTGGGCAGGAGGGTCGGACCCCGGTTCGCCGGTGTCCGCGCCCCTCTGCTTGAGACGCGGACCCTCCTCCGGAAGCCGCAGCTCCCGGGGCCTGGCTTCCGCCATCCGCTGCTCTGTCCAGTACTCGAGGACTTCCTCGGGAGACTGGTTCAGCTCGGCGCGGCTGACGGACTCTTCACCGGGTTGGATGTTCTTAGGATGCTGATGCAATGGCGTAGGTCTTCTGGATGACGGATCCCCAGTACGGGCCGTACATCACCGCCGAGCGGTTGTAGCCATAGCTGTTGACGGAGTTCTGGAGACCGGCGGAGCCGCTGCCGATGAACCAGGGGCCGCCGGAGGAACCGCCGGTCATGTCGCAGGCGATGCCCTGGGTGCCGAACTGCGGGTTATGGGGATCGTTCGTTGCCGTCCCGGTGCAGCTCTTGAGCGTCTCTCCATTGAAGGGGGAGGCGGCGGGGTACCCGAAGGACTTGTAGGTCAAGCCTCGTGCCTCATTGAAGGCCACCCCGGAGCCGCCTACGACGTCAGTCAGCGTGCGTTTGCTGGAGTCGCGGTTCATGACGGCGAAACCGGTGTCGTAGGCCATGTCCCCGCTTGCAACCCACTGCGTGGGGGCCAGGTAAGCGCGTGCCGTCCATTTGCCGTAAGGAGCGGCACCGTTCTCATATGCCGGCACAAAAATGAAGTTGGTGGCGTAGGCGCCCGGGCCCTCGTTCAGGCAGTGCCCGGCCGTGGAAACCGTGCTCCCGTTGATTGAGGAAACAGCATTGCCGGAGCAGACATAGTTGGAACCACCCAGGGTGAAGAACACCTTGCCGACGTGGCTGACCGGGGCTTCGCTCTGGGCGATGGTGGGCTTGCCCTTGGTGGCCTGGACCTGGCTGCTCTTGCCCTTCTCCACCGTGGAGTCCTTCGAGCGGTTTCCACGTTCCAGCGCCTTGCCGGCCAAGACATCGCCAGGGATGGCGTTCCTCATCTTCTCGGCCGTCCAGTATTCAGCCACTCCGGTGCTGTCCACCGTGATGCTGACGACCGAAGGATCCTTTTTCCTGTCCTCGGCCACAGCCGGTGCAGCAGTCGCTCCGCCGGCAGTGGTGAGTGCCAGAACGGCGGCGGCTGAAAGGCTGAGGAAGCCGGAAGCCAGAGACCTGGTGCGTGTCATTGTTGTCCTGTCTTGAACGGGGATTGGCCCCGGGGAGGGCCGGGGTGACCCTGCGAATTTACCGCCATATGACACCGGCTGTAAATAGCAGTGACCCATCATGTAGGGCCTCCCGGCCGTCCGCCGGGCTGGCAGTGCGGCCGGCTCCGCAGGGAAAGCGCGACGGCGGCGTACCCGCCAAGGTGCGGGCCGGCGTCGTCGGTTCTCCATCGCTGTAATCCTGCTCACGGCGGGGTAACGCTCGGACTCCAGTACGATGCAACGGCGCGTCCTCGGGTAAGTTGTACATGGTGGAATAGACAGAATTTTCACAACCAAGCCGACCTTCAGGGAGACGCCCGCGCATGTCCAAGATTATCTACACCCACACCGACGAAGCGCCGATGCTGGCTACCTATTCGTTCCTGCCGATCATCGAGGCGTTCGCCTCGACAGCAGGTGTGGAGGTGGAGACCCGCGACATCTCGCTCGCCGGCCGCATCATTGCCCAGTTCGGTGACTACCTCACCCCCGAGCAGCAGATCGGTGACGCCCTTGCTGAACTCGGTGAGCTGGCAAAGACGCCGGAAGCCAACATCATCAAGCTCCCCAACATCAGCGCTTCCATCCCGCAGCTGAAGGCCGCGATTGCGGAACTGCAGGGCCAGGGCTACGCGTTGCCGGACTACCCGGACAACCCCTCCTCGGACGAGGAAACCGCCATCCGCTCGCGCTACGACAAGATCAAGGGCTCCGCCGTGAACCCGGTCCTGCGCGAAGGCAACTCCGACCGCCGCGCACCGCTGTCCGTTAAGAACTACGCACGCCAGAACCCGCACTCCATGGGCGCCTGGACCGCGGATTCCAAGACCAACGTGGCCACCATGGGCAAGGACGACTTCCGCTCCAACGAAAAGTCCGTGGTGATGGAGTCCGAGGGCACCATCACCATCCAGCTTGTCCGCGAAGACGGATCCGTGAAGGTCCTGAAGAAGGCCTTCCCGGTCCAGGATGGCGAGGTCATCGACGGCACCGTGATGCGTGCCGCCGCCCTGGACGAGTTCCTGAAGGCCCAGGTTGCCCGCGCCAAGGAAGAGGGCGTGCTGTTTTCCGCCCACCTCAAGGCCACCATGATGAAGGTCTCGGACCCCATCATCTTCGGCCACGTGGTCAAGGCCTACTTCTCCGAGCTCTTCGACACCTACGGCAAGCAGCTCGCCGCCGCCGGCATCAGCCCCAACAACGGCCTTGCCGCCATCCTCAGCAGCCTCGAGGACCTCCCGGAGGATGTCCGCGAAGGCGTCCAGAACCTCATCAAGAAGGGCCTTGAGGAGGGTCCCGCACTGGCGATGGTGGACTCGGACAAGGGCATCACCACCCTGAACGTCCCCAGCGACGTCATCGTGGACGCCTCCATGCCCGCCATGATCCGCAGCTCCGGCCACATGTGGGGCCCGGACGGCAAGGAAGCCGACACCTTGGCAGTCCTGCCGGACAGCTCCTACGCCGGCATTTACCAGGTGGTCATCGATGACTGCCGCGCCAATGGCGCGTACGATCCCACCACCATGGGCACTGTGCCGAACGTCGGTCTCATGGCGCAGGCCGCTGAGGAATATGGCAGCCACGACAAGACCTTCGAAATCCAGGAGCCGGGCAAGGTACAGATCGTCGACGGGTCCGGCAACGTCCTGATCGAACACCAGGTCACCGTGGGAGACATCTGGCGCGCCTGCCAGACCAAGGACCTGCCCATCCGCGACTGGGTCAAGCTGGCCGTCACCCGCGCCCGCGCCTCCCAGACGCCGGCCGTGTTCTGGCTTGACGAGGAGCGCGCCCACGACGCCAACCTCATCGCCAAGGTCAACGGGTACCTCAAGGACCACGACACCGAGGGCCTGGACATCCGCATCATGTCCCCGGTCAAGGCCATCGCGTTCACCCTCGAGCGCATCCGCAAGGGCGAGGACACCATCTCCGTTTCCGGCAACGTTCTACGCGACTACCTCACGGACCTGTTCCCGATCCTGGAGCTGGGCACCAGCGCCAAGATGCTTTCGATTGTTCCGCTGATGAACGGCGGCGGGCTCTTCGAAACCGGTGCCGGCGGATCCGCCCCGAAGCACGTCCAGCAGCTGCTCAAGGAAAACCACCTGCGCTGGGACAGCCTGGGTGAGTTCCTCGCCCTGGCCGTGAGCTTCGAGCACCTGGCCACCACCAAGGGCAACGCCCGGGCACAGGTCCTGGCCGACACCCTGGACCGGGCCACCGGCACCTTCCTGCTGGAAAACAAGTCCCCGAGCCGCCGTGCCGGCGAACTGGACAACCGTGGCAGCCACTACTTCCTGGCCCGCTACTGGGCTGAGGAACTGGCCAAGCAGACGGACGACGCCGACCTTGCCGCCGCGTTCAGCTCCGTCGCCAGCGAGCTTTCCTCCAAGGAGGAGACGATCGTCGGCGAGCTGGCCGAGGTGCAGGGCTCCCCGGTGGACATCGGAGGCTACTACCACCCGGACGACGCCAAGGCTTCCGCCGTGATGCGTCCGTCGGCCACGCTGAACAAGGTCCTCGCCACACTGGGCTAGGGCCTTCACCAGGCAACGCGAAGAGGCGGCGCCCCGGAGTCTGATCTCCAGGGCGCCGCCTCTTTCGTGCCCACCCTCTAACGTACTGCTGCCCTCTCCACTGCCTCCGGACCGCCGTCGTTCACTGCGTTGCTGTCCGCAGGCTTTTCCCTTTCAGCCTGCAGGGTCACCCCAATGCCTGCGGCTGCCACCAGCACGATGCCCAGGACGGCAGCCAGGCCCGGCAGCTGCCCCAGGACCAGGAATCCAATCACGACGGCGATGGCCGGCTCCAAACTCATCAGCGTTCCGAAGGCAGAGGCTTTCAGCCGGCGCAGGGCCAGAAGCTCAAGGCTGAAGGGGACCACTGGCATTAACAGCGCCAGGCCCGCACCTACCAGCAGCAGCCGCCAGTCGGCAAGGTGTGCCACTACCGCCGGTCCCACGAACACAGTGGTTGCCACTGCGGCCACAGGCATCGAAACTGCGAGTGCCTGGAGGCCGCTCACTTCGTCGCCGGCGCGCTGCGTCAGGAGAATGTACCCGGCCCAGCAGGCGGCAGCCCCCAGGGCAAGAAGGACGCCGGTCACGTCAGTGCCGCCGTGCCACGGTTCCGTCAGAGCCGCAACGCCAGCGGCGGCGACCAGTGCCCACCAGCGGCCCGCCTTCCGTCCGCGGATGACCGCGACCGACAGGGGGCCCAGAAACTCAAGGGCACTGGCTGTGCCCAGCGGTATCCGGACGGCAGCAGCCATGAACATCAGTGTCATCCCCGCAGTGACCAATCCGAGCAGGATGGACGTCACCAGTCCACGCCTGCTGAACCGGGAATGCCAGGGGCGGGTGAACGCAACCAGGATCAGCGCTGCCCAGGCCAGCCGCAGCCAGGCCACGCCGTCGGAACCGAGATGGTCGGCCAGTCCGACGGAGGCGGCAAGGCCCATTTGCACGCAGCACATCGCCGCCCCGGCCATGGCTGTACCGGAGCGCGCTCCGCTGAATTGGTGTGTAGAAAATGGCATGGATTCAGTACACCGTGAAGAAAATGTGTGCGTCCACGTGACATTTCTTCACACATCGTCCAAGATTTATGGACAATGGCTAGCATGGAAACACGGCGGCTCGAAGTCCTGCTCGAACTCGCCCGGCAAGGCTCGATGCGGAACGTTGCCGACACGCTGGGCACCACCACATCGACCGTGTCGCAGCAGATAGCGGCGCTGGCACGTGAAACCGGAACCGCACTGCTCGAACCCGCCGGCAGGGGCGTGCGGCTCACTCCTGCGGGCCGCCGCCTTGCCGATCACGCCGTCACCATCCTTGCAGCTGTGGACGCGGCCACTGCGGAACTGGACCCAGGCGCCGAGCCGGCGGGAACGGTGCGGGTGGCTGGCTTCGTGACCGCAGTCCGCAAGATCCTCATGCCCATCGTTGCGGACCTGGCCGTTACCCATCCCGAGGTGAAACTCGAAGTAAGGGAACATGAACCGGCAGAGGCCCTTGCCCTCCTGGCAGAAGACACAGTGGACCTCGCCTTGACCTATGACTACAACCTCGCTCCGGACAGCAGTGGAGCCTCCTTCGCTTCCCTCCACCTCTGGAACACTCCATGGAGCCTTGGCGTTCCTGCAAATGCTGCCGCTGGGGCCGCGGGCAGCGCGCCGGAAGTTCTGTGGGCGTACCGGGACATCGACTGGATCGGCAACTCGCGGAACAGGGCGGACGAAGACGTCCTCCGGCTGCTTGCCTCAATGGCAGACTTCGAGCCGCGGGTGAGGCACCAGGCTGACAGCCTTGAGCTGGTGGAAGACCTCATCCTGGCCGGAATGGGGGTCGGACTACTGCCCTCGGACAGGGAGCCGCGCGCCGGCGTCACGTTGGTTCCGCTGAAGGATCCGGATGTCCGGGTGCGCGCCTACGCAAGGACCCGGCATGGCAACAGCACCTGGCCGGCACTCGCGGCGGTCCTGGAGCACATCACGCGCAGGGCCGCCGGATTGCCTGGCGCTGCTGGTCCTTAAGCCTCAGTCGTTCCCTTTGCCTTTGCCCTCGTTACCCTTTTTGTCGTCGTCCTTGTCTGCCTCCGGAGCGGGAGCTGGGGGAGCCACGGGAACAGGTGCAGGTGCAGGTGCAGGTGCAGGAACTTCAACTGCCGGCGGCGGAGCTTCGGCAGCGGCCTTTTCCGCGGCAATCCTCTCCTCCTCGGCTGCCTTGTCAGCCGCAGCTTTCTCGGCCGCCGCAACAGCCTCGTTAAGGTCTGCCCGCACAGCGGTTGCGATCGTGGTGATACTCCTGCGCCGTTCCTCAGAAATCCGGCCCTCCGACTGGGCGGACTCCAGCTCGGCCTCGAGACCTTCAAGTGCCCTCAGTGCTGCGGCGGGATCGTCTTGCGACGACGCCTGGGCCACCTCCAGCACACGGGCCTGCAGCTGCCGTGCGGCGTCGCGTTGCAGGCCGGTTTCCGCTGTGCCGCAGCCGCCCAGCAAAGCAGCCGCCAGCAGGGCGGCCGACCATCCCAGCGCCGGCCGTCCGGTGCCGGCAGGCGTCAACCTCACGGTTCCACGCTCTTTTGGAGTTCCTCAAGGTGTTCGCCGAGGACGCCGGTCACCGTTGGATAGGGTACGACGTCGGGAGTTGCCTGGGTGGACAGAGTCATCATCAGTGCCGCGACAGCCGCCGCAACCACCACGAGTCCCATAAGGGCGGTGAGCCAGAAGCGCTTGGTCCGGCGCTTCGAGTCTTTCGCCCGTACCTGCGCCACTACAGCCGCCGGGCTTGCCGTGGCCAGCGCGCCAGCTAAGGGAGCGTCAGGTCCTGCAGCTTCCCGCATCTCATCCACCGACTCCTCCGCAGTGATGGACGGAGGGTGGAACGGCATGGCCGGCAGGACCCTGGTGGTTTCCGGCGCAAGCTCGCCCGGAGTGGACGCTGGCGAGACCAGTGCCTGGCGCAAAACTGTTTCGATGTCCGCCGCTGCCGGCCGCTCGAGCGGTTCGATCGCTGTCATGGAGCGGATCAGGTCAGCCCACTCGGAGGGGACGTCATCAGGAACTTCGGGTGCGCGGTGCAGCCTCGCCACGGCAGATTCCACTGCACTGCCAGGGTACTCCACAGTCCCTTTGATGCATTCCAGTAAGACCAGTCCAAAGGAGTAGATGTCCGTCGCAGGGGAGAGGGGCTGACCCAAAGCCTGCTCCGGGCTGAGGTAGGCGGCGGTGCCCACCATGGTTCCCGTGGCTGTCAGTCGGGTCGAGTCCACGATTCTGGCAATGCCGAAGTCGGTGAGCTTCGGGCGCAGGGGTTCACCGGGGCGGATCTGGACCAGCAGGATGTTGCCAGGTTTGATGTCGCGGTGGATGACACCCAGGCCGTGGACGTAGGCAAGCGCGTCAGCAATTCCGGCGCCAATGACGGCCAACTCCTCCAAGGGAACGGTGCTGTGCCGGATCCGGCTCCTAAGGTCCTGGCCTTCAACGAGTTCCATGGTGAGGAACGGTCTCGGCTCGTCAGGTATCCGCGTATCGATGCCGGCGTCGAAGAGCGTCACCAATCCGGGGTGGTTCAGCGTGGCAAGGAGCTGAATTTCCGCTTCCTGGCGCTTCAGTTCGTCCGCGTCCGGGGCTTGAGGCGCAAAGAGCTTAAGTGCTACGTCGCGGCCCAGTTTCTCATCCCGGGCACAGTACACGGACGACATACCGCCGCGGCCAATGACTTCACCCAACCGATAACGTCCGCCGACCACTTCATTCTTGATGGAGCTAGGCGATTCCGCCACCATGACCGTTCCTCCCGGTGCGCTGCGGCACTGTCGTACCCCAAATTATACGGGCGAGTAGGGTAATCGGGCGATTGGCCAGGGGGCCGGGAGCATGCCGGTGGTCCGGCGGCGACATACATGGCTTTCGCCGCCGGACCACTGGTTACAAGGACATGTGTGCTGAGGACATGTTCTGCATCGTTTTTCGTGTTGGTCTGGGATACCTCCTTTCCCTAAGCCTGCCGGGTGCTGCCGCTTCAGGCGCGTGGGCAGGCGCTTCAGGATCTGTTTCGAGTTAGGACACTTTCCGCTTACGGAGCATCAGGAGTCCTGCCACCAGCAGTAGCAGGGCGAGAGGCGCCAGCGAGGCGTCCACGCCGGTCTTGGCCAGGCCGGTGCTGCCCCGGGACGGGGTGCTGCGGGGGCTGGCGCTGGCTGCGGAGGCGTCGACGGCGATGGCACCGCCCACTGCAGTGGAACCTGCGGGGGCTACGGTGAAGTTGCCGCTGCTGCCGGTGCCGGCGTCACCGGCGCCAAGGCCGCTGCCGTCGTTCTGGCCGGTGTTTCCGTTGCCGGAAACCGCTCCGACATCAGTGCCGGTTCCGGGGGTGTTCGTTCCGGGATCCACGGTGCCAACACCCCCGGTAGTGCCGTCACCGGGATTGTCCGTTCCCGGGTTTTCAGTATCGGGCGTCTCAGTGCCGGGATTCTCCGTCCCGTTACCGCTGCTGCCCAGACCGAGGCCGAGGTCAAGGCCTACACCCAGTCCTGCATCGACCGAACCGTTGCTGCCGGTGCCCAGGTCGACCCCAAGGCCTGCACCCGCGTCCACGCCGCCGGTGGTGCCGTCGGTGCCGCCCAGGGTGACTCCGACGAGTGCGCCGGCGGGGGTGCCGCCATTGTTGCTGTCGGTCCCGCCGAGGGTGATGTCGACGAGTGCGTCGGCGAGGGTGCCGTTGCCGCCGGTGGTGCCGTCGGTGCCGCCGAGGGTGATGTCGACGAGTGCGTCGGCGGGGGTGCCGCCATTGTTGCCGTCGGTTCCGCCGAGGGTGATGTCGACGAGTGCGTCGGCGAGGGTGCCGTTGCCGCCGGTGGTGCCGTCGGTGCCGCCGAGGGTGATGTCGACGAGTGCGTCGGCGAGGGCGCCGCCATTGTTGCCGTCGGTTCCGCCGAGGTTGACGTCGGCAAGTGCGTCGGCGAGGGTGCCGCCATTGTTGCCGTCGGTTCCGCCGAGGTTGACGTCGGCAACTGCCGCTAGGTCTGCCCCGGTGGGTTCTGTGATGCCTGTGGCGGTTCCCAGGCCGATGGCTGCGTCTGCAGCTACTGCCACGTCCGTGGCTGCGGTGTCGGCAGCGGCCAGGGCCAGGTTGACGTCCGCAACTGCTGCTACGTCTGCCCCGGTGGTTTCTGTGATGCCTGTGGCGGTTCCCAGGCCGATGGCTGCGTCTGCAGCTACTGCCACGTCCGTGGCTGCGGTGTCGGCAGCGGCCAGGGACAGGTTGACGTCCGCAACTGCCGCTACGTCTGCCCCGGTGGTTTCTGTGATGCCTGTGGCGGTTCCCAGGCCGATGGCTGCGTCTGCAGCTACTGCCACGTCAGTTGTGGACGCGTCAGTCAGGCCAGCGTTGCCAAGTCCAAGATCAACGGTAGCGGCGGCTGCCAGGGCAGCCGTGGCGCCGTCAATGCCGGACACTGAATCGCCGGCGAGTGCTACATCCGCTGCGGCGGCGACGCCAGTTGAGCCGGACGGCGTTGAATCACCCAGCAGACCCAACGACGTCGAATCAGCGGACGCCGCCGCCGAGATGAGGGCGGAGGCGGAAAGGTCCGATCCGCTGGTAGTGTCCGCGGCATTTGCCGTGGTGCAGCCGAGGGCTAAAAGCCCGCCGGCGAAGAGGGTGCCAAGCATCCCCCTGCGAAGGTTGGAACTCATGATGATTTCTCCTGAAAAGTTGAGTTATGGCGCTGAGCAGCGCCTGTAGGATCCGCGTTCTGCCGGAAGGGCAGCGGGGACTCAACTAGTCAGGAGAGGAGCCGGGGTCGTGGGACACCGGCGCAGGGATGTGCTTGAGGAGTTCACCGGCATCTACGGGGCCGGTGACAGGCAGGTCAAGATCGAAGGGACTCAGCCAGGCTGCGGCGCCGGACGACGCTCCCGAAGACGCTCCGCTTCCCGTACCTGAAGCGGGCACGGCAGGTGCCGGGAAAGGAAAGGATGAAGGATCGTTGGTGTCGGGTTGTTCCCCGACCTGCGCCTCAGCGAGGACCCACTCCAGCCCGGACGAGCCCGCCGAGACTAAGTCACTGGAGCCGGCAATAACGGAAGTTGCCGCGGCTGCAATGGTCGCAGTCGAAGCGACTGCGCCCGGAGCCACGGTCTCAGTGGTGTTGGCCGGCGCTGTTTTACTGGTTTCTGCGGCGCCAGCTACCATAGCGAAACTGTCCGCCTGCTGCTCAACATCCTTGTGCGCCACCACACCATCAAGGTCAGGAAGCGGAACGGGAAGCGGAGCGGTGCCGGTGACCGCATCGGAAACAGGTTGCAGTACCGCTTCCAGTACGGGTACCACCTCGAATACGGGCGCAGCTACTACTTTCACGGCTTCCGCCGCTGTTGTGTCCGCAGCCTGGACGACCGGTCGTGAAACCGCTGACACTGTTCCCGCGGGAACCACCTGGCTGACTACAGGGACGGAGGCTGCAACGTCGTCGGCAAGCACCGAGACTTCGCCGCCTATTGGCTTCAGCAGACCAGCTGATGATGCCTGCGCTGCTGAGTCAACGGCGGCAGGAGCCGTGGCGTCCGGAACGGGCAGCTTGTCCGCCACCGAGGATATAGAAGCGGTGACGCCCCCCAACAGGGATGCTGCATCCGGAAGTGCATCGGCGGAAGCTGCCGTTGCTGAGAAGGTGAGCCAAGTGAACGTGGCTGCTCCAGCAAGCAGCACCGGCCTGAGCGCACGCCATGGCGAGCGTTCTCTAGCCATGCGTACCACCCCCAGTACTGTTGCATTCGACGATGTCTACAGCCTAAAACCGATTGTTGCAGGAAGTCTAGGGTCTGCTAAAACAACTCGACAAGAAAGGAAACTTTAAGTCGCGGCTGTATGACAGTTGTTGGACACCGGTCAAGTATTAACGGATTAGTAAGCGGAACATAAGCCCTCAGTGGTGGTCATTCGGGTAGGTGACGCCGAGCTGGGCACGCACTCCATCGAACAGCCGCATGGTGCTCAGTGAATCCTCCAGCGGCATAACCGGGCTTTCCGTCAGGCCCTGCTGGATACAGCGCGTAACCTCGCGAAGCTCATACGCGTAGCCACGGCCCACAGGTTCAAAGGTTTCAGTGCGGCGGTCGTTCAGGCCTGAGGCCACTACCAGTTCACGCGGGTTGTTGATGGAGCCCACGCTTTGGAGGAAGCCCAGGTCTCCGGCGACCGTGGCAACTCGGGGCCCGTGGGCCAGCAGGGAGGATGTCAACTGCACTTGCGCCCCATGGTTGTAGCCCAGCGTGAGGGCGTTCTGCGCGTCCACGCCGTCGTCGTTGATGAAGCCGGTGGCGCTCACCGTCTGGGGAAAACCAAGGGTTCCCAACGCCCACAGCAGCGGATAGACCGAAATATCGAGCAAAGCTCCGCCGCCGTCCTGCCGCGCCCAAAGCCTGGCGGTAGGGGAATAAGGCGCCGGAAAGCCGAGGTCTGCCGTCACCCAATGGACGTTCCCCAGCTCGCCGGACGCCGCGATTTCGAAGGCGCGCTGCATGCCCGGCAAAAACCTGCTCCACACCGCTTCCATCAGGAACAGGTTGCGGCTTCGGGCTACCTCGATAAGCTCGGCTGCCTCACGGGCGTTTATGGTGAACGCCTTTTCGCAGAGGACGTGTTTGCCGGCGTTGAGCGCCGCAAGGACGATCTCATGGTGTTGTGCGTGGGGAGTCGCCACGTAGACAACGTCCACCTGCTCGTCGGCAAGCAGCCGCTGGTAGCCGGGCACCCCGCCGTCGTCACCGTAGGCCTGGGCAAAGTCATACGCAGCCGCGAAGGCGTCGGCCGTGTCCTGCGCCCTGGAGCTCACGGCGTAAAGCTCGGCGTCGGCCAGCAGAGCCAGGTCCTGCGATACTGAACGGGCGATGCCGCCCGTTGCGATAACCCCCCAGCGCAGGGGAGAACCGGTGGCGGAACGGGGGTCCTGGTCGGACTGGCTGGACAGCCATGGCTTGGCAATGGGCGCACTCATGGTGACCATCCTCTCACCGCAGCGGGCGAGGGTTCCGGAATGACCTGCCGAAGCTGATGGGGCGTTGGGGAATTACAACGAAGGTGTCAGAGCGCCGGTGGAACTGCTGAGAGCAGACGCGGAAGTGCCCGGCCCCCAAGAGGGGACCGGGCACTTCCTGGTTCAGATTGCCTACTTGGTGATCGGTTCGAGGACCGGGTCGCCGGCGTAGGCTTCCTTGACGTTCTCAGCGGTAACGATGACCGGCTCCAGCAGGTAGGCCGGAACGGTCTTGACGCCGTTGTTGTAGGAGTCCTTGTCGTTGATCTCCAGTTCCTTGCCGGCCTGGAGGTCCTTCACCATGGTGATGGCGTGCTCAACGAGCTTGCGGGTGTCCTTGTTGATGGTGGAGTACTGTTCGCCCGCCATGATGGACTTCACGGACTCAACTTCGGAGTCCTGTCCGGTGACGACCGGCAGCGGCTTGCCTGCGGCCTTGACGGACGTCAGGACTGCGCGTGCCAGGGTGTCGTTCGGGGACAGGACACCGTCCAGGGACTCGCTGGTGTAGCTGCCGGTGAGCAGCGTGTCAGCGCGGCGCTGGGCGTTTTCGGCCTTCCAGCCCTGTGTCACTGCCTGCTCGAAGCTGGTCTGGCCCGAGAGTACCTTGAGCGTGCCGTCGTCGATCTTCGGCTGCAGGACGCTCATGGCGCCGTCAAAGAAGACCTTGGCGTTGGCATCGTCGGGGGAACCGGCGAACAGTTCGATGTTGTAGGGACCGGAGGGCTTCTTGGCCTGGAGGCCTTCGAGCAGGGCCTGGCCCTGCAGCTCGCCCACCTTGAAGTTGTCGTAGGCCACGTAATAGTCCACGTTCTCGGTGTTCAGCAGCAGGCGGTCATAGGCGATAACGGTGGCGCCGGCGTCCTTGGCCTGCTTGAGCTGGGTGCCCAGCTGCGAGCCGTCGATGGCGCCCACGATGATGACTTTGGCGCCCTTGGTGACCATGGCGCTGATCTGGTTCTGCTGCTCGGACACGCCGCCGTTGGCGAACTGAACGTCAGGTTTGAACCCGGCTTCGTTGAGGCCGTCGTTGAACAGCTTCTCTGCAAGAACCCAGTTTTCACTGGTTTTCTGCGGAAGAGCGACGCCGATGGCGGAGTCCTGCTCGAAGCCGCCGGCACCCTCGGTGCCGCCGCCCGTGGTGGTCTCTGACCGTCCGCAGCCCGTCAGCGCCAGTGCTGCGATGGCAGCAACCGCTGCTGCCTTTCCTGCTTTACCCATCATTCGCATTGTTGGTTCTCTTTCTTTGTGGTGGTGTAACTCTGTCCAGGCTGCGGAGGTCAGGCTTCCCTGGCGATCGCTTCCTTTGTGGAGGTGGTTTCGTCGGGCTGGAGGGGGTTGCTGGGTCCGCCGCCGGAAGGCCGGTTGAAGTTCCTGGTCATGAGGCCGATGATCGACTTCTTGCCCTGGGACTTGTTGTAGACGTCGAACGCGACGGCGATCAGGAGGACCAGGCCCTTGATGATCTGGGTGAGGTCGGCGCCCACGCCCAGCAGTTGGAGGCCGTTGTTCAGGACGGCCATGACCAGGCCGCCGATGATGGATCCGACGACGGTGCCCACGCCGCCCGTCACGGCGGCGCCGCCGATGAACACGGCCGCGATTGCGTCAAGTTCCCAGCCAACGCCGTCGAAGGGGCCAGATGCGGTGGAACGGCCAACGAAGATCATGCCGGCGAGGCCGGCCAGGATGGACATGTTCATCATGACCAGGAAGTTGACCTTTTTGGACTGCACCCCGGACAGTTCGGCAGCGTGCCGGTTGCCGCCCACTGCGTAGACGTGGCGGCCCAGAATGGTGCGGGAGGAGATGAAGCCGTACAGCAGGACCAGGACCGCCAGGATGAGGCCGGGGATCGGGAACGAGGTTCCGGGGCGGCCGGTGGCGAACAGGTACGTGGCGTACAGGATGGCGCCGCTGATGAGGACCAGCTTCAGGGCGGTGACCCACATTTCCGGTACTTCGGCACCCAGGGCCTTGGCGCGGTTGCGGGAGCGGAGCTCCCCCCACACGACGAACGCTGCAGCTGCGATGCCCAGCAGCAGGGTCAGGTTGTTGAACCCGGTGTTTGGACCCACCTCAGGGAGGTAGCCGGCGCCCAGGTACTGGAAGTCGGAAGGGACGGGAATGGTGTTGGACTTGCCGACAAACTGGTTGAAGCCGCGGAACAGGAGCATGCCTGCCAGGGTGACGATGAACGCGGGTATTCCGACGTAGGCGGTCCACCAGCCTTGCCAGGCGCCGATCACCGCGCCGAGTGCCAGGCCCAGCAGCACGCCGGCATACCAGGGGATGCCCCAGTCGCGGATGGCAAGTGCTACGGTGACCCCCACGAACGCCGCGACTGAGCCCACGGAGAGGTCGATGTGGCCTGCGATGATCACCAGGACCATGCCGATCGCCAGGATCAGGATGTAGGAGTTGCCGTTGAAGAGGTTGATGACGTTGCCGGGGGTGAGGGTCCGGCCGTCGGTCGCAATCTGGAAGAAGATGATCAGTGCCACCAGGGCGAAGATCATGCCGAATTGGCGGGTGTTGCCGCCAAACAGCTTTTTAAGGGCGTTCATGGTGTCTGTCCTTGTGTCCGGAAGGTTCGGGAGTGATCCAGGGGATCAGGCGGCTTTACGGGCGGAGGTCATCAGTTTCATCAGGCTTTCCTGGCTGGCCTCGTCTTTGTTCAGGACACCGGTGATGGCGCCTTCAAAAATGGTGTAGATGCGGTCTGACAGGCCCAGGAGTTCGGGGAGCTCCGAGGAGATGACAATGACCCCCTTGCCCTGGTTCGCGAGCTGCTGGATGATGCCGTAAATCTCGTACTTGGCGCCAACGTCGATGCCGCGGGTCGGTTCGTCCAGAATCAGCAGGTCGGGGTCGGTGAACATCCACTTCGAGAGGACCACCTTCTGCTGGTTCCCGCCGGAGAGCTTGGCCACCCCTTCCTCCACGGACGGGGTCTTGGTGCGCAGCGACTTGCGGTACTGCTCCGCCACGGTGAATTCCTGGTTGGGGTCCACCACGGAGTTGCGGCTGATCTTCCGCAGGTTGGCCGCCACCGTGGTGGTCTTGATGTCATCCAGCAGGTTCAGTCCCAGCGACTTGCGGTCCTCGGTGACGTAGCCCAGCCCGGCATCGATGGCCTGGCGGACGTTCTTGAGGGTGATCTCCTTGCCGTCCTTGAAGATCTGGCCGCTGATGTATCGTCCGTAGGACCGGCCGAAAATGGACCGTGCCAGCTCCGTGCGGCCTGCGCCCATGAGCCCGGCGAAGCCCACGATCTCGCCGCGGCGCACGTAGAAGCTGGAGTTCTTGCAGACCAGCCGGTCCGACACGTTCGGGTGGGCCACCGTCCAGTTCTTGACCTCGAAGAACACCTCTCCGATTTTCGGGGTGTGGTCCGGGAAGCGGGATTCGAGGGTACGGCCCACCATGCCCTTGATGATCCGGTCCTCGTCCACGCCGTCGGCCTTCACGTTTAGGGTCTCAATGGACTTGCCGTCACGGATGATGGTGATGGAATCAGCGATCTGCTCGATCTCGTTGAGCTTGTGCGAAATGATGATGCAGGTGATGCCCTTTGCCTTCAGGCCGAGCATCAGGTCCAGCAGGTGCTGGGAATCTGATTCGTTCAGGGCGGCCGTCGGTTCGTCCAGGATGAGGATCTTCACAGACTTGTTCAGCGCCTTGGCGATCTCCACCAGCTGCTGCTTACCGACGCCGATCTCCTTGATGGGCGTGTCCGGGTCCTCCCGCAGGCCAACCCTGGCCAGCAGGTCCAGGGAGCGCAGCCGCGCTTCGGCCCAGTCGATGACCCCCCGCTTGGTGGGTTCGTTGCCAAGGAAGATGTTTTCCATAATGGACAGCTCAGGGATGAGCGCCAGCTCCTGGTGGATGATCACGATGCCCGCATGTTCGCTGGCGCGGATATCACGGAACTGTTGGACCTGGCCCTGGTAGACGATGTCGCCATCGTAGCTGCCGTACGGGTAGACGCCCGAGAGGACCTTCATCAGGGTGGACTTGCCGGCGCCGTTCTCGCCGCAAATGGCGTGGATTTCGCCGGCCTTCACCCGCAGGCTCACGTTGTCCAACGCTTTGACGCCGGGGAACTCCTTGGTGATGGACCGCATCTCAAGGATGATCGGTTCCGTTTGCGTGGTCTGGGACGTCATGAGCCCTAACCCTCCAATGCAAAGTGACTTCTTTGTCCGGCCGGCAAAGCGCAGGGCCGTCTGATGCAAAAGTAAACTGGATCACTCCCTTTGTCGTCAAGTCTTGAACGCAAGAAGGGGTATAACGAAACGGTCTACGTCTTCCTGATACCCGCATGTTGGAAGACGAGGGCGGCTGCTCCGAGCGCTTCTGCCCGATCACCCAGGGAGGACATGGCCAAGGTGGTGGTCTCACCAATGACGGGGACCGCGTGCCTTACGAGCCCGCGCCTGATGGGATCGAGCAGGATGTTTCCGAGCCCCGCCAGCGGCCCGCCCACCACGATGACTTCAGGATTTATCAGGTTGGCCACGTTGCCCAGCGCCCGCCCCACGGAAAGTCCAGCGTCGTCAACCACCCGGAGCGTGGCGGGATCCCGGTTCAGCGCCTTCCTGACGATGTCCGCCGGGGTCAGCGGCCGGCCTTCACCCCGGCTAAGGAGTTCGATCATGGTGGTGGTGGAGGCGATGGTCTCCAGACAGCCCCGGTTCCCGCAGCGGCACACGAGCCCTTGTTCATGAATGGTGGCGTGCCCGATTTCGCCGGTGATTCCGACGTTCCCGTAGTAGGGCGCGCCGTTGAGGATCAGGCCTGCGCCGATGCCCGACCCGATCTTGAGGAACATCAGGTTGCTGACTCCGGAATGCTGCCCCCATGTGACCTCTGACCAGGCCCCCAGGTTGGCGTCGTTGTCAACGTAGACGGGGATTTTCAGGGTCTCCTCCAGGTGCTGCAGGATGTTGATTCCTACCCATTCCGGAAGGATGGCACCTTGCGCCACAGTGCCTGTGCGACGGTCGATAGGGCCTGGAATTCCGACGCCAGCCCCCACCACGGCGCTGCGTTCAACTCCGCTTTCCCGCAGCAGTTTCCCGAGCAGGGCCAAGGCGGCCTGGATGCCTTCATCCGCCTGGTGGCCGAGCGGCAGCATCACGGATTCCTCGGCGATGACGTGATAACTGAGGGAGGCGAGGACCACCCGGAGGTGCCGCCGGCCAAAGTCGATTCCCACCGCCACCGCGCCGTTGCTGTTCAGCCTTACGTTGAGGGCCCGCCTGCCGGAGCTCGTGATCGGCTCGGCGGATGCAAGGCCGGAATCGAGCATGATCTTGACGATGTTCGAGACGGTCGCGGTGGAGAGGCCGGTCTGCCTGGCAAGCTCAGCCTGGGTGGCAGGCCCGCCCATCAGGGTCTCGATAATCCTTTGCTGGTTCAGTTGCCGCAGGGCTGACTGGGACCCGGGATTTTTTGGCTTGCTCCTCGTTGAGCGCGGGGTTGGGGACATGCTAAGAAGATTGCCCTATTGCCACTCTTGTAGTCAAGAAGTTAACGCATAGCTGCCGGTTGAGCAGCCGTATTCTCAGGTAGGACGATCTGACCCTGAAGGGCCTGCCGCAGGTGCAGATACGCCCGGCCGACCTGCGCCAGGCTGGTTAGGCTGGAATCACGGCCCCACGCCGCGGGCCCCTCCAATGACGGAAGGTGATGGCAGTGCTGCTGGCGCTTCTGCAGGCGAACTCTACGGTCCTCGATGTTGACGCGAACTGCCAGGCGATCGAGGCCGCCGCCCGCTCCGCCGCATCCCGTGGTGCTGCCGTGCTGCTGACGCCTGAGCTTTTTCCGGTGGGTTACGCTCCGCGCAGGGTGCGCTCCGAATTCGACCCCACGCGCCTGCCCGCCCTTCAGGACCGGCTGGCCGGCATCGCAAGCAGCAACGGCATCGGACTGGTTTATAGCCTGCCCCGGCTCACGGAACAGGGTGAATGGCAGATCAGCGCCACCCTCCTGGATGCCGGCGGCAACACCCTGCTCACATACGGCAAGGTGCACCTGTTCGGATCCGAAGAACGGGACGCTTTCACCCCGGCCACCGATCCGCCCGCCGTCGTGGACTTCAACGGCATACCCACCTCCATTGTGATCTGCTATGACGTGGAGTTCCCGGAGCCGGTACGGGCAGCCGCCGTCAGGGGTGCTGAGCTGCTGCTGGTCCCCACCGCGCTGGCGGATGGGTTTGACGACGTCCCCCAGGTCCTGCTGCGTGCGCGGGCGCTGGAGAGCCAGCTGACCGTCGCCTACGCCAACCATTGCGGGCATGAGGAGGGCTGCAGGTTCCTGGGCGGCAGTGTCATTGCAGGGCCTGACGGCGGGGTGCTGGCGGAAGCGGACGGGGAGCCAGGGCTTCTTTTCGCCGAAGTGGACCCTGCCGCCGCGGGCCGTGAGCGCCGGACCGTCCCGTACCTGGCCGAACGCCGGCCTGACCTCTACCGTTCCTGGGGCTTCTGACCGCTGCCGGCCGGCAGATCGACGTACTGCAGGGCGATCCACAGCTCCGCCCGGGCCTGGACCTGGCCCAGGTCCAGATCCAGCAGTTCCGCCACGCCGTTGATCTGCCGCCGCACGCTGTTCCGGTGCAGCCCCAGGTCCTTGGCGGTGGCATCCCAGCTGCCGTGTGCAGCCAGCCAGGACCGGAGCACCCGAAGCTGGGAAGCCCGCCGTTCCGGATCCAATTCCAAAATGGGTGCCAGGAGGCGTGCGGCCAGCAGGGCACCCGCATCGTTGCCCAGCAGTCCCGTTACCGACCAGGTCAGTTCCTCCTCCCGGACGCTCTTGCCCGAAGCAGCCACCCGCGGGCGCAGGGCAGTGACCCGCCGGTAAGCCTCGGCCAGGTTCTGGAGGACTGCGGGTTCGCCTACCACGAGCCGCCAGCCCAGTTGCTCCACCTCGGCCAGCAGGGAGTCGTCCACCTTGAGGCGCGTCACTGCCGCGAAACCATAGTCAGTGAGCTCCACCATTTTGGTGTCGAACAGCCGCCGCCATTGCAGCAGTTCCCGCACGGGTCCGTCAGCGGCAGCCGCAACAGTGGTTTCTGCCCGTACTCCCTGGACCACCCGCAGCGGCCCGGGCCTGGTTCCGGAGACGCTTTGTGCCAGTAGGCCGTGCAGGTTCTCCAGCTCCCGGCTGCTGTTTCCGGACAGGCTTTCGGGGTGCAGCAGCAGGGCGGTGGCCAGCTGGCTCGGAGCAAGTGAGCCGCTGGTCCGCTGCCGGACAAGCAGCTCCAGCAGGCCCACCACCGAGGAGACCACATTGTTCTGCGCCGGGGTGAGAGACTTGTTGGTTCCCAGCACCAACCCTCCGAGCGTCGCGTCCCGGGTACTCCGCAGCGGGTGGCCGAACACCAGTGCCGACCCGGCACTGTCAAACGTTTCCGTCTCCACCCGCGGGCCGCTCCCGGCCAGGAGCCGCTTCAGCAGGGGCTGCAGCTGGGGAATCCCGACGGCGGCACCTGCCCTGGCGCGGACGCGTCCGTCAGCACCGAAAAGGACAGCCCACGCGGGAACGCGCTGGACGAGCGCCGCCAGCAGTTCGTGCTCCGGCCGGGCGGAGAGGACGGCCCGCATGAGATGCCGGTTAGTGTCCGCCAGTTGCCGGAACACCTGGGCGTTGCCGGACTCAAGGAGCCTGTAAAACTCCAGGCCAAGGGCGGCAAACGGGATGCTGGCCGGCACCTCCACCAATGTGAGCCCCTGCTCCCGGCACGCTGCCACCAGGAGGTCCGGAACGGCGTCGAAGTAGGGCTCCAGGCCGAAGCCCAGCGCAGCAACCCCCGCTGCCACAAGCCTGCGGACGTACTCCTCAAACCCGGCTCCGCTGCTACCGTCCCCGCCGCGGAACGGCAGCCCCGCGGTGAGGATGAATTCTCCGTCCAACAGGTAGGGAGTAGGATCCTCCAGTTCGCTGGGCTCCACCCACCGCAGGGGTACAGGGCCGTTGCCGGCGTCGTTGACCACTGACACGCCGGCGGGCAGTGCGGCCAGGAACTGCCCCAGCGTCACGGCGTCAAGCTGGTCGTGGCCGTCATTGGCGGCTGGTGCATTGCGTCTCATCAATGAAGACTATAGGTCACTTTGCACACCCTTGAGATCCGGCTCACAACCCTAGGCTGGGGGAGGGGAAACCAGACAACCACTCACCGACATGAACGGACGTCAACGATGACTGTGCCTACACTCTCCGGCCCGGCCCCGGGCGGTGCCACCGGGACTGCGGCCCGTCCCACCTTGGGGGCCCAGCTGCTGCGCCGCAAGCCCATCGCCCAAATGGTCAGCGAAGCGGAAGACAACAACGGCGGTCCGCGCCTGGTCCGGAGCTTCGGTGTCCTGCAGCTGACCATGATCTCGGTAGGGGCAACCCTGGGCACCGGCATCCTGGTGATCCTGGGTGAATCCGTCCCCCTGGCCGGCCCGGCCATCTGGATCTCCTTTGCGATCGCCGGCCTGGCCGCGCTGCTGTCCGCCGTCTCGTACGCAGAAATGGCAGGGCTGGTACCCGTGGCCGGCTCCAGCTACTCCTACACCTACGCCACCATGGGCGAAGGAATGGCCTGGGTCTGTGGTTGGTGCCTGGTGCTGGAGTATGCCGTATCAGTTGCCGCCGTGGCCGTAGGGGCCGGCCAATACGTGAACGAAACCCTGGCCGTGTTCGGTGCTGTACTCCCGGACTCGGTGTCCCAGCCGCCCGGCGACGGGGGAATGGTCAACGTCCCGGCCATGGTCATCGTGGTCCTGGCCACCATCCTCCTTGTGCGCGGCGCCAAGGAGAGTGCCTGGATCAACACTTCCATCGTGGTGGTGAAGGTGGGCATCCTGGTCTTCTTCTGCGCCGTGGCCTTCACCGCCTTCAATGCCGGGAACTTCGAGCCGCTGCTGCCCATGGGTGCAGCCGGCGTCTCCGCCGCAGCCTCCCGCGTCTTCTTCTCCTACATCGGCTTCGATGCCGCTTCCACCGCAGGTGAGGAAGCCCGCAACCCCAAGCGCGACCTGCCACGGGCCATCATGCTCTCCATGCTGATTGTCACCACCATCTACGTCCTGGTGGCAGTGGCAGCCGTCGGCGCCCGCCCCTGGGGCTGGTTCGACGGTACCGAAGCCGCGCTGGTGAAAATCCTCGAGGAAACCACCGGCCAGCCGTGGATTGCCCTGGTGTTTGCGGTGGGTGCCGTGCTGGCCATCGCCAGCATCGTCCTCACCGTGCTGTACGGGCAGACCCGCATCCTGCTGTCCATGTCCCGCGACGGGCTCATTCCCAAGGTCTTCGGCCGCGTCTCCCGCCGCACCGGCACACCGGTGGCAGGCACGCTCTTGGCGGGCATCGCCGTCGCGCTCACTGCCGGCCTGGTGCCCCTCGGGGCACTGGCGGACGCCACCAGCATCGGCACCCTGTTCGCCTTCGCCCTGGTCAATGTCGCCGTCATCTACCTGCGCCGGACCCGGCCGGAGCTGGAGCGCACCTTCCGCGTGCCCCTTTTCCCGCTTACTCCCATACTTGGTGCCGCAATGTGCGCCTACCTGATGGCCAACCTCGGCGCCGACACCTGGGTCACCTTCGCTGTGTGGATGCTGGCCGGCGTGGCCGCCTACTTCGGCTACGGCCAGCGGAACTCCCGGATGGCGGCGCTCAGCAGCGAGGAATACCGTGAGCTTGCCGGACCGCAACTTTCATCCCAGCAAACCCCTGAAACGACGAAGGCAGAACTTCCATGACCATCGCCACTGAACTGCCGGCCTTTGACCCGTCCAGCACCACGGCAACCAGGGCTGCCGCCCCTGCCGCGGACGGCTCAGCCCCCGGCCCGATCACCATGTTGAACCCGGACTTCCCGTTCAGCTACGACCACTACCTGGCCCACCCGGACGGGCTGGGATCCGTCCCGGTTGAACTGCTGGGAACGGAGGTCGCTGTTATCGGGGCAGGACTTTCCGGCCTGGTCACCGCCTATGAGCTCATGAAGCTGGGGCTGCGGCCGGTGGTGTACGAGGCAGACCAGATCGGCGGGCGGCTGCGGACGGCGGCGTTCCCGGCGGCGCCCGGAGTGGTAGCTGACCTCGGCGGGATGCGGTTCCCGGAGTCCGGAAAAGCGTTCCACCACTACGTCGACCTCCTGGGACTGGACACCCGGGAGTTCCCCAACCCGTTGTCGCCGGCAACCTCCAGCACGGTGATCGAACTGGCCGGCAAGAAGCACTACGCCGAGCAGCCCGCCGACCTGCCTCCGTTTTTCCGGGAGGTCGCGGACGCCTGGAAGGCAGCGGTTAATGACGGCGCAAAGTTTGTTGAGATGCAGGAAGCCATCCGCGCCCGTGACACCTCCCGGATCAAGGAGCTCTGGAACGAACTGCTTCCGCTGATGGACGAGCAAACCTTCTATGGGTTCATCGCCGCCAGCGACTCCTTTAAGAAGGCAGGCTTCGCGCACCGGGAGGCCTTCGGCCAGGTGGGCTTTGGCACCGGGGGCTGGGACACGGACTTCCCCAACTCCATCCTGGAAATCCTCCGGGTGGTCTACACCGATGCGGACGACCAGCACCACCTCATCCGCGGGGGAGCGCAAAGGCTGCCCGAGGCACTCTGGCAGCACGCGCCGTCGGACCTGGTGCACTGGCCGCAGGGGACGTCACTGGCCTCGCTGCACGCCGGTTCGCCGCGCGGCGCCGTAGGGAAGATCAGCCGCGACCCGGACGGAAACCTGCGGATCCGCGAGCGCTGGGGCCGCGAAGCCAGCTACCCGGCCGTGGTGGCAACCTGCCAGTCCTGGCTGCTGTCCACCCGCATCCACACAGAGGAAGCGCTGTTCCCCGCCGAGCTGTGGACCGCCATGGAACGCTCGCACTACATGCAGTCCTCCAAGACGTTCGTGATGGTGGACCGGCCCTTCTGGAAGGACATCGATCCGGACACCGGCAACGAGGTCCTGTCCATGACGCTCACGGACCGGCTCAACCGCGCCACCTACCTGCTGGACAACGGCCCGGACCAGCCCGCCGTCATCCTGCTCTCCTACACCTGGAATGATGACGCGCTGAAGTGGCTGGCGCTGGACGCGGACGAACGCGTGGAATTGATGCTGCATTCGCTCGAACAGATCTACCCGGGCGTGGACATCTCGGGGCACATCGTGGGCCAGCCCATCACCGTTTCCTGGGAGGCCGACCCCAACTTCATGGGCGCGTTCAAGGCCAACCTGCCCGGGCACTACCGGTACCAGCAGCGGCTGTTCACCCACTTCAAGCAGGACAAGCTGCCGGATTCCCAGCGCGGCGTCTTCCTGGCCGGCGACGACGTCTCCTTCACGGCCGGCTGGGCTGAAGGAGCCGTGACGACTGGCCTGAACGCGGTGTGGGGAGTGCTGAACCACCTGGGCGGCTCCTCGGCGCGCGGTAACCCCGGGCCGGGAGATCTGCTGGACGAGCTCGGGCCGATCAGCCTCGACTGACCTGTTCTATCGCGCGTGCATCTCCCGGTGCGCGGCGGCCAGCTCCCGGTAGCGCGCCGCGTTGGCCCGGACGCCGTCGTACTCTTCCTCGGTGAGTTCGCGGCGGACCTTGCCCGGCACTCCCGCCACCAGTGAACGCGGCGGGATCACCGTGCCCTCCAGCACCACGGCGCCGGCCGCCACGAGCGAGCCGGCGCCGACCACTGCCCCATTGAGGATGGTCGCGCCCATACCGATCAGGCAGTCGTCCTCCACCATGCAGCCATGCACGACGGCGGCGTGCCCCACGCTGACGCGTTCGCCCACCACGCAAGGGAAGCCCGGGTCCGCGTGCAGCACCACGTTGTCCTGCAGGTTGCTGCCTTCCCCCACGGTGATGGGAGCAGTGTCGGCCCGGACCGAGACGCCGTAAAAGGCGCTGGAATCCCGGGCGAGGGTGGCGTTGCCGATGATCGACGCCGTTGGGGCAACAAAAACGGAGTCGTGGACGGCCGGGGAGCTGCCGGCAAAAGGGTGGAGAGGAGCCATGGGCCAAGCCTAGGACATCCACCCAGCCAATTGGCTCGCAAGTAGCGTCGCGAAAACGCGATACCGGAACGTTAGGTGCCAGGAAGATATGGGGGAGCCGGGCCTAGTTAAAGACGACAGTCCGGTTGCCGTCCAGCAGCACCCGGTGCTCCGCGTGCCACTGCACCGCCTGGACCAGGGTGCGGCCTTCCACGTCGCGGCCCATCTGGACGAACTGCTCAGGCGTCCGGGCATGGTCCACGCGGATGACTTCCTGCTCGATGATGGGGCCCTCGTCCAGGGCAGCCGTTACGTAATGGGCAGTGGCGCCGATCAGCTTCACCCCGCGCGCGTGGGCCTGGTGGTACGGCCTGGCCCCCTTGAAGGACGGCAGGAAGGAATGGTGGATGTTGATCGCCTTGCCGGTGAGCTCGCTGCAGAGTTCGTCGGAGAGGATCTGCATGTAACGGGCCAGGACAGTCAGTTCGATGTCGTGCTCCGCCATTAGTGCCCGCAGCTTGTCCTCCGCCTGGGTCTTGGTCTCCTTGGCGACCGGGATGTAGTGGAACGGGATGCCGTAGAACTCGGCAAGTCCGGCCAGGTCCTGGTGGTTGGAGACGATGGCGGGGATTTCAATGGGCAGGGTGCCGCTGCGCTGCTGGAACAGGAGGTCGTTGAGGCAGTGGGCGGAGGTGCTGGCCATCACCAGGGTGCGCACCTTCTGGCCTACGGCGTTGAGGCTCCACTGCATGCCGAAGGCCTCGGCCACCGGTTCCAAAGCGGCGCGCAACTCCTGCCGGGAAGCTGCGGTAGTTACCTCCACCCGCATGAAGAAGTTGCCTGTGGCCGGGCTGCCGTACTGCTGTGAATCAGTAATGTTGCACCCTGCCACCAGCAGGGCGCCGGCCACCGCGTGGACGATTCCCGGGCGGTCCGGGCAGGACAGGGTTACTACGTACGCTTGGTTCAGCTGCTCATTACTCACACGTACAAGCCTACCCGCGCAGGCGCCCCCGGATTTGGTAGGCTGGTAAGGTCGCAACTGGCGTTGGGTGGCTAACCACCAGGGAGCGGCAATCACGAAGACCACGGATCGTACGCCTGGGCCGAGGGTCATGTCTTGCCGGATTTGGGGCTGCACCTGCGCCAGCAGAGCAGCGCCTGCCCGCTCTTTCACGTCCCGTCACAAGACGGTGTGAAGTTGCGCAAGCCGGTAGCCTGACCTAAGCAGTGCCCGTATCCCTAGCCAGGAGTTCTTCGTGACTACTACAGCCACCTCAACCACCGCCGTCAGCAATCAGCCGCTGGCTGAGCTTGACCCCGAAATCGCCGCAGTCCTGGACCAGGAGCTCGGCCGCCAGCGGGGCACGCTGGAAATGATCGCTTCGGAAAACTTCGCCCCCCGCGCCGTGATGGAGGCCCAGGGCTCCGTCCTCACAAACAAGTACGCAGAGGGCTACCCGGGCCGCCGCTACTACGGCGGCTGCGAATACGTTGACGTCGCAGAGCAGCTGGCCATCGACAGGGTCAAGGCCCTTTTCCGCGCCGAGTACGCCAACGTCCAGCCGCACTCCGGTGCCCAGGCCAACGCTGCCGCGCTGTCCGCCATGATCACCCCTGGCGACAAGATCCTCGGCCTGTCCCTGGCCCACGGCGGCCACCTGACGCACGGCATGAAGCTGAACTTCTCCGGCAAGCTCTACAACGTGGCTGCCTACCAGGTGGAGGAAGGCAACTTCCGCATCGACATGGACAAGCTCCGCGAGCAGGCCATCGCCGAAAAGCCCCAGGTCATCATCGCCGGCTGGTCCGCCTACCCGCGCCACCTGGACTTTGCGGCCTTCCGCTCCATCGCCGACGAGGTTGGCGCGCTGCTCTGGACTGACATGGCGCACTTCGCCGGTCTGGTGGCTGCCGGACTGCACCCGAGCCCGGTGCCGCACTCCGACGTCGTGACCTCCACGGTGCACAAGACCCTGGCAGGTCCCCGCTCGGGCGTGATCCTGGCGAAGGAACAGTGGGCCAAGAAGCTGAACTCCAGCGTTTTCCCGGGCCAGCAGGGCGGGCCGCTGATGCACGTCATCGCGGCCAAGGCCGTGGCCTTCAAGATTGCCGGCACCGAGGAATTCAAGGAGCGCCAGGAGCGCGTCCTGGAAGGCGCCAGGATCATCGCAGACCGCCTCAACCAGGCAGATGTTGCCGCAGCAGGCGTCTCCGTCCTGACCGGCGGCACCGACGTCCACCTGGTTCTCGTTGACCTGCGCAACTCGCAGCTGGACGGCCAGCAGGCCGAGGACCTCCTGCACTCGGTGGGCATTACCGTCAACCGCAACGCAGTGCCGTTCGATCCCCGCCCGCCGATGGTCACCTCCGGCCTGCGCATTGGCACCCCGGCCCTGGCCACCCGCGGCTTCGGCGCCGCCGAGTTCACCGAGGTCGCCGAGATCATCGCCACCGCGCTGAAGGCCGGCAACAGCGCCGACGTCGAATCCCTGCAGGCACGCGTGGACAAGCTCGCCGCCGACTTCCCGCTGTACCCGCAGCACGAGCAGTGGTGATCCGATGACTGACACCAAGACCGCACAGATCCTTGACGGCAAGGCGACTGCCGCTGCCATCAAGGCTGAACTGACCGAACGCGTAGCCGCCCTCAAGGCAAAGGGCGTTACGCCCGGTATCGCCACCGTCCTTGTGGGCGCGGATCCCGCCTCACAGCTGTATGTTTCCATGAAGCACAAACAGTCCGAGCAGATCGGGATGAACTCGATCCAGCGTGAGCTTCCGGCAGAGGCCACCCAGGCCGACGTGGAGGCCCTCATCGACGAACTCAACGCGGACCCTGCCTGCCACGGCTACATCGTGCAGCTGCCGCTGCCCAAGCACCTGGACACCGACGCCATCCTGGAACGCATCGATCCCGCCAAGGATGCTGACGGCCTGCACCCGACCAACCTCGGCCGGCTGGTCCTAAACGTCAACAACGAGATCACCACGCCCCTGCCGTGCACGCCCCGCGGGGTCATCGAGCTGCTGGAGCGCAACGGTTACAGCCTGGCGGGAAAGCACGTAGTGGTGGTGGGCCGTGGCGTGACGATCGGCCGTTCCATCGGCCTGCTGCTCACCCGGCGTGAAATCAACGCCACGGTGACGCTGACCCACACCGGTACCACCAACATGTCCGAACTGCTGCGCCAGGCGGACGTCATCGTGGGCGCGGCGGGAGCCAAGCACATCGTCAAGGCTGAAGACGTGAAGCCCGGCGCTGCCGTGCTGGACGTCGGCGTCACCCGTGAGACGGATCCCGAGACCGGCAAGAGCCGTGTCCACGGGGACATCGATCCCGCCGCCGCCGAGGTGGCCGGCTGGATTTCGCCGAACCCCGGCGGCGTCGGCCCCATGACCGTCGCCCTGCTGATGACCAACGTGGTCGAAGCTGCGGAACGCCAGGCGGCAAAAGCGTAGGCACGCACACAGCGGGCCCCCCGACGGCGGCGCGCACCTTCCAGCGAAGGTGCCCGCCGCCGTCGTACTTTAATCCTTGCCGCACTTCCGGTTGGGGTGGAGTCGGGCTAGTCTGCGGAGGGTGCACAACGAAGCCATCCTGCCCTCCACTGCCAACAAGGCCGGCGGGCAGGCCCCGGGCACGGTCATCACGGCAGAGAACCTGACCAAGACCTACGGCGATGTTGCCGCGGTGGACGGGATCTCCTTCAGCGTTCGGGCCGGCGAGTCCTTTGGCCTGCTGGGGCCCAACGGCGCCGGCAAGTCCACCACCATGAAGATGATCGGCGGCGTCACCCGCCGCACGGCGGGAAACCTCCGGATCATGGGCCTCGATCCGGACAGCCACGGGCCGGAGGTCCGCGCCCATCTGGGCGTCGTGCCGCAACAGGACAACCTGGACGAGGAACTGCGGGTCCGCGACAACCTCCTGGTCTACGGCCGCTACTTCGGCCTGCCGCTGAGCTACCTGAAGCCGAAGGCGGACGAGCTGCTGGAGTTTGCGCAGCTCACCGACAAGGCGAAGTCCAAGGTCGACGCCCTGTCCGGCGGCATGAAGCGGCGCCTGACGATTGCCCGCTCGCTGATCAACGAACCGCGGATCCTGCTGCTGGACGAGCCCACCACCGGGCTGGACCCGCAGGCCCGGCACATCCTGTGGGACCGGCTCTTCCGGCTGAAGGAGCAGGGCGTCACGCTGGTCCTGACGACGCACTATATGGACGAGGCCGAACAGCTTTGCGACCGGCTGATCGTGGTGGACAAGGGCCGGATCATGGCCGAGGGGTCGCCGGCCCGGCTGATCCGTGAGCACTCCACCCGGGAGGTGCTGGAGCTGCGCTTCGGATCCGAGCGGAACACCACCATCGCGGCTGAACTTGACGGGATCGGTGAACGTCTTGAGGTGCTGCCGGACCGGGTGCTGATCTACGCGGACGACGGCGAGTCCGCCCTTGAGCAGGTGGCCTCCCGCGGCCTGCGGCCGCTGACGTCGCTGGTCCGGAGGTCCTCGCTGGAGGACGTGTTCCTGCGGCTGACGGGCAGGAGCCTCGTTGACTGAGCGGTCTGCCGCGGGGACGGTGCGGGCCCACAGCCCCGAGGCGGCGGCTGCGAAGGCGCGGCGGTGGGGAGCGTTCTACTACGCCGAGCAGGTGCTCCGGGTCATGAAGAGTTACGGCTGGTCAATCCTGATGTACAGCGTGGGGCAGCCGGTGGCGTACCTGTTTGCCATGGGCGTTGGCCTGGCTTCCCTGGTGGACAACCAGGGGACGGCGGTTTTCGGCGGGGTCAGCTACCTGACCTTCATAGCGCCGGCGCTCCTGGTGTCCGCCGCCGTGATGACCGCAGCCAATGAGTTCACCTTTCCGGTGATGGCCGGGTTCAAGTGGCGCAGGACGTATTACGGTCCGCATGCCTCGCCGCTGACACCGGAGCAGATCGCCGCCGGACACATCATGGCCGTCACGCTCCGGCTGGTGGTGCAATCGGCAATCTACTTCGCTGCCGTGGCACTGTTTGGGGCCTCACCGCCTGGCTCGGGGTGGGCCGGGATACTGGTGGCCGCCCTGGCCGGGCTGTCCTTCGGACTGCCGCTGATGGCATACTCCGCTTCGCTCACCGAGGACAAGGGCCAGTTCGCGCTGGTGATGCGTCTCGTCGTGATGCCGCTGTTCCTCTTCTCCGGAACCTTCTTCCCGCTCGACACGCTCCCGCTGGCCGTCCGGTGGATCGGCTGGATCTCGCCAATCTGGCACGGAACGGAACTGGGCAGGGTGGTCAGCTACGGCTACCAGGAGCCCCTTGTCCTCACCCTTGTCCACGTTGCCGTCCTTGCCGGGCTGGCGGTCCTGGGCTGGAATCTGACCCGTCGCCGGTTCGCTGCAAGGATGGGGCAGTGAGCCTGACCGCCCGGCAGGGCGCTGCGGACCAGGCACGGAACAGGACCTTCGGGCCACTCTACTCACGCAACGCAAGGGCAGTAATCTCCCGCGGGATGAAAGCCACGATGGGCGGCCACTGGCTGGTCATGCTGTCCGGATTCTTCGAGCCCGTTCTGTTCCTGGTGTCGATGGGGGTGGGCATGGGGGCGATCGTTGGTGCGGTGGAGGGACCGGACGGCACCCCGGTCAGCTACGCCGCTTACATCGCCCCTGCCCTGCTTGCTGTCTCGGCAATGAACGGCGCGGTGTACGACTCAACCTGGAACGTCTTCTTCAAAATGAACTTCGCCAAGCTGTACCAGGGCATGCTGTACACATCCCTTGGCCCGCTGGACATAGCCCTCGGGGAGATCTTCCTGGCCCTCCTGCGCGGCATGCTGTACGCCACGGGTTTCACTGCGGTCATGGCAATGATGGGACTCATCACCACCCCGTGGGCGCTGCTGATGATCCCCGCCTCGGTGCTGATAGCCTTCGGCTTCGCCAGCCTGGGCATGGCGATCACCAGCTTCATGAAGACGTTCCAGCAGATGGACTGGATCACCTTCATCATGCTTCCGATGTTCCTGTTCAGCGCCACGTTCTACCCCTTGACCGTGTATCCGCAGCCCATCCAGTGGCTCATCCAGGCCATGCCGCTGTGGCACGGGGTGGAACTGCTCCGCCAGATCAGCGTGGGCATGTTTACTGCCGCCACCCCCCTCCACATCGGTTACTACCTGGTGATGACCGCCGTCGGCATGCTTTTCACAACTGTGCGGCTGCGGCAGCTCTTCCTGAAGTAGCCTCCCAACTGACTGGCACTTGTTCGCCCGGGGTGGAAGGCGGCGGAAGCATACTCCGGGGTTTGAGAGAATAGCCTCATGCGAACCCTCGGCAGCTCCTCGTCATCCTCCAATCCCGCCAGGGGCGGGTTCTCCATGTTCCGCATCAGCGGACCGGGACTCATGGTCCTGGTCACCGCCTTCGTTGTAGCCGTGATCTTCGCGGCCAATCAGAACGACGTTGTGGGCTGGGTGGTTGCCATCATCGCCGCGTTCTGGCTCGCCCTCGCATGCTTTGTGGTGTTCAGCATCCAGAAGGCCGCCAAGAAGGCCGGCGCCAAGCTGACCGAAGCCCAGAACGCTTTCACCGGCCGCGGGCCCTATGCAAGGGAGGAGCCCGGCGGAACCCGGGTTGTTGCCGAGCGCACCCAGGCCGACGAGGTCCGCGACCTCAAGCTGGACCACTCCTTCAAGATCGTCCAGGTGCAGGTCCGCGTGGTGGAGGAGGAGCGCGCCAAGGGTGCGGCCGCCAACCAGGACACCATCAACCGGGCACTCGAAACCATCGAGATTACAGCCACCAATGCCCGGGACATGATCAAGTCCTCCGGAGGCAGCGGAGAGCCGGTCACCGGAACCATCATCGACTAGAGTGGAGCGGGTGAGCTCGGCATTGAAGAAGGACCACCTTCGCATCGCATCAGTCAACGTCAACGGCCTCCGGGCTGCCTTCAAAAACGGCATGGCGGCATGGCTTGAACCCCGCGAAGTGGACATCCTCTGCCTGCAGGAAGTCCGCGCCCCCGATGCCACCGTGCGGCAGCTGCTGGGCGAAGGCTGGCACATCCTGCACGCCGAGGCAGAGGCCAAGGGGCGCGCCGGCGTCGCAATCGCCTCCCGCCAAGAACCCATGGCAACCCGCAGCGGCATCGGTGATGACTACTTCGCGACGGCGGGACGCTGGGTGGAAGCTGATTTCCGCTTGACTGACGCCGCCGGAAAGCGTGTTCAGCTGACAGTGGCAAGCGCTTACGTCCACTCCGGTGAGGTGGGCACGCCCAAACAGGACGACAAGTTCCGGTTCCTCGATGCCATGAGCATCCGGCTGCCGGAGCTGACCAAGCACAGCGACCACGCGCTGGTGGTGGGCGACCTCAACGTGGCCCACACACCCCTGGATATCAGGAACTGGAAAGGCAACGTGAAGAAGGCAGGCTTCCTGCCGGAGGAACGCTCGTACTTCGACCGGTTCTTCGGGGAAGACATCGGCTGGCATGACGTCCACCGGAACCTGTCCGGCGAGACGGACGGCCCCTACACGTGGTGGTCCCAGCGCGGCAAAGCCTTCGACAATGACACCGGCTGGCGCATCGACTACCACCTGGCCACCCCCGGGCTCGCCGCCTCCGCCATCTCCGCAGTGGTTGACCGTGCAGCCTCATGGGACACCCGCTTTTCCGACCATGCCCCGCTGGTAGTGGACTACCAGCTCTAAGCCCCCGAAGGTTCCTCCGCACATGACTAGCTCCACGACGCCCGCCGCCAAGAAGCGCATCCTCTCCGGCGCCAAGCCAACCGCTGATTCCCTGCACCTGGGGAACTACATCGGAGCCGTCCGTAACTGGGTGGATATGCAGGCTGAGTATGACGCCGTCTTCTTCATCCCGGACCTGCACGCCATCACCGTGGACTTTGACCCAACCGAGCTGGCCAAGCGCACCCGGATTGTGGCCGCGCAGTACATCGCAGCGGGCATCGACCCGGACAAGAGCATTTTCTTTGTCCAGTCCCACGTGCCCGAGCATGCGCAGCTGGCCTGGGCCTTGAACTGCATTACCGGCTTCGGCGAGGCTTCGCGGATGACCCAGTTCAAGGACAAGACCCAGAAATCCGGCGCCGACGCCGCCACCCTGGGTCTGTTCGCCTACCCGACGCTGATGGCCGCGGACATCCTGCTGTACCAGACGGACCTGGTGCCGGTGGGCGAGGACCAGCGCCAGCATCTGGAACTGACCCGGAACCTTGCCCAGCGCTTCAACACCAGGTTCGGTGCCACGTTCACCGTTCCGGAGGCGACCATCGTCAAGGAACGCGCCAAGATCTACGACCTCCAGAACCCGAGCGCCAAGATGTCCAAGACGGGGGAGTCGCCCAACGGGGCCATCCAGCTGCTGGAGGATCCCAAGATCGCGGCCAAGCGCATCAAATCCGCGGTGACGGATGCCGGCACGGAGATCAGGTTCGATCCCGAGGAAAAGCCCGGCGTCTCCAACCTCCTCACCATCTACTCTTCCCTGACCGGCAAGTCAGTGACCGAGCTGGAAACCGAGTACCAGGGCAAAATGTACGGCCACCTCAAGGTGGACCTTGCGGAGCTGGTGGTGGACTTCGTGACGCCGTTGCGGGACAGGACCAATGAGCTGATGGCAGATCCCGCCGAGCTGGACAGGCTGCTGGCGCACGGAGCCGAGCGCGCCCGTGAAATCGCCTCGGGCACGCTGGCCCAGGTGTATGACCGAATGGGCTTCCTCCCGTCCCTCAGCCTTGCCGGAGTCCGCTAGCGCCATGTCCCACAGCAATGTCGCGGCGAGGGAAGGTTCCCGTTCCACCCACCAGGTGGCGGGGATGACAGGCAACTCCCACAGGTCCCCTGCGGACCGCCGTGCTGCGGCAACCAACCCCGTGTCCCGGTCCGAGGACATCAGCGTGGGCGTCATCCTTGGCTTCCCGACCGAGATCGCGGCGGAGCTGCAGCGTTGGCGGGCGTCCTTTGGTGACCCCCTGGCGGAGGTAGTGCCGGCGCACATCACCCTGGTGACCACCACCCCCACCCGTGACTGGGAAGCCACCCTGGAGCACGTCCGCGAGGTGGCCCGCCGGCAAAAACCCTTCAAAGTCACCATCGCGGGCACAGGAACGTTCCGTCCCGTTTCCCCCGTGGTGTTCATCAACGTGGAGGACGGCTTCGAGGACTGCGTTGACCTGCACGAAAAGCTCCAGCAGGGCCCGCTCCACCGCGAGCTGCCGTTTGCCTACCACCCGCACGTCACTGTTGCCCATGACGTGGCTCCGGAAAGCCTGGACGAAGCCGAAACGGTGCTGAAGAACTACAGGGCCACCTTCCCCGTGGTTAGCATGGGACTTTACGAGCACGATGCCAACGGTATCTGGCAGCTAAGGGAAGAGCTGGACTTTGGGACCCAAACTGACAACGACGGCGGCACCGGCCCCGCGGACCCCGCCACGGACGCACCCTCAACAGGCGGAACAGCAGCCCCTTCCCACTGACCATGCCCACCTGAAGCTCGCGGTCATCCAGAAACGGATGGAGTGGAACAAGGTGCGCCGGGATGGCAAGGGACTCTTTGCCGGCCTGATGGCCATGGTCCAGTGGCTTGTGGCGCGCCTCAATGCCTTCCGCCCGATGCGCGCTTTCCGGCACTACACGCTGCAGCACGGCCCGCTGATGAGCGCCGGCATCGGGTTCAACATGTTCTTCTCCATCACCGGCCTCCTCACCACAGGCTTCTCCATCGCCGGCTTGGTGCTGCGCGGTCAGCCTGCGCTGCTGGAGACGATCATCAGCAGCGTTGCCCAGAGTGCCCCGGGCCTGCTGAAGGTGAACGGCGGCGAAGGGCTTGTTGATCCCCAGGAACTGCTGAATCCTGACGGGCTCGGCTGGACCGCGCTGATTGGCGCCGTGGTCACGGTCATAACGTCCCTGGGATGGATCGCCGGCCTGCGTGACGGGTTGCGCGGCGTGATGGAGCTGCCGCCGCTGTTGATCAATCCCATCCTGCTCAAGCTGCGCGACGCCGGAATCCTGCTGCTGCTGGGAGTCGCGCTGGTGGTCAGCGCCGGCGCCTCGCTGCTCTTCGGCACTGCGGCGGGCTGGGTAACCGACTTCCTGATGCTGGACGATGCCATAGCCGGCCCGCTGACCACATCGATCAAAATCGCCGTTCCGCTGGTACTCAGCTGGATCACGGCGCTGATCATGTTCCGGCTCGCGGCCGGCCTCAAACTCTCCCGCCCGGCCCTGCTGGAAGGGACCGTCCTCGCGGCGGTGGGAAACACAGTGCTTCAGGTGTTCAGCACCGAGCTTCTCGCCGGTGCCGCACGCAACCCCATCCTGGCGTCGTTCGCCATCATTATCGGTTTGCTCATCTGGTTCAACCTGGTCAGCCAGGTGTACCTCGTGTCAGCGGGTTGGGCAGCTGTCCGGGAAGCGGACCTCAAAGGCGGCGGGAGCCAGCGCAGGACAATCCTCGGCGCGCGCAGGGCCACGCCGCAGACCTGACGCGTTTCGCTACGGCGCGGCCACCAGCCCTTCCCAGGCGACATTCCAGTTGTTCGGGAATCCGGGGGCATGCCGGGCCGTTCCGTTGTCCGCATCCTGCGGCCATCAGTGCGACGGCGGCGAGCAGGCCCCCGTTGCCGGGAAGGTACAGCGGCAGGGAATCTGTTTGGCGGTTGTGGCCGTTAGGCAGCATAGTGTTTTTTCCTGCCTTCAGCAGGAGTGCGTGGACGGCTGTCTCCGGGGATCCTCCAGCCTGGCGGCCGTCATGGCCATGACGGGATAGCCCCGGCCCCAGGTACTGGCCCAGTCCCGGTCAGGCAGCCCGCCCGGCTTACTGGCCGGCGTCGAGGTACTGGTCTGCCCAAGCCGCGATGATCCGCGCGGCCCGTGCGGCCTGGCCCTTGCCTGTCAGCAGGTGGTCGCTTCCCTCGAGGGACACGAAGTTTCGCGGATGCCGGGCCGTCTGGAAGATGGTGCTGGCGTTCTCGATCCCCACCGTGTTGTCTGTGGGGGAGTGGAGCACCATGAGCGGCTTATGGAGCTGCCTGATGCAGTCGGTCAGGTCGGCGTTCTCCAGGTCTTCCACGAAGTGCCTGCGGATCTCCACGCGTTTTCCGCCAAGGTCCACTTCGGCGCTGCCCTCGCTGAGGATCTTGTCCAGTGCGGCGTCGAAGACATGGGCCACGTGCTTCGGCGAGAAGGGAGCGCCAACGGTAGCGACGGCGTCGAGTTCGGGGATCTCCCGGGCAGCAGCGAGGACCGCCGCGCCGCCGAACGAATGGCCCACCAGCAAGGAAATCTGCTTCCCCTCGCTGCGCATGAACTCCGCGGCCTTGACGGTGTCCGCCACCTTGTGGCTGAACGACCCCGCCGACGATTCGCCCGCGGAGCCGCCCAGGCCCAGGTTGTCGAAGCGGAGCATCCCCACGCCGCTGTCGGCGAATGCCTTGCACATGCGGGAAGCCGACGGGCTGTCCTTGCCCAGGGTGAAGCCATGGGAAAAGACTCCCCAGCCCTTGGCCGGACCTTCGGGAACATCGATGATGCCGGAGAGCAACTCGCCGGTGGAGCCTTCGAAACTGACCTTTTCGGAGTGGGACACTTCGTCCCCTTTCGTTCGTTGCCGATGCATGACTGACTGCTGAAACAACGACGGCGCCGTCCCCCTCGTGTGGGGGCCGGCGCCGTCGTCCGCTTGGTCCTTTGTCAGATCTTGCGGGAAAGGATTGCCTGCTTGACTTCCTGGATGGCCTGGGTCACCTGGATGCCGCGGGGGCATGCTTCCGAGCAGTTGAAGGTAGTGCGGCAGCGCCACACGCCTTCCTTGTCGTTGAGGATCTCCAGCCGCATGTCGCCAGCATCATCCCGGGAGTCGAAGATAAAGCGGTGCGCGTTGACGATCGCTGCCGGGCCGAAGTACTGGCCGTCGGTCCAGAAAACCGGGCAGGAGGAGGTGCAGGCTGCGCAGAGGATGCACTTGGTGGTGTCGTCGAAACGCTCGCGGTCCTCGGCGGACTGCAGGCGTTCCCGCGTGGGCTCGTGCCCCTTGTTAATGAGGAACGGCATGACCTCGCGGTACGACTGGAAGAACGGTTCCATGTCCACGATGAGGTCCTTCTCCACCGGCAGGCCCTTGATGGGCTCGACGGTGATGGGCTTGGACGTGTCCAAGTCCTTCAGCAGTGTCTTGCAGGCCAAGCGGTTTCGGCCGTTGATGCGCATGGCATCCGAGCCGCACACGCCGTGGGCGCAGGAGCGGCGGAAGGAAAGGCTGCCGTCGATCTCCCACTTGACCTTGTGCAGGGCATCCAGCACGCGATCCGTGCCGTACATGGTCAGGTGGAAGTCATCCCAGGTGGCTTCCTCGGAGACCTCCGGGTTGTACCGGCGGACTCGCATGTGAACATCGAAGGTGGGGATTTCGCCACCACCCCCGACGCCGGCAGGCAGCTCAACCTTGGAGGCTGGCTCAGCGAATTCAGTGCTCATCCTTAGTACTTCCTCACCATCGGCTCGTAGCGGGTAAAGACAACCGGCTTGGTGTCCAGGCGGATGCCGGCAATGGATTCTGCCGATGCGCCCGCAGGGGCCTCGTTGTCCTTGTACGCCATGGAGTGCTTCATGAATTTCTCATCGTTGCGCTCGGGGAAGTCCTCGCGGAAGTGTCCGCCGCGGGATTCCTCGCGGTACAGGGCTGCCACGGTCATCACCTTGGCCAGCTCCAGCAGGAAGCCGAGTTCAACGGCCTCGAGCAGGTCCAGGTTGAAGCGCTTGCCCTTGTCCTGAACATTGATCCGCTTGTACCGCTCCTCAAAGGAGGCGATATCACTCAGGACCTGGTTCAGTGTTTCGGCCGTGCGGAACACCTGCATGTTGGCGTCCATGGTGTCCTGCAGCTCCTTGCGGATGACAGCCACCTTTTCGTCGCCGGTGCCGTTGCGGGCGATGTCCAGCAGCTCCGTGGTGTAGGCCACCGGGTTTTCCGGCAGCTCCACGAACTGGGCAGTCTTGGCATATTCCGCAGCAGCGATACCGGCACGCTTGCCGAACACGTTGATGTCCAGCAGCGAGTTGGTGCCCAGGCGGTTGGAGCCGTGCACAGACACACACGCGACCTCGCCGGCTGCGTACAGCCCGGGGACCACGGTGTCGTTGTCCTGCAGGACCTCCGTGTTGATGTTGGTGGGAATGCCCCCCATGGCGTAGTGCGCCGTCGGGAACACGGGAACGGGTTCCGTGTAGGGCTCTACACCCAGGTAGGTGCGGGCGAACTCGGTGATGTCCGGCAGCTTGGCGTCGATGTGGGCCGGTTCAAGGTGCGTCAGGTCCAGGAGGACGTAGTCCTTGTTCGGGCCGCAGCCGCGGCCTTCGCGGACCTCGTTGGCCATGGAGCGGGCCACGATGTCTCGCGGAGCCAGGTCCTTGATGGTGGGGGCGTAGCGCTCCATGAAGCGCTCACCCTCTGAGTTGCGGAGGATGGCGCCCTCACCGCGGGCGGCCTCGGAGAGGAGGATGCCCAGGCCGGCAAGGCCGGTCGGGTGGAACTGGAAGAATTCCATGTCCTCCAAGGGGATGCCGCGGCGGAAGGCGATGCCCATGCCGTCGCCGGTCAGGGTGTGTGCGTTGGAAGTGGTCTTGAAGACCTTGCCGGCACCGCCCGAGGCGAACACCACGGACTTGGCCTGGAAGACGTGCAGTTCACCCGAGGCGAGGTCGTAGGAGACGACGCCGGCCACGCGCTTCTGCATGTACGGGGTGCCGTCCTCGCGGAGCGCTTCCTCTTCAACAGTCAGCAGGTCAAGGACGTAGTACTCGTTGTAGAACTCAACGTTGTGCTTGACGCAGTTTTGGTAGAGCGTCTGCAGGATCATGTGGCCGGTGCGGTCGGCTGCATAGCAGGCACGGCGGACCGGAGCCTTGCCGTGGTCGCGGGTGTGCCCGCCGAAACGGCGCTGGTCGATGCGGCCTTCCGGCGTGCGGTTGAACGGCAGGCCCATCTTTTCGAGGTCCAGCACGGCGTCAATGGCTTCCTTCGCCATTACTTCAGCCGCGTCCTGGTCCACCAGGTAGTCGCCGCCCTTGACGGTGTCGAAAGTGTGCCACTCCCAGTTGTCTTCCTCGACGTTGGCAAGTGCTGCACACATGCCACCCTGTGCAGCACCTGTGTGCGAGCGGGTGGGGTAGAGCTTGGTCAGTACTGCTGTGCGCGCGCGCTGACCGGATTCGATCGCGGCGCGCATGCCAGCGCCACCGGCACCGACGATGACGACGTCGTACTTATGGACCTGCATACCAGATGCTCTTTCTCTCAAAATTCGCTAAAAACAAGGGGCGGGCGTTGCCTGCTCCGCAAAACAGGGCCCGCGGAGATACCCGCGGGCCCGGGATGGTGCTGAGGCTAGGCAGGGCAGAACCCGCCCGGCAGGGGAACGCCGTTAACCACGGGGCAGGGGTCGAAGGTGAAGATCACCAGGGTGCCCAGGACGATGATGACGACGGTGGCCGAGTAGAGGACCGTCTTCAGCCAGCGTCGGGTCGAGTCCTTTTCGGCGTAATCGTTGATGATGGTCCGCACGCCGTTGGTGCCGTGCAGCATGGCCAGCCACAGCATCGTGAGATCCCAGACCTGCCAGAACGGATCGGCCCACTTGCCGGCCACGAATCCGAAATCAATGGCATGGATGCCTTCACCCACCATGAGGTTCACAAAGAGGTGCCCGAAGATGAGGACCACCAGGACCACGCCGGACAGCCGCATGAACAGCCAGGCGATCATCTCGAAGTTGCCCCTGCTGCCGCCGTGCCGGCGGTACTGGGGGGCGATCCGCCCGCTGCGGGGGCTCTCAATCGTTGCAGTCATGGCTTAGTGGCCTCCGAGGGCAAGGGACAGGTGGCGGATGGAAAAGGCGACCATGGTGACAAGCCAGAGACCCATGACGGCCCACAGCATCTGCCGCTGGTACTTGGCGCCCTTCTTCCAGAAGTCGACCGCGATGATCCGCAGGCCGTTGAAGGCGTGGAAGACAATTGCGGCAACAAGGCCGGTCTCGCCCAGGGCCATCAGGGGATTCTTGTAGGCGCCGATCACTGCGGTGTAGGCCTCGGGTGACACACGCACCAAGGAGGTGTCCAGGACATGGACCAACAAGAAGAAAAAGATCACTACACCGGTAATACGGTGTCCTACCCAGGACCACATGCCTTCACGGCCGCGGTACAAGGTGCCAGCTGGTTTTGTCGGCACTGATAAACCTCCCTGCAACACAGCGGCGCTGGCATGAGATCCACGCGGGGGGAACGCCTGCTGCGAGAGCACTCGTAGCTCAGGCCTAAATCTAGGCTCAGCTAACAGCTTATTCAATTTAGGAGCTCCTTGGTGCCCAGCAGTGGCGCGGATTTCCCGCAAATATGAGACAAACGACACACTGCCGGCCGATGCGTGTGACGAGGACGCCCTGGCGGGCCCGAAGCCGGCCCGGCAGCGACCGCCGGAAGGCGCCGTGCCTGTTCCGCTAAAGTAGGCGGTGATGAGTACAGACAAAGTGACAAGCCCCGCATCACCCCTTGAGCGCTTCATTGCGGTGATCCCGGCTGGCGGCGTGGGGACCCGCCTCTGGCCCCTGTCACGCGCCGCAGCTCCCAAGTTCCTCCACGACCTCACCGGATCGGGCAGCACACTGCTGCGCGCCACTTACGACCGGCTGCACCCGCTGGCCGGCAGCAGGATGCTGGTGGTTACCGGGAAGGCCCACCGGGAAGCAGTGTGCCGGCAGTTGCCGGAGATCCACGACGCAGACCTGGTCCTGGAATCGGAACCGAAGGATTCCGCCGCCGCTATCGGCCTTGCCGCGGCAATCCTGCACGAGCGCGATCCCGACACCATCATGGGTTCCTTTGCCGCAGACCAGGTCATCAGCCCGGACAGCCTCTTCCAGCAGGCAGTCGGCGAGGCAATCCACACTGCAGCCGCCGGAAAGATCGTGACCATCGGCATCAAGCCGACCCATCCCTCCACCGGCTTCGGCTACATCCGCTCCGGACAGGACCTCCACATCGAGGGCGCCCCCAGCGCGCAGGACGTGGTGGAGTTCGTGGAAAAGCCGGACGAGGAAGTGGCCCAGCAGTACGTGGACAGCGGCAACTATGTGTGGAACGCCGGCATGTTCGTCGCCCCTGTCTCCCTGCTGCTCAAGCACCTGGAAGCCAACCAGCCCGAACTGTTCCTGGGCCTGCAGGAGATCGCGCGCGCCTGGGACACTCCGGACCGTGACGAAGTCACCGCCCGCGTCTGGCCCGGACTGCCGAAGATTGCCATCGACTACGCGGTGGCCGAGCCTGCCGCCGAAGCCGGGGACGTCGCCGTCGTGCCTGGTTCCTTTCGGTGGGACGACGTTGGGGATTTTGCCTCCGTGGGCCGCCTCAACAGTGCGAAGGAAGTGGATGATGTCACGGTACTGGGCGAAGGCGCGCGTGTGTTCACTGAGAACTCCAGCGGCGTGGTGGTCAGCGACACCAAGCGCGTTATTGCCCTCATCGGCATCGAGGACGTTGTCATCGTGGACACCCCGGATGCGCTCCTGGTGACCACCATGGCCAACTCGCAGCGGGTCAAGGCAGCCGTGGATGCGCTCAAGGCGAGCGGGGATACCGACGTCCTCTGAAGTAACGCGATCGCCGCTAATTCCGTCACCCTCGCTTAGAGTGAAGCAGTGCGCAATTACACTACCGAAGCCGAGCCCACCGCTCTGGTGGCTCCATGGCTCGAGCCCCTCCTGCCGGAACTGATCGATTTCCGCCGGGACCTGCACGCGCATCCGGAGCTTTCCTTCAAGGAGTTCCGCACCACCGACAAGCTGGCCGAGCGGCTCGAAGCCGCAGGCCTCAGCCCCCGTCGGCTGGAGGGCACCGGGCTCACGGTGGACGTGGGGGAGGGACCCGTTGCCACTGCCCTGCGCGGCGACATCGATGCCCTCCCCATCATCGAGGAGACGGGCCTGCCCTTTGCCTCGAAAAACCACGGCGTCACTCACGCCTGCGGCCATGACGTCCACACCACCACCATGCTGGGCATCGCCCTGGTGCTGCACAGGATGCACCTGGAGGAACCGCTCGGCGCCACCATCCGCATCATTTTCCAGCCTGCAGAAGAAACCATGCCCGGCGGCGCACACTCCTGCATCGAGCAGGGCGTCCTTGAGGGCGTGCCGCGGATCCTTGCACTCCACTGTGATCCCCGCATCGAAGTGGGCAAGATCGGGACGCGCATCGGTGCCATCACCTCTGCCTCGGACACCATCCGGATCGAGCTTTCGGGCCGCGGCGGACACACCTCCCGCCCGCACCTGACCGAAGAACTGGTTTTCGCCCTGGCGCAAATCGCAGTTAACGTGCCCGCAGTCCTCTCGCGCCGCGTGGATGTGCGCAGCGGGGTATCCGTGGTGTGGGGGCAGATCTCCGCCGGATCGGCGCCGAACGCGATTCCCGGTACCGGCTACATGGCGGGCACCATGCGCTGCCTCGACCGCGATGCCTGGCACGAGGCCGGGGAACTCCTGGACGAAGTAGTCCACCAGGTGGCGGCCCCTTACGGCGTGGACGTAAAGCTCGAGCACACCAGGGGAGTCCCGCCGGTAGTGAACTCCGAGCACGAAACAGCGATCATCGAGGCCTCCGCCCGCGCTGAAATCGGCGAAAACGCCGTGGTCCTCACGCCGCAGTCCATGGGTGGCGAGGATTTTGCCTGGTTCCTCGCGGAGCTCCCGGGAGCCATGATGCGCCTCGGCACCAAGACCCCCGGAGGCGAAGAATACGACCTGCACCGCGGGGACTACATCGTTGATGAACGGGCTCTTGGCCTGGGGATCCGGGTATTAACTGCAGCGGCCCTGCGCACTATCCGCGACCTTTAGGCGCCGTTCCGGCGCGCCGCCGCGGGCTCTGCTGGTGCTCTGGGAGACCGAACCGCGCGGCGTGAAGGAGATTGGCGAGGAGCTCGGTTTGGACTCCGGCACTCTTTCACCCTGCTCAAGCGGCTCGAAGCCCTGGGCCTGGTGGAGCGGCGTCGCTCGGGCGAGGACGAAGGCCGCGTTGCCATCCACCTCACCGCGGCAGGGCGAGGCCTCAGCGGCAGAGCGGCCGCAATACCGCAGCGGCTGGCGGATGCTGCCGGCCTTTCCGCAGATGAACTTGGGCAACTGCGCGGCACGCTGGACCAGCTGACTGCAGCCCTCCACAACGCCCTCTGACCATCGTCGCCGGTCACCATTCCAAACTTTGATCCAACAAACGGGACGGAATTCATTATGAAGACGCTCTACACTGCCCACGCGCCTGCCTTGGGCTAAGGACGCGACGGAACGGCCCGCAGCAACGACGGCAAGCTGGAAGTCAGCCTCGCCAGCCCTGTCGAACTTGGCGGTTAAGGCCAAGGCAACAACCCGGAGCAGCTCTTTGCGGGCAAGGTGCGGAGCCATCGCCATGCTGGTCCGGCTTCAGGCCGTGCCTGCCGTCGCCAGTCCAGTAGTAGGTGTGCCGGCCAGCGGCGCACCTACTCCTTGGTAACGACTTGTAAACAATCTTCCGGATACCTTGCCGGCGTGCTATTGGGACGTGGCGCAGGCCACTAAAGTGGTGCCATCAGTGCGCTCCGGCGCAGTGCTGCGTGCCCTCAGTGACAACAGAATTTCAGTGCAGAAACGGACACTCATTGAATTCGAGCCGTAGCGCCACTCTCTTCATCCTGGAGGAAAATTGAAGAACTCACTGCGTGCAGGTTTCAAGCGCGGTTCAGTTGCGGGACTGGCCACGATGGGCGCCACAGCGCTCGTGCTGGCCGGTTGCGGTGCGCCCCCGGAGGCCGGAAGCGGCTCGACGGCAGGGGCGAGCGACTACACCGGCTGCATCGTGTCCGACTCCGGCGGATTCGACGACCAGTCCTTCAACCAGTCCTCCTACGAGGGCCTGAAGAAGGCAGAGGCCGACCTGGGCATCAAGGTCAACCAGGTTGAATCCAAGACCAACAACGATTTCGAGCCAAACCTCCGCGCCATGGTCACCGCCGGCTGCGACCTCACTGTCACGGTGGGCTTCCTGCTGGGCGATGCAACCAAGAAGCAGGCGGAAGCGAACCCGGACAGCCACTTCGCCATTGTGGACTTCGCCTACGATCCGCCCATCGCCAACGTCAAGCCGATCATCTACGACACCGCGCAGGCAGCGTTCCTTGCCGGCTACCTTGCGGCAGGCACCAGCAAGACCGGCACGGTGGCAACGTTCGGCGGTATGAACATTCCCACCGTGACCATCTTCATGGACGGCTACGCCGACGGAGTCAAGTACTACAACGAGCAGAAGGGCAAGGACGTCAAGCTCCTTGGCTGGAACAAGGACGCCCAGGACGGCACGTTTACCGGAGACTTCGAAAAGCAGGACGTGGGCAAGCAGGTCACCCAGAACTTCCTGGACCAGGGCGCCGACATCGTGATGCCCGTTGCCGGCCCCGTGGGCAAGGGCTCCGGTGCAGCGCTGAAGGATGCCAAGGCCGCCGGCAAGGACGTCAAGCTCATCTGGGTGGACTCCGACGGATACCTCACCGCTCCCGACTACAAGGACATCATGCTGTCCTCGGTCATGAAGCAGATGGGCGACGCCGTGGAAACGGTGGTCAAGGATGACAAGGAAGGCAACTTCGACAACACGCCGTACGTGGGCACGCTGGCCAATGACGGCGTCCAGTTGGCTCCCTTCCACGACCTCGATTCCCAGGTTCCGGCAGAGCTGAAGTCCGAACTGGAGCAGATCAAAAAAGACATCGTGGACGGCAAGCTGAAGGTCGAGTCCAAGGCAAGCCCGAAGGCCTGATCCCCGGCGTGAAGCGCCACCCCCCGGCTGGTCACCGACTGGCCGGGCGGTGGCGCTTTTTTGCTGGCTGCACCTCACCGGACCGCAGCCCGCCTGTCCCAGGGCTGCACCCATTAGGCTGGTGCTGCAGCCACATATCCCGTCCGGTGGATCACTGGACGCTTCGAGATTGGTCAGAGTTTTGAAACTTGAACTCAGAGGGATCACTAAACGCTTTGGCAGCCTGCTCGCCAACGACCACATCAACCTGGTGGTCGAGCCCGGACAAATCCACTGTCTGTTGGGCGAAAACGGGGCCGGCAAGTCCACCCTCATGAATGTGCTGTACGGGCTGTACGAGCCCTCTGAAGGCGAAATCCTCATCGATGACAAGCCCGTGTCCTTCCGCGGGCCGGGCGACGCCATGGCGGCCGGCATCGGAATGGTCCATCAGCACTTCATGCTGGTTCCCGTGTTCACCGTCGCCGAGAACGTGGCGCTTGGCGCCGAACCCACCAAGGCCGCACGCTTCCTCGACCTGGATGCCACGCGCAGCCGGATCAAGGAGATTTCGGACCAGTACGGGTTCGACGTCGACCCCGACGCCCTGGTGGAAGACCTGCCGGTGGGCGTCCAGCAGCGCGTGGAGATCATCAAGGCACTGGTCCGGAACGCGAACGTGCTGATCCTCGACGAACCCACAGCCGTGCTGACCCCCCAGGAAACTGATGAACTTCTGGACATCATGCGCCAGCTCAAGGCAAGCGGGACCTCAATCGTCTTCATTTCCCACAAGTTGCGGGAAGTGAAGGAAGTGTCGGACACCATCACGGTGATCAGGCGGGGAAAGGTGGTTGGCACGGCTGATCCCGCTGCGTCCACCACTGATTTGGCCTCCATGATGGTAGGCCGTGCCGTAAGCCTGGTCCTCGACAAAGCGCCGGCCCGCCCGCAGGAAAAAACCTTCGAAGTCCGCGACCTTACCGTCATTGCACCCAATGGCCAGCACGTGGTGGACGGGCTGAGCTTGGACATTTCCCGCGGCGAGATCCTGGCCGTTGCGGGCGTCCAGGGCAACGGCCAGACGGAATTGACGGAAGCCATCCTGGGCCTTCAGGAACGGGTCAGCGGGTCCGTCAGGCTGGACGGCAAGGAGCTCGTGGGCCGGTCCGTCAAAGAGGTTCTGGACGCCGGCGTCGGATTCGTCCCGGAGGACCGCAAAGTGGACGGCTTGGTAGGCACCTTCTCCGTTGCCGAGAACCTGGTCCTCGACCTTTATGACAAGCCTCCCTTCGCCAAGGGCATCAGCATGAGCCCGGCGAAGATCATGGAGAACGCCAAAGCGCGCATTGGCGAGTTCGATGTCCGGACCCCGTCTGCAGCGGCAGCAGCAGGGACCCTGTCCGGCGGCAACCAGCAGAAACTGGTGATGGCGCGCGAACTGTCCCGCCCCCTGCGGCTCTTCATCGCCTCGCAGCCCACCCGCGGTGTGGACGTGGGTTCCATCGAATTCCTGCACCGCAGGATCGTGGCCGAACGTGACCAAGGCACGCCCGTCATGATCGTCTCCACGGAACTGGACGAGGTGATGGAACTGGCTGACCGCATTGCCGTGCTGTACAAGGGCAAGCTGGTGGGCGTAGTCCCGGCCGGAACCAGCCGCGATGTCCTGGGCCTCATGATGGCGGGCATCCCGCCTGAAGAGCACAGCCACAGCCCGCAGGCCGGACAGGCCGCGGGCAGAACCACGATCAACACCTCCGACGCCGAAGGAGGCGACCATGCCTGAGAAGCACCCACCCAAACATGCTGCAAACGAGCCCGCAGGCAACGCGCAGGAGGCAACCTCCGCTGACGAGTCAACTGCCGCCGTCGTATCCGTTGACACTGCCGGCGGAGCGATGGAACCATCCGCCGTTCCCGCCACTGCCCAAAGCGGGCAGCTTCCGGGCGGCCCGGACACGCTGCTCCGCAGGATTTTCACCGGCAGCGGTATGGTCTCGGTCCTGGCGGTGCTGCTGGCCCTGATCATCGGCGGCCTGCTGATCGCCAGCACGGACGAGCGGGTGGCCACCGCGGCCGGGTACTTCCTGGCCAGGCCCACCGATTTCCTCACTGCGGTCTGGGATGCGGCCACCCGCTCCTACCTCGCACTGTTCCAAGGCTCGGTCTTCAACCCGCGCGGCAACAGCGTTGCGGCCCAATTCGCGCCCTTCATGGAGACCCTCACCATCGCTACCCCGCTCATCACAGCCGGCCTGGGCGTGGCCCTGGCGTTCCGTGCGGGCCTGTTCAACATCGGTGCGCAGGGCCAGATCATCGTGGCCGGCATCCTGGCCGCGTGGGTGGGTTTCGCGCTGCACCTGCCGCTGGGCCTGCACCTGCTGCTGGTCCTTGTTGCCGGCATCATCGGCGGCGCCTTCTGGGGCGGACTCGTGGGCCTGCTCAAGGCCCGCACCGGCGCGCATGAAGTCATCCTGACCATCATGTTCAACTACATCGCGCTGTATTTCCTCCGCTACCTTTTGAACACACCGGCCTTCCAGCGGCCAGGGGAGGCAAACCCCATCTCGCCCATCCTGGATCCCACCGCCGTCTACCCCCAGATCTTCGGCACCCAGTACCGGCTCCACCTCGGGTTCCTCCTGGCCATCGCCGCAACCGTCGTGGTCTGGTGGCTCCTGAACCGCTCCACGGTGGGCTTCGAATTCCGTGCCGTGGGCGCAAATCCCAAGGCTGCGCAGACGGCGGGCATCAATGTGTCCCGCTCCACGATCCTGGTGATGGCCCTCGCAGGTGGACTGGCGGGCATGTCGGGCGTCGCCCAGGTGGCCGGCACAGAGAAGGTCCTGACCGACGGGGTTGCCGCCACCTACGGTTTTGACGCCATCACCGTGGCGCTGCTGGGGCGCTCGACGCCGTGGGGCACCTTCGCTGCCGGCCTGCTGTTCGGCGCCTTCCGCGCCGGGGCAGTCCAGATGCAGATCCAGACCGGAACGCCCATCGACATCGTCCTGGTGGTCCAGTCCCTGATTGTCCTGTTCATCGCCGCTCCACCGCTGGTACGGGCCATCTTCGGCCTGAATCCCCGGCGCAGGAAGCCGGCCCGCGCAGCCAGGTCCCGCGAGGCAGCAACCACCGGAGGTGCGGCATGAGCACGACAGTATCGTCCTCCAAACCCGGCAAACCGCAGCCTGGCGGTAAGGGCCCGGACACGCGTGCCGCCGCCGTTTCAGCCAAGCCTGTCACCTGGAAAACGCCGGTGCTCCTCACCGCCTTCGGACTGGTGGCCCTGGTGTTCTTCGGACTGCTGGCGCCCACCCAGACCGCCAGTTTCGGGATTTCCACCGGCAGCGACTTCTTCCAGCTACCCGCGGTTGAGGTGAACGCCTTCGCCGGGGGCCTGGTGCTCTCCATCCTCCTTCTGGGCCTGTCAGGCTACGCCGTGTACCTCAAGACCAAGGACAGGCACGTGCCGGGCTGGCTTACCGTGGCGTTCATCGTGCTGTTCACCGCCGCATTCCTGATCTGGGTGGTGGGCGGTGCCCGGACTCCCAGCATCTCCCTGGCAGGGCTCATCGCCGGGTCCGTCACCCTTGCCGTTCCGCTGGTCTTCGGATCCCTGTCCGGTGTCCTCTGTGAACGTGTCGGCGTGGTGAACATCGCCATCGAGGGCCAGCTGCTCGGCGGCGCCTTCACCGCAGCCATCGTGGCAAGCGTGACCCAGAATCCCCTGATCGGGCTTCTGGCGGCCGCCGTCGCGGGAGCGGTTGTGTCCATGGTGCTGGCGCTCTTCAGCATCAAGTACCTGGTGAACCAGATCATCGTCGGTGTCGTCCTGAACGTGCTGGTCTCGGGGGTGACCGGGTTCCTGTTCAGCACGGTCATGCAGGAAGACAGCGACAGGTTCAACTCGCCACCCGGGCTGGACGCCATCGAGATTCCCGTCCTGTCCGGCATCCCGATCATCGGCCCCATCCTGTTCCGGCAGTCCCTGGTGGGTTACCTGATGTACATTGCGGTGCTGGTGGTCTGGGTGGGCCTGTTCAAGACCAGGTGGGGCCTGCGCGTACGCGCCGTAGGCGAACACCCGCAGGCCGCGGACACCTTGGGCATCAACGTAAACGCCACCCGCTTCTGGAACGTCACCCTGGGCGGGGCCGTGGCCGGCATCGGCGGGTCCTTCTTCACCCTGGTGGCCATCGACAGCTTCACGAAGGAGATCTCCGGCGGCCGCGGCTTCATTGCCCTGGCAGCCCTGATCTTCGGCCGGTGGAACCCCATCGGGGCCTTCTTCGCCGCGCTCCTGTTCGGCTTTGCCGACAACCTGCAGAGCATTGTCACGATTATCGGCACTCCCGTTCCCAGCCAGTTCATGGCCATGCTGCCGTACCTGGTGACGGTCCTCGCGGTGGCCGGGCTGGTGGGCAAGTCCCGGGGGCCGGCAGCCAGCGGTATTCCGTATGTCAAGGGGTGACGGCGTGGAGCCGGTAAAGGGCCCGGCCAATGATGCAGCGCAGTCGGTGGACTGGGACGCGCTCAAGGCGGCGGCCACAGCGGCGATGCATCATGCCTACGTGCCCTATTCGAAGTTCGCGGTAGGGGCAGCGGCCCTTACCGGGGACGGCCGGATCGTGAGCGGCTGCAACGTGGAGAACGCCAGCTACGGCCTGACCCTTTGTGCCGAATGCGCGCTGGTGGGGAATCTGCACATGACCGGCGGCGGCCTGCTCCGCGCCTTCTACTGCGTGGACGGGGCGGGCAGCGTTCTCATGCCCTGCGGCCGCTGCCGGCAGTTGCTGTACGAATTCCGGGCCCCGGAAATGGAACTCATGACCACCCAAGGCATCAAGTCCATCGACCAGGTGTTGCCTGACGCCTTCGGTCCCGAACACCTGGAGGAAGCACGTGACTGAAAAGTTGACAGAAAACGCCCCGGCGGAACCGTTCGACGCCGTGGACATCATCCGCGTGAAGCGGGACAAGGGCGTCCTGAGCCCCGAACAGATCGACTGGACCATCGACGCCTACACCCGGGGTGCCATTGCCGACGAGCAGATGGCGGCCTTGAACATGGCGATCCTGCTCAACGGCATGAACCGCACCGAGATTGCCCGCTGGACAGCCGCGATGATTGCCTCCGGCGAGCAGATGGACTTTTCCAGCCTGCGGCGGCCCGACGGCGGCCTGAAGTACACCTCGGACAAGCATTCCACCGGAGGGGTGGGGGATAAGATCACGCTGCCGCTCGCGCCTCTGGTGGCGGTCTTCGGAGTGGCCGTTCCGCAGCTGTCCGGCAGGGGACTGGGGCACACGGGCGGCACATTGGACAAGCTGGAGTCCATCCCGAGGTGGCGTGCCTCGCTCAGCAACGAGGAGATCCTGGGCCAGCTCCAGGACGTCGGCGCGGTGATCTGCGCCGCCGGAGCAGGCCTGGCCCCGGCGGACAAGAAGCTTTACGCGCTGCGCGACGTCACGGGCACTGTTGAGGCGATTCCCCTGATTGCCTCTTCGATCATGAGCAAGAAGATCGCCGAAGGGACCGGTTCCCTGGTCCTGGACGTCAAGGTTGGAACCGGCGCGTTCATGAAGGACGAGGCCAAGGCCCGCGAGCTGGCCGAAACGATGGTGGCGCTGGGCAAGGACGCGGGCGTGAACACCGTCGCGCTGCTCACCAACATGAATACTCCGCTCGGCTTGACCGCGGGCAATGCCATCGAAGTGGAGGAATCGGTGGAGGTGCTGGCGGGCGGCGGCCCCGCCGACGTGGTGGAGCTGACCGTCCGGCTGGCCGAGGAGATGCTGGCCTGCGCAGGAGTGCACGACGCTGATCCCGCCGCCGCGCTCAAGGACGGCCGCGCCATGGATGTCTGGAACCGGATGATCGCAGCCCAGGGCGGAGACCCCCACGCCAAGCTGCCGGTGGCACGCGAGTCCGAGGTGCTCTATGCCCCGGCAGACGGAGTCCTGGTGGAACTGGATGCGCTCGCTGTCGGTGTTGCAGCCTGGCGCCTGGGAGCCGGGCGCGCCCGGAAGGAGGATGCGGTCCAGGCGGGGGCCGGGGTCCGTATGCACGTCAAACCGGGTGCCGTGGTCCGGGCAGGGGAACCACTGATGACCCTGCTGACGGACACCCCCGAACGGTTTGCCCGGGCCAAAGAGGCCCTGGAACATGCAGCCGTTATTGCACCCGAGGGCTCGCGGCCGGCGCAGCAGCTGATCATCGACCGCATAGCATAGGGAGTCATGCAGGCCGTCAATGACTTCATCCTCGCCGCCGCCGGACAGCCCTGGGTGCTGTTCGTGGTGTTGGCCTGCTGCACCATTGATGGCTTCTTTCCGCCTATCCCCAGCGAATCAGTGGTGGTGGGGCTGTCCGCCGTGGCCGCCACCGCGGAGGTCCCCAACCCTTGGCTCCTGATGCTGGTGGCTGCCCTCGGCGCCTTTTCGGGGGACAACATCGCCTACCTGATCGGCCGGAGGGTGGGCACCAGGCGATGGTCGTGGATGCGCGGGCCGCGGATGCAGAGTGCCTTCCGGTGGGCAGGCCGGGAACTGCGGAAGCGGCCGGCCTCACTCATCCTGGTGGCACGGTTCGTTCCGATCGGCCGGGTGGCGGTCAACCTCACTGCCGGCGTGACCCGCTATCCGCACCTCCGCTTCGTGGGCCTGACCGTCCTGTCGGCAACGTTGTGGGCCGGATACTCAGTGGGAATCGGGCTGTTCTTCGGCCAGTGGTTCGAGGACAACCATCTCCTGGGTGCCGTTATCGCCATCATCTGCGCCGTCACCCTGGGGATCATCATGGACCTGGTGATTAACCGCGTCCGGCGGCAACCCCCGATGGTGGAGCGGATGAAGGAACCGGAAGCGTAGTCCGGCCGTTGTTCCAGCAGGTTAGGGCGTAGCAAATGGCACCTTGGCCGTGGGAGACTTAGTAACGATTTCCGCTTTGGCTGCGTCACTTCCGGCTATGCCATTTTGCATAGGAGCAAGACCCGCGTGGAGTTTATTAATGAGGCCGTGCTCCATGCAGCGGGCCAGTGGTGGATCTACCCGCTCCTGCTGGTGTTCTTCTTCGTTGACGGCTTCGCCATGGTTGTTCCCAGTGAGACCCTGATTGTGGCATTGGCGGCCTTCTCCCGGCACAGCGGAGATCCCAACCTGTGGATCCTCGGTCTCACAGCACTCATCGGAGCCATCGCCGGGGACAACATGGCATTCATGCTGGGCCGCCGGATTGGCCTGAACCGGTGGCGGTGGATGCGCCGCCCCAAGGTACAGAAAGCTTTCGGCTGGGCCCGTTACGAGTTGGACAAGCGCGGCGCTGTGCTGATCTTCACGGCCCGCTACATCCCTTGGGGGCGGGTGGCCGTCAACTACGTGGCGGGAAGTACCGGCTTCAGCCACCGGCGTTTCTTCCTGCTGGACGCTTTTGCCTGCATCACTTGGGTGGGCTATTCCATCGGCATCGGGCTGCTGGCGAGTTCCTTCCCGTGGCTCCACCACAACCCGCTGCTCAGCGCGGGGATCGCAGTGGTCTTCGCGATCATCCTGGGAATCCTCATCGACCATATGCTCCGGTGGTGGCATAAGCACCTGGCCCGCAACGACGCCGACGACGTTGACGAGTGGCTCGACGGCGGTCCTTCCGGGGCACGCGACACAAAAAGCGGCAGCAGCTCCATCCTTGCTTCCGCGGCCGGTGACGGCGAACAGGCTGGAAATTAGCGGCTGGCTTTGAGCTCCGGCCCACCCTAAGGTGGGAACGTGACTGAGCCCATTGTTGACGCTGCCCCTGCCATCGATTTCGACCTGAAGAACCTGCCCAAGGTCTCACTCCACGACCACCTGGATGGCGGACTCCGTCCGGCCACCATCATCGAGCTGGCAGAGGCCGTTGGCCATACGCTCCCGTCCACCGATCCCGTGGCCCTGGGCCAGTGGTTCCGCGAATCCGCAGATTCAGGCTCGCTGGTCCGCTACCTGGAAACGTTCGACCACACCGTTGCCGTGATGCAGACCCATGAAGGGCTGTACAGGGTGGCCAAGGAGTTCGTTGAGGACCTTGCTGACGACGGCGTGGTGTACGGGGAAGTCCGCTGGGCGCCTGAGCAGCACCTCCAGAAGGGCCTCACCCTGGACGAGGCAGTGGAAGCGGTCCAGGAAGGCCTTGAAGCCGGGGTTGAAGCCGTGGGGGAAAGCGGCCGCGAGATCCAGGTGGGCCAGCTCATTACGGCCATGCGGCATGCGGACCGCGGCCAGGAGATTGCCGAGCTGGCCGTCCGCCACCGCAACAAGGGCGCGGTCGGCTTCGACATTGCTGGTGCCGAGGACGGCTTCCTGCCGGCCCGCTTCCGGGATGCCTTCACTTACCTTGCGCAGCACAACTTTCCCGCCACCGTCCACGCCGGCGAGGCGGCAGGACTGGAAAGCATCCAGTCGGCTTTGGTGGACGGACGCGCCCTGCGGCTGGGCCATGGTGTCCGGATCGCCGAGGACATCACGGTGGAGTTCGACGACGATCCCGAAAATGAAGAGGGAACCATCGGCCTGGTCACCCTGGGGGACCTCTCCAGCTGGATCCGGGACCGGGGCATCGCACTGGAGGTCTGCCCGTCGTCAAACCTGCAGACCGGTGCGATCGCGGGGTTTGGTGACGGCATCGAAAACCACCCCCTGGACATGCTTTACCAGCTGGGCTTCAACGTCACCATCAACACCGACAACCGGCTGATGAGCGGGGTCACCCTTACCGACGAGTTCGAGCTCCTGGTGGAGACTTTCGACTATGACCTGGATGACCTGCTGGAGCTGACGCTGAACGCCGCCGAAGCATCCTTCCTCCCGCTCGAGGAGAAGGAAGCGCTGGTGGAATACATCAACGACGCCTACGCGAACCTTGGCTGACCTACCGGACAGCGACACCGCCGGCACCCCGGTAGGGGAGTTGCTGTACGTGATTGCTTCCCTCCGCGAGCACTGTCCGTGGATGGGTGCGCTTACCCATGCCTCGCTGGTGGAGTACCTCCTGGAGGAGGCCTTCGAGGTTGCCGAGACCATCGAGGCCGGGCACCCCGACGGCGAACTTCGGGGCGAGCTGGGCGACGTCCTGCTCCAGGTGGTGCTGCATGCGCGGATCGCCGAGGAACGCGGTTCCTTTACGTTCGACGATGTTGCACGCGGCCTGAGTGCCAAGATGATCCGCCGGAATCCCCATGTTTTCCGGCCCGATGGCTCCCTGCAGGATAGCTTCCCGGCAACGCTCGACGAGATCGTGCAGAAGTGGGACGCCGTCAAGCGGGCCGAACGGCCGGAACGGCAGGACCCGTTCGTGGGAATTCCGTTGGCGCTGCCAGCGTTGGCGCGTGCCCAGAAATCCATGGACCGGGCGGCGCGGGCGGGCGTTCCGCCGGCCCAGCCACCGGTGAAAGCGGGCCCCGTCGCTTCTGAAGATGAGCTCGGGGAGCTGCTGCTCGCCGTCGTGTGTTCCGCCCATGCCAGCGGATACGACGCTGAACGTGCCCTCCGCGGTGCCGTCCGCCGCTACCAGGAGCACGTCACCGGGCAGCGGCAGCAGGAATAACCCTGCGATCATGACGTCCGGGGGCTGGATAGGTTTCCGTAACCCGCGCCACTCTGGACTACGCTGGTCTTCGACGAGTACGTCAAATCTTTCTGCAAGATCCCCCCGTTAATCGCCCATAAGGAGCAAATTCATGGCGCTTATCGATGCCATCCACGCCCGCGAGATCCTCGATTCCCGTGGCAACCCGACCGTAGAAGTTGAGGTTCTGCTCTCCGACGGCCAGATCGGCCGTGCCGCAGTTCCCTCCGGCGCTTCCACCGGCGAGCACGAGGCCGTTGAACTGCGCGACGGCGATAAGGGCCGTTACCTCGGCAAGGGCGTCCAGAAGGCCGTTGACGCGATCATCGACCAGATCGCACCGGCCCTGACCGGTTTCGACGCCACCGACCAGCGGAGCATCGACCAGGCCATGCTGGACCTGGACGGCACCCCGAACAAGGGCAAGCTGGGAGCCAACGCCATCCTGGGCGTTTCGCTGGCCGTCGCCAACGCAGCTGCCGCTTCCGCTGACCTGCCCCTGTACAAGTACCTCGGCGGCCCGAACGCCCACGTGCTGCCCGTGCCGCTGATGAACATCCTCAACGGCGGCTCCCACGCAGACTCCGACGTCGACATCCAGGAATTCATGATCGCCCCGATCGGCGCCGAGACCTTTTCCGAGGGCCTGCGCTGGGGCGTGGAGGTCTACCACAACCTCAAGTCCGTTCTGAAGGAGAAGGGCCTGTCCACCGGCCTCGGCGATGAGGGCGGCTTCGCCCCGAACCTGCCCTCCAACCGGGCTGCACTGGACCTCATCCAGGAAGCCATCAAGAACGCCGGTTACACCCCGGGCAAGGACATCGCCCTGGCACTGGACGTCGCCTCCTCCGAGTTCTATAAGGACGGCGCCTACCAGTTCGAGGGCAAGTCGCTGAGCTCCGCGGACATGAGCGCCTACTACACCGAACTCGTCTCCGACTACCCGCTGGTGTCCATTGAGGACCCGCTGGACGAGAACGACTGGGACGGCTGGAAGACCCTCACTGACGCCATTGGCGACAAAGTCCAGCTGGTTGGCGACGACCTGTTCGTCACCAACCCCGCCATCCTGCAGCGCGGCATCGACACCAGGACCGCCAACTCGCTGCTGGTGAAGGTCAACCAGATCGGTTCGCTGACCGAGACTTTGGATGCCGTGAGCCTGGCCCAGCGCGCCGGCTACACCACCATCACCTCGCACCGCTCCGGCGAGACCGAGGACACCACCATCGCCGACATCTCGGTGGCCACCAACGCCGGCCAGATCAAGACCGGCGCACCGGCCCGTTCCGAGCGCGTTGCCAAGTACAACCAGCTGCTGCGCATCGAAGAGGAACTCGACGACGCCGCTCGCTACGCCGGCCGCAGCGCCTTCCCGCGTTTCAAGGGCTAGTAGCCGCATAAAACAAACAGCGGTGGCTATGGTTGAAGGACCATAGCCACCGTTGTTGTTTCAGCAGCACTTGTTCCAGCCCAGACAGTGGCGGCCCAGGCAGGCTGCGCGTTTCAGGAGTGTCATGGCTACCCGCCGTCCCAAAGTCCCCAAGGTCGCCCCATCCCGCCCGGCAAAGGAAGCCTCGGACGGGGCCCACGTCATCCGCGCCGACTTCGGCTCCGGCGAGGAGCCACCGGCGGGAGGAGCCCCCGGCGCACAGCCGCCCAGGGCGCAGCAAACCGCGACAGGACCGGCCAGAGAGAACTCCGCCCGCAAAACCCCTAATTCCGCACGGGCCCGCAAGGGGAGCAGCGCTGCCGGAAGCACAGCAAAAGGCGGGGACCTGGAGGATGACGAGGAACAGCAGCCCGTACCTGCCAAGGCGTTTTCCGGACGGATGCTCGCACTGGCAGTGGTGATGATTGCGATCACCATCATGCTGGCCCCCACCGTCAAGATCTTCTTTGACAAGAAGGCCGAGATCGACGCCCTGAATGCTGACATCGCTGCCCGCGAGGCCGAAGGGGATGCCCTGCGGCAGCAGGTCTCGCGGTGGCAGGACCCCAACTACGTGAAACAGCAGGCCCGCGACCGCATTAACATGGTTATGCCGGGTGAGACCGGCTACTGGGTCTTCGGGAGCGATCTGCCGGCCGGAGACGGCAGTAGCCAGACCGGCGCAGCAGCACAAGACCCCGCCGATCTGCCGTGGGTGGATGCCCTGTGGGAGTCCATCACGCGCGCGGCTACAGACTGAACCGCAACAGGAAGGACGGCCCGCCACAGTGGAATCCAATACGGCAGCCGCCCGGGACGAATCCCGCAAGCCAACAGCGCATGACCTGGAAGTACTGAGCCGCCAGCTGGGACGGCCGGTCCGTGACGTGGTGGAAATTCCTGCCCGCTGCATCTGCGGCAACCCGTTGGTGGCAGCAACCGCTCCCCGCCTCAGCAATGGGACCCCGTTCCCCACCACCTTCTACCTGACGCATCCGGTCGTCACGTCAGCGGTCTCCCGGCTCGAGGCCGCAGGCGTCATGAACGAGATGAACGAACAGCTGGCCGGGGACCAGGAACTGTCCGCCGCCTACCGGTCAGCCCATGAGGCCTACCTCGCTGCCCGCAACGACATCGGGGCACGGTCCGGCATCGGGTCCGTCCCCGAAATCGACGGAGTCTCCGCCGGCGGCATGCCCACGCGCGTCAAATGCCTGCACGTCCTGGTGGGACACTCACTCGCTGCCGGCCCCGGGGTCAACCCGCTGGGCGACGAGGCCCTGGACCGCATCCGGGAGTGGTGGACTGCGGACGCCTGCTACTGCGACCGCGCCTGGGACACCACCGGCGAGCCACCCTCCAAAGATCTGAGCCGCCACGGTCCGCAGGGCCTGCCGGAGATCATGGGCCGCCCGGCTCCCGCCCGGAAAACAGCCAACCCGGCGGGGGCCGGCGAATGACGCGCGTGGCCGCCATCGACTGCGGCACCAACTCCATCCGGCTCCTGGTTGCCGACATTGACCGCAGCAACGGCCGCACCGCCCTTCGCGACGTGGTGCGGGAAATGCGCGTGGTCCGGCTGGGGCAGGGGGTGGACGCCACCGGCGAGCTCGCGCCGGAGGCGCTGGAGCGGACCTTCGCGGCGACAGCCGATTACGCCCGACTGATTCGGGAGCACGGCGCAACGGCAGTCCGCTTCGTGGCGACCTCAGCCAGCCGGGACGCCCGGAACCGGGACCTCTTCGTGGACGGGATCCGCGACCTGCTCGGCGTGGAACCCGAGGTCATTTCCGGCGACGAGGAAGCCGCGCTGTCCTTCGCCGGCGCCAGCAGCGTCCTGCCGATCCTGGACGGTCACGAAGTGCTGGTGGTGGACCTGGGCGGCGGCAGCACCGAGTTCGTCCTGGGTACGGCCGACGGCGTCACGGCAGCAAAGTCCGTGGACATCGGTTGCGTGCGCCTCACCGAACGGCACCTCCAAGATGATCCGCCCACAGCCGAACAGGTGGCAGCCGCCGAAGCGGACGTTGACGCAGCCATCGCCCGTGTCCGGCAGGACGTACCGCTGGAACGCGCCACCGCCGTGGTTGGTGTTGCCGGTTCCATCACGACCATCACCGCACACGCGCTGGGACTGACCGAGTACTCGCCGGACGCAATCCACGGCACCGGGCTGCCCGTTGAAACCATCCGTGCAGCCGCAACTGGACTTCTGGAAATGAGCCGGCCGGAGCGTGCAGCCCTGCCCTACATGCACCCCGGGCGGGTTGACGTGATTGGTGCCGGCGGGCTGGTGTGGCGGCGGATCCTGGAACAGATGGAAGCGGTCTCCGGCGGGCGCATCACCACTGCAACCGCCAGCGAGCACGACATCCTCGACGGCATCGCCCTGAGTATCGGCTGACCGTATGCAGATCCTCACCACCGCCACAGCACCTCCGCTGCGGAGGGCGGGCTCAGCCCTGCTGTCCCTGGTCCTTGCTGCCTGCTGCCTTTCCTCCGGTCTTTTCACCGCTCCCGCTGCGCAGGCGGACGAATGGCGGGACAAGCAGTACTGGCTTGCCGAATCCGGGATTACTGAGGCGTGGGAGGTCTCCAAGGGCGCTGGCGTCAAGGTGGCCGTCATCGACAGTGGCGTGGATGCCAGCCACCCGGACTTGAAGGGGGCAGTGGCCCGGGGCTATGACGCTTCGGGATCCGGACAGCCCGACGGGCAGAAGAGCGTGGGCGTCAAGCCGGAGCACGGCACCCTGGTGGCCACCATGCTCGCGGGACGCGGCCACCAGCCCGCCAGCGCGAGCCCTACCCCGACTCCCGGCCCGCCAGGGCCAGCACCGGACGGCATCATCGGGGTGGCGCCGGAGGCACAGATCCTCCCAGTGTCCACGTGGCTCGGCTCCACCAATCCCTCGGGCAAGAGCGATCAGGACCAGATCCCGGAGGCTGTCCGGTGGGCGGTGGACAACGGGGCCAAAGTCATCAATATCTCGTTGGGGAGCACCACACCGGAGTGGCCCCAGAGCTGGGATGCGGCTTTCCTCTATGCCGAGCAAAAAGATGTGGTGATCGTCGCCGCCGCGGGCAACAGGGTGGGCGGCAACATGCAGGTGGGGGCTCCGGCCACCATTCCAGGTGTCCTCACGGTGGCCGGACTGGACCGCAAGGGCGTGGCCAGCGTTGACGCGTCCTCCCAGGGCATCAGCATTGGCGTTGCCGCCCCGGCCGAAAACCTGCTGGGCGGCCTCCCGGGCGGCGGCTACGCTGAGTGGGCCGGAACATCAGGCAGCGCGCCCATCGTGGCCGGCGTTGCAGCGCTGATCCGGTCCAAGTGGCCCGCCATGAGCGCCGAACAGGTGGTCAACCGGATCGTCACCACTGCCAAGGATGCCGGGGCGCCCGGCAAGGACCCGCTCTACGGTTTCGGTGTGCTCAATGCCGAGGCGGCGCTGAAGGACAACGTGCCGGAAGTCACCGCCAACCCGCTGGGCTCCATCGCCGAATGGATCCGCGTCCACCGGCGGGGCAACCTCGCTACTCCTGCCCCCCTGCCCACCACGGACGTGCCCAGTGCGACACCCACTCTGCCGGAAGCAACCGTGCCCGCAGCAGAGGCGCCGTCGCAGCGGGACACTGCTGTGGGCGCCGCCGTCGTCATCGGTTTTGGCGTCCTGTTCATCGCGATTATCGCGGCAGCTGCCATCCAGTTGCGGCGGGCCGCGGGGAACCCGGCTTTGGTCCCGGAGGAACCCGAAACGGGTGCGATTGACAGTGTGGACTCGGGGCGTAAAACGTAGGTTACGGGTCCGCACAGCAGTTAGTGAAGATTTTCACAAACTGCTGTATCTTTAAGGCATGGCAACCACCCCACAGCTCCAGGACCGTCCCAGGGTACTCGTCGTCGGCGGCGGGTACGTCGGCCTGTACGTAGCACTCAAACTGCAGAAGAAGATCGCGAATGCCGGTGGCATCGTCACCCTCGTGGATCCACTGCCCTACATGACCTACCAGCCCTTCCTCCCCGAGGTAGCCGGCGGCAACATCGAAGCCCGCCACGCAGTGGTCTCCCACCGCAAGCACCTCCAGCAGACTGAGCTGATCCAGGGGCGCGTCACCTCGATCGACCACGCGAACCGTACCGCCGTGGTGGCTCCCGCCGATGGCGGTGAGTACTTTGAGGTTCCCTACTTCGACGTCGTCCTGGCCGCCGGCGCCATCACCCGCACCTTCCCCATCAAGGGCCTCGCGGACAAGGGCATCGGCCTGAAGACCATTGAGGAAGCCGTTGCGCTGCGCAACAAGGTCCTGGAGCGGATCGAAGTTGCCTCCACCATGACTGATCCGGCTCCCCGCGCCCGCGCCCTCACCTTCGTGGTGGTGGGCGGCGGCTTTGCCGGCATCGAGTGCATCACCGAGATGGAGGACCTGGCCCGTGCGGCCGTCCGCAACAACCCGCGCATCAAGCAGGAGGAAGTCCGTTTCGTCCTGGTCGAAGCCATGGGACGCATCATGCCCGAGGTCACGGCCAAGCAGGCCGAGTGGGTGGTGGAGCACCTCCGCAGCCGCGGCATCGAGGTCCTGCTGAACACCTCGCTGGACAGCGCCGAGGGCACCCTCAAGCTCATCAACCTCCCGGACAAGACCCCTGCCCAGGAATTTGAAGCCGACACCCTCGTCTGGACAGCCGGCGTGCAGGCCAACCCCATGGTCCGTTCCACCGATTTCCCGCTTGAGCCCCGCGGTCGCGTCCGGGTCCTCCCGGACCTCCGTGTTGCCGGCGACGAAGGCATCATCGAGAACGCCTGGGCCGCCGGCGATATCGCCGCCGTTCCGGACCTCACCGGCAAGGGCCTGCCGGACGGCACCTGTGTCCCCAATGCCCAGCACGCGCTTCGCCAGGCCAAGCGCCTCGCCAAGAACCTGTGGGCCTCGCGCTGGGACAAGCCGCTGAAGGACTACAAGCACAAGAACCTGGGTGCTGTTGCCGGCTTCGGCCAGTGGAAGGGCGTTGCCAACATCAACCTTGTCGGCAGCATCGGGCTCAAGGGCGGTCTCGCCTGGCTTGCACACCGCGGGTACCACGGCCTGGCCATGCCCACGTTCGAGCGCAAGTTCCGCGTGATCTTCAACTGGATCCTGAGCTTCTTCGCCGGCCGCGACACCACCCAGCTGATGGATCTGGACAACCCCCGTGGCGCGTTCGTGGCGGCAGCCACCCCGGCCCCCAAGCCGGCAGCTGTTCCTGCTCCGGCAGCCGGCACGGCCGGCGGCTCCGGTTCCAGCGCTACGGCACCGGCACCTGCCGACGCCAAGGAAGCTGTAGCTGCCAAGGCCAAGTAAGTCTCCTGCTGAATCAGGCTGCAGCGTTCGAGCGGCGGCTGTCCCCTTTGGGGGCAGTCGCCGTTTGCGTTGCCAGGCACACTGCTGCTCCCGGAGGCCTGCCGCGCCACCTCCCGCGCCTCCTAGACTGGCACCATGACCGGCGAAAAGAACCTGGAGTCCCTGCTGGCCGCCATGCATCCAGCCCAGCGCGACGGCGAGTATGTCTATGTCCTGTGGCCTGAGGGAAGGCCGCTCCTGCCGGGTATCGAGGCGGCAGTCCGGGAAGTGGAAGGCCTCACCGTAGTCCTGCCCCGGGCCGTGGCGGACCAGGAAGGCCTGGCCTATGGCTTTGTGGGTGCCTGGATCACCTTGCAGGTCCGCTCCGCCCTGGAAGCGGTGGGCCTGACCGCCGCGATCAGCAAGGCTCTCACCGAAGCCGGAATCAGCTGCAATGTGCTCGCCGGCTTCCACCATGACCACCTGCTGGTCCCAGTCGGCGACGCGTCGCGGGCGCTGGAGGTCCTCACTGGCCTCTCAGCGCGCAGCAGAAAGGGGCCGCAGCAGCCGCTCGTGCTACGCGGTGAGACCAGGGAGGACCGTGATGCCATCCTCGCCCTCACCGCTGACGCCTTCGCCGTCTCGCCGGTAACCGGCCTGCCCGTGCAGGGTCAGCCGGCGGAGGCGGCATTGCTCCGCCGGCTCTTCGACTGCAAGGAGTACCTGCCGGAATTCAGCGTGGTGGCCGTGCTGGATGGGGAGGTGGTGGGCCATGTCATCAGTACTCGGGGCTGGGTGGGCGACCATCTGCTGCTGGGGCTCGGTCCCCTGGCGGTGGCGCCAAAGCTGCAGCGGCAGGGCATCGGTTCCGCCCTGATGAAGGAGACCATCGCCCGGGCGAATGCTGCGGGCGAGGCCGGCATCGCCCTGCTGGGGAGCACCGACTACTATGCGCGCTTCGGCTTCGTTCCGGCCGCTTCCTTGGGGGTGCTCCCGCCCGAGGAATCATGGGGCGACTACTTCCAGCTGCTGCCGCTGGCACTCTGGCCCGGTGGCGTGCACGGGACCTTCCGGTATGCCGAACCTTTCGCACTCATTTCACGGGATACCATTGACCGGGCGCCCCAGTAGCCCAATTGGCAGAGGCAGCGGACTTAAAATCCGCGTGTTGTGGGTTCGAGTCCCACCTGGGGTACGAGTTCCTGCGCCCCCGAACTAAGGGCCCGGAAAAGGAAGCCGTCCGCACAGCGGGCGGCTTCCGCCGCTTAATTCCACATATGCAACGAGTGTTATAAGGATGTGACCTCACTCACTTATGTTCGCCCGGCATTTGCATTAGCTTGAAGCTAAATCAGGAACACCTGATTTTTCGTGCCAAAGGCCGTTCGCACCTTTAGATCGAGGAGCTCGTAAATGACTTTATTCCCCCAAGCGGGAACCCGTGCTGCCAAGCTGACAGCGCTTGGCATCGGTGTCGCCTTCATGGTGACGGCTTGCGGCGGTTCGTCCACACCCACGGCAACCGAGTCTGCAGCCACCGGAGAAGCGGCAGGAATTGCCTGCCCGGCGCCTGAAGGTGGCGGGGGCGCAGCCGCAAGCCAACCTGCGGAGACCCCTTCTGTGCCGCCGGCAACCACCACTACTGATACCCCCCTGCGTATCGGTTCACTCCTTCCCACCACCGGTTCCCTTGCCTTCCTTGGCCCGCCGGAAATCGCCGGTGTCAACCTCGGGGTGAAGGAAGTCAATGATGCAGGCGGAGTCCTGGGCAAACCGATGGAAGTGATCCACCGCGATTCCGGTGACACCAAGACGGACATCGCCACCCAGTCCACGTCTGCGCTGCTGGGTCAGGGAGTCAGTGCCATCATTGGTGCGGCGTCCTCCGGCGTTTCCAAGACGGTTATCAACCAGATCACCGGCGCCGGCGTCATCCAATTCTCACCGGCCAACACCTCGCCGGACTTCACCACCTGGGATGACAAGGGCCTGTACTGGCGCACTGCACCCTCGGATGTCCTCCAGGGCAAGGTGCTGGGCAACTACATGGCCACCTGCGGTGCGCAGACCGTGGGCATGATCGTCCTGAACGATGCCTATGGCACCGGCCTCGCAACCAACATCAAGTCAGCCTTCGAAGCAGCAGGCGGACAAGTTGTTGCAGAGGAGCTCTTCAACGAGGGCGATACCCAGTTCAGCAGCCAGGTGGACAAGATCCTTGCCGCCAAGCCTGATGCAATTGCCCTGATCACCTTTGACCAGGCAAAGAGCATTGTCCCGCTAATGACCGGCAAGGGTGTCAAGCCCACGCAGATGTTCCTGGTGGACGGCAACACCTCCGACTACAGCAAGGACTTCCAGCCGGGCACGCTTAAGGGAGCGCGCGGCACCATCCCGGGCACCTTCGCCCAGGAGGAGTTCAAGAAGAAGCTGCTGGAAATCGATCCGGCTCTCAAGGACTACAGCTACGCCGGTGAGTCCTACGACGCCGTCAACCTGATCGCGTTGGCCGCAGAATCTGCAAAGAGCACCAAGGGCACGGACATCGCAGCCAAGCTCAAGGAAGTTTCCGAGGGCGGCGAAAAGTGCACGTCGTTCGCAGCCTGCGTGACGCTGATCCGCGAGGGCAAGGATGCTGACTATGACGGCCAGTCCGGTCCGGTGACGTTCTCGGATGCAGGCGACCCCACGGAGGCCTACATCGGCATCTACGAGTACCAGGATGACAACAAGTACACCGCAGTCAAGGAAGAGTTCGGCAAGCTCTAGGAAACCTTCCTGAACACGAAGGAGCCCCCGTCCAACAGGACGGGGGCTCCTTTGCTCTGCGGTTGGCCCTATTCGACGGTGTCGGCAAGGGTGCCGAGGTACAGCTGGATGACCTTGGGGTCCTTCATCAGCTCGCGGCCGGTGCCGGTGTAGGCGTCCCGGCCCTGGTCCAGGACGTAGGCGCGGTCGCAGATCTGCAGGCAGCGCCGGGCGTTCTGTTCCACCATGATGACCGAGACGCCTGCGCGGTTGATCTCATGGACGCGCAGGAAGGTTTCATCCTGCTTAACGGGGGAGAGGCCGGCTGACGGCTCGTCAAGCAGCAGCACGGCAGGATCCATCATCAGTGCACGGCCCATGGCCACCATTTGGCGTTCGCCGCCGGAAAGTGAGCCGGCCCGCTGGGCGCGGCGCTTGCCGAGTTCCGGGAACAGGCTGGTGACGAAGTCGAACCGCTGGTCGAAGTCCTTGGGGCGCTGGAACATCCCCATCTGCAGGTTTTCCTCGATGGTCAGCGTGGCGAAGACGTTGTTGGTCTGCGGGACGAAGCCCACACCGCGGCTCACGAGCTTGTTCGCCTTCAGGCCGGTCAGGTCCTGGCCGCGGACCACCACAGTTCCGGAGTGGACCTTTACCAGACCGAACATTGCTTTCAAGAGGGTGGACTTGCCGGCGCCGTTGGGGCCGATGATGCCGATCAGCTCGCCCTTCCTGGCTTCGATGCTGCAGCCATTAAGGATGTTCACCCCCGGCAGGTAGCCGGCCACAAGGTCTGTCACCTTGACGACGGACCCACTGTCTCCTACTGGTTGTGCGGCTGGTGCTGCGCTGGTGCTGCTCATTGGCTGTCCTTCCCGGTGCTGCCTGTATCCGTGCTCCCGTGGCGTCCCTTAGGCTCATCGCTGCGGAGCCGGTCCGCACTCCGGCGGGCCTCCTCGGCCTCATTGGACACAACGTCCAGTGAGATGATGCCGGCATTTTCGGTTCCGACAATCGATTCCTCGTCAGCTTCGAGTTCGGCGGCAAGCTCCTTGAGGCCCTCGGAGTCGCCGAGGTCCACGTCGTGGTGCGCACCCAGGTAGGCGTCGATGACCGCGGGGTTCTTCATCACTTCACCTGGCGGACCTTCGGCCACCACCTTTCCTTCGGCCATGACCACCACCCAGTCGGCGATGTGGCGGACCATGTGCATGTCGTGTTCGACGAACAGGACCGTCATGCCTTCCGCTTTCAGGTTCTTGATGTGGTCCAGCAGTGACTGCGTCAGGGCAGGGTTGACACCTGCCATGGGTTCGTCAAGCATGACCAGCTTGGGCTGCACCATGAGGGACCGCGCCATTTCTAGGAGCTTCCGCTGCCCACCGGACAGGGATGCCGCGTAGTCGTCCTTCTTGGCGTCAAGCTTGAACTTCTCCAGTAGGACGTTGGCCTGTGCCGTGATCTCCTTCTCCCGGCCGCCCCACATGCCCTTGAACAGGGCCTTGGCAAGGCGTTCGCCCGGCTGGTTGGATGCCCCCAGCCTCATGTTTTCCATGACGGTGAGCTTGCCCATGACCTTGGTGAGCTGGAAGGTGCGGACCATGCCCATCCGCGCCACCTTATAGGGGGACACGCCGGCCAGGCTCTTGCCTTCGAACTGCCATTTGCCCGTGTTCGGGGTGTCAAAACCGGTGAGCAGGTTGAAGAGGGTGGTCTTGCCTGCGCCGTTGGGGCCGATCAACGCCGTGATCTTATGCCGGGGGATTTCGAGGTAGTCGACGTCCACCGCGTTGATGCCGCCGAAGCTGCGGGTGACGTTCTCCGCCACCACGATGGGATCGCGCTTCTTGCAGCCGGGCCCTGCCTCACCGGCGGCGATGGGACGGCTGTCCGTCATGTAATCCACCTCGGCCGTGCGGGCCGCTGCCGGATCTTCGCTGTGCATGCTCATGCGAACGCCAGCTCCTTCTTGTTTCCAAAGACGCCCTGGGGCCGGAAGATCATCAGCAGCATCAGGGCGACGCCAACCAGGATGTAACGCAGCTGACCGGCCTGGACCGTGTTCAGCCAGGTGATGGCACCGGACTCGATCAGGCCATACAGAACCCCCTGGGTCAGCGACAGGACCACCCAGAAGATCATGGCGCCGATGACGGGGCCCAGCACTGTGCCGAGGCCGCCGAGCAGGAGGCAGGTGTAGAGGAAGAACGTCAGTTCGGTCCCGTAGTTAGCAGGCTGCACCGCGCCGCGGGGGAGGGTGAAGACCATGCCAGCGAGGGCGCCAAGGACGCCGCCGATGATGAGGGCCTGCATCTTGTAGGCATAGACGTTCTTGCCCAGGGAGCGCACGGCGTTCTCATCCTCGCGGATGCCCTTGAGGACACGTCCCCAGGGGCTACGCATCAGCAGCCACACCAGGGTGCAGCAGAGGGCCACCAGTGCCCAGCCCACCACCCGGATGAAGAAGTCGCGGTTGTTCATGCCGAAGTAGGAGCCCTCGGGGAACGGGTTCATGGCGTAGAACCCGCCTTCGAAGGCCGCCAGCCCGTTCGCGGACCCCGTCACCGAGGTCAGCTGGTTGGTGGTCACGATGTATCGGACGATTTCCGCGGCCGCGATGGTCACGATGGCCAGGTAATCCGCCCGGAGCCGCAGGGTGGGGATACCGAGCAGCAGGGCGAAGATTGCGGAGGCAACGACGGCGATCAGCAGCCCCACGAAGAAGGGGACGCCGAAGGTGAGGGTGGAGATGGCGAAGCCGTAGGCACCCACCGCCATGAAGCCTGCCTGCCCGAAGTTCAGCAGGCCGGAGTAGCCGAAGTGGACGGCGAGTCCGAGCGCTGCCAAGGCGTACGCGGCCGTCGTCGGGCTGAAAATTTCACTGGCAGCGCTGGCAAGAATGAATCCAAAGTCCATGGCTGTCTCCTAACCCACGCGCTCGCGCCGGCCCAGAATTCCCTGCGGCCGGAACAAAAGGACAACGATCATGATGAACAGGGCACCCACGTACTTCAGGTCCGCGGCCAGGCCGAACACCGTGGTCAGCTCCACAAAGATGCCCACGATTACGGAACCGATCAGCGCACCGAAGACGGTGCCAAGGCCGCCCAGGGTGACGCCGGCGAAGATCAGGAGGAGGATGGCGGAGCCCATGTCAAAGGTGACGCCGGGACGGTAGTAGGCCCACAGGATGCCGCCGAGTGCGGCAAGCATGCCGCCGGTGATCCACACCAGCCGGATGACGCCGTCGACGTCGATGCCCGAGGCGGCAGCGAGGGCCGGGTTGTCCGCCACAGCCCGGGTCGCCTTGCCCAACCGGGTCTTCAGCAGCACGATGCCGATCAGCGCGATCACCACCGCGCTGATGCCCAGCGACCAGAGGTTGTTGGGCGAAATGGAGACCGGGCCCAGCTGGATTTCGGGGCTTTGGGCGTATGGCAGCTGCTGGGTGGCGCCCCCGAAGTAGAACTGGATGACGTAGCGGACGGCAAGCGCGAGGCCGATGCTGACGATCATCATGGGCACCAGGCCGGTGCCTCGCCGCCGCAGCGGCCGCCAAAGCCCTCTGTCCTGGGCGTACCCGAACAGGCCTCCGCCCAGAAGGGACAGGATGATGGCCAGCCAGAAGGGAAGGCCCATGGCATTGAAGGCAAACACCAGCACTGCCCCAAGCGTCACCATCTCGCCGTGGGCAAAGTTGGTCAGGCCGGTGGTGCCGAAGATCAGGGAGAGACCCACTGAGGCAAGGGCAAGGAGCAGGCCGAAGCTCAATCCCGCCACAAGCCGGTTGAGCAGGTTTTGCCCGAAGTCCTGCTGCTGCACGACGATGCCCTTGCCAAAGGCGAAAATCACCGACAGGTTGGAAGTCTGGCTGAAGGTGACCTCGCGTGGGTTCTCCTGGCCCTCGGCCAGCGTGATGCCCTCGGGCAGGGTGGATTCGTCCAGTTCCACGGTGTAGGTGCCCTGCTCGGGCACACCGATGCTCCAGGATCCATTCGCTGACGACTTGGTTGTTCCGGTGAAGTCGCCCTTCCTGGCCGTGATGGTCACGTCCGCCAAGGGTGCGCGGGTGTCATCACGGAGAAATCCACTGATGTTGTTTTGGAAGGTCTGGTTCGACGGGGATGGTGTCGGTGAGGGGGAAGCGGCCTGGGAAGCCGGTGCTGCCACGAGCAGGACTGCCAGGATGGAAGCGCTGATGGCGCCCAGGACCCTGAGCAACCCGCGGCGCCTTCCGGCCGGCCGGCCTTGGGGTGTACTTCTCAAATTGGAAACCTCCACTTGGGGGCGGTCTCGGCTGCGCCATTACAGCCGTTGCGAACGGATGCAGGGATAAGGTGGTGCCCAGGCGCCCGGCACCCATTCGTGTGTGAGTTCCGTCACCCTGCTTGGCTTATGCTACAGCGCGGATGTTGCCGGAAATGCCGTGGTTCAGGCGCTGATGGTAGCGATCGGATAACAACTCAGCGGCCGTTTTGGCGCCCGGGAACTTTCAGGGGTGCAATTACGTAAGAATTGGTACCGTAAACCTTAAGGTTCACAACACATCCCCTATGGAGGAATCCCGCAATGGCACTTGGCGGCAACCCGATCTTCAACGGAAAGAGCTTCCGTGGAGCCACCCAGGCACCGCCTGTCCCGCAGGCTCCCTACGGAAACGGACCGTATGGCCAGGCTTACGGCCAGGCCCCCTACGGCCAGCAGGCATACGGCCAGGGCCCCTACGGCCAGCCCGGAAACATGACCAACGAGCAGCTGCAGCAGATGTACAACCAGCCTGCAGCAGGTCCGGCCGACACCGGCCGGATGACCTTCGACGACGTGATCGTCAAGACAGCCGCCTGCCTCGGGGTGCTGCTCGTTGGTGCCGCGGTGACACTGTTCGTCAGCATGAGCCTCGCCTCACTCCTGATGATCGTCGGCGCGCTGGGCGGTTTCGTGCTTGCCTTGGTCAACACCTTCAAGAAGCAGCCGTCCCCGGCTCTTATCCTCGCCTATGCAGGACTTGAGGGCCTTTTCCTCGGCGGCCTCACCCGGGTCCTGGACACCATGTACCCGGGAGTGGGGCTTCAGGCCGTCCTCGGCACGCTGTCCGTCTTCACCGTGACGCTCCTCCTCTTTAAGAGTGGCAAGGTACGCGCCACGCCCAAGGCCATGAAGTTCTTCATGATCGCCATCGTCGGCTACGCGCTGTTCTCCGTGGTGAACCTCGTCATGATGATGACGGGCCTGACCACTGAACCCTTCGGGCTGCGCAGCGGCATCATCGGCGTCGTCATTGGCATTCTGGCCATCGGTCTTGCTGCCTTCTCACTGGTCATGGACTTCACCAGCGTTGAAGCCGGTGTCCGCAGCGGCGCTCCCCAGCGCTTCTCGTGGACGGCCGCTTTCGGCCTGACCGTCACGCTGGTATGGCTGTACGTGGAGATCATCCGCCTGCTGGCCATCCTGCGCGGGGACGAATAGCGCCCAGGCGGGCGTTCGCCGTCACGCTCCCTTAACAGCTGAGGGCCCCACCAAACGGTGGGGCCCTCAGCTGTTAAGCCTGTCTTGCAGGCCGTCAGGCGATCCGCCTGGCTCCTGCCGCCGGAGACACCGTAAAGATGTCCGGCACCTTGCAGCGGGAGTCAGCGAATGCAGTGGCGACGGCGTCGCGCACCGATTGTTCCGCGCTGACTGGAGTCAGTGCAATCGCTGCGCCTCCAAAGCCGCCGCCGGTCATCCTTGCGCCAATCGCGCCGCTGGCACGGGCGGTGTCAACAGCCAGGTCGAGTTCCGGGCAGGAAATCTCGAAGTCGTCGCGCATCGAGGCGTGGCTTGCGTCCAGCAAGGAGCCGATGGCGGCGGGACCTGCGCTTGCCAGCAGTTCCACGGTCTGGAGCACGCGCTCGTTTTCGGTGACCACGTGGCGGACACGGCGGAACGTGACTTCATCCAGCAGTCCCCTGGCTTCGGCCAAATCAGCCACCTGCACGTCACGAAGTGCTTTCACTCCCAGCACCTCGGCGCCGAGCTCGCACGAAGCCCGCCGCGAGGCGTAGCCGCCATCGGCATGTGAGTGCGAGACCTTGGTATCGATGACCAGCATCACCAGGCCCGCCGGTTTTGTCTCGAACGGAACCAAACGCACGTCTTGGTCCCGGCAGTCCAGGAACACAGCATGGCCTTCAGACCCCCGGAGCGAAGCGGACTGGTCCATAATGCCCGTGGGGGCGCCCACGAAGTCGTTTTCAGCGCGCTGTGTGGCCAGCACCATCTCCTGCGGCTGGAGCCCGGCCCCGGTCAGGTCGTTGAGCGCCGAGATCACGGCGCACTCAATGGCATGGGATGAGGAAAGTCCGGCCCCCAGGGGGACGTTTGAGTCCAGCAGGAGGTCCACGCCCGGGACGTCGACCCCGCGCTGTTGCAATGCCCACATCACACCGAGCGGATACTTTGTCCATCCTCTGGCCGACCCGGGTTCCAGGTTATCCAGGCTGCTGCTGACAACGCCCTGGTCCCCATAGGTGGACAGCAGTCGCACGGACGCATCGGGCCGGACCCGGACGGCGATGCGGGCGGTCCGGTCGATGGCGAAGGGCAGGACGAAGCCCTCGTTGTAGTCGGTGTGCTCACCGATGAGATTCACCCGGCCAGGCGCCTGCCAGATTCCATCAGGAGCACTCTCAAACTCCTGCCTGAACCGTGTGGCCAGGACTTCGGCTCCTGCCGGCGCGTGAGTGTTCAGGGGGTCGGCTGGCGAGTTCAAGCGCGGGCTCCTTCGGGCGATGCCGCCACGACGGCAGGGGGAGTGGCGGAAGCCGGAACAGCGACGGCGCGCAACCGCTCAGCCACACTCTCCGGGGTGGTGTCGTTGATGAAAGCGCCCATGGCTGCCTCCGATCCCGCGAGGTACTTCAGCTTATCGGCCGCCCGCCGCGGGGAGGTCAGCTGAAGGTGCAGGTAACCGGCAGGCCGCAGGACGCCGTCCAGTGGTGCCTGGTGCCAGGCCGAGATGTAGGGGGTGGGCGTCGGGTATAGCCCGTCCACGCGCTTGAGCAGATCGAGGTAGACGGACGCGAGTTCATCCTTCTCCTCGCCGCTCAGGGCTGCCAGGTCCGGGACCTGGCGGTGGGGGACCAGGTGAATTTCCAGCGGCCATCGGGCTGCGAAGGGAACATACGCGCTGAAGTTTTCTCCTTCCAGGACCATCCTGCTGCCGTCCTCGCGTTCGGATCGGAGCAGGGAACCGGTAAGGGTCTCCCGCCCGCCCCGGGCATCGTAGAACCTGCGGGCGGCGGCACCGAGGACCCCTGCACGCGGGGTGACATAGGGGTAGGCGTAGATCTGGCCGTGGGGGTGGTGAAGCGTCACACCGATGTCTGCGCCGCGGTTCTCGAACGGGAAAACCTGCTTGATCCCGGGGAGGGCGCTCAGTGCTTCCGTGCGCTGCGCCCACGCCTCAATGACGGTCCGGGACCGGGCTTCACCCAGTCCGCTGAAGGATCCGGTGTGTGAGGGCGTGAAAGCAACTACCTCACAGCGGCCGAACGCCGGCCCCTTGGTTCCCCAGGCGGGGTTGGGCGGTACCGGGCCCAACGCGGGTCCGAGTGAAGGGAAGCGGTTTTCAAACACCACCACGTCGTAGTCCGAGGCAGGGATTTCAGAAGGGTTGCTCGCCGTTGTGGGGCAGATGGGACACTGGTCCGCGGGGGGAAGGTGGGTCCGCGTCTGACGGTGTGCAGCGACGGCAACCCACTCATCAGTCAGTGCGTCATAGCGGACCTCACCCGGTTCGCCCCTCGGGCGCAGGCCCCGGTGGTCTGTGGTAAGTTCCTTGGTCCGCGACTTCGGGAACCCGGCGTCGTCAAAGTAAATCAGCTCCCTGCCGTCGGAGAGCGTGGTGCTTGCGATACCTGTCATGGAAAAAGTTTGACATGTGCGATCAAAAAAGAATAGTTAACAACAAATCCTCACAAATTACGATGGCGGCTATGCCCCTTATCGTCCAGACACCGGTACCGTAATGCCATGAGTTCCAGTTCATCCCAGGAAAACAGTGCCGCTCCAACCCGACGGGCTTATGCCACGGGCCGGCAGTACGAGATCCGCCGCGGCGACGCCCTGGCCGTAGTCACCGAGTTGGCGGCAGGACTGCGTTCCTTCAGCCGAGGCGGGACCCTCCTGACCGAGACCTACGCCGACGATCAGATTCCGCCAGGCGGCGCAGGGATCACGCTGGCCCCTTGGGCCAACCGGGTGGAGGACGGAGCCTGGCAGCTCGACGGCAAGAAGCAGCAGCTGGATATCACAGAGGTGGCCCGGAATAACGCCAGCCACGGCCTGCTCCGGAACTCCTCCTACGCTCTGGTGGACGAATCGCAGCACTCGGTCACGCTGGAAGCCACCATTTTTCCGCAGCACGGGTATCCCTTCCTGCTGCGTCACCGCGTGCAGTATCAGCTCGGGGAGGACCTCGGGCTTCTCGTGCGCCAGACCCTTGCCAGCGATGCCGCCGAGCCCGCCCCCTTCGTCCTGGGAGCCCATCCCTACCTCCGGCTGGGTGATGCGCCCGTGGAGGACCTGGTGCTGACGGTAGCTGCCGACACACGTCTGGTTGCGGACAAACGCTTCATTCCGCGCAGTGCTGCCCCGGTCCAGGGGGACACGGACTTCAGGGCCGGCCTGGAGATCGCTGCACTGACGGTGGATGTCGCCCTGACAGACCTGCACTTTGAAGCAGGAAAAGCCCGGCACACGCTGGCAGCCCGTGACGGCAGCCAGGTGAGCCTGTGGCAGGACGAATCCTGCCGGTACGTCCACGTCTTTGTGAGCGACAGGTACCCCGGCCGCACCCGGGCGGTGGCCGTCGAACCCATGACGGGGCCTGCCAACGCCTTCAACTCCGGAGACGGACTCCGCTGGCTGCCGCCGGGCGGATCCTTCAGCATCGAATGGGGCATCGACTACAGCCCCAGCGTGGAAGGGTAGCGGTTTCCCAATAAGCCGCGGCTGCGGAAGTATTAGGCTATGACGCCAGCAGAGGATGCCGTTACCTCCCCCAGCCCTACTCCAGGACCGCAGTTGCCTGCCGCGGGCGAGCCACTGCGGGTCCTCGCCGACCGTGAACTGGACAGGGACATTCCCTACGGCATCCGCATCGCAGCCTCCTGGGCGTGGCGACTTGGCCTGATCCTCCTGGTGGGTGGCGCGCTGGTCTGGCTGCTGAGCAAGATCAGCTTCCTCATTATTCCGGTCATGGTAGCTGCCCTCCTCGCCGGGCTCCTGAGCCCGGTGGTGGGGTGGCTCAAGCGCCACAGGCTCCCGTCCGGGGTGGCGGTTGCCGTCACCGTGCTGGGCTTCATCGGCCTGATAGCGGGATCGCTGGCGCTGGTGGGCAGGCAGCTGATCTCCGGGTTCGGCGAACTCTGGTCCGAGGCGCTGGCAGGGGTCAAGCAGATCCAGGGTTGGCTGTCGGATGGTCCGCTCCATCTCACTGCGGACCAGATGGACCAGTACCTGCAGGATGCAACCACCGCCTTGCAGAAAAATACCAGCAGCATCGTCAGCGGAGCCTTGTCCTTCGGCAGCACTGCCGGGCACTTTGCCGCCGGCCTGATCCTGGCCCTCTTCATCCTGATCTTCTTCCTGCTGGAAGGGGACCGCATCTGGGCCTTCCTGGTCCGGCTGCTTCCCAGGAAAGCCAGGGCGGCAACATTCGGCGCAGGGCGCAGGGGATGGGCGTCGATGGTCAGTTACGCACGCATCCAGATGTTCGTGGCCTTTGTGGACGCAGTGGGCATCGGGGTTGGTGCCGCCATTATCGGTGTTCCCCTCGCTCTTCCCCTCAGCGTGCTCGTCTTCATTGGTTCCTTCATTCCAATCGTCGGCGCCCTCGTCACCGGCGCCATCGCGGTCCTGCTGGCCCTGGTGGCGAACGGCCCCATCAACGCCTTGATAATGCTTGGCATCGTGCTGCTCGTGCAGCAGCTGGAAAGCCACATCCTGCAGCCGCTGGTCATGGGCAAAGCAGTTGCCCTGCACCCGGTGGCAGTCATCCTTGCAGTGGCGGCCGGCTCCTACCTTGCCGGCATCCCGGGCGCCCTGTTCTCGGTGCCCATCCTCGCCGTCGCAAACTCAGCCGTTCGCTATATCGCTGCCAGAACGTGGGAACATGAACAGGTGCCGGTATTCACCGGAGAGCCACTGACGGCAGGGGCGGACAACACCATCCGCGACGTCCAGCCGCCGGCAGCGCTCGGCCGCGGCAAAGGCGCCGCCGCCGGCACGAAAGCACAACATCCCGATACCCCTCCCTCTGCGGAGCCGGGGCCCGGGGCCGAATCCAGAGGAGAATAGTCCGTGAACGTCCTTGAAACCCTTCCCGTCACGCTGGACGATGTCCTGGAGGCGCAGAAGCTGCTCGACGGGATTATCACGCGCACGCCTGTGGAATCATCGCGGGCGCTGGGCACGATGGTGGGCGGGGACGTCTATTTCAAGTGCGAAAACCTCCAGCGGGCGGGTTCGTTCAAGGTCCGGGGGGCATACGTGCGGATGGCCCGGCTTTCCCCCGAGGAGAAAAAGCGCGGGGTGGTGGCCGCCTCCGCAGGCAATCACGCGCAGGGCGTGGCCGTTGCGGCCAAGAGCCTCGGCATCAAGGCGCGCATCTACATGCCGCTGGGCGTTGCCCTGCCCAAGCTGTCGGCCACCCGCAGCCACGGTGCGGAGGTCATCCTGCACGGGCACAATGTTGACGAAGCGCTCGCCGAAGCCCAGCGCTACAGCAACGAAACAGGAATGGTCTTCGTCCATCCCTTTGACAACGTGGACGTCGTGGCGGGGCAGGGAACACTGGGCCTGGAAATCCTGGAACAGGTCCCGAACGTGGACACCATCCTCATGGGGGTGGGAGGCGGCGGACTCCTGGCGGGGGTCGCCGTCGCCGTCAAAGCCCGGGCAAGGGAGCTGGGACGGGAGATCCGCATCATCGGTGTCCAGGCGGAGAACGCTGCGGCTTACCCGCCGTCCCTCGCGGCCGACGCGCTGGTACCCCTGAAAAAGGTGTCCACCATGGCGGACGGCATTGCGGTCGGCCGGCCCGGCCAGCTTCCCTTCAGCATCATCCGTGAACTGGTGGACGATGTGGTGACGGTCAGCGAAGATTCACTGGCCCGTGCGCTGATCTTCCTGCTGGAGCGGGCCAAGATGGTAGTGGAACCCGCCGGCGCGGTGGGGGTTGCAGCGCTGATGAATGGCAAAATCGAAAATCCCGGAACCACGGTGGCGGTCCTGTCCGGCGGCAACATCGACCCCATGCTCATGCTCAAGGTCATCCAGCGGGGCCTCTCGGCCGCAGGGCGCTACATGACGGTCCGCATGATGCTCGATGACCGTCCCGGTTCGCTGGCCACCATTGCCAGGATCATCGCCGAGAACGACGCCAACGTCACGGGCCTGGACCACACGCGGGTAGGTGGCTCCATCAGCATGGGGGACGTTTCCATCACCGTTAACCTGGAAACCAAGGGCCACCAGCATGGCGAGCAGGTACTCAGCGCCCTTCGTGCCGAAGGCTTCCAGCCCATCGTGGTGCATTAGGACTGCCGGTGGCAGGGCTCATGGGAAACGGAAGTCCCGGGCAGCGGGGCACCGTTGCCGCCCGCGCTAAGGGCGGCCTGCTGGTGCTGGGCGGCTTTGTGGTTCTCCTTTTTGTCATCGAGATGGTGAACGCGCTGATGCTGCGCTCGCTGAACTGGACCTTCGGCCTGCGGCCCAGAAGCGCGGACGGGCTGCTGGACATCTTCACCTTCCCGCTGCTGCACGCAAACCTGAACCACCTGATGTCCAACAGCCTGCCGCTGATCATCTTCGGTTTCCTGGTGTTCCTCTCGGGACTCAGGGTATTCCTGACGGCCCTTGCCTTCAGCTGGCTTGGTTCCGGGATCGCCGTCTGGCTGATAGGCGACGGCGGTGTCACCGTGGGTGCCTCAGGGCTGGTCTTCGGGCTGTTTGCGTTCCTCCTGGTGCGCGGCTTCATCAACCGCAGCTGGCGCCAGATACTCCTGGCAGTTGTCCTGTTCATGGGCTACGGGAGCATCCTGCTCGGCGTTCTGCCCATTGCGGCGGGATACGTCTCCTGGCAGGCCCATTTGGGCGGGGCCGCCGGGGGAGTGGTGGCCGCCTTGCTGCTCCGGCGCCGCAGCCGGGCCCGCGGAACTGCGCTGTAGGGTCTCCCGCCGCTTAAACACAAGGCTGGCCGTCCCTTCGGGACCGCCAGCCTTGTGTTTGCCTTTGCGGGGCTAAGCTGCGTACGGCTTGGCGGAGAGGATTTCCACCTTGATGTCCTTGCCGTTGGGCGCCACGTAGCTCAGAGTGTCACCTTCCTTGTGCCCCAGGATGGCGGCACCAAGCGGGGACTTCTCGCTGAAGACGTCCAGGTCCGAATCACCGGCAATTTCACGGGAACCGAGCAAAAAGGTCTCTTCGTCGCCGGCGATCCTGGCCACGACAATCATGCCGGGCTCCACAATTCCGTCGTCTGCCGGGGCCTCGCCCACGTGGGCGTCGCGGAGCAGCGCGGTCAGCTGGCGGATGCGGGCCTCAATTTTGCCCTGCTCTTCCTTGGCCGCGTGGTAGCCGCCGTTCTCCTTCAGGTCCCCCTCCTGACGGGCCTGGTCAATCTTCTGGACGATCTCTGCCCGGCCAGGGCCGGAAAGGTGGTCCAGCTCTGCCTTCAGGCGGTCAAAAGCTTCCTGGGTGAGCCAGGCTGCAGCTGCGCTGTTGGTGGTAGACACGGACTTCTCCTCTAGTGGTCCTACATGCAAAAGACCCCGCCACGGTGGCCACTTGTGGAACAGTAACCAGCTCAGCGGGGTAAAGGTATTGCTCCATTGTAGTCAATCACTTGGACATAACCCAACTAGGAAGCGGTGCGCATCACACTCTGGCCGCTAAGCGTTGGAAGCCCAGCAGCTGTCCACCACTCCGGACACGGCGAGTGACTCGGTGCGCACGGCCACCCGCTGGGCAACTGTCCGCCCGCCGTCGGCCGTTCCATTGCCCTCTCCGGGAGGAATGTCCACAACCTTCCAGCCCACAATGGCGAATTTGGAATCCAGTGCCTTGACCGCGCACTTGACCGGTGTACCAGGTTCACGAGTCACCTGGAAGTCCACTTCCGCCAGCGTGGCATCGGTGGTGCTGTAGCCGACGTCCTTGAACGAAACGTCGGACAAGGACTGGGAGGTGGAAACCCAGGCTAGAAACCCGATTCCCACGGCCAGTGCCGCACCGCCCAGAATGCGTTTGGTCCCGGGCTTGATGCTGCGCTTTTGGGTGCCATACCGATTGGCTAGGCTAGTGTCTGCAGGCGTGGGTTGGGCCGGCTGGTCCGGGAGAGTCACCAGACCAGTTTAGTGCCCTTCCGGCAGAGGCTGGTTATGCAGCAGCCCCGGCAGGCAACCGCCGCACTCAAGCGATCCGTCCAGCATCCACTGGCAGCAAAAAGAATAAGGAGCCGTCCTTCCATGACAGCGTCCAGCAACTCCCCGGCGTCGCTAAGGCTGCTTGCAGTCCACGCCCACCCGGATGACGAGTCCAGCAAAGGCGCTGCGACAATGGCCAAGTACGCAGCTTCCGGTGTTGACGTGCTGGTAGCCACGTGCACTGATGGCTCCCGGGGGGACATCCAGAACCCTGCCGTCGAGGACGAGCCGCATCCCAAGCGCGACATGGCCGGTGCCCGGCGCCTGGAGATGGAACGGGCAGCGGCAATCCTGGGCATCAGGCAGCGGTGGCTGGGCTTCGTGGACTCCGGCCTCCCGGAAGGCGACCCGCTTCCCCCGCTTCCCGCGGGATCTTTCGCCACGCTGCCGCTCCACCAGGCTGCCGCGCCCCTGGTGCGGCTGGTCCGGTCGTTCAAGCCGCATGTCATCCTCAGCTATGACGAAAACGGAGGTTACCCCCATCCGGACCACATTATGGCGCACCGGGTGGCAGTGGAGGCCTTCGAATCGGCAGGGGACCCGTCACGTTATCCGGAAGCCGGAGAGCCCTGGGAGCCCAGCAAGCTCTACTACGACAGGGCATTCAGCCCGGAACGCTTCCGTGCGCTGCATTTTGCCTTGGAGGAAGCCGGCCTGCAGTCCCCGTACGCGGAGCGGCTCGCGGCCTGGCTGGAGTCGGACGCGGAAGGGCACACTCCGCCTCCTGCGACGCACCCCACCACCACGCAGGTGGACTGCGGGGACTTCTTCGAGGTGCGGGATGACGCCCTCCGCGCGCACCGGACCCAGGTGGATCCGCTGGGGTTCTTTTTTGCCGTATCGCCGGAGATGCAGCGCCGGGCCTGGCCATGGGAAGACTACTCCCTGATCAAGTCAAGGGTTCCTTCGGAGCTCCCGGAGCGGGACCTGTTCGCCGGGCTAAGATAGAAACAGCCGGCATTTCTATGCCGCGTAGAAGATAGGGTATGGCCCCGCCTTCACATCCGCGGCCGCTGCCATCCGCTCCACAGAAGGTAAATCACCGTGCATCATCTGCTCCTCAGCCTGGCCACCACCCCGACGCCGCTGCCCACGCCCAGCCTGCGCGAAGGTATTTCCGAGGACCAGGTCACGCCCGGCCTGTTGGGCTTCATCATGACGGCGTTCTTCGTGGTTGCCACGGCACTGCTGATCGTGGACATGGTGCGGCGCATTCGCCGCGTCCGCTACCGCGCCCAGGTTGAGGAAGAACGCCTGGCTGCCGCTGCCGCGGCTGACGTTGAGGCTGCCGACGCCGCTGACGGCGGCGGCAGCGGGAACGCAGGGCCCGGCCGAGTGCAGGAAGCAGGTTCCACCCAGGAAACGGCCGACGGCGGCACAGACCTAGGGCAGGGTGAGCAGCGGCGCTGAGCCGCCTCAGTCCAGGACGGCCGTGGCTATGGCTGCATAATGTGCCGCAAAGGCGACCACGGTCAGTGCGTGGAAGAGTTCATGGAACCCGAAGTGGTGATAGCTGAAGTTTGGCCTCTTCAGGGCGTAGAAGACTGCTCCCGTGATGTACAGAATGCCGCCCACGCAGATAAGCATGGCCGCGGGAATGCTGGCCTGGAAGAACTGCGGCAGGTAGAAAAGGGCCCCGCACCCCAGTGCTATGTAGATGGGCACGTACAGCCAGCGGGGCGCGTCCGTCCACAACAGCCGGAACAGTACGCCCAGGATCGCCCCGGACCAGATGACCCAGAGCAGCAGCACCGCCTGGGGCCGCTCAAGGAGCGTCCAGGCCAGGGGCGTGTACGTTCCGGCGATGACCAGCATGATGTTGGTGTGGTCCAACCGCTTGAGGATGATCTTGACCCGCGGGGACCAGTTTCCCCTGTGGTACACGGCGCTGACTCCGAACAGCATGACCCCGGTGGCTGCGTAGATGGCCGAGGTGGCCTTCCGGTCCGCGGTGGGGGCCATGGCTACCAGGATGATTCCTGCCACGAGTGCCAGCGGTGCAGTCACCGTGTGGATCCAGCCGCGCCATTTTGGCTTGATCATCAGGAGCTCGGCCAGCCGGACAGCTGCCTCATCCATGGCGTTCGTTGCGGGACCGGTTGCCGTGCTGCTGTGCTCCTCTGGCTGCGGCGTCCGCGAGGTATCCGGGGTGTCGCTGTTCATGGTCCCACAATAACTTACGCCTCGGTAAGTTACCGGCGGGTAACCAGCTGTGCGGGGTTGTAGCTGGTGTGGGCGGGCGGGCAGGTGCCGCTGCGGGCGGTAGCCTAGGATGTGCAAAGTACGGACCAAGGAAGTCAGGTGAGTGAACGCGTGGAGTTGCCCGGGTTCCTCTATGGCTTCTATGAGCGCAGGCTCCTCAAGGACCTGGCCCGTGACCGGATTCCCCGGCACATCGGCGTCATGGTGGACGGGAATCGCCGCTGGGCGAGGCAGTTCAATGCCCCCACCAGCCACGGCCACCAGGCCGGTGCGTACAAGATTCACGAGTTCCTTGGCTGGTGCCAGGAACTGGGCGTCAAGGTGGTCACCCTGTACATGCTGTCCACGGACAACATGAACAGGTCCAGCGAGGAGCTGGACCTCCTTATGGGCATCATCGCCAACACCCTCGACCGGCTGGACGAGGACGCCAACATCTCCGTTCACGCCATGGGCGCGCCGGAGCTGCTGCCCGATTACCTGGCCGAGAGGCTCAATAAGCTGACCGCCAGGACCCCAGTGCACGAAAAGATCCACGTGAACGTGGCCGTCGGCTACGGCGGACGCCGGGAGATCGTTGATGCAGTGCGCGAACTCCTGCATGATGCGATAGCCAGGGGAGCGGACATCTCCAAGCTGGCGGACGATCTCTGCGTGGACGACATCTCCCGCTTCCTCTACACCAGGGGCCAGCCGGACCCGGATCTTGTTATCCGCACCTCGGGGGAACAGCGTCTCTCCGGATTCCTGATGTGGCAGAGCGCCTACAGCGAGTTCTATTTCTGCGAGGCCCTCTGGCCCGCTTTCCGCAAGGTGGATTTCCTGCGCGCCCTCCGCGACTACGCCGGAAGGCAGCGCCGCTTCGGTTCCTGATGCTCCCGGTTCATCATGAGTTCACGCAATGCAACAGGAATCGCCGCGTAATGGTTGCGGAAATCACCTGGGGTGGATTTACGTTATATCCATCAGCAGGCAAAACCGCCGGCTGATCGGGGAGGCCAGTACATGGAGCGAAACATCGCACCGGTTGTATGGGAGGCCGGACCCGGCCTCCTGGCCGAGCCGCCTCACCAATAACAATTCCGGGCTGGCGCCCGGGGCTGGAGTCGATGTGGCTACTTCTGAACAACTGCCCGAGGTCCTGTTCGACCAGGGAGGGAAAGCTACCTCTCGCGCCACGCGAGCCACCTTACAGACCGGCGCAGCAGCGAATGCTGCGGCCGGTTTTGCTGTCTCTGGAAGGGAAGCCACAATTAACACCTTCGTCATCGACACCTCCGTCCTGCTCTCCGACCCCCGCGCACTGCTGCGCTTCGCCGAACACGAGGTGATCGTACCGGTGGTGGTCATCACGGAACTGGAAGCCAAGCGGCACGATCCTGAGCTGGGCTACTTTGCCCGCAAGGCCCTGCGGCTCCTGGACGACCTCCGCATCAAGCACGGCGGACTCAACCAGCCCATCCCCATCGGGGACGACGGCGGCTCCCTCATGGTGGAGCTGAACCACATCTCCTCGGAGGTACTGCCGCTGGGCTTCCGAAGCGGGGACAACGACAGCCGCATCCTCGCCGTCGCCAAGAACCTTGCCAATGAAGGCCGAAACGTCACTGTCGTGTCCAAGGACCTGCCCATGCGGGTCAAGGCGTCAGCCATGGGGCTTACCGCCGACGAGTACCGCAACGAACTGGTCAAGGATTCAGGCTGGACCGGTGTCGCCGAGGTGGAAGCCAGCGAGCAGGAGGTCTCCACCCTCTACGGCCACGAACCCGTTTTCATCCCTGCCGCCGCGGAAATGCCCGTCAACACGGGCCTTGTCCTGCTCTCCAATAGGGGGTCCGCGTTGGGCCGGGTTGGGCCGGACAAGCAGGTCCGCCTGGTGAAGGGCGACCGTGACGTCTTCGGGCTCCACGGGAGGTCCGCCGAGCAGCGGCTTGCCATCGACCTGCTGATGGATCCCGCCGTCGGAATCGTGTCCATCGGTGGCCGGGCCGGTACCGGCAAGTCCGCCCTGGCGCTGTGTGCGGGACTGGAAGCGGTTTTGGAACGCCGCGAGCACCGCAAGGTGATCGTCTTCCGTCCCCTCTACGCGGTGGGCGGCCAGGAACTGGGCTACCTGCCAGGCTCTGAGTCCGAAAAGATGAACCCTTGGGCGCAGGCAGTCTTCGACACCCTGGGCGCCCTGGTCAGCCAGGAAGTGGTGGAGGAGGTCATGGACCGCGGCATGCTCGAGGTCATGCCCCTCACCCACATCCGCGGGCGCTCACTCCACGACGCCTTCGTGATCGTTGACGAAGCCCAATCGCTGGAAAAGAACGTCCTGCTCACCGTCATGAGCCGCATCGGCCAGAACTCGAAGATCGTCCTGACCCACGACATCGCCCAGCGCGACAACCTCCGCGTCGGACGGCATGACGGCATCGCCGCCGTCGTCGAGACCCTGAAAGGACACCCGCTCTTCGGCCACATCACCCTGACCAGGTCCGAGCGTTCGCCCATCGCCGCCCTGGTGACGGAGCTTCTCGAAGGCTAACCACCTGGGTGAGGGGCCGTGGTCCGGTTCGCCGGGGGCCACGGCCCTTTGCGTGTCCGTGATTGGGTTCGCCCCGCCACGGTCCTTCTCCGTCGCTCAGACACAACGCATAGGGCCCCCTTCGGTCGCTGAGCGACCTCCGGGGGCCGATGCGTCGCGATGCGCTCCTACGAGAAGGACCGCGACGCGGCTTGTTGTCAGCTCACCTTCAAAAACCTCGCCGATTGTTCGTGGCCCTCCACTTTCAAATCCCAGTCGGGGCGTTTGAAGGAGTCTGGAGCGAGGCGGACGTGCTGGACGGTTTCCGCCTTGCTGCCCCAGGCCTTGCGGGTGGTGCCGTTGAGTTCATAGCCGAGGGAGCGGGACACGCCCAGGGACGCGTCGTTCCAGTCTGCTGCCTCGGATTCGGCAACTTCTGCACCGAGCCAGTCGAACGCGTAAAGGGCGACGGCGGCACGCATCTCCTTGCCGAGGCCACGGCCCTGCACGGACTGCTTGAGCCAGGAGCCGGTGGTGACGGTCTTGAGCGCTGCGAAGTCCTTGGCACCAACGTCCTGGCAGCCGATGAACTCGTCCTCGTGCCAGATGCCCAGGAGGAGGGTCCATGACTCCGGTGTGCATTCGGCGCGGCAGCGCCAGTACCAGCGCGCCATGTTCGCCCCAAGTTCGTCTGCTGGAAGCTCTGTCCAGGGCGTGCTGAAAGGGTTGCGGCCGGCCGCGTGGATTCCACTTTTGGCTGCCTCGACTGCTGCGGGGATGTCCTCGTCCCGGATGGGGCGTAATTCAAGGCGGGGAGTGGTCAGCCGGAGGCCGAAGATCGGCCAAACGTCGCTTAGGGAAGTCATCCGCGAAGCCTAGCCCATGAGCCCTGCCTGCGACTGTCACAATCAGGCCGGGACATCCCAGCTGATGTGGCGGCGGACGTCGGTGAGGTTCATCGATTCGGCCAGGAACAGGTCATCCAGCATGTATTCGTCCACCGCGATGATCCGCAGCCAGTGGCCGTACCGGCCTGTCCCGGGTTCGAGTGCATGGCTGGAGACGCAAACACCGGTTCCCAAATCCACGCGTATCCGGTTTCGGCCCGGCAGGCACAGGGGAGCCGCAGGGTCAACGGGATGGTACGCGGGGGTGGGAGCCACTTCTGCCTCCAGGGCCGGCCGGCCCTCATGGTCCGCCCGGATGACGTCCCGGACCTCCACAGGGTTGCTGCCCGGGAACTCCAGTGGCACAGGGGCGCTGCCGGCGAGCTCCACGGGATCAAGCGCCGCTGAGAAGCGGCCGTTGCCGAAGCCCGGCTCGCCGTAGGCTGCCTCCGGGCGCCGCCGGACCAGGCCCGAGCCGTCGTACACCGGTGTCACCAGGTGAGGCGGCAGGAGCCACGATTTCCGGGTGGAGCTGACGTAGAAGCCGTCCTTGGAATCGTTGATTCCGGTGGTGCTGTGCAGGACCAGTCCGTCCGGGCTTTCGAGGCGAAGTGCGCCCGGGCGGCGCAGCCATGCGCGGACCAGGGGAGCTGCAGGGCTGGCAGCTTCCGTGAAGGGCTCATCCCAGTACTCAAAGCGCAACGACTGCCACTTCCAGGGGGAGGACCGGCACAGATTCCGGAACATGGCCACGAGGTCCGTGCGGGCAGCGCCGCTGTCAGGATCCGGCCTGTGCCGGGAGTCCCACGTCGACATATCCACAGTTTACGCGCGGGCAGTACTGCCGGGCACTGGAAATCCAGTAGCATCCGAGGGTGATCCAACGACTGGGCGAACTTTGGCAGCACGCCCCGCTGGCCTTCTGGCTTGTGCTGGCCGCCTGTGCTTATTTCGCCGTGATGGCCACCCGGCTCACGGTCATCGATGTCCGGCACCACCTCCTGCCGAACCACATCGTCTTCCCGTCCTACGCCGTGGCCGGTGTCCTGCTGCTTGCGGCGGCTTTTGCCGCAACTGGCGGTAGCACTGAGCAGGCAGCCGCAGCGCCCCTTGGCGGCCTGGTGGCCCTGCCGGTGCTTCGTGTTGTGGCGGGTTCCGCCATCCTCTGGGTCTTTTACTTCATCCTGCGGATGGTCTATCCGCCGGGCATGGGCTTCGGGGATGTGAAGCTGGCAGGAGTCCTGGGGATGTACCTCGGCTACCTTGGCTGGGGGCATCTGTTCGCGGGCACATTCCTGGCTTTCCTCCTGGGCGGACTGTGGTCCCTCGGGCTCCTGGCTGCGCGCAAAGGGACCCTGAAATCGTCCATCCCCTTTGGCCCGTTCATGCTGGCCGGAGCAGCTGCAGCCATGCTTCTCCCGGCGTAGGTGCCTTCGCCCCGGCGATGCGGGCAGGCGATGCGGGCAGGCGCAGAAGGCAAGGCTTTTCGGTAGGCTGGCAGAATGCCTGCGCCTGACTATGTCCTCGAACTCCGCAAGAAAATTGGCAACCATCCGCTGTGGGTCCCTGGCGTCCGCGGCGTGGTGGTGGACGGCTCCGGCCGTGTGCTGCTCGCCCAGCGGGCGGATAACAGGCAGTGGGCGCTGGTAAGCGGAATGCTTGAGCCAGGCGAAGAGCCGGCGCGTGGGCTGGTACGCGAAATTTTTGAGGAAACGGCAGTGGTGGCCGAACCCGAGCGCGTGGTGTCCGTAGGCGCGGTGGGTCCCTTCACTTACCCGAACGGCGACGTGTGTGAGTTCCTGGATGTGGTGTTCCGCTGCCGCTACGTTTCCGGAACTGCCCGCGTCAATGACGACGAATCCCTGGCAGTGGGCTGGTTCGGCGTGGATGAACTCCCCGAACTGATGGCGGGGCACCTCACCAGCGTCCACCGTGCACTGGCTCCAGCCGAGGCTGCCCACTTCGAGCCCTGACCTCCACCCGCCGTTCCCCCAATGAACGGCGGGTGGAGACCGCGGCGGGCAGCAGCAAGGCGGCCTGTACGACGGCGGTCAGCTGCGCTGGGTGACCAGCTCGCCGTCGTCGTCCTTAATGCTTCCCTGTCCGTCCCCTGCCTCCGGCGATGCGTCCGGAACGGCCTGTGGGCCCTGGATCGCAGCCAGTCCGGCGGCGAGGCGCTCCGCCTCCTCACCGCCCCCGCTTCGCCACGAGCCACCATCCCGGCAGTGTCTGCGAGCGGGATCTGCTTGAGCGTGACGGCGAGGAGAAGGGCCACCGCGTTGCCGTGCCGATCTTGTCGGCGGGGACGGAGTTCTGCACCACCAGGACCACCACCTGCATGATCAGGCCCAGGCCCGCGCCGAAGACGAGGAGCTGGACGCAGAGACCCAGATGGGGTGCTGGCCGCGAGGGTGGTCAAAGTGCAAAGTTCTTGATAGTCGCACAACGACGGCGGCCGCCCGCCTTCGCTGGGAAGGTGGGCGGCCGCCGTCGTACTTCTTGCGTTGGTTTTGCCGGGGGATTAGGCCTTGTGCGGGGGACGCGTCATGGACATGACGTCCAGGGCGGTGTCCAGCTGCTCCTCGGTGAGTTCGCCCCGCTCCAGGAAGCCCATGGCCACCACTGCCTCGCGGATGGTCAGGCCCTCGGCCACGGCCTTCTTGGCGATCTTGGCCGCGTTCTCGTACCCGATGTATTTGTTCAGGGGCGTGACGATGGAGGGCGAAGCCTCGGCCAGGAAGCGGGCACGCTCCACGTTGGCGGTGATGCCGTCGATCATCTTGTCCGCCATGACGCGGCTGGTGTTGGCCAGCAGGCGGATGGATTCGAGCAGGTTGGCGGCCATGACGGGGATGCCGACGTTCAGCTCGAAGGCGCCGTTGGTGCCGGACCAGGCGATGGCGGTGTCGTTACCGATCACCTGGGCGGCGACCATGATGGAGGCCTCGCAGATGACGGGGTTGACCTTGCCGGGCATGATCGAGGAGCCGGGCTGGAGGTCCGGAATCGCGATCTCGCCGAGCCCGGTGTTGGGGCCGGAGCCCATCCAGCGGAGATCGTTGTTGATCTTCATAAACGAGATGGCGATGTTGCGCAGCTGGCTGGACGCCTCGATCAGGCCGTCGCGGTTGGCCTGGGCCTCGAAGTGATCGCGGGCCTCGGTCAGGGGGAGCCCGGTGTCCGTTGCCAGCAGTTCGATAACGCGCTCGGGGAAGCCGGCCGGAGTGTTGATACCGGTGCCCACTGCCGTGCCGCCAAGCGGAACTTCGGCAACGCGGGGGAGCGAGGCGTTGATCCGTTCGATGCCGTAGCGGACCTGCGCCGCATAGCCGCCAAACTCCTGGCCAAGGGTGACCGGGGTGGCATCCATGAGGTGCGTGCGCCCGGACTTGACTACGTCCTTGAACTCAACGGCCTTGCGCTCCAGGGATTCGGCCAAATAGCCGAGGGCGGGAATAAGGTCGTTGATCAGCGCGGACGTTGCTGCCACGTGCACGGAGGTGGGGAAGACGTCGTTGGAGGACTGCGAGGCGTTGACGTGGTCGTTCGGGTGGACCACCTTGTCGCTGCCTGCGGCCTTCAGCGCGCGGGAGGCCAGCTCGGCGATGACCTCATTGGTGTTCATGTTCGAGGACGTGCCGGAGCCGGTCTGGAAAACGTCGATGGGGAAGTCGCCGTCGTACTTGCCGGCAGCTACCTCATCGGCCGCGTCTGCGATCGCCTTGGCCAGCTCGCCGTCGAGCACGCCCAGTTCTGCGTTGGCCTGGGCAGCGGCCTTCTTGACCCGGGCCAGCGCCTCGATGTGGGCGCGTTCCAGGGTCTTGCCGGAAATCGGAAAGTTCTCCACTGCCCGCTGCGTCTGTGCGCGGTACAGTGCGTTCACGGGGACGCGGACTTCGCCCATCGTGTCATGTTCAATACGGAACTCTTCAGTGGAAGTCATGGGGCTAGCTTAGGGCGATCCGGCGCCGCATCGAAAACCGTGAACGGCTTGCTACAGGCTGCCCGCAGGCCCCCTTCGGGCAGCTCCTACAGCTCATCAATTCCGGAAACAACGTTCGCGCGGCCCTCGGCAAGGCTGTACGAAAGGCCGATCACGGCAGTGCGCCCGGATTCAATTGCGTCCGAAATCACACGCGAGCTGTCCTTCAGCCGCTGCGACGTCTGCTTCACGTGCTCCACCACCATGCCGTTGACCTCGGTTTCGTCGTTGCGCAGGGCGGTGAGGACGGACGGCGTAATGCGCTCCACGAGGTCGCGGATGAACCCGGCAGGCATCTGGCCGGTTTCCACCGCGGACTTTGTGGCGGCCACGGCACCGCAGCTGTCGTGCCCCAGAATCACGATCAGCGGAACCCCCAGCACGCCGATGCTGTATTCCAGGGAACCAAGCACGGCGTCGTCAATGACCTGGCCGGCGGTGCGCACCACGAAGACATCGCCGAGCCCCACGTCAAAGATGATTTCCGCGGCGAGCCGCGAATCGGAGCAGCCGAAGATCACGGCGAAGGGATGCTGGTTCTCCACCAGGGAAGACCGGCGTGACGCATCCTGGTTGGGGTGGGAGGTCACGCCGTTGACAAAGCGTTCATTGCCTTCGCGCAGACGGCGCCAGGCGAGTGCGGGAGTCAGATTGGTAGCCACGCGCCTACTTTACGGTGAAGGCGCCGCGGAGGGTGAAACTGTGACAGCCGGGTTGCTCTCGAGGGACTTCACGACGGCGTCCCCAAGGGCCGCGAATTCGTTCAGTTCGGCCTCCCCGGACAAAACAACGGTGGTGCCGCGGTAGTCCAGCACCAGGGACTTTTCGCCCTTGCCCGTGTCGCGGAGCTCCCATTCCTGCCCGCCGGCGTCCCGTGAACCGGTGATCGGAGCGTTCTTTGTCTGCTGCAGCAGCCAGGTCGGGTTGGCGTTCCTGGTCTGGACCAGCCCGATGAAAGACTCTTCCGGCGTCAGGTAGCCCACTTCCCAGGTGGGGACGCCGCTCGTGGTGCCGGCTTCCCACCTTGCGTAGTTGGGCCGGAATGTGTCGCCGGTGTCCGGCGCCACGGGTGTGAATCCAGCCACATCCGCTGCATTGCGGGCAGTGGCCGCCACATCGATGTCAGGACGGTAGCCCTCGCTCTTAGGCAGCGGATTCATGAGGATGATGGGCAGGAAGGCCGCGATGCTCACCACCAGGGCGATGATCATCCCGATCACTGAGGCGTTGGCCCGTTTTGCGGCGGCGGCCGGAATGACGGGCTTGACCCGTCCATTCCCGGCCGCGGCGCCGGATCCGCTGCTGCCTTCGGATCCCGCCGGGTCGGGGCTGGGGCTGGTCTTTTCCTGCATATCGTTCACCCTTCTATAGTCGCCCATCCCGGCAGTCGACTTCCATTTGGCCGCCGTCGGGGGACCTCTGCCTCCACCAGGCACATTGCAGGCCCGCGTCATCCACCATCCAGCGGACGGTGCCGCGACTATGATCAGTAATAGAGGAATCACCGCTCAGCTGTTCCGGCGGGCGGGTTCAATGATCGCCACTCGAAGAAGAGGTTAACGTGTCACCAGCGTCCATGACCCAGAAGTACTCCACCATCTCCCCGTCCCTGGCGGTGGGCAACGATGAGCCGGACCGCAACCTTGCCCTCGAGCTTGTCCGCGTTACCGAGGCGGCGGCAATCGCCGGTGGACACTGGGTCGGTTTCGGGGACAAGAACACCGCCGACGGCGCCGCCGTCGACGCCATGCGCTCCTTCCTGCAGACGGTCCACTTCAACGGCGTAGTGGTCATCGGCGAAGGCGAAAAGGACGAAGCCCCGATGCTGTTCAACGGCGAACGCGTCGGCGACGGCACAGGCCCCGAGGTGGACGTCGCAGTGGACCCCATTGATGGGACCAGGCTCACCGCCCTGGGCATCAACAACGCACTGGCAGTTCTGGCGGTTGCAGAGCGCGGCTCCATGTTCGACCCCTCCGCCGTGTTCTACATGGAAAAGCTGGTAACCGGCCCGGAAGCCGCGGACATGGTTGATCTTCGCCTGCCCGTGAAGCAGAACCTGCACCTGATTGCCAAGGCCAAGGGCGTCAAGGTCAACCAGCTCAACGTCATGATCCTGGACCGTGACCGCCACCGCCCGCTCGTGGAGGAAATCCGCGAGGCAGGTGCGCGCACGAAGTTCATCATGGACGGTGACGTTGCCGGCGCCATCGCCGCCGCACGCTCCGGAACCGGTGTTGATGCGCTGATGGGCATTGGCGGTACTCCGGAGGGCATCGTCGCGGCCTGCGCCATCAAGTCCCTGGGTGGCGTCATCCAGGGCCGGCTGTGGCCCACCAGCGATGAGGAAAAGCAGAAGGCGATCGACGCCGGCCACGACCTGGAGCGCGTCCTCTCCACCAACGACCTCGTCTCCAGCGACAACTGCTACTTCGCCGCCACCGGCATCACGGACGGCGACCTCCTCAAGGGCGTCCGCTACTCCAAGGACAAGGTCCTGACGCAGTCCATCGTGATGCGTTCCAAGTCCGGGACCATCCGTTTCGTGGACGGCGAGCACCGCGCCGACAAGTGGGAGGGCTACGCCCGCAGGAGCTGATGCCCTCGCCTCTCTGC
>NZ_VAHM01000009.1 GCF_005796185.1 Pseudarthrobacter sp. NamB4
ATCCCCGTGGCCCGGGCCACCAGTCCAGCCACCTTCGCCTGCACCCCTGCGGCGCCGGCGAGAACGTCCAGGCAACCACCAGCCAGGCCGGCCAACGGATCAGCCTCCGAAAACGCCTCCGGACCCGAACCGTCCAGCTCAGCATTCAACACGGCAAGGGCAGCATCGATCGCCGCGAACGCCCCCGCCACTGCCGCTTTACCCATACCAACATCATCCCAAGGAGGTCAGACATTCTGTTCGTCGGGAGAAGGCGGGTTGCTTCGGGAAAGAGGGCTACCCCTCCCTTGGCGCATTGTCCCGGATCATGTTCGTGATCCGGGCGGTGGACAGCCTGCGCCCCTGTTCGTCGGTCACGATGATTTCGTGGGTGGCCAGGGTCCGTCCCAGATGGATGGCGGTGCATGTTCCGGTGACCGCGCCGGCGGAGATGGAACGATGATGCGTGGCGTTAATCTCAATGCCGACAGCGTGCCGGCCCGGCCCGGCGTGCATGCCGGCAGAAAACGAGCCGAGAGTTTCGGCCAGGACCGCGTGCGCCCCGCCGTGGAGGATGCCGGCCACTTGGGTGTTGCCCTCCACGGGCATGGTCGCCACGGTGCGCGCGGGGCCCATTTCCACGAACTTGATCCCCATTTTCACCACCAAAGCTCCGATCCCAAAGCCGCCAAGCCAGCCGTGAAGATGGTCAGGGATGCCGGCGGCCGCCAGCTCAGCGGCGAAAGGCCCGGGCGTGAAATTGTCCATCATGGCAACTAGGCTGGCACCTGTGAGTGAATCAACCAAACCGGCCCCTTTCCCGTCCCAGGCCCTGCAGGAGGACAACGCACCGCAGGGTTCAACCACCCTTGAGGACGCTGCTGTTCAGGACAAGGGTCCGGCCCCGGCCGGAGAATCGGTTTCGGCCACTGTCGCCCCAGTCGTCCCCATGACCGGACAGCCACGGCTCCTGGTGCTGGACGGCCACTCCATGGCATTCCGCGCGTTCTTCGCGCTGCCCGCGGACAAGTTCTCCACCTCCAACGGACAGCACACCAATGCCATCCACGGATTCACCTCCATGCTGATCAACCTCATCAAGGAGCAGCAGCCCACCCACATTGCCGTCGCCTTCGACGTCTCGGACGAAACCACCCACCGCAAAAGCGAGTACACCGAGTACAAGGGCGGCCGGAATGAGACTCCCCGGGAGATGAACAACCAAATCGACCTGATTGCGCAGGTGATGGAAGCCTGGGGCATCAAGACCATCACCATGCCCGGATACGAGGCCGATGACATCCTCGCCACCCTGGCCACCATGGGCGAAAAGGCCGGTTTCGAAGTCCTGCTGGTAACGGGAGACCGCGACGCTTTCCAGCTGATCAATGACAACGTCTTTGTGCTGTACCCGAAGAAGGGCGTCAGTGACATCCCCCGGATGGATGCCGCCGCCATCGAAGCGAAGTACTTCGTCCCCCCGTCCCGGTACTCTGACCTCGCCGCGCTGGTGGGGGAGACGGCGGACAACCTGCCCGGTGTCCCCGGCGTCGGGCCCAAGACGGCGGCAAAATGGATCAACCTTTACGGCGGACTCGAGGGCGTCCTGGAACACCTGGATTCCATCGGCGGGAAAGTAGGCGACGCACTGCGGGAAAACGTCGACGCCGTCAAGCGGAACCGCCGGCTGAATGCACTCCATACAGACCTGGAACTCCCGGTCACGCTGGACGACCTTTACCAGCCCCGCCCCAACCAGGCGGCACTGGAGGACCTCTTTGACAAGCTCGAATTCAAGACGATCCGGAGCCGGCTCTTCGCGCTGTACGGCGATGAGGACAAGCCTGCCGCGGAGCGGGAGAGCATCGACACGCCGGAGTACGCCACCCCGGCAGCTGCCGCCGAACTCTCAGCCTTCCTGGCGGCCGGAGCGGGGCAGCGTGCCGCACTGGCCGTAGACCTCGTTCCCGGCCGGATCGGTGAGGACGCCGCTGCACTGGCCATCGTGCGGGAGGGCGCCGCTGCCTACATCGACCTGTCCGGACAGGACGCCGAGACGGAGAACGTCCTGGCCGGCTGGCTGCGGGACCCGGAGTCACCGAAGGTCCTGCACGGGTTCAAGGCCGCCCTCAAGGCGCTCACCGCGCGTGGGCTCGAACTCGAAGGCGTGGTGGATGACACCTCAATCTCGGGCTACCTCATCCAGCCGGACCGCCGCACCTATGAGCTCGCCGAACTCGCCCAGCACCACCTCAACGTAGCGATCTCCTCCGCTACAGCCAAAGCGGGCCAGCTGGAGCTTTCGTTCGACGGCGAAGACAATGCCGCCGCGGACGCACTGGTCCAGGCGGCCGCCGTCGTGCTTGCCCTCAGCCGCTACTTCGAAGCGGAACTGAAGGAGCGCCGCGCCGAGGAACTTCTGTCCACCCTGGAGCTGCCGGTCAGCCGGGTCCTGGCGGACATGGAGCTCGCCGGCATTTCCATCGACATGGGGCGCATGGACGACCAGCTGGCCGATCTGGCCCGGGTCATCGACCAGGCGCAGGAGCAGGCGTTTGCGGCAATTGGCCACGAGGTCAATCTGGGCTCGCCCAAGCAGCTGCAGACTGTCCTGTTCGAGGAACTGCAGCTCCCCAAGACCAAGAAGATCAAGTCCGGCTACACCACGGACGCGGCTTCGCTGAAGAACCTGCTGGAGAAGACCGGGCACGAGTTCCTGGTCCAGCTCATGGCGCACCGCGAAGCAGCAAAACTGCGCCAGATGATCGAATCGCTGAAGAAGTCGGTGGCGGAGGACGGGCGCATCCACACCACCTATGCACAGAACGTGGCAGCCACGGGCCGGATCTCCTCCAACAACCCCAATTTGCAGAACATCCCCATCCGCAGTGAGGAAGGCCGTCGGGTCCGCGGCATCTTCGTGGTGGGGGAAGGCTATGAATGCCTGCTCTCCGCTGACTACTCGCAGATCGAAATGCGCATCATGGCCCACCTGTCCGGCGACCAGGGCCTTATCCAGGCCTACAAAGACGGCGAGGACCTCCACCGGTTCGTCGGCTCCAACATCTTCCACGTGCCCGCGGAAGAAGTCACCAGCGCCATGCGCTCCAAGGTGAAGGCGATGTCCTACGGGCTGGCCTACGGCCTGACGTCGTTCGGCCTGTCCAAGCAGCTGGAGATCTCGGTGGACGAGGCCCGCACCTTGATGAAGGAATACTTCGACCGGTTTGGCGCCGTCCGCGACTACCTCCGCGGCGTGGTGGACCAGGCCCGTGTGGACGGCTACACGGCAACCATCGAGGGACGCCGCCGCTACCTGCCGGACCTCACCAGCACGGACAGGCAGTTGCGCGAAAACGCTGAGCGCATCGCGCTGAACAGCCCGATCCAGGGCTCCGCTGCTGACATTATCAAACGCGCCATGCTCGGCGTCCATGCCGAGCTGAAGGCGCAGGGACTGAAGTCCCGGATGCTGCTGCAGGTCCACGACGAACTGGTCCTTGAGGTGGCGACGGGTGAGCGCGAAGCCGTCGAGAAGCTGGTCACCGAGCAGATGGCGGCCGCAGCGGACCTCAGCGTGCCGCTGGAGGTCCAGATTGGCGTCGGTCCCAGCTGGTACGACGCCGGGCACTAACGCCGGTCGCTGCTGGTCAGGCGCCGGTTTTCTTGGTTAGGCTCAGGTGCGTGGCTGATCTGAGTGGAAACTATGAAATTCGGCGCTTCAGCGCCGTGTCCCAGGGCAAGGACGGTTACGCGCAGGCGGAGACCTGGAGCCGTGCAGTGTCCTTCGGCTTCCACGAATCCACCAGGACCGCCGAGCACGTGGCAAAATCGCTCGCGACCTACGAGGCCGACGGCCGTGTCCTTACCGGCGTTTACCAGACCGGCCCGGTGGCACCCTCGTCAATGCCTGCCGACGTGCCGGTGGCCACCTTCGCCACGTTCCGCAAGACCCTGAACATCGGCTTCGGGCAAACTCTCGAAGCGCACCTGGTCACCTCGGTGACCGTTCGCACCTCGCACCGGCGTCGGGGCCTGCTGCGCCGGATGATGTGCGAGGACCTGCAGCTGGCCAAAGAGGACGGCGTGGCAGTCGCGGCGTTGACGGCGTCGGAGGGAACCATCTACGGCCGTTTTGGCTACGGCGTGGCGAGCTTCGAACGCGTCGTCAAAGTGGACACCACCAGCCGCTTCAGGCTGCGGCACGAGGCCACCGGCACTGTGGAGGTAGCTGACCCCAAAGCCTTGCTGGAGCTGGCGCCGGCAGTCTTTGACCGGGTCCACCGGCTGACTCCGGGATCCATCGGCAGGCAGGAATGGTACCGGCAGCTGGCCTCCGGCTCGCTGGGCCGCGACGGCAAAGAGGACCCATCGGTCAAGGTGGCGCTCCACTACGGGCCCGGGGGAGACGTGGACGGCTACGTCTCCTACAAGTTCCTTGGCTGGGACACCGAGCCCTACACGGTGGAGGTCGTGGACCTGCTGGCCGGCAGCAACGACGCCTACCTTGAGCTGTGGCAGTACCTGGGCGCCATCGATCTGGTGGAACGGGTGTCATGGGTTGAGGCGCCGCTCGATGACCCGCTTCCCTGGGCCCTGGACGATCCCCGCTGCATCGACTCCTCCGACAGCCGGGACATGCTCTGGCTCCGCATCCTGGACGTCCCGGAGGCGTTGGCCGCCCGGCACTATCCCGCGGACGGCCGCCTGATCCTGGAAGTCCTGGACCCGCTCGGCCTCACAGCCGGAACGTACGCGCTGTCAGCGCAGGGCGGCAAGGCCGCCGTCGAACGCTTGCCGGAAGCCGCGGAAGCAGACCTGACGATGGCCGTGTCAGCCTTGTCCTCCATTTACATTGGCGGCGTCTGTCCCGTCACCCTGGCAACGGCGGGAAAGATCCGCGAACACACCGCAGGCTCCGCTTTGCAGGCCCGGCAGATGTTTGCGGTGGAACGGCCAACCCACTGCCTTACGCACTTCTGACGGCAGCGCCCGCGGTCAGGAGCGGCCAGGGCCAGTGCGGGGGCGGTTTTGACCCGTGTTGTGCCCAGCCACTAGAATGAACGGGCGTGTGTGAAGTGTGCCCAGTTTTGGCTGCATGTGAACGCCGCGCAATCAGGATGACCCGGCAATTCCGCCGCGCTCCGCTTCCAGGTCAGTACCCGGAAGTGGTGGTCGCCTGATCAACTAACTATCCACAACGGAGCCCCTACTACATGACCATCACCTCCACCGAGAAGCCCGGTACCCCCGTAGTCGCGATTAACGACATCGGTACCGCTGAGGACTTCCTCGCAGCTGTCGACGCCACCATCAAGTACTTCAACGACGGAGACCTCGTCGAAGGTACCGTCGTCAAGGTCGACCGCGATGAAGTCCTGCTCGACATCGGTTACAAGACCGAAGGTGTCATCCCCTCCCGCGAGCTTTCCATCAAGCACGACGTTGATCCCGGAGACGTCGTCTCTGTTGGCGATCAGGTCGAAGCCCTGGTGCTCACCAAGGAAGACAAAGAAGGCCGCCTGATCCTCTCCAAGAAGCGCGCTCAGTACGAGCGTGCCTGGGGCGACATCGAGAAGGTCAAGGAAGAAGACGGTGTTGTCACCGGTACCGTCATCGAGGTCGTCAAGGGTGGTCTTATCCTCGACATCGGCCTGCGCGGCTTCCTGCCCGCATCCCTCGTCGAGATGCGCCGTGTGCGCGACCTGGCTCCGTACATTGGCCAGCAGATCGAAGCCAAGATCATCGAGCTGGACAAGAACCGCAACAACGTGGTCCTGTCCCGCCGTGCGTGGCTCGAGCAGACCCAGTCCGAGGTCCGCTCCACCTTCCTCAACAAGCTGGAAAAGGGCCAGGTCCGTCCCGGCGTTGTTTCCTCCATCGTCAACTTCGGTGCCTTCGTGGACCTGGGCGGCGTAGACGGCCTGGTTCACGTTTCCGAGCTGTCATGGAAGCACATCGACCACCCGTCCGAGGTTGTCGAGGTTGGCCAGGAAGTCACCGTCGAGGTTCTCGAGGTGGACCTGGACCGCGAGCGCGTCTCCCTGTCGCTCAAGGCTACGCAGGAAGATCCGTGGCAGACCTTCGCCCGCACCCACGCCCTCGGCCAGGTTGTTCCGGGTAAGGTCACCAAGCTCGTTCCGTTCGGTGCGTTCGTCCGCGTCGAAGACGGCATCGAAGGCCTCGTCCACATCTCCGAGCTGGCCGTCCGCCACGTGGAACTGGCCGAGCAGGTTGTCTCCGTTGGCGACGAACTGTTCGTCAAGGTCATCGACATCGACCTCGAGCGCCGCCGCATCTCCCTCTCCCTCAAGCAGGCCAACGAGGGCGTCGACGCCGACAGCACCGAATTCGATCCGGCTCTGTACGGCATGGCCGCAGAGTACGACGAAGAGGGCAACTACAAGTACCCCGAGGGCTTCGACCCCGAGTCCAACGAATGGCTCGAAGGCTACGAAGCACAGCGCGCCGCCTGGGAGCAGCAGTACGCTGACGCCCAGACCCGCTGGGAAGCCCACAAGAAGCAGGTTGCCCAGCACGCTGCCGACGACGCTGCAGCTGCAACGTCCGGTGACAGCGATTCCGGTGCCACCAGCTACTCCTCGGAGCCCGCTGCTGAGTCCAACGCCGGTGCAGGCACCCTTGCATCGGACGAGGCTCTTGCCGCGCTGCGCGAGAAGCTGACCGGCAACTAATTGCCGCCTGCGCCGGATATCCGGCGCCAGCACACACAGGCTCCCTGCTTCGGCAGGGAGCCTGTTGTGCTTAACCCGGCCGTGCCCGCCCGGCTCTAAAACCTGAAGGCGGCACTTTTGCTGCTGCCGGCGGGGTGCTGCCCGTTACCATGGGGTCTGCAGGCAGGCGAAGGGGCGGAAGTTACGCAAATGCGCCGTTAGCCCCTCAGAGCGCAGGCCCGCCTAAAGCGCGACGACGGCCTGAACGGTCCCGTTGTCGTCGGGCGTGAGGACTGCCCCGGCACCTGCAAGGACACGCTGGGCGCCAAGGTTGCCTGTCAGGGTCCGGGCTGTGACCTGGTCGATGCCGGCTTTGCGTGCCTCGTCCAGCACCAGGTCCAGGGCAGCACTGCCGATGCCCCGGGACCTGAAGCTCCTGCCAAGCCAGATGCCGGTTTCCGCCGTGCGCTGGCCATTGTCGGAGTCAACGCGGCGCAGCCGAATGGAGCCGGCAAGACTGCCGTAGGCAAGTATGCCCCAGGTCTTTTCTCCGGCGAGTCCGTTGAGCCCATGGGCGGCGGCGCGGTGGTGGCTGCAGAACCACTCAGTCCGTTCCGGGTTCCAGCCCGGCCCGCCCAGTGGGGGAGCGACTTCGTCAGGGGAGGCATCCCGCCTGGCCAGTTCCAGGAGTTGTGCCAGGACTGTCTCCTCGACATCCACCAGGGCCACGTCAGGGGAACGGGACATCAACCCACTCCGTTCCCTCAGGGGAAAGCATCGCGGTGCCCCCGGACAGGGACAGCACGCGCTCTGATGCAGTGGCCACGGCTTCCGCATCGTCGGGCACCACAACACGCAGCACTGCATGCTGTCCCGGGTAGCTGGTTTCACCCATCACGAACGCTGCGGCCCGGAGGTCGTTTTCCAGCCTCCCGGCAGCAGTGTGCGGAATATGGGTGGAGCAGATCCGCAAGCGACTGCGGCGCACCAGGGGCACCAGCGACAGTGCCGAGGACACGGATTCCGAGTACGCACGCACCAGGCCGCCTGCCCCGAGCAGAACGCCGCCGAAGTAACGCACGACGACGGCGCTTACGTCGCTGAGGTCGGCCACCCCAGGTGACGTTTCCCTTTTGGCCAGAGCCTCGAGCATGGGGGCTCCCGCTGTTCCCGATGGTTCGCCGTCGTCGCTTGAGCGCTGGATGTCCCGGTCCGGGCCGATGATGAAGGCCGAGCAGTGGTGCCTTGCGTCGTGGAACTCCCGGCGAAGGCCGGCGATGAGGTCCCGGGCAGCTTCCTCGGTACCGGCCCGGCGGAGGACCGTGATGAACCTTGAGCGCTTGATCTCGAGCTCGTGGCGGAAATCAGGCCCGCCGGCAAGGGTGGTGTATGACCCTGTCCGGCTCTCATGATCTGGCACCCACCAAGTCTAGTGTCGGGGAGGGGCCCCCGGGCCAACCCCGGGGCTTCACAGCGCGTGCGGTGGGGCCAGGGAGGCAGTCCGGCATAGTGTGGGAGGGTGCTGAAGATCGGGTTGACGGGCGGTATTGCCTCAGGGAAGTCAGTGGTTGCCTCGCGATTGAAGGAACGTGGGGCAGTGCTGGTGGATGCTGACGCCCTTGCACGTGAGGTTGTGGAGCCAGGTACGGAGGGACTGACCCGCATCGTGGCGGAGTTCGGCAAAGATGTCCTCGCCGGCGGCGGCCGGCTGGACCGGCCCAAGCTCGGTTCGCTGGTATTCGGTGATCCGGCCCGGCTCGCCGTGCTGAACGGGATCGTCCACCCATTGGTCCGTGCCCGCGCCGCGGCCATCACCTCAGCGGCACCCGCCGACGCCGTGGTGGTCCAGGACATCCCCCTGCTGGTCGAAACCGGCCAGGGCAGCAGCTTCCATCTGGTGCTGGTGGTGGACGCCCCGGAGGACACCAGGCTCCAGCGGATGCTGGAACACCGGGGGATGACCGCTGAAGCTGCCCGTTCCCGTATTGCAGCCCAGGCCACACGGGAAGACCGGCTCGCGGCGGCCGATATCGTCCTGGACAACTCCGGCAACATCCAGCACCTGCTGGAGCAGGTGGACCGGCTGTGGGACGACCGGCTGGTGCCCTTCGCCCGCAACCTCGCGGCAGGGACGCGCGCGGCGCGGAGCGGCGGCCCTGTGCTGGAGCCGCACCGCGCAGACTGGGCGCGGCAGGCAGTTAGAATCTCGGCACGGTTGACGACGGCGGGTTCCGGGCTCATCCTGGCCGTGGACCACATCGGTTCCACCTCCGTCTCCGGGCTGCCTGCGAAGGACGTCGTTGACCTGCAGGTCGCGGTGCCGGACCTCGAAGCCGCGGACAGGCTCGCACCGCTCCTGGCCGCCGCAGGCTTTCCGGGGATACGGGGAATCGAATCGGACACTCCAAAACCCAACGCGCCTGATCCAACCGAGTGGCAGAAGCGGTTCCACGCCAATGCCGACCCAGGCCGTCCGGTCAACATCCACGTCCGCGTTGCCGGCTCTCCCGGCTGGCGCTATGCCCTGATGTTCCGGGACTGGCTGCGGGACAACCCGTCCGCGCTGGGGCTCTACGCAGCGCACAAGGCAGAGCTTGCTGCGCGCTTTTCCGGTTCGGCCGGCACCAGGGAGTATGCGGAGGCCAAGGAACCCTGGTTCAACGATGTTGCCTGGCCGCAGATGTCCGCCTGGGCCCGGGAAACCGGGTGGGCGCCGCCGTCGTACGAATCCTGAAACCGCCAAAATACGGCTGCTGTTCGCCCATAACGGACTGGACCGTTCAGTGTCGGTGCCCGGTTGTAGATTAGATCCATGAGCCTTGCGCAGGAGATCAACCGTGTTGTAGCGCCCTTCGAGGTCATCAGCGAATTCAAGCCCGCGGGCGATCAGCCGGCAGCCATCGCGGAACTTACGGAGCGCATCAGGAATGGCGAGAAGGACGTGGTGTTGCTCGGCGCCACCGGTACCGGTAAAAGCGCCACCACGGCCTGGCTGATCGAACAGGTCCAGCGCCCCACCCTGGTTATGGTCCAGAACAAGACCCTGGCGGCGCAGCTCGCGAATGAGTTCCGTGAACTGCTGCCCAACAACGCGGTGGAATACTTCGTCTCCTACTACGACTACTATCAGCCGGAAGCCTACGTGGCGCAGACGGACACCTTCATCGAAAAGGATTCCTCCATCAACGAGGAAGTTGAAAGGCTCCGCCACTCTGCCACCAACGCTCTGTTGACCCGTCGGGACGTCGTCGTCGTCGCTACCGTGTCCTGTATCTACGGCCTGGGCACGCCGGAGGAATACATCGCAGGTATGGTCACGCTCCGCAAGGGGGCGGAGATGAACCGTGACGACCTCCTCAGGAAATTTGTGTCCATGCAGTACGCGCGCAATGACATGGACTTCCACCGGGGTACCTTCCGTGTCCGCGGCGACACTGTCGAGATCATCCCGATGTACGAGGAACTGGCTATCCGCATCGAGTTCTTCGGTGACGAGATTGAGAACATCCAGACCCTCCACCCGCTGACCGGAGAGGTGATCCGGGACGAAGAGGAGATGTACGTCTTCCCGGCATCCCACTACGTCGCCGGGCCCGAGCGCATGTCCCGGGCCATCAAACGGATCGAGGACGAGCTTGCCGACCGGCTGAAGGTACTCGAGGGTCAGAACAAGCTGGTTGAGGCTCAGCGGCTCCGGATGCGGACCAACTATGATCTCGAAATGATGCAGCAAATGGGCTTTTGCAACGGCATCGAGAACTACTCCTCGCACATCGACGGCCGCGCACCCGGAACAGCTCCGCACTGCCTCCTCGACTACTTCCCGGATGATTTCCTGCTGGTGGTGGACGAGTCCCACGTGACCATCCCCCAGATCGGCGCGATGTACGAAGGCGATATGTCCCGCAAGCGGAACCTGGTGGATTTCGGCTTCCGCCTGCCCTCGGCCATGGACAACAGGCCGCTCAAATGGGACGAATTCCTCCAACGCATTGGCCAGACTGTCTACCTGTCCGCCACCCCGGGCAAGTATGAACTGGGCAAGGCTGACGGCTTCGTCCAGCAGATCATCCGGCCCACCGGCCTTATTGACCCCGAGGTGGTGGTGAAGCCCACCAAGGGCCAGATCGACGACCTGCTGGGCGAGATCAAGATTCGCACGGCAAAGAACGAGCGCATCCTGGTCACTACCCTCACCAAGCGGATGGCGGAGGACCTCACGGACTACCTCCTCGGACACGGCATCAAGGTGGAGTACCTGCACTCGGACGTGGACACCCTCAGGCGGGTGGAACTGCTGCGTGAACTCAGGATGGGTAAGTTCGACGTCCTGGTCGGCATCAACCTGCTCCGTGAGGGTTTGGACCTGCCCGAAGTGTCGCTGGTCAGCATTTTGGACGCAGACAAGGAAGGTTTCCTGCGGTCCTCCACGTCGCTGATTCAGACCATCGGCCGTGCAGCCCGTAACGTCTCCGGGCAGGTGCACATGTACGCGGACCGCATCACAGACTCCATGGCGCAGGCCATCGATGAAACAAACCGCCGCAGGGCCATCCAGGTTGCCTACAACAGGGAACACGGCGTGGATCCGCAGCCCCTGCGGAAAAAGATTGCCGATATCACGGACCAATTGGCCAAGGAAGACGCCGACACCCAGGAGCTGCTCAACAACAACCGGCTGGCCAAGGGAGGCAAGCGGAAAGCCGCGGCCAAGGGTGCCGCCCAGGTGCGGGCGGACGGCCTTGCAGCAGCGCCGGCCGAGGACCTGGTGGGGCTGATCGAACAGTTGACGGAGCAGATGCACGGTGCCGCAGCCGAACTGCAGTTCGAAGTTGCAGCCCGGATCCGGGACGAAGTCAGCGAGCTGAAGAAGGAACTGCGGCAGATGCAGGCAGCCGGGCACGCCTGACACAAACGCAGCCGGGGACAGCCCGGCCGGCCGCCTGCGGTACAGTTAAGGTCACGTAGGGGAGTATCCCAAGCGCTACGATCGTCAACACGCAGGGCATGGATGCCCGGCCGGGCGTAGCGGGCCGCCGTTTCAGCACCAAGTGCGCAGGCAGGCCGGAGAGACTTACACCGCATCTCTGTACCCTGCGAAAGGCTACCCTGTGCTCGAATTGCCCGTGTGGTTCGAAGTCGGCTCTTTTGTCGTCCTCGGCCTTATCCTCCTGATCGACCTTCTCCTGGTGGTCCGCAGGCCCCACGAACCCTCCATGAAGGAAGCCGGCCTCTGGGTAGCGTTCTACGTCAGCCTTGCGCTGGTGTTCGCCGGAGCCATGTTCGCTTTCACCGGCCCGGAATACGGCGGCCAGTTCGTTGCCGGCTGGGTCACCGAATACAGCCTCAGCATCGACAACCTGTTCGTCTTCATCATCATCATGGCCCGCTTCTCGGTGCCCCGGAAGTACCAGCAGGAAGTGCTGATGGTGGGTATCATCATCGCGCTGATCCTGCGCGGCATCTTCATCCTGCTGGGCGCCATCGTGATCGAGCAGTTCAGCTGGGTGTTCTACATCTTTGGAGCGTTCCTCCTGTGGACGGCCTGGAAGCAGGCCCAGGACGAGGGTGAAGACGAGGAAGACCGTGAGAACCCGCTGATCGCCAAGATCCGCAAGGTTATCCCCATGTCGGAGAAGTTCGACGGCGGCAAGCTGCGCACCACGGTGAACGGCAAAAAGGTCTTCACCCCCATGCTGATCGTGTTCATCACCATCGGCCTCACGGACCTGCTGTTCGCCGTCGACTCCATTCCCGCGATCTTCGGCCTCACCCAGAGCCCCTTCATCGTGTTCACGGCCAACCTGTTCGCCCTGATGGGCCTGCGCCAGCTGTACTTCCTGCTGGGCGGCCTCATGAACCGCCTGATCTACCTGAAGCACGCGCTGTCCTTCATCCTCGCCTTCATCGGCGTCAAGCTGGTCCTGCACGCGATGCACGTGAACGAGCTTCCGTTCATCAACGGCGGGCAGCACATCGAATGGGCTCCCGAAATCCCCACGTTCGTGTCCCTGGCCGTCATCGTCGGCACCATCGTCATCGCGGTGATCGCCAGCCTGGTCAGCTCCAAGGCCAAGGAAGCGCACCTGGATCCGCGGCTTGAGGAAGACGTGCGGCGAAGCCACAGCGACGTCGAGTAAGCGTCTCCTTTCCTTCAGTTCCGGGATAACCCGGCCGTCCTGCGGCCGGGTTTTTCCGTTTAAAGTCGGTTCTCCAAGCCCGCAAAAAGTGGCTCTGTAGGTGCGGCGGGACCGGGACTATGCTCGGAGCATGGCTTCCGCCCTGACACCGGAACAACCCGCCCTGCCTTCGGAACAAGGAGTGCGCCGCGTGCAGCGCCGCACCGTGGTGCTGCTGAGCGCAGCCCAGGTATTCGGCGGAATCGGCACCGGTGCCACCGTCTCGATCGGGTCTATCCTTGCCGTGGAACTGTCGGGTTCCAGCGCCTGGGCCGGCGCCGTCGCCACCGTTATGACACTGGGCGCCGCGCTGGCAGCGTTGCCCCTCGCCTCGCTGGCAGACCGCCGCGGCCGCCGCGCCGGCCAGGTCACCGGACTCGCCGCCGCCCTGGCGGGTGCCGTGCTGATGGTGCTCGCAGTGGTTTCCGGCCTTTTCATCCTCCTGGTGCTGGGGGCCGCCGGCATCGGCGTGGGCACCGCAGCCAGCCTCCAGGCCCGCTTCGCCGCCGTCGACCTTGCCGACGCGGAACACCGCGGCAGGGCACTGTCCGCCGTCGTGTGGGCCGTGACTGTTGGGGCGGTGGCCGGGCCCAACCTCATCCAGCCGGGGACCGCCGTCGGCGAAGCCCTCGGTCTTCCGCCCGTAGCGGGGCCCTTCGTGATCGCGGGGGCGGGGCTCCTCGTGGCGAACGTCCTGCTGTTCGCCGGGCTGCGGCCGGACCCACTGCTGCTGGCCAGGGAAATCGCCTTCCGGGAGGCAGGCGGAGGCGCGCAGGGCAAGGAACAGGTGTTGGCGGCGGTGCAGGGGCACGGCAGCAAAGGGACAGCCACCAGCGGGCCGGCCAGAACCCCGGGACAGGCAGTTGGACCAGTGAAGCGCGGCGGCGGCTCACTGGTCCGTGGGCTGCGCGCGATCCGCGGCTCCCGGACAGCGCTTCTGGCGGTGGCCGCCGTCGTCGGAGCGCATGCGGTGATGGTGGGTGTGATGTCCATGACTCCCCTCCATCTGCAGGAACTGGTGGAGGGCCCCGGTGCCGGCCATGCCGGCCACACTGCGTCCGGTGATGTGCTGGTGATCATCGGATTCACCATTTCCCTGCACATCGCCGGGATGTTTGCCTTGTCGCCGGTCATGGGCTGGCTGACCGACAAAGCGGGCAGGGCCCAGACAATCATGATCGGCTTCACCCTCCTGATCACAGCCGTGGCAGTGGCCGGGTTCGGCGAGTCGTCCACGGGTGCGGTCGCGGTGGGGCTGGTCCTGCTGGGCCTCGGCTGGTCGGCCGCCACGGTGTCCGGTTCCACCCTGCTGGCCGAAAGCGTGGGGCAGGAGTCCCGTGTGGTGGTGCAGGGCGTCTCGGACATGCTGATGGGGGCCGCCGGTGCGGTGGGCGGGGCCGTCTCAGGCCTGGTCCTCAGCTGGTTCGGCTACCTGGGACTGAACCTGCTGGGCGGCGTGGTGGGCGCAGCGGTCCTCGCCGCTGCCTTCCTCACCGTCATGGCACGGCGGCGCCAGTCAGCGGCCGCCTGACCGGACCATCCCCAGGAGCCGGCCGAATATGCCTTCGCCGTCATCCGCGATGCCGTCATGGTGGAAGTCGGCGGTCTCCCAGACCTGGAGTCCGCGGACTGCGGATGCTGTCTCAAGGGATAGCTTGCGGTCCACATAGATGTCGTTGGAGTAGATGGCGGCAGCCACAGGAACGGTATTGGCGGCCAGCCGGTGGGGGTCGTAGAGCGGCCGCCAGTCCTCTTTGGCAGCCAGCAGCCCTGCCACCTCCTTCAGGGGCCGAAGCGCCGGATCCTGCTCGAAGTACCAGGGATAGACCATCTCACCTGTCAGCAGCAGCGGTTCCGCATCCGGCCGGAATTCGGGGTACTCGTCCAGCACACGCCAGGCGGACCACCCGGTGGCCTGTCCCTGCCCGTAGATGGATTCGTGCATCAGGGCGTAAAGCGGGTTGGCACGGCGCGACACGATGCCCTGCACCTGGTCCAGGAACACATCGGAGAGCCTCGCGCCGCCGTCGGCTTCAGTGAAGGCGTCCTCCAGCAGGTAGTGCAGGCTGTCCACCCTGGTGTTTCCGCCCAGGTAGGCACCCAGCATCTGGAAGCGCTCCACAGTGAGGGGGCCGCCGTCGGGCAGGAATTCAGGCGTGCTCCGCAGGTGCCGGGCAATGCGTTCAACCGTGGCACGGTCTTCCGGATACCAGCCGAAGTACTCGGCGTTCCGGGCGGCCACCCGCTGGAACGTGGCCCGGTAGACGTCGTCCGCGGGGCCGGACAGGGGTGGGAGGCCACCGGTTACCAGGACCTCGCGCAGGCCCTCGGGGGCGAACGACAGGTAGGTCAGCGCGCAGAAGCCGCCGTAGCTTTGGCCGTACACAGTCCAGGGCCCGGAGCCAAGCGCGTCCCGGATGAGCTCGGCGTCGGCCACGATGGAATCGGCGCGGAAGTGCGCCAGGTAGGCGGCCTGGCTGCCGGCCGGCCCGCGCAGCGGCAGGGTGTTGCGGTCTATCGGTGACGACAGGCCGGTGCCCCGCTGGTCCAGCATCAGGATACGGAAGTCCCTCGCAGCGGCTTTGCTCCAGCCGCCCAGCGAGCCAAGCCTGTTGCCGCGCCCGCCCGGGCCGCCCTGAAGGAACAGCAGCCAGGGAAGCTGCGCAGCCTTCTCCTCACTGTGCGCCGCCGAAACGTACTCCCGGGCAAAAACAGTAATGGTCTCGCCAGAGGGCACGGAGTGGTCCAGCGGGACCGTGAAGACATGCTCGGCGGTGCGCATGCCCCGGAACTCGTGCCTGGCCCTGATTTCGTGCGGCGCCCCGACCCTTGCTCCGGCCGGCAGGCCTGACTTAGCCATTGGCAACGGCGGGCACGGCGCTGCCGGACCTATCGCTGCCAAACGCGGTAAGGGCCTCGCCGGTGAGCCGGAAGGTGGACCAGCCGTCCATTGCCCTGGCGCCCACGCGGCGGTAGAAGTTGATGGATGGTTCGTTCCAGTCAAGGACGCTCCACTCCACCCTGGCGTAGCCGTTTTCCAGGGCGATTGCGGCCAGGTGCTGGAGCAGGGCCTTTCCGTGCCCTTCGCCGCGGGCCTCCGGGCTGACGTACAGGTCCTCAAGGTAAATCCCGTGCACGCCTTCCCACGTGGAATAGTTCAGGAACCACAAAGCGAACCCTTGGACTTCCCCTGCCCCGTTTTCCGCCATCGCAGCGAACACCCGCGGGTTATCCCCGAACAGCACCTGCTGCAGCATTTCCGGAGTGTTCCGGACGGCGTCCGGTTCTTTCTCGTAGTGCGCCAGTTCGTGGATCATCCGAAGGATTGCGGGGACGTCATGGGGGGTTGCGGGGCGGATTACACTCATTGTTCGAGCTTACCGGGCGACCCCCGGCCAGGGGACGGTTCAGAGCCGGTTGACGTCCGTTACCCTGATGACTGCCGTTCCGGTTTCGTCGGATGCCGCCAGGTCCACCTCTGCTGAAATGCCCCAGTCGTGGTTGCCGGCAGGATCGTCGAAGATCTGCCTGACCTTCCACTGGTCCTTTTCTTCCGTGATCATCAGAAGTCCCGGGCCGCGGGCGTCCGGCCCGGTGCCAATGTCGTCGTGTTCGTCGAAGTAGTCGTCCAGGGCGTCCTCCCACCGGTCTGCATTCCAGCCGGCAGGGCCGTCGAGTTCGGCCAGCGCTGCAGCGTCCTCGTCGGCGAACAGTTCCACCCGGCGGAACATCTCGTTGCGGACCATCACCCGGAAGGCGCGGATGTTGGAGGTCAGCGACGGCGGGGGCGGCGGGGGTGCGTCGTGCGGGGTGGGCGCGGCGCCGGAAGCCAGTTCCTCCCACTCATCGAGGAGGCTTGAGTCGACCTGGCGGACCAGTTCGCCGAGCCAGGCAACGAGGTCCTCGAGGTCTTCGCGCAGCATGTCCTGCGGCACGGTCTGCCGCAGCGCTTTGAAGGCGTCCGCGAGGTAGCGCAACACGATGCCCTCGGAGCGGGCCAGACCGTAGAACTGGACGAATTCGCCGAAGTTCATGGCACGTTCGTACATGTCACGGACCACCGACTTGGGCGCCAGCTCGAAGTCTCCCACCCAAGGTGCGGCCTTCCGGTACAACTCGAACGCTTCGCCCAGAATTTCCGCCAGCGGCTGGGGGTAGGACACCTCGTCCAGCATGGCCATCCGCTGGTCGTAGTCGATGCCGTCCGCCTTCATGGCTGCCACCGCCTCGCCGCGGGCCTTCTTCTGTTGCGCGGAAAGAATCTGGCGGGGTTTCTCCAGGGTCGCCTCGATCACGGACACCACGTCCAGGGCGTACGACGGCGACTCCGGATCCAGGAGCTCCAGTGCAGCGAGTGCGAAGGGGGACAGCGGCTGGTTGAGCGCGAAGTTCGGCTGGAGGTGGACAGTCAGCCGGACCGTGCGGCCGTCAGGGCCCTGCTCTTCAGGAGGGATCCGCTCCACGACTTCCGCCGCGAGCAGCTCCCGGTAAATGCCCAGGGCTTTCTTCATGAGCTGCAGTTGGGAGGACCGGGGCTCATGGTTTTCGGTCAGGAGGCGGCGGGCAGCGGCAAAGGGGTCGCCCGGCCGTTCCATCAGGTTCATCAGCATCGCGTGCGTCACGGTGAAGCTCGAGTTCAACGGCTCCGGCACGGATTCGACGAGCCGCTTAAAGGTGGGCTCCCCCCAGCTCACGAACCCCTCCGGCGGCTTCTTTTTCACCACCTGGCGCAGCTTCTTCTGGTCGTCGCCGAACTTGGCCACTGCCTTGGCCATGGCTTTGACGTTCTCCGTCACATGTTCGGGCGCCTGGACCACGACGGTTCCGGCGGTGTCGTACCCGGCGCGGCCTGCCCGGCCGGCAATCTGGTGGAACTCGCGTGAGTTGAGCAGCCGGGTGCGGACGCCGTCGTACTTGCTCAGGGCTGTCAGCAGCACGGTGCGGATGGGCACATTGATGCCCACGCCCAGGGTGTCAGTGCCGCAGATGACCTTCAGCAGGCCTGCCTGGGCTAACTGCTCCACCAGCCGGCGGTATTTCGGCAGCATGCCGGCATGGTGCACTCCGATCCCGTGCCGGACCAGCCGGTTGAGGGTCTTGCCGAAGCCGGCGGCGAAGCGGAAGTCGGCGATCAGTTCCGCGATCCGGTCCTTTTCTTCGCGGGTACAGACATTGATGCTCATCAGGGTCTGCGCGCGGTCAATGGCCTCGATCTGGCTGAAGTGCACCACATAGACGGGCACCTGCCTGGTGGAAAGCAGTTCCTCCAGGGTCTCGTGGACCGGCGTCTCGTGGTAGTAGTAATGCAGCGGAATGGGGCGTTCAGCCGAGCTCACCGTTGTCGTGGCGCGTCCTGTCAGCGCGGTCAGCCCTTCCTCAAACCTGCTGACGTCGCCCAGCGTGGCCGACATCAGGAGGAACTGTGCCTGCGGAAGCTCCAGCAGGGGAACCTGCCAAGCCCACCCCCGCTGGGGGTCCGAGTAAAAATGGAACTCATCCATGATCACGGTGCCCAGTTCTGCCGCGGACCCCTCGCGCAAAGCGGTGTTCGCCAGGATTTCTGCTGTGCAGCAGATGATGGGCGCATCCTTGTTGACGCCGGAATCGCCCGTGATCATCCCGACGTTCTCCGCGCCGAAGATCTCGCACAGGGCAAAGAACTTTTCGGATACCAGTGCCTTGATGGGAGCGGTGTAATAGCTCCGATGGTCCTTTGCCATGGCCTGGAAGTGCGCGGCGGTGGCCACCAGCGACTTTCCGGAGCCGGTGGGCGTTGCCAGGATGACGTTTGCCCCGGTTGCCAGCTCGATGATGGCCTCATCCTGCGCCGGGTAGAGGGCCAGTCCGCGGCTTTCCGTCCACTCAACGAACCGCGTGTACAGGTCGTCGGGGTCGACGCCGGCCGGCGGGGTGGGAGAGGGCAGGTAGGTCAGCTGGTCAACGAGTTTCATTGGTTTCCAGCTTAGTGCCCTGCCGGGCCCCTCTTTCCGCCGCCGCCGGGTTAGGCTTCGCCGTGCATGGGAACGCATCAAGACGTGGAGATGGACATGAAATGGGATCCGACAAAATACGTCCAGTTCGGTGATTACCGGGACCGGCCGTTCTTCGACCTCACCGGCAGGATCCATGCGGACCGGCCGGTCCAGGTGGTGGACCTTGGCTGCGGTCCCGGCAACCTGACGGCGACCCTCGCGGAGCGCTGGCCCGGGGCGGAAGTGGTGGGCGTCGACTCTTCGGAGGAAATGCTCGCCAAGGCGGCGCACCTCGCGGAGGGCAACCGGTCCCTGCGCTTCGAACTGGCGGACATCGCCGGCTGGAAACCGTCCGCGGAGACCGATGTGGTGGTGAGCAATGCTGCTTTGCAGTGGGTGCCTGGCCACCAGGAGATGATGCGCAGCTGGCTGCAGGACCTCCGGCCCGGCGCATGGTTCGCCCTTCAGGTCCCGGGAAACTTCAACGCCCCTTCCCATTCGCTGATGCGTGACCTGGCAGCTTCCCAGCGGTGGGCGCCGAAGCTCGGTAAAGTGCTGCGCGGGGGAGAGCCGGTGGGGGAGCCGGCGGACTACCTCCACATCCTGCTCGACGCCGGGTATTCCGCGGACGCGTGGGAGACCACTTACCAGCAGGTCCTGCCGGAAAGGGACGCGGTGCTGGAGTGGGTGCGGGGTACTGCGCTCCGCCCAGTACTGGCTGTTCTGGCGGAGGAGGAGGGCGAGGAGTTTGAAGCGGAGTATGCAGCAGCCTTAAGGGAGGCCTATCCCCGAACGGGTCATGGCACCCTGTTTCCGTTCCGGAGGACCTTCGCGGTGGGCCGGAAAAGGGACAATTTGTCCACCAAGTAGACGTTCTCTACAGCCCAGTCATTGCTTTGACAAAACCGGAAAGTGATGTGGCTTACAATAGCGGGGTGGCTGATGGGGGAGAGGCTACCGCCGGGCGCCCCATCGGCTGACTGACCTACTGGAGGTACGTTGCTGATCGGATTTGCGAGGCGGTTGTTGGGGGGCCACAAGGCCCACGTCGCTGCCATTGTTGTTCTCCAGTTGGTGCAGGCGGCCGCCACCCTCCTGCTGCCCACGGTCAACGCCGCCATTATCGACGAAGGCATCGTTGCGGGGAACAACCCAGTCATTTCCAGGCTCGGCGCGGCAATGGCAGCAATCGCGGTGGTGCAGGCAGCCACGGCCATCACAGCGGGTTACCTTGCTGCCGTAGTGGCCATGAAAATCGGGCACCAGTTGCGGGCGGAAATCTTCACCAGGATCCAGTCGCTGTCTTCACAGGAAGTGGCTGTCTTTGGAACCCAGAGCCTGACCATCCGGGCCACCAATGACGTCCAGCAGATCCAGGCCTTCGCGGTGCTGGTGTTCACCATGCTGGTGGCAGGGCCGGCGATGGGGCTGGGCGGCATCATCCTGGCGCTGCAACAGGACGTGGCGCTGTCTGCAATAGTGGTCGTCATCGTGCCCCTGCTCCTTCTGATCATGTACCGCATCGTGGGGCGGCTCATCCCCCTCTACCGTGAGGGGCAGGACCTCCTGGACCGGGCAGGGGGCATCCTTCGCGAACAGATCATGGGCGCCAGCGTGATCCGGGCCTTTGTCCGCCAGGACCACGAAGTCCGGCGCTTTGCGCGCACCAACAGCGCGCTGACAGCTAACAATCTCCAGTCGGCACTGCTGGTGGCGGGAATGCTGCCGATGATCATGCTGGTGATCAACATGTCCTCCGTTGCCGTGGTGTGGTTCGGCGGGTACCGGATCCAGGCCGGCCTGATGAACATCGGGGCACTGACTGCTTTTATCGCCTACATTATGCAGATCCTGCTCGCCATCATGATGGCAATGTATGTCCTGATGACAGCCCCGCGGGCGGCAGTCTGTGCAGAGCGCATCGGCGCCGTGCTCTCGCTTGAACCCTCAGTGCGTGATCCGCGGCCAGCCACGACTGCGGCGTTGCCCGCGGTGGGCCGCTTTCCGCGGGACCCGCCGGCCCCGTCCTGCAGGCTGGAGTTCAGCCACGTGGGATTTTCCTATCCCGGCGCCGAGGCCCCCGTCCTCGCCGACATAACCTTCACCGCCGCTCCGGGCACCACGACGGCCATCGTAGGATCCACCGGCAGCGGAAAATCCACGCTGCTGAACCTGATCCCTCGCTTCCTCGACTCCACTTCCGGAACCATCAGCCTCGACGGCGTGGACATCAAGGATCTCCCGCTCCAGACCCTCCGTTCCGGCCTGTCCATCGTTCCCCAGCACTCCCACCTGTTCTCGGGCACCATAGCGGACAATCTCCGGATCGCCGCGCCGGATGCCACCGACGAGGAGCTCTGGGCAGCCCTGGAGACGGCACAGACCATGCGGTTCATGCGTGCGCTGCCGCTGGGGCTTGCCACCCCCGTGGGCCAGGGCGGAACCAATCTTTCAGGCGGGCAGCGGCAGCGGCTGTGCATCACGCGGGCCCTGCTCCGAAAAAGCCCGCTCTACCTTTTCGATGACAGCTTCTCGGCGCTGGACTACGACACGGACACAAGGCTGCGGCAAGCCCTCGCAACGGTTCTCGCCCCCGCCACGGTGATCGTGGTGGCAGAGCGGATCTCCGCCGTCGAAAATTCTGACCTGATCCTCGTCCTGGACGGCGGTCAGCTGGTGGCGCAGGGAACCCACGCCGAGCTGCTGGAGGTTTGCCCAACCTACCGGGAGATTGCGGATTCGCAGCTGGCGCTGGACGGCCCCCTTTGACCGCCCCGCTGGTGGCCCCGGCAGCGGGCGAAAGGTTCTGGCCCACAGCCGGGCGGCTGCTGGGCCTGCTGCAGCCGTTCGGGCGGTTCATGCTCGGCGCCGTCGCGGCCACCTGCGCCTTTGCCGCGCTCAACGTTGCGGCGCCGAAGTACCTCGGCGACGCCACCGACGTCGTGGTTGACGGCGTGTTCAGCGGTGCCCTGGACCAGGGCCGGTTCGGCTTCCTGCTCGCCGCAGTGGCATTGATGTACGTCCTCGCCTCGGTGTTCAACTGGGTCCAGGGCGCACTCACCGCCCGCTCGGTGCAGGGCCTGATGTACGGCCTGCGGGCGTCCCTGGAGGACAAGCTGCACCGGCTGCCGTCCACCTATTTCCAGGAACGGTCCCGCGGCGACGTCCTCAGCCGTGCAACGAACGACATCGACAACATAGCCCAGGCAATGAACCAGCTCCTGACCCAGCTGATCATGTCCTTCCTGATGCTGTGCGGGTCGTTGGCCATGATGCTGTGGATCTCGCCGCTGCTGGCCGGGATCGCCATTGTCACTGTTCCGCTGTCCGCCCTCCTGACCGTGGTCGTAGCCCGCCGTTCGCAGGCCCATTTCGCGCGGCAGTGGACGGAGACCGGTGAGCTGAATGCCCACGTGGAGGAGTTCGTCAGCGGACACGAGGTCATCAAGGCCTTCGGACACCAGGCGAAGGCTGAGGAGATCTTTGCGCGGAGCAACGACAAGCTCGCGCGCGCCGCCACCAAGGCGCAGTATTCCGCCGGCGTGGTCCAGCCCCTGATGATGCTGATGTCCAACCTCAACTACATCGCCGTCGCAGTGGTGGGCGCGCTCCAGGTCATTGCCGGAGCCATGACCATCGGCGGAATCCAGGCCTTCGTCCAGTTCAGCAGGCTCTTTACCCAGCCCGTGGGACAGATCGGCGGCATGCTTAGCCTCATCCAGTCCTGCGTGGCGTCCGCTTCGCGTGTTTTCGCGCTTTTGGATACCGGGGAAGATCCTGCCGAACCGGCTGCCGCCGCTTCCACCCCGGTACCCGGCGGCCGGATCGCCTTCGAGGACGTCACCTTTGGCTACCCGGAATCAGCGCCGGCCGTGCGCAACCTCTCATTTTCGGTGGAGCCTGGCCAGACGGTCGCCGTCGTTGGCCATACGGGGGCCGGGAAAACCACTGTGGTGAATCTGCTGATGCGGTTCTACGAGCCGAATTCCGGCCGCATCACCATGGGCGGGACAGACATCGCACAGATCCCGCGGGACCGCCTGCGCGAGCAATTCGGGGTGGTGCTGCAGGATGCATGGCTCTTCGCCGGAACCATCAGGGAAAACATTGCCTACGGCAGGCCCGGTGCCACAGACACCTCCATCATCGCGGCAGCAGAGGCCACCTATGTGGACAGGTTCGTCAGGGCCCTTCCCGCCGGTTACGACACGGTGCTGGAAAACCGCGGGGAGCCGCTCAGCCAGGGCCAGCGCCAGCTCCTCACCATCGCCCGGGCCCAACTTTCCGGCAGGGCAGTCCTGATCCTGGACGAGGCCACCAGCTCCGTTGACTCCAGGACTGAACTCCTGATCCGCCGGGCGATGCAGCGCCTGCGGCAGGGCCGGACCAGTTTCGTCATCGCCCACCGTTTGTCCACCGTCCGCAACGCTGATCTAATTCTGGTCATGGACCACGGACGCATCGTCGAGCAGGGCACGCACAACACCCTCCTGGCTGCCAACAGTTACTACGCCCGGCTTCACAATGCCCAGTTTTCAGACCCGGCCGGCCAGGCCGACGCACTCGAGGCCGGCATTTGAGCTCCCGGCCGGGGTTCCCCGGAACCTGGACGCCCAACTCCGCCAGTTCGGTGCCGCTGTTCGAGCAGCTCCGGCTCCAGGTCATCCACGCTGTGGACAACGGGACCCTGCCGCCCGGGACCAGGTTGCCTGCGGTCAGGGCGCTGGCCGAACGCCTTGACGTGGCTCCGCACACAGTCGCTCGCGCCTATAAGGAGCTCGAGGCGGCCGGCGTGGTGGCCACGCGGGGCAGGAACGGAACGATAGTGTGCCCCCGTGATGAACGTCTCGGCGGGCTGTCTGCCGCTGCCGCAGCCTATGCCGCTGCGGCCAAAGCACAGGGGGCCACGTTCGCTGAAGCCGTCAAGCTGCTCGCCGCCGCCTACGACGCAGCCTGAGAGTACCCCGCGTGGGGGTTCGAAGAAGTTTTCGATTAGCATAAGGGGGTGCCTAAAGCCGTAGCCGAAGAAACAGCCGTCCACCCCGTTTCCGTCGCAGTAGCCCCCGCCGCCACGCTGCACCGCCCGGACCTCTCCCGCCTCGTCGTCAAGGGAGCACGGGAACACAACCTGCGCAACGTGGACCTCGACCTGCCGCGCGACGCCATGATCGTCTTCACCGGGCTATCAGGCTCCGGAAAATCCTCCTTGGCGTTCGACACCATCTTCGCCGAGGGCCAGCGGCGCTACGTGGAATCGCTGTCCGCCTACGCACGCCAGTTCCTGGGCCAGGTGGACAAGCCTGACGTCGATTTCATTGAGGGACTGTCTCCGGCAGTTTCCATCGACCAAAAGTCCACCAGCAAGAACCCGCGGTCCACGGTGGGCACCATCACTGAAATCTACGACTACATGCGCCTGCTCTGGGCCCGCGTGGGCCGGCCGCACTGCCCGGTGTGCGGCGAGCCGGTGGCCAAGCAGACGCCCCAGCAGATCGTGGACCAGCTGCTGGAACTCGACGAGGGCACCCGCTTCCAGGTCCTGGCCCCGGTGGTGCGCGGCCGGAAGGGCGAGTTCGTTGACCTTTTCAAGGAGCTGACCGCAAAGGGCTACTCCCGTGCACGCGTTGACGGGAACCTCGTCCAGCTGAGCGATCCGCCCAAGCTCGGCAAGCAGTTCAAGCACACCATTGAGGTGGTGGTGGACCGCCTGGTGGTCAAGGAAGGCATCAGCCAGCGCCTGACCGACTCCATCGAAACTGCCCTGGGCCTGGCGGAGGGCCGGGTCCTGGCGGAATTCGTTGACCTTGAGGCGGACGATCCCGGCCGGCTCCGGGCATTCTCGGAAAACCTCGCGTGCCCCAACGAGCATCCGCTGGCGATCGACGAGATCGAGCCCCGCTCCTTCTCGTTCAACAACCCCTTTGGCGCCTGCGCCGCCTGCAGCGGCATCGGCACCAAACTGGAAGTGGACGAGGAACTGATCATTCCAAATCCGGAACTGTCACTGGCCGAGGGCGCCGTGGCCCCGTGGTCGCTGGGTACAGCCACCACCGAGTACTGGAACCGGCTCCTCGAAGGCCTTGCCAAGGAACTCGGCTTCTCCATGAGCACACCGTGGGAGAAGCTCGGCAAGGATGTCCGCCAGACCATCCTGCACGGCAAGGACCACAAGGTTGTGGTCCAGTACCGCAACCGTTTCGGCCGGGAACGCAAGTACAGCACCGGGTTCGAAGGCGCCATCCAGTACGTCCACCGCAAACACGGCGAGACGGACTCCGACTGGGCCCGCGATCGCTACGAAGAGTACATGCGGCAGATTCCCTGCCCCGCCTGCAACGGCGCCCGCCTCAACCCGGCCTCACTCTCGGTCCTGATCAACGGCAAGTCCATCGCCGAGGTGGCGGCCCTTCCCATGCGCGAGTGCGCGGCGTTCCTGAACAACCTGGTCCTGACGGGCAGGGAAGCACAGATTGCCCACCAGGTGCTCAAGGAGATCCAGGCGCGGCTCACGTTCCTGCTCGACGTCGGCCTGGAGTACCTGAACCTGGAACGCGCCTCCGCTACGCTCTCCGGCGGTGAAGCGCAGCGGATCAGGCTTGCCACCCAGATCGGTTCCGGCCTGGTGGGTGTCCTCTACGTCCTGGACGAACCGTCCATCGGTCTGCACCAGCGCGACAACCGGCGGCTGATCGACACCCTCACCCGGCTCCGGGACATGGGTAACACGCTGATCGTTGTGGAGCACGACGAGGACACCATCCACGTCGCGGACTGGATCGTGGACATCGGGCCCGGCGCCGGTGAACACGGCGGGCAGGTGGTCCACTCGGGCTCCTACAGGGAACTGCTGGATAACACTGACTCCCTGACCGGTGACTACCTGTCCGGACGCAGGAAGATTGAAGTCCCCGAGAAACGCCGCAAGTACGACAAAAAGCGTGAGCTGAAGGTCGTGGGCGCCCGGGAGAACAACCTGGTCAACGTGGATGCCGCGTTCCCGCTGGGCCTCTTCACCGCCGTCACGGGCGTGAGCGGCTCCGGCAAATCCACCCTGGTCAATGAGATCCTGTACAAGGTCCTGGCGAACAAGCTCAACGGCGCCAAGCAGGTGGCCGGGCGGCATAAGACAGTCCAGGGCCTGGAGCACCTGGACAAGGTGGTCCACGTGGACCAGAGCCCCATCGGCCGCACCCCCCGGTCCAACCCGGCCACCTACACGGGCGTGTTCGACAACATCCGCAAGCTGTTCGCCGAAACCACCGAGGCCAAGGTGCGCGGCTACCTTCCGGGCCGGTTCTCGTTCAACGTCAAGGGCGGCCGTTGCGAAGCGTGCTCCGGCGATGGCACCCTGAAAATCGAGATGAACTTCCTGCCGGATGTCTACGTGCCCTGCGAGGTATGCCATGGTGCCCGGTACAACCGGGAAACGCTTGAGGTGCACTACAAGGGCAAGACCATTGCCGACGTCCTCAACATGCCAATCGAGGAGGGCGCCGAGTTCTTCGCTGCATTTTCACCCATCGCCCGGCACCTCAACACGCTGGTGGACGTTGGTCTGGGCTATGTCCGCCTGGGGCAGCCGGCCACCACCCTGTCCGGCGGCGAGGCCCAGCGCGTGAAGCTGGCCGCGGAACTCCAAAAGCGTTCCAACGGCCGCAGCATCTACGTCCTGGATGAGCCCACCACCGGCCTCCACTTCGAAGACATCCGCAAGCTGCTGATGGTTCTGCAGGGCCTGGTGGACAAGGGCAACACGGTGATCACCATCGAGCACAACCTGGACGTCATCAAGAGTGCGGACTGGATCGTGGACCTCGGCCCGGACGGCGGATCCGGCGGCGGCCAGATCGTGGCCACGGGCACTCCGGAGGACGTCGCGAAGTCGGCAGCCAGCCATACGGGCACGTTCCTGGCCGAAATCCTCGACTGAGGCGGCGGAAGTATTCCGCTGCCCGTATACGAGTTTCAGGCATGAGTGCTGTCATGAGAAACTAACCCGGTGACTCAAACAACAGTGCCCGTGATCTTTGACCTGGACGGCACTCTTGTCGATCCCGCCGGTGGAATAACAGACGGAATCTCCTCTGCCCTGCGCGCCTTTGGCCTGCCGGTTCCGGATCAGGACCTGCTGCACGCCATGATCGGCCCGAAACTCAGCGACTCCCTGCTCAACGTGGCAAAGGTGCCGGCGGACCTGCTGGACGATGTCATCCGCGTGTACCGGGAGCACTATGTGTCCACCGGCATCGCCCAGAGCAGGATCTACCCGGGTGTCCGCGAAGTCCTGGAATCCTTCGCAACTTCCGGGCGCCCCTTGGCCGTGGCCACCCAGAAGCCGCAGGGGCTTGCGCGCACCGTCCTGGAACACCACGGCATCGACGGGCTGTTCCGGGGCATCCACGGCTCCGCCGACGACGAAAGCGCCGTGGAAGGCGTTCCGTTGGGGAAAACCGGGATCATCGCCGCAGCACTGAGGGACTTGAACACGCAGCATGCGGTGATGGTGGGGGACCGGGCGCAGGACGTCTCCGGTGCCATCGCCAACGGCCTGGACTGCATCGGCGTTGCCTGGGGTTTTGCTCCAGACGGCGAGCTGGAGGAAGCCGGGGCGGTCGCAGTGGTTGATACTGCGGAAGCCCTGGTGGAGCTGATCGAACGCATGCAGGACATCCACGCGGTGGCCATGAGCGAGGTGACCAACGATGGCAATGTTTGAAGCCGTCCGCTGGACCACCCGAAGCCTGATCGCAAGCACGTGCCGGCCCAACGTCGTCGGACTTGAGAACGTTCCGGCCGACGGTCCGTTCATCGTTGCGCCCAACCACCTGTCATTCTTTGACAGCGTCATTGTCCAGGCGCTGATGCCCCGCCCCGTGGCGTTCTTTGCGAAGGCCGAATACTTCACCACTGGCGGCGTCAAGGGCAGAGCCATGAAGGCTTTCTTTGAATCAGTGGGGTCCATTCCAGTGGAACGCGGCGAGCAGGCCGCCAGCGTCCAGGCGCTGAAAACGCTGCTTGACATTCTGGAATCCGGCAAGGGCATCGGCATCTATCCGGAAGGGACGCGGTCACGGGACGGCATCCTCTACCGGGGCCGGACGGGCGTGGGCTGGCTGGCGCTCACCACCGGAGCCCCCGTGATCCCGGTGGGCCTGATCGGCACCGAAAACCTTCAGCGCGCCGGAGAGAAAGGCGTCAAACCCCAGCACTTCACCATGAAGGTAGGGGAGCCGCTGTACTTCGACAAAACCGGGCCGGACCATTCCTTGCCCGCGCGGCGTGAAGTAACGGACCGGATCATGGACGCGATAGCCGCGTTGAGCGGCCAGCAACGCTCCACCAGTTACAACCAAAGCAAAGCCGTGGAGTAGGCCGGCAACCGGCCGCTGCCCAGCTTGCAATCACGGCTCCGGATGCCCCGCCTGGCCAAGACATCCCGGTGCGCTCAGTAGACTGTATAGGTGGCAAATCCAGCAAGTTACAGGCCCAGGACAGGTGAAATTCCCACCAACCCCGGCGTCTACCGGTTCCGCGACCAGCACGGCCGGGTCATCTACGTGGGCAAGGCCAAAAGCCTCCGCTCGCGCCTGAACTCCTACTTCGCCAACCCTGCCGGGCTGCTGCCCAAGACCTACGCCATGGTCTATGCGGCCAGCAGCGTCGAGTGGACCGTGGTGAACAGCGAGCTTGAGTCGCTGCAGCTGGAATATACGTGGATCAAGGAATTCAAGCCGCGCTTCAACGTGGTGTTCCGGGACGACAAGACCTACCCCTACCTTGCCGTCACCGTGGGCGAAAAGTATCCCCGGGTCCAGGTGATGCGCGGAGACAAGAAAAAGGGCACCCGCTATTTCGGGCCGTACACCGCCGGTGCCATCCGCGAAACCATGGACACGCTGCTGCGCGTTTTCCCGGTGCGCAGCTGCAGTGCGGGTGTCTTCAAGCGGGCCGAGGCCAGCGGCCGGCCCTGCCTCCTGGGCTACATCGACAAGTGCTCCGCCCCCTGTGTCGGCCGAATTTCCCCGGAGGACCACCGGGCCCTCGCCGATGATTTCTGCGCCTTCATGGGCGGCGAAGCCAAGCGCTTCATCTCCAGGCTGGAGAAACAGATGGCCGAAGCCGTGGCGGAACTGGACTACGAGCGCGCGGCGCGGCTCCGCGACGACATCACCGCCATGCGGAAAGTGTTCGAGCGCAACGCCGTGGTGCTCGCAGAAGACACGGACGCCGACGTCTTCGCGCTGCACGAAGACGAACTGGAAGCCGCCGTGCAGGTGTTCCACGTCCGTGGCGGGCGCATCCGCGGCCAGCGCGGCTGGGTGGTGGAAAAGGTGGAGGACTTCACCACCCCGGACCTGGTGGAGCACCTCCTGCAGCAGGTGTACGGCGAGGACGGAGACAGCCACGGCCGCCTGCCCCGCGAGGTGCTGGTCCCCGTGGCTCCCAGCAACCTGGATGAACTGACCCAGTGGCTCAGCGGGATCCGTGGCGCGAAAGTCGATGTCCGGGTACCGCAGCGGGGCGACAAGGCAGCCCTGATGTCCACTGTCCGCGAGAACGCCGAGCACGCTTTGAAGCTGCACAAGACGCGGCGGGCGGGGGACCTCACGGTCAGGTCGCAGGCGCTGCAGGAGCTCCAGGAAGCGCTGGATCTGCCGGTGCCGCTGCTGCGCATCGAGTGCTTCGACGTTTCGCACGTCCAGGGCACCAATGTGGTTGCCTCGATGGTGGTGGTGGAGGACGGCCTCCCCAAAAAGTCGGACTACCGGAAGTTTTCGGTGACGGGCCCCGCAGCCGCGGACGACACCGCTGCCATGCACGACGTCCTGACCCGCCGCTTCCGCCACTACCTGCAGGACAAGTCCGCGCAGGTGGACGAAGCTGCCCTTACCGGTGAAGCGGCGGGGCCGGAACAGCAACAGGGACAGGTCAAGGAAAGCAGCCTGCTGGACACCACTACACCGGCGCCGCGGGCCAAGTTCGCCTACCCGCCCAACCTTGTGGTGGTGGACGGCGGCAAGCCCCAAGTCAACGCTGCCGCCCGCGCCCTTGCCGACCTGGGCATCGACGACGTGTACGTGGTGGGACTGGCCAAACGACTGGAGGAAGTGTGGCTGCCGGACAGCGACTTCCCGGTGATCCTCCCCAGGACATCGCAGGGCCTGTATCTCCTGCAACGGATCCGTGACGAGGCCCACCGGTTCGCCATCTCCTTCCACCGGCAGAAGCGGGGGAAGGCCATGACAGTCTCCGCCCTCGACGGCGTGCCAGGCCTGGGTGCCTCGAAGCGCAAGGCGCTCCTGGCGCATTTTGGCTCCGTCAAGAGCGTCAAGGCAGCATCCGCGGAGGAACTCTCCGAAGCGAAGGGGATCGGGCCTGCCCTCGCCAGTGCCATCGTGAACCACTTCGCTCCTGACGGGCCGGAAGCGGCTGCGGTTCCCGCCATCAACATGACCACCGGAGAAATCATCGAAACTTAACGGTGTCCCGCCAAACTTGGCTAGGGTAAAGGAGGGGTTTCCGCCGATGCGGCGGCCCGCGGGACAACAACAGAAACGGGGCGGACCTGATGGCAGACACAACGGCGGAATCCGGAGCAGGGCAGGACGGCATGCAGCCCGTCAAGCCGCTCGAAGCGGAACTGCTGGTGGTCACCGGGATGTCAGGAGCGGGCCGGAGCACAGCCGCGGACGCGCTTGAGGACCACGGCTGGTATGTCGTGGAGAACCTGCCGCCCCAGATGCTGGGCACCCTGGCGGAACTGGTATCCCACGCCCCGCAGTCCATTCCCCGGCTGGCAGTGGTGATTGACGTCCGCAGCAAGGGCCTGTTCGCGGACATCCGCGCCGCCCTGGGAGCCCTGGCCGCCAGTGGAGTCACCTTCCGGGTCCTTTTCCTCGACGCCAGCGACGACGTCCTGGTCCGGCGGTTCGAACAGGGGCGCCGGCCCCACCCGCTGCAGGGCGGCGGCCGCATCCTCGACGGTATCGCTGCCGAGCGTGAGCTGCTCCAGGAACTGCGCGACAGCTCCGACGTCGTCCTGGACACCTCCGGCTACAACGTCCACGGCCTCGCCACCGCCATCACTGAGCTCTTCAGCGAAACCGGGCCGGTGGCCCTGCGGCTGAACATCATGAGCTTCGGTTTCAAGTACGGCCTGCCCGTGGACGCCAACTACGTCGCGGATGTCCGCTTCATTCCCAACCCGCACTGGGTGCCCCAGCTGCGCCCGCATACGGGGCTGGACAAGGACGTGAGCGAATACGTCCTGGAAGCCGAGGGCGTCAAGAACTTCGTTGACCGCTACGTCATGGCGCTGGAGCCGGTCCTGGACGGCTACCGCAGGGAGAACAAGCACTACGCCACTATCGCCGTAGGCTGCACGGGCGGGAAGCACCGCTCGGTGGCTGTCGCCGTCGAACTCTCCAAGAAGCTGGCGCAGTTCCCCCGGGTCACGGTGACCACCACGCACCGGGACCTGGGCCGCGAGTAATGTCGCTGTTCACCGGGGCGCTGCCGCTGGTTCCGCCTGCAGGCACGGCGGTCAACCAGCAGGATAAAGGGCGGAACGTTGCGGCACTGGGCGGCGGGCACGGCCTCTCCGCATCCCTTTCGGCGCTGCGCCTGCTCACCACCGAGCTCACCGCCATCGTCACGGTGGCGGACGACGGCGGCTCGTCCGGGCGCCTGCGCGACGAGTACGGCGTCCTTCCGCCGGGGGACCTGCGGATGGCCCTCTCTGCCCTGTGCGACGACACCGACTGGGGACGTACCTGGCGCGACGTCATGCAGCACCGTTTCCGCCCCGGGAAAGGTCCGGGCGGCTCGCTCGACGACCATGCCACCGGCAACCTGCTGATCGTCACCCTGTGGGAGCTGCTCGGCGATGCCGTCGCCGGACTCCGTTGGGCCGGGGCATTGCTGGGTGCCCGCGGCCAGGTCCTGCCCATGTCCACCGAGCCGTTGACGATCGAAGGCGACGTCCGGGTCACCGCCCCCGACGGCAGCACCGAACTGCAGACCATCCGCGGGCAGGCGCGCTGTGCCGTGGCCGGCAAACTGGAGCAGGTCCGCCTCCTGCCGGAGGCGGCACCGGCGTGCGTCGAGGCCCTCACTGCGATTGAGCTGGCCGACTGGGTCATCCTGGGCCCGGGCTCCTGGTACACCTCCGTGCTGCCGCATCTGCTGCTGCCGGAGATGCGCCAGGCACTCTGCCACACCCCGGCGAAGCGCTGCCTCACCATGAACCTGGCCACGGACACCAAGGAAACCTCCGGGATGACGGCCGCGGACCACCTCCATGTCCTGCGGCGCTACGCCCCTGAATTCACGGTGGATGTAGTCCTCGCGGACCCCGCATCAGTTCCCGACCTGCACGAGTTCGAGAAGGCCGCCGCAATGATCGGCGCCGAGGTGGTCTTGGGTAAAGTAGGGGCGTCGGGCCGCCGACCCGTCCACGACCCCCTGCGTCTGGCCACGGCGTACAACGACATTTTCGGGAACAGTTAGGAAGGTGCCATGGCACTGACAGCATCAGTCAAGGAAGAACTGTCCCGTCTGGACATCAAGAAGTCATCAGTCCGGAAGGCCGAAGTCTCCGCCATGCTCCGCTTCGCAGGCGGGTTGCACATCATCTCCGGCCGGATCGTCATCGAAGCTGAGGTGGATCTGGCCTCAACTGCCCGCCGGCTCCGTGCTGCCATCGCGGAAGTCTACGGCCACCAGAGCGAGATCATCGTGGTGTCCGCCGGTGGACTGCGCCGCGCCAGCCGGTACGTGGTCCGCGTCGTACGTGACGGCGAGGCGCTGGCCCGGCAAACGGGACTCCTCGACGGCCGCGGCCGCCCGGTGCGGGGGCTCCCATCCGCCGTCGTCAACGGCTCCGCAGCAGATGCCGAAGCGGTGTGGCGCGGCGCCTTCCTGGCGCACGGCTCGCTGACAGAGCCGGGCCGCTCTTCCTCGCTGGAGGTGACCTGCCCGGGCCCGGAATCGGCGCTGGCACTGGTGGGCGCCGCACGCCGGCTGGACATTCAGGCGAAGGCGCGCGAAGTGCGGGGAGTGGACCGGGTGGTGATCCGCGACGGCGACACCATCGCCGCGCTCCTCACCCGCATGGGCGCGCATGACGCGCTGATGGTTTGGGAGGAACGCCGGATGCGCAAGGAAGTCCGGGCCACCGCCAACCGGCTCGCCAACTTCGACGACGCCAATTTGCGGCGGTCTGCGCAGGCAGCCGTGGCCGCGGGCGCCCGGGTGGACCGGGCCTTGGAAATACTCGGCGACGACGTTCCGGACCACCTGAAGTACGCCGGTGAGCTGCGCGTGGCGCACAAGCAGGCCAGCCTGGACGAACTGGGCCGCCTTGCCGATCCCGTCATGACCAAGGACGCCATCGCCGGAAGGATCCGCCGGCTGCTGGCCATGGCGGACAAGCGCGCGCTGGACCTGGGCATCCCGGGAACCGACGCCAATGTGACGCCTGAAATGCTGGACGAGTAACAGGCCCATAGAATCAAAAAGATTCCGGGTGCCCGACGCCCGGATGCACAATCCGAGAGTTAGCAACCGGACCAAGTGTCCACGATATTGGAGGATTTTGTGACAGAGTACGTACTGCCCGAACTCAGCTACGACTACGCCGCCCTGGAGCCGCACATTTCTGCGCGCATCATGGAGCTGCACCACAGCAAGCACCACGCAACCTACGTTGCCGGTGCCAACAACGCCCTCGCCCAGCTGGCCGAGGCGCGTGAGAAGGGCGACTTCGCCAACATCAACCGCCTGTCAAAGGACCTCGCGTTCCACACCGGCGGGCACGTCAACCACTCCGTGTTCTGGAACAACCTTTCTCCGGACGGCGGCGACAAGCCCGAAGGCGAGCTGGCAGCGGCCATCGATGACGCCTTCGGTTCCTTCGACGCCTTCCGAGCCCAGTTCTCCGCGGCCGCCCTCGGCCTGCAGGGTTCGGGCTGGGGCTTCCTTGCCTACGAGCCCATCGGTGGGAACCTGGTCATCGAACAGCTGTACGACCAGCAGGGCAACACCGCGCTGGGCACCACTCCGCTGCTGATGCTGGACATGTGGGAGCACGCCTTCTACCTGGACTACGTCAACGTCAAGGCCGACTACGTCAAGGCATTCTGGAACATCGTGAACTGGGCCGACGTCGCCCAGCGTTTCGAGGCTGCCCGCACCAACGCCACCGGACTCATCACTCTCCCTTAGTGACCCCCGCTACAGGCACCTGTAACAAACTTCACATTCGGACTTAAACCGGTCGCGATGTGGACGGTCCGCCCCCGCACTTGCGGGGGCGGACCAAGTTAAACGTAAGATAGGTCACGGAAGGCGGTTAGCCTTCAGCAATGAGGCTGGTCGCCCTCCATCTGTAAATCATCTCTGCCCAATGGCGTGCGGGATCTGTTAGTTGGCTTGAACGCCCGCTCAACTAGTTGTGCTTCAGAAAGCACCAAGGAGACTGAAAAAGTGACGACCCGTATTGGTATCAACGGCTTTGGCCGTATTGGCCGCAACTACTTCCGCGCAGCGCTTGCACAAGGCGCGGACCTGGAGATCGTTGCAGTCAACGACCTCACCAGCCCGGAGGCCCTGGCTCACCTGTTCAAGTACGACTCCGTCGGCGGCCGCCTGAAGGAAACCATCGAGGTCAAGGACGGCAACATCGTCGTCAACGGCAACGTCATCAAGGTCCTGGCGGAGCGCGACCCCGCCAACCTTCCCTGGGGCGAACTCGGCGTCGACATCGTCATCGAGTCCACCGGCTTCTTCACCAAGGCCGCCGATGCGCAGAAGCACATTGACGCCGGCGCCAAGAAGGTCCTGATTTCTGCCCCGGCATCGGACGAGGACATCACCATTGTGATGGGTGTTAACCACGACCTCTACGACAACGCCACCCACAACATCATTTCCAACGCATCCTGCACCACCAACTGCCTCGGCCCGCTGGCCAAGGTAGTCAACGATGAGTTCGGCATCGAGCGCGGCCTCATGACCACCGTCCACGCCTACACCGCAGACCAGAACCTGCAGGACGGCCCGCACAAGGACCTGCGCCGCGCCCGCGCCGCAGCCGTCAACATGGTCCCCACGTCCACCGGCGCAGCAAAGGCCATCGGCCTGGTCCTGCCCGAGCTCAAGGGCAAGCTGGACGGCTACGCCATCCGCGTTCCCGTCCCCACCGGTTCAGCCACCGACCTTACCGTCACCGTCTCCCGCGAGACCACCGTCGAGGAAGTCAACGCCGCCCTCAAGCGCGCAGCCGAGTCCGAGGAGCTGCAGGGCTTCCTGACCTACACGGAGGAACCCATCGTTTCCTCCGACATCGTGGGCGACCCCGCATCCTCCATTTTCGACGCCGGCCTCACCAAGGTCATCGGCAACCAGGTCAAGGTTGTTTCCTGGTATGACAACGAATGGGGCTACTCCAACCGTCTCGTCGACCTCACGGAGCTCGTGGCATCCAAGCTGGGCTAGGGTTAGACACATGACATCTCACACCCTCAACGAACTGATCGCTGAAGGTGTCCGCGGGCGGTACATTCTGGTTCGAAGTGACCTGAATGTGCCGCTCGACGGCTCTACAGTCACTGACGACGGCCGCATCAAGGCCTCCCTTCCAGTGCTGTCAAAGCTCACGGACGCCGGTGCCCGCGTGCTGGTAACAGCCCATCTCGGACGCCCCAAGGGCGCCCCCGAGGACAAGTACTCCCTCCGGCCCGCGGTTGACCGCCTGGCCGAACTGGCTGGCTTCAAGGTTTCCCTGGCCGGGGATACCGTAGGCAGCGCAGCGAAGGAAGCCGCAGCCGCACTTCAGGACGGCGAAGTGCTCGTGTTGGAAAACGTCCGCTTCGATGCCCGCGAAACCAGCAAGGACGACGCCGAGCGCGGCGCCTTTGCTGATGAGCTCGTGGCCCTGACCGGTGACAACGGCGCCTACGTTGATGACGCCTTCGGCGCCGTCCACCGCAAGCACGCCAGTGTTTACGACGTCGCCACCCGGCTGCCGTCCTACCAGGGCGACCTGGTGCACACCGAGGTGGAAGTGCTCCGCAAGCTCACCACTGACACACAGCGTCCCTACGTGGTGGTGCTGGGCGGTTCCAAGGTCTCGGACAAGCTCGCAGTCATCGAGAACCTGATGGGCAAGGCCGACACCATCCTGGTGGGCGGCGGCATGCTGTTCACTTTCCTCGCAGCAGCGGGACACAAGGTTGCGTCCAGCCTGCTCGAGGAGGACCAGATCCCCGTGGTCCAGGACTACCTCAAGCGCGCCGCAGACGCCGGCACCGAGTTCGTCGTCCCCACGGACGTGGTGGTGGCCGAGAAGTTCGCCGCCGACGCCGCCCACGAGACTGTTGCGGCAGAGGCCATCGAGGGCAGCAGCTTCGGCGCCAAGGGCATCGGCCTGGACATCGGGCCTGAATCCGCAGCCGCCTTCGCTGACAGGATCAAGGGTGCCAAAACCGTCTTCTGGAACGGTCCGATGGGGGTCTTCGAATTCGAAGCCTTCTCCGCCGGCACCCGCGCCATTGCCCAGGCCCTCACCGAAACCGACGCGTTCACGGTCGTGGGCGGCGGGGACTCCGCTGCCGCCGTGCGCACGCTCGGCTTCGCTGATGACCAGTTCGGACACATTTCCACCGGCGGCGGTGCCAGCCTGGAATACCTTGAAGGCAAGGAACTTCCGGGGCTCAGCGTCCTCGACCGCTAGGAACAGTGTCCGGTAGCCGTACCGGACTGCCTTCCAGTCCCCGGGGCCGGCAGGCTGCGTCCGCAGCCTGCCGGCCCAACACTTATCAAGAACCTTTTTTGGAGAATATGTGACTACGTCAACGAACGGCGCTTTCGACCGCAAGCCCTTCATCGCGGGCAACTGGAAAATGAACATGGACCACGTGCAGGGCATCACCCTCCTGCAGAAGCTCGCCTGGACCCTTTCGGATGCCAAGCACGACTACAGCCGGGTTGAAGTGGCAGTCTTCCCGCCGTTCACCGACCTCCGCGGTGTGCAGACTCTGGTGCAGGGTGACGACCTGGACATTGCCTACGGCGGGCAGGACCTGTCCCAGTTCGACTCCGGAGCCTATACCGGCGACATCTCGGGCCAGTTCCTGAGCAAGCTGGGCTGCAAGTACGTCCTGGTGGGCCACAGCGAACGCCGCACCATCCACAGCGAATCCGACGACGTCCTGAACGCTAAAGTCAAGGCAGCCTTCAAGCACGGCCTCGTTCCCGTACTCTGCGTCGGCGAAGGACTCGAGATCCGCCAGGCCGGCACGCACGTCAACCACACACTGGAGCAGCTGCGCGCCGGTGTCGCTGGCCTTACCCCGGACCAGGCGGCGGAGCTCGTGGTGGCCTACGAGCCGGTCTGGGCCATTGGCACCGGCGAGGTTGCCGGGCCGGAGGACGCCCAGGAGATGTGCGCCGCCATCCGCGCAGAGCTCGAGTCCCTGTTCGGCCCGGAGACGGCTGCGAAGACCCGCCTGCTCTACGGCGGTTCGGTAAAGGCCAACAACGCCGCCGCCATCCTCAAGGAACGCGACGTGGACGGCCTGCTGGTGGGTGGCGCAAGCCTCGATCCGGCCGAGTTTGCTAATATTGTCAGGTTCGAGAGTCACCTGGTGGCGGACTAGTCCGTCCCACTGCGCACACTCCCGCAAATCCAACTTCCTGAAAGGCCGTCGTGGACGTTCTTCATGTCATTCTGCAGATCCTCCTGGGCATCACCAGCCTCCTGCTGACACTGCTCATCCTCCTTCACAAGGGACGGGGCGGCGGACTGTCCGACATGTTCGGCGGCGGCATGAGTTCCGGCCTGAGCTCCTCGGGCGTGGCCGAACGCAACCTCAACCGGTTCACCGTGATCCTCGGCGTCACATGGGGCGTCGTGATCATCGCCCTCGGGCTGATCATGCGGTTCACCGCCGGTGGAGATTCCTGAGCCGGTCACACGGATAACAGAAACTGCCGCGGTGACACTCCCGGCGGGCAGGTCTGCCAACTAAACTGTGGCTGTCGGTTCCCGACAGCCACAGTTCTGTTTTAACCAGGCAGGAGTCCCGATGATTCATCCGGCATCCGGCTTCCGCGGCACCCGCGCGGGAGTCACGGAAGGAACGGGTTTCAGCTTCGAGTCAGAGGACCACGCACAGGCCGTACCGCGCATCCAGGTCTCGTACTGGTGCGCAAAAGGCCATGAAACCAGGCCGGTGTTCCTCAAGATCCCGGAGGACCAGATTCCGCTCGTCTGGGATTGCCGGCGGTGTGGCGCCCCGGCCTCCCGGGACGGACACGCAGCAGCGGCGGACGTCATGGACGAAGGCTTCAAAAGCCACCTCGAGTACGTTAAAGAACGGCGCTCCGGCCAGGACGCCGAAGACGTGCTGGCCGGAGCGCTGGCAAAGCTACGCGCCCGCGGCGTCCTTCCGGACGAGCTGATGCGGGACACGTGACGCAGCGTTCTCGTCGATAAGCCACAGCGTCCGCGATGTTCCCCGCGGCCCTGCAGCCGGCACCTGGACCGGGTTGGCGCCGGCGAGGGCAAGTCCCACAGCGCCGGCCTTGTCCTCTCCCGCCACGACCATCCAGACCTCTGAGGCCGTGTTGATGGCGGGCAGGGTCAGGGATACCCGCAGCGGTGGCGGTTTGGGGGAGTTGCGGACTCCCACCACCGTCAGCTGCTTTTCGCGGATCCCGGCCTGCTCAGGGAACAGCGATGCAACATGCGCGTCCGGTCCAACCCCCAGCAGGACAACGTCAAGCCGGGGGAGCACAGCAGGCTCATCGGGCCGGTCGTCGGACATGTCCGCCGCGTGTTCGGCTGCAGCGGCCTCCCGAAGCCGGCGGGCATAGTCCTCCGCGGCTTCTTCCGGGCTGCCGAAGTCGTCCGCCGACCCGGGGATGTGGACCCGCTCGGGGTCAACCGGAATATGGGACAGCAGTGCATCGAAGGCCTGCTTCGTGTTCCGGTCCGGATCGTCAGAGGGGACGAACCTTTCATCCCCCCACCAGAAGTTCACCTTGGACCAGTCGACGGCGGGTGCCGCCGGAGAGTCAGCAACAGCCTTGAGCGTGCCGATGCCCACCGTACCGCCCGTCAGGACCACGGTGGCTTCGCCATGCTTGTCCTGGACATCAACAAGCTTGGTAATGAGGCGGGCCGCGATGGCCGCCATCAGCACGGACGAATCAGGATGGATGCTTACTCTTGGCTCAACGCTCACTGGGTCGGACGCTCCTTAGATTGGTTCGTGGCAGTCCCATAGTAATCACTTCACCGAAGACTTCGTCCGGGTCAAGGCGGCGCAGTTCCTCGGCCAGGCAGTCGCGGAGGCTGCGGCGTGGCAGCGAGATGCGCTGGGCAGGCTGACCCGGCTGGGTCAGTTCGGCCACGGAAAGTCCCGGGCGGAAGAGCTGGACGTCCCCGCCGGGCCGTGTGAGCCGGACGCGGCGGATGCCCGTTCCGGCGGGGTCGGCCACGATGGTCACGGGTGCTTCCAGCGCGAGGGTGAGCCAAGCCGCCAGGAGGATGGTGCTCGGCGAATCCGAGGCACCCTCGACGGCGACCGCGGTGACCGGTGAGGGGTCAACCTCGTCCAAAGCTGCCGCGAGCTGGATCCGCCAGTTGGTAAGGCGTGTCCACGCCAGGTCCGTGTCGCCGGCCCGGTAGGTTTTGTGGATATTCTCCAGCGCCGCCTGCGGATCCGGTTCGTTCGCCGAATCGGTGATGCGGCGGTGCGCGATGCGGCCGATGGAGGTTTCGCATGCATTTTGTGGGGCGCCGTGCGGCCACCAGGCCACGATCGGGGCGTCCGGGAGCAGCAGGGCAGCGACCAAGGACTCGCTTTCGTGCGAGAGCTGGCCGTAACCGCGCAGCACGATCACCTCGGACGCACCCGCGTCACCGCCCACCCGGATCTGGGCGTCCAGCCGGTCCTCGGCGTCCGCTCCGGCGTCGGCGAGGACAATGATCCGGCAGGGGTGTTCGCGGCTGGCATCGTTGGCCGCTTCGATCGCTTCTTCCTCAAGCCCCGACTTGGTGACCACCACGAGGGTAAGGACCCGGCCCAGGGCGATCACGCCGCCCTGCTCGCGCAGGGCCATCAGCTTCTTTGAAACGCTCGAGGTGGTGGTGTCCGGCAGGTCTACAATCATGGCCTTCTCCAGGTTCGTCCGTCGCGGGCCAGCAGCTCATCGGCAGAGGCAGGTCCCCAGCTGCCCGGGGCGTAGGGCTCGGGCTGTTCGTTCAGGGTGGCCCAGTACTCCTCGAACGGGTCAAGGATCTTCCAGGACAGCTCCACTTCCTCATGCCGCGGAAACAGCGGCGGCTCGCCCAGGAGCACATCCAGGATCAGCCGCTCATAGGCCTCCGGGCTGGATTCGGTGAAGGAATGGCCGTAGCCGAAGTCCATGGTCACGTCCCGGACTTCCATCTGCGTGCCCGGAACCTTCGAACCGAACCGGATGGTCACGCCCTCATCGGGCTGGACCCGGATCACTACCGCGTTCTGCCCGAAGTCATCCTCGGCGTGGTCGCGGAACAGCAGGTTCGGTGCACGCTTGAACACCACCGCAATCTCGGTGACGCGGCGGCCCAGCCGCTTGCCGGCGCGCAGGTAGAACGGCACCCCGGACCAGCGGCGGGTGTGGATGTCCACCCGGATCGCGGCGAAGGTCTCGGTGGTGGAATCAGCCGGGATGCCTTCTTCCTCCAGGTAGCCCTGGACCTGTTCCCCGCCCTGCCAGCCGCCGGTGAACTGGCCCCGCGCCGAGTGCGTGGACAGGTCCTCCGGGAGCTTGACGGCGGCGAGGACCTTTTCCTTCTCCGCGCGCAAGTGGTCAGCGTTGAAGGAGATGGGCTCCTCCATCGCCGTCAGCGCCAGCAACTGAAGCAGGTGGTTCTGGATCACGTCGCGGGCCGCGCCCACGCCGTCGTAATATCCCGCCCGGCCGCCGGTGCCGATGTCCTCGGCCATGGTGATCTGGACGTGGTCAACGTAGTTCGCGTTCCACAGCGGCTCAAACAGCTGGTTCGCGAACCGCAGCGCCAGGATGTTCTGGACCGTCTCCTTGCCCAGGTAATGGTCAATCCGGAACACCGCATCCTGCGGAAACACCGACTCCACGATGTCGTTCAGCTTCCGTGCGGACTCAAGGTCGTGCCCGAACGGCTTCTCGATCACCACACGGCGCCACTTCTCACCCTCGGCCTGCGCCAGGCCGTGCTTGGACAGCTGCCGGCAGACCTGCTCAAACGCCTTGGGCGGAATGGACAGGTAGAACGCGTGGTTGCCCCGGGTGCCGCGGACGTCGTCGAGTTCCTTGATGGTCTCGCCGAGCCGCTCAAAGGCGCCGTCGTCGTCGAACTCGCCCTGGACAAAACGGATGCCCTCGGACAGCTGGTTCCAGACAGCCTCATCAAAGGGCGTCCGCGCGTACGCCTGCACCGACGATTTCACCTGCGCGGCGAAGTCCGCATCACTCCAGGGCCGGCGTCCGAAGCCCACCAGCGCGAAGCTGGGCGGCAGCAGGCCGCGGTTGGCGAGATCGTACACGGCCGGCATGAGCTTTTTCCGGGCGAGGTCGCCGGTGACTCCGAAGAGCACCAGCGACGACGGGCCGGCAATCCGGTTCAGGCGGCGGTCACGCGGGTCCCGGAGCGGATTCCGGCGTTGGCCCGAACGCGTCCCGGCCGACCTGCCGTATTCAGTTTCTGGCATGGTGCTTTGTGCCTTAGCTTTCGATAACGGTGGCTGACCTGGCGGACAGGGCAGCGATGATTTCCTGCAACTGTGCCACACCGGCGGCCCGGTCGGTCAGGTGCAGGCGCAGCACGGGCCGGCCGTGCTCGCTCAGGACCTGCGCGTCGCCGGCAGCCTGTGCGGCGATCAGTTGCCCAAAGGTGAAGGGACGGTCCGGGATGGCAAGGTCTTCCGCGGCATCGGCAGTGACCTGCAGGAACACTCCAATCGCGGGCCCGCCCTTGTGGAACTGGCCGGTGGAGTGCAGGAAGCGGGGGCCCCAGCCGAACGTCACCGGACGGCCGGTGACAGTTGCCAGCTCGTCACGGACGCCTTCGAGCTGCACGAAGGCGAGCCGGTCGAAGTAGGCCTGGACGCTGAGGTAGCTGTCCGGCTGGAGGGTCCCCAGCAGGGCACGGACGGCCTCTTCGGCGGTGGCGGCTTCACCCAGCCAGTCGCCGCCGCGGACCTCGATGGCTCCGTCAACGAACGCCGCCGGGGTGGGCTCGGGCCGGGCGTCCAGCAGGCCGCGGGCGGCTACTTTTGCGGCCTCGACGTCGGGCTGGTCGAAGGGATTGATGCCCAGCAGGCGTCCGGCCACGGCAGTGGCAAATTCCCACACCATCATCTGGGTGGGCAGACCGCCGGCGATGGCTACTTCGTTGTCACCGAGCTCGACGTCGGCGTCCGCGGCAACCAGCCGCACCACCAGGACGTCCGGGGCTCCGGACGTGACTTCCGGGGCGGCCGGTCCAGCCACCACCGGCAGGACACCGGTGCCGAGCTTGCCCGTGGACTCGGCGATGAGCTGCTCGGCCCAGTCGGCAAAGCCGACGATCCCCGAGCCGTCCTCCGCAATGACGATCTTGTTGCGCAGGGGATTGGTGCCGCCCAGTGCGGTTCCCAGTGCAAGCCCGATGTTCTCGGGTGCGTCATCGTTGAGGATTTCCGCTGCTTCCTCGGCCTCGTCGAGGAAAGCCTGGATGTCCACGCCTGCCAGGCCGGAAGGCACCAGGCCGAAGGCGGTCAGGGCAGAGAAGCGGCCGCCGACGTTGGGGTCGGCGTTGAAGATGGCGCGGTATCCGGCATCGCGGGAGGCTTTGTCCAGCGGGGAGTCCGGATCGGTGACAATGATGATCCGGCTTGCGGCGTCGATGCCAGCGTCAGCGAATGCCTTTTCGAAAACCCTCCGCTGGGAGTCCGTTTCCACGGTGGAGCCGGACTTGGATGAGACAACAATGGCGGTCTCGGCCAGCCGGTCCGTCAGGGCAGCACGGACCTGGTCAGGGTCCGTGCTGTCCAGCACAATCAGCTTGACGCCGGCGGTACCTGCAATAACCTCCGGGGCCAGCGAGGATCCACCCATGCCGCACAGGACGATACGGGTAACGCCCTCAGCCCTCAGGGCGTCGCGGAGTTCCAGGATGTCCTTGACCAGGGGCTGGGAGACGGCGGCAGCTTCCACCCAGCCCAGGCGGATGGCGGACTCGGCCTCGGCATCGGGACCCCACAGGGTGTGGTCCTTGGCGAAGATCCGGGTGGCAATGCGGTCCTCCACCAGGGCGGGGAGGTGCTGTTCCAGGGCCTGCTGTGCGGCTCCTGTGGCGTCGTAGCTGAGTGTGCTCATGGTTGGTTAGGAAGCCTTCCGTGCGGCGGCAAGGGCGCCCTCGACGTCGCCGAGGAGTTCCTTCCAGCTGGCTACGAACTTGTCCAGGCCTTCGGATTCCAGGAGTGCGACGACGTCGTTGTAGGAGATGCCGAGCTTTTCCAGGGCGTCCAGGGTTGCGTTGGCTTCGGTGTAGGTGCCGGTGACGGTGTCACCGGTGACCACGCCGTGGTCGAAGGTGGCGTCCAGGGTCTTCTCGGGCATGGTGTTGACCACGCCGCGGGCGACGAGTTCGGTGACGTAGAGGGTGTCCGGGTAGGCCGGGTCCTTCACGCCGGTGGAGGCCCACAGGGGGCGCTGGGGGAGTGCGCCGGCTTCGGCGAGCAGCGCCCAGCGTTCGGTGGCGAAGAGCTCTTCGTAGACCTGGTAGGCCAGGCGGGCGTTGGCCAGGCCGGCCTTGCCCTTGAGGGCCGTTGCCTCGTCGGTGCCGATCGCGTTGAGGCGCTTGTCGATTTCGGTGTCCACGCGGGAGACGAAGAAGGATGCCACGGAGTGGATCTTCGACAGGTCGTGGCCGTTTTCCTTGGCCTGCTCCAGGCCGGACTGGAAAGCGTTGATGACCGCGCGGTAGCGCTCCAGGGAGAAGATCAGGGTCACGTTGACGCTGATGCCCTCGGCCAGGGTGGCGGTGATGGCCTCAAGGCCCTCAAGGGTCGCGGGGATCTTGATCAGGACGTTGTCCTTGTTGACCCGCTTGTACAGGTGCTTGGCCTCGGCGATGGTGCCGGCGGTGTCCCAGGCAAGGCGCGGATCCACCTCGATGGACACACGCCCGTCAACACCGTTGGTGGCTGCTGCTACGGGGGCGAAAAGGTCGCACGCGTCAGCGACGTCGGTGGTGGTGATTTCGAAGATGGTGTCCTCTACGGACGCGCCGGCCGCTGCCTGCTTGGCGATGGTGGCGTCGTAGTCCGTGCCGGCGGTGATCGCGGCGTGGAAGATGGACGGGTTGGTGGTCACACCGACCACGTTCTTCTCTTCGATGAGCTTGGCCAGGGTGCCGGTGTCGAGGCGTCCGCGGGAAAGGTCATCGAGCCAGATGGAGACTCCGGCGTCGGAGAGCTGCTGGGTGGGAGTAGTCATTGTCTTTTTCTCCTGGAAATCGGTGGTTAGGCCTGCAGGGCTGCGAGGGAGTCCTTGGCGGCGGCGGCCACTGCTTCCGCCGTGATGCCGAACTCCTGGAAGAGGCGCTTGTAGTCGGCCGAAGCGCCGTAGTGCTCGAGGCTGACGGAGCGGCCGGCGTCGCCGACGAATTCCTTCCAGCCCAGGGCCAGCCCGGCTTCGACGGACACGCGGGCCTTGACGGCGGCGGGCAGGACGGATTCGCGGTAGCCGGCGTCCTGCTTGTTGAACCATTCCACGCACGGCATGGAGACGACGCGGGCGGCGATGCCTTCGGCCTGGAGGGTTTCGCGGGCCTTCACGGCGAGCTGGACCTCGGAGCCGGTGGCGATCAGGATGACGTCGGCCGGGACGGTGGCGCCGTCCTTGGAGGCCTCGGCCAAGACGTAGCCGCCCCTGGCCACACCGGCGGTGGAGGCGAACGTGTCACCGCTGGCTTCACCGTCGCCGCGCTCCCAGGTGGGGATGTTCTGGCGGGTCAGGACGATGCCGGCCGGGTTGGCGTGGTTTTCCAGCATGGTCTTCCAGGCCGCGGCGACTTCGTTGGCGTCACCCGGGCGGACGACGTCCAGCCCGACGATGGCGCGCAGCGAGGCGAGCTGTTCCACCGGCTGGTGGGTGGGGCCGTCCTCGCCCAGGCCGATGGAGTCATGCGTCCACACATACAGGGACGGGACACCCATCAGCGCGCCAAGGCGGATGGCGGGGCGCTGGTAGTCGCTGAAGATCAGGAACGTGCCGGAGAACGCCCGGGTGCGGCCGTGCAGGCTGATGCCGTTCACGATCGACGCCGCGGCGTGCTCGCGGATGCCGAAGTGCAGGACGCGGCCATACGGGTTGCCGGACCAGGCCTCGGTCTGCTTGGAGGCCGGAACGAACGACGGCGAGCCCTCAATGGTGGTGTTGTTCGACTCCGCCAGGTCAGCCGAACCGCCCCACAGTTCGGGAAGGACCGGGCCGAGGGCGTTCAGGACCTTGCCGGAGGCGGCGCGGGTGGAGACGTCCTTGCCGGCGGGGAACACCGGAAGGGCACCCTCGACGCCCTCGGGCAGTTCCTTGGCCTCGATGCGCTGCAGCAGGGCCGCGCCCTCGGGGTTGGCGGCCTGCCAGGCGTTGAAGGACTCTTCCCATTCCTTGCGTGCAGCCGCGCCTCGGTCCACCACGGAGCGGGCGTGGGCCAGGACTTCCTGGTCCACCTCGAAGGACTTGGCCGGGTCAAAGCCCAAAACTTCCTTCAGAGCCGCGACTTCCTCGGCGCCGAGCGCGGAACCGTGGATCTTGCCCGTGTTCTGCTTCTTCGGGGCCGGGTAGCCGATGATGGTGCGCAGCGACACGATCGAGGGCTTGGACGTCTCGGCCTTGGCCGCGAGCAGGGCCGAGTACAGCTCGTGGACGTCTTCCTTATATTCGCCGGTCTTGGTCCAGTCCACCCGCTGGACGTGCCATCCGTACGCCTCGTAGCGCTTCAGGACATCCTCGGTGAAGGCAATGTCGGTGTCGTCCTCGATGGAGATGTGGTTCTCATCGTAGACAACAACCAGGTTGCCCAGCTCCTGGTGGCCGGCCAGGGAGGAAGCCTCGGCCGTGACGCCCTCCTGCAGGTCACCGTCGGAGGCGATAACCCAGATGGTGTGGTCGAACGGGCTCTCGCCGGCGGCAGCATCGGCGTCGAACAGGCCGCGCATGCGGCGCTGCGAATACGCGAAACCAACGGATGAGGCCAGGCCCTGGCCCAGGGGGCCCGTGGTGATCTCAACGCCGGCGGTGTGCTTGTACTCCGGGTGGCCCGGAGTCAGCGAACCCCACGTGCGCAGCGCCTCCAGGTCCTTCAGCTCCAGGCCGTAGCCTGAGAGGAACAGCTGGATGTAAAGGGTCAGCGACGTGTGGCCGGGGGAGAGGACGAACCGGTCACGGCCCAGCCACTCAGGATCGCGCGGGTCATGGCGCATCAGCTTCTGGAACAGAAGGTACGCGGCCGGCGCCAGGCTCATCGCCGTACCCGGGTGCCCGTTGCCCACCTTCTCCACCGCATCCGCGGCCAGAACGCGGACAGTGTCCACCGCGCGCTGATCCAGGCTGGTCCAGGACAGTTCTTGCTCTTCCAAATGTGGCACGAAAACCGGGCCCCTCTCTGTGCTGATGGCAGGCGGCACACCGGGTCCGTCTCAAGGCACGTGTGTGGCGCCCGCTGCGGTGTGTACCAGCCGTTCACCATCGAAACGTTGATCTTTGTCACTCAGCCACGAGCAAGTCGGGAATGCGTTTTCCACTGCTTTCTTGCTGCGTGCTGATCTGGTGACAGCTTAGCTCTATTCCACCTTTCGGGCGGCGCAAATCTCACGTTGTGGACGCAATTTCCGCTTTTGTGAACGGGCCTGAAGGGAGGTTGAGTTAATCTGCTCGAATCGGCGCGCGAGCGATCATCAGCACCAAAACGGCGGAAGGTGGGAGGGGTCCGGCGCGGTATGATATTCGGAGGCCAGCGCCGGGTGCAGAGTCCTCATAGCCACCCGGAACTCCCGGCTGTTGCGTGGATCACTGCTTCACCGGCGCGGTCGGGACGCAGCCGTATTGACACAGCTGGACAGCCAGACACAACTGCCGACAGAACGGGTGACCGCCACCGTGAGCACAACAGATATGCCGCTGAAAGCATCCCGGGCACCACGGCCCGGGTTTGCCCGTAAGGCAAAGGCGTATCTCGCCCTCACCAAGCCGCGCGTCATCGAACTGCTTCTGGTCAGCACCCTTCCCACCATGATCTACGCGGAGCGCGGCTTCCCCTCGATCGGGCTCATCCTGGCCACGCTGGTTGGCGGCGCGTTCGCGGCCGGCAGCGCCGGAGCCTTCAACTGCTACATCGACCGCGATATCGACAAGCTGATGCACCGGACCGAAAACCGTCCGCTCGTCACCGGCGAGGTCACGCCGCGCGAAGCGCTGGTCTTCTCCTGGCTTCTGGGCGCGGCCGCCATTGCCATCCTTTGGTTCGGGGCCAACCCCCTGTCCGCCTGGCTGGGACTCGGAGCGATCTTCTTCTACGTGGTGATCTACACGATCATCCTCAAGCGGCGCACTGCGCAGAACATTGTGTGGGGCGGCGCGGCAGGCTGCTTCCCGGTCCTGATCGCCTGGGCCGCCGTGACCAACTCGGTGGAATGGCCGGCAATCATCCTGTTCATGGTGATCTTCCTCTGGACACCGCCGCATTACTGGCCGCTGTCCATGCGGTACGGCGAGGATTACCGCAACGCCAAGGTTCCGATGCTCGGCGCCATCGCCGGGGCCAAGGTTGTTTCCGTGCAGGTGGTCCTCTACGCGTGGGCCATGGTGGCATGCTCCCTGCTTATGGTTCCCGCAGGCGGAGCGGGGTGGGTCTACACCGTCACGGCAGTTCTCGCCGGTGCCTGGTTCCTCTATGAGTCCCACGCGCTGTACAACCGCGCGCAGCGTGAGGATATCCCGGACAAGCGGGCCATGAAGGTCTTCCACGGTTCCATTAGCTACCTCACGCTGCTGTTCATCGCCTTGGCCATTGATCCTTTTGTCGGATCAGCCTTGATAGCCGGCTAGCCTTCCGCTTTCTGCCCAAGCCCCTCCCGGGTCTGTTCGGGAGGGGCTTTTTGCTGTGCGCGGGCAGCATCACCTGCCCGGACTGCGGACATGACAGAGTATGTCATGTCAGTCACTTAACACGTCACTGGTCGTGACTAGCCAGTTACTCTGGGACCGGTCCTGCCCGCAAGCAAAAGGAAACCCATGGCCCAGGCACACGATCCCGCCACCGTACCGTTCCCCAGCCACAGCCCGCCGCCGCAGCGGGGCCCTGGAGAACGCTCTTTCAGATTCCGCCGCCCAGCGGTCCTGCGGCACTTGGGGAAGGACGTCCCCGCATCACTGGTTGTCTTCCTGGTGGCGCTGCCGCTGTCGTTGGGAATTGCGGCCGCTTCGGGTGCACCCATCATGGCTGGCCTGATCGCCGCCGCGGTGGGCGGCCTCGTGGCAGGAAGCCTGGGCGGATCCCCGCTCCAGGTCAGCGGGCCCGCTGCCGGACTGACCGTCATCGTGGCAGGGCTGGTGGACGAATTCGGCTGGCAGACGACCTGCCTGATCACCGCGGCGGCCGGCGTCGTCCAGCTCCTGCTTGGGATCAGTCGCGTGGGTCGCGCGGCGCTGGCCGTCTCGCCGGTGGTGGTCAAGGCGATGCTGGCCGGCATCGGTATCACCATCATCCTGCAGCAGCTCCAGGTCCTGCTGGGTGCCAGCCCCGCCGGTTCCGCCCTTGAAAACCTCACCGCCCTTCCGGCGGCCATCACCAACGTGGAACTGCACGCCGCGCTGCTGGGGCTTGCCGTCGTCGCCATCCTCCTCGGCTGGAAGCACCTGCCTGTCGCTGTGCGGCGCGTCCCGGGTCCGCTGGCCGCCGTCGCGGCCGGCACCGGCCTGTCCGTGGCATTCGCTCCGGCGGTTGAGCGGATCTCCTTCAGCGGGTCGATTTTCGACGCCGTCGCCTTGCCGCAGCTGCCTGACGGAAACTGGCGGGCAGTCGCCTTCGCCGTGCTCTCGATGGCACTGATAGCCAGCATCGAATCCCTGCTCTCCGCCGTCGCCGTGGACAAGATGCAAAACGGCCCACGCACCAACCTCAACCGCGAGCTCTTGGGCCAGGGGGCAGCCAACATCGTCTCGGGCTCCATGGGCGGGCTGCCCGTCACGGGCGTCATTGTTCGCAGTGCCACCAACGTGGAGGCAGGGGCAGCCACCAGGGCTTCAGCCGTCCTGCACGGTGTGTGGGTCCTTGCCTTCTCCGCCCTCTTCGCGGGTCTGATCCAGCTCATCCCGCTGTCCGTCCTGGCAGGGCTGCTCGTGGTCATCGGCGCGCGCCTCATCAAAATCGCGGACATCAGGACGAGTCTGCGCACCGGGGATTTCCTGATCTACGCCGCCACGCTGCTCTGCGTGGTGTTCCTCAACCTGCTCGAAGGCGTAATGATCGGGCTGGCGCTGGCTGCGGCCAGCGTGCTGTGGCGGGTGCTGCGGGCGGCGGTGCAGGCACATCCGCCCGCCTCGCCGTCGGACCCCTGGCGGGTGACCATCACCGGCTCCTGCAGTTTCTTCGCCCTGCCCCGGCTCAACCGCGTGCTGCACGCAGTCCCCGCCGGCAAGCGCACCGTAGTGGAGCTGAACGCCGACTACCTGGACCATGCCTTCCGCGAGGCGCTGCTGGCCTGGAAGCACCAGTATGAGGCGGCCGGCGGCAGGGTCTGCCTCGAAGAACACGGAAACACTCTCTTCCAGGATGCAGCCCGCCAGGCGCCGAAACGGCAGGAAGCCCGGGAGCTTCCGCTGCCGCCCAGGACCTCCTGGCTTCAGCCGGCGGAAGCGCCGGAACCTGCTGGCAGCCAGGCAGGGAAGGACGTGGCTCCGCTGCAGCCGGTCCTGCTGGGCATCGACAAGTACCACCGGCGCTTTGCGGAACAGGTCCGTCCACTGGTGCAGGACCTGGCGGACGGCCAAAATCCGGACGCCCTGTTCGTGGCATGCGTTGATTCCCGCCTTAATCCCAACCTGATCACCAGCAGTGGGCCCGGCGACCTGCTGACCCTGCGGAACATTGGCAACGTGGTGTGCCACGACGGGCAGGACGCCTCGATCGACTCCGTCCTGTCCTTCGCCGTGAAGGGACTGGAGGTGGGCTCGATAGTGATCTGCGGGCACTCCAACTGCGGTGCCATGAAGGCCATCACCGATGCGGAGGGCAAGGGTCATGGTGCCCTGGGGCCGGGCTTCGATGCCTGGCTGGACCATGCCCGGCCCAGCTACCGCGAGCTGCTGGCTGGTCACCCGGTGGCGCAGGCGGCAGCCGACGCCGGCTTCTGCAGGTTGGACCAGCTCGGCATGGTCAACGTGGCCGTGCAGCTTGGCAAGCTGGAAACCCACCCGGTGGTGGGACCGGCACTCGCCTCGGGCAGCATCCAGGCAACCGGCCTGTTTTATGACATCGCTACGGCCCGTGTAGTGCTGGTGCATGCCGGGGGGATCGACTTCCTGGACACGGAACACGCCGCGGCACGATCCGGCGCTCCCGCTCCTGCGGTGGCAGGCTGAGCAGAAACCGCTGCACAGCGCAAAGCGCCCCGGTTCACAGATGAACCGGGGCGCTTCGTGCCGCAGGGACTGCGGCGGGCTGGCCGCGTCAGGCTTTCACCAGGCGCTGGACTACTACTTCGTGGGGCTGGACCGGGCGATGTCCCAGGCATTGGTCGCGGCTACCATCAGCAGCGCGGCCCCGAGCATGTGGGCGGCCACCAGCAGGGCAGGAATTCCGTTGTAGTACTGGGTGAACCCGATGACGGCCTGAAGCACCGTCACACCAAGCAATCCCAGGACGGCAGTGCGGACGGGGCCGGTGATCCGGCGCAGGAACACGAGTGCGAGGGCCACCAGGGTGCCGGCGGTAATGAGGTACGCGGGCACGGCATGGATGTGGGAGAAGAGGTCCCAGTCCAAGCCGTTGCGGGGGGCGTCAGCGTCCCCGGCGTGCGGACCCGCGCCGGTCACTACCACGCCGAGCATCACCGCAATGGCGGAGAAGAGCGCGACGGCGGCAGTCACCGGACGCATTACCCCAGGCAGGGCAGCATGGGGCACAGTGCGGAACCGCCCCGTCCGGGCAAAGGCCCGGTTGACCAGCAGCGTAGCGAACACGACCAAGGCCATCGAGACCAGGAAGTGCAGGCCCACCACCCAAGGGTTGAGGTTGGTGAGGACGGTGATGCCGCCAATCACGGCCTGTGCGGGGATACTGGCCAGCAAACCCAGGGCCAGGAGGAAAAGGTCACGGCGCTCCTTGCGGAGGTTCCACAGGTACACCAGCATCAGGGCAGCGACGGCGGCCAGGGCGAAGGTGAGGAGCCGGTTGCCGAATTCGATGAACCCGTGGATGCCCATCTCGGGGGTATTCACCAGTGAGGTGTCGGTGCAGCGGGGCCAGGTGGGGCAGCCGAGTCCTGATGACGTCAGGCGGACGGCTCCGCCCGTGACCACCAGCAGCGTCTGGCCGATCAGGGAAGCCACGGCCAGACGGCGGACGCTGGCATCCACACTGCGGGGCAGCCGTGAAGCCAGGCGGCCCGCGAACTCGGGAAGACGGAAGGTGGTGCTCACGGGTATCTCAATTCCACTTGAACCAACGGATCGCTGCTGCCCCGGCAATAACTGTCCAGAGCACCAGTATGAGGGCGGCGGAGCCATTGAGCGCACCGTGCAGGAAGGCGCCCCGCAGGGCCTCGCCGAGTGCGCCCGAGGGCAGGAACCCGACCACTTGCTGGGCGGCGGCCGGCAGCCGTTCAGCGGGAATTACGATCCCGCCCAGGGCACCCAGGAGTATCCACAGCAGGTTGGTGATGGCCAGCGTGGCTTCCGGCCGGACGGTTCCGGCAACCAGCAGCCCCAGGGCGGTGAAAGCGGCCGCACCCACCGCAAGGAGGATGAGTCCGGGAACCCAGCCCACCGCCGTCGGCTGCCAGCCCAGGGCGAGGCCCACGGCCGCCACCACCGCAACCTGCAGGCACAGCACGGCCAGGACAGAGAGGACCTTTCCCGCAATCAGTCCGCCGCGCCCAAGGGGCGTGGTGGAAAGGAAGCGGAGCACGCCATATCTCCGGTCGAAGCCGGTGGCGATGCCTTGGCCGGTAAACGCGGTGGACATGGCGCAGAGGGCAAGGATTCCCGGCACCGCCACGTCAATGCGGCTGGCCCCCAGTCCGTCCAGGAACGGCGTCACTGTCAGGCCAACGAGGGCCAGCAGCGGCAGCACCACGGCCAGGATCAGTTGCTCGCCGTTGCGCAGCATGGCCAGTGCCTCGTACTTGCCCTGCAGCATGACGCGCCGGTAGAGGGACGCGGGCTCCTGCCCGACGGGAGTGGCAGTGCTGAAGCCGGGAGCGGCGCCGGCGGCGTCCACGGGGGACGGGTTCATCGGATGTCCTTTCCCGATATGTCCAAAAAGACATCTTCAAGGCTACGCGCCTGCAGGGTCATGGAGGCGGGCATGATGCCGTTGGCGGCCCACCACGCCGTCAGGGCAGCGAGGTGCTGGGGGGTCAGGACTCCCGTGGCGCTGTAACTTCCCGCCCGCTCCTCAGCGACCACGACGTCGGCGGGCAGCACATCGGACAGGTCCAGTCCGGGCTTGGCCTCGAACGTGAGGGTCCGCACGTGGTCCGTGCCGGTTTCCACGGCCGGCCCGCGCCGCAGCAGTTCCTGCACGGTGCCCTCCGCAACGTTGCGGCCGCCGTCGATGATGTACACATAGTCCGCAAGCCGCTGGGCGTCGTCCATCAGGTGGGTGGTGAGGATAATCCCCATCCCTGCATCGCGCAGCTCCGTGATCAGTTCGAAGACCAGCTGGCGGGACTGGGGGTCCAGGCCGGCGCTCGGTTCATCCAGGAACAGAACCTCGGGCCTGCCCAGCAGCGCCGCGGCCAGCGCCAGGCGCTGTTTCTGTCCGCCCGAGAGCCGGCGGACGGTGGTCCGGCTGAACGTATCGATCCCGAGCCGCTCCGCCAGGTCATCCACCGGCCAGGGCCGGGCGTAGAGGCCGGCAATGTGCCGGAGCAGCGGAAGGGGCCGGGCCGACGGCGGGAGCCCGCCGTCCTGCAGCATCACGCCTACGCGGGAGCGCAGGTCAGCCCCTGCCGCCGCGGGGTCGTGGCCGAGCAGGGAGATGCTGCCGCCGCTGCGTTTCTGCAGGCCTTGCGCACATTCGAGCGTGGTGGTTTTGCCTGCGCCGTTGGCGCCCAGCAGGGCAGTGACCTGCCCGCGCTCGGCAATGAGTGAGATGCCGCTGACAACCCGGAGCATTTTGCCGTCCATACTGGACAGCGGACCTACATCCTTAACGAGCCCGTTAATGGACAGGACAGGGGACTGGGGCGATCGCACCCCAGTATTCTACGGGATGTAGTATTTTTCTCTGTCCGTTTGGCGGGAGGCAGGTCAGGTCAGCCTCGCCTTACTGGATCGCGGGACTAAATTACGACAACATTGTGTTGTGTATTCCATGAGCAATGCTACTGCTGTGCCTTTTGCCGGGCACGGAGCCGTCAAGGCTCCCGCAGACCGCGGTCCCGTGGCCGCCGGTCCGGTGGCCGATGCCGATGAGCGCACCCGGGACCGCGTTCTTTCGGCCGTCCTGGAGCATGGCCCGGTCAGCGCCGCTGAACTCGGCGACCTGCTGGGATTCACGCCGGCGGCAGTCCGGCGCCACCTGGACCATTTGTCCCGCGCAGGCGTTATTGAGGTCAAGCGGGTTGCCAAGTCCGGTGCCGGTGCAGGCCGTCCCGCCCGGCGGTATGTCCTCAGCTCCCAGGGCCAGTCCAGCCTTGGCAACGATTACCTGGGCATCGCTGCCCTTGCACTCCAGCAGCTCCAGAAAGTGGCGGGCCCTGATGCGGTCCGCGCCTTCGCCGTTGAGCGTTTTGCGGACATGGAACGCCGGTACGCGCCGGAAATCGAGAAGGCCGGCCCCGAGATTGCCGATCGGGCAAAGGCGCTGGCAGCGGCCCTGAGCCGCGACAACTTCGTGTCCTCCGCCGCTTCCATCGAGGCCAAAGCCCCGCTGTCCGCGGCCCTTTCCAGCGTGCAGCTCTGCCAGGGCCACTGCCCCATCCAGCAGCTCGCCGCCCGCTTCCCCGTGTTCTGCGACGTGGAAACCGAGGTCTTCTCAAGGCTGGTGGGCGTGGACGTGCGCCGGCTTTCCACACTGGCCCGCGGCGGCCACGTCTGCACCACCCACATTCCCACAGGCAGGCTGTCTGCCCAGCGGCCCACAAGGCCTTCAGCAGCCCCCGCCGGCCTGGATGAAGTAACCAACCATCAGCAAGAAAGGCCGTGATGACGGACCAACTATCAGAGAAAGCAGTCGCCGAAAACACTGTGATCTCGGAGATTCTGGAGAAGAATCCCGAGCTCCACGGCATCGGCAACTACGAGTACGGCTGGGCTGACAAGAACGACGTCGGCGCCAACGCACGCCGTGGGCTGGACGAAGAGGTTGTCCGGGACATTTCGGCCAAGAAGAGCGAGCCGGAGTGGATGCTCGACCTCCGCCTCAAGGGCCTGAAGTACTTCGACCGGAAGCCCATGCCCACTTGGGGTGCGGACCTGTCCGGCATCGACTTCGACAACATCAAGTACTTCGTCCGCTCCACCGAGAAGCAGGCTGCCACCTGGGAGGACCTGCCCGAGGATATCCGCAACACGTACGAAAAGCTGGGCATCCCGGAAGCCGAGCGCAGCCGCCTGGTCTCCGGCGTTGCCGCGCAGTACGAGTCCGAGGTTGTCTACCACCAGATCCGTGAAGACCTTGAGGCCCAGGGCGTCATCTTCCTGGACACCGACACCGCGCTGAAGGAGCACCCGGAGATTTTCCAGGAGTACTTTGGCACCGTCATCCCCGTGGGCGACAACAAGTTCGCGTCGCTGAACACCGCCGTGTGGTCGGGCGGCTCCTTCGTGTACGTGCCCAAGGGCGTCCACGTTGACATCCCGCTGCAGGCATACTTCCGCATCAACACGGAAAACATGGGCCAGTTCGAGCGGACCCTGATCATCGCCGACGAGGACTCCTACGTCCACTACATCGAAGGCTGCACCGCGCCCATCTACACCTCGGATTCCCTGCACTCCGCCGTGGTGGAGATCGTGGTGAAGAAGGGTGCCCGCGTCCGGTACACCACCATCCAGAACTGGTCCAACAATGTGTACAACCTGGTGACCAAGCGTGCCGTCTGCGAAGCGGGCGCCACCATGGAATGGGTCGATGGCAACATCGGCTCAAAGGTCACCATGAAGTACCCGGCCGTTTACCTCGTAGGTGAGCACGCCAAGGGCGAGACGCTCTCCATCGCCTTCGCCGGCGAGGGCCAGCACCAGGACACGGGTTCCAAAATGGTGCACATTGCCCCGAACACCAAGAGCTCCATCATCTCCAAGTCCGTGGCCCGCGGCGGCGGACGTGCAGCCTACCGCGGCCTGGTCCAGGTCCGTGAAGGCGCCAAGCACTCCGCCAACACCGTCCGCTGCGACGCGCTCCTGGTGGACACCATCAGCCGCTCGGACACCTACCCGTACATAGACATCCGTGAAGACGATGTGCAGCTGGGACACGAGGCAACTGTCTCCCGCGTCAGCGAAGAGCAGCTGTTCTACCTCATGTCCCGCGGCATGCCCGAGGACGAGGCCATGGCCATGATCGTGCGCGGCTTTATCGAGCCGATCGCCCGTGAGCTGCCCATGGAATACGCCCTCGAGCTGAACCGCCTCATCGAACTCCAGATGGAAGGATCCGTCGGTTAATGACTGCCGAAGCAACTACCGAAAAGGCGCGCATCGGCGCTCCGTCGATCGCCGGTTTCACTGAGGAGGGCGAACAGCTCGTTGCCTCCAAGGTGGACCGCCACCACAGCCACGGCGTGCAGGTCATGGCATCCCGCGCTGAACGGCTCACCAGCCACGACGTCGCGGACTTCGCCCTGCCCAACGGGCGTGAAGAGGAATGGCGCTTCACCCCCGTCCGGGAGCTGGCCAACCTGCTCTCCGATGCGCCCACCGACGGTGACGTGCTGAGCGTTTCCGTGGAGGCCCCCGAGGCTTTCGTGCTTCGCACGCTGCGTGCAGGCGAGGCCCCCCGCGGTGCCACCCTGGTCCCGGCCGACCGTGCAGCCGTCGTGGCTTCCGCCAACACCGACGAAGCGCTGTTCATCCAGATCCCGGCGAACGCCGAGCTGGACGAGCCCGTCCGCGTGCTGCTGACGGGCAAGGGCGCCGGCCGGCGCTCGAACTCCCACCACGTCATCGAAGCCGGCGAGAACAGCCGCGCCGTGGTCATCCTCGAGCACGACGGGTCTGCAGACCACAACGGCAACGTTGAGGTCTTCGTCCGCGGCGGCGCCCAGCTGACGGTGGTTTCCGTCCAGCTTTGGGAAGATGACGCCAAGCACCTGGCCCAGCACGACGCCGAGGTTGCCAAGGACGCCGTCTACAAGCACATCGCGGTGACGCTCGGCGGCAAGATCATCCGCATGAACTCCAACGTCCGGTTCGCCGGCGAAGGAGCAGAGGCGGAGCTCCTTGGACTGTACTTCGCCGACGCCGGGCAGCACCTCGAGCACCGTTCGTTCGTGGACCACAACGTGGCCAACTGCAAGTCCAACGTGCTGTACAAGGGCGCACTGCAGGGCAAGGGCGCGCACACCGTGTGGGTGGGCGACGTCCTCATTCAGAAGCAGGCTGAAGGCACCGACTCCTACGAGAAGAACCAGAATCTGGTCCTGACCGACGGCTGCCGCGCGGACTCCGTTCCGAACCTGGAGATCGAGACCGGCCTGATTGAGGGTGCCGGGCACGCCAGCGCCACCGGCCGTTTCGATGACCAGCACCTGTTCTACCTGATGGCACGCGGCATTCCGGAAGACGTGGCCCGCCGCCTGGTGGTCCGTGGCTTCCTGAACGAAATCATCCAGCAGATCAAGGTGCCGGCCCTCGAGGATCGCCTCACCGAAGCTGTGGAACGCGAACTCGCCGCAGGCGACAACTAGGAACGGCAGGAACGTATGAGCGGGAAGCCCAAGGGCGAGCTGGTTTGCAGCGCCAACGACATCCAGGTCAAGCAGGCGCTGCGCATCCTGATCGACGACTACCCGGTAGCAGTTGTCCGCGATTCGATGGGCGAAATCCACGCCATCGGGGACACGTGCTCCCACGCTGACATCTCCCTTTCCGAAGGGGACGTGGAAGGCTGCGCGATCGAATGCTGGGGCCACGGCTCCCAGTTCGACCTGCGCAGCGGCCAGCCGCTCCAGCTTCCCGCCTACGATCCAGTTCCGGTGTTCGCCGTCGAACTGGACGGCGACGACGTCTACGTGGACGTCACCAACGTTTTGAACGGCGCCGCAGTCAACAACTGAGCGCCCGGCAGCACCAGACTTACGAACGAACAGAAAGAAGAGCATGTCTACTCTTGAGATCAAGGACCTGCACGTCAGCATTGACACCGAGCAGGGCACCAAGGAGATCCTGAAGGGCGTCAGCCTGACCATCCGGACCGGCGAAACCCACGCCATCATGGGCCCCAACGGTTCCGGCAAGTCCACCCTGGCATCCACCATCGCAGGCCACCCCCGCTACACCGTCACCAGCGGGTCCATCACACTGGACGGCGAAAATGTCCTGGAGATGAGCGTAGACGAGCGTGCCCGCGCCGGCGTCTTCCTGGCCATGCAGTACCCGGTGGAGGTCCCCGGTGTGACCATGACCAACTTCCTGCGCACCGCCAAGACCGCCATCGACGGCCAGGCTCCGGCCCTGCGTACCTGGACCAAGGACGTCAAGGCTGCCATGGAGCAGCTGCGCATTGACGCCGACTTCGCCCAGCGCAACGTCAACGAGGGCTTCTCCGGCGGTGAGAAGAAGCGCGTGGAGATCCTGCAGCTGGAACTCTTCAAGCCGAAGTTCGCCGTCCTGGACGAGACCGACTCGGGCCTGGACGTTGACGCACTCAAGGTTGTCTCCGAGGGTGTCAACCGCGCTCACGCCCAGGGCAACATGGGTACCCTGCTGATCACCCACTACACCCGAATCCTTCGCTACATCAAGCCTGACTTCGTACACGTGTTCGTGGACGGCCAGGTTGTTGAAGAGGGCGGTCCGGAGCTGGCCGACCGCCTTGAAGAAGAAGGCTACGACCGCTACGCCAAGGGCGCCGGTTCCGCCGTCGCCGCCCCCGTTGCGGCACCGGCCCAGTAAACAAAGGACACCTGCCATGACCGAAATCAACGCGGCCCGCACGAGCCTTGAGGACGTCGAAGAGGCGCTCAAGGACGTGATCGACCCCGAGCTCGGCGTCAACGTGGTGGACCTCGGCCTGCTCTACGGCCTGAAGTACTCCGACGACGACGGCGCGCTGCTGATCGACATGACCCTGACCACCGCCGCATGCCCGCTCACCGATGTGCTCGAGGAGCAGGTGGGCCAGGCCCTGGACGGCGTGGTGGATGACTGGCGCCTGAATTGGGTCTGGATGCCGCCATGGGGTCCGGAACGGATCACCGACGACGGCAAGGACCAGATGCGGGCCCTCGGCTTCAACATCTAAAACAGCCAAAGTACGACGACGGCCGGTTGCCTTCCCCGCGGAAGGCAACCGGCCGTCGTCGGCGTTTAAGCGTGGGAGCTAAAGGGCAGGCGCGCTGAACGTGTCGCACTGGTTGATGTCGCCGGTCTCGTACCCGGTGTAGAACCACCGCTGGCGCTGCTCGCTGGAGCCGTGGGTCCACGCTTCCGGGGTCACCCGTCCCGTGGCTGCCTCCTGGATCCGGTCATCGCCTACGGCGGACGCGGCGGACAGTGCGTCGTTGAGGTCCTGCTGGGTGAGGGCCTCCAGGAACGGCTGGCCGCCGGGTCCAGGCTGCGTTGAGGCGTGCTTCGCCCACAGCCCGGCGTAGCAGTCGGCCTGCAGTTCGACGCGAACCGCCCCGGACTCAGGGCCCTGCGGGTCCTGCTGCGCCTGGTCGAGGTTGCCCAGCACGTTCTGGATGTGGTGCCCGAACTCATGGGCCACCACGTACTCCTGCGCCAGCGGCCCGCCGGAGGAGCCGAAGCGGTTAACAAGTTCGGTGAAGAATCCGGGGTCGAAGTAGGCGGTGGTGTCGGCCGGGCAGTAGAAGGGGCCCACGGCGCTGGACGCAGTTCCGCAGCCGGTGTTGACAGCCTGATCGAAAATGACCGTCTCCGGCTGCGGGTACCGGACGTTGTACTGCTGCAGGTATGCCGGCCAGAAGGCGTTGAGGCTGTTTACCGTTCCGGTGATCCTGCAGTCGACACGTGCGTCGGCGTCGGCTCCGGTTTCGCAGGCGGGTGCCGTCCCCTCGGCCTGGGGCGGCTGCCCGGTGCCGGCCAGTCCTTCCAGCAACTGCGGGTTTACTCCCAGGAGCGCGGCGATGAGCAGGATGAGCCCGCCGCCGATGCCGCCGCCTACCTTCGCTCCGCGGCCCATGCCGCGTCTGTCCTGGACCTGTGATGGGTCCAGCTGCACGTTGTCATTGAAACTCATAGAGTCACATTACCCGCGGCCCCGCGGCTGAACCCGTGCCGGCCGGTAAAGTTGATCCGATGCCTTTCCTCAACCGTATCCAGCGCTGGGCCGAAGAACGGCCGCACGACACCGCCGTGGTGGTGGCCGGCCGCCGCCTGTCCTGGGCCGACCTCCGGCAGTCCGCAGCGGCGCTGGTACCGCATACGAAATCAGTAACGACGCTCTGCGAGGCCAATTCGGTGGAGTTTGCAGCACGGTTTGCTGCTGCGGTGGCGGGAGGGCGCCAGTGCGCCGTCCTCGACCCGGCGTGGCCAATCCAGCTGCAGGAGGACATCAGGCGGCGGGTTGAGGCCTCTGCGCAGCCGGCCGCGGTGTCCCCGGATGATGAGCTTGCCGACGGCGCGCCGGAGGCGGCCTTCCTGGTCGGCCTCACGTCCGGCACCACCTCCGTCCCAAAGGCCTTTACCCGGTCCCGGCGTTCCTGGCAGGAGTCATTCGAGGCTTCCATTGAATTCTTCGGGCTTCACCAGGACGACGTGACGCTGGCGCCGGGCCCGCTGGCCGCCAGCCTCAACCTCTACGCTTTGGCGGAATGCCTTTACGCCGGGTCCGAGTTCCAGACCCTTGAGAACTTCGACGTCGGCGACGTCCATGCGGCCATCACGCACGACCACGTGACCCGGCTGGTGCTGGTGCCAACCATGCTGAGGATGCTCAGCGAACGCGGACTGGCAGGCTGCGTGGACGCTTCAGGGGTCCGCACCATCATCTGTGCGGGCTCGAAGCTGGACGCGCGCACCCTCGAAGCTGCCCGCCGCTGGGCCCCCAACGCCACCATCTTCGAGTACTACGGCGCGTCCGAGCTCAGCTTTGTATCCGGGGCGGGCCTGCCGGCGCGGCAGCTGGCGGTGCTCGGCGGAACGGGGATCGGGCGCGCCTTTCCCGGCGTGAAGGTGCGGATTTTGGACGACTCGGGGCAGCCCCTGCCGGAGGGGGAAGCGGGGAACATCTGCGTCCGCAGCGCCATGGTCAGCAACGGCTACCTCTGGGGTGACGACGGTCAGGCCCTGAACTCCTTTGACGGCTGGTACACCGTGGGGGACCAGGGGTACCTCGCGGAGGGGGAGCTGCACATCCTGGGCCGCCGCTCGGACATGATCCTGACGTCCGGCAAGAACGTTTACCCGCACGAGGTTGAACTGGCACTGGCAGCTGTGCCCGGAGTGTCCGCTGCCGTTGCCGCCGGAATGCCTGACGACCTGCGCGGCCAGCGGGTGGTGGCCGGCGTGCTTCCCTCGCACGGTGCACTGACTGCAACCCAGCTACGGGCCGGACTTGAGGACATCCTTCCCCGGGACAAGAGGCCGCTTCAGTATTACCTGCTGTCGGAGCTTCCCGTCACGGAGCGCGGCAAGGTCAGCCGGAACCTGCTGCTGGAGTGGATTGGTTCCCGGGACCGGAGGGTAAGGGCCCTTGACGCCTGAGCTCCTCCCGGCCGGCCGGCAGCCCGTGATCATCGCCGCGCGGCGCACTCCTGTGTGCCGCACCAACGGCGTTTTGCGGAGCCTGCGGGCGCATGAACTGCTGGCGCCGGTGCTCCGGGAGTTGGTTGCTGTAGCCGGCCCCGAACCGGGAGCTGTGAGCGACGTGGTGATAGGCAACGCCGTGGGCGGCGGCGGCAACGTGGCGCGCCTTGCGCTGCTGGAAGCCGGGCTGCCGGTGACTGTTCCCGGGGTTACGGTGGACCGCCAGTGCGGCTCGGGCCTTGACGCCATCGTCCTCGCCTCCCGGCTGGTTGCCGCGGGCGGGGATCCCCTGTTTCTCGCCGGGGGAGTGGAGAGCACCAGCACGGCGCCCCTGCGTGCCCACCGCAATGACGGCGGCGTGCCGCAGTTCTACCGGCGCGCCCAGTTTGTGCCGCACAGCTTCGGTGACCCGGACATGGGCACCGCCGCGGAGACCGTGGCCCAGAAGTTCGGGATCAGCAGGGACAGGCAGGATGCCTTTGCCCTGCGCAGCCACCGCCTGGCCCTGGCCGCCGCCAAAGCGGGCCATTTCGACGACGAACTGGTTCCGCTGGTGACGGGCGCCGGGACTGTTGCCGGCGACGACGGCCCGCGCCGTGGCCTAAACGCTGGGGTCATGGCGCGGTTTCCGCCCGCCTTCGTGGGCGGGGGAACTGTCACCGCGGGGAACTCCTGCTTCGACGCGGACGCCGCCTCCGCCGTCGTCATCACTTCCCTGCAGCGCGCGCTGGGCATGGGTGCTGCTGACTGCCTGCTGGTGCGGGGCGCCGGGACGGCGGGAGTGGAGCCGGAGGTGCTGGGGGTCGGCGCCGCCGCCGCGGCACGGGACGTACTGGCTTCAGCGGAGTTGCCGGCCGATGCCCTGGCTTTGGTGGAATTCAATGAGGCCTTCGCGTCGCAAACGCTTGCGTGCCTTGACGGGCTGGATATTGACGCGGAGCGGGTGAACCTTGACGGCGGGGCGCTGGCTTTGGGCCACGCCTACGGAGCGTCCGGGGCTGTCCTGGTGACCCGCCTGCTGGCCCAGGCGCGCCGGGCGGGGACTCCGGGAAGCCTGGCGCTGGCCATGATCAGCAGCGCTGGCGGCATGGGGACGGCGGCGCTGCTGGAATACCAGCGGTTGTAGGCCGCCGTTCAGTTTTCCGCTTCGCCGAGCCCACGGGCGGCGAGCGCCTCACCTGTCTGGCGGGCGAAGGCCACCGAGGTGATGAACACCGGCAGGACCAACGCGCGGGGGTTGCGCTCCAGGCCCCTTGCCCTGGCTGAGTCCCGAACGTCGGCGAAGGTCCCGGCGATGTAGGGGATGCTGCGCAGCATGATGCCGATGGTCAGGGCGAAGCGCTCCGGGTCCGCGCCGAACCTCTTGAAGGGCGCGGCGGTCTTGACCACGCCGTCGAGGAGCCGCTGCACCGGGGTGGTGGCAGTCAGCAGCGATGCGGCCACCACGCAGACCGTGATGTTCAGGACAATCCTGGCCGCTGTTGGTGCGCCCAGCATCCACCACTGGAAAACTCCGATGACCAGCAGGACGGCCGCCAGCGGTCGGATGGCACCCCACAGCTTCTTCAGTCCGGTGCCGCTGAGGAGGAAAAGGCCGCTAAGGGCAGCGAGTACTGCTGCTGACATGCGCCAGTCCACGATGATGAACGAGGCCAGGCCGCAGCCGAAGACCAGCAGGAATTTCAGGGCCAGCGGTGCCCGGTGGATGAGCGAAGTCCCGGGTACGTAGTTGGCGAGCAGGAAGCCGTGGCCCCTCATCGCCGCGGCCTGGTCTGTGCGCCGTCCAGGCACAGTGCCCGGTATGCTGCCACGGCATCTGCGGGGGCGCCGTCAAAGGCAACCTGTCCCTGTTCGATGACCAGCACCCGGTCCATGTCCAGGGCCAACTCCAGGTCGTGAGTGGACATGATGACCTGCTGCTCCAGCCCGGTGAGCGTTGCGCGCAGGAGTTCGCGGTTGCGGAGGTCCAAAAGGGTGGACGGTTCATCCAGCACCAGTACTTGTGGATCCACTGCAAGAACTGCTGCCAGGGCCATCAGTTGCCGCTCCCCGCCGGACAGTTCGTAGATGCTCTGGTCCGCCAGGTGCAGCAGCCCCAGCCGGTCCAAAGCTGCTTCTGCCTGCCTGCGCCGCTCGGCGCCGTTCTTGACGATGCGGCGCAGGGACAGCTCCACGTCCTCCCGCCCGGTGGGCATGACCAGCTGGGACAGGGGATCGGTGAAGACAAAGCCGACATTCCGCCGGACTTTCCGCACGGCACGGACGGTGTCCTCGCCGTCGACCGTAACCCTGCCCGCGGTGGGCTGGACCAGCCCGTTGACCAGGCGCAGCAGGGTGGACTTCCCGGAGCCGTTGGCGCCGATGACGCCGATCCGCTTCTCGGAGAGCTGCAGGTTGATTCCGTCCAGGAGGACCTTAGGCTCGGGGGAGTGGTCCGTTTCGACGGCGACTGTCACGTGGTCAAAGGTTACGGCCGGCATGGCGGGGTGCTCTAGGCCGTGGCAGCGGGCTTGGGGGTGCTGCGGCGGGCGCGGCGCACCAGGATGTCCGGGAAGGCGCGGTGGAGGGCGACGGCGATGAGGGCAGCGAGGATGTTCTTGACGATGTCACCGGGGTAGAAGACAAGGTCGCTCAGGAAGGCCTGGCCAAGGGTGGCCTTTGTGTTAAGGGCGATGCCGGCGACGCCCAGTGAGTGCACCACAAGGATGCTGGTGGCCATGGCGGAGAGAAAGAACCAGAGAGCGCGTGCTTTGGTGGTCCGGCGGATCACTATGGTGGCGAGCCATCCGACGATGCCGGCGGCGATGGGGAAGGCGATAATGTAGCCGGCGGAGGGGCCTGCCAGGATGCCGAGGCCGCTGCGGCCCTGGCTGAAGATGGGGAGGCCTGCGAGGCCCAGCAGGACGTAGAGGCCGACGGCGGCGAAGCCCCTGCCCGGGCCGAGGACCAGGCCGGTGAGCATGACGGTCAGGGTCTGGAAGGTGATGGGGACGCCGAAGCCGTTGACCGCGAGGCCGGGGACCAGCGCGGCGCCGGCCACGAGGGCGGCGAAGACGGCGATGAGGCCAAGATCGGTGGCGTTCCAGCGGCGGCGGCCGGTTGGGGATGTTTTCTTGACGGCGGTGTCGGTGTTGCTCATGGGGTGTCCTGTCGGGTTTGTACAAGTGGAATCTAGGGTAGTTCCGACGCTACAGCCGTGCGAGCCGGCCCATTTTGTAGGGCGCCTACTAATGCAGGCCCCCGTTGCTGAGGGTTGGATACAATCTGCATCAGATTCTCCGTTACAGCGCAGCGGGGTTTTGCTGCCGCCGGTTGTGCTTCTTTCAGGCGGGCTCGGTCCAGTTCGCGGTAAACGGCGCAATCTGATGGGCGTCACGCACCGAGCGGGCGAGGGGGTCCAGTTTGGTGACAACGAAGGTGTCCCCGGCCCGGGATGCGCGGCGGTACTCATCCAGCAGATTTGGCGTCCGGCGTTATCAGGGCCGTGGAGGTGCCGTTGCCGGTCATCAAGTGCCGCTCCAGTCCTACGCCGTCCTCGCCGAAGAGCCATGCCCGCCGCAGCTCAAACAGGATGGCAAGGACCCTCGCGAAGGACTCCGGATCGCGCAGCCGGTGCCCCGCACGCGTTTCCTCGGGGCCGACGCGCAGCCCCATGTCCGGGCCCCGCAAGGTGGCCGTGGCGAGTTCGTCGCTGTGTGCGTCCGCTGCGTACAGGGCGGCGCTGGCGCCCACCCTGGACCTGAGGTTTGCCAGGGCATCAGCTTTGCACGGCTCCATCACGGACAGGTCCAGGACAGACCCCTCCACGATGAAGAACAGCCCGTGCTCACGTGCGATGTCCCTGGTGGTGGCGGTTACTGCCGCCACTACGTCCGCCGCGGCTGGACGGGTGTGGATGGACACGGCCACAGGTTTCCGTGCAAGCCAGAAGCCCTTCTGAAATCCCGCCGCTTCCTTGAGCGCAACGCTGACTTTCTGCAGGACCGCTTCAGTTGCCCAGTGGCTGTACGTGTGCGAACTCCATGTCCGACTCAGCGCCTTGCGAGCCAATCAGGTGCACTTCGCCGGCAGCCGGGACACGGCGGCCAGGTCACGGAGGAAGCGCCCGGAGATGACGGCGGTATGGGTGTTGGGCAGCGGAGTCGGCCATGCTTTGGTTCAACGGCGTTGGCATTCGCACCCCTCAAAGCCGGAAAGGCAGTCGCAAGATGTCGGCGGCGACCGGGTGGTGCCCTCACCGATATCCCAAAAGGACCCCGGCGGGACGCTTGTCATGGTCCGCCCGGGCAGTTTCCCCTGAATGTCCCAATGATTGCCGCGGTGTTTGGTCCGCACGCGGAAAAGGACGACGGCGGCCCGTAATCGTCGTCGCCCTTTCGATGCCCTGGGCAGCGTCAATATGCGGATCCGGAGAGACGACCCTTAATTCCCAGCACCAGCGCTAAGTCACGGCATTAAACCGCAGCATCACTGCACGGAAACGGCGCCGCAACCTCTCGGGCCTAGGCTCGAAGCGAGGACGAGACTAGGAGGACCTGATCATGACGGCAGACAGGGACTGAATCTCGGTCATGCACGGAACTTTCACCAGGAACCCAGATTGAAGTTTGGCACCATGGACGGCTTATTTACCACGGGCGGGTCAGCGCGCCCATTCCATCCATGGCTATGTCTTGGATCATCGACGGACGAAACGGGACCCGCAAACTCCTCGACATCGAAGCACTGGACGTCATCCCGCTCCCCGGCCCACCCCTTGCAGCAGAGCAAGAGCGACGCCCCACGCCGGCGGCCTGATTCCCGCGGCGGCCCCCGACGTGGCCCACCATGCCAACAAAGCATCCAAGCGGAAGCAAATCACGGATGTGGGGAGCGTTTCTGCAGCCCTTCCGCTGGCGCAGAAGCGACCCACACTTTTGTGCACAAAGTTTGATTTCTTTATCGGCGGAAGTCAGGTCATGGTTTCTCTAATCTCACTGGCGGTACTTCTTGAGCCGCAGGATCTCAAACCCGCAGTCCTGTCCCCCCGGAGAATCAAAGCCGCGGACGTGCCGAGACTTGCAGATCTTTATCTGCATGCCTACGCCGACGGGACCTACAATCCGAACACAGAAAAAGCAGCCGACAGGATCAGGGCCATCTTCGAAGGTGCCCGCGGTGCCCCCATTCCCGAAGCATCCTTCTTAACGGCTGACGCAGACGGGAACATCATCGCAGCCATCGTCACCACGAACAGAGTACTCGGAGATCACGGGTCGGAAACCGCCTTCGTAGCAGAACTTTTCACCCACCCCGATCACCGCCGCAAGGGCCTCGCCGAACGACTCCTCAAGCACGCCATGCACGCCCTGCACCGTGCGGGACACAGAACCCTGGCCGTGACCGTAAATATCGACAACGCCGCCGCCCTCGCCCTCTACCTGTCCCGAGACTTTCGCCGCCTCACCCAACCTGCCGAAAACAACTAAGTCAGGTTTTTTCGATGGGGGACGCAAATCGGGGTTCATCTTTCGCCAGTTCCCTCCGGAGGGTGGGAGGGCCATTATTAGGAATACAGGGCCGTGTGATTTGTGTCGGAGGCTGCCATGATGTATGACCTGCCGTGCAGGACACGGATGGCAACTTGAGCATGCCGACGACGGGAAGGTTTACAGGCGGTGTCGGCGCTGCGACAAGGATGAGAACCAACGCGGCTAAGGTAAAGGAGGAGGATGATGGTTGATCCAGTGGGCGACATCATCGGGGACTATCGGGCGTTCACCGCCCAGCAGCGCGACCGCCTGCTCGTGCGAGGCATCGACATCGCGTCGTACGAGCTGAGCCACCTCGCCGTCCGCGTGCCTGAGTGGGACCAGTATGTCCACCTGCGGACCCTGCTCGAACGCCACGCCATCGCCAATATGGAGAACGTTTGGAATGGGCGACCGATGTCCATGCTCCTTCTCGCGGAGCCACTCCGCGTCCTCGATGACCAAGTGATCCCGCTCATCGAGCTCATCCCGCCCGTTCACCAGCGCGTTTACAAGATGGGCATGGAGCACTTCGGCGTGGTCGTCGGAGAGGAGGTCGACGCGTTCTCCCGCCGGCATCGCGATGCGCTGACCGGCCAGCAGTTCCAAAGTCAGTGGAACGAGCCGTATTACATCCTGTTTGAGGACTTTACTCACGTGAAGTTCCACCGGCGCCCGCTGCGCGCGGTGGTTGAATTGCAAGGCGGGACGTTCAACGGTATTCACCATGTTGACGGCTGGATCCCGCAGAGACTGATCACGGCGACTGGCCCGAACCCTCTCCCGCAGTGAATGGAGCCGGTGTTGGGAGGGCGGGGCGTTACTAGTCGCCCGTCGGGGAACCATCACAAACGACCGTTTCTGGGTGCTCATGTAGCGGCGGCGCGGTGCTCCGGATCTGGCTGCTGGTTCGGCCTGGCGCCGGACGGTAGTCGACACCGCGAATGCCGGACACGTGGTGGCATATCCGTGAGGGGGAGGGTTTTACGGTGGCGTGCGTGAACGATGGCGGCGATTTCGATGCGGCGACGCTCTGGTGCAGTCGCTGCGTGTCCGCGATGGGTCAACCGGGCTCGGCGCCCTGACGGCGCCCGAGGAGTTGGTCACCCCGCTGCGGGAAGCGCTACGCCGTGGAGGGCCTCCACAACGGGGGCGAGCTCTGGCTGTTCTCGCGCCTCGTTCAGTACGCGTTCGAGAGTCTGGTCGTGGATCGGTCGGGCCCGCTCATACAGCGTGCGTCCCGATGGGGTGAGCTCGGTGTAGATGCCTCGCCGGTCGTCGGCGCAGAGCACGCGATTGAGCAGTCCACGGGCTTCGAGGCGGTTCACCAGGCGCGTGGTCGCGCTCGGGCTGAGCGCGGTGGCGCGGGCGAGCTGCTGCATCCGCATGTGCCAGCCATCCTGGCGGTCAAGCGCGTCGAGCACCGTGTACTCCACGACCGAGAGGCCTGCGTCTGCCCCGAGACTGCGTTCAAGCTCTGATTCGATCAGCCCGTGCAGCGCGGCCAGCGTTCGCCAGCCCCGCGCTCGAATCTCGACAGCGTCGTCGGCGATACCCATGGTGAACCTCCTCAAGAATGCTTGCTTGCGCTTTCTAATTGCGCATGCAAGCATTTACCCAGCGCCGCAAAAGAACGCGTGTGCAACTACTTTCACTACTTTAGCAGGAAGGCTCAGTATGTCTATCGGTTTGATCGCCCTCGCCATCGCGAGCTTCGGGATCGGACTCACGGAGTTCGTCATTATGGGCTTGCTTCCCGAAGTCGCCACCGACTTCGGTGTCACGGAGGCCACGGCCGGCTGGCTGATTTCCGGTTATGCCCTGGCCGTGGTCGTCGGAGCGTTGTTCCTGACTGCCGCCACCACGCGCCTGCCCAGGAAGTACGTCTTGCTGGGTCTGCTCGTCCTGTTCATCGTCGGCAATGTGCTCACGGCGATGGCATTGGGGTACGGTCTGGCAATGATCGGACGCATCATCGCCGCCCTCTGCCACGGCGCGTTCTTCGGCATCGGCTCGGTCGTCGCTGCGAACCTGGTTGCGTCGGAGAAGAAGGCCGGCGCCATCGCCATCATGTTCACAGGCCTGACTGCTGCGAACGTACTCGGTGTGCCGTTCGGCACCTTCCTCGGCCAGCAGCTCGGATGGCGCTCGACCTTCTGGGCCATAACGGTTATCGGCGTGATCGCCTTCATCGGCGTTGCGGCGCTGGTGCCGAATCTGCACAGCTCGGAAGAAAAGATTAGCCTCCGCAGTGAACTGGGGGCGCTCCGCTCGGGGCAGGTCTGGCTGTCGCTGTCGGTCACTGTCCTCGCGTACGGCGGCATGTTCGGCGCCTTCACCTACATTGCCTACACTCTCACCGAGGTCAGCGGCTTCGCTACCACTGCCGTGCCGTGGCTGCTGGTGCTCTTCGGCGCCGGCCTGGTCGTGGGCAACTGGCTCGGCGGGCGCCTCGCCGACCGATCGATCGACGCCACGCTGATCTTCTTCATCGCCGCTCTCGTGGTCGTCCTGGCGCTGTTCGGCCTCCTGGCCGGTTCCGGCATCGCCACGATCGTGGCCCTGTTCCTGATGGGCGGGTTCGGGTTTGGAACGGTCCCGGGCCTGCAGAGCCGCATCATGAACTATGCAGGTCAGGCGCCCACCCTCGCGTCGGGTGCAAACATCGGCGCTTTCAACGTGGGCAACGCACTTGGCGCATGGGCAGGCGGCGTCGGCATCGCCGCGGGTCTGGGCTACACCTCTCCCATCTGGATCGGCGCGGTCATCACCGCTGCCGCCCTCGTCTTCATGGTGATAGCGGCCGCCACCGCCCGCACCCCCGCCGAGGATGCCGCGACCAGTGGCACGCAGCCGGTCACCACCCCCACCGCCGTGCGGTGATGGGCAGCGGCCAGGACTCGGCCCTCGCTCGTGCCCGCGGTGATTTCCGCGGGAGCGGCGAGGGGATGGCGCTCGGCATCGAACTGCCGCTCGACAACGACTTCGCCGATGAGCGACAGTCCGCTCGTGCGGCCGCCGCCAACCCGCATGACGCGTGCGGGATTCCTGATCTGGAGCGGCACCGTGAGCGCGCCGAGCTCGTCGACCGGCTCGGGTTCCGGGCCATCTGGATGCGCGAGGCGCCCTGTGGTTCCCGCAGACGTTCGGCGATGCCGGTCAGGTGTTCGATCCGGCTCTGACCGATGTCGAAAGAAAACACCTCGTAGACCTCTCCGTGGCCAAGCGCCGCACAATGCTCAATGACCTCGTGACTCCACTCCGGAAACTGGTCCAAGATCAGCTGTTGCACAATTTCCACGCTGATATCGAGCTCGTCGTGGTGCATCGTCATGTAAACGACACTACTGTGCTCTCCTGCCCGTAAGCCGGTGGCTCAAGGGACGCCGCTGCGCCCGATTGGGGATCCCCTTACGGGACAGCCCAAGCGGTGTCCTTGTTGGGCTGGCACCGGCACCCGGGACTCCGGAAAGATCAGCGGCAACAAACACCGACCCAGGCGCTACGACCGCAGGCTTCTCCGGGCCTTTTAACTTTCCGGGCTTTCCGCGCTGAGGTCCTGTTCCGCCTCGCGCGGCTATTACGACCGCAAGCGGGTGGAAGGAAAATCCCATATCCAGGCGATGCTGTCTCTTGCCCGGCGCCGGCTCAATGTCCTCTGAGCCATGCTCCGAGACGGCCCCACCTATACCTCCGCCCCCTCGACGGCACCGCCGCTGGCGGCCAGAAGTAGTCCAGCTTGCTCGCCCGCAGGAGGGCTTCCTGCTGGTTACTGGTTAAAGGGCGTTGAGCGGCAGCGGCTCCAGCCGACGAGGTGCGCTGTGTCTTCTGAGTGTCCTTCGCGCGGGCGTGCTTGGCTGCGGCCAGTTTTCTGCCAGAAACCCGTAGCACCGACCTCGATTGACAAGACCATACCGCAGCTGGCCTCGCTGGACAGTTCCGGGCTGCCAATCAAAAACAGCAGAAAGGGCGGCGGATGCAAAATTGCATCCGCCGCCCCTTGAGCTCCAGCGATTACCGTTGAGGAGGCAGTGCCAGAGTTGGCGACAGCAGCATCGCGGTAGCGGTGACCGCGACAGCGCCCTGAATCCTACTCATCTGTTTCTCCTTTGAAAGAGGGGCCGCAGCGCGCCACCATAAGAAAGGGCGGCGGGGATCGACGGGTGTCACCGGGAGGTGTAAGCGTTTCCAATCTTTGCGTCTAGTAGCCATTGCTGATGCTTCACACCGGATGCAGAAGCCGAGCAAGAGCCCGTAATATCACCTCTACGGGGCAATCTAGGACTATAGAAACGTTTACAATGACGTGAGTGATGCAAAGAGGTGCATGATTGCATGGCATTCTTGCAGTTGGGGTGACCACCTAACTGCCTGTTTCCTTCTACGCCGGAGTCGCTGTTCCAGTACCGTGAAGTCACGGGAAGCCACACCGACGGCCCCTGCGGCGGACCGTGACGCACCGAGATCAGGAAAGATGACTGTGACAGGCATAAAAGAAGTTGCTGCCCGCGCTGGCGTTTCAGTGGGAACCGCTTCCCGTGCGCTCAGTGGCAACGGCTCGGTGGCAGCCGGCACGCGTCAGCGGGTACTGACTGCCGCCCAGCAACTCAACTTCGTCCGTTCCTATAATGCCTCCAGCCTGGTGACAGGGCGCAGCCGCATCATTGGCGTTATCGTGCCGTCAGTCGACCGCTGGTATTTTGCCAAAGTGGTGGCAGGAATCGCCGAGGAACTTATTACCGTCGGATACGATCTGGCCCTGTACAACATTTTCGGTGACCGAGACAATCAAGATGCTGTACTCGAAGACTTCCTGATGCGACAGCGACTGGACGCAGTGGTCCCGGTTTCGCTTGAACTGAAGCCCGAAGAGTTGACGCGCATGCTCTCAATTCGCCGCCCCGTAGTGGGTATCGGCGGGCCGATGCCAGGCGTACCCACGATCGGGATGGACCATTTCGCTGCAGGGTCCCTTGCTACCGCACACCTTCTCGGACTAGGGCACGAGCGGATTGCCCATGTGAGCGGGGGCATCGATCCCTACCGGGATTTCAAACTTACCGACCAGCGCCAGGCAGGCTTCGAGAACGAGATGAAAAGAGCGGGGGCATCTGTTCGACCAGAATGGATCATAGCTTCCGACTTCACACTGCAGGATGCCTACAACAAGGCGCGAAGCCTCCTTGCTATGCCAGAGCGTCCCACCGCTGTCTTTGCCGCCTCCGACGAAATGGCGATCGGCGTCATACTTGCTGCACGCGACCTCGGTTTACAGGTGCCACATGACCTTTCTGTAGTCGGCATAGACGGACACGAGCTCGGCGAAACCTTCGGCCTGACCACCATCCAACAGTTCCCCCGGCAACAAGGACAACAAGCGGCACGAAAGCTTTTGCAAAAGCTAGCCAAGAAGACTGTGCCCTTCGCAGAGGGAAACGAAACCGGGGGCAATGATATGCCCACCACAGGAGAGTCCCTACCGCCGGACAGCCTCCACGAGCTACTAGACACCAAATTCGTTGTCCGTAACAGCACAGCTGTTCCACGGTCCAGGGCCCGGGACCTCGAGCGCCAGTAAGGCGTCATATGCAATAGGGATCCTGCAGCCCCGGAACTCTCACTAACCGGCCTCCATATTCCCTCTTGGTAGACCAGTGCACAGAACAGGAAGCGAAACTATGACAATTCAGCAACTTATGCGGGATGAAAAGTTGATAGCAGACTTTGTGGTCGCAACCCTTGAAGAGCGCGATTTTGAACTAGACAGAGCCCTCTCCGCAGCCCAATCTCTAGCCTCCATGGATGCCCGGCTAGGGGTTCTAGTGACTCGGCATGACTTCTGGAGGTTCTCGGTGGCACTTACCGCAGACGTTCCATACGGACAGATCCGAGAATGCGACTACGCCTGACCACGCAGGTCCAGAGTTGCCTGGTTGGCCTTCGCTGACCAGCCTGCAGAGATGAGGCCCCCGTCTGAGAAAAATACAGCTTTTCAAGACACTGCCACCGTGGGTCAGGACGCCAAGCTGCAGCTCGATGCACTCGTGAGCGCGGGGGGTTCAAATGCGTGATGTTTTCGCCGATGTTGCGTCCGGAAGCAGGACAGCGGTCGAGCGGCCCGGGATGAAGTAGCTTCTGGACTATGTGGAGCCAGGCGACACAGTCGTAGTACGGCGGATCGACCGGCTCGGCCGGTCACTGATAGATGTCCTTAGTAATATCGTGAATTTGCTTCGGGAACGTGGCGTCCAACTGAGGTCAGTCTCGGATGGCATCGACCCTGCGACAAGGTCGGGCCGGCTGACGTTGAACATGCTGGCGACCGTGGCGGAGTACGAGCGGGAGTTGATCGTCGAGCGAGTCAATGCCGGGATCGCCGCTGCACGAAAGGGCGGAACCAGGTTCGGCCGGCCGCTCTCGGATCCCGTCGTGATAGCTGACAAGCTTCGGGTCCTGCCCGAAGCGCGGGCCAAGGGCCGCACCGCGGAGGAGGCTGCACGCTCCTGACATTCTGCACATCGATCACGGCTCCGACTTCACCAACCACCACCTTGAACGCACCGCCGTCGCGCTGCATATCCGGACAACCCATTCCACCGTCGGCTGGCCACAGGGCCGCGGCAAGATCGGGCGCTTTTTCGGCACAAGCGCTTTTTCGGCACACTCAACACCGAGGTCCTTGCGGCCTTGCCGGGGTGCCTTGGTCCCGGAAGCCGCTCCTGCCTGCGAGAGCACTCGCTCCTTGGTTAGCGTCCTACGCCGGGAGCGTTCAGACTGTCCTAGTGAAGTGGACGCGCGTGAAGGACTGGCTGATCGGTGCCGGTGCAATGGTTCTCGTTCTGGGGACCTCGGTTGTGATCCTCTGGTGGGTGCTAAGCGACCCCGCCAGCGGGGGAGAGGCAAGGCCGGCGCCAACGGCGCGAGCAGAGCCCACACCGGGAAGACAACCTCCCGCCGACCTGCCCGAGGGTGCGGTGTGGCTCGCCGACCTTGCGCTCGACGCCGGCACAGTGTTGGCAGAGGGATCTCTCCTCCGCGACGTCCGGGCCGTTGGGCAGGACGTAACCACCGGCCCGGACGGGCTGCTGGCCGCGCGGCTCACCGTGGACGCGACCGTGCCCTTCGATGTTGTTGCGGGTGAGCTGGGTGACGGGGCCGTGGTCCGCGCCGCCGATGGCGGTCAGGCCACGGTGGTCCGCACCGTCGAGGCCCTGGGGCGCGAGCTCCGGGTCACCGCCACCGGTACTGTCGAGGTGGAGGACGGCAGTCTGGTTGTTGAGCCGCGCTCAATCGATATTGGCGGGCCAAACTTTCTCTCCCAAGCCAATGCCGCCCTTGTCCGCAACTTCGTCACCATCGAGCACGAGATCGATGGCCTGCCCGAGGGCCTCGTGCTGCAGGACGTCAAAGTCCAGGACGACGGCTTCCGTGCCAACCTCCAAGGCGAGAACGTCAGGCTCACCCCGTGAACCCGTCCTTCTCCGTCGTCATCCCTGCAAGGACGACGCAGGCCCCTGGGCCGGTGCCTCGAAGCACTCAAAGCCCAAACGGTCGCTCCGCTGGAAATCATCGTGGTGGACAACACTCGTCTGACGACAGTGCCCGCGTGGCCGGAGGGCAGGGTACCCGGTACTAAGCGAGACAGAAGCCGGGATCGCTGCCGCTGCTTCCACCGGCCACGACGCGGCCCTAGGTGGCGTGATAGTCCGCTGCGACGCGGACACGGTTCCCTGGGCGACTGGCTGGAAGGCATCGCCCACCGCTTCACCCTCGAATCCGACCTGGCGCTCCTGAGCGGGCCGGGTGACTTTTACGACGCCGGGCCGGTCCGAGCATGGCTCGCCGGACTCGGCTACATGCAGGCCTACTTCGTGTTCATGGGCGCCGCCATCAGCCACTGGCCGCCCTTCGGCTCGAACTGCGCCTTCCGGCGCGCGGACTGGGAAGGGGCCTGCCAGCGGATTCACCGCCACGACCCAGACGTGCACGACGACGCCGACCTCGGCTTCGGCCTCGGCCCCACCCAACGCACCGCTTACGACCACCGACTGCGGGTGGGCATTTCGGCCCGTTCCCTTGCAGGAGGGGCCGCCGGCCGCCGTCGGGCATCGTACCCGGGATGACCACCCGGGAAAGAATTACTGAGCGGCGGGCCCAAACCGTTCGGGATAGAGCAGCGGCAGCTGCAGCGTCAGCCACGGACTGAAGGCCCACGGGGCCGCAGCGACGGCAGCGGTGATCTTGAGTGGATCCACCCACTGCCACTCCATCACCTCGTCATCGCGGGGATTCAGAGGGGAAGCGGCGCGGGCAGTGTAAACAGGGCAGATCTCGTTCTCAACCACTCCCGAGGCATCAACCGCCCGATAGCGGAAGTCGGGCAGGCGGAGCTCCACGCGGTCCAGGCGAAGCCCAAGCTCGTACGCTGCCCGGCGTGTCACGGCATCTTCTGTTGCCTCGCCCGGGCAGGGGTGGCCGCAGAAGGAGTTGGTCCAGACGCCGGGCCACGTCCGCTTTGACAGGGCGCGGCGGGTGATGAGGAGGCGGCCTTCGTCGTCGTACACATGCGTCGAAAAGGCCAGATGCAGGGGCGTGGAGGTGGAGTGAACGGTCGCCTTGTCCTCGGTGCCGACAGGGGTTCCGTCGTCGGCCGCCAAGACAACCAGCTCTGCGCCGCGGTTCATTTCCCTCCAATGGTGAGCCCACTTTTACTTTACCTATGGACAAGGAGACCACATTGGCGGGTTCGACTGACAACCAGCTGGTGAACTATGTCCTGACCTCCTTTTTCGCCCGGTCAAAGGCCGGGCCGCAGCGATGCACCCCGACTACCATGACCCGTGGGAGCACCTTAAAGCCTCCACCGTGGGTGGGAAGCGCTTCCGCCCCCGTCTGGTCCGCAATGCCGCCATAACCAAGGGAAGCAGTCCTGAACGTGCTGCCGAACACACGGAAATGTCGGTTGGCGTGATTGCCGGTGATCGCGCGCTCTCAAACGCCCATCGACTCATGGGTGAGGTGGACGTTGACCTCCTCACCCGGCAGCGGCTGGGTGAGGTTCTGGACAAAAGCTGCTTTGCCTCCGCTGTCGGCGAACTGCTTGACGTGCTTGCCCCCTCGTCCCCAGGCCCCAGCCTGTTGCCGAGGTGCTCCCGTAGCGCAGCTGAAAACTGCCCTGTACTCCTTCGAGGCGCCGCTGCTGGCCGGCGCGGTCCTTGCCGGCACGGCCGCTGCATTGGCATCGCCTATCAGGTCGCCGACGACCTTACCGGTGTTTACGGCGATGAATCCCGGACCGGCAAAGCCGGCTGGGGCGACCTGCGCGAGGGCAAGCGCACCGCCTTCATCTCCCACGCGGCGGCCGAGCTGCAGTGGCCAAGGATCGCCGAGCTGCTGTCCGGCCCGGAGCTTACGGCGCGGCCGTCCGCTGACGTCTCTCGTTCCGTCTGCCGGCCGGCAGGGGAGCTGGCCCCGAGGTTGAATCAGTTGGCTTTCAGGTTGAGATCGCAGCGATACGGAGAGAAACGGGCTGTTGCCGCGGATATGGTGGCAGGCATGGAAGCAGTCTTGAAATTTGCGCGGCGCTGGGGTCCGCTGGTGGCGGCCTTGATCTTCTTTTCGTTATGGTGCGTGGCTGAGGCCGGCAGGATGGGTGAGTCCTGGCTGACCTGGTCCGGGCGGTGGCCGCTGGTGTTGATGACACTGGCTATTGCCACAGCCTCGTGGAAACCTTTGGTGTCCCTGGGGCTCACCGCAGCGCTTCTCTTCGGCCAGCTGAGTTTCTCCCTCCCGCCGATGGCTGCCAACCATTGGGCCATCTATCTGGGCTCCTTCATCGCTCTCGGGTTCATTCTTTGGACCGCAGCACCACGGATGCGTTACATCGCGGGCGGCGCGAATCTCGTCTTCGTGGCACTCATGACTGTCCTGATGCTCTCCTGGAGATACAGCGGAGGCGTCGGATGGTTCGTGCCAATGCATTTTGGTGACAGGCCAATGTTCATGAGGTACGGCTGGCAGCTGTTCGCACTGCTCCTGGTCATCGCAGCCGCCTGCGCCGCCGTTGGTCTTCTCCTGGCTCTGTATCAGGAGCGAGGCAGCCTGTCCCGGGCCCGGGAGCTGGCCCAAAGCAGTCTGAAGGAAACGGAGATCGACTTGATCGTCGAGCAGGAACGGACCCGCATCGCCCGCGATCTCCACGACGTCCTCGCCCATTCCCTGGCGGTCATCGCCGCCCAAGCTGATGGAACGCGCTACCTGAGCAAGGACCAGCCCAAGGCTGTCCTTAATGCCCTGGACACTATCGCGGTTTCCGCCCGCAGCGCGCTGTTGGACGCCCAGCGTGTGATCGAGGGAGTCCGTGACAACGGCATGGAAACACCGCAACCCCGCCTGAGCGACATCACCCCGCTGATTGAGAGCATGCGGCGGGGAAGTCTGGAGATTCACCCCAGTGAGTCGGGGACGCCACTGGAACTCTCCGGCGGCCAGCAAGTGGCGGTGTTCAGGATCGTCCAGGAGTGCCTGACTAATGCACTCAAACATGGCGGGCGCGGAACTGAGGTGCGGATCCACCTGGACTGGAGCGGACCGGGCCTGACCTTGCACGTGGCCTCGGCGATGCCGCGTGTCCCGGACGAAGGCGAAGGCAAAGCGACCTCATCCCGTGCCGGACGGGGACTGCCAGGGATGCGCGAACGTGCCCATATGGCAGGCGGCTGGCTAACTGCTGGCCCGGACGGCGGACAGTTCCGGGTGACGGTCTTCATCCCCTACGGAACCCTCGAAAGGGCAGCAGGCGACACGGCGGCACCTGAAGACGGGGCAGCTTCTGGCGGTATGCCGGTTGCAGGAGCTCAGCCGGTGCTGGCCGCGGCCGGCAGACCGGGGCCAGGGGCAGCTCCCTTGGAAGACAACTACCGTGGCTGACGCCGGGGCACGCATCACCGTTGCCTTGGTGGACGACCAGCCCTTGTTCCGCGCCGGACTGCGCATGCTGATAGAGAGCCAGGAGGACATGGAACTTTGCGGTGAGGCAGGCGACGGGGAGCCGGCGGTAGCCATGGCCATCGAGCGGAGTCCTGACGTCATGCTGATGGACCTGCGGATGCCGATGATGGACGGGGTGGAAGCGACCCGGCGGATCGTTCGGCATGCTGCGGCCGCTGGCACGGAGAAACCCAAAATCATTGCACTGACCACCTTTAACCGGGACCAGGCGGTGGTCCAGGCGGTGCAGGCGGGGGCCAGCGGGTATCTGCTCAAGAGCGCGGAACCCGAATTTCTGCTGGCAGCGATCCGCACCGTCCACTCCGGATACTCTGTAATCGCGCCAGGATCAGTCCACTCGCTCTTCGCACACGCTGCCCGGAATGCCCTGGCTTCCGGCCCGGACCTGTCCGTACTCGACGTCCTGTCCGTGCGGGAGCGGGATGTTTTTTTGCTGGCAGCCAAAGGCCTCAGCAACGGCGAAATGGCGGGGAGCCTGTTCGTCTCCGAAGCCACCATCAAAACCCACTTACGCAGCGTGTTGGACAAACTGCAACTCCGGACCCGGCTCCAGCTGGTCGCCTTCGCCCACGAGCGCCGTCTTCTGGGTAACTGAACCGCCAACGCTCTGGATTTGATCAAGAGCATTGATTTGCTGGTGGGGGAGGCCTAGCGTCATCTGCATGGGCATGGCTCCAGCACACCATCGAAGGACGGCCATGCGGCGGGGCCCGGAAGGTGAACGGATAGATGCAGCAGCGAAAGTTTCCTAGCAGGGGCGGACTATTTGCGGGAGGCCTAATCCTGGTCTTGTCGCTGCTCGCTCAGCCCAGCGAGCCGTACTGGACAACGGCACGGGATTTACTCATCACCTTCAGCGCCATTTTCACGGCAGTCAATGTGGTTGGGCTGCTGGAGCTTCGCCGGCAGCAAAAATAGCGGGGATGCGCCGACAGCTTGGCCAAGGCCAGCCTGAGTCCTGCGGCAAGCTGCTCCGCAGGTAAAAGTGCGTCAGCGTCACTGGTCCTAACCGGCGGGACCCTCCGCTTAAAGAAACGTCCCAGGAAGCCAGTTGATGGTTCCGATCCTGGTGTACACAAGGTCGAAGTCACCGACGACCGCGGTCCGGGCCTCCAGAACGTCGGTCTCGACCCAAGCGGCATCAAGTCCCAGCCGTTCCGCGAGGCCGGCGACTGTCGTTGCGTGTGCGGGAGGCCGCCTGGCGAAGAAGCTCAAGTGACAGTATGAATATGGTGCCCGGTTCGTAGGTCAGGGCAGCAGGAAGCCGCGCAGGGCGGCAACCCAGGAGTCGAAAGCGTCAAGATGGCTGTCGTGCGAGCCGTCCGCCAGGTCCACCCGTTGGACATCGCCGCCGCGCTCCCAGAACTCGGACCAGCAAACCGACCGTTATCCGCGGATGGTCCCAGCCGGTAGACTTGTATGGGCCGCTGTCCGGCCATCTCTGCTTCGGCTCCCTCCCAACATCGTGTGCGGGCTGCGGCGTTCCCTGTTGTGAAAGGCCTTACCTGCTGTGATTACTGTCCAGGATCTAGAACTGCGTGCCGGCGCCCGGCTCCTGATGGATCAGGTGAGTTTCCGCATCGATAAGGGAGACAAAATCGGCCTCGTGGGGCGCAACGGCGCCGGCAAGACCACCCTGACCCGCGTCCTGGCAGGGGAGGGCCTGCCCGCCGCCGGCAAGGTGACCCGCAGCGGCGAGATCGGCTACCTGCCCCAGGACCCGCGCACTCCGGACATGGAACAGTTGGCCCGCGACAGGATCCTGTCCGCCCGCGGCCTGGACGTCGTCGTCGGGAAGCTCAAGAAGGCCCAGGTGGACATGGCCAGCGATGATCCCGAAGTCCAGCGCAAAGCCATGGGCCGCTACGACCGCCTCGAAGCTGAGTTCCTCTCCGGCGGCGGCTATGCCGCCGAAGCTGAAGCCGCGGCCATTTCGTCCAACCTCGCGCTGCCGGACCGCATCCTCAACCAGCCGCTCAAGACCCTGTCCGGCGGCCAGCGCCGCCGTGTGGAACTGGCACGCATCCTCTACTCGGGCGCGGAAACCATGCTGCTCGACGAGCCGACCAACCACCTGGACGCCGACTCGATCTCCTGGCTCCGGGACTTCCTGAAGAGCCACCAGGGCGGACTGATCGTGATCAGCCACGACGTGGAACTGCTGGAAGCAACGGTTAATAAGGTCTACCACCTGGATGCGAACCGGGCGCAGATCGACTTTTACAACATGGGCTGGAAGCGCTACCTCCAGCAGCGGGAGACCGACGAACGCGCCCGCAAGCGCGAACGCGCCAACGCGGAGAAGAAGGCACAGGTCCTCATGGACCAGGCGAACAAGATGCGCGCCAAGGCCACCAAGGCCGTGGCTGCGCAGAACATGGCCAAGCGTGCCGAACGCCTCCTCAGCGGACTTGAAGCAGTCCGTGAAAACGACCGGGTGGCAGCGCTCCGGTTCCCGGAACCCTCGCCGTGCGGCAAGACCCCGCTCACCGCCGAGGGCCTCAGCAAGTCCTACGGCTCGCTGGAGATTTTTACCGACGTGGACCTGGCCATCGACCGCGGTTCCAAGGTGGTTATCCTGGGCCTCAACGGTGCCGGCAAGACCACCCTGCTGCGCATGCTGGCCGGCGTGGACAAGCCCGACACCGGTGACATCGTTCCAGGCCACGGTCTCAAGGTGGGCTACTACGCCCAGGAACACGAAACCCTGGACCACGACCGCACTGTCCTGGAAAACATGCGCTCCGCCGCGCCGGACATGAAGGACGCAGAGGTGCGCGGCATTCTGGGCTCGTTCCTGTTCTCCGGTGACGACGTGGACAAGCCAGCCGGCGTGCTCTCCGGCGGTGAGAAGACCCGCCTCGCCCTGGCCACCATAGTGGCGTCCAGCGCCAATGTCCTGCTCCTGGACGAACCCACCAACAACCTGGACCCCGCCAGCCGCGCAGAAATTCTCGGCGCCCTGCGGAACTACACCGGCGCCGTCGTCCTGGTCAGCCACGACGAAGGCGCCGTCGAAGCCCTCAACCCCGAGCGCGTCGTCCTGCTGCCCGACGGGGTTGAGGACCACTGGAACGAAGACTACCTGGACCTGATCACGCTGGCTTAGCGGCAACTCACGACGCCGGCGGGTTGCCTTCGCGCCCTTGGCCGCGCGATTTGCCGCTTGCTGGCTCGTTCCTCGCCTCTGACGCAGGCTACACAAATCACCCTGCCACGGGCGCTGGTGCCCGCTCAGACTTCTGCTCGTCAAAGCGAGGAACGAGCAGCGCGCGCGAAATCAAGCACGTTGCGCCGCGAACGCAACCAAGGCAGCCGACGAACGCACACGGGCGACGACCGGGCCGCCGTCGTATTCCGTCACGCCTCAGTACCCCTGCGCGTCCAGGAGGGCGTCTTCCTCTTCCTCGGACGTCGCCTTCCTGCGCTTCCGCGGGGCGGGCGGACGACGGCGTGCTGCCGCGGCAGCTGGGTGGACCGCACCCTCTGCCGGCTCGTCGTCGTCCTCGGCATCGATCTCGGCGTTGCGCGCCTGCTGCCGCGCAGCGTATCCGAACCCCACGAACATCAGGACGCCGAAGGCGAACCACTGCAGCGAGTAGGACAGGTGCGTTCCCTCCTCGGTGGAGGGCTTCGGGAAGGGGAACGGCATCTCGGCCGCCGGCGGCGTTTCCGATGCGAGCTGGCCGTACGCCCCGGTCAGCAGGGGGTACCCGAGCTGTGCCGAGTAGGCGGCGAGGTCGATGGACGCCAGCTGCCCTTCGGGTGCGCTCCGCTGCAGTTCGGGTTCGGGGTGCTTCAAACGTACGACGGCGGTCACCTCGCCTGCGGGCGGTTCCGGCACCGAATCCGGGCTGCCTGGGTTCTTGTTGCCGATGGGGAGCCAGCCGCGGTCAATGACCACGGTTTCGCCGGTGGTCACGCGGAACGGGACCACCACTTCGTAGCCCGGCTGGCCATTCAAGGGGCGGTTCCGGACAACGCGCTGGCCGTCCACCAGATACGAGCCTTTCAGCTCCACCTGCGTCCACTCCATGCCCGGGTCCAGCCGGTCGAACTGCTCCCGGGCGTCAGTGAAGGCGATGGGTGTTGCCGAGTAGTTGGTGACCACGCGGTTGATCTCCGCCAGCGTCTCCGCGCGCCGGTCCATCTGCCAGCGCCCCAGGAACACGCAGGCGGACGCGAAGATGGCAGCCAGCAGGAGATAACCCAGCCACTTGCTGGAAAAGAGGAAACGGTACATTCAGCTGTCCTGCTCCAGGACACCCGCCGCGCGGTCCTCAAGGGGCAGCGTTTCCTTCCACAGCCCGCGGGTCTGGAGGTAATCCTCCAGCCACTCACGGTGGTCGGCGCAGGCCAGCCAGATCTTGCGGCGCTCGGGGGAGTGGATCTTCGGATTGTTCCAGAGGACCTGCCAGGACGCCCGGGCACGGCAAGCTTTGCGGGAGCAGACCGCCGCGTCCTCAGCCATCGCTGGGTCGGTGCCCGCAGCGAAGTCAAAAATGCTCAAGATGCCCTCCGCTCCTGGCCCGGTGTTTCGTCGTCGTCCTCAATTACCAGTTCGCCCTGAAGAATCTCGCTGCCGACTTCCTCCTCGGCGGAAGGAGCCGGGGGACTCTCAATCTCCGCCAGGGGCGCAGAATCCAGCAGGGCGTCGCTGTGTCCCTCAGCCTTGTCGTTCCCATTGGCTATGACCACCGCAATCCAGGGCAGGAAAACCGCTCCTGCCACGGCGATGATTTTGAACCACCCGTCCACCACGAAGATCAGCACCAGGCACACCATGCGGATTCCCATGGCCAGCGCGTACTTGATCATGCGCTGGCGCATATCCTCGGAATGCGCTCCCGCAGCATCCGTGATGCTGTGGACTTCCGGATCGCCCGAGAATCGGCCGGGTTCTCCAGGCGCGGATTGTCCCGCATGGTTTTCAAGGGTCACGGTGATTGATCACGCTCCAAAGGCTTACGTCAATTCTCTCACCATCGGCAGTGGCACCCAAACCCGGCCGGGCCCTGCGGCTAAGATCGAAGTCAGCCAAATCACCCTTTCCTACCGCGGCTGCAGCACGCCGCAGAATTCCGGAGCCTTTTACATGACTGAAGCAGCCACCGCACCCCGCAGCGTCCTGGTTACCGGCGGCAACCGCGGCATCGGCCTGGCCATCGCCGAAGCGTTCCTTGCCAACGGTGACAAGGTGGCGGTGACCTACCGCAGCGAGTCCAAGCTGCCGGAGGGAATTCTGGGCGTCAAGGCTGACGTCACGGACGAGGGCTCCGTGGACGCGGCCTTCAAGGAGGTGGAAGCTGCCCACGGCCCGGTGGAGGTGCTGGTGGCCAACGCCGGTATCACCAAGGACACGCTGCTGCTGCGCATGAGCGAGGACGACTTCACATCCGTGATCGACACCAACCTGACCGGCGCCTTCCGTGTCATCAAGCGCGCCTCCAAAGGCATGATCCGCCTGCGCAAAGGCCGCGTTGTCCTGATCTCCTCCGTGTCCGGCCTCTACGGTGCCCCCGGCCAGATCAACTACTCAGCGTCAAAGGCAGGCCTGGTGGGCATCGCCCGGTCCCTGACCCGCGAACTCGGTTCCCGTGGAATCACGGCCAACGTGGTGGCCCCCGGCTTCATCAACACGGACATGACTGCCGAACTGCCCGAAGCCACGCAGAAGGATTACCTGAACAGCATCCCGGCCGGCCGTTTCGCTGAAGCTTCCGAGGTTGCCAACGTGGTCCGCTGGATCGCCAGTGACGAGGCAGCCTACATCTCCGGCGCCGTCATCCCCGTTGACGGCGGCCTGGGCATGGGGCACTGACCCCGCCGGCAAACTAGCAGGGGGCCGCTTCTTTGTGTAGGTCACACAAGGGAAATGCCCAACGCCGCTGGCATGATGGACTGCAGACCATCAGCGATTTAGACGTTTCAGACAAAAGGAGCCCGCATGGGACTGCTGGATAACAAGACCGCCATTGTGACAGGATCTTCGCGCGGTATCGGCGCAGAGGTGGCGAAGAACCTCGCCAAGGAGGGCGCCGCCGTCGTAGTCAACTACCGCCAGAAGGCTCCCCGCGCCAACAAGGTGGTACAGGGCATCGAGGCCGACGGCGGCCGGGCAGTGGCCGTGGGCGCCGACCTCACCAGCCAGGAAGGCGTGCAGGCCCTGGCCAGCGCCGCGATGGAAAACTTCGGTTCCTTGGACATCCTGGTGCTGAACGCCTCCGGCGGCATGGAGACCGGCATGGGCGAGGACTACGCCCTCAAGCTGAACCGCGACGCCCAGATCAACATGCTCAACGCCGCCGTGCCCCTGATGCAGGAAGGCTCCCGCGTGGTGTTCGTGACCAGCCACCAGGCACACTTCATCAACACGGTGCCCACCATGGAGGCCTACGAGCCGGTGGCACGCAGCAAGCGTGCCGGTGAGGACGCCCTGCGCGAACTCATTCCCAGCCTCGCCGAGAAGGGCATCACTCTCGTGGTCGTGTCCGGCGACATGATCGAGGGAACCGTCACCGCGACCCTGCTGGACCGCTCAACCCCGGGCGCCATCGAGGCACGCAGGGCCGAGGCAGGAAAGCTGTACTCCGTCGAGGAGTTCGCCGAGGTGGTATCCAGCATGGTCACCGCCGACGTCGAGTCCGGCCACACCGAGTACGCCGGCGGCGCAGACTATTTCGGTAAGGGCGCGGGCCAGCCGGCCAGCTAGGCTTCCACGCAGGATGGCAGTTCACGGCAGTGTTCCTTACGGAGACTGCCGTGGACTGTCATTTCGCGGTTGGAAAAGTCAGGGTCAGTCGCCTGAGATGTGCCGTACGGCGTCCAGGTACGGCATGTTGATGGCGGCGTCGGCCACTGCCCGCACGGCCGGCTTGGCATTGAACGCCACCCCGATCCCGGCAGCACCGAGCATGTCCAGGTCGTTGGCGCCGTCGCCTACGGCAATGGTGTGCTCCAGAGCGATTCCCTCGGCGGCCGCCCATTCCCGCAGGAACTTCTCCTTAGCGGCCCGGTCAACAACTGGGCCCAATACCTTGCCGGTCAGGACACCGTCGACGATTTCCAGTTCGTTGGCCTGCCAGTGGTCCAGGCCCAGCTCATCCGCAATCGGCTCCAGGATCTGGTTGAAGCCGCCGGACACTACGGCCACCACGTGGCCCGCCGCCTTGAAGGCGGCCACCAGGTCCGCCGCGCCCAGGCTCAGCTTCACTTCCTCACGCACGGAACGCACGACGTCGGCCGGAAGCCCCGCCAGCACCGCAACACGTGCGTGGAGGCTTTGGGTGAAGTCCAGCTCACCGCGCATGGCTGCCTCGGTGACGGCCGCGACTTCTTCGAACTTCCCGGCATATGCAGCAAGAAGTTCGATGACTTCCTGCTGAATCAGCGTGGAGTCGACGTCCATGATCAGCATTTTCCGCCCGGCGGAACGGAGCTCGGCGGGGACGAGCGCGGTGTCGAAGCCGCCGATGGATGCATGCGCGACCGCGCGGCGCAGGCCTGCGAGGCCGGCAGCAGTCGCGTCCGGGAGACTGATCTCTGCAACCTGTACCTGGTAACGGCTGTCACCGTGGCTGGTTTCGGACAGCAGTTCGGCGCCGTTCGCGTTGAGGACGGAACGCAGCTGCTCCAGCCCCGTCGGAGTGATATTCAGGCCGTAGCTGACCGCAGTCACGTTCGAAGTCATGCCTGCAATCTTAGTCAGCGGAGGAGGGGTCCCCTTAATTCATTGCGGGGGCCGACGCTGGAGGACTGGCCACCCCACCGCGCTAGACTGAAGCATGCTCGGTGCCCCCCGCCGTGTTCAGGCTTCGCTCGCAGTCCTGGCGGCCCTCCTCACTGGCTGTTCGCCTGTCGTGGGCCTGGACCAGGCTGCCACCGGGCCGGCGGCCATCAGCCAGATGAGTCCCGCGTCTTCTGCCCCGGATGCTTCCGGGGATGCCACGTCCGTCACGGCCACCGTTCGGACACAAATCCCGACGCCGGCTCCGACTCTCACCGCCACACCCGTTCCCTCGCCGCCGCCGGCACCCGCGCCACCTCCGGTACCGCAGCCCTTTGCCCTCAACCTCTACCAGGAGGGGGACTTCGTGCCGCAGTACACCTTCGACTGGTGCGTGGCGGCGAGCATACAAATGGCCCACAACCTCATCGACGACACCGGCGGCGCCACCTGGGCCGATCCCACCCAGCAAAGCGAACTGTGGGAGATGGCGAGGGCGCGGTCTTCCAACTCGTTCAACGGCGCCAACCCGCTGGGCTGGGCACAGGTGCTGACCGAGGCCGGCATGGGGCCATACAGGGTGGTTAGTATCCCGGACTATGGAGACGCACTCCGGACCGCGGCGCGCGCCATTTCCGAGACGGGCGGTCCGGTGGGGCTGGTCATGTGGAGGGGCCGCCATGCCTGGGTGATGAGCGGGTTCGAATCCGTCGGTAATCCTGCACAGTTCCCGGAGTTCTCGGTCACCGGCGTCCGCGTCCTGGATCCGCTGTACCCGCACGGCAGCGGGCAATGGGGCCCCTCACCAGCGCCCAACAGCCTCCTCACCCCGGAGGAGCTGGCAACGCAGTTCGTGGTCCGTGAACCGCGGCGCTGGAGCAGCGATCTGCCCGCCGGCTACCTGCTGGTGCTGCCTGTCGCGGGGGCATGACAGGGCTCTAAACGCCGGTTATCAGTCGGCCTCTTTTTTGTCCTAGTGTCTACTCCTATGAGTGATGTTCTGGAATTGGCTTCCGTCAGCGTTGTCCGAGGTAAAAAGACCCTGCTGGACAAGGTTGACTGGGAAGTCAATGAAGGCGAACGCTGGGTAATCCTCGGCCCCAACGGTGCCGGCAAAACGACGCTCCTGCAGATCGCCGCCGCCCGGCTTCACCCCAGCAGCGGCAAAGCCGGCATCCTTGACGAAACCCTGGGGCGCACCGACGTCTTCGAACTCCGCCCCCGCATCGGACTTTCCTCCGCCGCGCTGGCCACCCAGATTCCGGAGCAGGAGAACGTCCTCAACGTCGTGGTCACCGCCGCGTACGGCGTCACCGGCCGCTGGCGCGAGGGATACGAGCGCGACGACGAGCGGCGGGCTTTCCGCCTGCTCAATGACTGGGGCATGGGTCCCCTCCTGAACAGAACCTTCGCCACGCTGTCCGAGGGGGAGCGCAAGCGCGTTCAGATCGCCCGCGCCCTCATGACCGATCCCGAACTGCTGCTGCTGGACGAGCCGGCAGCCGGCCTGGACCTCGGGGGCCGCGAGGAACTGGTCCACAAACTCGGGGAACTTGCCCAGGACGAGGCAGCGCCTGCCATGGTCCTGGTGACGCACCACCTTGAGGAAGTCCCGCCGGGCTTCACCCACGCCATGCTGCTGCGCGACGGCGGCGTGGTTGCCGCAGGACCGATCACGGAGGTCCTGACAGCGGACAACCTGAGCAAGACGTTTGGGCTGGACCTTGACGTCACCGTCAACGCCGGCCGGTACACCGCCGTCGCCCGCCGCTAAAGCGGCAGCGCAGCACCTTGGATCTTCTCAGCAGCACTTTTGTGTCCGTTGCCGGGCTGTGGGCCGGCATGATCAACGCAGTAGTGGGTTCCGGCACCCTGGTGACGTTTCCCGTGCTCATCGCCCTGGGCGTCACTCCGGTGGTTGCGTCGATGAGCAACGCCATGGGGCTGGTGGCCGGCGGCGCGGCAGGTGCCTTCGGCTACCGCCGGGAACTCAAGGGCCGCGGCCGCCAGCTCATGCGGCTGCTGCCGGCATCGCTGCTGGGCGGCATTTCCGGCGCCTGGCTGCTCCTGCACCTGCCGGAAGAAGTCTTCCACTACGTCGCCCCCGTCCTCATTGTCCTGGCCCTCCTGATGGTGGTGTTCCAGCCCCGGCTGCAAACGTGGGTCCGTACCCGCGAGGAAAACCCGGAGCATGCCGTGCGCGACAAACGCCACGGAATCCTCCTGGTGGTGCTGGTGTACCTTGCCGGAGTTTACGGCGGCTACTTCGTGGCTGCCCAAGGCATCCTGCTGGTGGGCATCCTCGGCGTCTTCCTCACCGGCACCATCCAGAATGCCAACGCCATGAAGAACATCCTGGTCCTGGGCGTGAACCTGGTGGCAGCGGTGTCCTACATGCTCTTCGCCTTTGACCGGATCAACTGGCTGGTGGTGCTGCTGATCGCCGTCAGCTCCAGCATCGGCGGGGTCCTGGGAGCCAAGGTGGGCCGCCGGCTTTCACCAACAGTCCTGCGGTCGGTCATCCTGGTTTTGGGGCTCGTGGCCCTGGGCTTCATGATCGCCGATCTGCTGCAATAATCACCCGGTGACGATCCACTACCTCGAATCCGCTGCCGACCCGCGGGTGTCCGACTACACCAGGCTCACAGACGTCCACCTGCGCAAGCTCCGCGAACCCGCCGAAGGTATGTACATCGCCGAGTCATCCCGGGTGCTGCGCCGCGCCCTTGCCGCAGGGCACCAGCCCCGGTCCTTCTTCCTGGCCGAGAAATGGCTCGACGACCTCCAGGACATCCTCGGCGCCTACCCGGACGTACCCGCTTTCATCGGCAGCGCAGCCCTCCTGGAGGAGATCACCGGTTTCCACCTCCACCGCGGTGCAATGGCCGCCATGCAGCGTCCGGCCCCGGTGCCGCTTCCGGAACTGCTCGCCGGGGCCCGGCGGGTGGCCGTGCTGGAGGACATCGTGGACCACACCAACGTGGGTGCAATCTTCCGGTCCGCCGCCGCCCTGGACATCGACGCCGTCCTCGTCTCGCCCCGCTGCGGTGACCCGCTGTACCGCCGGAGCGTCAGGGTGAGCATGGGCACCGTCTTCCAGGTGCCGTGGGCAAGGCTCACCAGCTGGCCGCAGGACCTCCACCTGCTCAAGGACCACGGCTTTACTGTTGCAGCGCTGGAGCTGACCGAGGATGCGCAGGACGTGGACAAGGTTGCCGACCAGAATCCGGAGAAGCTTGCCCTGGTGCTCGGCACCGAGGGCGCCGGCATGAGCGCGGAGACTCTTGCCGCCGTCGACCTCGCCGTAAAGATTCCCATGCGCAGCGGCGTGGATTCGCTCAACGTGGCCGCGGCGTCGGCTGTCGCGTTTTGGGAGCTGCGAGTGCGGGACTAGGTCTCATCCCTGTTCGCGGGCACCGCTGTTATCCGCTATGATTGACAGCTGGCCGTCCTGCTTTTCGCGAAGCAGAATCCAGCCATCCCATTCATACCTGGCAACTGGCAAAATCCAGTTGCGCGAACAAAGGTCCCATTATGAAGTCTGAGATCCACCCGAAGTACCAAGCTGTCGTCTTCAACGACCTGGCTTCCGGCACGAAGTTCCTGACCCGCTCCACCGTGTCTTCCTCCAAGACCATCGAGTGGGAAGACGGCAACACCTACCCGGTTATCGACGTCGAAATCTCCTCCGAGTCCCACCCGTTCTACACGGGCAAGCAGCGCATCATGGACTCCGCGGGCCGCGTCGAGCGCTTCAACGCTCGCTTCAAGGGCTTCGGCGGCAAGAAGTAATTCACTTCCTCCAAAGGTTCTTTTGCGAGGGCCCGCACCGGAAACGGTGCGGGCCCTCCGCGTTTTTACACGCCGATACGTAGGACGGCGCAATCTGGGGCAGGATGGAAGGCATGACCGCCTTACAGTCTCCGCGCCATGATCCCGCCTCCCGCCGCCACGGTGAATACAAGGTGCCGGGCGGCAAGCTCGTGGTGGTGGACCTGGATGTGGTTGACGGCCGGCTGGCCAACGTAAGTCTCAGCGGGGACTTCTTCCTGGAGCCGGACGAGGCCCTCCTGGACATCAACCAGGCTCTGACGGGGCTGCCGGACACCACGACGGCGGGCGAGCTTGGCGCCGTCGTCAAGGCCTCGCTGCCGCCTGGCGCGGCCCTGTTCGGCTTCTCCGCGGACGCGGTTGCCGTCACCGTTCGCCGCGCCCTGGCAAGGGCAACGTCCTGGGCGGATCACGACTGGCACGTCATCCCGCCCACTGTCCTGCCCACCGAAATCAACGTGGCGCTGGACGAGGTGCTCACCGGGGAGGTGGGTGCAGGCCGCCGCAACCCCACCCTCCGCTTCTGGGACTGGCAGGAACCCTCAGTGGTCATCGGCAGTTTCCAGTCAGTCCGCAACGAGGTGGACCCCAACGGCGTGGAGAAGCACGGCATCACGGTGGTCCGGCGCATCAGTGGCGGGGGAGCGATGTTCATGGAAGCGGGCAACTGCATCACGTACTCCCTCTATCTTCCGCAGACCCTCGTGGACGGCATCAGCTTCGCCGACTCCTACCCTTTCCTTGACTCATGGGTGATGGCAGCGCTTGAGAAGCTGGGCATCAACGCCTTTTACGTGCCGCTGAACGACATCGCCACGGACCAGGGCAAGATCGGCGGGGCGGCACAGAAACGGCTGGCCAACGGGGGCATGCTGCACCACGTCACCATGAGCTACGACATCGACGCCGACAAGATGGTTGAAGTGCTGCGGATCGGCAAGGAAAAGCTCTCGGACAAGGGGACCCGCAGCGCCAAGAAGCGCGTCGACCCTTTGCGCCGCCAGACCGGACTCGCCCGCACTGCCATCATTGAGGCCATGACGGAAGTCTTCACCGACCGCTACGGCGCCAGCCCGTCACAAGTGAGCGAGGCGGAACTGGAAGCGGCCCGCGAGCGCGTTGCCGCCAAGTTCGGCACTGCGGAGTGGCTTCATCGCGTCCCCTGAGTCGGACGCTGCACGCCAACGCGCGTTCAGCCGCGGGTTCACTGCGCAGGGACTGCCCCTGCGCACGGACCAACAGATTCACTGCGCGGGGCGGTACGAAGAAGGCGTTGTCACCGAGCGGGTGAAGGGACGACGGCGGCCTGTGCCGTGAGTGCCCGCAGCAGGTGGCTGCGCTGCTCAATGATGATCCTGCGCAGTGCCCGGGGCGCGTCGGCGTTGGCCGCCAGCCACCCGTCTGTCCGGTTGATCACCGGGTGGTCCGCCGGTTCCGTGCACTCAGCGAGGTCCTGGGCGAGGGGATAGAGGCCTCGGACGATCCGGCTGGCGATCTCGATGCTGCGGGTCTCCCAGACCTCGCGCAGGCAGGCGAAGTACGGCTCGATGTACGGCTCCAGCAACCCGGCCGGAGCCGTGGTGAACCCGCTGATGGTGGCGGTCAGGAGCTGGTTGGAAAGTTCGTTGCCCTGCACTGCCGCTTTCCATGCCGCTGCCTTGACCTGCGGATCCGGCCTCGCAGCCAGGGCGGTGGCGTGCCCGGCCCGTCCCGAAGCGGTGATGTCCCCGGCCAGCTCAGCGTCCAGCTCTGCTTCCGTCGCCTCACCATTGGCCGCCAGGGCATGCCAGAAGTGCCAGCGAAGTTCCGCGTCCACCACCAGGCCTGCCACCGGCGCCGTACCCTCCAGCAGACCCTTGAGCCGGCGCAGGAGGGCGTCATCGTGCCTGCTGAGCGTGCCCAGGGTCCTCGCCCAGGCAAGCTGCTGGTCCGAGCCGGGCCGGGCCCGGTCCATTTCGGCTGCAGCGGTTGAGAGGAAGGAGGTACGCACAGCGTGGCGGCGAACCGCCGGTGTGTAGCGTTCGACGGCGGTGACGGCGTTGTCGAGGACGTTCAGCAGAACTCCGATCCCTGTTTCTGCCGGACCGAAGGCGGCGACCGCGTCCACATAGCGCGCGGCAGGGCTTTCGCCGTCGCGCGCGGAGTTCCACAGCGCTGTCCAGCAGAGAGCCCGGGCCATGGGATCGGCGATCCGGTCCAGCGAGGAACGCACGGTGGCTTCCGAGGCCGGGTCGAGCCGGACCTTTGCATAAGTGAGGTCCTCGTCGTTGAGGAGCAGGAGCGCGGGCCGGGGCTTTCCGGCGAGCTGGGGGAGCTCGGTGCGGTCTCCGACGATGTCCGTTTCGTAGCTGTCCGTCCGCACCAGGGCGCCGTCGTCATCGAAGTTGAAGGCTCCCACGCGCAGCCGGTGCGGGCGCAGCTCCTCCCGTCCCGTGACCGGATCCGTAGCCTGCTGGAGGATGGCCACCCCGCCCAGCACGCCGTCGTCGTCTGCTGCTTCGGGGGACATGAAGCCCAGGGACAGCGCGGAGATGCCGGAGGTCTGCAGCCACTGCTGCGCCCATCCGGCCAGGTCCCGTCCGGAGGCTGCGCTGAGTGCATCCAGCAGGTCCGCAAGGGAGGTGTTGCCGTACGCGTGCTTCCGGAAGTAGGCGCGGGAGCCGGCGATGAAGGCGTCAAAGCCAACATAGGCCACCAGTTGCTTCAGTACGGAGGCGCCCTTGGCGTAAGTGATGCCGTCAAAGTTCTGCTTGGCCGCCTCAAGGTCAGGGATGTCCGCCACGATCGGGTGGGTGGTGGGCAGTTGGTCCTGGACGTAGGCCCAGGCCTTGCGCTTGTTGGCGAAATTCACCCAGGCGGTGTCCCAGTCCGTCGCCCGGTCCACGCCCAGGGTCCCCATGTAGTCCGCGAACGATTCCTTCAGCCACAGGTCGTCCCACCACTGCATGGTCACCAGGTCGCCGAACCACATGTGCGCCATCTCATGCATCAGGGTGTTGGCCCGCCCCTGGTACTGCGCATCCGTGGCGCGCGACGTGAAGACGTAGCTTTCCGTGAACGTCACCAGGCCGGGGTTTTCCATGGCGCCCAGGTTGTACTCCGGCACGAACGCCTGGTCGTACTTGCCCCAGGGGTAGGGATAGTCAAAGAGCCGGTTGAAGAAGTCCAGCCCCTGTTTGGTCAGCCGGAACAGTTCTTCCGTGTCGAAGGAGTCCGCCATGGAGGCCCGGCAGTAGAGGGCGAGCGGGACGTCCAGGGAGGTGCCGTCGTCGAGCGTTGCCTGCCAGCGGTCCTCCGCCTTGAAGTAGGGCCCGGCCAGGACTGTGGTGATATAGGTTGACATCGGCTCGGTGGGGGCAAAGTCCCAGCGGGCAGTGGCGGGATCGCTGGTGAGCAGGGTCCGCCCTGTTTCAGCGCCGTTGGAGGCAGCCTGCCAGTGGGCGGGAGCCATCACGTGGAAGGTGTACACGGCCTTGAGGTCCGGCTGTTCGAAGTTGGCGAAGACCCGGCGGGCGTCGGCCGGCTCGTACTGCGTGTATAGGTAGCACTGGCCGTCCGCGGGATCCACGAACCGGTGCATGCCCTCGCCGGAGCGGCTGTACAGGGCCGTCCCGTTGACGGTCACCTGGTTCTCCGCCTGAAGGTTGTCCAGCCGGATCCTCGCTCCGTCCACCACGTCCTTCACCCGCAGTTCCCGGCCGTTGAGCAGGACGCTGTGCACAGTGCCGATGAAGTCCAGAAAGGTGGAACTGCCCGGCTCCGCGGTGAAGGTGATGATGCTGCGGGTCGGGTAACCGGCCCCGTCCGGATCTGCTGCCTGCCGCACATCCAGCGATACGTCATAGCTGGTGGTTTGGATCAATGCTGATCGTTCGGCGGCTTCATCGCGCTGCAGGTTCTCATGTGACACCCAGCTATCTAATCATGGGGCGGGTGCCCAGAATCATCCGGCGATCAGCAGGGCAGCCGCCAGTCCCAGAAGGGCTATCAGGAGCCACGACACGAGCGCTGCCAGGAGCGCCCGGGCGCCGGTGTGCAGGAGCGTGCGGACGCGCACCGCGGACCCCAGCCCGAACAGGGCCGCACCCAGCAGGATGTCCTGCGCCACGCCTCCTGCCTCCAACCAGCCGGTTGCCAGCCAGCCGGTGGAGCGCAGGCCCACCATGGCCACGAAGCCCAGGACAAACAGGGGCACCACCGGCGGCAGCTTGGCGTCCGTCCCGTCCGCCGTGCCCGCCGTCTGCGGTGCGAGCCGCTGGTGCGCGCCGGCCAGTGCTGCCACCGGTGCCAGGAGCAGCACCCGGGTCAGCTTGACCACGACGGCGATGCCCAGCGCCGCGGTCCCCGCAGTTTGCGCCGTGGCCACCACCTGGCCCACGTCGTGCACCGAGGCGCCCGTCCACGCGCCAAAAACCGGCGCGGTGAGCTGGAGGGGATGGACGAACAGGGGCAGCACGCCGATGGCCAGGGTTCCGCAGAGGGTCACCAGCGCCACCGGCAGGACGGTGTCCACGTGCCGGATGCGCCGTACTGCAGCCATGGCCCCGATCGCTGAGGCGCCGCAGATCGAAAACCCGGTCGCCACAAGGAGGGACGTCACCGGCGGCAGCCGGAACAGCCGCGATACAAGGTAGGTTCCGCCAAAGCTCACCGCCACCACGGCGACGATCAGGACCAGCGCCAGCCAGCCCAGCCCCAGCACATCCATGATGCTGACCTTCAGGCCGAGCAGGACGATGCCACCGCGCATCAGGTGTTTTCCGGCGAAGTCCAGTCCCGGCCTGGCCCTGCCGGCGGTCCACACTCCGGCCGCGGGCAGGTTGGCGGCCAGGATGCCCAGCACCACTGCCAGCGTCATGGCCGGCAGCACCGGTACGAGCCTGTGGACCAGGAAGGCCGCTGCCAGGGCAGCGGCGGCTGTCAGAAGGCCCGGGAGCAGCCTGACGGCATGTCCGGGAACGCCCCGGCCGGGCTCCTCGCGGAAGGTTCTGCTGACTGGCACCCACCTACTGTGCCGGAAAAGCCCCTCAATGCACGAATAGGCCTCCTCCCGCCAACACGCCACAATGGATGCTGGTTTATGAATTCGAAACAAAAAGATGGTTGGCTTGTGAACATGTCAGACCTTTTCCAGGATTACTCCGTGGCCGCGGGCCGGACCGGAGCGTACGACGAGATGTTCGCCCCGGGGCAGCAGGCCCGGGACTCGTACGGGCAGGTGGCGGAGGCCCTGCGCAAGCTCTCGCTGTCCGACGTCAGCGCACGCGCCGACTCGATGGCCCGCACCTTCCTGGACCGCGGCGTCACCTTCGACTTTGCGGGCGAGGAGCGTCCCTTTCCGCTGGACATTGTTCCCAGGGTCATTCCGGCTGCTGAATGGGATGTGCTGGAGCGCGGGGTAGCCCAGCGCGTGCGTGCGCTCGAAGCCTTCCTCAACGATGTGTACGACAAGATGACCGTGGTGTCCGACGGCGTGATCCCCCGGCAGTTGGTGACCACCAGTGCGCACTTCCACCGGCAGGTCCACGGCTTTGAACCGGCCGGGGGCGTCCGGGTGCACATCTCCGGCATCGACGTGGTCCGTGATGCCGCCGGAACCTTCCGGGTGCTGGAGGACAACGTCCGTGTCCCCTCCGGTGTAAGCTACGTGCTGGAAAACCGCCGCGCCATGGCCAAGGGCCTCCCGGAGGCCTTCGGGCAGCAGCTCATCCGGCCGGTGGAGGAGTACCCGCGCCGGCTGCTCTCAGCCCTGCGCAAAACCGCCCCTGCCGGCGTGGACGATCCCACCGTCGTCGTCCTCACTCCCGGCGTCTTCAACAGTGCTTACTTTGAGCACACCCTGCTGGCCGGCCTGATGGGTGTGGAACTGGTGGAGGGCCGCGACCTCATCTGCCGCGGCAACCGCGTATACATGCGCACCACCGCAGGCGAGCAGCGCGTGGACGTCATTTACAAGCGCATCGACGACGACTTCCTGGACCCGCTGCAGTTCCGTGCCGATTCCATGCTCGGCTGCCCCGGACTGGTCAATGCCGCGCGGGCCGGCGGGGTGACCATCGCCAACGCCGTGGGCAACGGCGTCGCGGACGACAAACTGGTCTACAGTTACGTCCCTGACCTGATCCGGTACTACCTGAGCGAGGAGCCCATCATCGCCAACGTGGACACGTACCGCCTGGAGGAGAAGGAAGCCCGCGAGTACACGCTGGACAACCTGTCCGAACTGGTGGTCAAACCCGTGGACGGCTCCGGCGGCAAGGGCCTGGTCATCGGACCGGACGCCTCCAAAGACGAACTGGACGCCCTGCGCCAGCGGGTCATCGCCGATCCCCGCGGGTGGATCGCCCAGCCGGTGCTGCAGCTGTCCACTGTGCCCACCCTGAGCGGTGACAAGTTCGGCCCCCGCCACGTGGACCTGCGGCCCTTCGCAGTGAACGACGGCGACAACGTCTGGGTGCTCCCCGGCGGCCTTACGCGCGTGGCGCTGAAGGAGGGCTCGCTGATTGTGAACTCCAGCCAGGGCGGCGGGTCAAAGGACACCTGGGTCCTTGCCGATTCCCCCCAGATGCCGGTGGAAACCGTTCCCCGCTCCGCTATTTCGGTACGGGAGCGCGTCTCGGTCTGGCCCGTGGAGAGCAACTGGCGGGACCGCCAGTCGGAGCAGCAGCAGTGACCCGTCCCGCCGTCGACCATCTGTTTTGTGAAGTTTCGGGCGCGCAGGAGGTAGCCGCGAATGCTTAGCCGTATTGCTGAGTCCCTTTTCTGGATTGGCCGGTATGTGGAGCGTGCGGACGGCACGGCCCGCATCCTGGACGTCCACCTGGAACGGCTCAACCACCTGCCCATGGAGGAACGCAGGAGCGTGGCCCAGGAGCTCCTGGCCGTCATGGGTGCCCGGCCGCAGAACGACGACTTCGGGCTTCCCGAGCTGCTCCATGCCCTGGCCTACGACAAAACCAGCGCCACCTCCATTGCCGGCTCGCTGGGCGCCGCCCGGGAGAACGCCCGGCGGGCCCGGGAGACTGTCTCCTCCGGTCTCTGGGAAAGCCTGAACACCACGTACTACGGGCTGAGCCAGCACCGCAAGGATGTGGTGGGCACCTACCGGTTCTGCAACTGGACGCTGGAACGCACAGCCATGGTCAGCGGCCTGGCCGACACCACCGTGAGCCACGACGAAAGCTGGCTCTTCCTGGTCCTGGGCCGTTCGCTGGAACGGGCTGACATGACGGCCAGGATGCTGTCCACCCGGGACGTGCTGTCCGCCGGCATGTCCTGGGTCAACATGCTCCGCTGCGCCGGCGCCTACGAATCCTTCCTGCGCACCCGCCGCGCCGCCTTCGGGGACCAGCACGCTGCCGAGTTCCTGCTGCTGGACCGGCTGTTCCCGCGCTCCATCGTCTACGCTCTGCGGGACGCCGACGAGTGCCTGGCCAAGCTGGATCCCTCCGCCCAGCGGGTGGGGTTCATCAATGACGCACGCCGGATCGTGGGCCAGGCCCGCACCTTCCTGGAGTTCCACCGGACGGACGACCTCATGTCCGAACTTCCGGAACACATGGAACGGGTGCAAAAGGCAGTGTCCCAGGCTTCCGACGCCATTTCACGCAAGTACTTCAATCAGGCGGACGAGCTGGCCTGGGTGGGAGAGGTTTCATGACCCGGCTGAGCATCATCCACAGAACCGCGTACAAGTACAACAAGCGGGTCACTCTGTCCTACAACGAGGCCAGGATGACGCCGTTGACGGATTCCCAGCAGGTGGTGCTGGAGTCGGTGGTCAAGGTTTCGCCGTCGCAGGGGGCCGTGAGCACCTACCGTGACTACTGGGGAACCAGGGTCACGGCCTTCGACATGCAGATGCCCCACGACCACCTCGAAGTCGTCTCCAACATCACGGTGGAGGTGCACCGCGCGGAGAAGATCCCCGTAGAGTCCGACATTGTGGGCTGGGATGTCCTAGCCTCGCCGGAGACGCTCAACACGTTCAGTGACTGGCTGCCCCAGTCGCGGCTCAGCGGACCCGGCGAGGAAGTTCTGGGCATCATCCCGCACGTGGTGTCCGGGAAGAACCCCCATGAGGCAGCCATGGCAGTGTTTGAGTGGATGCGCGGGGAAATGAGCTACATGTCCGGCTCCACTGCCGTGACCACCAACGCCGAAGAAGCCTGGACCCAGCGCAAGGGTGTCTGCCAGGACCTGGCCCACCTCGCCATCGGCGCGCTGCGGAGTTGCGGCATCCCGGCGCGGTACGTCTCCGGCTACCTGCACCCCCGCTTCAGTGCGGGGGTCGGTGAAACCGTGGCCGGGCAGTCGCATGCGTGGCTGGAGTGGTGGGACGGCAACTGGCGCAGCTGGGACCCCACCAACCACAAGCCGGCCGGGGATTTCCACGTCACGGTGGCCCGCGGCCGGGACTACCGCGATGTCTCTCCGCTCAAGGGCATCCTGTCCGGCGGCGGCGGATCCGCGCTGAACGTCAGCGTGGAGATCACGCAGCTCGCCTAGCCGCTGTTCCTGCGCCCGCCGCTTTGGCCCCCGTTACTCCGGACCGGTCCTGACGGCGCCGCTGGGCTGGGTCCACCAGGTCAGCGGTTCCGTCACCTTGAAGCGGCAGCCGGTGACGCTGTCGGGGGTGATGCGGACGAACACGTCCTTCTTGCCTGCCTGCAGGGCAAGAGGCAGAGCTGCGTGGTTTTCAGGATGTGCTGCGTGCCGGTGAACTTCAGCCGATGGTTCGGCGCCCATGCCGCGGGCTTGCCCTCACCAGGGACTTGGTTTGTAGTCCTTGAGGAACACCCCGTACTGGTCCTCGCCGTTCTCGCCCATGACGATCGGATCGTAGACCCGGGCGGCCCCGTCCACCAGGTCCAGGGGTGCGTGGAAGCCTTCCTCCATAAGCCTGACCTTGGTGAAGTGCGGCCGCTCATCAGTGATCCAGCCCGTGTCCACTGCGGTCATGAGGATGCCGTCAGTCTCCAGCATCTCCTGGGCGCTGGTGCGCGTCATCATGTTGAGCGCTGCCTTGGCCATGTTGGTGTGCGGATGGCCGGGTCCCTTGTAAGCGCGGGAGAACTGGCCTTCCATGGCAGAGACGTTCACGATGTACTTCCGCCGGGCAGTGGAGCGCTTCATGGCACCGCGCAGCCGGCTCACCAGGAGGAACGGCGCCGTCACGTTGCACAGCTGGACTTCGAGCATTTCCAGCGGGTCCACCTCGTCAACCACCTGGGTCCAGCTGTTGATGGTGGCCAGGTCCGGGACCAGCCCGCCGGCGTCAATGGCGGTGCCGGATGCGATGCGTTCCAGCGAAGCGGAACCTGTGGAAAGAGCCAGCGACGTGATGGCGTCCCCGGCGAGGACCGGGTGCTCCGTGACGCTGCCGGCCAAAGCCAAGGGGTGCCTGTCGTGCGCATGGCCGAACGTCAGCAGCTCAGGGCCGCCGTTGGCCTGCTCCAGGGCGGCCGGAAGCGGCTCGTCCTCCGCGTCCACCAGGGGCTTGTAGGCGTTCCCTGAGCGACGGACGGTCTGGGCTGCGTTGTTGATGATGATGTCCAGCGGGCCGGCCTCGTTGAGCGAGTCCGTGAGGGCCATGACCTGGGCGGGGTCCCGCAGGTCAATGCCCACGATCCGGAGCCGGTGCAGCCAGTCGGCGCTGTCCTCCATGGCGGCGAACCGGCGGGCGGCGTCCTTAGGGAACCGTGTGGTGATGGTGGTGTGCGCGCCGTCCCGGAGCAGGCGGAGGGCGATGTACATCCCGATTTTCGCGCGGCCCCCGGTGAGCAGCGCGCGGCGGCCGGTGAGGTCGGTCCGGGCGTCCCGCTTGCCGTGGCTGAAGGCTGCGCACTCGGGGCACAGCTGGTGGTAGAAAGCATCCACCTGGGTGTAGTGCTGTTTGCAGATGTAGCAGGGGCGGGACCGGATAAGGTGTCCGGCCACCTTGCCGGTGACGGACGGCGCCAGCTTATTGCCGCGGGTCTCGTCGTCAATGCGGTCCGGGGCGGCGGTGGCCGTCATGGCCAGCACGGCCCTGTCCGCCTCCGAGATCAGGTCACGCTTGGTGACCCGGCGGTGCCTCTTGACTGCCTTGAACATCTTGCCGGTAGCGCGCCGCACCGAGATGTAGTCCGGGTGCTCCTCGTCATAGGCGTGGATCGTATTCAGGACCTTGAGGCAGGCCTGAATTTCCTCGGGGGTCAGATCGGGGGAGCTCATTGGACCAATTTTACAGGCCGCCGGTGCAGGATTAAGCCCGCTGGCGGTGCCTGCAAGACCGCCGGCGCGGGCTGACAGAACTAGGAGACCCGGGCCCCGCTGGCGGAGTCCGCAGCAGCCGCAGCGTGCGTTTCAGCTACCTTGTCCACGGATTCCCGCAGCTCCGGGTACTGTTCCGCTGCAGCCTTGACGGCATTCGGGACGAGGTGCAGGTTCTTGGCGGCGAGCTGGCGTTCCTCATCGCCCGGTTCCGGGACTTCCTGGCCCTTGGAAAGCACGGTGATGCCGGAATCCGTGACCTTGAAGCCGCGTGCCCGGTCCAGGTCGGCGTCCAGCCCGATGGCGGCGCCGGCCGGCACCTTGACGTTCTTGTCGATGATGGCCCGGTTGATCACGGCACCTTCGCCCACCTGCACCTTGTCCATCAGGACCGAGTCGATCACCCGGCTGCTGGTTGCCACGTAGACGTCATTGGATAGGACCGAGCCTTCCACCACGCCGCCGGAGATCACCACGCCGCTGGACACGATCGAGTCCAGCGCCGTTCCCACCGTGTTGTTCAGGCCGCGGACAAACTTGGCCGGCGGGGAAATGCTCTGCCGGGTGTAGATGGGCCATTCGGAGTTGTACAGGTTGAAGACCGGCAGCGGGGAGATCAGGTCCATGTGGGCGTCGTAGAAGGAGTCGATGGTGCCCACGTCCCGCCAGTAGGTGCGGTCGCGTTCCGTGGAACCGGGAATCTCGTTCAGCGTGAAGTCATAGACGCCCGCCTCACCCTGATTGACGAAGTAGGGGATGATGTCCCCGCCCATGTCGTGCTTGGTGTCCAGGCGTTCGGCGTCCACGTGCAGTGCTGCCACCAGGGCGTCGGCGTCAAAGACGTAGTTGCCCATGGAGGCGAGGAACTGCGAGGGATCGGCTGCCAGGCCGGGCGTGGTGGCAGGCTTTTCCACGAAGGCGGCAATCTTCTGGGGATCGTTCTGGTCCACCTCGATGACGCCGAACTGGTTGGCCATGTGGAGCGGCTGGCGCACGGCAGCCACGGTGGCCTTGGCGCCGCTGTTCACGTGCTGCGCCACCATCTGGGCAAAATCCATCCGGTATACGTGGTCAGCGCCCACCACCACCACGATGTCCGGGTTGGCGTCATGGATCAGGTTCAGTGACTGGTAGATGGCGTTGGCGCTGCCCAGGAACCAGCTCTTGCCCACGCGCTGCTGCGCGGGCACCGAGGCGACATAGTTGCCCAGCTGGGTGGACATGCGCCAGGTCTCGGAGATGTGGCGGTCAAGGCTGTGGGATTTGTACTGCGTCAGGACCACGATCTGCAGGTAGCGCGAATTCACCAGGTTGGACAGCGCGAAGTCAATCAGGCGGTAGCTTCCGGCGAAGGGTACAGCAGGTTTGGCCCGGTCTGCCGTCAGTGGCATCAGTCTGTTTCCCTCGCCACCTGCGAGGACAATGGCCAGGACTTTTTTGTTCAACGGCATGATGGTCGCTCCTGTACGCCTTCGTAACTCCCCAAGACAGTCCGGCATGCCCGGACTCCTTCACACTAGAACACTTAAGCGTGAGGGACTACCTTGGGTCTTGTGCGAATAGACATTGTGACCAAAGAGTTCCCGCCGGAGATCTACGGTGGCGCCGGAGTCCACGTAGCAGAATTGAGCAGGGTGCTTAGTAAGCATGTTGACCTGCAGGTTCGTGCTTTCGGTGCTCCCCGGGACACCGATTACCACGGCGCCACCGTGACCTCCTACCAGGTTCCGGAGGACCTGGACGGGGCTAACGCGGCAGTGCAGACCCTTGGGGTGGACCTTCGGATTGTCCCGGACGTCGAAGGGGCGGACCTTGTCCATTCGCACACCTGGTACGCCAACATGGCAGGCCACCTCGCCTCCCTGCTTCACGGCATCCCCCATGTGCTGAGCGCCCACAGCCTGGAGCCGCTGCGCCCCTGGAAGGCGGAGCAGCTCGGCGGTGGCTACGCTCTGTCCTCCTGGGTGGAGAAAACCGCCTATGAGGCTGCCGCCGCGATCATCGCCGTGTCAGAGGGGATGCGCCAGGACATCCTGCGCAGCTACCCCAACGTGGACCCCGCAAAGGTCCGGGTGGTCCACAACGGCATCGACGTGCAGCTTTGGCAGCGTGATGAAAACGACGACGCCGTCCGTGCCCTGGGCATCGATCCGGCGAAGCCGAGCGTCGTCTTTGTGGGCAGGAACACGCGCCAGAAGGGCGTCCCCTACCTTCTCCGGGCGGCGGCGAAGTTGCCCGCCGACGTCCAGCTGGTCCTGTGCCTGGGTGCAGCGGACACGCCCGAACTGGCTGCCGAGACTGCGCGCCTCATCGAGGACCTGCAGCGCGAGCGCACCGGTGTGGTGCTCATCGAACGCATGCTGCCCCGCAACGAGCTCATCCAGGTCCTCAGCCACGCCACCGCCTTCGCCTGCCCTTCGATCTATGAGCCGCTGGGCATTGTGAACCTGGAGGCCATGGCCTGCGGAGCCGCAGTGGTGGCCAGCGCCACCGGCGGTATTCCCGAGGTGGTGGACCACGGACAGACCGGACTTCTCGTGGACCTTGAACAGGTCACGGACGGCACCGGGACGCCCCTCGATCCGGAGAAGTTCGTCACCGAATTCGCCGCCGCCCTTACGGAGGTGGTTTCAGATCCCGAGCGGGCCAGCGCCATGGGCCAGGCCGGCCGCCTGCGCGCAGAGAAGCACTTCTCTTGGGAATCCATTACCGAAACCACCCTCGAGGTTTACCGGTCGGTGCTGCCGGCTTCCAGCTGACCGTCCCTTACCGTAATACGACGACGGCGCCGCTTCCCTCGCGAGGGGAACGGCGCCGCCGTCGTTAAGGCAGTTGGGGACGTCAGCCGCGCTTGCCCGGCGCAGTCCTGGCCAGCAGGAACTTCTCCTCCACCGGAGCCGCCCCGCTGGCACGCTGGCTGCGGAAGTAGGCGCGCGCCTCGTCCTGCCGCTCCTTTTCTGCGCCGGTGGCGATCGCGGCCCGCACATGGTCCGGGCTGTAGCCGAAGGCCTCCACGAGGTCCAGCGCATGCGGACGGATCTTCACCAGCAGCCGGTTGATGTACTCGCCAACGGTGCGGGCCCGCTGCATGGAGAGCCGGCCGTTCATGAGGTACCAGGAGAGGTTCTTCTCGATCAGCGACAGGCCGAAAAGGTCCCGCAGCCAGGTGAGTACCGTCCTGGTGCCGGGGTCCCTAACGTCGCGGAGTGCCTCGGTGAAGGCCTCCCACTGCAGCAGCTCGGCGTGCGCCTGGGCGGCGTCAATGAGTTCGTTCTGGTGCCGGTTGAACAGGGCGGCCCCCTTTTCCTGGGAGAGGCGGTTGCTGCCCCTGAGCGAGCCTGCTGCTTCCGCCACCATCGTCTGCACCCGGTCGGTGAGGAGCGCGCGCTGGCCTTCCTCGTCACGCAGGGCAATGGCGGCCCTTTGGACCGATCCGGTGTCCGCCATGAACTGGGCCACCTGGCGGAGGCCGGTGCGGTGGATCGCGGCGCCGGTTGCCTGGCCCACCACGTAGCGGGCGAGCACTCCGAAGTCCACGTTCCGGAACTCCTTGGCGTAATCGGCAAGGAGGCGTTTGGCCACCAGTTGCAGCAGCACTGTGTTGTCGCCCTCGAACGTGGCATAGACGTCCAGGTCCGCCCGCAGGGACGCAAAGCGGTTCTCGATCAGGAACCCGGCGCCGCCGCAGGCCTCGCGGCATTCCTGCAGGGTGTCCAGCGCGTGCCAGGTGCTGAGGGGCTTGAGCGCGGCGGCGAGGGTTTCGAGGTCCTGGCGGTCCCCGTCGGTGTCGTGCGCTCCGGAGAAGACGTCGTCAAACTTCTGTAGCAGCTGTTCGTGCGCGAAACCGGCGGCGTAAGTAGTGGCCAGCCGGGTGAACAGGCGCCGCTGGTGCCGCTGGTAGTCAAGCAGGACTTCCTCTTCGGTGTGGGAGGAGGCGTTGAACTGGCGGCGCTCGGCGGCGTAGCGGATGGCGGCCTGCAGTGCCATCTTCGATGCAGCCACGGCGGCGCCGTCCAGTGACACCCGGCCCTGCACGAGGGTTCCGAGCATTGTGAAAAACCGACGGCCGGGGCTGGCGATGGGGGAGGTGTACGTTCCGTCCGGAGCCACATCACCGTAACGGTTCAGGAGGTTCGTGCGCGGAATGCGGACCTGGGTGAAGTGCAGGCGGCCGTTGTCGAGGCCGTTCAGTCCCCCCTTGATGCCGTCGTCCTCGCCCCCGATGCCCGGCAGGAACTCCTTCGTGGCCGGGTCCCGCAGGTCCACGTAAAAGGCGTGGACACCATGGTTGACCCCGCGTGTCACCAGCTGGGCGAACACCACCGCCCCGAGTCCGTCGATGGCGGCGTTGCCGATGTAGTCCTTCCAGGCCGCACGAAACGGGGTGTGCACCACGAATTCCTCCGTTTGGGGATCGTAGGTGGCCGTCGTGGCGATGCTTGCCACGTCGGAGCCATGTCCCGTTTCGGTCATGGCAAAACATCCCGGGATGTCCAGGTTCATGATGCCGGGGAGCCACTTGGCGTGGTGTACCGCGGTGCCCAGGTGCATGACCGCGGAACCGAAGAGGCCCCATTGCACCCCGGCTTTGATCTGGAGTGAGGGATCGGCCACCACGAGTTCCTCGAACCCGGCGATGTTTCCGCCATGGTCGTCGGAACCGCCCAGCGCTGCCGGGAAGGCACGGTGGACTGCCTCATTTTCCACAAGGTACTTCAGCTGGCCGAACACCCTGTTCCGGTGCTCACTGTGAGTCAGGCCTTCGACCTTGTGCAGCTCGGGACGTGCTGCCAGGTCACGGGCCTGGAGCCGGACCGCTGACCACTTGCCCAGCAGCTGCCGGCCCAATGCCTCGACGTCGACGGCGGGGTTGGGCCGGGTGGGCTCGGAGCGGGTGGGGCCGGTTGCGGGTTTGCCGGGGGCTGCGGCGCCCTGCCCCTTGCCGGCGGGGCGGTCCACTACTTCAGTCATGTCAATGTCCTTCGTTGGTGCTGACAGGTGGCTTGGTGGTGCTGGAAGGGCTCAATTCGGGGGCTATGCCGACGCACAGCCACGCTGTGATTTGGCGTGCCATCGCTTCCTGGCCGGGTTTGTCGGGGGAATCGGGGGTGCCAAGCCACTGTTCGCCGGCGTTGCGCACCAGGCCGATCGCGGCCTTGGGCCAGTAGCCGATGACAGCCTGTTTGCCGTCACCCAGGTGCATCCTCATAGGGGCGGCAATCATCTCCGCCACGGCATCGAAGAAATGGCCCAGCGCGCCTGAAACTGACGCCGATGGCGCCGCGCCCTCGGCGTCGCCGCTGCCGGAGCGGGTGACGAAGGTGTAGACGTTCGGGCTGGTGTCCGCCATCTGCAGGTAGGCCGAGACCATGGCCAGCAGCCCTTCGCGCGGCGTCTGTGCACTTTGTGCCGCTTCCTGGATCCGGCGCTGCATCTGGCTCAGGACCACTTCACCCACCGCCTGCTGGAGCCCGGCCTTGTCCCCGAAGTAGCGGTAAAACACGGATTTTGACGTTCCGGCGGCGGCTGCGATCTCCTCCATGGAGGCATCGCTGCCCAGGGCGTGGACCGCCCTGCGTGCGGACTTGATCAGCTCCCTCCGCCGCTCTTCCCTATGGCTTTGCCAACGCGAGGAGCGGCCGTCAGGGCTGGCGGCTGGCGAAGGCGCAGCTATGTCGGGCGGGGGGAGGTTCACGATACCCAGCGTATCAGGTACGCTGGGTATCGGTAACCACACGTAACCCGAGGAGTCAGCCATGTCCATTGAGGGACAGCCCACCGCCGGACCCGAAGAACAGGGCACCCGTCCTGCCAGCACCCCTTCCACGCGCAGGGCAGTCATCGTTGGGGGCAACCGGATCCCCTTCGCCCGCGCCGGCGGGGCCTACGCGAAGTCGTCCAACCTGGACATGCTGACCGCCGCGCTGGACGGGCTCATTGCCCGGTTCGGCCTGCAGGACGAGCGCATCGGGGAAGTGGCTGCCGGTGCGGTGCTGAAGCACTCCAGGGATTTCAACCTGACACGCGAGGCCGTGCTGGGTTCGGCGCTTTCTGCAGAGACTCCCGCCTATGACCTCCAGCAGGCGTGTGCCACCGGCCTTGAGACCGTGGTGGGGCTGGCCAACAAGATCAAGCTGGGGCAGATAGAGTCCGCAATCGCAGGCGGGGTCGATTCTGCTTCAGATGCCCCTGTGGTGGTCAGCGAAGGCCTGCGGGAAGTGATCCTCGACCTCAACCGCGCCAAGACCCTTCCGCAGCGGCTGCAGGTCCTCAGCCGCCTGCGGCCCAAGGACCTTGCCCCGCTGGCGCCCGGCACCGCCGAGCCCAGGACGGGCCTTTCCATGGGTGAGCACCAGGCCCTGACCACAGCGCAGTGGAAAATCTCGCGACAGGCCCAGGATGAACTGGCCTACAACAGCCACCGGAATTTGGCGTCCGCCTACGAATCGGGCTTCTTCGATGACCTCATCACCCCGTACAGGGGGCTGTCCCGGGACGGAAACCTCCGTCCCGACACCTCGCCGGAAAAACTGGCCGGCCTCAAGCCGGTGTTCGGCAGGAACCTCGGCGCTGATGCCACCATGACTGCCGGCAACTCGACGCCGCTGACCGACGGCGCCTCCACTGTCCTGTTGGCATCCGATGCCTGGGCGGATGCCCACGACCTGCCCAAGCTTGCGGCTGTGGTGGATGCCGAGGCAGCCGCTGTGGACTTCGTGCATGGCAAGGACGGACTGCTGATGGCTCCCGTGTTCGCCGTTCCTCGCCTGCTGGCCCGGCAGAACCTCACCCTTGCGGACATCGACTTCTTTGAGATCCACGAAGCCTTCGCTGCCACGGTCCTCAGCACTCTCGCCGCGTGGGAGGACGAGGAGTTCGGCCGCAGCCGCCTGGGTCTGGAGGGTGCCTTCGGTAAAGTCGACCCGGCGCGACTGAATGTCAACGGCTCATCGCTGGCTGCGGGCCATCCCTTCGCGGCCACCGGCGGCCGCATCGTTGCCTCGCTGGCCAAACAGCTTCATGCCAAGGGCAGCACCGATGGCCGGCCCGCCCGCGGACTGGTTTCCGTCTGCGCAGCTGGCGGCCAGGGCGTCGTCGCAATTCTCGAATCACTGTAGGGGACACGGATGGCAGACAAGTACGCACAACTGGTGAACCAAGGCCTTGGCCGCAACGTTGCAAAGAAACTGGGCCTTCCCCAGCCAGCGGTCCTGCGCCGGTACCAGCCCGGGGAACCGTTGATCACCGGACCCATACTGGTACAGGGAAGCACCGCGGGAGCAGATACCCTGGCCACCCAACTGCTCGCCTGGGACCTGGACGTCAGGCGGCACCCGGTGCCCCGCGAAAAACTCGGCGCCATCATCCTGGTGCTCGATGAGCTGGAGCGCCCCGAAGACCTGGAAGAGCCCGTCCTTGTGGTGGGGGCCTCCCTGCGCGACCTCGCCCGCGGCGGAAGAGTAATCACTGTGTCCCGTCCGGCCTCTGAAACGGATTCCCCGGCCGCGGCTGCTGCCCGGCAGGGTTTGGACGGGTTCCTGCGTTCACTGGCGAAAGAACTTCGCGCCGGTGCAACCGGAAACGGCGTCCTTTTGGCAGAAGGTGTCCAGATTGCCAGCCCCAGCGCACTGGCCGCCGTCCGGTTCTTCCTGTCCGGCCGCTCAGCCTTCGTTGATGGGCAGTTCCTGAAGATCTCCAGCCCATCGGGCGAGCTTCCCCGCGACCCCGAAAAACCCTTGGCCGGCAAAGCTGCGGTAGTGACCGGGGCTGCACGGGGCATTGGCGCTCACATCGCCCGGACGCTCCACCGCGACGGCGCCGCTGTAGTCCTGGTGGACCTCCCGGTCGCCGGCGAGCACCTGGCGGCGGTGGCCAACGAGGTGAAGGGCACCGCCCTCCAACTGGACATCACCAGAAAGGACGCCGGCCAGAGGATCCTTGAGCATGCAGTGCAGCGGCACGGGCGGCTGGACATTGTGGTCCACAACGCCGGCATCACCCGGGACAAACTGCTTGCGAACATGGACCAGTCGCGCTGGAGCGCTGTGATCGGCATCAACCTCGCAGCGCAGCTCCGGATCAATGAAGCACTCCTCGCTTCCGAGCACTTCCGGGGAGCACCGCGTATTGTTTCCGTTGCCTCCACCAGCGGCATCGCCGGCAACCGGGGGCAAACCAACTATGCGGCGTCCAAGGGGGGAGTGATGGGAATGGTCCGGGCCAGCGCACCGTTGCTCGCTGCTGTCGGCGGAACCATCAACGCCGTGGCGCCGGGCTTCATTGAGACGGAAATGACGGAGCGCATCCCGTTCGCACTGCGTGAGATCGCCCGCCGCGCCAATTCCCTCCAGCAGGGCGGCCGGCCCGCCGACGTCGCCGAAGCCATCGCTTTCCTGGCAAGCGATGCAGCCGCCGGCATCAACGGTGAGGTGCTGCGGGTCTGCGGACAGAACATGGTAGGCGCGTGACGCCGGCCCAGCCGGTGATCCTGGGGGAGATGCCGTCGCTGTCGAAGCTCTACGTGAACGCCGCTGCCCAGGCGGCCCGCCGGAGGCTGCTGGGTACAAATGATGGATCGGGCCTTCCTGCCGAGAGCCATGAAGTCCGCGGGGTCACCGTGGACGTCGCCACCCTGACCGCCTACCAGCATCTCATCGGCGAGACGGCCAGCGACGTGCTGCCTGCGGGGTTCATCCACGCGCAGGCCTTCCCCTTGGCCATGAGTGTGATGAACAGGGACGATTTCCCGCTGCCCCTGCTCGGCATGATCCATCTCCGCAACGCTGTTCAGCAGCTGGTCCCGGTCCTCTTCTCGGACACCCTTGATGTCACTGCCAGGGTGGAGAACCTTCGCGGGCACCGTGCGGGCAGCCAAGTGGATGTCGTGGCGGAGGTGCGGAAGGCGGGCTCGGCCGACATCTGCTGGCGCGGGGTATCCACATACCTCGCCAAGGGTGTTTTCCTGCCAGGCATCGACAAGCCATCCCCTGCCGCTGCCCGGGCCGAGTTCAAGGCGCCCCACCCTACTGCCCTCTGGCAGCTTGGGGTTGATACCGGCCGCGCCTACGCCGCAGTTTCCGGTGACTTCAACCCGATTCACCTCAGCGTGCTCTCCGCCAAGGCGCTGGGTATGCGCCGGTCCATAGCCCACGGCATGTACCTTGCCGCCAGGGCGCTCGCCGACGTCGGCTCCTCCCGTGATGACTCTTTCACCTGGGAGGTTGACTTCGACGCGCCGGTGTTCCTTCCCTGCAGGGTTGCCCTGGAGATCAACACGGTGCAGGACGAGGCCGGCGGCGGATGGAGGCGTTCCGATTTCGTCGCCTGGAACCCGAGGTCCGGCCGCCGCCACTTCAGCGGATCGGTCAGCGCACTTTAACTGGTTTCCCGGACAGCACGCAGGATCCTGTGGAGGCTCAGGAGGACGGATTCGGACGCCAGGACCATACCCTGGTCAGCCTGCCGCCCGGCGGTGGCGGCAACGCACGCCTCCACCGCCGCCTTGGCCGTTTCGAGCTGTCCCTCCTGTGCTTCCCGGTCAACATCGCGGAAGGAGCGTAAAAGGTCCCCTGTGGCAGTCAGTGCATCTGCCAGCGGTCCGCTTTCCGGATGCGGCACGCTGTACGGCAGGTCGCTGCCCCAGATGACGGCGGACAGCACATCAGTGATGTCCTGGATGTGGAAGGTGACACGCTCCAGCTCGCGCAGGTTCCGGTAGTCCCGGTCGATGTCGCGGGGATGCAGCTTTCGCCTGGGGTTCGCCCTGCGGCTGGCGTCGGCTTCCTTCACGAGGTGCCGGACTGCGCGGGCGGCTTCGGCAAGCTCATCGGAACGGCTGGTCCAGTCCTCGTGCTTCGGCGGCCACTCTTCCTTGAGCGCGGCCCCCATGTCTGTAAGCTGCGTGCCGAGGGCACGCCGCAGCTCATCCAGACTGGACGCTGCGGCGCTCAGGTGCAGCGGCGGAAAAACCAGGAAGTTCACGGCTATCCCAACGCCAACCCCGACGCCCATCTGCAGCAGGTAACCGAAGGAAAAGTCGTCAGGATTACTGCCGCCCACCAGCAAAACCAGCAGCGCCGCCGTCGGAATCCAATCGCTTCCTGAACCGATCCAGGGCAGGCCGCCGAGGAGCACCCCCAGGCCCATGAACACTGCCACGGCCAGGGGAGACGGGTCGGCGATGCTGACCAGTACGATGCCCAGGCCGATGCCCAGGGCGAGGCCGGCAAGGGCCTGCAAACCCTGGCGCATGGAGCCGGCAACATTGTGGTACATCGCCACCAGCGCGCCGAGGGGAGCGTAGTAGGGATAGTTGGCGGCGGCGCCCGGCATGAGCGGCGCGATGAAGAAAGCGAGGCCGGCAGCGAGCGCCGCCTTGGCCGCCAATTGGAGCCTCTGGGCGGCGAACGCTGACGAGAGTCCCGCCACCGCCTGGTTGATAAAACGGGTCCCCCTTGCCCACCGGATATTCGGACGTGCTGTAGTTTTACCCATCCGCCCCACGGTATGGGCCCGCCGGTGCATGCAACAACACTGCTGGTCAGGGCCTCGCCGCGGGCACTGGAAAGGCCTTCAGGACGCTCTAGCTGCCGAGCGGCGGACTTCGGCGGCAAGCCGGTGGGCCTTGCCGGGCGTGCGCCCGTCCTCCGCCCGCTGGGGGATGTAGCCAAACCCGAGGCCGTACACAGGGTCCGCGAAGCCCAGCGCGGCATTCGCGCCCTCGTGGCCGAACGCCCGGTGGCTGCCGAAGTTCCGTGACGGGTGCGGTTTCATGAAGACGACGGCGAACGCGTTGTCCAGCCCTGAGGAGCGGTCCAGGCCCCACACCTGTTCCCGGGACATCAGGTCAACGGTGGCAGGCTTGAGGAAGGGGGTTCCGCCCTCCGCTCCTGTGGTGCTTGCCGCGTAAAGGCGGGCCAGCCCGTCGGCTGTGCCCACGCCGCCTGCTGCCGACATCCCTGCTGCGCGGACGGCACGGATGTTGGGAAGTTCCATGATGGTGCTAACCGGGGCGTTGCTGTTCAGCCCTTCGAGGCTCAGGGGGTCCACCCAGGGCTGCTCCCGGATGCCCGCATAGATAACGTCCCGGTACCGGGCTTCCTCTTCCTCGGGCAACCCGAGGAAGAAGTCAACTCCGTACGGGGCACGGATCCGCCGTTCGTAGGCCTCCTGCAGCGTTTCGCCCGAGACGCGGCGGCACAGCTCCTCCATGATGATGCCGATGGTAAGCGCGTGGTAGCCGAACTGGCGGCCGGGCTGCCAGGCGGGGACCGCCGCGGCAAGCCGGGCCGCGGCGGCCGGGCTGGTGAATTCCTCCAGGCCGAAGCCGCCTTCGACGCCCATGACCCCGGCCTGGTGGGACAACGCCTGCCGGACCAGCAGCTGGTCCTTCCCGTGCACCCCGAACTCTGGCCAGTAATGCGCCACGGTCTGGTCGAGGTCCAGCAGACCGTCCTGCACCAGCAGCGCAACCACCATGGCGGCCACGCCCTTGGAGCAGGAGTAGGCGCCTGTCAGGCTGTCCGGTGCCATCTCCGGACCGCCTGACAGCCGCACCACCTGGACGCCATCCTGGTAGGCGGCCAGCTGTGCGCTGTACTGCCGGTCCTCCCGCAGGAATGATGTGAACAGATTCTGGACGTTCTCGTAGCCGGGCGCTACAAAGCCTTCGGGTGCACTCATACGGCCCAGTCTAGCCAGAAAGCGCTTACTATCCCTCGGCTTTGGCTCCGTGCCCTGGCGCCACTTCCTCGCCCTTCCGGACCGGACCCGGCGGTGTTCCGTCTCCAAAGGGCCGCCCCCCTAGAGATTCCCTGCCGTGGGGCTCCAGCCAGCCGCCGAGGTCCGGTCCGGCAGGGACGATCCCGGTGGGGTTGATGTCCTCGTGCACGATGTAGTAGTGCTGCTTGATCTGCACGAAGTCCGTGGTGTCTCCGAAGCCCGGAGTCTGGAACAGGTCCCGGGAATAACCCCACAGGGCGGGCATTTCCGAGAGCTTCTGGCGGTTGCACTTGAAGTGTCCGTGGTAAACCGCGTCGAAACGGACAAGCGTGGTGAACAGCCGCACGTCCGCTTCCGTGATGGTGTCACCCACCAGGTAGCGCTGGCCGGAAAGCCGCTCTTCAAGCCAGTCCATGGCGGCCCACAGCCGGAAGTAGGCGGCGTCGTAAGCCTCCTGGGAACCGGCAAAGCCGCAGCGGTACACCCCGTTGTTGACCTCGGTGAACACGCGTTTGTTGACCTTGTCTATCTCTTCCCGAAGGTTCTCCGGGTAGAGCTCCGGAGCCCCCGGGCGGTGGAACTCCTTCCACTCGCTGGAGAAGTCCAAAGTGATCTGTGGAAAGTTGTTCGTGACCACGGCACCGCTTGCAACGTCCACGATCGCCGGAACCGTGATGCCGCGCGGGTAATCCGGGAAGCGCCTGAAGTAGGCCTCCTGCAGGCGTTCGATGCCCAGCACCGGATCCACGCCGCCCAGATCAAGGTCAAAGGTCCAGGAGCGGGCGTCGTGCGTTGGTCCGGGCTGGCCCAGGGAGATGGCGTCCTCCAGACCCAGGAGGCGCCGGACTATGACGGTCCTGTTCGCCCAGGGGCAGGCGCGGGCGGCGATCAGCCGGTAGCGTCCCGGCTCCACCGGCCAGCCGGGCTCCCCATTTGGGCCGGGGGCGGCGTCCCTGGTGATGCGGTCCTCGATGTAGTTGGTGTCGCGGTTGAATTCCGCCCCTCCGGTGACGTAGGCGCCGCGGGTGCTGTGCTCTGTGCTCTTTCCCTCGGAGGTCTGCTTAATGCTGTCGGTGTCCTGGCTCATGGGACCAGCCTATGCGCCCCTGGACAGGACCGCTGAGATGGGTTGCCACGCCCAAAGCCAGGAGCCGGCGACCAGGGCGGCGAAGAGGACAATCCAGACTGCGGAGGGCACTGCTGTGGCCCGCCACAGCAGGTAGGCGTCCGAACCCGCCAGCCGTTCCCTCCGCCGGAGGTGCACATGCGCCAGCTTCATGAGGTCCCGCACGGCAGCTACCAGCAGGGCCAGGCCGAGGATGACGGCAACGTGGCCAAGGAAGGCCTCCGGTACCAGGAGCACCAGGAGCAGGGTGCAGGCAATTGCCGCGGATGTGATGAGAATGCCGGCGAGGTTTCGAAGAAACAGCAGCGATGCAGCGAGGGCAAGCGCGCCCCCGGCGATGGCTGCCGGCCCCCACCCGCTGAAGCCGCACCAGACAAAGGTGGCACCCACGATCGAAGGGACGGGGTAGCCCCAAAAGCAGGACCAGGCGGATGCCAGCCTGCTGTGGCTGTAGGTGGTGGTGGTGCCGGAATGGTCCAGCCGGAGCCGAATGCCGGAGAGCCGTTGACCGCTCAGCACTGCGGCCACGGCGTGCCCCATCTCATGCGTGGCAGTGGCCAGCAGGCCGAAATACCGCCAGGAACGGCGTGGCACGGACAGGCCGGCGGCGATCACCAGCGTCACTACCAGTTCCGTGAAGGTCACGCCGGGAGCGTCTGCCCGGGCGAAGGCGTCCGACAGTTTGTCCCACAGGTCCCCTGGCAGGGTCATCGTGCCCTCCTGCCGCGCCGGTCGTTATGTGCCATGGCCCCACGCTACCGGGGCCGGCCGGGTACAGGTTTAAAACCGAAAGGCACGCCCAAGGTCAGGCGCGCCTCTGGATCCACGGGACCGCGGATGTTTCCGCAGCCCCTTGACTGTTAATTTAGCCTTCGCACTCGATGCAGTAGCTGTGCCCATCCTTCTGGCGCGCAATCTGCGACCGGTGCCGGACCAGGAAACAGGAATAGCAGGTAAACTCATCCTCTGCCTGGGGAATGACCTGCACCACGAGCTCTTCGGCCACAAATTCGCCTCCGGGCACGCCGGCGCCGTCGAGCCCGTCCGCCTCATCCAGCTCAAGCACAACGCTGCGTGCGTCGGGAGCATTAGCAGACTGGAGCTGCTCGAGGGAGTTGTCCTGCGACTCCTTGACGTCGGAGCGCAGTTCATCGTAATCGGTTGCCACTTTAGGTGCTTCTCTTTTCTTTCGTTCGCCTGTCGCGTATGAAACGTACAGCATACTCCGGCTATTCCCCAATAGCCGGAGAGTATATTGGCCATCCCTTGGGTAAAGGTCCAAGGGAGGCAGCCTGCGGTTCTTCACCGCAGTGAGGCTGCATGGGCAGCTGAGGGCGCCGGAGACGGCGCCACTCGGCACTATTCGAAGGGATGCATGTGGAGCAGCTCACGGCAGAGTTCGGCGGTTCACGTCAGGTAGGTATTGGTGTTGGTCCTGTCCTGGAGAAGTTTCAGGAGGTATCGAGGATCGTCGTCCTGCGGGGCGGAGGCCTGGGAGACTTGATTTTCGCCATCCCCGCCATGGCCGCGCTGAAGGCTGCCTACCCGGGGGCGACTCTCACGTTGCTGGGCACTCCCGCCCATAAGGCACTTCTGGCCGCGACGGAGAGTCCCGTGGACGAGGTGTGCGTCCTGCCTTTTGCTGCAGGCGTCCGCCCCGGGGAGGAAGACGCTGCAGAACTTGACGCGTTCTTTGCGGACATGCGCGGGCGGCGCTTCGACCTGGCCGTCCAGGTCCATGGCGGGGGCCGGTACTCGAACCCTTTCCTTCTTCGCCTGGGGGCGCGCCACACTGTCGGGACCCGAACGGCGGACGCCGCGAGTCTGGAACGGACCGTTCCCTATATCTACTACCAGCATGAGCCGTTGAGGGCGCTGGAAGTTGCGGGGTTGGCCGGCGCCTTCCCTGTTGACCTGGAGGCCCGTCTGGCGCCTGCGGACGGCGTGGTTCCTCCCGCCGTCGTTATGGATGACGACGGCGGGCAGCCTTTGGTGGTGATGCATCCCGGCGCGACTGATCCCCGTCGTCGTTGGCCCGTGGAGCGCTTTGCTGAACTTGCCGCAGCCTGTGCAGCCGACGGCTTCCGTGTGGACGTGGTGGGGGACAGCAGCGAGCAGCAGCTCGCCGAGGAGATTGTCAGGCTGGCAGCTTCCAGCCACGTCCGCTCACTCGCCGGCAAATTGGACATGGGAGGGCTGGTGTCCCTTCTGGCGGTGGCTGCGGTGGTGGTGGGGAACGACAGCGGTCCCCGCCACCTGGCCCAGGCACTCGGTGTACCCACCGTGGGGATCTTCTGGGCAGGCAACGTGATTAACGCCGGGGCGTTGGGCAGGAGCCTGCACCGCATCCACGCTGCCTGGGTGACTGTGTGCCCCTCCTGCGGCATCGATGTGACACAGGTGGGCTGGACCGCGCCGCGGTGCGAGCATGACGACTCGGTGGTGGCCAGCGTGGGGGTCCAGGAGGTATACGAGGATGTCCGGAGCCTGGTGGCTACTGATACCGGGCGGCAGGACGCATGAGCGGCGGTAACACGCTCAACGCCCTTCAGCCGGCCACCCGGCAGGATGGTAAGCCCGAACTGCTCGTCCTCAGGGCACTGAAGCTCGGTGACCTGCTGGTGGCGGTCCCGGCGTTGAAGGCGCTTCGCCGGGCATATCCGGAGCACCGGCTGCGGTATGCCGCCCAGGGGTGGCTTTCGGAAGCGCTGGGGCTGGTGGGCGGATACGAACTTCTGCCTACCCACGGCCTGGACGAACCTTTGGCGATGGAAGCGGGAGTAGTGGACGTGGCGGTCAACCTCCACGGCAGTGGGCCGGAGAGCCAGGGCCGGATTGAAGCGCTGCAGGCGCGGCACACCATAGGACACCGGAGCAAATATCGGGACGGGCCGCCCTGGCGTGACGAACTGCATGAGCGTGAACGGTGGGTGCGCCTCCTTGAGTGGCATGGGATAGAGGCCGATCCGCTGGACGTGCAGCTGAACAAACCGCACGTCCCGAGTCCCGTTCCCGGCGCTGCCGTCCTCCACGTGGGGGCCGCGTACGGCAGCCGCCTTTGGCCCGCGGAACGTTTCGCTGCCGTTGCAGCCGCCCTGGACCAGGCCGGGCACCAGGTGGTTTTCACTGGCGGCGGCAGCGAACGCGACAGGGCCCTCGATGTCTCCCGACGCGCGGGGCTTGGCGACGGAGCGGTGCTCGCCGGGAGGCTGGGCCTGGGGGAGTTCGCTGCCACCATCGCGGGCGCACGCCTTGTAGTCTCCGCCGATACCGGGGCTGCCCATCTGGCGTCCGCATACGGGACGCCGTCGGTGGTGCTGTTCGGGCCGGCCCCGCCCGAGATCTGGGGTCCGCCGCCAGGACCGCATATTGTCCTCACGCGGGCGGAGTTGAGGCGGGGTGAAACATTCGCTGACCAGCCGGACCCGGCGCTGCTGGCTGTCAGCGTGCAGGACGTCCTGGCTGCGGTGCGGGACCTGAACGTCCTTTAGCGCTTCGGCCTGCACCCGAACAGGCGCTTGAGGGCTCCCCCGGGCGCCGGCGAAGTCCTAGAATTGGGTATGGGCGCTGACATGGTAATTGCCTTGGTGTTGATGACAGCGTTCCTCTGGGTAGGGGGAACATTCGCCATATTGTCCGCTATTGACCGTGCCGAGAGGAAGGCGCGGCGCAAGGAGCGGAGAGCTGGCCGGGAGAGCAAACGGCGGGTCCTTTACCGTCCGGTTGTCGAGGGCTCCCGACTTGAAGGCAAGGCAGGGCGCCATCAGCCACGGAAGCTCCGCCCGCACTGAAGCCGTTCCGCTGACGCTGGCCTTTTCAGCCTGATATCACGATCGACGTAGGCTCGGGCAGGTCCACGGCTGCCGTCTGCGCTGCCCCCGTAAAGCCTGCGATGGCGCGGGCAATTTTCTGCCCGCCCTGTGCCGAGGGTTCAATCGGGTTGGCGTAATCGCCGTCCTCGCTGCAGATCAGTCGCAGGTCAATCAGGCCGGCGCCACGGGAAAAGGCGGCCCTGGTGATTGCATCATTGAAGAGGCAAAGGGCAGCTTTGATGATTTTCTGGCCGGGCTGGGAAGGGGGAGTGTCATAGATGGTGCACACTGCGCTGGGGAGGCCTGTCGCCTTGACGGCGTCCAGCATCGCTTGGTAGTCCCCAGCGAACCTCTCCGCGGCTGCTCCGAGCACCGCCAGCGCCTCACCCACGGAGGATGTGCGCTGCTCGAGCAGGGGCGCATAACCCAAAGCGTCGTTGCCGCCGACGCTCACCACAACATGGGTCGCATCGCGCGGCAAGGAGGCGAGTTGGCGCAGGACACCTGGGGTAACGTCACCATCCACTGCCAGGAGAGTGCACCGCCAATCCGGCAGCTCGTCTCTGAGCTGGGCCACGACGTCGGGGCTGCCGCCAACGTAGGCGCCGTTGTCGAAGATGGAGTCGCCCAGCAGGACGACATGCCCATTGCCGGCTACCGCCGTCGAAAGTTCTTCCATCAGCACATACTGCACCCCTTTGCAGGCGGCTGCCAGTGCCCAGGTGTGACAGGCGCAATGCAAACGCCTGCCGCGGACGGGCAGGCTGTACCGATAGCGTGTTCAGGAACGCATTCCCCAACACCTGAAGGAAGATGACATCGGCAAGTCCACGGCCATCACGTCCGCCACCCTTCTTACGGGCTTCCTCCTGGCAGGCGCGCTGGCCGGCTGCGATACAGCTGAAAGGGCAGGGGGTGCGCTCGCGGAGGCCACGCGCGGCGGGCAAGGCACCGCCGTTGGAGCTTCAGCCTCACCCCTTGGGCCCTCCGAGGTCGCTGATACGCTCTCGCAGCTGGAAACACTGCCGGTTAAGGGCCGCGCCCCTAAAACCGGGTATGCCAGGGAAGAGTTCGGCCCGGCCTGGGCTGACGTCGACCGGAACGGCTGCGACACCCGCAACGACATCCTCGCCCGGGATCTGGAGGCCGAGACGTTCAAGCCAGGCACGCGGGACTGCGTTGTGGCTACGGGAGTCCTCGCTGACAAATACACCGCGATCACCATTGACTTCATCCGTGGCGGGAACACGAGCTCGGCAGTCCAGATCGACCATCTCGTTCCGCTCAGCGATGCATGGCAGAAGGGTGCCCGGCAGCTCAGCGACGACCAGCGCAAGCAGTTCGCCAACGACCCCCTGAACCTGATGGCGTCCGACGGTCCCACGAACGGGGCCAAGGGGGACAAGGATGCTGCCACATGGCTGCCTCCGAACAGGGCCTTCCGCTGTGAGTATGTTGCCCGCCAGACAGCAGTCAAGGTGAAGTATCGGCTCTGGGTTACCCAGGCCGAACACGATGCCATCGCCCGGACCTTGTCCTCCTGCTAATTCTGAAGATGCTGCATCCCTTCAGCACAGTGGTTGCAGCCGCCATGCCTGGTCCCGGCCCCTGACAGCCTGCCACGTTGGCGGAGGGACGAACGATATTGAAGACCAAATGCCGTGATTTTTAGGTTCTGTTTGGGTAATTTATAGATACTCGTGGTTGAGCAGTCAGCCGGCAAGGCACTCACAGAGAGTCTCCTGCACTTCAATGCTGACCGTTACCTGCCCGGGAACCGAGCGCTTCAGCGTTCCCGCCGCTGCAACTCCTTTAGTTCCTGCAGGCGCATCTCCCTCAGCGTGCCCTAGGGCACAATGCGCGCAAGAAGGGTAGAACACCAGTTCGAAGAGCACGCCGAAGTCCAGTGAAGCACGTGGATTAAGACCACCCGATGCCCCAATGACGTGGCATCGGGTGAAGGCGGCCCAGGCAGGGCGGGCCGCCGCCGTGGGCCGGTGCCACCGTTGGGGGACCGGCCCACGGTTTGCAAGTAGGGGGTATGGGCCCTTTCGAACAGGGTGGCGAGGCCCATCCTTAAACTATGTGGTCGGCCACGGCAGGCCGGTGGCCGCCAGAACCCCGGCGTTCCCTCGGCCACGTTCCCAGCCACACGAAGGCAATGAGCCTGAACCCCGAGGCCTTCCTCGCGTGGGAATCGCTCACCAAGGCGATCAGCAGCTCGCTCGGGCTGCGCCGCTACGAACTGGTCACCCTTGCTGCGGCCCAGGCCATCGGCTCGACACATTGCCGGCTGGCCCACGGGAAAAAGATGCTCGAGGTTATCGGCGAAGAGCAACTGCACGCGATCGCCAGGGATTTCCATCATGCCGGCTTCGGAGGCGGAGGTGGCGATCATGGACTATAGACAGCCAGTCACGCTCGGGGACTGCGATCTGCAGCAGCCCCTCCGGATCCGCGGCGTCTTCGATTGGATGCAGCATCTGACGCACACTGCTCCCATTCAGAAGACACAACACTCGGCCCCATGTCGTCCGGCAGGGTCTTCAGGTCCTTCCACCACTTGTCGGCCGTGCCGGTGTCCGAGCTGCTCCGGCTATGGCACGTGCTGGGGGGTGCCCCCGTGGTGACGCCGGTGATGCAAGAGCTCCTCAAGCTGGTCGACGTAGAACTTACACGCCGCTCATCACTGCCCGGCGGCATCATCCCGGCAACAGCAGAAGACCACCGCCCAGAGGCGGGCTAGAACCACCTGCTGCCCCGAGGATGTGGCAGCAGGTGATGGCGGCCCCGAGCAGGGAGGGCCGCAGCCGTGGGCCGGTGCCACCATTGGGGGACCGGCCCACGGTCTTTACGGAAAGACACGCCCGCCGGCTCAACAACTCTGTCGGTGCACGGGAGCACCATGGAGGCATGACGGCTCCAACGGTGGAGTCGGCGATCCACGAACTGATGGATCTCGCCTGGAGTGTTGTCTATGACCTGCTCGAGGAGCGGGGCCTGCTCGGTGACGGGCTGGAGGTGGGGGAGTACACCGGGATCCAGTCCTGGGTGGACGGGCCAACCCGGTACACCGTCGTCCATTCCAGTGAGGTCGCCGTCCTGTTCGTGGACACCCGGCCGGTGGATGCCATCGTCTTCCACCACGACATTCTCGGCGCGGACGACCCGGCCACATTCTTCACCATCCTTGGCTGAGCACGGCTCCTGCTGGTCCTCGGCGCGGTCGAGCATCAGCAAGTGCTGGTTTCGCCGCGGCTAGACGAGAGCCATCATTGAATTGCCGGGATGGCTGCTGCGGCGATTGGAGAAGGCCATGCGCAAGGCACTGATGTGCAAGCTGAACATTCACCACGCTTGGCATGTCGAACACTCCGAAGATGGCAGCCTCTACAGCCGCTGCCGGCGGTGCGGCAAGGACGCTGCTTACCGCGGCGGTGGGCGTCGCGGCGGCGAGTTCAGTAGATGGCTGGGGCTCAGTGGATTGCTGGGGCCGACCCGAGGAGGCCCGTTCGGCTAGAGGACGTCCCGGCCAGCTCGTGCTCGCTGGATAGGCAGCCGAAGGCCCTGTAGAGAGGCTGAATCGGCGGTAGCCAAGAGCATCGCGATAGCGTTACCTGAGTTCCGATGTTTGGGCTGATACCGGATGCTCCTCTGCCCATGCCACGACGATCGTTGACATGTCCATAAATTCGCCACCACAACTCCAAGTGGTCCCGGCATCTGACGGCTTGGGGCCGCCCGGAAAATCCATAGGTCCGGTTCCGTGATGAACAAGCACGCTGCAGTACTAGCCATTGCTCTTGTGCTGTCCGGCTGCACGTTCGGTACCCCTGACGACGTAGCCACTACCCGGGCTGTGAAGCTTGCCGTTGAGCTGGAAGCTTTTGCCGGCAACGCGTCCGCCCATGGGGCGCCTGCTGTTGTCTTCCATGTGCGTGATGGAGACCAGGAGGAGCTAGGGGCCACCGGAGTGAAGGACCTGGAGTCCAGCACGAAGGCGGTTCCTACGGACAAAGCGTGGATCATCGGGGCAGGGACGCCGATGGTGGCCGTGTCTGTGATGAAGTTGGCGGAGGCCGCCACCGTGCGCCTGGACGATCCTGTCTCCGCTCATCTGCCTGAGTTCACAGCCATCTTTCCGGCTTGGGCCCGGGTCACGATCAGGGACTTGTTGGGCAGTACGTCCGGCTTGCCCGACTACTTTCCACCCCTGATTGAGTCCAGGAGCCTGGACGAGCTCCAAACCCGCACGTTGACCTTCGAGGAACGGCTTCGAATCGCCGCGGGGGTGGACCTGCCACCGGGGCCGGTGGCCTACTTTGCATGGTCGGCGACGGATTGGGAAGTGCTGGGCTGGTTGCTGGAGCGCAAGCACAACCGCGGACTCGCCGAGATTCTTACCAGGGACGTGTTCGAGCCGGCAGGGATGAACAATACCCACTTGGCGGCGGCAGGGCAGCCGCCCGAGCCCATGCTGCATGGGTACGTGCTGGAGGACGGTAACAGGCGCGACTTCACCCGGGTTGACGCGGTGGCCGGATCGGCTGATTCCGGGGTCATTTCAACGGTCGAGGACCTCAGCGGATTTTTGGCGGCGCTCACCACGGGGCGGCTTGTCCGCGAGGAAACGTGGAAGAGCATGATTGAGGCCGAGCCGTTCTCTTTGGGTGGCATCCGCCCAAGCGACGACGTCTGCCCGGGCATACGCCACGTCATTGTTTCCGGGGGCGGAGGGCCCTACAGTGTCCAGTCCGTTTCCTCGTTGGACGGGCAACAGCAGGTGACGGTGGCAACGGTGCTTCCGCCCCGGGAATTGAACGTCACAGACGCGCCTCCGCTCGTCCCCGAGATGGAAGACGCAATCCTGCAGACAGCCAGAAGGATGTGCTAGCTAGAACACTACAAACGTTAGGGCCATTCAAGGGACTGGAAGAGGGGTATCACCTCCTGTCGGCCCTACTCAGGAGCTGTAAGGATTCTGCAAGACCTGACTCGCCCGGGAGCCTCCCCGATCCTGTCTTACCTCGGGGGCACCATGGGAGTATGACGGCTCCAACGGTGGAGGCGGCGATCCATGAACTGATGGATCTCGCCTGGAATGTTGTCTACGACCTGCTCGAGCAGCGGGGCCTGCTCGGTGACGGGCTGGAGGTGGGGGAGTACACCGGGATCCATTCCTGGGTGGAAGGCCTCACCCGGTACACCGTGGTCCACTCCCGGGAAGTAGCGGTCCTGTTCGTGGACACACGGCCGGTGGACGCGATCGCCTTCCATCACGACCTGCTGGGCGCCGACGACCCGAAGGCCTTCTTCACGCTTCCTTGACACACGAGAAGGAGCCGTACGCCGGATCAGCAGGGTGCGGCGCCTTCTCGGATTCCGTCACCAGTAGTGGGCTACGTCCACGATCAGTCGGGAGCCGGACCCTGCCCCGTCCAGGATGAAGACCCTGAAGGGCAGGCGGGCGCGGACGCCCAGGCCGATGCTGGTGGAACCCTCGAAGCTTCCGGCGTAGGCCACTTGCCGGAAGGTTTGGTAGCCGGCCACGTTGGACAGCTCAGCCTTCGCGGCGGGGTTGTAGGTGACGTTGCCGTTTGGTCGTAGGAGGGTGCGTTCACGACGACCTGCAGGCGCGCTTTGCCGTAGACAGGGATCTTGAAGCCGGTGCCGTCCTGGATGATCTCCGGGACATACCGGACGGTGTAGCCCTTCACAGGGCCGTTGAGGTCGACCACCATCCGGTCAAAGCAGGGTTGCTGCCCGGTCCGGACGTTGGTGACAGAGGCGGTGCTCATCCCAGGCGCGGTCTTGTCCTGAGATCCCCATGCGAGCCCGCAATAGGATGCTGCCGAGGCTGGCCCCGGAGCCACGATGCCCAGCCCAACGGCCGCCAGAAGCGCCGTGAGCCAGAGAAGGAGTTTCTTCATTGGTGCCATCCAAGGGGGAGTGGTGCGGTTGGACAGCTCAAGATTTGGGATCGCGGACACAGGAAACGAGGGTTGTTGCCGCTTCGGGGCGGAACCGTAAAGAACACCGCATCCGGGTCACGCACCAGTAAAACCGGGGGCTTCTCCAGGCCCTGTTTAATCGTTTCGGTACCGTTTTTGAATCCGGCCGTTATGGGCGATAACAGGCCCTGGGGGCCGTGGCGTTTCCGCTACCAGGGCCCGGCTGCTTCTCCCAGGACTTATCCCTCAGGGGTCAGCTTTCGTGGCGGCTGACGGCAAGGACAGCGAGGTCGCGGATCAGCCGCTGCACCTCGTGTTCCCTGCCAGAAGACCGCGGAGCGGTCGGTACCGGCCGCAGCCAAATCAGGCGATTCTTCGGCGGAGCAGGAATCGGCGCCCCCTTGCGTGCTTCATCTGCCAACGATGTGCTGCTCATGACGATACGTCCCCCTGACGTGGTCATTCCAAGTGTCTGCAAGCCACTCTAGGAAGCCAAAGGGACAAAGCGGAAGCCGCTCGTCCGTCTTTGGGGAACTATTGTGCCGATCTTGAGTTTTCGCTCCGCAGGCTCTCATCCCAGGTTGGGAGGGGCTTCAGCGCTCAGGAAGGGCCGGCGAGGTGTTGAGCGCGGTGCCGCCGCTAGAACACCAGACCGTGGCGCTCGACCAGCGGCATGGTTGCATCGAAGTCCACCTCGGCGCCGTACTCGGCCGCGAGGGCGGGAAGGGTTTCCGGGGAGTACTCGCCGCCAGGCTCGGTAAGTCGACGGAACAGTGATTCGATCCGCCCGGAACGATGATCTCAAGAAAGCGGAGTTCGTCTTCGCCGGCATTCCAGAAGGTGTGCCAGCGCCCAAGCGGTTTGGCTACCAGGTCGCCCGGCCCTGCAGTGACCTCGATGCCCTCCTCGATCACGCCCAGTGTGCCGGCCAGCACGAACGAGTATTCGTCTTCCCGGCTGTGGCGGTGCATTGGCGCGGCCAGCATCTTTGGTCCGAGCACGTGTTCGACCAGTGCAACCCTGCCGGAGGAAGCTTCGCTCTCAAGAAGGTACCTGTCCAGGAACCCTGGCTCACCAGTGGCCTCACCTTCACCTGCGCGGACGATATGAGGGCCGGACGGCGTATCCATACCGTCATCGTATGACCGTGCATTCCGTGCGGGTACTCAAGAATTGGGCCGGATCTGCGATATTGGTGCCAGCACGCAAGCAACAATCGCAAGGACCGATGATGGGCGCATGGGGCTTTCTGCCATTTGAGAATGACGACGCGCTGGACTGGCTGGACGAACTTGAAGGCGGCGGTGCCGACGTCGTGCGCGGGGCGCTGGCCAAGGTGAACGGCGGCTACGTCGAGGCGCCGGAAGGCAGCATTGCTGTAGCGGCCGCCGACATCACCGCAGCGTGCCAGGGCAATCCGTCCGGCGACCTGCCGGAGAACGTCGCCGACTGGGTGACCGCCCACGGGGCCGAGATCACCGCCGAAGACGTGGAACTCGCCCTGGAGGCTGTCGGGCGGGTGGCGGGGGAGAAGTCCGAGCTGGCCGAGCTGTGGGACGACGCCGACGAACCCGAATGGCGCGAATCCCTCGAAGACCTCGCGGAACGGCTGCGCGCGGCGCTGCGGTAGCGAGAATTGGGCGGTGAAAAACCCTCAGTGTCGTGGCCAGGTAGTTCGGTTAGCCGATGCCGTCCGGAATCTTGAGGGTGCACCGCCAGCTACACCATTCGCATCGGCCCGAAACGTGCCTGCAGTTCGGGCACCCAAGCCTGGTCCAGGACGAGACCGTACCGAGTGCAGAGCGCGACGACATCTTCATCGGTGGTAGGACCGGGATCCTGGAGCAGCGCAGCGATCTGTTCGAAAAGCCGCTCGAAGCCGCCTGGGGAGATGGTCTCCACGATAAGTGCGGGCTCCGGGCCAGGGTTCCAGAAGGTGTGCAGGACGTGACGCGGCTTCCAAACGTACGTGCCTGCTGGCGCCTCGATTTCCGTGTCGCCGACCCGCGCCCATATGGTGCCGCTGACTACATAGGAGAGCTCGTCCTCGTGTTGGTGAATGTGGGGTTCAACGAGGACTCCCGGCTCGATCGGGTGCTCCACGACTGCGAAACTACCTCCGGTCTGTTCGCTGTAGATCTTGAATCGAACGCCCAGACCACCGAGGTCGACCAACCGGCCGTGGTCAGTGCCCAGGAAGTACTCATCGTCCCTGCCGGATTGGGGGACCCCGCTTGTGGCTTCCATGAGGACCATATTCCGCCTGCACGTACCCCCAAGATAGGGTGGAAAACCCCCTTTCCGTGAACGTCGGCGGTTGAGCTGAAGGTCATGGCCAGCCCAGGGTTTGTCGCTCGCCAAGCGACTCGAGCCGGGTATGACCATCCATGTCTGGCTAGTGTAAACATATGGACCTCTCCTCTGAGTTTCCGCCGGCGTGCTGCTCCGGACGGTGCAGACATCGGATGCCGCGGCATTGACAGCGGCCTTCCTAAGAAATCGGGAACACCTTGCGCCATGGGAGCCGATCCGAACCGACAAGTTCTTCACCGTCCAGGGACAGCAGGATGTGCTTACCGGCAGCGCCAGGAAATCGATGCCGGAATCGCCCTGCCGATGGTGCTCGTGCGGGATGGTGAAGTCCTCGGTCTGCTCACCCTCAGCTCGATCGTGCGCGGCGCCTTCCAGAACGCCCACCTTGGCTACTGGATCGACCACACGCTTCAAGGGGCGGGCATCATGACGGCGGCAGTCGCAGCCGCCACACGTATCGCCAAAGACAACCTTGAATTGCACCGCATCGAGGCTACCACCCTGGCACACAACACAGCATCACAGAGGGTTTTGGAGAAGAACGGCTTTGAGCGTTACGGGACAGCACCAGCCTATTTGCGGATCGCCGGGAGCTGGCAGGACCACCGCATGTTCCAGCGAATCCTCTGAACCGGGAGCGTCTCCGGAGCGGGCACGAAAAAAGCGCGCCCCGTTCGCTGAGCGCGCCCTTCCCGTACTGCCAGTCAGTCCTTTTTGAAGGCGTCCTTGACCTTCTCGCCGGCCTGCTTCAGATCGCCCTTGGTCTGGTCGGTCTGGCCTTCAGCCTTCAGGCTCTCATCGCCGCTGGCGTTGCCGGCGGCTTCCTTGCCCTTACCGCCAGCCTTATCGGCAGCGTTCTCAATCTTGTCGCCCAGTCCCATGGTTTTTCCTCCTCTGGTTTTGGCAGCCGTTCGCATTCGGCTATATCCATACTAAGCATGCTTAGTATTAGGTTTTCAAGTCCGCCCACTGGCCCACGGTAAAAAGATCAGGTCCAGAAGTCGGCCGCCATGGTGGTGTCCCCGGCCATTTCAATGCCCTCGGCCACCTTCCCGTCGGAGATGCTGAATACGATGACCTGTCGTTGGTCCAGGGTCTTGCCGTTGCGCTCGGCATGCGTGAACTGAACGCCAACGGTGTACCTGTCACCCGGTGCCACGTCCTCCACGGTGACCTTCACCGAGCCGTTGGACCGCGAAAAGAGTTCGCCGAAATAGGCCAGGATGGCATCCCGCCCCTGCTTGACCCCGGACAGTGGGCCGTTTCCTGCGGCATGCCACACCGCGTCCTCGGGAAACAGGTCTCTAAGCGCATCTGTGTCGCCAGCGCTGAATGCTTCATAGCCTCGCCGAACCAGTGCGGCGTTTTCCTGTGCTCCCATTTCGGCGCCTCCGTCATCATCGTCGGATTCTTGCGAGGCCAGAGTAGGCTCGCCTGACGGGTTTGTCGAGGGCAAGTCCGGCACCGGGCCCCTTGGGTCGCAGACCTAGACGATGTCTCCGTCACGGAGGTGCGTTCGCCGGGAACGGCGGGGGAGTCCCCGGGCCCACCAGGCGATCATCAGGCCCGCGGTGGCGGCCCCACCGGCGTAGACCCAGGGCGAGGACCATGACCCTTCGGGGCTGGGGATGGCGAAGGCAATCACGACTGCAGTCAGTGCCAGGAGGACCTCCACGGACGCCTGCAGGGGCCGGGCCCGGTACTCAGGATCAGTCAGCCGGACCAGGGGAATGACCGGGAGCAGGAACAGGCCGAGACTGGGAATCGGGTAGATGATGTTGAACGTAAAGATCGTCATGCCCAGCAGCAACAGCCCCAGAAACTTCAGCACCTGCACTGCCGGAAGCGGGTTCTCCGGAGTCCACCGGCTCAGCAGCAAGCCCCAGGCCGGCAGACCCAGCAGCCAGCCGCCGCACCACCAGCCAACGTTCGTCAGCGCCAACGGCACGAGCAGGGCACCGGGAAGCAGGAACGCCACGGCCTGCCGCAGGGACGGGAGCTTTCCCGTCGGACCGAAGATGCAGGCCCCGATCAGCAGATAAGTAGCCACGTACCAGGGCAGCAGCTGGATCACAGGGTCGGCCAGGTTGAACACCATCAGGGTCAGCGCGGGAACCATTACGCACACCCCGGCGAAGGCCCATGGACGGCGAGTGTCGGCGGTGGCCATCGGTTACCGGTGCTCCAGCCACCGTGCGTAAAGCTCGCCACTGTTCTTCAGGACGGACGCCGAATAGGCCATGCCGCCGGTGATGCTCGTCAGGGCTGCGGCGACGAAGCCGATGATGGGAAGCAGCTCCGGGAGCTTGCCTTCGGGTACGAACAGGATCAAGGCGGCCACGATCAGTACAGATATGATCGCCGAGATTTTGATGGCCGGTGGATTGGTGCGGAGGGCCTGGTCCACACGGGGGATGTCGGTGGCGGGTTTTGGAAGCTTCCGTGAGAACCGCGCCCCCAGCGTCACGAGCCAGCCCACGGACGAGAGGCCGACACCAAGGGCCATCGCGAAGATGCCCCGTTCAATGTCCTGGCCGAGCAACCCGGAGAGCGCTGCATCGACGGCTCCGGGGATAGCGATGACTGCCCCAAACCACCATGCAAAGAAAACCCAAGTCCGACGCTGCGCATAGCCGAAGGCCTGAGCCCGTGGATCACTTGCCGTCGCGGCGGCATCCCCCAATGTCATGCAGCAGACAATACCTGCATCCGGTCTTTCACGAGCGGCAGGCCGGTGGTACTCGCCGCCTAATCATGGCTGACCAAGCCTTGCCGGGCGGTAGGTGCGCGTTCATGGAATGAGGCAGCCACACGCCGGCAAGTCCAGGCCTAATGCCGTCTCACGAACTATACCTATGGGTGACGTACCCGGAACCCCCGGAAACCAGGCGAAATAGGGCCATTTTTGTCTCATAGAGTCTGTCTCACCGCAATGTCTTATAGAACCCTCAAGGGTCTGCGTGACACTATGTGTGCATGAAGCTGGGGTATGCACGGGTGAGCACCACGGACCAAGACGCGCGGATGCAGGTCGCCGCCCTCGAAGAGGCGGGTGTCGAGAGGGAGCGGATCTTCATCGACCACATGTCGGGAGCGAAAACCGCGAAAGAGCGCCCCGGCCTGACCGAACTGCTGAAGTACGCCCGCGACGGGGACGATGTCTACTGCTGGCGCATCGACCGCCTGGGCCGCTCCCTGATTGATGTGCTGAACACCGTCGACGAGATGACCAAACGGGGGCTCCGGCTGCACTCCATCGTCGACGGAGTTGACCCAAGTACAGCGTCCGTTCTGCGAAGGTCTAGCCGATGTCTCATTCCAGAGAATCACGTGAGAATAGAGCCACGTAGAATGCGGCAATATGGTCCCCATGGACTCAGGCAACTTTTCCAGGCCGCGACCGGCGTCAAATCCATTCGCTGTAGCACCGAGGCCTGGAGGCCCGCGCCCGTCAACTAGGATTCCAAGCCGCCAACCCCGGCCGGGCTCCTCGCGAAATACGCGGTCGGCCTCGGAGCAGCCAGGTAACTCGTTCAAGTATCTGTACTCGCGGCTCAGCGAAGGGGCCTTTCAACAGCTGTGCGGCGCTTTGCTGCGGCTCAAATGCGATCCCGTTCAGTGCTTTCCCGTGGGCATGTCGGATGGCGGTATCGATGCGATCTCGAATGGCAGCATCGTGTACCAAGTCAAATGGTCTAGCAAGGTGCAGCAGAATCCTCACACCTGGTTGAAGTCCGCAATCGATGGCGAACGGGAAAAGATTCAAAAACTGGTGCGCGAAAAGAAAATATCCCGCTACATCCTGATGACGTCTGTGGCAGGGACCACGACCGGGAACGACACCGGAAGCATGCAAAAACTACAGGTGTCCCTGGATGCGTTGACCAAGGAATTCGGGATCCCTGTTGAGTGCTGGTGGCAGGCAGACATCGACGCCGAAGTCGATGCAGCTCCGGACTCCATCAAGTGGTCATACCAGGAAATGCTGGCGGGATCTGAGGCGATCCGCTACCTCATCTTCGCGGCCCACGAGGAGGGCGCAGCTCACGAAATGCGTGAGACGATCCTCAAGGTCATCGCTTCTCAGTGGGGAGACGATTCCAAAATCAAGTTCTCGCAACTCGACATGGATCGCGTGGACATTACGGAGCTCTTCATAGATGTCAAAGCAAGACGCATACAGCAACCGGGGTCTTCCAAAGAGCGTTTCTACGCGGACCACGAGGCGGTAGACGACAACACCGGCGCAGTTGGCTACATGCTCAAATCCCTGTTTCCCTTGACCTACCTTCTTGGTGTTCCCGGCCAGGGAAAGTCCACTCTGGGCCAGTACCTCTGCCAGAGCCATCGAGCTGCAATTGCACCGGACCTCGCGGCAGCAGCGAATTATTTGCCGAAGGTAGAGGAACCGAAGCTTCCATTGCGCCTGGATCTCTCAGACTATGCAATGTGGCTGTCAGGACGTGACCCGTTTGGCGAGGAGGAGCTGGACCGTAAGCCCCGTGATCGGCGCAAGGACCAGCGTTCCCTCGAACTGTTCCTCGTTTCACTATGCACCTTTCACAGCGGTGGTCGACAAGTCACAGTGGAGCGCTTGCAGAGTCTTCTGGACAGGTATCCAAGCCTTCTGGTGTTTGACGGCCTCGATGAGGTCGCCGATCCTCGCCTTCGCAAAATCGTTGTGGAGGAGATTAACCGATTCTCCATGCGAATGGGCCGCTCAGAGGCAAAGAGACGTTTTCAGATTCTGGTTACGGCCAGACCCAACGCTTCTAGCCTGCCCGAACCGGACAAAGAAATCTTTCAAACTCTTGAGCTGTGCCCGCTGGATGTCAAGCTGCAGCGCCAGTTCGTCAACCGATGGGCAGAGCTAAATGGCATACGAGGAATGGCGCGGACGAAACTCAGACGAACATTCGAGGAGCGGACGACCTACGATCATGTTGCCCAACTCGCTGACAACCCGATGCAATTGACGATTCTGCTGTTCTTGATCAGCAGAAAAGGTGATGCCGTTCCCATCAGTAGAACGCCGCTTTACTCGGATTACATGAACACTTTCATGGACAGGGAAGTGAGCAGGCAGCAGATCCAGCGGGATCATGTTCCCCACGTCATCGAAGTAACTTCTTTCCTCGGGTGGCATATGCAATCTGGTGTGGAGGGAAAGCGTGGGGCTGACCGAATGACGCTGCAAGCGATCCAAGACACGCTCTACTTATACTTCCGTCGTACGGACGGGCCCACGGAGCGGGCTGCAGAACTTTTCCAGGCAGTGACGGACCGTTTTTGGGCATTAACCAGCAAGTCCGAAGGAACTTTTGAATTCGCGGTGCAGCCTGTCCGCGAATACTTTGCCGCAAGATTTCTCGCCGAGTGGGCTGGGGAGGACAGTAGGGAACCACTGTCGAAATCCGACATCCTACGGCAGCTCATTAGGCGGAACTACTGGCTGAACACAGCCAGGTTTTACGCCGGCTTCGCAAATCCAAATGAGCTTGCAAGCCTTAGGTACGGGTTTGACGAAGCGCTGGCTGAGGCCCGGCATCCTTTGCAGGAACGTGTAGCCGTGTGGACGATACTGAGCGACGGAATATTCACTAACAAAACAGCCGTGCAACGCGACGTTGCGAAACTACTGACCGACGATCTCACCGTACGGCTGGCTACAAATCAGAGGGCAAGCGGCAACGTATTTCCACGACTAGGAACCTCCTCTGGAGGGGACGAACTGAAGTGCGCCTTGCTCAATGACATTGAGCGGGCACCGGATGCCGATATGTCTTCCGCCCGAGTCGACATGCTCCGACAGCATTCCCTTATCAGCGGCAAAGAGTTTGCAGACTGGTGGCGAGCCCGAGCTACGGCTGCTTTGGGTACTCCTCTAGAGTCCGCCTGGCTTGCCCTCGGGGGCAGATTCGGAGTCCCGAAGCTTACTCCTACTGCCGCCCAAGGCCTTCAGCTCGCCGACGCAGACGCTTGCCGATCGGCCTTGCTGGCGGGGGCGTCGCCTGCAAACGGAACCGACGAGAACGCCCGGCTACTCCGCTCCGTCCTTGACGGCTGGTGTTCTGAGGTGGAGACAACCAGCTCGAGCCACGCGGGCAATCTGCTCCGGAGCATGCGGCCCTTTTGGTTCATTAGGCTGGCTGAGGAAGGCCGGGAAGGGTACGCTTTCGCCTCGGGCCATTTTTGGGCCGACCAGCCGGAAAAGTCCCCACGGGCGGAGGCATTTAGGGCTCTCGTCGAAGCGGATGCTGCATACAAGCGTCTTCAGCAGGCGGCGAGGTCACAGGCGATGGGGCAAAAGGGCACAACGGAACCCTGGCAGAACGCGGCGCGAGAACTGGCGCGGCTGCACGGGCCATGTTGGCTGGCATCAGACATAGCCGTTATTGGCGCTGCAACTCAGACTACGAGAGCTGAGGGATCGGTAGACAAGGAGGGGGAGCCATTTGGCCCCGCCACAGACTATGGCACGCTCGTCATGCACCTCCGCAGGGGACAGCAGACAGACTGGTGGCAGAGGACGTTCGACCGGTACCCGGACTCGCTTTCCAGGAGGACATGGGCTTTTGCCCTCCTGGCCACGGCGACAGAAGACATCGTGCTGCAGCACCTGGCCAAGGTTGCAGAGGTTCTGGACGCAGCATCGGCTGACGATTTCGATGCATTCGCCATGTCAACAAGCCGGCTCGGGGCAACACGTATCCCGCGACGCCTCGGAAACGCTGCCCTGCGCGCCGCGGCGAAGTACACGGATCGCCTGGCACTTGTCGTTTCCCATCTCGCGGCCGAGCACGAGGGACGTGACCCATTGGAGCCGCTTACCGATGAACAACTTCGGGGCATGGCTTCGGCAGCGCCTCATCATTGGAGTGTTGCCCGGGCGGTCACCGATCGTCTGCTTCGGACTTATAACGAGACGCTTATGGCGGCGTTGGCCAGCTTGGGGCCGGATTGCGTCGTAAGCCTTGGGTACGTGGAGTCGCCGGCTGACAACCGAATAACACAGCGGGTCCTGCAGAATCCTGCCATCTACCCGGGCTCTTGGGTTCGGGCCGCAGAAAGCTGGTACTCGTCGTCCAACAACGAATCGCCGCTGGCAGAAGAAGCTTCAGAGCATGCCTGGTGCCCGACGTTCCGCGCATATGATCAGGTTTTGCGAACACGGGTCACCGTCTCATCCAGATTGTCAGAGTGTCTCCCTAAGCTCTGGGCATGACCACTTCGAACTCCTCGTAGAGGTGTCAATGCCTTGGTCCAAGACGGTGAGGGTTACCCCCTTCCTATTGAGTTCACCGGATACTTAGATAAGGTGGCTCAGCGACCGCCCAGCACGGTCGAGACGCGTGATAACCAAAGAATCCCCCTCCCGCAAGCCCTTACGGCAGGCGTCCCACTGTGGGCGTGAGGGTGAGCTACCAGTGACGACGTCCGAGTAAATTACAGTGCAGCCTGCAGCTTTCAGTTGAAATTCCTGAGCTTCCAGTGACTGACTTGCTGTGGACACCCTTGCATAACCGATGTGTGCCAAGCTCTCACCTCTCCGCTAGTTACGGCGCGACTCTCAAAACACGCACCTAATTGAGGGATAGTTTTTTGCGATGATTTCGAGAGTGCTGGGAGGGTCTGACAGGCCATACGCGCGGCTCTTGCACATACGATCGTGATTCTGAGGGCCCGAGAAGGCCGCGTCCCCAAGTCATTTGCCCATGTGAAATGCTTACTGAATGCAAACTTGGGTCGTGATATTGGAGATATTGGGTGGCTTAGCCGCAGCTGCTGCGCTGGTCGTTGGAATTATGTGGGCAAAGCAGGATCATACTGATACGACACAACGCGACAGCGCCATCGGCTCGCTTCATACGGAGATTTCAAATCTGGAGACTGAGGCAGAAAAAGTTAGGTCTTGGCTCCGCACCCCGACAACGGATGAATCCAGAGTCAGGGACGAGAAGAAGGCCGAGCTGAACTCGATCCAAGAACGTCTCGCAGAGGCTCGTGGCAAGCTCAAAGCCATGGAAGGCAACGCCCAAGGTGTTCCAGTGGCGGTGAGCCGGAAGGCCTTCGAACGGGCTAAGACGGCTGGGGTCCTCGGCATGGCGGCAATCATCTTTGGATCGGCCGCCGGCGTCCTGGGTGTTTTTACGGGTGAGCAGTAGGCAAAGCCCCGCGGTGGCAGCGCCGACTGCTCAGGTATCATGGCGGATCTCGTGGGGAACCGGTAGCCCGAGCTCTTCTCCCTGGCGTACCATAAGCGACCTCACAGCTGGCAGGATTTCCTCCAAATCAGCGGACAGGATGCTGCTTTCAAAGATCTGATTGACGCAAAGCAGCGCTTCAATCAAGTGAACGACGCAGAAGCCTGCCTGATCGACCGGTGAGCCTGGGTCGACGAGTGGGACCGGCTTGCCCGAGCTGAGGTCCAGGTAAGGCGAGGCCGACTGCCAGCATGGATGGGACTGCGCGGTCTCCGCGAGATACAGGACCATGTCATCGGATGTTCCAAACTTTTCGCAGCGAGCCTTGAAGGCCAAGAGGTTGTCGTGCTGCCGGTCAAGGCCTTCGCCGTCCTGAACCACCGCATCGAACAGGTCTAGGTCTACCGAGGTCCAGTTTGCATTTCGCACCGCTTCCCTACGCTTCCGGGCATCATTGCTGGCCCCGCGTCGCAATATCCCCGCGGCCACGCTTCCCTGAGCGGCGAGCCATTTGAGTGCCACTACATGTTCGAGAACCGACCGGCGGATAGGAGCTGCTTCGACTTGGAACCCCTCTTCTTCAAGCATGAGGACCGCTTGGATACCGCGGTGGCAACGCATGAACCATCCGTAGGCCACGTGGGCAACTTCCCGGTAAGGTTCGCGGACTCCTACCTCGGAATCTGTTCCACTTTCACGGGGGTGGAGCGACAGGAGCCTCGGAAGAAAAGCCCGGTATTCCTCTTCAACAGATAAGAAACTCATGCCCAGACTCTAGTCCGGGGGACACCTGCCATGGGTGATGGGGATAGTTTCCTGTGGAGCGAATCGATTCGCGAGCAAGCTCTATGTTGGCGTCTACTTACATTGGTTAGTTGCCAGCCCAGGGCATCACTCTAGGACCGGGTGAGGGTTAGGCTTATCGCCGCCCCAATCCGATGGGGGAGGTGTAGTGGGCTGCCTTATATAGACTGGCGAGCGTGGCGGACGAAGCAAGAAACTATAGTGCGGGGACGAGGGCAGCCCTTTTTGCCCTGTGTAGAGGGACGTGCTACTTCCGGGGCTGCAGGAAGCCAGTCGTTGAAGAGACTGAGGGAGAGCAGCTGGTGGCCGTGCAGATTGCACACATAAAGGGCGCCAACGAAGGTTCAGCCCGTTACGACCCCACGATGACTGATGCTGAACGCGCAGCTTTCAGCAACCTGATGCTAATGTGCACAACGCATCACAAGCTTATCGATGGACCCAAAGGTGGGGACTACCCTGTAGAGCTCCTGCAAGGCTGGAAAGCAGACCATGAACTAGGGGTCGGCGCGCTTCCTGACGGTGCGATCACCGCGGACAACTTTGAACAGCTACTCGATAGCTTTGTATCGCGACTCGCCCCGTTCCGAGAAATTGCTGTGGATCTTGAGGCCTCGCTGTGGATCCCGGGCAACACGGCGAGAATGCCGTTTCGAGATCTGGCGACCGTATTGGCGGGAAACCCGCACCTCAAAACTTTTGAACGGGGCGTCGTTACGACCGTCAGAAACACCGGAACTGCCGATGTTACAGTCGCTGACATCTCTTTGTTGCATGTGCTTGGCGAGTCGGCTGAAGCGGCCGCAGCAGAGGTCACGCTGATGGGGCGCAATGACTATTTGCACTTTCAGAAGCTGCCTCACAGGCTGTCGAACGGTGACTCTATGGACTGGCTGACAAAATCGGCAACTATCGCGGAGGTAGAAGCCGCTGCAGTAGCTCAGGGCAAACAGTATTCGGCACTCTACGCGAGGGTACGTCTCGCATCGGGCGAGCAATTCAAGTCTCCGCCGATCCCCTGGCCAGAAGTGGCTATTATCCTGGCCCACGACTGACAGCCGGCCAGTGCGAGCAATGGAGTCAGGCCAGCGGCTTCAATCCTCGCCTCAAGGGATCGGGTTATTTCGCACCGGGCTGGGGCGCCACCCAGCTGCCGCTTGGGTCGCCGTTGTCGGCATTTTCGCCGGGTAAGCAGGCACGCTGAGTTCGTTCCAATTCGGAGCGCATGCACATATGGCCCTGATCACCTGCTGGCGTTGCGCCACATCGTAAGGTTACTGACTGGTTAGGATCGTCGGATGGCTACACGCACCGTGATTGAACTGATCGATGACCTCGACGGATCCGAGGCGACTGAGACCGTCCGCTTTGCATTGGACGGCATTGAGTATGAGATTGATTTGGCGGATCAGAAGGCGCGAGAACTTCGGAGTGAGCTGGAACGATTTGTGGAGGCTGCCCGTAGAGAGTCTGCCCGGGACGCTCCCACGGTCCGCCGACTGCCGCCGGCGGTGGACACGAAGGCAGTTCGTGCCTGGGCAGCTGAGAATGGTGTCGAGGTGAACCCGCGCGGCCGCATCAGGGAGGACGTCGTGCAAACGTATCTGGCTTCTCTGAGCTAGGGGGCGTACTCCGCGACCCTTTGTAGGTATGGAGGCAGTGAGCTCTTCACTCGGCTTGTTCGATATTCCTTTAAGCGTTCGTTGCCCGTCGCTACCAGACGACCGCCCCACCCGGTTCTGCATTTGGCGGCTCGAGTGGTTCCGATAGCGGTCGCCTAACGGCCCTAGCGCGCTTCAATAGACGATCCCCTTGTGGGCTGGCTGTGCGCCAAATAGCGCCGCGAAAACACCGCCATTTATCGCAGAAAGTCACCCGCGAGGGTCGAGCTCCGAGGAGCCAGCTCCTCAAAAAGGGTCGTTTTTGACTTGTGCATTGAGATTTCCAATCGGGTCGGCGGTCCTAAGTCTGCAAAGTTCTGAGCGACCCGACATCCGTCTCCTAAGCTGTCTAAATGGCCGAAGAGAAACCGCCTCTAAAACTGCTCGTGGAACCTGACGAGTATCTGTGCACGTGGCTATTACCTGGCCCTAACGGGGGTGAGAGTGAGCACGCCGGCGCTCTCGACCTCCCGGCGAACCGTCCTCCCACCGGGTCGGTGTACGGCAACATCCCAATTCAGTGGAACGAAACGGCAACAGGGCAACGGAGTGCTGGATTCCCGCAAGAGGTCCAGCTGCCCCGTCTGCGAGCACGTCTCGCAAACGGTCACGACGTGGATCTGATCGATGCCTCCATTACTTACTGGCTCCCGGAGCACGGCCGTATCAGCGCGGGTACCGCCATTGTTGGCGCTCCCGACGGGCTTCGTGGATGTGGTACGAAGACCGCGTCGGAGGTGCAAGATGAGGAACAGGCAGCAAACCAGTCAGTGGTTCCGACCTACTCGCGTGTGAGCGCGCAAGTTGGCGCGCTCGATGCAGTCGCAGGCGCCGCTCCGTTCTCAGGTTGGACGTTCCCGAAAGGTGGGGAGGGCCGGCACCTGGAGGGCGACTGGACTGTGTCTGGCAATCCTGACTCGTCCCAGAAGTGGAGCGACGATGACGTCACCGTGCGCTTAGAGTACGACGCCGCCATCGGGATCGGCAACGCTTATGCGTTCAGGTTCGTCGTGAGCCCGGTCGTCCGGATCGAGTCACGAAAGGCATTGACGGTGCGCGACTGGGTGGACCGGTGGATCGTCCCCCTTCGACGTATTGTCTCGATCGCCACGGGAGATGCGCAGCCGCTCACCTATCTGGCCGTTGACGCGAGCGGCGTCGACAGGTCACGTGCACACAAACGACGGCAGGTCTACGGGTCGGGAATCACACAGGAGCCGTATCAGTCCGACCACGCAGCGGTGCGCAAGTCTTCAACAGCAGTGCATATCGCCGTCGATGGACTGTCTCTGCTCGACATGCTCAGGCGCTGGCAAGGGCTTGAGGACGATCATCACCCGCTAATCGAGACCTACGGGGCGATGTTGTCGGCGACCGACGAGCATCCCCGCTCCCGCTTCCTTCTACTCGTACAAGCGCTGGAGGGCCTACACGGGCACGAGACCGCCGCTGCTTACGAAGAGCGAAGGAACCATCACACAGAGGAACGCAAAACACTCATCGAGGCGATCCAAGATGCCGGCATTCTCAATTCTCAACAACTGAAGTTCGTTAAAAAGAACCTCACCAAGAATCCGCCTCGCGGGCTGAATGAGGCCTTGCATCACCTGCTGGGTGAACTGCCTGTGGATCTCACTCCGCGGCTGGCAGCCTGCAAGTTGTTGAGGAACTACCTGACCGAGGCCCAAGGGCCCGAAGCGCAGCGCGTCGCCTACGCGTTAAGCCGAGTTCGCAACGATCTGGCCCACGGTAACAAGGGTTTCGACGCTTATGACCTCCATGAGACGGTGCGGGTACTCGAGCGCATCGTGCGTGCGCACGCTCTGCGCCTGTTGGGGTGTCCCGAACCCGTCTTGGAGCGCGTCTGCAACCTGGACCAGTAATAGTTTTTTAGCGTCGGCAGATCAGTGGGAATGGGTCGTTTTCGCGGGCCTCTTTGACGGTGTCTTCGGCCTTGGGCCCCCAAAGCCGCATACTTGGTTGAGTGATCACTCCTCTCTTGACCCCGCCCTCGCCCACCATCGAGGCATGGCTGGGATTCATCGAAGAGCGTGAGCGACGGCTGCATGACGCAGATTCATTCGAGGTCGCTGTAGAACACCAAGTGGAGTTCCAAACTGTGTACGGCATCTGTGCGCAGTCGATACGCTACGCGGGCGCATACGTGGTACTGCACCGCGCCGGGCGCTCTCGAGAGGCTGTGGCAGTCGCCCGGCAGGCACTTGAGCATGCCTTGACCGCGCAATGGGCGCACTATGACGAGAGTGGGCCTGACCAGCTGATTGAGGGCTATCACCATTCCCGTCAACGCGTGTTCCAGGCTGTCACGAAGTACCTGAACATGCCCCAGGATGAAATCGACGCGGCTATCGAGTCGATGCCGACCAAGGGAAAAAAGCTGCTCCGCGTCACGGACATGATTGAGCAGGTCGATTACAACGCGACGTTCAAGACTGCGTACATGCAGCAATCGCAGATTGTCCATGTCACAGGTGAGACGGTAACGGCCTTCTTAGACTTGGACGACGAGAAGCAGTTCATACTCCTGAGCGAGGCCGACGACCCTTACGAGCGCCAAACTGCACATTTCACAGCCATGGCGACGATGTTCGCATCGTGGGTCCTTGAGTCGCTTCGAGTCGACACACCTGGTCTCGCCGAGCTGGATCAACTCTCCGATGAACTTGCTCTACCACTCAACATCCGTGATTGATCCGGTGACCACGGTGTCTAGAAGCGGTTAGCAGAATCCTCGATGGTTGCATTTCTCATGGTCCAGCCAGCGGGATCTATCTCGCGGCGGCCGCCCCACCATCCTCCGTAGTTCCATGACTGTCCTTTAGCCATCTCTATGACTTCGAGAATTGAATCTGCGATTTTCTGACTTGAGATGTCTCCGAATATCTGTGCTCTGGCCTCCGGCTTATTCTCAACCAGGTGGAGCGCTGGCGTGATCCTGTACTGGTGGTAGGCGGCGCAACTCGGGTAGTAGGCAGCCGAAGAGGATGCGTCCTCGTTCGAGGCCAGGGATAGGCAGCACCAGAGAAAATCAAACTGACACAAGGAATCGAGGAAGGCTTCGCCTGATTCTCCGTCGTCAGCAATCTGCATGTCGGGTCTTAGATCTGGAGTGTGGCGTAGAAGTGCGGCGGACATTGCAATGAGGTTCCCGCCCTTTTCAGTTTCATCGGACCGGACAAGGAGGCCCGCCCTGGACGCCTCAGTTATTGCATGTCGAATCCAGGATCTGTAGGAGTAGACGCTGTCGCCGATTGACCTCAAAACAATCGTGGGTAAAGCCTCGTACTGGCCGTTGCGGACAGCGGCGGCCCCTACCGCCATGACCCGTTGAATAATGGCGAGCCAATTGGCCTGCGCACCTTGTTTACCTTGGATTCTTCCCGGGGTAAGCAGATAGCCTTCGTACAAGTTAGAAAGCGCGTCCATGGCGAGTTTGACGGAGGCAATGTCGCCTACGATCACAGCTTCTACCGCGACTGCAGCGATCCTGTCGAGCGCTGTTGACCTCTGCTCCTCAGTCTCTCCTTGGAGGTAAGCATTCTTCGCCGCAGCCAGGAATTTCCGAAGGGCACGAACGTTACCGTCATTCAGGGTCGCGCTTACGGCGTCCGCAAATGTCGCTGCGTCCATGGCCAGGTCGGGAACAATCATTGGCCGGGTGCCCGCGGTGCCGACCATCTGCAGAGTTCTATGGATAAGTGCGTCCACATCTTGACGTGATTCAGCACGTTGTTGGTTCCTGAAGTTAGCCAGAACATTGGCCCACGTTCTGTGTGTAACTACGGCATTGGATGTTCCCTCGCGGGTGTACACGACTCCGCGGTTGAACCGGGTAACGTCCTTCCCGCTTGGGGCCTTGGTGATGCCGTCCTTTGCCATCACCGCCGGTATTCCGTCTGCTGGAGGCGGGATGAAGATGAGGGCCATTCGGGCAGGTTCCCCTGCCAGCTGAAGTGTGTGTACCTGAGCCCGTATGTCGATTGGCGCATCGACATACGGCCTAACAATCTCGGTGAGAGCAGCGGAATCGAACATCTTTTGTTGGGGCCAAGTACCCTGGGGCGGGCGTTCCGTCATCATTCGCGCCGATGACCAAATAACCGCCGTGAGGTTGGTTCATCATGGCGGCGCAGTCCTTGATGAAATCGAGTTTTTTCAGCGGCTCGTTGAGGTTTAGTTCCTTCTTGAAGTCCAGGGATGAGTGTTCCGCTCCAAGGGCAAGGAGCTCTGCGAGCTTTTCCTCGCTGACCTGGCCGTCGAAGGTAAAAGCTCGGGCTGGGCCTGCGGGTTCTGGCGCTGTTTCGCTCATCAGTTCATCCTAGGAAGGTTTTCGCCAAGTAGTGGAGGCTACATCGGTCAGGACCGGAGATGTGGAAGGGCTGGCACCTGTGGACTGGTCCCAGAAAGTTGGACTCGATAATGTGCGGGTTCCACTTTAGCGGCCAGAGATCGGCCCTTCAAAGAAGTCCTCCTCCCACGGGGACTCCTGTCGTTGCTGGTGCAGAGCCGTCGACCGACAGAGCTACTTGGTGAATTTCTTCCCGAGGATTCTGCCCATTCCAATGTCAATAGACACCCGATTCGCATTACACAGCGGTTCCGGCCGCTTCTGTAGCGACCTGCTCTTAGCTGCTCACTCGGCCGGCTCCAGCAGTTCAGGCCCGTTGTTGCGGACGCTGTTCACCCGGCCACTGACGATCCGCGGGGTCAGGTTCGGCTCCGGTAGGGAATCCAGCAGGTGCTGGATGTCGGCCTTGTCGATCAGGTCCGGATCCAGCCATTCACCGAATCGGTCCCGTGGAATGATTGCCGGCGACCGGTCGTGGACGTGGCTTATCTGGGGGTGGTTCTGGGGTGAGTCACGTCGGCGTGGCGTCGAAATTCGATCGTGCCTTCCTTTTATCCTCGGGGTGTGAGCGACGTTGCTCAAGCTTCTGCGATTGGCCGGTTCCGTGCCGAGCGGGCCGTGGTCTCCCCTGGGGAGACGTCATGGGTCGTTATCGACTCTGACTGGAACCTGCACGTTGAGGCGTGCGCCTATCTGGCTTCGCTACGGGCCGCAGATCGCTCACTCAACACGGAACGTGTCTACGCAGGTCGGGTAGCGCTCTTCTTGAACTACTGTGAGCAGTCCGGAGTGGACTGGCACGATCCAGAGTTCACAGAGCTGCACGCTTTTCTCCGCTGGTTGATCACAGAGCCCGTTCGGCACCCCGGCGGGAAAAGCACCGCGCGCTTGAGGTCAAAGGGCACGGCCAACGCGATCGTGACCACGACTAGCGAGTTTCTCAAGTTCGGTGCGAGGCTCGGGTGGGTCGCGCCCCGGGTTTCAGCACTCCTTTCACAGCCCAAATACCTCCGCTATGTCCCTCCCGAATTTGATGCCGGGGAGCGGGACCAGTTCCGCACAACGCAGGAACGGACGCTCAAGTTTCGGGCCCAGACGACAGAGCCGGCATTGCTCATGGACGAAGAGACAGCAGTGGTGGTCTGCGCGGCCGCGAATGCGCGCGACCGCTTTCTGGTCACCGCGCTGTTGGAGACGGGGATGCGCATCGGCGAGGCGTTAGGGCTGAGGAGATCCGATCTGCATTTCCTGGCCCGCTCGGAAGCGTTGGGCTGTGGGATACCCGGGCCTCATCTGCATGTCATAAGACGGCCAAACGAGAACGGTGCACTCGCGAAGTCACGCACTCCTCGAACAATCCCGGTGACCCAGAAGATGGTGGCCGCCTACTCCGACTACCTGTTCGAGCGCGATCGCTTGGACCGTGGGGCCGCCAATGATGCGGTTTTCGTCAACCTGTTCCGTGAACCACGCGGCCGGTCAATGACCTATGCGAATGCCAAGGAGATGATGGACCGTTTGGCGCGTGACTGTGGCTTCACTGTCCGGCCACACATGATGCGACACACGGCCGCGACGAGGTGGATCGAAGCCGGAGTCGATCCCGACGTCGTGCAGGCACTATTGGGCCACGTTTCCTTCGCATCCACTCAGCGCTACATCCACGCGTCGAGAAAACGGATGCGGGAAGCAGTCGAAAGCACCGCCAAGACCAGGAGAGACCTACCATGGTGAGTGATTCAACCCTCGTTGAACCAGCGATCGATCAGACCACGCCGAACCGGCTGGCACTGGCTTTGGATCACGAAGCTTGGCTGCGATGGTTGGAAGGGAGAATCGATCCTAACTGGCGGCCGGGCGAATGGGACGCGGACAACTGGTTCTTCGACGGCGACCCGGACCGCGAGGACAACATCATCACGCGCTGCACTGTCCAGCGATGCGGAGCAAAGCTGGAAGGTGGAGCCCTCTGCACCACCTGCTTGAAAACCTGGAAGTCATCCGATCTTGCGCTTGACGTCTTTACAGCTGAGTATTCGCCGCCGCGCGGTAAGGTCCTCCCGGGTAAACAGCCTGACGGATGTCTCGTCAGGAAAGGAGCGATCCCTTGTGCACGGCCAGCGATCTGCCAGGGCCTATGCCGCAGCCACTACGGCGCGCTTCGATACCAGCGGGGCCGGGACACTTCCCTTACCCTCGGAACCTGGTTGGCCGCCGGCCAAAATCCCTACCCGGCAGATGAAAGCCTATGCACGGTGCACCAATGCGATCAACGACCGGATCTGCGGGACGGGCTGTGCCGCTATCACCACGGGCTTTACCGGCGCGAAGGACTCGGAGCATCCGTATTGGAGTGGGCAGCCACAGCCCACCCGCACCTGACCGAAGGCCAGTTCTCGATGCTCCCGCTGTGCCCTCTCGTCCGCGCGGAGATGCTTTACGCCCTCCAGCGCCGTGACGCATCAGGCGACCGCCTCGTTCCCAAGATGCTCAGAAGACTCGTCAAGGACACTAAGCATCATGAGCATCTGGTTGGTTTAACTCCTCACCAGCTCAGCCCTCAGGGTGGCAGCAAAGACCTGGACAGTCACCGACGTGACATAGTCCATTGGCTGCAGGCAGGCTACGAGGACATGACCGGTGGCGACCCCACCCGACGCTTGGTTTGGGACTTCACGACTCTTGACCTGCGGGGCAGCACCCGGACCAAGCATCGCCGAATGCACAGCGGTCAGGCCGATTTCACGGTGATCAGCCAGACGTGGCTTAGAGACCTCGCCATGGAAAAATGCCGGACCTTTGAGACAAGCACCAAAATCCGCGAACTGCTCACGGCCGTCGAGGTGGCGTCACGGGCTCTCGAAGCTACCGCGGACGGCGGATACCAAGTCGAGGACCTTGGACCACACCATTTGGACGCCATCACCCAGGCCTTCAGGGAGTGGGCGCACCCGGACGGACAACCACGCAGCAGTACCCGCCGATACGTCGGGCTCGAGGCCGTGTTCGCCTTGGTGGATTTCGGCCACCAATCCCGCATGATCGAGGGCATCACAGACGCGTTCCTGCGGGACCCCGAAGCCCATCGCCTCCAACTGGAACCAAAGTCCCGGGAAGAAGTCGGCAAAGCCATCCCAGAAGAAGTCATCACCCAACTCGATCAGAAACTGGACCAGCTCGAATGCAACGCCGACTACCCCGAAATGGCCGAGGATCATCAGCGCCTCCTGATCCGAACCCTCTACATCGTCTTGCGCGACACGGGCCGTCGGCCAAACGAAGTGTGCGCACTCCGCAAAGACTGTGTTGAGTTCGACCATGACGGACCAGTGCTGATCTGGGACAACACCAAGGCTGGCCGGAACCGGCGGCGTCTACCCATCCCGTCGGTGACTAACGAATCCATCGCCGCCTGGCGTGAGGTCAGAAACACGCTGTCCACCGGAGATGCCCGCGATAACTACCTCTTTCCCTCCGGAACGCCCGACCGCATCGATCCCCACTTCCGGCCCGCAAGCCTGGCACGGTCCCTAAAAATCTGGGTCGACGGAATGCCGGATCTAGTCAGTGACGCGGTCGATGCCAGGGGCAACCGCGTCCCGTTCGACCGTCTGATCTATCCCTACGCATTCCGGCACTCCTACGCCCAACGCCACGCCGACGCCGGAGTCCAGATAGATGTCTTGTGTGAGCTGATGGACCATCGAAGTATCTCAACCACCCAGATCTACTATCGGGTAAACCAAAAGCGGAAACGCGAAGCAATCCGAACCCTGAGCAGGCACGTCACAGACCGCCACGGAATTGCCGCACCCACCGCTTCCACTACGGCCTACGAGATGCGCTCGGTAGCGGCACCGTTTGGCAACTGCGTCGAGCCATCGAACGTCAAAGCCGGCGGAGGAAGCTGCCCCATCCGGTTCCAATGCTCAGGCTGCGGCTTTTACCGCCCCGATCCGTCTTATCTGCCCGTGATCGAGGACCACATTCGCTCACTGAAGGCTGACCGCGAAACAGCTGCTGCCATGGACGTCGACGACTACGTACTGCGCAACCTTGACGCCCAGATAGAAAGCTACCGGCACGTGCTCGACGTCATGAAGGAGCATCTGGACGCCCTCCCAGAAGACGAGCGACACGAAGTCGAGCAGGCCGGCACGCTGCTACGCCGCCTACGCGCCGGAGGCAGCAGCAGAACACCGCTGCCACTCACCGTCAAAAACCGGGCGCACACCTCATGACGCAAACGCAGCAGGCAAAACCACACCCAGGACGCCCGCCCAAGTACTGCTGGAATTCCGGCAGAAAGAGAGCCGCGAGAAACGCGCAGCTGTCGAGCAGCAACTCGTCGCGATGCTCACCGACGGTGATCCCATCACCTACATCAAGGTCGCGCGCAGGGCGAAAGTCTCCACAGGCTCGTCTATTCACCAGGGACCCGAGAACAAATCAAAGAGGCCATCAACAAGCAACAACAACCCAAGCAGACCCCCAACAGCCAACCCGCAGGAATCGATTCCCTTCGAACCGATCTCGCACTGGCCAGGCAAGAAATCAGCACACTCCGCCAAGAACGCGAGGACCTGCGAGCAAACCTCAGACAGGCCCTCGGCCGCCAACTGAACAACCTCAGCACCGCCCCTCTGGTCGACCGGCTCAACCGCCTCGCAGGCGAACTGGCGGAAGCCCGCGCATCGAACACCGAACTGAACCTACAGATCACAGCCCTTCAGGACGACCTCGCCGCGGCCAGGACCAGTCTGCGGCGCATGATCCGAGAGCAGAACACGGACACTCTCAAATAGCGTCATTCAACGATCGGCCCGAAAGGGCATAAGTAGAAGGTGCGTGGGGCCGCGTTTCCGTTCGTGTTCCTGCTCGCGGCACAGGATGTAGCAAGCCGGAAGACGCAACGGTCCGTCAGCGCCAGTGCGCGATTAGGGATCCATCAGCGTGCCGTCTACTTCCTGAGCTTCTTATTCACGTCGAGCAGATACACCAGGTCGTGCCGTCGGACTGTGGCGTGGGCTCGGAACGCCTCCTGAGCACCCGCGGCCGCGACGCGGGTGGCGGCTGCCGCTGCAGCAGCTGGAGTGGGAAGTGCTGCTGCCAGGTCGCTGAAGTTCGCTATAGCCACCAGCAACGTCGGCAGCCCGTACCCTTCCATGAACAGGCGTTTAGCTGTCTCCACCCCCACGCGCGTCGCGGTTGCGCTCTTTCGCAGATCTTCCAGCTTTGGGCGAACCACATCGTGCCACAACTCGTCGATTTCGCTTGGAAGGGTTTCATCTAGAGCCGAGGACTGGAGTTTGCTGGCTAGCTCCTTCACTGACTCCCTGTACGCGACTCTGCCATCGGCAAGTTCTTCGCGGGCTTCCAAAATGTGGCTCATGGGTGCATCAGGGAAGGTGGGTAGCCGCTCCACTAATCCTGCGCCGACGGCTGTCCGACGGGAGCGGTTGTCAGCGACAGCAGGCAACCCATCGGCATAGTCTCCTGCTTCACGCAGGAAGTCAGTGGAGATCTGATCCAGAAGAACCGTTGAGCTGGGATCAGCCAGTGCCTGGGTAAGTCGTTCGCGGAACCACGTGATCTGCTGGACAGTGCTGTCCTCAAAGCACGTTCCATCGCTGATCAGGGTGACAGAACCGGCTTCCAACGCCATGTTCAGCTCCAACCCTTCAGCGCTGTGCAAGACCTCGGCTGCTTGCTGCCTGAACTTGACGATCGCCGGACGCCATAGTGCCTCCCCTTCGAGGCGCTGCGGATCATTGTTGGGCCTGGCGGCCAACTTCCGCAGTGCTCTGCGAAATTCTTGAGGTGTCACTTCTTCGACTCCCAGACGCTCCAGGGTCTCGGAAGGAAGATTCGCAACGGTTAACAAGGGATCGTCAGGATCTGTGTCCAACAACGGAGAAAAAGTATGCATCCACGCCGCTGGGCGCGACGAGATCCACATGATCTGCGTAGAGCAGAGAACTGCGCAATAGTCGCAGCTCGTCGTACAACGATGGCTGGCCGCTACTTTTCATTCGCGGACTGGCGCCGACTGTTACAGTCAGGCCAGAGCGAGTCGGTCCAAGAGTATTTCGTTTCCGGCGAGACGGCCTGCGCGACTTTCCCCATGGAATCATCATCGCTCATGTGTTTAGATGCCAAGTTGATAGCGCACGGAGGCCAATCCCCTTAGGTGCAGGTTCCTAGGGCGTGTCTCCCTTATCAGCCGAAGCTGGAAGATAACAACGGTATCCAGCCTCGTCGAGGGGTAAGCGGACGGGACGTTGACTTGGTCGTCCATTGGAATAATGAACGAGTGGCAAAACCCCAGGAACTTCGGAATCGCGCATGGCGTCGTGGGCCGGCGTGGCTCTTCCTCGCGTGGGCGCTGCACGACCTCGAGGAAGCCGCAACCTTCCCTGCCAGTTGCAATTACTTGGCCGACCGTACCGGGATTCACGCGCTGCGGATGGACTTGCGTCAGTCTTGGGCAGGGGTCGGCTTAATGGGCGTTCTCGTCGGATTCGCTTGCGTCCGTGGCGCGCAGACGGCGGGCAGTTCGCGCTTGTACCGGGCTGTGGTCGCAGGGCTGGGCGTGCACGTTGGGACGCACCTCGGTGCGACTGTGCTTGCACGACGCTACACGGCAGGCGTCGTGACCGCGGTACCCGTGATGCTGCCCGGCGTGATTGCGGCAGGCAGGGACCTTGCCCGCAGCGGGACGCCGCTACGCGCCAGGGATCAAGTCATGGGCGCGGTCGTCCTGGTGCCCGCGGCATTCGTATGCCACTTCATCGTTCGTATGGCGATGAGGCGCAGGGCGAACTGACCGTCACAGTAAACGCAGACATCCCCACTTGGGACACTTTGCGGTCGGAAGTCCGAAGGTGTTCCCAGTAGGGATCCCTATCACTGACAGCTTTTGGCGCGCACGGTGCGGCCCGTAAGGGGATCTCTTGATGGCCTTGGCATGACACTCGCCTCATGCAGGGACTTATTTCGCCGCCCAGAGTAGTTCACGTATAAGTCGATGCAACACCTGGCGGTCAACCTCCGGATGGGTATCCGCCCAAGCAACAAGGGCATTGGAGTAGTTGCCGAGGGGTCCGCCCGGATCGCGTACACGCCGCGCTTCGGCGTGTAGTGCGTGAATGGTGGGCAAAAACGTCTGACCGCGCTCGGTGCCGAAATCCGCTAAGAACCGCTCGTCCGGTGTCGGAGTCTCACCAGGCTTGTGTGCCGGCTCCTTTTGGTACTGTTCCAACGCATCGCGGTAGGCCGCCAGCGCTGCGCTGAGTTCTTCATCAACCATTCCCCAAGAATAAGGCGGAGATGAAGGCCCTATGCCCGCAAGCCAAATGCACGGTGAAGGTACCCTAACCGCTACGCTCAGGGCCAACTTCCTCGTCAGAAGTCTGAAGAAAATTCAACTGTGACTTTCGGCGGTAAATGGCAGTCTTTTTGCGGCGCTATTTGGCGCGTTCCTAGCAGTCGGCACCGCGTCGGTCTTCAGACTGTGCGCCTTTGGAGCTCGCGGTACACCGTCGTCCGTGACACCCGGAACAGCTCGGCCAATTCAACCTGTGTATGCTCGCCGGCGTCGTGCAGGGTCAGAAGATGCTTCCGCTGCGTCTTGGACAATTTGGGCTGCTTACCTTTCAGCCGCCCCTTCGCTTTTGCGACCGCCATGCCCTCGCGGGTGCGCATCCGGATCAGATCCGCCTCAAACTCGGCCACCATTCCCAGGACGTTGAACAGCAGCTGGCCCACGGGGTCAGTTGGGTCGTGGCTATTGCCGCCGAGACTAAGCACTACCCCTTTGGCTGTCAGCTCGTCGGCGATGTCCTTGGCATCGGAAAGGGAGCGCGCCAGCCGGTCAAGCTTGATCACCACGAGCGTATCGCCGGCCCGGCACGCCGCCATCGCTTCACGGAGCCCAGGGCGCACCCGATTCGCCCCCGTAAGTCCGTGATCGACATAGATCTGGGCCTCCTCTACACCCAGCGCAAAGAGGGCATTGCGTTGGGCGGTAAGGTCCTGGTCGTTCGTCGAGACCCGGGCATAACCGATCTTCATTCCAGTCATAAGGAACATGGTTGCAGTAATCCCCCCGTCACCGTGCATTTGATCGTGCGGGTCTTACGTACATGGCCTAGGCCAGCAACCGCGCGGAACACGGCGGCGGACTTCCGCGGTACGGTGATCGACCGGCTTACGAACGCTGGTGGCTCGCTGTGATCGCTGAGCGGCGATGTTGGCCTCCGCGAGACGACAGGGTCGAGGTAGATAAGGTTCCTATTTGATCGCCTTGAACCTTTCGGCCGCCGTCGCCACCAGGGTCGTTGACGCAACTCGGCCTGCGCGCGGGCGAGCAGGAGTTGAGTCTCGCGAAGAAGTTCTAGCGACGTCTCTTGAATTTCTCGCGACGCATCCGTCGCCGCCTCTGCCTTCTCTGCCGCACGGCGGGGCAGGAGAAATTCGATAAGAAGCGTTGCTGCGGGGCCGCGCAAGAGGCCTGACAGCACCAGTAGGAATTGCGCCATGGATCGCATCTCGGGAACGGTCCAGCGGACGACGAAGCCGTAAGCGATTGCGGGGAGGCGAGCTATCCGCTGATCCTGGTTGTCAGCCACCCACGGACCCTTGGGACGAAGGGAGAATTGCACGACCGCGACCCTTCCGATGTCGTTTAGGAGGACAGAGATCGTTTGCTGGTCAGGGGGGTCTGCGATGCCTTTCTGCGTCTAGTGGAGACCTCGTGAGGGCACAGGCCAGACCCTCCCTCCTGCCGGAGGAGGGCAGGTGACGGGGTGGTGGGAGCAAGCGCATACTTGACGGCTCCCCGAGATCCCCGCAGAATTTGCGTCCATGGGCGACTCGCACGAGGAAATGCTTCGTCACTACGAGCCGGGCGGACTTCTGCCGCGGATCGTGGCGGGGTTGCAAGCTCTCGGCAAGGACCTGGACTCGGTCACGCACGAAGATCTCGCGCCGGCCGACGAGTTTCACTCCGCGGGACGTTCGGCTACGCGCGCATTGGTGGAGCTTGCAAAGATTCCGCCAGGATCGCGAGTGCTTGACGTGGGCAGCGGGTTGGGCGGCCCGGCGCGTTACCTCGCCGCAACTTTGGGTTGCGACGTGACAGGCATCGATCTCTCGCCTGAATTCTGCGGGGTGGCCAACGCCCTTTCTCGGATGACGCGGTTGTCCGATCGCACCCGCTTTCAGGCCGGTGATGCCCTGGAGCTTCCGTTCGCCGCGTCCAGCTTCGACGTGGTGTGGACGATACAAATGCAGATGAACATCCGGGACAAGCGCCGCCTGTATTCCGGAATCGCCCGGGTACTCAGGCCGGGCGGGCTGTTCGTCTGCCAGGAAATCTGCGCGGGGAACGGCGAGCCGATCGAGCTTCCGGTCCCATGGGCGAGCCGCCCCAACCAGAGCCATCTGGCCGATGCGGAATCCCTCCGCGGGTTGATCCGCGGTGCAGGTCTCCTGGAGCGCACCTGGCGCGACATTACCGCCGACATCGTGGCGGCGCGCAAGGCACAGCAGGCGAAGGCGCAAGCGTCGGGTGTGAGCGGCTCCAGCGCCCCTCCTCCGCTTGGAATGCATCTCGTGCTGGGAGAACAGGCAGCCGTCAAGACGAGTAACTCCGGGCGCAACACCGACGCCGGGCGCACGGTGTTCATCCAGGGCGTATTCGACAAGCCTGTCTAGTGGTCCGATCCGCTGATCCCGCTGGAAAACTCTGTCGAAAGTACGGGCGCGGCGAATCTCCATTGATCGTCCGGTCAAAGGGCACATTCGGTCACGACGACCGAAATTCGCCCGCTGAGGGATCGGTGGATTCTGGCGGTCATCGCAACAGGATGTCTCCGATGACTTCGATCGGTGGGACGCCTGGAATTACCGTGATTCGTCGGCTCGCGCAGCTGAGTCCGGCACCATCGTGGGCTATCGCGTTCACGCCTCCGATGGCGACATCGGCAAGGTCGACGAGGCCAGCAACGCGGTCGATGAAAGCAGCATCGTGGTCGACACCGGCCCATGGATCTTCGGCCGGAAGGTAATTCTTCCGGCGGGCACGATTCAGCGTGTCGACGACGCGGACGAGAAGGTCTACGTCGATCTCACGAAGGCCCAGATCAAGGATTCGCCAGAACTCGATGATGCCACCGCTGACGATCCCGCCTATCGAGACCGGCTCGGGACCTATTACGGCGAGTTCTACCGTTCGCCCCGCAGGTGCCCGGCGCCGCTGCCCGCTTCGCTACCCATCCACCCATCCATCCATCCACCCATCCACCCATCCACGGGATCAGCACACTCCAACTCAGGGGAGTCCGCACTGGACGTCCTCGCGTCGGCCTGCCATGTAGAAGCCGACTGCGATCGGTGAAGGAACCTTCTACGGGACGGTTGCCAACGATCTCGTGACCAGTGCCCGGGTAGGGATCCCCTTGGGGGCTGCACCATGCGCCAAAAAGCGCAGTGAAAACGCCGCCAGTTACCGCTGAAAGTCACAAAATTCAACACCCGTCGACACGCCGCACGGACAAACCGAACTGCATCCTTGCCCGATGCTCCCCCGCCGCAGCAGGAGTCGTACCTTACGTGGCTCAATCCTTCTGGGCAGATTTTCCCTGGCCCAGAGCCCGTTACCCCTAGATAATGTGGCCCAAGGCGTCCTGAGTCGTTGTCGTGAGCACGGTGCAGGTGAGCAGCCACTTGCCCGGGTCGTCCTCGGGCACGGACGGGTCAGCCCCCCACTCGTACAGGCCCGCGAAGCCCAGCAGCGGCTCTTTCTCGGAGTACAGGTAGTTCGGGATCTTCTTGCCGTCCTCGGTCTTCTGCCACTCGTAATATCCCTCGGCCGTTATCAAGGATCTGCGCTTCACGGCCGCCGTTCGGAATGACGGCTTCTCCAGGATCGACTGGCTGCGGGCGTTGATCATATTGGAGCCGATCTTGGCGTCCTTGGCCCACGGCGGGACCAGGCCCCACTTGGCGACCAGCAAACTCCGTTCGATGCTGCCCTCGTCCAGCCGCTCAGCGATGATGGGCACGGCCTGGGTGGGGGGCCACGTTCCAGCTCGGCGGTGGCGGTGTGCCTTCCACCTCCTTGGCCTCGAAATGGCTCAGCAGGTCACTGGTGGCCTTGGACATAACGTATCTGCCGCACATGGGCCCATTCTGCCCCATCGGCAGAAGATAGCGTCGTCCGTGCAGCAATGGCCGGGAGAAGCTTCTTGACGCAGGAGAGCGGCTGGAGGACTCTTTGCCCATGAACGAGAAGGAGAGGCGCGACGGGGTCCGCTTTATCGGCTGGACCGCGGGCCTGTTCGTTCTGGTGCTGTTCTTTGGTCTCGTTGACCTAAGCGTCCCGCTGTTCTTCCAGTCCCGGCCGGACTTCTACGTGAGCTCCCTGCTGGAGACTGGCTGGGGTGTCCTGTTCACGTTCTTCGTCGGGATACCACTCTGCGTCCTCGGCTGGCGTCCTGGGAACGCTTCGGCGGCCTTGCTGCCGGTCGCGGCGGGGACCGCTGTGCTTGTTGCCGCGATAGCAGCCGCCCAGCCCAAGCAACTACTGATAGCTGCGGCTCTGTTGGCTGTATCCGCGGGAATTTTCGCTTTGTACGGGAGCGCTGAACCCGAGGCACTCCGAATGGCGGGCAGGTTCCACTGGCCCACCCTTGCCCTGTCGGTTGTCGCGCTTCCCGTCGCCGGAGCGTTTGCCTCGGACATGGCCGCAGCGGCACGGGAGGGGCGGAGCCCAGTTGATCTCACTTGGGACTTTGACCACTGGCCCGTACAGGCCGCGGCAGCCTTGGTGGTCCCTTTGGCTGGAGCGCTGCTTTCCTTCCGGCTTCCGGGGTGGCGTCTCATGGTGTTCATCGCTGCGGCCGGCGCTGCCTGGTTTGGAATCGTGAGCACTGTCTACCCGGACCACCAGGGAAGCCTCGGTACGACCATCGGGTGGAGCTCTATCATCTGGGCCGCAGTGCTGGCTGGGTCAACATTTCACAAAGACTTTGCCCGCAACCGGCCCTGACTCGGGTATTACTCCCGCGGTCGTTCCCAGCCCTGCCTGGGCACCAGCGGGCTCAGGTGGAGGGAAGCCCCAGTTTCCTCCCCCTGCTTACGGCAGTTTTGGCCAGAAGCTCCCTGGATGTGACCCCCTCCACGAACCAGTACATGTCTTCTCCTCCAAGGGGCCCCGGACCGCCCGCCATGATGGAACTCGGGGTCTCACCGGTTCTGGGGGTCGGCAGCTGCAGGTCTTCGGGGCTGGGATGCCGGTCCTGGGGACGGTGATAGGACGTTGCCGTCAGCCACATGCCGGCGTCATTTGCTAGTGGCCCGATACGGGACTTGTCCCGCTCCGATTCGTTGGCGTCGGGCCAGTAAGGCTCTCCATAAGCAACAACGAAGTCTATGTCCCACGCGCAATTGGGCGGCAGCGGCGTCTTAAGGATTTTTCCGTTTCTCCCTAACCCGAGCTGGGGCATGGGGTTCCGTAAGAGCGCGGCATCACGGAAGCGAGGACGTTGGAGGTCCCACGCAAATCGCAAACGAGCGACCCGGTACGCATGGTCGGCCAGCTGCACCCCGTCAAACTTATGCACCTGGCCGAGGTCGTGCTCTACGAAAGCCCCTTTGGCGCGGGCTGCGCTGATCGCTTGTTCGTTAGCTTTGATGTGGAAGCGGTGACCGCCGAAGTTGCGGGACGGGCCATGCATCGATAGATGGAAGCCACCGGCGTGATCACCCTCGAAGTCAAGGTAGAAGTCGGTCTTTTTGGCGGTGATCCTCCAGATATTGCCCCGTGGCAGGTTGTCCTCGGCACTCAGAGCTATGAAGATCTCGCGTTTTGTCACGCTCCTGATCCTATGTGCCCGCGACCTCGCCGCAGACGGGCGTCAGGAGCTCTATCGCACCGCTTCCCCAGGTTCCCCTGGCTGCTGTTGTTTTCTGAGCCGCCAAGGGCTCCCTTCTGCCTTACGACTAGTTCGGCTTATCGTTCATCTCAGATGGTCGGACGTCGTGTTTTTGAGTTCCCGGGCGCGCCTGGGCAATGACCTTGGCCTCGTCGGAACCTGCGGCGGCCCTGTTGCCCAGCTGATCAAGGACAGCATTGCCTATCCGCCGCTTCTTCGGGTTCGGGTCCACGCTTGCTCTAAGTGCCCATACGGCCCGGCGCCACTGATCATTGCGTATCGCGTCTCGGGTCGCCTGTCGGAGAGCCAGCCACCAGACGAAGCCTACGATGCAGACCGCCAGGAGCAGAACCCACGGCCCCAGGGCAGCGAGGATGTGCCACCATTGGGGCGGCCCGGCCTGCGCGTAGGACTCAAACGGGTACGGCATCATGAGGCCAGCCTAGGGCCCACCGGTGCCTCTGACCACCGTGAGGCCGCCGGCTGCTGACAACAGGGGCGGCTAGCAGCGGTCGGTGCGGATGACTACGAGCTGCTGCCCCTCCTGCAGGCGCTCGTCGAGCTTGTTGCGCATTCTTCTGGGTTGGACGGTGTTCCGCTAACGATCACCCAGAAGGCTAGTTCTGCCCTTGGACTGTCGCCCGGCGTGACGGCGCGGCGCGGCAGGTCGGCGTGGCAGATCCCGCGATCCCTGCGATCGATTCTGCATGTGCACCAGCAGCGGACCGAGCTTTACCAGTGCGAACTTCGGTGTAGTCCTATAGGGCGCTTCACGAGAAGGCCGTACGGACGTTTCCCCTGTTCAGAGACGACTTCGGCAGCAAAAATCTAGTGTACTTTTGGTCTGAGTTGGGCCACATCGCGTTAAGCGCTATCAGGAAGAGATTTGAGGGAACCATGGGGGAAAGTCAGTTCGCGAAAGACTTACGGCGCGAGGCGCAAGCGCAGACAGCACTTGCAGCGGCGGCATATGAGGAGAGCGTCGCGGGCCGTGCCGCCGCAGAGGAGGCAGTCCGCCACAACGAAGACCTCGCCAGCAGCTTGGAGTACTTCGCTGCTGAGCAACTGAAGGCGCAGCAGGAACAGAATGAAGCCGTTCTGGCACATCACTTTGGAATCTGGCGTCAGGAAACTTTGAACGGCAGAGCCTATGAGCGCTGGCGCGAACTGGCCGACCCGGTTGTCACTGAATTTGACTCACGTTGGGATAGCTGGGAGCAGGCAAAGGCGGAAGACATTGCGGCCCTGCGAACCGTGCGCGAGGAGCAATCACACGATCGTTTCAAGCTCGACTCGCCCCTGCTGAAGTTCTCCGCGTTTCTAACCCAGTACGGTTCGCTGGGCTGGTGGCCGGTAACCCTAATCGCAGCCCTCGCTTGCGGCTTCCTAGCACTTATCGCTTGGGTATCGAAATATGGGGCGACGACAGCAGATCTCTCGGGTCCCATGCTCTGGGCGGCGCTGATCCTATTTCTGGTTATAACCATCGGCCGATTGGTTGTCATTCCCCTCGGACTACTTCAACGAAAGCGGCTCACGAGAGGCCGGGAATGGGTTGGCAGCGAGGTCGCCGCCTTCACGGCACTCCTGCCCCGCCTATGGGCCACTGACAGCCTGTGGCGCGAGGTCTATAACGTTGCCGCGACCGTCACATCGATGCCGACCGAATACGTTCACTTCCGGGATGAGATGCTCGTTACGATTCCGGCAGCGCAACCCGAACCATTGGACGACGAGGCCCTTCCTTCCGAGGCAGTACGAACGCGATCGCTTCTCAATTCCTGGCGTGACCAACAACGACACGCGGTCAAGTACTCCTAGGCAGAAGTAGGGCTGGTCAACGCGCCAAGACGTTTCACAGCACGCCGTCTAAAGGCACGCGGGGTGTCCCGCTCTGCTGCTCCTGTTCCACGAGCAGATAACGCTGTATGAGTTTGCAGGAGATCTCTGCACTCGGACTCGCTGCTGCTTGGACATTCGGCCGGAAAAACAACTACGGTAACGACCCGCGAATCGTACCGGGCCAATCTGCCGTCCCTGATGCGCTGAAGCGTCAGCGGTGCAGCCTAGGATTTTCTGATGACCTTTCGTGCCGCCGTCATGGGCGATTTTCACGGTAATGTTCAGCACTTTCGCGCCGTGACACGGACCTTGAAGGGCGCTGAGATCGATCTGCTGCTCGGCGTCGGTGACGTGGGTTTCGACTTTCCCGGGGCCTTCCGCGGGAAGACCGAGAAGCGCCTGCGACTTCTGCTAGAGGAAAACGGCGTCGAGTTTATCTGGGCGGTGGGCAACCACGACAACCATGACAGCCTCCGGACGAAATCGTTGAACCCTGACGGCACCCGCCGGATCTCGGACCGCAACTCGAACCTGCCCAACGGTGCGGTGATCGTACGAGACGGGGTGCGCATCGGAGCCCTGGGCGGCGCCTACAGCGTGGACCGGAAGCACAGGACCGAGGGCCGTGATTGGTGGCCCCAGGAAGAGCCCAGGGCCGAGGAAGCCGAGAAACTTATCGCCGCGTGTTCGCAAGGGCCGCGACTGGACATCATGCTTACCCACGACGTCCCCCTCGGAGTCACCGGACTGAAGGGGCTGCCCGGACTGTCGAAGCAAACACTGCAGGAGGCCAACCGAACCCGCGTCCTGCTGCAGGAGACGGTCAGCCAGGTCCGGCCGAAAGTGCTGTTCGCCGGACATTGGCACCAGCGGCTTTGCTCTGAGCTGGCCTGGGATGATGGCAGCAGTACCAGGGTCGAAGTTCTGGCGGCCGAGCAGTCCTGGGCAGGTAACCTCGCGGAAGTCGTCATCGGGGCTGACGGTGAGGTCGACGTCAGCCCGCTATTGATAAGGGCCTCCTAACCCGGCTTCATGGGGGCCGGCATAGAGGCCACTTTTACACCCCTGGTTGGCATCTTCCCTGACCGAGGATGGCGAGACCGGCTAGGTCGCCTGGCTGAAGATCATTATTGCTCGCGGTCTCTTTGTGAGCGTTCATGACTTCGTTATCACCGTCAAAATGCCCGTTCCCTACGACGTGGCCGAGTTCGTGAGTGAGGATCTCGCGGATATAGTCGCGACCAAAGCCCATATCGAGTGCCCATGCCGCGGCGGCGCCACTCATGGTTATCTGACCGCTCACGTAGATCTAGCCGGCCTCGGAGAAGCCCCTGGCCTGACTTTCTCCCAGAGCCAACATTGTGCTCTGGCTCCCCCTCGATCTGGGCGTCACAAAGTTCAGCTCTTCATCAGTAGTTGCCCAAGCGATCAGTACGGGTGCCCAGCGATGACCGTATCGGTCGGACTGAAATACCGGGCGGGGGACCGAGCGGGGCGTTGGCGTCTCGGTCGTTGCGCCGTCGTCGATGAAGACTAGCCCGGTGGTCTGAGAGGTCGCGGCGACGGCTTCTTTGATGAGCTGGTCGCGTCCGGCCGGAGCGTTGGCGCCCCGGGTGACGTAATGGATGGGCCGGCACGGGTCGTAGGCGAGTCGTCACCCGGTCCCGCGATCGCGATCGGGTTGACGCTCCGCCCATCCAGGCCGTCCGCGTTGGTGCCCTCGGCGCTGAGCGGCAGGAAAGATCCTCCGTCGCAGTCCCAGCTGGTGGCGAAGCTTCGAATCACGAATGTCGGGCCGGTGGGAACATTTGCGCCGATTCGGCGGGGAATGTTTCTGGGCACCGTAGAGGTTGAACACAACTGCCCGCATCACTTGGAGCCGGACCTCGTCCTCTTCCATGCACTTGGGGGGCTGCAGCAGGAGGACTACTGGACCATGGCTGACCCTTGGAACGAAAGCGGCGTAATCAGGCAGTGCCCGAGAGCCGGCGAATCGAAAGCACCGGCGTCGTTTCACGGAACGTGACCACGCCGTCCCCTCGAATGTCGAGCCACAACTGGGCTCGTTCACCCACAACCAGCTTTCCGATGCCCACAAGCGGAATTTCATCGCCGTCCCTCCGCAACTTCGACACGGGCAGTTGAACGTAGGCCCCTACCGGCAGCTTGTCCTGCGCTAGCCGGACGATCTTTCGCGGCGTGGAGTCAAGATCGACGCTGTACAGGTGCCACTGAAAGTCCGCACGGCGAAGTAACCGTTCATTTCATTGGTCACCTGCTGCAGTTCCATGCCACGAATTCTAAGCGGCTAGGGGCCCGGCAGGTGCGGAGATTGGTGGCCGGGTCGACTTGCCAATTTTCTCTTAGCGCTACGCAAATGCGCTATCCAAGCCCCTACGCACAGGGCCGGAATCGCCATGCTCTAGCTCCCGGAACCCACGAAATCCGGTGATAGCTTGAGTCCTAGCGGTCATAGTCCGTCCTAGGCGGGCCGCTGAAATCGACATTATGGCAGCTCACGCCTGGGCTACTTCGAGTTGCGGGAAGGAACATGGCCACCCATTTGCCCGTGCCTCTAATCCACAGGAGGAGATTTTATGACCGCTAAGTCCAAGGGGAAACGACGCGTTATCTATTTTCGCTTGCCAGTTGAGAAAGCCAATAGTGCGCGCGAAATAGCCACCGCGGAGGGGTTCGAGCACTTGAGTGACTGGATCGCCATAACCGTGACGGAGTACATGGAAAAACGAGCCTCACGCCCTGAGGACCGGTCTGCCGCTACTAAAGACGTGAACACCCAGTCCATGACGCAGCCCGGATCTAACTTGTAGGCGTTTGGCCTCGGGGCTAAGCACCAAGTCAGCTTCAACAGCTTTAGGAACGGCAATTCGGCCTCTTCGCGGCGAGGAATGTCGTCGAAGAAGCGCGCGGACTTATTCGGCTCGTGGCTATCCCAGCTCTTTCGAGGTTCACGGCTTACGAAGCGCGGGAGCCGAAGGCGCGATTCATGGCCGCTGTTGTGTCGTGAAGCCCCTCTGGCAAGAGGTGCGAATAGCGATCCAGGGTAGTGGTAATGGATTTATGGCCTAGGTGCTTTTGAAGCATGTAGATGTTGAGGCCCGCGTGCAATAGCCAGGAAGCGTTTGTGTGGCGGAGGTCATGTATACGGGGTCGCTTTGCCAGGCCCTTTGTCTGTGCTTTCATGATCGCAAGGTCCCCGA